>NZ_JBTGUH010000001.1:0-1247620 GCF_054343325.1 Paenibacillus marinisediminis
GTACTTCCCCACCCAGCCGCGTAGCGTACCGGGATTGATATTTAATTCATTAGCTACATCATCCAGGCTCTTCGTCTGTTCCTGCACATACTTTACTGCTTCACGTTTAAATGTCTCGTTGTACCGCTGTCTTGTCTCACTCATGCCCGACACCTCTTTGTTTTAATAGATTCATTATCTGTGTGACACTAAGAGATGTCCACTTTTTATTCTAGGTCCAAAAACCCTGTTATCTATCACGGTCGGTACATCCACTCGCCCCCATCGCATCTCGTAAGCCGGTTTCACCCCGTTATCTCACTTTTTGAGCACATTGCCGACTCTGTAACGGGGTAAAACCCGGTTATCTCTCTCGGGCGGTACATCCAACCGTCCCCATCGCATTCCGTAAGACGGTTTTACCCCGTTATCTCACTTTTTGAGCACATCACCGACTCTGTAACGGGGTAAAACCCAGCTATCTCTCTCGGGCGGCGTCATCAATCGTCCCATCGCATTCCTTAAGCCGGTTTTACCCCGTTATCTCACTTTTCGAGCACATTGCCGACTCCGTAACGGGGTAAAACCCTGTTATCTCTCTCGCGTGGTACAGATAACGTAGACCATATGACACAGATGCAGGTTGCTATATAGAATAGCAATGTGATCGCCAGAATCAACCTAGCAAAGCAGCTCATTGAACTTCCCGCCTCCATACGGACTGCCGCTTCGCGCCGGCATGCTTGGAACAACGCAGCGCAACGCAGCCACCGCCTGACTTCCACCATAAAAAAAGGCTTCAGCGCATGCGCTGAAGCCTTCCTTTCATTTATAACAGATCGCGAATCGCATCTTCCATATCCATCGGATCTGTTGTTGGTTCATACCGTTCGACGATATTACCTTCTCGATCGATCAGAAACTTGGTGAAGTTCCACTTGATCGAATCATCATGCAAGTAATGCGGATACTTCTCTTCCAGAATCTTATTCAACAGCTTAGCATGAAAATGATCTTCATCAAAGCCCTTGAACGGAGCAGCGTTCACCAGTTCTTTGAAGACTGGATGAGCTTCCGGTCCACGAACGTCGGTCTTCTCTGTAATCGTGAAAGTTACGCCATAATTAAGCTCGCAGAACTTCCCGACCTCAGTATTGCTTCCTGGTTCTTGTTCGCCGAATTGGTTGCATGGAAAGCCGATGATTTCCATGCCCTGCTCTTTATAACGTGTATACAGACGCTGCAAGTCCGCGTACTGCGGAGTGAAACCGCACTTGCTCGCTGTGTTGGTAATGATCAACACTTTTCCTTTATACCGCTCAAGTGAAAACTGTTCTCCAGTCAAAGTGGTTACATCGTAATTGTAAATTGACATCGTATGATCCCCTCCCGAAATCTCAACCATTTCCATCAACATCTATCGTAACACGCCAATTTACAATGATCAAATATACGAAACTAACTTTTCAACACCGAGTGTGCACGTTCATTCAGCTTCTGTGGACGCCTATTCACACGAATCTGCGGTATCGCAATCCCAATCAACACAATAGTGATCCCTATCCACCGCAGCACAGATACCTCCTCCTGAAGCACCAATACCGACACGATCACTGCCGCAGGCAATTCGGCTGCCCCAAGAATCGTACTCATGCCAGGCCCTATCTTCGGGATACCTATCGCAAAGAAGACGACTGGAATCACGATTCCTAGCAGTGCCAGTAGAACTCCATATTTCCACAGACCATCGGTAATCGATCCATCGTATAAGAATGCAGGTGAGAACGTCAGCATCACGATCGTCAACGCTCCCGTAACAATCAGGAAGCTCTTCGAGAGTACCGGCACAGTTGTACCTACTTTTCCACTCACAAAGATATATAGTGCAAATGTAATAGCGGACAGCGCCCCAAACAATATCCCTTTTGCCGTCCATCCGCCCCCACTCTGCTCAAGCACACCTCCCGCAAGAATCGTACCTACGAGCAGCACAGCCACTGATATCAGCTTCGCCTTACTCGGAAATTTTCGTTCCACGACAGCTTCTAATATAATTCCTATCCAAGTAAATTGGAACAACAACAGAACCGCCAACGAAGCAGGAAGCTGTTCAACGGCATATCCGTAAAATATACTCGTCAAGCTCATCGGTATTCCCGCCAACAGCAGCGCACCCGCTTGCTTCCAACCGACGCGCACTCGTGAGAAGAGCAGCATGAGCACTAGCAAGAAGCTCCACCCAAAAAAGTATTGCCCGCCTAATATTTGTTGTATCGTATAGCCGTCCGCGATACCCAGCTTAACAATTGTAGATAGCGTGCCGTAGCTGCACGCACCAAGAAACACAAGACTTGAGTACTTTAACATGTTTATCGATGTTGCCTCCTTATTCTTCATTCAAAAAATGCCAACAAAAAACCCCCTGCCGATAACTCGGACAAGGGGCGAACGAAACCAAAGACTTTGCTTTGTTAAAATTCCGCCTTCATGCGATAGCAGAGAACGCTGACGCTGAAGTTTAGTCAATATGAATGCTTTACCTACAACATTGTATTTAGAATCACGGCAATAGTCAACCGCTTGTACGAGAAATGAAGGTCATGCGATCACTCCAGAACAGACTCAATCTTCTTACCTACGTCTGTCAATGCTTTCTCCGCTTGTTCACCAACCGTCATCACTGTCAGCGTCTCGCCGCATTTTGCCTCCAGACTCAGCAGTCCAATTATACTTTTCGCATTAATGGTTTGATTCTCTTTAATCAGCAATACTTCACAAGAGTATGATGATGCTAGCTGTACCAGGGCCCCAGCGGGTGTCGCATGAATCCCACGCGGATTCTTCACCGTGTAGTCTCTTTGACATACATGCATTGCCATTCCCTCCAGTTGTCAATCCTTTACATTACTACTACCACTCTAACATTTCTATCATCTATTCAAAATGAAAAACAACCCAAAATGTACCTGTTCACACATTCTCCATAATAATCGAGATGTCAGATGTACATAAAAAAACAAAGGTTTCAGCCTGATAAGCTGAAACCCTTGATAATAATGGTGCAGTCAAGAGGACTCGAACCTCCACGTCATCGCTGACACTAGAACCTGAATCTAGCGCGTCTGCCAATTCCGCCATGACTGCAAATATTTAAGTTGTTCCACCATCGTGTGGTGCTTAGTTATTATATGACGTTCAGCTACAGAAGTCAAGCCTTGAATATACATTCAAAGCTTTATTCGATTACCCCGCGCCAGAACACCTCCTGAGTCACGGGGTAAATACTTGTACGGAATTCGAACCTACATACTTACATCATTCGACTTAAGAAATGCTTCAAAAATCTTTCCGCCTCAACCTCCAAGCATACACTGCACGTTGGCGCCCCCTCAAGAACTTCTCTCGTTCTGCCGAGCTCGTCTCCTTCGGTATCGATCGTCACATTCAAAGGCAGTTCCTTCACGAAGCTAGGATCGATAGCAACTCCAATCGCAAGCGGATCATGAAGCGCACAGCCACCGATCCCCGGATGTGTACTCTCATAGAAACGAATATAGAACTCGGTCATATCCGCAAAATATCCTCCAACCGCTGGATCGTGCTCGCGCCATTTACTCACTTCGGTCAATGGGAGCAGTGTCTTCATCGTTACATCGAGCCCAACCATCGTAAGTGGAAGATTAGCCCGCATGACGTTATCGGCTGCTTCCGGGTCGCAATAAATATTAGCTTCAGCCGCAGGAGTCACATTGCCTCGAGTGCGTACAGCACCGCCCATAATGACGATCTTGCCGACTAGGCTCGCAAATTCCGGATCTTTCTGAAGCGCGAGCGCTAGGTTAGTCAGCGGCCCCACCATAACAAGCGTTACCTGATGAGGATGCAGATGAACTTGCTCAATGATATAGTCAACAGCATGCTGTTCGGCCGGCCGTCCCGTCGTCTCACAAACAGGAGCGTTACCTAGTCCATGCTCGCCATGAATATGGCGTGGATGATTGAACTTTTTGCGCTCTAACGGATGCTCCGCACCCTTAAAAACAGGAATATTATAATGTCCAAGCTTCTCCAATACGATTAATGTATTGCGTGCTGCTTCATCTACTGTGATGTTGCCGTAGCATGTCGTGATCCCCAACATATTCAATTCAGGCGAGCGCATCGCGTAAGCTATGGCTAACGCATCGTCTACACCTGTATCTACGTCCAATATCGTTAACTTCGATTCGTTATGCACGATATCACACCTTCTCGAATATAGTATGTGTCTCTATCAGTTTACATTTTCTATTTCCTAGTGACAACATACTATTACGACGCAATATCGCCATAACGAGTATCGTTCGATAATGCGCAAAAAAGAACAAGGGTTTCAGCCTGATAAGCTGAAACCCTTGATAGTTGGTGCGGATAAGAGGACTCGAACCTCCACGACCTTGCGGCCACTAGAACCTGAATCTAGCGCGTCTGCCAATTCCGCCATATCCGCATATATGATATTGATTACTTAAAGTGTGCCGCTATCATTTCGATATCGTTCAATCAGTGGCGACAAGAAATATAATATCATGTGCACCACTCAACGTCAACACCTATTTCAAAAAAAGTTTATGCAGATCGAGCGGCCTCATGAACGAGACCCGCATCGATCGTATCATAACTCAAAACACTGCGACGCCTCCATTAAAACTCAATCCAACAGACCTTCTGGAAGCTGACGCGGCTCGTCAGCTGGTTGGTAGCCGTACTGCCGCTTTAATTTGACAATACGTCTACTCTTCTTACGGATCATAACCGTCTGCTCATCCCATGCTACCACGATTCCATAAACATCATTGCTCTCTAATATGTCGCGGACGACACGCACTTCGGTGTCCTCCTGGCGATAACGATCCAACAGCTCATCTGATATCAACTCATCACCTCATTATTCGATCATGATTGTATAGTTATTATAATCTGCATCCATTGAATTGAAACTTACTCCATCAAAAGACCCGAGGATATTCAACTCCCCGGGTCTTTCGGTGTTTTTATCCAGCCAAGCCCTATTCTTGATTCGATTGCGAGCCATTAATGACCTACATGCTCTTTTGAATCGTTCTTTTCAAACCAATAATCCAACACTTTAGCGGACATCACGCGCTTATCAATGTAATCAGCCTGCTGCGCAGAAAACAGCTGACGCCATGGAACATTCAGTTCGGTGCACAGCTTTACTACAGTCAAGAGCTCTGACCAAGCTACATACCTTTTGTACCAGAAAAATTGTGGATGCTCTATCATATAGGGGTAAAGATCGTCGAATTCGGTATGCTTGCAATCCAGTGCCCGTTCAAAATGCACCCTAGCCTCCAATACCTTCCCCTGCATGAATTGAGCCGTCGGTTCATGAACCATCTTCGTCGCCCCCTCTCACAGCTTACCTTTATTATATGCCAAACGAACCGAAGGAGAAATGAAAAGATTTTATATTTCAACTGCAACTATTATTAAAATTCAGCGTTTTATTAATATAGACTCCGACAAACAACGTACAACTATCATATATACAGGAATTTGCACCTATAGAGCTGATTATGGTAATTGTTTATCAGTCATCTGGAAGGGTAATATATATTATGCTCGTCGCGAGACGCACGAAGGAGGAATGAGCGATGCAACTTCCCAAACTCAGAGGCCTCCGGTTAATCGTTATAGGCGGATTGCTAGGTGTCATCTTCGTTAGCTGCGCATCCGTTAAAGACCAAACGCCTCCAATATCCACGTCTACCGCTTTATCACCGCAGTCTGAACTGCCTCAGTCCGAACAATCAAAGTCGAACAAGCCTAAGTCCGATCAAATGTCCATTTCGTCTGATCAAGCATCCGAAGGCCAGCAATCCAACAATCCAGAGCCTGCAGAATATCCGTTTGATCGGAATGATATTCGTTTGAAAAGCATATCGTTGACCAACAGCGCCGATGAAGTAACGACGATATGGGGAGATCCCCTATCCAAAATAACGATGGATGATAATGAACCGATCCAAGTGCTGGAGTATGATGGATTTTCCATCGGCTGTGATCGAACAGGTCATGTCGCCTTTGTGGAAGTATCCGGCGACGGCGTTTCAACAGGCTTTCAAGGTCTGAAGATCGGTGATATGGATTATAATGCAAGAGCAGCTCTTGGCAACCCTGATGAAGACTCTGGTTATGTATGGCGATATATTGAGGACGATGTTCTATTAAGACTAGATCTAGATCCAAAGACAAGTATTGTTCAATCTGTTAAACTGTTTCCCTACGAACAGAAGAGTGTTTATACAAGTTGATTGATACCTGATTGCGGAATATAAGCATACTAAAAAGCCTTGGTGCATGAAATCGCTCATGACCAAGGCTTTTATATTTTTCGCCTATTAAACAACATTTTTCCTCTTTCGATAGACCCAAACACTATATAATACCGCCACCAATATAATTGCCGCCATCGCAGGTAGTGCATATGCCCTCTGCTCTCGGAGCCAGTGTACAGTCGTTTCCCAATGGATGCCAACCACGTGTCCTACGGTTAGAAAGGTACCTACCCAGAGTAGGTTTCCTATCATTGCAACTGAGAAATAGATAGAAAATTTCATGCGAGACATCCCGGCCAAGTAAAATATAATATGACGAAACCCTGGGATGAAATAACCGAATATGATGCTATATGGACCATACTTCTGAAACCATCGTTCTGCGGCTTGAATTCGGGCAGGGGTAAGCATGATCTTCGATCCGAATCGATCGATCAACGGCTTCCCAACCTTTCGTCCAACGAAGTAGCTAATGATCATACCGATCATACTTCCTAACGCACATACGGCGAACGCATGCGGATACTTTAGCGGACCATCAACGGTCATACTTCCTACTACTACCATTACCGTTTCATCTGGAATAGGTAACCCAACTAGTCCCAATGCCATCAAAAAAAACAGAGCAAAATACCCATAATGCGATATTGCCCACATCATCTCGTTCATGTTGACTCTCCTCCACAACCCCATGCAGAAACATGTCTCAGTAACTACTATATAATAACTTGGCAGATGACAGGTTACAGCTATTGTAACATAATGATGGGAGTCATGTCCTTCTGTTTAGATGCATACAGTCTAATAGTGCCGTACAAGCCCAATAAGCTGATCTGATCGACTCCATGACGGCATCGGAAGGAGCAGAATAAGATGAAATCATGGCTGCGCGTGCTGCAGGTTGCATTTACTTATATTGGAACAGTTGTAGGAGCAGGCTTCGCTACAGGACAAGAAATCATACAGTTCTTTACCCGATACGGTCGAGTTGCTGTTATTACGATTCTGATCGCTACCTTTCTGTTTATATGGTTAGGTACCAAGTTAATGATACTCGCCCATCGCTTAAGAGCGAGATCTTATGAGGATGTAAATGTCGCGTTATTTGGACAACGAGCTGGTCAGTACGTCAGTTTTTTTACATTGATCGTGCTCACCTGCGTAAACAGCGTTATGCTGGCGGGAGCGGGAGCCGTGTTTAATGAGCATTTGAATATGAATTATCAAACCGGCTTGCTCATTACCTTGGTCGCTTCTTACTGGATCATCAACCGCGGTATGAATGCGATTCTGCAGCTTAATTCTATCGTCGTACCGACAATGCTGGTTTTCACATCCTTCATCATGTGGGACACCTTTCATCAACCCAATACACTGCAAGGCATCACTATGATTACGGACAAGCCGATATATGCCGCAATTGTCTCTGCTTGTTTATATGGCGCTTTCAATTTGGCAATGGCTCAAGCTGTGCTTGTACCGCTCGGAACTTCAATGCCTGATGAACGCACCATCCGCAGGGGTGGCATATTAGGCGGAATATTAATCGGCTGCATGTTGATTGCTGGTCACATGGCGCTATCCGTTCAGATGCCGGGCATTACACAATTCGATATACCAATGGGGCAGATCGCATATGGGTTAGGTTTCACCGTTCAGATCATCTATATTTTGTTAATATTTTCAGAAATATTTTCGACATTTGTGGCTGATATATATGGTGTAACCTTGCAATTGAAGCATCGATTATCACTTTCTCCGAAGCTGATCACAGCAGGCATCATGTTATTCTGCTTCGTAATGAGCCAATTCGGCTTCAAACCGCTTGTTTCGTTCCTATACCCGCTGTTCGGCTTGCTAAGCGTCATATGGATGGTGCTGCTCATTCGCAAGAGGATCGATCATGATTCCATTACACCTCCCCCACAGGAAGGCAACAGTCAGATACCATCGCATAAGTCGAATTGGAACCTTAGTCTGCTCCCACGTAAGAAGGATGAGAAGCTCTCCGCAAAGAGACCACTGAAATAATCTTCAGAGGCACATCTGCTTTCTGTGAGGGAACGTTTTACTCTATTGTTAGAAAAAAACATCTCCGATCTCACCTGTACAGTGAGAATGGAGATGTTTTCTATTGATCGGATTCAATTATAGTTCAATGATATGAACATCACCCAATACTTGGCTTGCTGCTGCAACCATATGCGGATGGCAAGTCGTCCAGATAACCTGCCGCTGCTCCAGCATATCAGGAAGAACTTGCAGCATCTGATGTAAACGTTCAGGATCAAAGTTTACGAAGATGTCATCCCATACAAACGGCAGTGACACTCGTTCCGACATCACATCTGATAAGGCAAGACGCATAGCCAGATACACTTGCTCCATCGTTCCGCGGCTTAATGCAGCGGAGTCGATGATACGTCCGTCTTCGTGCTGAACTGCCAATTGCTGCGTTCCGAGCGGGGACAGCACTCGATTATAGCGCCCTGCTGTCATGCGAGAGATATACTGTCCTGCGCGCTTATAGACATATGGCTGCTTCTCTTGCTCATATTTCTTGCGAGCAGATGCAATGATCGTCTTCGCAAGTGAATGAACCACATAGCGGCTCGCTTGCTGATGGAGCTCAGCCTCCAATTCGGATGCGCGCTGCATCCACTGCTCCTGCTCCGCTTCTTGACGGAGCCGCTCCTCCTCTTGCCGGAGCCTGCCGGTCTGCTGTTCCGCGTCGCGTATGCTGCGGTCCAGCTCATCCAGCCACTCGTTCAGCTCGCGACAGCGCTGTTCAAGCGCCGCTCTGTCATGCTGGACGAGCAGCGCCTCAAGCGGCGCGAAGCTCTCGCGCTCGCCGCCGCGATAGCATGCGGCGGCAAGGTCGCGCTGCAGCAGCAGGCAGGCCGCGTAGCGCTCGGCCTGCTGCGCGAGCCGCGCAAACGCGGGCGCGTCCTGCGCGCCGGCGCTCTGCCAGAGGCGGGCGAGCTCGGCGCGCAGCGCAGCACTGCGCTGCTCGAGGCGGCGCTGCTCCTGCTCCAGCGCCTCGAGCTCGCGAGCGCGCTGCTGCAGCTCCGCCGCGCGCGCCTCCTCGCGCTCGATGAGCGCGAGCAGCCGCTGCAGGCGCGCTTCCGCGGGCAGGCCGCCGGCTTGCTGTGCGGCGGCTGCCTCGGCGGCGCCTTGCGCTAGCGCAGGCAGCCGCGCCGGCGCTGGCGCGTGCGCGTGCGGCTCAGCCGCGTGGAGCACGCGCACGCATGCCTCGCGGTACGCGTCGAGCTCCGCGCGCAGCCGCCCAGCGCGGGCCTCGAGCCGCGCATGCTTGCGCGCAAGCTCGCTCGCCTGCTCCACGCGGCGGGCGTGCTCAAGCGCGCCCTGCGGGCTCCACGCAGCCGGGAGGCCGCGCGTCTCGAGCCAGCGCTGCCATGCTGTAAGCTGCGTCTCGCGCGCATCCCGCGCGCGGCGCGCTTCCTCATCAGCCGCAGCGGCGCGACGCTCGGCGAGCGTGCACGCCTCGTGTGCCGCCCGCTCTCGCTGCGCCAGCCGCTCGCGCTCTCTCGCCCACGCGCTCACCGCTTCCAGCGCCTCATCCAGGCGCTGAAAGCTCACATCCGCTCGCTCTGCGCCGCCAGCTCCTGCGCGGCTCACGCGCGTATAGGTTCCCGTCTCAGCCGAACGGGAACACTCGCTGCACCGCTCTAACACCGGAGCCAGCTCCCGCTCCAGTGCGCGCAGCATCTCCGCTAACCGCAGCTCCGCACCGCCAACCGTCGAGACGGTGCCCCGCTTACTCCTGCCGCTTCCTGATCTTCTGCTGCTCCACCATAACCAGCCCGCAGACACCGCGCCAAGCAGCGCTACTCCTGCTGCACCCAACACTTCTCCTGCGATACCCAAACCAATCGCACCCAAGATCCCGATGCCACCGATGATGTATGGCGCATATGGACTTATGACCGGTTTCACGCTTGCCTCAACATCTGGGGCAGAATAGTCAAGCCCAGATAATAATTTATTTACGTCATCCCATGAACGGAACAGTTTACTGACACTTGCATCATCAGGAGCATATCCGCTTCCCGATACTCCTGCCCTAGCATGCTGAGCTAGAGAATCCATAGCTTCTGACTTCGTCTCTTCCGCTAATCTGAGCTCGCTGGACGCACGTCGCAGCTCGTCATCCGTTCGAACGGCAAACGCGTCTACATGCTCCAGCTCCTTGCTGTATTCGCGTACGTTTTCCACTATTGTCTGCGACATATCACTAGCGGCAAGCTCCGTCGGTGTCCATTCTGGTCCGCTCTGACGCGCTAGCCGCTGCAGCTCGCTCTCCGCTGCCTCCAGCTCAACTTCCACTTCGTGCAGGTCATCGCGCCAATGCTGCACGGTCTCAGCAAGAGCGATCAGCCTTCTCGATTCAGAGGCGCATCGGAGCAGCTCTTGTGCAGGCTGATCTTCCGCAAGCTGCGCTTGCACCTCAGCCCGCTTCACCTCCAGCTCCTCCAACATATGAGCCGTCTCCTTCAGCTGATGCTGCAGCGCTTGCTCGTTCTCTTTCCATTGCGGCTCCCAATGTGACAGGTCAGGCAGCTCCTGCAGCTCGCTCCTTACCGCAACCAGCTTCACCCATACATCGCTAACGTGAAGCGCACGCTCCATCATCGCCAGCTGACCGCGATCCTCATCACGCTTGGTCAACAGCTGTTCAAGCCGTGAACGCTCCTGTTTCCATTCGGTCTCAGCATCTTGCAACCTGCTTGCCAGCCTCGCTTGTTCTCTCTTGCCTCGCTCCGCTTCCTGCAGCCCTTTCAGCGTTTCATGCAGCAGCTGTGTTCGACCGCGCGGCTTATACAGCTTGTCCATCTCTGCTTGCAGCTTGCGTTCGCTGCCTGCTATCGATCTACCCGCATCAAAGCCTGCATCATACAGCATAGATCGCAATTCTTCACCCTGCAGGGTGTGCAGCGCATGCAGCTCGTCAAGCGTCACAGCGAACAGCTTGTTATATAGATCAGCGTGAAGGCCGCCTAATAGCTCCTGTTCAAGCTCCAATTGACTGCGCTCCCGCATATTTCCGAATGGGTCCACATGCTGAATCCGTACAAACGGTCCATTGCTGCGATCTCGACGTTCAATGATCCATCTTCCGCCGTCGCGATCCTTCGCAGTCAGTCGCCCGGATATCGCTCCCCCGTTCAGCGGCTCATAGCGTTCCATAGCCGTACCGCGCTTTGACCAACCGTACAGCATCGAACAAATATAAGAGAAGATCGTACTCTTCCCCGCCTCATTCGGTCCTACAATAATCGTCATACCCTGTTCTGGCAGATCAAGCACACGTTGATGAAACGAACCGTAGGCTTGCAGCTCCATTCGCTCAATTCTCATGATGACGGCTCTCCTTCCAGCATGTCCACAACGAGACAGAGCGCTTCATTCAGCAGCATGTCAAACTCTTCCGGTGTAAGCTGCTCCGTCCAACGTGAGAGCTGCCGCTGCTGCATAAGCGGCTGCAGCGCTTCTTCCATCCATTGCTTACGTATGGCTTCATCTGTCATGGCATGCTCGGTCAGTCTGATTGCTTCCCCGATAAAATGGTCCGCGTCTCGCCAAGCATCGAGATCGGCTGCCGAACGGCTGTCGATACGCACGGATACAGGCCATACTGCGCGTTCCCCCTGTTCGCTCTGCAGCTGCTCCGCTTCACGCCACATCTCGATTAACTCCTCCTGCAGCGCACCGCTAATGAGCTCCTTATGCAATGCACTGCGTCCCGTTAACGTGACCCTTACGAGCTGAAGCTGTACATCCGTCTCTTCTCGCCACTGGTCAATCGCCTCCCAGAGCTTATCGATCAGCTGCTGCCGCGTATCGATGTCGTCAAGCCGTAACGTCTCTTCTCGCCATCGAATGACATCCAGTCTATGAAATTGAATCGTTGAGCTTCCGTCTTCCTCTACATCCACCACATACGCGCCTTTTTCTCCTGTCTCTTTAATATGCCGACCTTGGAGATTGCCGGGATACACGATCCACGGCTGCTCATGAATGACTTCGCGCTTATGAATATGACCGAGAGCCCAATAATCGTACCCTTTTTCGATCAACTGCTGCTTGGAGCAAGGTGCGTAGGGATCATGATCCTGCCTTCCGTCTACCGTGCCGTGAAGCATCCCTATACGATAGAGACGAGAAGAACGATTAGAGCTGGCTGAATTATGAGCACCATGCTCTGATGCTGATAAATCGTCCAGCTCCACGCTATGTTCCGGTATTGCAGGATACTTCATCGCCAGGTTATCATATACAGCTTGCTTGCCGTACGACATACCGCTGACGACTGCTGCAGGCTCACCTGCTCGATTGAAGACGATGTGGCTTTCAGGCTTGTCCTTTCCCATAACCGTGACGCCGGCAGGCCATTCCCAATCCAAATTCCCGCTCATCGGATCATGATTTCCATGGATAATGAATACGCTCACGCCTTCCTGAACCAGCTTAGCTGCGCCTTGCTGCAGCCGCCATTGCGACCTAAGTGATCTTGCATCCGAATCATGCAAATCTCCGCACAGCAGGAGCGCGTCCGCACGGGTATCCAGCGTCAACTGGACCAGCGCGTCCCAGGCCTCCATACCCGATTGAATCACTTGTTCCCGCAGCCGATCAGGCATCGGCACAAGCCCTTTGAAGGGGCTGTCCAGATGCAGATCCGCCGCATGAACGAAACGAAATGTCCTTGCCATTCGATCCCTCCTGATCCTTTGATGTTACAGTCCAGCCCGTTGCTTATGTATGTATATAGCCAGCTTAGAAGAGTAAAGGGCTGTCACCGCTATTACGCAAGAGACAACCCTGTTCCTATTACGAATGAGATTCATGCTCTCGATACTTCAGATATGCTAGCTTGAGCTCGTTAACTATGCGGCTAAGCGAGTACGCCTGCTTCGCCTTGGCAGAAGCCGCGCGTCCCAATTCATAGCGAAATGCAGGATCCATCATGACCCGTTCCAGCGCTTTACTTAACTCGATCGGGTCGTCTGCAGGTACGAGAAGTCCATTCACTCCGTCCTCGATCTGTTCCGGAATTCCGCCTACATTTGTACCTACCAGCGCTAGATTGCATAATGCAGCTTCCGCAAACACAGAACCAAATGACTCCGCTCGCGAAGGCAGCACGAAAATGTCCGAAAATGGCATGAATTCTTCTGGATGCAGCATGTAACCATAGAAGATGGTTTCATTGTAGATGCCTAGACGCTGTGCCAACGCTTCAAGCTCCTCACGAATCGGACCATCCCCGATAATATGCAGCACATAGGCGTGACCACGGCGCTTCAATTCCGCACATGCCTTCAGCAGGATATCTATCCCTTTCGCTGGAACAAGTCTGCACACTGTAATAAGCTGCGGCACTTCATTCTCATGCGCGATCGGCTTAAAACGCTTCTCGTCATAGCCGTTTGGCAAGACGCTGATTCGATCCACATGTTGAAGATACGGTTTCATATACTGCTTGAATGCTTCAGATACCGTCATTATTTCATCCACCGATGCCTCTAGTTCTCTGTACAACGATGTTAGAAAGCGATGCTCTAGACCGCCTTCCTCAATCTTACCGTTCAAGATTAGCTCACGCTCATAACTGGAATGAATCGTCATGATGACTGGTGTGTTAGGATATAGGCGTTTCATCGCAAGTGCAACAATCGGGTGATGCGCATGTATGAGATCATACGTCTTGGTAAGACGCAATTTTGTCCACCATATATAATCACGAAAAGTTTGGATATATTTTTGTACAATTGCCGATTGCCCATATTCAGTCCAATCAAAGGTCTTGAACTGAATATCTTCACTGCCCTTTCCCCGAATGCGCTTAGGCAGTGAGAACAAGTCCATCTCCCAATGGGGAGGCTGAAACCGATCCATAAGATAGGGAATCATGGAGGACACCCCGCCCGGCTGTTCTGGCGGGAAAAACAAAGCTTGCAACAGTTTCAAGACTGTCCCTCCTTTATATTCACTTCTCGCCCACCACTGATAATGATATATTAGATTACATCTCTTTCATTATTATACTACACTCTGCTCTTCTTTCTCATCTTTGAGCGAATTATCGAGCAATGATAGCTAACTTAGTTCAAGAAGAAGTTGACGATGTTGGTTTAGTTGGACGATTCAGCGGTGAAGAATGGATTGACTTTATTCATCATTCCCGCCTGAAACCTGAAGTAGACGCGAAATGCATTCGCAAGTGGGTTGGAGTGGATGAAGCGATGTATCATTCGAAGCAGTGAGTGAAAGAGGCTGCCCTCGCACAGACGATGTCTGGAGCAAGGACAGCCATTATCATTATTGAATATCTCGTTTATTAAATATGAATATAGCGGCAAGCAGCATAACCATCATATATATGCAGTATATGAGGACAGCTAATCCAAGGGAAGCACCTGTGTATGGCAGTCCATACCCATCAATAAAGTAAGGCTTCCAATCCAAGTTAGGGAAGATAAGCAGCATATACCACGACTTCTTACTCCAAAAGACAACGACCGCCGCAATAATCGATTGCGTAATAATCGGTACCGTTATCGAAAGTCCGATACTTCTTGTTAACACCGCCATCAAGAAAGCCAGCAAACTATAGAAGAACAGGCTGGGCAGGCTGAATATAAGGTCACGAATGACTTCCCCAAATGTAGCACTGTTCTCACCGCTGAACAGGATCAGCCCTGTGATCCAAGCAACAATCACAGTGATTACATATACGACAATTGTGATCATGATTAGATTAACGAGCTTCGACATCATGATCGTCGTTCGACTAGCAGGACGAATAAGCAGCTGCTTGATCGTGCCATCCTTGAATTCATCTGTTATTGTCTGAGCTGAGATAGAGATCATAAAGTACAATGTAATCGCTGAGATGACACTCGCCATAACGTTCATGAAATCGAGAGAACCGAACTCGGAACCGGATTCCATCATAAACAGCCGCATAACCGTTCCGATTCCCACTACCATTAGGATTAGAAAGATAACATAGTACGGAACTTGGCGCTTCGTATATGTCTTCATCCATTCATTACGCACTAGACCTGAGAAATAACTCATACGATTTGACCTCCTTTCGTCATCGACAAGAACGCGTCTTCAAGCGATTCTGCCACCTGACGAACTTCGTATATTTTCAGGCCATGCTGAACCATCAAGCTGACCAATTCGGGAATCTCCTCTTGCTGAAGCGTAACCGTCACTGAGCCCGCTTGCTGATTGGTGGAGTATTGACATTGACGCTCTTGAAGCAGTCGTTCCGCATCTTCCAGCTGAGCAACACGGAACTGTACAGCTTTGCCAGTGGCTTGGTTCACATCCGCATTCGGATCCAATACCCGCTCACCGACGAAGCGACCATTTTGAATGACGACAACTCGATCGCACATCAATTCAACTTCGGACAACATATGGCTGGATACTAGTATCGAGATATTCTCAACCTTCGCAAGCCGACGCAAATAGTCGCGCAGTTCACGAATACCCGCAGGGTCTAAGCCGTTGCTTGGCTCATCCAACAGCAGAATCGAAGGATTATGCAGCAATGCTTGAGCAACGCCTAACCGTTGACGCATCCCGAGCGAGTAGTTCTTTACTTTTTTGTCTAATACTTGAGTTAATTCAACCAGCTTTACGATCTCATCTATGCGTTCCTGCGTCACTTTCGTGCCGCTCATTCTTGCAAAATGAATCAGATTCTGTCTCCCGGTCATGTATTTATACAGCTCAGGATTCTCTACGATCGCACCGACATGCGCCATAGCTTTGGCGCGATCCGTCTTCACATTATGGCCCTCAATGATAACGTCCCCCGCCGTTATAGACATTAGGCCGACCATCATACGGATTGTCGTCGTTTTGCCAGCACCATTAGGACCTAGAAATCCATACACCTCACCACGGCGTACACTGAATGACAGATTATCGACAATGGTCTTACTGCCGATCTTCTTGGTGACATTCCGCAGTTCTACTACTGCATCACTCATTGGCTTACCCCTCTCTCTAACCACAAATATCTAATTGCTATCTATCTAAATATATATAGTAAACGATTGATGCTAGCAAGTGGCTTACATTTTCGTCACATATTAGCTGAAATTGCATTTCCATTGCGTAATGACTGCTTTTTTAGGTAAAATTAATGACACTTCTACATCTATACACCTCTTTAAGGAGTCAAAAGCAATGTCACAACTCAATAATCCACTGCCTCCGGCATATGAACAACAGATGCAATCGATGCTGCAAGAAGAAGCAGATGCCTTCCTTGCAAGTTATTATGCGCCGCGCGCTTACGGTTTACGTATTCATTCACGAAAATGGCCGACACATCCTATCGCTCGCGAGCGAACAAAAATCCTGTTTCAGCTGCGATCGATTCCATGGTGCGAGGAAGGCTATTATTACGAAGCGAACTCACGCCCCGGCAAGCATCCTTATCATGCTGCTGGCTTCTATTATATTCAAGAGCCTTCAGCCATGTCTGCTGTAGCGCTGCTTGATCCGCAGCCAGGTGAATGTGTACTGGATCTTGCCGGTGCCCCCGGCGGTAAATCAACACAGATCGCAGGTAAACTTCAAGGCGAAGGCCTATTAATCGCCAATGAAATTCATCGGGAACGTTCCCGAATACTAGCTGAAAATGTAGAGCGTATGGGCTGGAGCAACGTCATCGTCACGAATTCGGATCCGGATACGCTCGCTGAACGTTTTCCGGAAGCGTTCGACTGCATCATGCTCGATGCGCCTTGCTCAGGAGAAGGCATGTTTCGCAAGGATCCGGATGCGATCGCCGAATGGTCGCCAGAACACGTCGCCTTATGCGCGGCGCGCCAATGGGACATCATTCAGGCGGCAGTCCGCATGCTTCGTCCCGGCGGGCGAATCGGCTATTCCACCTGCACCTTCAACGAAGAAGAGAATGAGCGCATCATCGAGCGCTGGCTAGAAAATTATCCTGCGTTCCAAGTCGAACGCATGGAACGCATCTGGCCGCACCGTCACGAGGGAGAAGGTCATTTTGTCGCCGTATTGCGGCTCACGCATACGGACGGCGACCTTCTCGGTCTTGATGCTGCGGCCAATGACGCCTCGCTCCCGCTCGCAAGTCAAGAGCGGAAGCGAGACAAGAAGCGTGCTGGCGGTCGACCATCCCAGGTCGAGCGTACGCACGCAATGAACGCGAAGGAGGCGTATGCGCTCTTCGCGAGCTGGGCGCAAGAGGCGCTGCCTGCGTGGGAGCCCCCGCCAGGGGAGCCGATCCTGTTCGGCGATGAGCTGTACTGGCTCCCCGCCTCCCCGGCTGGCAGCGCGCTGCGCATGCGGCACGAGCGCCTGAACGGGCTGCGGGTTCCCCGTCCCGGCTTGCATCTTGCGCATATGCGCAAGATGCGTGTCGAGCCCGCCCACGCACTTGCGTTAAGCCTGAGCGCTCCCTCCGACGCGGCAGTGGCGTTAGACTTAGATTCACAGTCCAGCGATGTGTCGACCTACTTGAGCGGCAACACCCTGCAATTGCCTGAGAAGATCTCGAAGGCTAAGGGCTGGGTACTTGTTACAGTGGACGGCTTGCCGCTTGGCTGGGGTAAAGCTTCCGATGGCATCCTGAAGAATCACTACCCTAAAGGATTGCGTTTGCAATCTCTTTAATACACCGCAGCCTCACCAGAGAGCATAAGTAATCTATTCCCTGGTGAGGCTGTTGGATTATGTGCGGACAGTCAGCCTGTTATCCTGCCTATCTATTAGCCATTCTATTAATTGTCCAATCACTCTCCTATCATCCATCATATTCTATGAATATAGTATGAAAGGAGATGATATATTGGTACGAATTCTCGATTATGCTGCTGTTCAGCCATTGAGCAGATTTAATTTATCTGAATCATTTATTATCAAACAAACACCAGAAAGGTCGCTTCTAGCAACGATTCGAATAAGAATACCTTCTTCGGATGCTCAACCTAATCGCGTTGAGTTAGTCGCAACTGTTGGAGTTCGAGGGATTACGGGTATCGCTCAAATTCTATTCCGAATCTTCCGTGATGAGAAGGAGATCTTTAATACGGTACAAGGTATTGAATCAGCTGATTCTGAACAAAACTACGCTGTCACATTTCAAGGGATTGACAAGAATGTAAGATCAGGATGTCATGTTTACACCGTAACCGCTGAGAATCTAACTCCAAATACTCGAGCAGATGTCGTCGGGCCGATTTCATTTAGTGGACTAGCTGTTGAAACGAGAACCTAATCTGAATACATCACAAAGACCGCTATTTCTATGGATACAAACAGAAATAGCGGTCTCTTTGTTGTTATTCGATTGGTCGACTAACGCAGTGGATTGTTTAGGCTAATACCCAAATCCTGATCATACCGGGCAAATGTCCAATTCGAGTCAAGGCTGCTGCATATGATACTCTATACCGAATGACGGACGTATTCGATGCAACCGCCAGTGCCCAGAAACTACGTGTAACCGATTCGGTGTGGACCGACTACTTGCAAAGGGAGGAATAAATGATGAACGCTATTGACGGTAGACACCACCACTTCCATAACCAATTAGGTATTATTTTGGTATTGTTCATCCTGTTGGTAATCATAAGCGTAGTGTTCTGCTGCTGATTCCAACATAAGAACGCTGCCACGTACAAGAAGGGGACTATGTCCCCTTCTTTCCTTGTGACAACCTATTTTTTTGAAAGAATATATTTCTGAAGTGCAGCATGTACCCCATCTTCATTGTTGCTTAAGGTAACATCATCAGCCGCCGCTTTGACATCAAGCGGTGAATTGTCCATAGCAACCCCGATTCCCGCATACTGAATCATGGTTACATCATTATAATAGTTGCCTATTGCCAATATATTCTCACGTGGAACTTGCTGCTGCTCTGCTAAGTTCATCAGCGCATTCCCTTTCGTTGCTTCGGGATGCATGACGTCGATGAAATAATCGCCCGAGCGAATAAAATGCAGCTTGTGATCCCAAAGATTCATCTCTGCCTCTATTTCGTCTATCTTATCCTTTTCACCCGACATGGTTAGCTTCAGTGCCGGCTCCTGCAATTGATCCCAGCCTGGAAACAGCTTCGGCTTAATCAAAAATTGAGAGTAGATGTGCAGTACTTCGCTCGTCAGCACTTCCAGGCTGTCCACATACAGATCAAAGGCTGTATTCACATCAAAGTGAATCTGATGCTTGCGGCAATAATCCATATATCTGTCTAAATCTTGTCCCTGCAGTTCAAACAGATTAAGCTCTTTTCTGCTCTTGGATGCGACTGTAGCAGCACCGTTATGTGTAATGACAATGCCTTCAAGACCTAATTCGTCCAGATACGGCAGCGTGCTGGACGGACTGCGCCCTGTGCACAGCACAATTTCAACTCCGGCTTCTGCAACTTGACGAATCGTATCTGCATTTCGCTTGGACAGAGTGTGATCATCATGCAGCAGCGTTCCGTCCATATCAATGGCAACAATCTGTATACTCATTTATAATTTCCTCCGTAGCTTACTTTTCCAAATCATTATTGATCGCCTCTTAGGCCAGATAACTCATCTGAGGTTAACTCCCGCCATTCACCAAGCTTCAATTCGGGATCTAATCGCAAGGATCCCATCGTTAATCTCTTCAGATATACTACCTTCTTGCCAACCGCTTCAAACATTCGCTTAACCTGATGGAATTTGCCTTCGGTTATCGTCACCTCAATGTGAGAGATGCCATCCACATCCGAAGCGGCATCGTATTCAAGTATAACGAGCTTGGCCGGTTGAGTGTGGTACCCGTCGTCCAACACAACTCCTTGCTGGAACGCTGCAATGTCAGCCTCATCTACTCTTCCACTGACACGAGCGTAATAAGTCTTCGGCACATGCTTCCGCGGAGATAAGAGCTCATGCGCGAGCTTACCATCATTAGATAATAAGAGCAGTCCCTCTGTATCCTTATCCAATCTTCCTACCGGAAACGGTTCAAACACCTGCATGTCCGCAGGAAGCAAGTCAATTACCGTTCGTTCTCGCGTATCCTCTGTTGCCGATATGACACCTGGCGGCTTATGAAGCATGATATATACGAACTCTCGGTATTGAATCGTTTGCCCATCCAAATTCACGATGTCGATATCGGGATCAATTTGCTTGCCGCTATCCTTTATGACAGCTCCGTTAACGGTAATCAGTCCGATTTTGGCCCACTTTTTGATTTCGGAACGAGTTCCGCAGCCCATATGACCAAGTAGTTTATCCAACCTAATCTTCGCCATCGTTTACGTCCACCTCCAAGCAGCTGGGTATTCATTTTTCAAGATGTGATCTAAGCGCTTCGCGAAGCCTAACGGACTCCCTTCAAGCATAACTAGCACATAGCCCTTTACTGCTTGGCTAGCATGTTCAATTCCCAGATCTTCTCGATATGACAGCGTATCCCCTCGCAGGTAAGGAATGACATCAGGATCTGACGCACTGAAATGGTACTCTCTCGCCGCATCACCTTGGCGGAGCCCCATCGCAAACGCATGTGCTGGTTCAAAGCGTCCGTTCATGCACGTGCCCAGAAACCAACCTGGTCTTATCACTTTAAGCTTAGTCAATATTTCATGCGATACAGGACAGGAGTATAAATAGTCCTTAATCGCAACATTAGGCATAGTTGGTACATGGCTCATATTGTGCTCGCAAAATGTAGAAAAAGCATCTATCTGATCCTGATCCGGTGAACGCAATCCCTTCGGACGTACCTTGGTCTTCATCATGCGTGAATCCTGCTTCTTCATGTCCCGCTTACTCTTCACCCCGATGAATGGAGCAGATGGCTCGATAGGAGTCGGTGGCAGCTGTGAATGATTAGCTTGAACCGGTTCGCCAAGCCGTTCCATCACAGCAACATAGTGCCCCTCACCTCGTACAAGATGAGGCCATATACGAGCTGTACCTGCTACGGCTTCAATCGCCGAGGGTGAAGCTTCCCATTGATGCTCATGTATACAATCCCGAGCCCAATCCTCACGCCCTGAAGCAAATCCGTGATTCAGATCAATCGGAACTACTCGGTAATCTTTATGCTTGGTCAAGAAACGAGCGATAGAGGCTTCATTCTCCTCCGGTGAGAACGTGCAGGTCGAATATACAAGTCTGCCGCCAGGCTTCACTAACTGAGCTGCACTGTCCAGAATCTCCTGCTGCATCGCTGCATATGTCAATACAGGCTCTCGTTCCCAGGCACGCACCATATCGGGATCCTTGCGAAACATACCTTCTCCGGAGCAAGGTGCGTCTACTAGCACCTTATCGAACCACTGCGGCAATGCTTCCGCAATGCGCTCCGGACGCTCGTTAAGCACAATTGCGCGTGTAACGCCATAAAGCTCCATATTGCGAGCAAGCACCTTTGTGCGGTCAGGATGAATATCATTGGTGACTAATACCCCCGATTTCCCTATCCCTGCCGCGATCTGTACAGACTTGCCTCCTGGAGCCGCGCATAGATCAAGAACACGGTCCCCTTCCTGCAAATTCATCAAATTTACGGGTGCCATAGCACTCGGTTCTTGGATATAATAGAATCCGGCGTGATAGAATGGGTTCTTGCCGGGCCTAGCTTCCGGCGGTGTGTAATATCCATCCTTCGTCCAAGGGATTCGTTCGGTTAGTTCAGGCATCAAGACTGCAAGTTTGTCCATATCCAGCTTGATCGTATTGATGCGCAGCCCTGATGCGGGCTCTTCATTATAGCTGTTAATAAAGGCGGAATAATGTTCCCCCATTCGGTATTTCATCGCTTCCACAAATGCAGTCGGTAGCGCAATCATGCTTTCATCCTTCCATTTATGCGATTAGCCTATCTATGCCATACCGTAACAGCATATCATGATTTACCGCTGGAATAAAAGTTTGAAGGAGAGCGTGCAAGTAATATCGTCACATCATCATATTCATACGGCAATTCCGACTTATTCTATCGCAGCTCATACATACAACGAATGTACATATTCAGAAAGGGGGAGCCGCATGCTCACAATTGAACATCTGTCACATACTTTTCAGAACGGGGCGGAAATGACGAAGGTACTTCACGATCTAAGCTTTCGTGTTGAACAAGGCGACATGGTCGCTCTATTAGGAAGCTCCGGATCAGGGAAGTCAACGCTGCTTAACCTGATGGCAGGCTTGATGAAGCCTACTGAAGGTCGCATATACATAGCAGGCCACAATATCGTAGAAATGAATGAAAATCAGCTTGCTGAATTTCGCCGCTCTCATATAGGCTTCATATTTCAGTCCTATGAGCTCATTCCCAATCTCACAGTTCGAGAAAATATCGAGCTTCCGCTCGTATTCCAAGGCGTATCGCCTAGAGAAAGAAAAGAAAAAGCACTCAAGCTCCTGGAACAAGTTGGGCTTCCTGATAAAGCTGAGATGTTCACCTCCCAGCTCTCAGGCGGTCAGCAGCAAAGAGTCAGTATCGCACGATCGCTTATAACGGAGCCTTCCATTATATTTGCGGACGAGCCTACCGGAAACTTAGATACGAAGACTGAGCAGGAAATTATCGCAATTCTAAAGCATTTGAATAAGACGATGGGTACGACCTTTATCATCGTCACACATGAGCATGAGGTTGCTGCTCATACGGAACGTGTGATCACGTTAAGAGACGGTTATCTCGTCGAGGAAGGCGCACCTGAACCTTCAGACGCACCTATCGAAGATGCAATACTAGTCACTACAGGAGGCGAATCTTCATGAGATTCCTCGATTATATGCGCTTCTCCGGTGACCAGCTGCGACGCAGAAAGGTCGTCACAGCTCTATGCGCCATGGGCATCTCCATCGGATGCTCGGCCATCATCGTCGCTTTAAGTTTGGGTGAATCTGCTCAATCGTACGCGGAGAAGCAGATGAACTCCTTTTTCAAAGTCGATGAAATAACGGTCACGCCCGCTTCCGCTATCAGTAAGGAAAATGCGGACCCTGATCTTGTCAAGCGCGGGATGCTTACAAAGCAAAAACTTGAAGTCATTCGCAGCTTGCCGCATGTGACAGCCGCTGCTCCATTCGAGCGATTAGACTATATGAACATTTACACTGGCGATAACAAGAACGGTTTCGTAGAAGTTATTGCAACTGATCTGAATGAGTTGCCGGCATTCGGTCATCAATTTAATCAGGGCGGTCCATCCGATGTGCCGTATACCGGTATTGCATCCTACGGCGCAACGTTCGGACTTGTTAATCCTGAAGCGATGGAGGCGTTGCAGCGCAAGATGGATCAGGATCCGTTCAATGACGAGTACTACCAGCAGTGGCGGCAGCTTAGATCCTTTCCTACCCCAATCTATCAGAAGCAGCTTCGTCTTGAACCTATGTCAATGACTTCGGACGGCAAGCGATTGTCCGCGAATATTCGAATAACATCTGTGCTGCAGAAGCCGCCAAATGTTACGGATGACATGGCTCGTGAAGATAAGAAGCTGTACGTGTCTGAGGAGACCGCGCTAATGCTGGTTGATCAATTGAAGCTTCAGCGTGAAGGCGATACTGCAAAGACCGAAAAAGGTACATATAATACGGTCCTCGTTAAAGTCGATGATCAGAAGAATGTGAAACAAGTAGAAGATCAAATCCATAATTTAATGCTGGATACAAGCAATAATCTGTATCAACAGGAACGACTTCAGGATGAATTCTCGATCATTCGGACGGTTGCATTAGGTGTAGGATTGTTCATACTCTTTATCGCTTCGATCTCTATCGTAGTCGCCATGACGATGTCAACTTATCAGCGCAGACGTCAAATTGGCATTATGAAGGTTCTCGGTGCTAATCTGAGGCAGATTCGAAACATGTTTATAATAGAAGCCGCCTTGCTTGGACTGCTTGGTGGTCTTATTGGCGTCATGTTCTCCTATTGGATCGTTTGGGGGATAAACGGAGCGGCTGCTATGGCAACTTCCTCCGGTGAGAGCTTTATATTTATTCCAATGTACGTTATTCCGGTCGGACTATTTTTTGCAGTGCTTACAGGAGTGCTATCTGGTATCTATCCTGCCATCACTGCATCCCGAACAGACGCATTGACCGCCATCAAACGTGATTAGCAGCGGAAACAATCAGGGAGGTTATAGAAAGATGAAGAAGAAGATCAAGTGGATGGCCGTCATCGTTATCCTTGGCGCAATCAGCTATGGACTATATCAATTCGGCAACCCATCCAAATCCGATATGGCAGCAAATACTGCGGAAGAGCAGATTACATTTCCAGTTACACAGGAAACCTTAATCAATACGATTGAAATTAAGGGCAAGTCCAGCTACGAGCAGGAAACGATCGTGTACGCTCCTTTCACGGGCAAGGTAAAGCAATGGAATGTGAAGGATGCGCAGCAGGTAAAGAAGGGTGAACTCCTGTTCAATCTAGACCCTTCAGACTTACAGAAAGAAATAGCCCAGAGCGAAGCTTCCTTGAAGAAGATGAAGCTGGAGGATCAATTGAGCGAATTCCAAGCTTCGATCGGGGAAGAAGGGGAAGTTAGCGCCACAACAGAAGCGGAGTCCAAGAAGCAATTCATCGATAAAGAAGCGGCAAAGCTCCAGCGCGAGCTTAATCAGGTAAACCTGTCGATCCAAGAGCAAGAGATCTCAGACAAGCGCAGCAAGGTTGAAACGGCTATTTACTATGCTCCGACAGATGGTATTTTTCTATATGACGATGCCGCAAACTTACCGCAATATGTACAGGAGAATGCCCGCATCGGCAAAATTGTGGACACGAAGAAGCTGCAGCTTGTCAGTCTAGTCGGAGAACAGGATATATTCATGATTAAGCCGGGCATGCCAGTTGATGTCAAGATCAATGCGCTCAAGGACGTCCCTCTGAAAGGTACGGTCACAAAAGTATCCAAGTTCGCGAAGCCAGGAACCGATCAAGCGGCGAATCAAGCCGCGCAATTTGAAGTGATTATCAGCTTAGAGGCTAACGAGAATATGATTGCTGGCTTGAGTCTGACCGGGCTCGTAGAAACGTCGCGCATCGAAAATGCCATTGTCGTACCCACTATCGCGGTTATGAAGGACCAGGAAGGCTCATATGTTATGCTCAAGCTGCCTGACGGCTCAACGGAGCGCCGCTCCATTAAAACCGGAATGGAAACACCGGAAAAGACTGAAGTGTTGACAGGCCTACAGCCAGGAGACACGGTTGTACTGCAATAGGCACAAAAAAGGTACAGACGCCCTAGTAAACATATAGGGAGTCTGTACCTTTCTTCTTGTTTCCTTTATTCCACTGTCTTAGGCTCTGACTTAGCCTTACCAATTAACTGCATCAGATCTTCCTCTAAACGCTTCAAGCCGATCATATCGTTCTGCTCCCAGAGCGCAATGAATCGACTCTGGAATTGAATCGCTTCGGAGATCTTATGATGGTAGTACAGCTCTTGAATGAAGGTCAAGCAGTTCTGAACGATCTTCGACTTATCTTCAAAGCTCCGCTGCGCGTCCAATATCTCATGGCGGATGCTTGTCATTTCGTTATCAAGAATAAACGCTGCTTCCGCAGCCTTCTTCAACCGCTCTTTCACATCCTCCGGCAAGCTGTCCTTGTACTTGTAATTCAGGGAATGCTCAATGGTTGCCCAGAAATTCATGGCCAGCGTACGGATTTGAATTTCAGCCAAGACGATCTTCTGCCCTACCGCCGTCTGGACCGGATATTCAACGATCATATGGAAGCTTCGGTAGCCGCTTTCCTTGAAATTCGTGATGTAGTCTTTCTCATACAGCACGTTCATATCTTTGCGCTCACGAATCAATTGGGCAACATAGCGAATATCCTCGACGAATTGGCACATGATACGAATTCCAGCTATATCCTCAATGCCAGTGTCTATATTCTCGAGCGGCACGTTCAGCCGCTTCGCTTTCTCCAGAATGCTAGATATCCGCTTCACTCGTCCAGTTACGAATTCGATTGGCGCATATTCTTCACGCTTCTTCAATTCGGTGCGCATCGTTTTGAATTTGACCTTCAGCTCTTCGATGGCCTGCTCATAAGGCAACAAAAATTTTCCCCAGTCTATTCCGTCCATATGAATGCCTCCTGTCCGTCCCAACCGTTCATCGCCGTACCGGCTCACGGTACTGTGTACATATTATTTATGGTCTCTTCCTACCGCTTCCGAGATATGCTTGTATCCGTCTTTCTGCAGCAGTCGCTTAAGGCCTGCTGCCAGTTCGCGGTTCACTTCAGGTCCGCGATAGATCAGAGAGGTATATATTTCAACTAAGCTTGCGCCCGCACATATATGTCCATAAGCATCCTCAGCACTAAAGACGCCGCCGGATCCAATGATCGGCAGCTGGCCTTCTGTCATGCGATAGATCTGCTTAATCACTGCTCTAGAGCGTTCCGTCAACGGTTTACCGCTCAAGCCGCCGTTCTCAAGACGATGCGGGTGAGTAGCTCCCATACGCGATAATGTCGTATTAGTCGCGATAATTCCGGATACCCCGCTGCCCTTAATCGTCGCTACCATATGCTCCAGCTCTTCTTCCGTCACATCAGGCGCAACCTTTACCAGTATGGCTTTGCTCTTCCCGTTTAAATCATTCTGAGCTTGCATTTCCTTAACCGCAGCTTGCAGCAGCGTGCGGAGCTCATCACCATGCTGCAAATTGCGCAGGTTCGGCGTATTAGGAGAGCTGATGTTAATGACGAATAAATCCGCTTCATGATACAGCTCACGTATACACTTCAAGTAGTCCTCTTGCGCTTGCTCATTAGGTGTTACCTTGTTCTTGCCGATATTGACAAACACAGGTATCGGACGCTGCTTCAGCTGCGATAATCGTTCACGCATTCTCACAGCGCCTTCATTATTAAATCCCATTCGATTAATGAGTGCATCATCCGGAGGCAAACGGAACAAACGCGGCTTATCATTGCCAGGCTGTCCTACCGGCGTTACGGTACCTACCTCCATGAATCCGAAGCCCACAGATGAGAAGCCTTCAACAGCTTCTGCATTCTTATCCAACCCAGCAGCTAAGCCAATTGGAGTATGGAAATGCAATCCGAATAGATCACTCGCGAGCATAGCATCTTCTTGTACACCATACATGCTGCGCAGCATGGCAAGGGTACCAGGCAGTTTAGCGGCTGAAGCCATCCCGCCTATAACGAGATGATGGGCCCGCTCCGGATCCAGTTTAAAAAATAAAGGTTTGCCAATATTGCGGTATAACAACGATTCCACTCCGTTCTTGATTGTCGATGTTATCTATTCTAACATAGAAACCATTTTTAAGTTAGAGGTAGCTGCTAAGTCCCCCGCTTAACATTTACCCTATGGAACAGTTTACTGTGTTCATGCTGAAAAGAAAAGAGTTTACCTCGTGCTCTATGTACTAGTCATATCGCCCAAAAGCGTATACAATACTCTGTATAATATATATTCGGTAAAGAAAGGTGATTAGCTATGACAACTAAGCGTATGCCCCCTACTAGACCTACGAAACAGGATGAATCTCTTAATAAGAAAGCTATGATCTGGGTCGGTTCCATCGTTCTGTTGCTCATCGTTGTCATTTCGGTGTTAATTATTGTTAATGGTTAAGCACTACCCGTACTTATATATAGTCATAAAAGTGGGTGTTCCTAAGTCTTTTGACTTTTGGGACACCCACTTTGCTATCTACAAGGTCCGGTAGCGGACACACGAACCACTATTTGTAGCAAACACCACTAATTCGCCATACTAGCGGACCGTAGAGCCGTTATTTGACCTGAATAAGCCGTTTAGTGCTAGTTTTGAAGCAAATAGCGTCATCTGTGTCCGCAATACCTCAAAAAGCACCCTGAAATCATGAAATAGTGGCGCCTGTGTCCGTTCAACCGCGGGTCATACGGCCTTACTGTCACTGTATGTGCTATCGGACAAAAAAACCGCTAATCCAGCCTTATCGACTAACTAGGTGAGCGGTTTCTTAAATTCACCCCAACCATTTATATACTTTATTCGGATTCCCTTGCCCTGGTGTTAAAGGAACTTGATATCGATCTTCTTTCGTCGGCTTATGCTCCTTAACCGGAAGTTTGCCATTCGTAATTTGAACCTCGGTGCCTATGGGCACCATATCAAACAATTCCTCGATATCTTCCTTCGACATACGCACACAGCCCAATGATTCGTTCTTGCCTACACTATCCGGCTCATTCGTACCGTGAATGGCATATAACGTATCGGAAAGCGTCATCCCTCGGCTTCCGAATGAACCATTCGCTCTTCCATTCGGATTCACAACCTTCTCCGTTATGATGAAACTTCCTTCCGGCGTACGATCTCCACCTAAGCCAACTGTATAATTGCGTATGATCTGATCGCCGCTAATGACTGCAAGCCGCATGGTCTGCTTGTCTACAACGATGCGCAGAGCCTCTTGAAAAGGCGAATCTACCGTTTCAGGCGATTGGAACAGCTCATCCTCTGCGAGCTTAGCATCAGTTGGAGAGCCTGCGGCCTTCCACGCCACTACAGCTTGCTCGTACAGCGGTATTAATTCTGGATCAACGCCTGCAATCGCGTTGTTGGGGTATGCACCAGCCAACTCTCCCAGCTTAGGCGGCGGAGTTGTGCCCATACGAACGGCAGCAACGACAATGGACCGTGCGAGCAGCTGCCGCTGCTCTTGCTGCGCCCAGTTTGCCGCTAAGGTGCTTACCTTGCTCTGCTCCGCTTCACAATAGCAATCCTTCGTATTGATCGCTTGTACCTCAGCTTCGCTCGACTTGTCCGACGGCTCAACTACATACCATGGTTTAGGTTGAAGTGTCCATAGCTTCCAAGAATCTTCCTCAGGCTGCGATACCACATATGAAGGCTTGTCCGAAGCCGTAGTGCGCTTGACAGCGCTTAACAGCGATGCGGCAAGCTCTTTCTCCTGCTCACCGCTCAGATATATGCCTGCTTCAGGTGCCGATTCAGTCGTGGCGACCGGAACACTTGGCTCGATGTCCGGCGAAGCAGGCGGCTCGTTCGGAGCATGAGCCTGTTCACTTGGCACCGAGGTTAACAGCCCGGCGATCAGCAGCAGCAGCAACGATGCGCGCACGATCCAACGTCTGCGCATCGACTTCTGCTCGCGCAGGCGCTTGGCCTCCTGCTTCATCATCAGCCTCTCGGTTGCCGCTTCTATAGGAAGCGGTACATTTTCAAAAGCCTTGTATATGTCTCCGGCTTGATTATAACAATAATGAGCTTTGCTCATCTCACCCGCACGTTCATACTGCTTCCCCAACAGATACCATGCCATTCGGTTGTCGGGATGAGCTTCAATATACTTTTTCATATAGGCTTGATCTTGCTCGGTAAACTGAGATTTACCCGCTTGCTTCGACATGAGTATCCCCCTATCCCGAAGGCAGCTAGCAGCCAAACTGCACCCTTCATGTTATGTATCGGCATTTAAGGGTCGATGTTCAATACCATCTTTAACAAACTGCTTCCCATAAACGCACAAAAACTCTGCCGAAGCAGAGTTTTTTATTAATAACCGATTAGGTTGGAGTGCAGTAAATTAGTTGAATGGTTTATCCGCAATCTTGATCGAGTCTGTAGGACAACCATCGCATGCATCCTGCATGTCTTCATGCAGATCTTCCGGAATTTCTGTCACACCTTGGTTGTTGTCGCCTTCATAAATAACTTCCGCGATACCTTCATCATCATAATCATAAATATCGGGTGCAGTCGCTCCACAAGCCCCGCAGGCAATGCATGTATCTTTTTCAACCCAAGTATATTTCGCCATTATTAGTTTCCCTCCTGAATAAGTACAACTACATCTCTGTCTAACGATATCAATATAATACAAACAGTGGTGGAATTCAAACCCTAACCATACTTTTTTATAAAATGAATATTACCTTAGTCCTCTTGCTTAGCTTCCCACTCCCGCAAAAAATCAGTCTGCAGCGAAGTTCCTCGCCGTTGATGGTTGCGGAGCAACGAGGAGGAGTCCTCACCGACCATCCCGAGCGTAATTAATGCATTCTCCCCGAATTTGTCTCGGATCTGATCCATGATCTCATTTAATTTCTCTTTCTTCGGTGCTTTCTCGTATGAAAATAAATCCAGCTGAACAGCCGCTTCATCCTTCTGTACCAGGTTCTGTCCTGTTATACCCAGCAGCCTAATCGGCTTCCCAGCTTCCCAATGCTTAAGATAGAGCTTCCATGCCTCTTCCACAAACACACTGCTGTCATCACTTGGCGCATCTAACGTATGCGAGCGCGTAAAGGTCTTCATCTCCGGTGTTCGCAGCGTCAGTTGAATGGTGTAGGCCATCATTTGCTGCTTGCGCATCCGCCTCGTCACCTGATCCGCCAGATTCAGCAGCACGCGCCGAACATCCTCCGGCGTATCCACATCACGCGGCAGCGTGGTGGTATGACCTATCGATTTGCTCGGTTCCCGTTCCGGGTTCACGGGATCGTCATTCCATCCGTTCGCCGCCTGTCTCATCGCATCGCCATAGATGCCAAATGCGTTGCGGAGCCGTTCTTCGTCCGCATGGGCAAGCTCGCCGATCGTGCGAATGCCCATGCGTTCCAGCTTGCCCGCCGTCTTCTGCCCGACGCCGAACAGCTCATGGCACGGCCGCTTCCATAGCAGGGCTGGCACATCGCGGATTCGCAAGACCGTGATGCCATTCGGCTTCTTCATATCCGAAGCCATCTTCGCAAGCAGCTTATTCGGCGCAACTCCAACCGAACATGGCAGTGACAGCTCCTCACGAATTCTGCGCTGCAGTTCCTCCGCTATTTCCATCGGTGTGCCGAACGACTTAGAGCCTGTGATATCCATATAACACTCGTCAATCGATACCGCCTCCACCAATGGTGTATACGAATGAGTGATATCTAGAAAGGCGCGCGAATATTTGCGATATAGATGAAAGTCCGGTCTGATTAAGATAATTCCCGGACAGAGTCGCTCGGCTTGTCTTACCGTCATACCGGTTCGGACCCCCCGCTTCCGGGCAGCGTAAGAGCAGGTGACGATAATCCCTTTACGAAGTTCAATGCTGCCGGCAACCGCGGTAGGCTTCCCTTTATATTGTTCAGGATCTTCAGCTTCATGAACAGAACAATAGAAAGCATTCATATCGACGTGTAGTATTACCCTTCCCTTGGTTGGATAATAGCTGTTAACATCTCGCTGGTCCTTGTCCATGACCTACCCTCCCTTTCCTCGACTTGCGCCGGCTCTCACCTCTTAATTGTAGCGAAATGAAAGACATTTGTGTGTATTTGTCCTCAACATTACTAAAAGTTTTAACCTTTCTTCCGATTAGTCTATACATCCCGTTTGCGAGTGCTATAATATGAAAATAATTGCCATGTACGTTTTTTATACAGATTCAGGCTGCGCATTCCCTTTAGTCATGCACCACGTCAACACGTTTCATCAGTATGCTAAATCGATAACGCCATCATCATGGCAATCCGTTTCATCAGAGTGCTGAATCGATTAAGCCACTATCGTGACAATCCGTTTCATCAGAGGAGGGTATATTATGTCTACTTCAATAGCTATTTTCGACACCACGTTAAGAGATGGTACTCAAAGTGAAGGCATTAGCCTTTCTGCTGACGATAAGATTAAGATCGCCCGCAAGCTCGATACGCTTGGCGTTCATTATATTGAAGGCGGCATTCCAGGAAGCAACGGCAAGGACATTGAGTTCTTCAAACGAGTCAAGAACTACAATTGGAATGCGAAGCTAACCGCATTCGGCAGCACCCGACGCAAGCAATCCTTGGCTGAGCATGATGTCAGCCTGAATCGGATCATTGAAGCTAATGTGCCTGCTGCTACTCTTGTCGGCAAGTCGTGGGACTTTCACGTCCACACTGCGCTGCAAACGACACTGGAAGAAAACCTTTCGATGATCTATGATTCTATCGCCTACTTAAAGCAAGCAGGTCTCGAGGTTATGTTGGATGCCGAACATTTCTTCGACGGCTATAAACATAATAGCGAGTATGCGATGTCTGTCCTTGCTAAAGCAAAGGAAGCAGGCGCCGATTGGATCGTCATGTGCGATACGAACGGCGGCACTATGCCACATGAGATTCGCTCCATCGTACAATCTATCGCTGAATCCGTTGATGTAAAGCTCGGCATTCATACGCACAATGACTGTGAGCTCGCCGTCGCTAACGCATTAGTCGCCATTGAAGTCGGTGCTCGCCAAGTGCAGGGAACGATTAACGGCTATGGCGAACGCTGCGGCAATACGAATCTATGCTCTGTCATTCCGACGCTTCAGCTTAAGCTTGGATATGACTGCCTGCCTGCGCAGAAGCTAAGCCAGCTTACAGGAGTCGCGCGCTATGTCAGCGAGATCGCCAACGTCCATATGCCTGTGAACCAACCATTTGTCGGCAATGCGGCTTTCGCGCATAAAGGCGGCATTCATGTGTCCGCTATTCTCAAGGACTCGCGTACCTATGAGCATATTCAGCCCGAGCTCGTAGGCAACAAACAGCGAGTGCTTGTCTCTGAGCTAGCGGGTCAGAGCAACGTGCTGTCTAAGGCGCAGCAGCTTGGCTATGAGCTTGATCCGAGCAATCCGCAGACGCGCAGCATCATCGATCGGATTAAGGAGCTCGAGCATCAGGGCTATCAATTTGAAGGCGCCGATGCTTCACTTGAGCTGCTGCTTCGCCAAGCAACAGGTGTCGATCAAGAGCCATTCTCCTTCGCTTCCTTCAAGATCATGGCTGAGAAATCACTCGACCGTGCCGGTGGCTCTGAAGCCATCGTGAAGCTGACAATCGACGATGAACAGCTACACACCGCCGCAGAAGGAAACGGCCCTGTCAACGCGCTCGATAACGCTTTGCGCAAAGCGTTGGAGCGTCATTATCCGTCCATTCATGACATGCACCTTACAGACTACAAGGTGCGCGTACTGGACGAAAATGATACGACAGCCGCCAAAGTTCGCGTCCTGATCGAATCAACGGATTTCAACAATACGTGGAGTACCGTGGGCGTATCGTCCAATGTCATTGATGCGAGCTGGGAAGCGCTCCTCGACAGCTTCCGTTATGCGCTTATCGGCAAGGAGAAGCTGACTCCCCCTTCCGAACGTAAAGAGAACTTCGGCATTGCGAATCACTGATTCGTCTAAGCTTACCTTATCACATAATTAAGAGTACCTGCTCCATTACTCGGAGCAAGCGGTCACCTGACCCTTGCTCGAGTGAAGCAGGTACTTTTTTGTTTGGCTTCTTATTTCAGGTGCGATCTCCAATATTCCCAAGCCTGTAAATAGTCATTCAGATCATGCGGATGAACTCGCGCACATATCCCTATTCGACAGTATAGCTGAAAGATAACCTCGTCAATAAGTCTTGACCTGTCAACCGGCTTGTGTGCGAGCAATTCATAAGCGCTAAATAACGTATCCATATTCAACTCGTCCGGTGAGGAACAATAGGCATAGGTGAAGTCATATATCAATGGACCGGCCATCGGAGATGGGTCGATGACACCCACTAATTCGGATTCACGATACACAAAATTGTGAACCCCCGTATCGCCATGCAGCAAATATTTGCGATCAACTTGAGAGATGTTTTCTACCAATGCATTGACTTTGTTAGTGTCCTCGATCGACAAGATATCTCCTACATTATTCCTCGCACCTTCCAGACTCCGCTCATTGAATTCACGGCAAGAATCACGCGGCATCGTTAACCTTCCTATTTTATCCATGCAGGCAGCGGTTTCATAATGATTCAGAAGCTCTGTTACTAAGCGAGACATCCATTTTCCTTTGGAGCCGCGATTATAATGTGTTGTACCTTCTATATAGGAATACACGATAAAAGTCTTAGCGGGATCTGTATAGATAAGCTTCGGCAAAAGAGGACTCTCGATCGTAGCTTGATGAAATTGTTCAACAAAACCGATGCTTTCGGTATGATCCATCTTCAATACATACTTAGGTTCTTCGTTTACAGCTAATGTGTAGACAAGTCCATCAGTAGTTCCATTCAATTTAGCCATCACTTCAGCCTTATCGTCAATCACTCCGCTTTCATGCAGCCTTCCTATGATGTCGTTAACATTGTGTTTATGTAATGTCACTGAATTATACCTCCTATGAAATTCCATATACACATTATAGGACAGAGAACCACAGGAATACGAAGCATCATTTATTTATACTCAAATATTCTAAATACCGCCAACCAAGTCATTACCGATGAACCAGTCACTGTGTCTTAGTAGGTAATGGACTCAGGAGACGCTATTTGTGAAAATTACAGTGTAATTCGCGACTTTGCGGACTCAGAAGACCTTATTTGCTTCAAAATGAGCAATTACCAGTAGATTTCGCTCAAATAGCGGAACCACGGTCCTTTAGGATTACTAATAGGTATCATTCTACTGGAATAACGGCCTGTGTGTCCATTTCATATAAACGTAACTCGCATTGCCAGATTATCAAGTGAACACCTATTTGTATCACTATTTACCCTGCAAGAGCTTTATAAGATGGAACAAAAAGATTGTTTTCGTGAGTCATCAAGCATTGGCTTCGGTTTTGAGCCTTTTTTTATACCATAATTTTCTTGTCAGCAAAAAAAGCCTGCGGCGCGCCACAGGCTTGATTAAAAAAAGAGCATCAATCTTCAATTAGCGTAACAGACAACCCTACTTCAAACATGCGGCTCCAAGGGATATAGCAGTCATCGATTTGTATCCTGTACGGCGGGGCATCCAAATGCTGGACAGCAAACCGCTCCAGCTCCCGACGCACCAGCTCGGCAACCTTGCCCCGCTGACCATCGATCGAGAAGTAGTCATACCCCATTGCTGGAAGCACTTCCGTCGTTACTTTTCGCCGTACCTCTGAACAATATCCGCCATCCTCCAGATAGCGGTGCGCCAGGAAATTCCGGTGGGATTGGGTATTGCCGTAGACTGCAAAAAGCATGGCCTGAGCGAGAACTGTTCCTAGCGTATTAGAGCTCGTGTTCCAACCGGCATAGCCTGCCAATTCATACAGCAGCCCTTGCTGACGGAGAAGCTTGATCAGCTGCAAATCGCCGCCATTAGCAAAAGCCACGTCAGCGATGGCACACGGCTTTCCGTACTCCCGAACCAAATACCCCGCCGCTTCAGTCAGTTCTGTCAGATTCCGCAAAACCTGATAGTCCGCCCCCGCTTCCCACTGGCTGACCGACTCGAGCATCAGTCCGCCTGCCGCATTGATGCATAATACAAAATCCGCATCCTGCCAAGATTCACAAAGCAGTCCACCGGCTGCCAGGATTTGATATTTAACACTTTCGTGCAGCATTCGGTCTTCGTATAAAGGAATTATGTAAGGAGCATTTATCCCAGCATATCGCAAAGCGACGAGCGGACGGCGACCTTTGAAGCGGTTGATCATGCGCGCTAACAGCGTGCACCCGACTTCATCCGCCCCCGGATACATATAAGCTTCCAATTCAACATGGTTGCTCCGAACATGCTGCCGTATCGCTTGTTGATCCAGAGCTGTCCAGCCATAAGGCGCCGAATCGTCCTGCGGAATGATGAGAAAATCGATCGTCCCATCCCGCAAAAGCTCGACAGTTCTCCGATTGGCCGCCAAATTGACGGCACGCCGGTCCAGGTAGTCTTTCAAAATCTCCTGCGGCAGACGAGCCTTGATAGCAGCCAACTGTGCTTGTTCTTCCTCCGTAGCCCCCCCCAATTCAAGCCGGTGCCGCAAATAACCGCTTTGAAAAATATCTCCGCCCCACTGCTCGTAATAGTCAGGCTCTTCATCGCTGCTTGGATAGCTGGGACAACGCATAATTAAATGAAATGCATACACCTTTATTGATGGATTAATCTCTTTTAGCCTGCGTAATTGGTCAAGCCTCGCCATACACGAATCCTCATCCATGTAATGCAAGCGAGATGGCACAATGCCGCCATAAAGGAGAGTATCCAAGGAGAGTATGGCGCCCTCTGCATCTTTCGCCTTCGCCATTAGCCACTCCCAGAGAGCCTCCACCTGGCCCGGCTGTTTTTTGAAACCCATCAGATCCCGATCCGGTCTTATTAATTTTACGTCCGTCCCTTTGGCTAGTTCCGCCGGAAAATCAAAATTACACGGCCGTTCATCTAACGGAATATATAATATATTCTTCATCGGCGATTCTCCTTGTGACAGATTTGGGATGCTTCAGCCCTTTATAGCTCCAGCAATACCTTCCATGTAATACTTTTGGGTGAACAAAAAAACGACAATAATCGGAACAACGGAGATGACCGTCCCAGCCGCGATCCACCCAAAGTTGTATGAAAACTGACCGTTCAAATAACTCAGGGCAGAAGCCAGAGGATACATCTGTGGATCATTCAAAACGATAATTGGCCAGAGGAAGTTATTCCACATCCCCATAAACACCAACAAGCCAATAACAGCAATGGCAGGCTTTACAATCGGCAGTGTCAGTTGCAGCCAAATCCGGAATTCTGAAGCTCCATCCACCTTACCTGAATCGCGGATTTCGAGCGGCACACCCATAAACGCTTGACGCATCAGAAAGATATTAAAAACCGACACAGCAGACGGTAAAACAACCGACATGTATGTCCCCATAATCCCGAGGGCATTTATCGTCAGATAATTCACTACCAGACCCGCAGCTGCTGGAATAACCATGGTTGCCACAAGCAAGGTAAATAACATGTCTCTGCCTTTAAAGCGGAACACGGCCAACGGATACGCTGTCAGACAGGAGAAGAAGATGTTAAGAACCACGCCAAGCACGGAAATGATGACGGTATTCCATATATATCGGGGAAAGTCCATGTAATTCCACACATTCACGTAGTTTTCAAAGTCAATGGACGTTGGAAAAATAACAGGCGGATTGGTAAACACATTCTTCCCCGGCATAAGTGATACGCTGAACAGCCAAAGGAACGGCCCCATCATGAAGATGGCGAACATAAGAAGAGAGACATACATCAGCAACAGCTTTATGACCTTCGTCAGTTTGATTTTTCTCATCATGACATCCATTAATATGGATTGACACCACCCTTCTTGTTAAATCTGAAGACAAGGATGCTCAGCAGTCCGATTAGGACACTCACAATCAAACCCAAAGCAGCAGAATATCCAAAGTTGAACTTTTGGAAGCCCTGCTGGTAAATGTACAAGCTCGATGTCAAAGTCGCGGTTCCCGGTCCGCCTTTCGTCAGTACAAACACTTCGTCGAATACGCGAATCGCCCCCATCAACGAAATGAGCGTACAGAAGAATACGTAAGGCTTGAGCAGCGGAATAGTAATTTTAGTTATGGTTTGTAATCGACTAGCCCCATCGATGCGGGCGGCTTCCACCAGATCGCTTGGAATAGACTGAAGCCCCGCCAAGTAAATCATCATATAGTAGCCAAGTCCTTGCCACAGCGTTATGAACATGACAGTCCATAACGCCGTATCTGGATTAGATAGCCAGTTCACCTTTTCATCTATGAGCCCGATGGATTCAAATAAATAGTTGACGACTCCATTCGGACTTAACAACCAGCCCCAGATGATAGCAACTGCGACCATCGAGGTTACGACGGGAATGTAATACGCTGTTCGGAATAATTTAATTCCATACACTTTGCTGTTTACTAGAATAGCCATTAAAATGGACAGGATTTGAATGAAAGGAACAATAATTACATATTTCAAAGAATTCCACAGCGAAGTAATGAAGTTTTCGTCGTTAAAAGCCCGTTTAAAGTTATCCAGCCCAACATAAGTCGTATCCCCTATGACGGAATAATCTGTTAAAGCAAGCGGCACGCTGTAAATGATAGGCCAAAAAACGAACATAGCAAGCAATAACAACCCGGGGGCCATGAATAACCAGGCCATCAAAGCTTCGGAGCGTTTCCACCTGGCGAATTTGGATGTTTGGTTCAAGATGACAACACCGCCTTAATAGATTTGTAGAGCTGATAAAAGCACAAAGATCTGCTGTCTAACTCAAAAAGCGCTTTCAAATTAAAGTTTACTAGGATATTACATCATGATTAATAACTGGAATTGCAACAAAGTAGAATTATTATAACACCATTTGGAGATTGCATCCATCTGATTTAATGCAAAAGAAAAATATATCCTCCAAACTCAATAAATCGACAAAAAAATACCTTTTTTGTTAAAAAACATCATAGATTTTTCTTCTACAATGCACTAAAATCAATCTCTAGTCAGACTGTAAGCGTTATCAAAATTTACTTGCTTTACTCTATTTTCATATTCATCCAACCTAAAAACTCAAAAAGGAGATGGAAACATGCGCAACAAACGAAAATCGTTTATATCTTTATTTCTAATCCTCGTACTATTAGTAGTCATGACCGCCTGCGGCGGTAAAGATTCCAATTCAAAAGAAACTAAATCCGGCCAATCTGGTGATAAGGTAACCGTGGAATTTTGGACGATATCTCTCCAACCAACCTTTAATGATTATTTCAATGAGCTGATCGCTGACTTCGAATCGAAAAATCAAAACATCAAAATAGATTGGAAAGACTTCCCATTTGATGCCATCGTGAACAAACTATTGACCAGCATAGCAAGCGACAGCGCTCCGGGTGTTGTGAACCTAAACACTGAGTTTGCCAATCAAATGGGCTACCGCGGTGCTCTTGTAGATTTCAATACCGTCTTATCTGACGAAGAGAAGGCTGAATTTTTCCCGGGGATTTATAATTCTACGATGATTAAGGATAAAGCCTATGCCCTTCCATGGTATACAGGGACCTCGGTCATGTTTATGAATAAAGGCTTGATTGAGAAAGCAGGTTTGGATGCTAATAATCCTCCAAAAACAAAGGAAGAGTTAAATGAGTGGTCTAGACAAATTAAAGAGAAAACCGGAGCATACGGATATGTTGTAGGCTTGGGCATGAATTCTATAATAGAAGAGGGAATTAGCATTTTGAATGAAGATAAAACGAAAGCTGCTTTTAACACCCCAGAAACAATTAAACACATTGAGGATAACTTGGCTATCATAGATGAGGGTATAGCTCCGAAGGACAAAATTAATTATGATAAATTGCTGCAGATGATGGCCAGCGAAGAAATTGCCATTTTAACGTCCGCGCCTTCATCTCTAAACCAGTTGAAAACATCCGCACCTGACGTCTATAAGCAACTCGTGGCTGCACCAATACCTGTGGGTAAAGGAAATACGCGGACTTCCGCAACGATGAATTTGACTGTACCTTCTTCCTATCCTCATCAGGAAGAAGCCATTGCATTTGCTCGTTTCGTAACTAATGCAGAGAATCAGTTAAAATTCTCCAAAGTGGCAAATACGCTTCCTTCTACGATTAAATCAGCAGAAGATCCATTCTTCTCCGAAAACGACGGTTCACTCGAAGGTACGGCCAAGACCATTTCCGTTCAAAGTTTGGATAAGGCATCCGATGTTATGTTTGGAATTGAACAATCTTCCGAGATCGCTGAGATCATAAATCTTCATATAGAAAATATCGTTCTTAATGGCGGCGATATCAAATCTGAGTTGGATGCTGCGGAAAAGAAAATCAATGATCTTTTGAAATAACTGTCGAAGGGGCATCCCAGGTCAATGGACCTTTTGGGATACCCCTTTTTTTAATTTTTTTCGATTAACCTGTAAATTCCTGAACCCATTAACTTATGCGATTTGCTGTGCGGATGCTTGCTGATTGGTCGTTCCATTTACTAAATGATTCTTTCCATGTGAGGGCTTGCCCAAGTAAAGAAGAGTAGCCCGGTTACTAACATATCAAAATCGTTCAATGTCTCCCTTAACCGGAGACACCCCTTTCCGACTTCAGCGCTCCTTAATAAGCGCCTCAATTTCCTTCTCTATATCCTTCACAGGACGCATGCCGATGTACACTTGACGAATCACACCGTTCTTATCGATCAGAAAGTTGGTTGGAAATGCAATACCATTGTAAGCCTGAAACACATCGCCCTTCGTATCCATCGGGACAGGGTTGATCATATCAAACTCATCGATAAATCCACTTGCCTTCTGAGCGGAATCGCCGCTCGATGTCACATTGACCGAGTACATATCAAGATCGTCCTTGTATTTGGCATACAATCGGACTAGATCTGGAGCCTCCGCCCGACACGGTCCGCACCATGAAGCCCAAAAGTTAAGAAATAACGGCTTATCGCGCTTGCCGCCGACTTTATAAGTTTCACCATCCAAGCCAACCAACTCAAAGGATGGCGCCATATATCCGACACGGGGCGCTTCTTCTTGCGACACCTGCACTGAACTAACAACATCTCCTTCTGCAGTCCCGCTGTTGTCCCATATACCAATTGCAACCAATACTATCGCTAATAAAAGTACCCATGTACTCTTCTTCATCGCCTATACCTGTCCCCTTCTATTTACTGCTGATTGATAACATTATACCCTTATTTTCTCAAAAACACGACAAGCATGAGCAATGATCTATGGGGACAATATAAACATGAATATGCGGTAACTCAATCACAGGAGGAAAAGTCATGTCTTCAACTTCAAGCACCAAGCGCTCTCCATGGTTGGAATATGCTGCTCTTGCGTCCGTTCCTTTAGTTCTTGTTCTTGGAAATTCCTTGCTTGTCCCCGTGCTGCCGGATGTAAAGCGTCACCTTAATCTTACAACGCTTCAAACCAGCCTAATTATTACCTTGTTCTCTGTGACAGCCGGGGTCATTATCCCGTTTGCTGGATACTTATCCGACCGCTTTGGCCGTAAGAAGGTCATGATCCCTGCCTTGATCATATATGGCGCCGCAGGTGTACTTGCCGGATTCGCAGCGGTATGGGAATCCTATAGTATCCTGATTACAGCACGGGCACTGCAAGGATTGGGAGCAGCAGGGACCGCACCAATCGCGATGGCGCTTGTGGGCGATATGTACGACGGTGCGGAGGAAACCCGCGCATTAGGTCTAATCGAGGCATCGAACGGTACTGGTAAAGTTATTAGTCCGATACTTGGTTCCGCACTTGCACTATGGAGTTGGGTGGTGCCGTTTTTTGCGTTTCCATTCTTCTGTCTCGCTTCCTTATTGATGGTAATCTGGCTGATTAAAGAACCTAAACAAACCGAAGAACCACCTAAGATACGTGAGTATATTGCAAAGATCGGCAGCATATTTAAAGAGCAGGGCAAGTGGCTTATCCCCGCCTTTATCGCTGGATCCTTTGCCTTATTTATCTTGTTCGGCATATTGTTCTACCTATCCGATGTGCTTGAAGAGATGCCGTACAACATTAAAGGCATTAAGAAGGGGCTCATACTCGCCATTCCCTTGTTATGCATGGTTATTACTGCCTATACAACCGGAAGTATAATTAAAAAGAATGGCAAGCTCATCCGCCTGTTGTCCAATCTTGGACTTGCCTTAATGGTTGTCTCGTTGGCAATCTGCATATTCTGCTACAACTATATGATCGTGTTCATAGCGCTGATCACGGTAAGCTCGATCGGCACCGGCCTGCTGCTGCCAGGCTTGAATACGATGATAACTGGCGCAGTTGAGAAGACGGAACGAGGAATGATTACCTCATTATATAGCTCCATGCGCTTTTTAGGCGTGGCATTAGGGCCGCCGCTATTTGGTTGGATCATGGGGATATCCCCGCGAATCATCTTCATTATGGTAGCTTCACTGTCTCTTATTGCCCTGGTGCTCGTGTTTATATTTGTGAAACCGGAGAACGAAGTTGCCTAATGACGACCATATGTGCTCCAATAGAAACAGAGGTGGAGTCCCATGCCAGAAATAGACGACAAGATCATCCTTATCGAATCCATACGAATCATTCAAGAAGCGCAAGAAGCGCTTCTTCACCATGCTAGGAGTCTATATCCGCACGAGTGCTGCGGAGTGCTGTTGCGTTCGAATAACGAAACACAGGAAGCTTACTCAACATTTGTCCCATTGATAAATAATGCCAAGAACACACTGCACAACTTCGAGCTCGAGCCAACTGAGCTATTAAATATCATATTTCGCTATCCAAAGGATAAATGGGACATGCTGTTTGTTCATTCTCATCCGAACGAAGCACCTAGACTGTCAGATGCCGACTTAACTGGAATGTCGCTATCCTCATCGCTGTTCCACGGGCTGCTTATTATTTCATTGCAGAACGGACTGCACGATCCCGTCTACGCTTACTATAACTCCGTGAATGGCTAAACCCGGCTTAGCCAACTGCAGCATATCGTATTCATTCCTTCGTCATATCCCGACCTCGTTCAGTATCCGCATACCAATAGGTTGACTCTCTCCTTCCGTCTTGAGACAAGCAGCCTTCATGTTCCTTGAATCAGCATACGATGTCATATTTTATAACATATATTACATTATTTATGTCGTTATATGTCTGGACAGCCTTTTTGGGTGATCAATTATGAAATGTATGTCATGTATAATTACATATTCTTCAAAGTGGAACGTTTGACTGTATGGTTTGCGATGAAGTATGATATGTGTTACAGATCAAGCATAATAAGACTTAAGCGAGGTGAATAGCCTTGGGGATAAGCAATATTTTCGCATAGGTGAACTAGCGCGTGAATCATGTGTCAGTCAACGAACTATTGATTATTATACATCAATCGGTTTAATCGAACCTGCCAAGCGTACAGATACCAACTATAGGTTATATCATTACGAAACGTTAGACAGATTAAAACGTATTACACAATTAAAGCAGGAAAAGTACTCTCTCGATGAGATACGAGCCTACTTCGAGCAATTGAAGCATGTTGCCTCTGAATCCGATATCGCCAACCGGCTAACCAACCTGCAAGTACATCTGCAGCAGGTGGAACGTGATGCCAGGGAGCTTAAACCTATACTGGAGCGAATGAAGCCGAAGCAGATGCAATCGCTCATACAGCGGATCGGCCCGCAAAGCGCGGCCTGCATCGAAGTGCTAATCGCTCTGCTTGATAAGCAGCAAATGCTTTAATCTCACACAACTTATGATCTAGAATCAGGGAGGCTGTTATATGAATACCAGTTTTATGTACCTATTAATTCTTCTAGCATTCGGCTTGTCGATCTGGGCGCAATTCCGCGTCAAAGGGACATTCAAGGAATTCTCAACGACACATATAGTAAGCGGAATGACAGGATATGAAGCAGCTCGCCGCATGCTTGATGCCAACGGCCTTCACGACGTGCCTGTCGAGCCGGTACAAGGCGCACTGACCGACCACTACGATCCGATTCATCGTGTTGTTCGTCTGTCCGAGCCTGTATATTATGAGAACTCGATCTCCGCGGTCTCCGTTGCATGCCACGAAGTAGGCCATGCGATTCAGCACAAGCTGTCTTACCCGATGCTCGTCCTGCGCCACCGTATGTTCCCTGTTGTTAACTTCGCATCAGGACTTGCGCCGTTTCTCTTGCTCGCAGGGTTTCTGTTCAATGCAATGAATCTCGTCGGTGTCGGTATCATCTTCTTCTCGGCAGCAGTCGCATTCCAACTGGTTACACTCCCAGTTGAATTCAATGCCAGCAGCCGAGCTCGCAACTTGATGATCTCCGAGGGCTTCATCACGAACGATGAGGAACGCGGGGTTGCGAAGGTATTGAACGCCGCTGCTTTAACTTATGTGGCAGCAGCTTTGATCTCTGTACTCGAGCTCATTCGATACATTATGATCTTCCTCAATAACCGCGATTAATTCCATTTCAATAACAAAGCCCTGACCTTCCGTCTTGCGGATGTGTCAGGGCTTTTATCATTTGTTCTTTATGCCGTATTTCTGTTCAATGTTCTGAATATGTTCCTTAAAGTAATCTAATAGGAAACGATAGAATGCCTGAGTAACAAGCGGCAGCTTCTCATCCGCTCTGCGAATTAATCCTACAGTTCTGGTAACCTCAGGCTCCGAAATACGCACACACACCGGCTGAAGCTCAGAGGTATGTTGAAGCGCCATATCAGGCAGCAGGCTAACCCCCATTCCAGCAGCAACTAAACCGCGAATCGTATCTGTCTCTTGCCCTTCAAAGCCAATTCGCGGCGTGAAGCCCGCCTTTATGCATGCGTCCCACACGATCGGCCGCAGAGAGTAGCCTTGGCTGAACAGTACAAATGTATCATCTTTCAGCTGCGACAGCTTAATTTCACTTTCTCCAGCCAATGGGTGATTAGGAGGCAATATTGCTGATAATTCCTCCGTAAGAATGATGTCGCCCGTAACTTCATCAAGATCTTCCGGGACCGGTGAGATAAACGCCAGATCAACCTCAGCGCGAGTAATATCACGAATTAAAGAGGGATACATTCCCTGCTTAAAACGGAACTTCACATTCGGATGATGCTTGCGAAATGCCGCAACAACAGAAGGTATGAGATGGACGCCTAAGCTATGTGGAAAGGCAATTCTGATCTCCCCCAGCTCCGGATCCATAAATTCTTGAACTTCTTGCACTGCTCGATCCAGTTCTTTCAGAATGACTTCTGATCGTTTCAAGAACAGCTGTCCTACCGGCGTTAATTGCAGGTTTCTCCCTTTCTGCAAGAACAGCTTAACACCCAGCTCCTCTTCGAGTTGATGAATCTGCCTGCTAACCGCTGATTGGGCAACATGCAGTTCTTCTGCCGCTTGAGTGACATGTTCCTTTTGTGCAACCTTCACAAAATAAACCAACTGCCTTAACTCCACAATCGATCAACGCTCCGTTTCTCATAATTCTCGATCCATGTATGCCATAAGCATTTGATAAATGGTGGTCATTCCATTAACGTCGATGCACGAAACGCATTAATCCCATGATGATAAACCCAGCAGCTAATCCACCGAGATGCGCGCTCCAGCTCACATTCGTCATGATGAACGACTGGATCACACCGATTGCCAGTATCACGTATATCGTTTTACGCGAAGCTTCATCCAAGGCTCTACGTTGAAATATCCCAATAAACAGATAAGCTCCGTACACGCCGAATATTGCGCCAGAAGCCCCAGCGGAAATCGTCCCCCAGTCAGACAGCCATAATGCCGCTGCATTGCCTAAAACACCGCTCAGCAGATAAAGAACAGCATATCTAAAGTGTCCTAGCGCACGTTCCAATGGCGGAGCAAATACGAACAACGCAAACATATTGAACAGCAGATGTTCGAACCCGATATGCAGGAACATCGCAGTGAATAATCGCCAGGACTGATTTGCAAAGTAGTCAAATTTCCCAACCGCGCCAAATTCCATCAAAGTGCGCATATTCGTTGACCCGCCGTTCAAGCTTAACACGATAAACATCGCGATATTGATAATCAACAAGGCAGTCGTCACAGGATACTGCTTAATGTAGGTACGCCAATTCTCATACCGAATAAATATCATATCGATTCCTCACTTTCTTGCAATATATCGTTCTATATCGGACACCTTAATGATAGCGATGCGACATTGGACATCAGCAAGCGCCTCGCGATATAATAAAAAAGAATTACCATAAATTTGATCTATAATTAGGAGGCTTTAATCATGACAACCGAACGCACTGGCGTTGCTACATTGAAAGGCAATCCCATTACCCTCGTAGGACCAGAACTGAAAGTCGGCGACCAGGCTCCTGATTTTCAATTGAACAAGTCCCTTATGGACATCGTAAGCCTGAACGATTTCGCAGGCAAGATCAAGTTGATTAGCGTAGTACCGTCAATTGATACTGGTGTTTGCGACATGCAAACTCGCCGATTCAACGAAGAGGCCGGTAAACTTGGAGGCAGCCTCGTTATACTGACTGTCAGTGCAGACCTTCCATTCGCGCAAGCCCGCTGGTGCGGAGCTGCCGGCGCAGACCACATCGTTATGCTCTCTGACTACAAAGACAATAACTTCGGTAAGGCGTATGGTGTTCTGATTAAAGAAATCCAACTCGATATGCGTTCCATCTTCGTTCTTGATGCGAACAACACGATCCGTTATGTTGAGTACGTAAGTGAGATGTCAGATCATCCGAATTACGAAGGCGCGATTGAAGCAGTGAAAGCTCTCGTATAATGCTTCATGAGACAAAAAGCGAGAGAAGAGTATAATCTCTCCTCTCGCTCCTTGCTTCTTATATAGACCTTAACTTGAAGTTACGAATGCTGAGAGTTTCTTATCTAAGATCGAGAATATCTCCAGGATAACACGATAGTTCGCCCCCAGATCACCCAGGCCACCGCGCGATGCAGAGTATACATCCACCGCAGATCTGACAGGTCCTACCGATACGATCGACACCGTAATATCCATTGTACGACCAAAAAAGGTGCGTTTCTCCAGTGTAATTTCACCGACACTTTGCACTTCATGCAGTATCTTGTAGCCTTTAATCTTCTTCAAGGTCGAAGTTACTTCATCCCAAGCCTTATCCTTGGATAATTGATAGTAATGCGTTTTCAATTTCGGATCTTTTGCGCGGTCACTGCTCGTCTCAAAGCTTCGAACAATACCTGCAAGCGTACGTTTGAGTGACAAAAGCTTGCTCCTCCTTTACTCAACTGCCGTTGTTCACTTCATTCAGTTTATCATTGAATAGCCTTGGAAGGAAGAGCAAATGCATACCATTATGAAAACGAAGCGATAATTTTACGAATTATTTTCAATATTTTTCCTTTACATTGATAATATTCCGACTTTTCGTTTTGCATATGCATATAAAAAGCACCTTTAATAAGGAACCAAGTCCACATTAAAGATGCTCTTTCAAGTACCTTCCCCGCCAATGCCGTTCGACTTTAATGTTTCTGAACCCGCTCTCGCAGGTGGGTGTCCGCAAAGACAACTTTGACTACTCGCTCGTAACGAGCTTGCCAGCATTGCCTCGATATTGAACTCCCGTGAAACAAACATTGGTTCAAAACAACGAAAGCCGTCACGCACATCGCAGGATTTATCATTATTATAAGCTCACTTTCGACAAAAGTAAACCCAGGGTGCTTGTCGAAATATTAATAACATAATCCAAGCTTGTCCTTTCTCATAAGGACTAATCGGCTTGTTTTACTTCTCCATCATTATCAAGATTCAATTCATCCGCCTCTTGAGCAGCCTTCTCTTCCGCTTCTGCTGCCTTATACTTTTCATGCTTATCCTGCATCTTCTGATAAGTCGCATAGAAGTTAAAGAACGCATAGTAAGCGATTACGGCGCCTGCAAAAAAGATGAGAACAACCGGATATCGAACCCCAATATAGAGCAAGCCTACGCTGACTATAGTAGTCAGGATAACACGTAGTGGACTAAATATGGTGATCAAAATACTGTTCTTCAGGATTTGAAACGATTTCATATGGTAATGAGCTACCATCGAGAAGAAGTTAAACATCGAAATAAACAGCATAATCAGCAATCCAAGCATAACCCAGCCAACGATCTGAAGCGATTCAAACTGTGTCATGTAAACGGTGTAGTCAACATACATGATAACAATCAGCAAGGTGTAGAATATGCCGCCGATCATAGCCTGCTTGTAATTTTCTTTGTACGATTTGAAAAAAGTTTTTAGCAGTTTAACGTCCGTATCTCCCATTACCCATTTACGCGCTACCGAAAACATGGCAGCAGTAGCTGGAAATAATAAGAACGGGGCAGAAATCCCCATCGCCCAGCTCATCTGTAACGATTCGTTCGGAAAGTTGTTTGCCATCATCACTAGTTTCGTGAACAAAAAGAAGAAGAACGGCGCCGAGCACAGCAGCCACAGCAAATTTGTCACCGTGAAACGCATAATCCATTCTGATAGACGGTAAAAACCACCCATAAGCCCTCTAAATTCCAATCCAAACTCCCCTTCCTACATCCTGTCTTTATTACTATAATACAAACACAAACCGTAAACCAGTGCCTATTTTAACACACTCTAGGTATTGGTCTATGCCAAGCTAGCGTCTATTCCATATATTGTATCGTGTTACAGAGAACTAAAAGTTAAGGAGGTTGTAACATGAACCAAATCGGTTGCGGTGGCGGTTGTGTTGGCCCGGGTTTTGGAGGTTTTGGAGGAGGCTTCGGCTTCGGTGGATGTAATTCACTCGGTGCAATTCTCGTCTTGTTCATCCTGCTCGTAATTATTAGCCGGGCGTTCATTTGCTAATCACCCTGTCTACAATTGAGTAGGAGGGGACGGCTGTCCCCTCCTCTCACACCACCTAGCATGCGGGTTCATTCTATACGGTTCCATAAGGATAACAAAGGTTCAGGTAAGTCATTCGACTACCTCGGTCCGTCGTATAAATGACGTCCATGCTGGATTTAAGAGAAAACAGGACAGATCCAAAGATCTGTCCTGCGATTAGCATTGTATAGAATCCTCAAGATTTCATCCTTGAACTCAAGCAGCCTGTCATTCAGCCTCGACTGGCTTCAACTCATCTGCTTTCGCGTCCGCCTGCTGCGTTTTGCCGCTCATAACATCGAAGATTTGCGATTTGATTGTATCGGAACGTGTCCCGAAGATCGCCTGAATATTGTTGCCTACTTCAAGCACGCCGGCAGCTCCCAGATTCTTGAGTTGGTCTTTGCTCACATTGCCTTTGTCCTTCACTTCGACCCGCAAACGGGTAATGCAGGCATCGAGGTGAACGATGTTTTCTCGACCGCCGAGCGCGGCTAAAATATGGCGCGGCAGTTCGTCCTGCTGAGCGGCTCCGCTTCCTCCCGCGCCCTCTGTCTCGGTTTCCGCATCTTCTCGTCCCGGCGTTTTAAGGTTGAATTTACGGATGACGAAACGGAATCCGAAGTAGTAGATGACCGCAAGAATCAAACCTACGATGATAACGTACCACCATTCAGTCCGGTTTGGAATTACCCCGAAGATCAAGAAATCGATCAAACCTCCTGAGAAGGTCATCCCGATCTTAACACCAAGCAGCTGCATCGCCATGAATGATAAACCAGCGAATACGCAATGCACTGCAAACAAAGCAGGAGCGACGAACAGGAACGAGAACTCGAGAGGTTCTGTAATCCCTGTCAAAAACGATGTCAGCGCGGCCGAGCCCATAATACCAGCCACATATTTTTTGTGCTGAGGTTTGGCTTCGTGGTAGATCGCCAGCGCCGCAGCAGGAAGCCCGAACATCATGAACGGGTATTTACCAGTCATAAAGGTACCGGCTGTAAACTCCACCCCATCGCGAAGCTGAGCCATAAAGATTTGCTGGTCCCCGCGAACCAACTCTCCAGCTTTATTAACATACTCGCCAAATTCAAACCAGAATGGGGAGTAGAAAATATGATGCAAACCAAACGGAATAAGAGCTCGTTCCAATGTCCCGAAAATAAATGCGGCCAAGGGAAGGTTTTGTTCTAGCATGAAGTGGGAAGCCGCGTTCAAGCCGTGTTGAACATACGGCCAGATGACAACCATCAGCAAACCAAGCAACAGCGAAGTTGCTGCTGTCATGATCGGAACGAACCGTTTGCCGGCAAAAAATCCGAGATAGGACGGAAGCTCGATCTTATAGAATCGATTGTACATAGCGGCGGCCAATATACCGACGATTATCCCGCCGAATACGCCAGTGGCGAGCGTTGGAATACCCAATACGTTGGCATAAGCTGGATTGGTACCGATCATATCCGGCGTTATGCCGATGACCGAGCCCATCGTCACGTTCATGACGAGGTAGCCAATGATCGCAGCTAGTCCTGCAACACCCTCGCCCCCTGCCAAACCAACGGCAACGCCGACAGCGAACAGCAAGGCCAGGTTCGTGAACACGATCTGCCCGGCGTTCATCATAACGGTAGCCACAGAATGAACGACACTGTTATCCATTGCTGGGACTAAATCTAAGAAGTCAGGACTGATCAGCATATTGCCGATCCCGAGAAGCAGTCCCGCTGCGGGAAGCAGCGCGACTGGCATCATCAGCGCCTTACCGACTCTTTGCAAAACACCAAATAATTTCTTGAACATTTACATCCTCCTATTTTTACCTTCTAATTGGTACCGTTTACTTCTGATCGAGGACAGGTTACGATTCAAAGCACCAGAAAGGGCACACCTCGTCTTAAAGATGCAAATAAAAAAAGAGCCAAGAGAAGGAGTCTATCAAGAGAAGGAGTCTATGTTAAATAGATCTACTTCTCTTGGCTCTTGCCCATTAGTATAATGGTAACACGCCAAATATTAATCAGTATTTTGTTCCTTGAACATAATAATTCAAGCATCCAACTTCGTCAATAGAAAATATGAAAGCGCAATTATTTACCAAAAACCTCAGATAAGGAATTTTCTGAAAGCTACACAGAACAATAGAATATGTAGCTCAGATTATGAATTAGGATGATGCTGCTAATCCTTGCGATGCCCCTGCCAAACGAACAGCGTCTCTTAAGTCGCCCTTATAAATCAGCTTAAGTCTGCTGCAATTACGAAAATCTTCTGGTATGACCCACTCAGCATCCTTCTCAATGATAGGATCACCATTATCCTGAAATAATGATGCTACGAACTGCGAGCAGAAGTAAGCATTCCTTCGCTCAATCTTAATACGAAGCGCGATCCCAAGTATTCCAATTAAATTATACCGATACTTCTTACGGTTCTCTTCAATGTATTGGACACGACTATATATCCGCTTGTACATCGCTTCATTAACGGTACAGCTATAGATTGCGCATCTAGTGGTCCTGTTAGCAGAACGGATGAGATCACCCACCACTTGCTCACGAAGAAACCCGCCAGACAGTGGATTCCAGCGCTGTGTTCGTCCAAAGCTGTATATTTCAGATAATTGCAAATCAAATGCTATGGATGCATGATTGAGCTCGTTTCTCGTATATAACCGTATCATCTGAGAAAAGTAGGTACCCGTATCGGTTAGAACTATAAAAACTTCCCTTTCGCCCACAATATCCCACCAACTTGTTTAATTTATTTAACTCCATAATAAGGTCAATACATACGTTAATTAAACGACCCTAAGTCTTAAATCAACCTAGACCAAAGTAGGATTATAAACCAATTAAACCATTAATTACTTCAATAATACAGATATATATGATGAAATGGGTGTCGTTTTTGATATAAATGTCTCATGTGGTGAAGCAGCAAGAGAATAGAAAACAAAAAAACAGTCAACCGATAACGATTACCAGTTGACTGTTTCATGCTGTTATTATTCGGAATCTGTGCGATTGCTGCCACGATTCTCGTTTGTACGGCGAGGACGACGATCTCCGCCGTTCCAGTCGCGGCGCTCACGATTATCACGATTATCACGATTATCACGATTATCACGGTTGTCACGGCTGCCGCCGCTTCCATTGCCGCGATATCCGCCGCCAGAGCGGTAACCATCACGGCTGCCGCCATTGTAATCGCGGTTATAACCGCCGCCTCCGCCTTCACGACGACGATCGCCTTCGCGATAGTTGCCGCCAGAGCGTCCACCACGACCATATGGGTTAGACATCTTGCGTCCATTCGAGCGCACATCCGGCTTGCGGCGTTTCGCACGAATCGGATCTTCCGGTGTCAATTGAACGTCTACTTCCTTCTTATCGCCAGTCAACAGCTTAAATGCTGCGGACAACAACTGAACGGAATCGTATTGATCAAGCAATTGAATCGTAAGTGCCTTGTATTCAGTAAGCTCTCCTTGCTCCAGAACTTCAAGAAGTCGTTCGCCAATGATGCGTTGCTTACCTTCGATTGCTTCCGCCAAGCTTGGAACAGGCTTGCGTAGAATACGGTGACGAGTTACTCGCTCAATAAAGTGCAAGTGGTCAATCTCTCGAGGTGTCACAAAGGACCATGCGCTTCCTTCTTTACCTGCGCGTCCTGTACGACCGATACGGTGTACATAGGACTCTGGGTCCTGTGGAAGGTCAAAGTTGATTACATGTGTTACGCCGGATACGTCCAAGCCGCGCGCTGCAACGTCTGTAGCGACGAGTACGTCGATGCTGCCATCGCGGAACTTGCGCATAACCGCGTCACGTTGATTCTGTGACAGGTCGCCATGCAAACCGTCAGCGGAGTATCCGCGTTTCTGCAAGCCTTCGGCGAGCTCATCAACACGGCGCTTCGTGCGTCCGAATACGATCGCAAGCTCTGGTGATTCCATATCAAGCAAACGGCTCAGTGCATCGAACTTCATACGTTCAGGCACTTCGATGTACGCTTGCTCAATCAACGGAGCGCTAACTTGCTTCGGCATAACGGAAACATGCTGCGGCTCTTTCAGGAATGTATTCGCCAGCTTCTGAATGTTAGGAGGCATAGTAGCGGAGAACAGCATCGTCTGGCGCTCTTCAGGCACCAAGCTTAAGATGCTCGTAATATCCTCCATAAAGCCCATGTCCAGCATTTCATCCGCTTCATCCAATACGACTGTCTGCACTTCGTCAAGGCGGATTGTCTTGCGGTTGATGTGGTCAAGGAGACGTCCAGGTGTTCCGATAATGATCTGAGGGCGCTTCTTCATAGCGCGGATCTGACGACCGATGTCTTGTCCACCATAAATCGGCAAGGAGCGGATTCCTTTGAATCGGGAAAGCTTCCCGATCTCTTCCGCTACCTGTATTGCAAGTTCGCGTGTTGGTGTCATAACGAGTGCAACAACACGATCTTCTGCAGGGTCAATCTTCGAGATAAGCGGAATACCGAATGCCGCTGTCTTCCCTGTACCTGTCTGTGCTTGTCCGATCATATCGCTGCCAGTCATCGCAATCGGAATAGCTTTCTCTTGTATCGGGGTCGACTCTTCAAACCCCAACTCAGTGATGGCTTGTAGAACCTTCGGTTCCAAACCAAATTCTGCAAATGTCTTCAAAATATTCAAGCTCCTTCATTGTGGACAATCCACTCGCATATCTGTATTCTTAAGTAGCGTCTTATAGGTGACGTATAGCACATCAAGGCTACCGTCTCATCATATACAATGCGGTTATGAAACAAATTCCATTCACCCGCGTATTCGTTCATGTGTACAATTCAAATATTGAAGCATACTCAAGAATATCTAAATCATTATAACACAAATCTAAACTTTAATACCAGTAAGTAAGTCACTAATTCCATTGTTTCGGGGTGAATTCGTTTGAAAAGGCTGTTAGAAATGTTGGTCATCATTGCGGGAGCAGCCAGCATGGCTATTGCGTTTAACTTTTTTCTTGTTCCCCATCATTTTCTAAGCGGCGGTGTATCCGGCGTATCGATGATTACGAACTATTTAACAGGTGCGAATATCAGCGTGATCTATTTTGCGCTCAATATTCCACTTGTCATCTGGGGATGGTTCATACTCGGCAGACGCTTCGTCACTTACAGCTTGTTAAGCGTAGTTACAACATCTTGGTTCATCTCCATCTTACCGGTCAAGGCATTATCACCAGAGCCGCTGCTGAGCGCGGTATTCGGCGGTACCTTCGTCGGAATCGGGATCGGCATCTCACTTCGAGTAGGCGGTTCTACGGGTGGATTCGACATCATCGGTTCGATTATTACGCGCTATCGTGATTTCCCGATTGGGAATATCTCAGTTACAATGAACTGTATCGTCATCCTTTCTCACGGCCTCATTTCTCAGAATTGGGAGCTAGTACTTTACTCGATGGTGTCGATCTATACAACTGGAAAAATAATGGATATGATCTTCATCAACCACTACAAGGTTACGGTATATATCATCACCAATCACAAGGATGAAATGCTGGAAAAGATGTTATGTCTGCCGCACGGCGTTACATGCATCAAAACACAAGGCGCTTTCTCCAATGTGGAACGAGATATGCTCATGACCGTAACGACACGTTATGAGCTTCAGGAGCTGAAGCGAGTCATAAGCGAAGCAGACCCAAAAGCATTCGTAAACATTGTTGAAACAGTCGGCGTACTCGGCAACTTCCGTAAGCCGCGTTCGATTTAATATATCCATATTGTACATGAGAATCACGAAGGAGCTGGGCCTAAAGCAGAAATCTATGCTTTAGAGCGCCAGCTCCTTTTGTATGTAAATTCTTATAGCTTCATCAATGCAATTGGTCTGCCTTCCAGCGCGAAGATAAAGCAACAGGCCGCCTCTACCGAATGGAGAGACAGCCTGTAATGTAAATCGCGTTGTATATGATTATTGGGACAAACGGTTTGCGAGCTCGTATAGCTCCATGTTGAATTCTTTCTTCGTGTTGACAACGAGATCGATATCCGTTGCCACAAGCTCACCGTTGATAATACCGCAGCCTTTAGCGGAATCTCCCTCCATCAGACGGCGAACTGCGAAGTCGCCCAAGCGGCTTGCGAGAATTCGGTCTGTAGGGGTAGGCGCTCCACCGCGTTGAATATGGCCAAGCACGGTAACACGCGGCTCAACAGATGGTGCGCGTTCAATGATGCCGTTGACGATATCCTCGCCTTTGCCTACGCCTTCTGCCACGATAACGATGCTATGACGCTTACCCGCCTTAAAGTTTTGTTCCATACGGCTAGCTACATCGTCAAGGCTGAACGGTACTTCAGGCACGAGAATCGATTCCGCGCCGCTCGCGAGACCCGCGTAAAGAGCGATGTCACCGCAATGGCGGCCCATTACTTCTACAACGGAAGAACGCTCATGCGAGCTCATCGTGTCACGAAGCTTGTTAACCGCGTCAACAACTACACTTACCGCTGTATCGAAGCCGATTGTATAATCAGTAAATGAGATATCATTATCAATAGTGCCTGGAAGACCCATCGTTTTGATTCCCAACTTGCTGAGTTTGTTAGCTCCATGATAAGAACCGTCACCGCCAATGACGATCAAACCGTCAATGCCGTGGGAGCGCAGAATTTCCGCACCCTTTTGTTGTCCTTCAGGTGTTCTGAACTCCTGGCAACGAGCGGATTGCAAGATAGTTCCACCGCGTTGAATGATATCCCCTACGCTGCGAATATCCATTTGACGGAGATCATTGTTAAGCAAGCCTTGGTATCCACGTTGAACACCATATACCTCGAGACCATGGAACAACGCAGTACGTACAACAGCACGAACAGCAGCGTTCATCCCTTGAGAATCTCCTCCGCTCGTGAGAACGGCAATTTTTTTTACAGCAGACATGGTATTTCCTCCCTCTATTCTCTTTACATATGATTGCGTATCCAGCGGCTGTTCACCCAGAAAAACACCCTCATCATAGGGCTGCCTTTCATTAATCGCTTGGATACATGGAGCACCTCAGTTTGTTCTCTCACTTTCGGATCGGACAAGTACAACGCGAGAAGACCTTCAATAACCATTCGATGGAAGCGCTGATGCTCCAACTCCTGGATACTCTTAATCGCTTTGTCTGCAAATTGCTCGATCCGCATAATGACAGTTTCATCATCTTCGTAGTAATTACAGAAATTCAGATCGCCGCCAATACGGTCTTCTTCCTGGTCTATCAAGTAATCAAGCAGGATATGAAGCCCATTCACATAAGGAAAGTATGCATTCCGGATACACACCGCATCCTCTACGCATGCATCCTTGTTAAGTGCGGCAGCAAACAACTGGAACATGCCAAGCGTTGAACCTGTAGCAGCAGCGAATTCATTCCATTTGATATCTGGATAGATCGCAGCATGCGGCTCCCACCACTCCCACAGCTTCGCTTCTCGCTCATTCCGGTGGATATGCTTATAAATCTGCAGCTCGGTGTACAGCTTAACCAGAGGGACCAATTCACCTCTCACCGCTTTATACCCCGGCAGCAGAGCAATGCTGTCTCGACACTGCTGAACGAGCGAATGCAGATAGCCGCAGTCATCTTGATCGTCCCGCAGAGCATAATAATTGACAAGCTCAACTTCAGGTTGAACCGCATCAAGCATCGATTGATGAAGCAATCGAAAATCTTCTGGGTCCAACGACGTGCTTCGATCACATAGATTGTCTAAATAATCACTTATAGTTTGAAAAGCGACAATCAGTGGTATCAGAATATGGCGGCCGCTTGGCCGCAACGCAGCATACACTGCTCCACCTTGGCAATGAAACTTTTTGGTTTCGATACTGGCAAGTGCTTGCTTCTTTAATTCCTCATTTGATATTGATTCCGCAAGACGTGTCCATCGGGTCAACTCGGACCGAACTTCCGGCAATATGTACTTGTACACCTGATACATAAGCCCTAAGGGCCCCCGAGGTGCTCCAATATGCGTTTGCCCTTGACGATCCAAGAAATACCTCCGTTCTACACGCTGTCTAAACCGTGTGTTCATCCACTCATTTTAGTCAAAACTATTATATTACGAAGTGACAGATTGCACAAACTCTCTCTCCACTAATGGTGGAACTTGGCATCGATGTCCTGCTGAGTGCGATACCATATGTGCAGATCATTAATTATACTTGCATATTCAGCAATGTCACTATTTAGTTTGCACGATTGTTCAAAATTTTCTTCATGGAACAGTTCATTCTGTTTGTGAATAATAATCTGTTCTATGGCTTTGATGCGATCAGGAATGCGCCCTCTTATCTGCTCCCACATCTCTAGAAGACTGCTCTGCTCCTGCAAGCTCAAATTTTCCCATGGCTCGTTCAATTCCGGTAAAGGTATGCCTAATCGTTCGTTCATCTGAAAGTGAGTACTGACCACACATAATCCCCCAATTCAAACATATAGCGTGAATATACAAGAGAAAGCCGTATCTGCAAACTACTCCTGTATATGGAACCATGATATACTGAATATTGCTTTATATTCCGAACAGCCCTCAAATCTGTTGCTTCATATGATAAACCTGTCCATGGAGCAGCCAGACTGCTCCAGCAACGCGTTACAGGCAATCGAGTGGCCCAAAGGAGCTTATCCATCATGATCACTTCGAAGCAGAAAGAGATTCTATCACTGCGTGTGTTTACTTTTTCCGTATTTATGACATCAGCAGTCATTGTTTCCTATATGCCGCTTTATTTTAAATCACTTGGATTCACAAGTGTACAGATCGGACTACTTTATTCATTGGGACCGTTAATTTCTATTGTATCAAACTTTATATGGGGCGTCACAAGCGACCGTATGCAAACGATAAAAAAAGTGCTCCTCATCCTGCTCCTCAGTCAAATCGTAATCTCAATCGTTCTTGGACTTGCAACAACTTACGGTGCTGTGATTGTGCTGTTAGCCGCCTTCAACTTCTTCTACTATCCGATATCGCCATTGACCGACAGCTTAGGTATCGTGACTGCGCAAGCACACCGCAAGAGCTTCATCAGCATAAGGGTATTCGGCTCCATCGGTTTCGCTTGTTCAGCGCTGCTGTTCGGCTTCATTCTAGGTTCACTAGGCGCATCGTATACCATCTATGTCGTGCTTGGACTAGGAATCACTTCATTGATTCTGGGGTTGTTTATCTCGGACAAGCAGGCATCCATCAAGAAAATGGAGTTCGGTGGACTTTTTCAGATTCTGATGCAGCGTGAAGTGCTGCTCTTCTTCTTATGCGTACTGCTGCTCGCTATCGCTCATCGCTTGAACGAAGCGTTTCTAGGTCTCGGTCTCGTACAGCTCGGAGGAAAAGAATCGATTGTCGGGTGGGCCTGGATGATATCTTCTGTGAGTGAGATTCCGATATTTTTCCTGCTCAATGCTTATGGAGAAAGGTTTAAGGAGCTTCCCTTATTGACTATCGCAGCAGGCATGTACATCGTGCGCCTGTTGATCGCGGCTCTCGTCCAGGATCCGTTATGGCTGATGAGCACCCAGGTAATGCATGGCGTATCGTTCGGTATCTTCTACTTTGTAGCAATCCGGTACTTAAATCGAGTCATTCCGGATCAGTATCGAGCAACCGGAATGGCCGTGTACACGGTGGTATGGTCTAGTATTGCAGGACTGCTCAGCGGTACGATCGGAGGTCCATTGATGGAGTCCTACGGTAAAGATGCAGTATACTTTACGGGTGTTATCTTTGCAGCATTAGCAGGTATAGGCTTCCTTCTGCTGTCCTGGTTTTCCATGAAGGACAATCCCATGCGTAAGAAGCAGCGCGCATAGTTTCATTAAAGACCATGCACAAGAAACTGCCTGCACAGTTCTGATAATTGGCATAAATATCCTGCATTAGCGATTGCAATTTATTTAGCAGCTACTATAATAAGGGGTAGGTATTAGTATTTGGTACTAATATTATGGAAGTATACTCTAGCTCTTATGTATATTGAGCCTCAGCCCTGGAGGAACCAACTATGATTTCATATGAATCCGTCAAGGAACTTATTCAAGGTCGCCGCAGCGTACGCCGATATCAGGAGCGCGACATCTCAGTGGAGGATGTCCGTGAATGCATCGATTGCGCGCGCTATGCACCAAGCGATACTAATTCGCAAACATGGGAATTCATCGCCGTCATGAACCGCGATATGCTGAAGCAGATCGAACAATTGACCTGGGATGCGATTCACGCGCGCGCGGCTGCTGCCGAAGAGCAGGGTCTGCAGCGCGAAGCGAAGCTGCTGGTCAAGTCGTTCGGCCCATACGCCACTGCATTCTCCGATGCCCCTGCGTTAATTATCTGTCTCGCGACACCGTATAACTCCAAGTTTCGCGAGAAGATCTTTGATCCGATCGCGCTGGTTCCAGAGCGCATCTGGGAAGAAGAAGGCATCAAGAGCAGCTGTTTGGCTGTGCAGAACCTGATGCTTGCCGCACATGCCCGCGGCCTCGCGACATGCCCGATGACCGGGCCGGTGCTGTTGGCTGAAGAAGCGATCAAAGAGCTTCTTCACATTCCAGCGGACCGCGCGATGAACATGGTGCTATCCATAGGGCACCCTGTTGCCGTACCGGACAAGCTGCCGCGCAAAGGCATCGATGAGATATTGACGATCATCGAGTAGATACATGCATGCAAAAACACAGCAGTTGGCGAGTACGCTGGCTGCTGTGTTTTTTGCGTGCAGGGCGTGGGAGCCGCTTAGGCGCGGGCTCTGGGGGGTTCTCTTGCTCTGTAACGGGGTTTTTGCCAGTTACAGACCGAATCCGTGCCCGACCAGACGCGTTAACGGGGTTTTTACCCGTTTCGGCCGCTTTGCTGCGAGCACTGGCGGGTTCGCTAGCTCTGTAACGGGATTTTTCCACGTTACAGCTCCAATCTGTGCCCTGCCGGACGCGTTAACGGGGTTTTTACCCGTTACAGCTGCCTAAGCGCAGGCTCTGGCAGGCCCTCTAGCTCCGTAACGCCACCACTTACAATTGCCTAAGCGCGGGCACTAGCACGGCGATGCGGCCGCTGAGCTCATCCGCTTAGAGCCAGCCCTTTTCTTCCGCTTTCGTCAGGGCTTCAATTCGGTTCTTGACCTCCAGCTTGGAGAATATCTCCGAGGTGTAATTCCGCACCGTGCCGGAAGACAAATAGAGCTGTGCCGCAATTTCCTTCGTGCTCTTGCCTTCCGCAATACATTGCAGAATCTCCTTTTCTCTATCCGTCAACGGATTGACACCTTTAACGACATGGTAGATTAGCTCAGGCGCAATCTGCCGTTTGCCCTGCATCACGCAGCGTATGGATTCCGTTAGCTGCTCGATCGGTCCGTCCTTCAGCAGATAGCCGCTTACCTCCGCTTGAATCGCCCTTTCGAAGTAACCCGGCTTTGCGAATGTCGTCAGCATAATGATGTGGCAATTCAAGCCCCGCTCCTTCAATGTCTCTGCCACCTCTAGTCCAGAACGATGCGGCATCTCAATATCCATCAGCACAACGTCAGGCTGAAGCCGCTCGATGATCGCGATGGCTTCATTACCATTCGCCGCCTCACCGATCACTTGCATGTCTTCCTCCAGATCAAGCAGAGAGGCAAATGCTCCTCTCAGCATCCGCTGATCCTCCACAATCACGATCCGAATCATAATACTGCCCCCTCTGCCTGCTGCACGATTGGAATAGAAAATGCCACCTGTGTCCCATTAGAATGACTGTCCATCTTCCAGCTTATATCTCCCCCAATGACACCAAGCCGCTCCTTCATCCCCATCATTCCATTGCCTTGTACATTGTCTGTTCGCATGCCAATTCCATCATCCCTCACACATACCGATAATGCCCCATCGTCGATCTGAACTCGGAAGCTGCAGACTGAAGCCTGACTGTGCTTAACAATATTCGTTACCGCTTCGCGAATACAGTAGCTTGCGATATTCTGGTTCAAAGCTGACACATGGTCAAACCCTCTATCGCCTTCATAACGATATTCAATTCCTGCCGCTAACAGAATCTTCTCTACATGCGCCAACTCCTCCTTCAGAGTGAGTGTGCGCATATCCGCTACCAGTTCCCGCACCTGCTTCAAAGCTGCACGCGAAGTCTGTTCCATCTCCTTCACCTCAAGGCGAGCGCGTTCCGGGTCCTTGTCCAGCAGCCGTCCAACCAATTGGCTCTTAAGCGTCAACAGCGATAAAGTATGCCCGAGCGTATCATGCAGATCTCTTGCAATGCGCAGTCGCTCCTCGCTCTTAACCAGCTCACTGATCTGCTCTTTGGCACAATCCAGCTCCCTCTCCAGACTAGAACGCTTAAGCATAGAACGAACTCCATAGGGTGACAACAGCATAACTATCACAAATGGACTCAAATTAAACAGTATCTCTCTTAATTCCAACTGACGCAGATTAATCACAAATGATAGAACAATGACTGCCGCAAATATCATAAAAATACGCCGGAACTGAATCTTGTCCGAAAACCATCCAACAAAGTTCGAGGTGAAGAATCCCATAAAGATGAATGCTACGTTGTACAGCGAGCAGAATAGGATAATAATAGCAAGCTGAAGATAGATAAGGCCTTTGAACATCCGATCATTTTCCGTAAAATAAAGCCTTCGGTAGCTCCAAATAAACACTACAAGCAGCATGTAGCCGATGATCATCTTAAGCCCGGTTTCTAACGATAGCTGATAGATAGGCAGTAGAAAATAAAAGAGAAACACGACTGGATAATAGCCGTACTTCTCTGGAAACAAGCGAAATCGAGTAATGCGCTCCAGGTTCATAGATTACATGCTCACCACTTCCTGTTTATTCCTTACATATATTGATATTAGCATGAAAATAAACAGGTAACCAAGCAGAATCGTTACATCTCGCCACGCTGGAGCAGTCCCGTCAACCAGCAGCCACACCCCATTCCGATAAGAATAGGAGGGCAGCCATTCACCGATGCTTTGCACAAATTTCGGCAAAGTCTCTGGCGGCATCCACATCCCGCCAAATATAGCGAGAGCAAAGTATAGGATATTGCCCACGCCGACAGCCAAGTCGATTCGCTTCATTAAGCCTAGCAGGGAACCGAGCGCTAGAAATGCGCAAGAGCCGAAAAGGATCCACGCGGCACACAATATCCATGTCGTCCATGGCAGTGAAATACCATTCACGAGAACACCGATCACGAACATAGCGATGATGGAGAATAAATGAATGAGCGATTGCCCTGCCATTTTCCCGATAAAATAAACACTTCCAGGCAGAGGCGTAACCCGAACCAACGTCGTGTATCCTTGTGAGGCCTCTTCCACATTACGCGCGCATAGCGTCACAACCGCCGTTCCCATCACACTGAACGATGTCATGGACATCAAGGCATAGGTCTTCCAGATCCCATCAGGATCATTTCCCGTTGAAATGACATTCGTAAATAGGATATAGAAGCCAGCAGGCATCAGCAGCGAAAATATAATATAGTACGGGTTCCGCATCAGCCTTCTAATCTCCATCTGAATTTGCATCCACAGTCGCTTCATACTGCCGCCTCCTCTTGCGATTTCGTTAACTCTACAAACGCGTCATCCAAGCGTCCCTGCTCGATCTGCAATGACTTCATGCGAATTCCCATCGAAAATAGTGCATAGACGACCGAGTCACTATCATTGGTCTGTATGACAATTCGCTCCTCATTCACCTTCACTTCTAATACCTCTGGCAGCATCTTAATCCTATTGATTGTAGACTCTTCGTGGTTCGCTGCGAAGGATACGGAGGCTGTAGTCAACTGTGCCTTCACTTCATCTGGACTCCCGTCAGCAATAATCGTCCCTCGATGAAGCATCACGATGCGATCCGCTAGATCCTCCACCTCACGCAGATCATGGCTCGTGAAAATAATCGTCGTTCCTTTAGCGGCAAGCGCTTTGATCGTATCCCAGAACAAACGCCGAGACACAACATCCATGCCTACTGTCGGCTCATCCAGAAACAGCAGCTTCGGATTGCCCGCCATCGCTAACGCAAAGCCAAGTCGCCTCCGCTGACCGCCAGACAGCCTGCCCGTCAACTTCTTCCGCTCCTGCTCCAAGCCTGATATTTGGAACAATTCAGCCTTAGACATCGGATTAGGATAATAGCTGCGGAATAGATCTATAATCTCTTCCACCTTCAATCCATCCAGGACCTTCACGGTTTGCAGCATGGCTCCGATCTGTTCGCGCACAGCAATATCCGTCGGCTCCTTTCCAAAGATGCGTACCTTCCCTTGCGTACACTTCACTAACCCTAGCATCATCGATATCGTCGTCGTCTTCCCTGCCCCATTTGGGCCGAGAATTGCGGTTATCGACCCGCCATGAATATCTAAACTGACATCGTGAACCGCATGCTTTCCTTTATATACCTTGCTGATTCGATCCAGATTCACTACTGCACTCATCGCATTCCCCTCCTGCGTCTTATAAGTTCATTGTAAGTGCGCTGTGTTCAGGTGATTAGTGAGTGAAGTAACAAAAAAAGATGACAAATGTCATCTTTTGAACAAATCAATGTCTTCGTTACAAAAAAAAAGAGCAGCTGTGCTCGATTGCTCGAAGCACAGCTGCTCTGCGTTGCTATTGTACACTATTTATAAATGATAATCCCCGTTACAGGGCGATCTCATTATAATTTAATGACATTAGCAGCTTGTGGTCCACGATTTCCTTCGGAAATCTCGAACTCAACCGCTTGGCCTTCTTCCAATGTTTTGAAACCATCAGTTTCGATAGCTGAGTAGTGAACGAATACATCTTCGCCGCCCTCAGTGGAGATAAAGCCGTAGCCTTTCTCAGCGTTAAACCATTTTACAGTACCTTTCAAGGTCAAAACCTCCTCACATCTTCGCCAATTGCAGGCGAATATTTACATTATACTGAAGTAGTTATTTGTTTGCAACTTCTATTTCATTCAATATTATTTGATTTCGCCCATTTGCTGGGTTATGATGAACGGTAAAGAGGGCTCTATTTGTCCGTATAAAACGGTCATCTACGCTGCTTCTCCAGACAGAAATGAGGTTTAACAACATGCAGAAAAAACACGTGATCTACAAGAAGGACAAATGGAATATGTTGACGGTTGAAGAGCAAGGCCGCCAGCTTGTTCTCCGAGAAATTTCCGATCAATGGGGCGAGGATTGCCACACCTTCATCAGCCGTCCTGAGATGATGGCTTGGGTTGAACGCCGCTTCCCTAAATCTGACTTTGTCAATAATGAGGCGGAATGGGAAGAGATTATGGCCGCTTTCAAAGAAGTATAAAGGCGGTCAGCGGTCATGAACACGACGATAAGTGTAGCTTTTATAGTACTTGCATTTGTGTTTGGCGGAGTACTTGTATGGAAGAAAGACACGATCCCAAGCCAATTGCGCCGCGTCATGGCTTGGTGTGCCCTCATCTTTATTGTATTTGCCTTCTTCTTGATCGTCTATACGCTCACTACAGCGAGCGTGTAGCGCTGCGATCGCTTCAACACGCAACATAATTAAGGCTGCAAGCCATAAGTAGAACAGAAGAGTTAAGGCCATACTACTATTCGGACCTTGTTTACTTTGCCAATGGTTCGAATATTTGGTGGAATGTGAGTAGGCGGTATCTATTGCTCAGCTTGCGATAGAGCGACCGCCGCCCTCATTTACCCAGGAGGTATGTATGGTGCGCCGATGTTTCATGCTAACGTGCTGTCTCCTATCCGCGCTCATAACGACAAGCACTGGGCTGTCCGCATGGGCTGCTATCTCAACACCGCAGCGTGTCGACAAGGAGTTCACGATATACACATCCACAACTCGGAATGGAGATCCAAACTCGCGATCGCATTTCGATTTACAAAGGAGGATATTCATGCAACAAGTAATGAAACGTTCTGAAGTAGCAGAAGAGAACCGCTGGAAACTTGAAGATCTATTCGGTTCTAACGCGGAATGGGACTCTGAATATGCGCTGGTGCAGCAGTTGCTCGAGAAGATGCAGCAATACCAAGGCAAGCTGACGGAAGCGGCAACACTGAAGGCATGCTTCGAGCTTGAAGATGATATTTCCTTACATACTGAAAGACTATATGTATTTGCAAACATGCGTCACCATGAAGACACGGCGGATCCGAAGTATCAAGCGCTGTCCGAGAAAGCGAAGAAGCTGAGCGTTAAAGTTAGTGAATCGCTGTCCTTCATCTCTCCAGAAGTTCTATCCCTATCAGATGAACAGCTTGATGCTTTTATCGACAATGATGCATTGAAAGCATACCGCTTTACTTTGGTCGAGATGAAGCGTCAGAAAGCACACGTCCTCTCCAAGCAAGAAGAGGCGCTGCTCGCTCAAGTAGGCAACCTTGCCAAGGCTCCAGAAACCATTTACAGCCTGTTGAATAATGCCGACATGAAATTCCCTAAGATCAAAAATGACAAAGGTGAAGAAGTCGAATTAACTCACGGCCGTTATATCCAGTTCCTAGAGAGCCGCAATCCCGAAGTGCGCAAAGCTGCATTTGAGGCGATGTACAATACCTACCGCAAGCAAAGCAACACGATTGCCGCTACATTGAGCGCGAACGTGACGAAGAACCAATTTTACGCTAATGCTCGCAAATATCCTACTACCCTAGAAATGTTCCTATCCGGTGACAATATTCCGAAGGAAGTTTATACGAATCTGATTAACACCATTCACAAGCACCTGCCGTTAATGCATCGCTACATGAAGCTGCGCCAGAAGCTGTTGAAGATTGATGAGCTCCATATGTACGATCTGTTTGCGCCTATCGTCGAGCAGTTTGATATGGATATCACGTACGAGCAAGCGAAGGAAACGGTTAAAGAGAGCTTGAACCCGCTTGGCCAAGACTATCTAAGCACGCTTCAGGATGGATTCGACAACGGCTGGATCGATGTATATGAAAATGAAGGCAAACGTACCGGCGCATACAGCTGGGGAGCCTACGGCACGCATCCATATGTTCTGTTGAACCATAAAGATAACTTGAACAGCATGTTTACACTTGCTCATGAGATGGGTCACGCTCTTCACTCGTATTATTCAGACAACAATCTTCCTTATCGCGATGCGCAATACACGATCTTCCTTGCTGAAGTGGCTTCCACGCTGAACGAGGCGCTGCTGATGGATTATATGCTCAAGAAAACGACTGATCCGAAAGAGAAGATGTATCTTCTTGCTTACTATATCGATCAATTCCGTACGACGGTATTCCGTCAAACGATGTTCGCCGAGTTCGAGCTGCAGATTCATGAGCACGCGGAAAAAGGAGAAGCGTTAACTCCACAACTGCTCAGTGAACTCTACTACGAGTTGAATAAGAAATATTATGGCGACGATATGGTCGTTGACAAGGATATTGAGATGGAATGGGCGCGTATTCCGCACTTCTATTCCAGCTTCTATGTCTACAAGTATGCTACGGGCTTCTCCGCTGCACAAAGCTTCGCGAAGCAAATTCTCGATGAAGGTCAACCAGCGGTTGAGCGTTATCTTGGATTCCTGAAGAGCGGCGGCAGCGACTATTCGATTAACATCTTGAAGAAGGCTGGCGTTGATATGTCCACACCTGCGCCGATCGAGGAAGGCATGAGCGTGCTGGAATCGCTTATCGATGAGATGGAAAAGATGGCAAACGCGAAGTAATTCAGCCGTTAGGACTTCGGATGGAGCTCCTCATAACAGAAAGCAGGCGGGGGTCCACCCCGCCTTTTACTTGTGAATTCCGAAGACAGTCTACTCATTTACATCCAACACAATACTTGAAGGGAGTTGCCACATGTTATTCAAAAAGTCTCAGCCCCAAGATTCAAGCACCACACCCGTACGTATGCAGTGGACCCTCATTGCTGCGCTCGTATTTGCATTAATTATAGCTATATTTGCGGTTATTAACGTGAATCCTGTTCCAGTTAATTTGTTGTTTGGCACCTTTGACGTCCCACTTATTCTGCTCATCCTAGGATGCACTTTGCTTGGCGCAGTCATTGTCGGATCATACAGCATCTACATTCAGTATCGCACACAGCGTAAAGTAAAGCTCTTGGAAACGCAGCTATCCCAAGTGATTAGCGAGACAGGATACATATTTCCGATTGTGGAGACAGTATCCCAGTCAGATCAGTCCTCCAACTCACAGGACAAGACTGTATAGAACTAAGATTAATGATATCGTAGGAATGAACATGTTGAGATGGTGGAAAGGAGTTATTCTATATGAGTAAAATATTTTCTAACCCTTACGCGGAAGTTGGCAAAGAGGTGTTCAACCTCCAGATTGATAAGCAATACGTCATCGATCTGTTATTGGAGCTTCTAAGCTCGCCAAGCCCTACCGGCTATACGCACGATCTGATGAACCGTATCGCCGACGAAGCGGAACGCCTTGGATTCCAAATGGAACGCAATGCGAAGGGCTGCGGATATATCCGTGTTACTGGCAGTGAATCGAGCCCGAATCGCGTTATCGCGCTGTCAGCGCATGTGGATACACTGGGCGCGATGGTTCGTTCTATCAATGGAGACGGCACCCTGCGCATGACTTCCATTGGCGGATATATGATGCAATCGATGGAAAATGAATACTGTAAAATACATACCCGCTCCGGCCATACATATACTGGAACCATTATGAGCAATCAACCGTCTGTGCATGTGTTTCCTGGCGCGCGCGATCTGAAGCGCGAAGAATCGAACATGATCGTACGGATCGACGAGATCACGTACAGCAAGTCTGATACAGAGAAGCTCGGGATCAATACCGGCGACTATGTGTCGTTCGAAGCTCGTCCGGAACATTTGCCAAGCGGCTATATCAAGTCTCGTCATCTGGATGATAAGGCTAGCGTAGCAGCCTTGTTCGGGCTTCTGCACAGCATGAAGCAGCATAACTGGCGGCCTAAGCATGATATGATGATCATCGTAACGAATTATGAAGAGATTGGTCACGGAGCTTCCTATATCCCGCAGGACATCACGGAGATGATCGCTGTCGATATGGGCGCTATGGGCGATGACTTAAGATGTAAGGAGACGGATGTATCCATCTGCGCGAAGGATTCTTCCGGTCCGTACGACTACTTCATGACTGGACGACTGATCGATCTCGCGGTGCGTGAACAGATTGCGCATGTCGTTGATGTGTATCCGCAATACGGCTCGGATGCTTCCGCCGCGCTGAGAGGCGGCAACAATATTCGCGCTGCGCTTATCGGACCAGGAGTCCACGCATCGCATGCGATGGAACGTACTCATGAGCAAGCTGTCATCAATACAGCGAAGCTACTGGCTGCCTACATTACCGAGTAGGAGGTGCTCTTAATGAATGATAACAGCATGAATCCGCTAACTATAGAATCATTTTCAGCATTCGTTCTCGAACAAGACTCTGATGGACAGATCAATACCGCGGTGAAAGACATTACGATGGAGCAGCTGCCTGCAGCAGACGTTACAATTGAGGTGTCATACTCCGGTATTAACTACAAAGATGCTCTCGCCTGTTCCTCTAATGGCAGCATCGTCAAGCAATATCCGTTCGTGCCAGGCATCGATGCCGCCGGCGTTGTCGTCGCTTCCGCGGACGAGCGCTTCCACCCCGGTCAGAATGTAATCGTGACCGGATATGAGCTCGGCGTTAGCCACTACGGCGGGCTGAGCCGATATATTCGCGTGCCAGGCGACTGGATCGTGCCGCTGCCGAAGGGCTTGAGCCTGCGCGGCGCGATGATCTTCGGCACTGCGGGCTTGACGGCCGCGCTCTCGGTTGAGCGCATCGAGCAGCACGGTGTGAAGCCGGAGGACGGCAGCATCCTCGTTACCGGAGCGAGCGGCGGTGTCGGCTCGCTCGCGGTAGCGATGCTTGCCAGCCTCGGCTACCACGTCACGGCCGCCACCGGCAAGGCCGAGGCGGAGCCGCTGCTGCGCCAGCTTGGCGCGCAGGACATCGTCAGCCGCGAATCGTGGCTGCCCGAGCGGCCGCGCTCGCTCGACAAGCAGAAATGGGCGGCGGCCGTCGATGTGTGCGGCGGCGATATACTGGCCGCGGCGCTCGCCTCGATCAAGTACGGCGGCTGCGTGGCCGCGAGCGGCATGACGTCCGGCGGCACATTGCCGACGACGGTGTATCCATTTATTCTTAGAGGAATCACGTTGTATGGGATTGATTCCGTATATGCATCGCAGGAGTGCAGAATGCACCTCTGGGCGCGAATCGCCCGTCAATGGGGACATATCGCTGAACTTGAGCGGAACGTCAATATTTGCTCGCTGCATGATGTGCCAGAGCTAACCGAGAAGATGCTAAGAGGTGGAGCCGTCGGTCGCTCGATCATTAAGCTATCATAGATAATTTGAAACTGATTAAGATGACGAAGAACCCAGCTAGCAGTTTAGCTGGGTTCTGCTGCATCCTCACCTACTATCCATTCATTCAACCGTTAGTTGAATTTCGGTTCAACTATTCGTTTATTGTGGTATTTTTCGCGAGCAACTATAGTGGAGACAACCAAATCGAAAGGGTGATTCACGAATGACTGAGCTTAGAATCGCAAGCAACCTCGTCTATTTACGCAAGGAAATGAAGCTGACGCAAGACGCAATGGCGGACAAGCTGGGAGTTACCTTCCAAGCCGTATCCAAGTGGGAAAATGGACAAACCTTTCCAGATATCACACTGCTGCCTGAGTTGTCGAAGCTGTTTAAACGCAGTATTGATGATCTTCTGTTGCATGATGTCTCTCAGCCGAATTCTGGAGCAGCACAGCATGGGCATATATCTACCGATGCTACAGGTGGCTCATACAACAATGAGTTCACAAGCTCCGCCGATGGACAATACAGCATCAAGCTGTTCCATAACGACATAGAAGTGGCAGCTTTCAGTGAACTAGATGAGCGAATTGACATCAACTTGACGGGAACTATGAACAGTGTTGATTCCGCCTTTTCGATCAATTGTGGTTGTGTCGAAGGCAACGTCAACGCTGGCGGGTCAGTTACATGTGATTATGTGGAAGGGAGTGTTGTTGCCGGAGGATCCATTACATGTGATTCAGTACAGGGGGATGTTCGTGCAGGAGGAAGCCTGACTTGTGACAGTGTGGATGGAGATGCGCATGCTGGAGGAAACATCACTTGCGACTCGATCGAAGGCAATGCTAAGGCTGGGAACATGATTCAATGTGATACGATACAAGGAGACGCATCAGCGGGCTTTCAAGTCATTTGCAATGAGGTAGCGTCACATTAATAGTAGACGCTGCTTCTCTCGTCCGTTAACGGGGTTTTACCCCGTTTCAGCACGAATTGGTACCCATAGGCGCGTGTTATCGGGGTTTTTCCCGCTTACGGTAGCGGACAGATGTGCGAGCGGGGCCTCTCACGTCCGCTAACGGGGTTTTTCCCCGTTACAGCTCGAATCCAGTCCCCAGCGGCGTGAGTTAACGGGGTTTTTCCCGCTTACGGTAGCTGACGGATGTGCGATCGGGGCTCCACTCGGCCGTTAACGGGGTTTTACCCCGTTACGACATGAATCGGTGCCCATAGGCACGAGTTTACGGGGTTTTTCCCGCTTACGGTAGCTGACAGATGTGCGTCGGGGCTTCTCACGCCCGTTAACGGGGTTTTGACCCGTTACGGCATGAATTAGTGCCCATAGGCGCGAGTTAACGGGTTTTTTCCCGCTTACGGTAGCTGACGGATGTATGATCCGCGCTACACTCGTCCGTTAACGGGGTTTTACCCCGTTTCAGCTCGAATCTAGTCCCCAGCGGCGCTAGTTAACGCGGTCTATCCGACTGGGGTCTAGTTGAGATAGCGCTGGCGCAGCACAAATAAACAGAGCGGCACAAGGTGTGCCGCTCTGTTTATTATTGGCTCAGCCTCGTTTCGCGGCCTCTATCTGCTCTGCAAGCTCATTGAGCTCGGTCCAGCGGTCGATCAGCTCATTGAGCTTCGCTTCCGCTTCCTGCTGCTCCTTCATCAGCTCCTGCAAGCGCTTGGAGTCGCTGAAGGCAGCTTCCATGTCAGAAGCTATGCGCTCCAACTTTGCTTCAGCTGCTGCTACCAAGCCGTCGATCTGCTCGTACTCGCGCTCTTCCTTGTACGACATCTTCAGCTTCGGCTTGCGTTCCCCTCTTCCGCTTCGGTCGGACTCCTCTGCTGAAGTAGCCTGCTGTTTGCTTTCCTGCTTCGCACTGTCAGCAGCCTGTACGTAAGCGAGCGATTCCATACCATTCTTGTCGCGCCACTCCGCATATTCCGAATAGTTGCCTACATGTTGATGAACCTGACCGCCTTCAAACGACCAGATGCGATCCACTACTCGATCGAGGAAATAGCGATCATGGGATACCGTGATCACGACCCCAGGGAAATCATCCAGATATTGCTCCAACACAGCGAGCGTCTGAACGTCCAGATCGTTCGTCGGTTCGTCGAGCAGCAATACGTTAGGCGCGGTCATTAGCATGCGCAGCAGCTGTAAACGGCGCTTCTCGCCGCCTGATAGCTTGCCTACGAGCGTCCATTGCATCGTTGGACTGAACAAGAAGCGCTCTAACATCTGCGCAGCAGAGATCGTCTGACCTTCACCCGTCTTGACGGTTTCCGCCGCTTCACGAATGTATTCGATCACACGCATGGATTCATCCATCTCTTCATGCTCCTGCGTGAAGAATCCGATCCGAACCGTCGGTCCCAGCGTTATCTCTCCACCATCCGGCTTACGCTGACCAGCAATGATATGCAGCAGCGTAGATTTGCCGCTGCCGTTCACTCCGATGATGCCGATCCGATCTTCGGGCACCGCGATATAATTCAAATCATCAAACAGCGTGCGTCCATCCACGACAGCCTTCAACGACTCAAGCTCCATAATCTTCTTGCCCAATCGGCTGCTCGCAGTCGACATCTCCACCGCTTTATCGCGCTGAGTAGGGCCTTGTGCCTGTAGCGCTTCAAAACGTTCGATGCGCGCCTTCTGCTTCGTTGATCGCGCCTTTGCGCCGCGGCGAATCCAAGCCAGCTCTGTGCGCAATATATTTTGCCGCGTCTGCTCGGAAGCAGCTTCACGAGCCTCGCGATCCGCCTTCAATTCCAAGAAGCGCGTATAGTTCGCTTCATAAAAGTACGGTCTGCCTTGATCCAGCTCGATCATCCGATTCGCTACGCGATCGAGGAAGTAGCGATCATGCGTGATCATGATCAGCGCGCCCGTACGCTTCAAGAGCATCGATTCGAGCCATGATACCGTTTCGTGATCGACATGGTTCGTCGGCTCATCAAGCAGAAGAACATCCGCTTGATGGATCAAGCCTGCCGCAAGCGCTACCCGCTTGCGCTGTCCCCCGGATAGCGTACCCATCAGCGCGTCATATCGATGGATGCCGAGCTTGGACAGAATCGTCTTCGCTTCGCTCTCCAACTGCCAGGCTTGCAGCCGATCCATGTCCTCACTGGCTTTCACCAGCATTTCCTGCAGCTTAACATCTTCAGGATGATCGCCTAATGCCTCCATAACTTGTGTATATCGACGTACAGCTTCCATCTCAGGCGTATCGCCGCTCAGCACCGTATCCAATACCGAGGCCTTTGGATTGAACTCCGGCTCCTGAGCAACATACTCAACCGTTACGCCTTTGCCTTTCATGATTCGCCCCTGCTCAATGGGCTCTTCACCCGCAATCGTGCGCATAAAAGTGGATTTGCCAGTACCATTCACACCGATGATGCCGAAGCGATCTCCTTTCGCGATTCCGAAGGAAACATCAGCAAACAACGTCTTCTCACCATAACTCTTTCCTAATTGTTCTATTGTCATGACATGCATGTTCGTTCCTCCTGCTCTTTCCAGTGTCTCAGCAATACATAGCTACACTAAGCAACACAAAAGAGGCTGTCTCAACCATTCATTGAAACAGCCCCTGTACATGATCTGCAGCAACCTATTACTTGTCGTGGATCTGCGTATTCGTATACGCGTTCGGATTCAGTACACGGGGTTGGTCTTCACTAACGCATCCGTTCATGAAGATGTTCGTCGAGAAAGCGATACGTTCTTCTAGATCTTGACTCGTGAAGTTTGGGGTATACAGGATATCCATCTTGATCACATCCAGAATACCTACAAATGACTTCGCATGCAGCTTGGGTTCAGGCACATTGAATTCTTCCATCGTATCCGCAAGCATCTTCATGTACTTCCCAGTGAATTCCCTCAATGCTGACATCATCTCGGGATCATTGTTCGGAGCTTTGAAGAACAGATTCGTATATTTCCTACGATCAAAATAATAACGAAGATGATAATCCGCAATATATGCTAATCGCTGCTGCAGCGTATCTCTCTTACGAATGCCATATTCAAGCTCACCGAGAAATTGATCGAAATCGCGCTTGGATATAGCCGCAAACAGCTGTTCCTTACTGGTAAAATACAAATATAATGTGCCTTTAGCGATACCAGCTTGTTTAGCGATATCAGACATTTTCGTTTCGTAAAAACCATTGGAACCGAAGAGTTCATATGCGGCGTCTAATATCAGATTCTGTTTATCGCCATAATTGCTGCTCATCGGCCCACCTCCTTCGGTAATAGCCTTGAGAAGGCTTCATCATTCCAATACTACGACTATACCATGCCAAGTCATAAATGTCGATTTGCGGCCGAAACGGCGAGCTTTCTATGAGTCAGCGAGCAAGTCAGTGTTCAAGGCAGCAGGAGATAGCCGATTAACAAAGCGACTCCACCGCCAACGAACGAGCTGATCCCATTAACAAGATCGTTAGTCATCCAGCGAGCGCCGCGAACAAGCCGCGTTGGTGTTCCACAGTGAGCGGTCTTCTCCGTTGAGCAGCCGCAGATGGTGCACTCATAAGACGCTTGCACAGTCGCACCGAGCAGAGAATCGGTCAAGGAGCCTGCAATACCGCCAACTGTTGCACTCAAGCACAGAGTCAGCAGGATCGACCAAGTATAAGGATATGGCAGGGCAGGATCAGAAGCAATGTACAACGATACCATTGCCGCGATACCGATTAGCAAAGCTCCGAGCGCCGTTGCCAATGTTCCGAGCTTCGATATGGCTCCAGAGGTTCCCGCCGGCACAGTCTTGCCCGTTAGAATCGATCGCGGAGCGGTTCGACTTAGGCTGCCGATCTCCGTGGCCCACGTATCCGCATTTACCGTAGCCATCACGCCCAAGAATAGCAGCAGCCATGCAGGATGCGGGTTCCAAGCATTGATCATACACAGCACCATACCGATGCCGCCATTGGCGAATACCTGCCCGGCATCTCGCTGGCCGCTTTTCTCATATACATCGTCAAATTGAGCTTTGGCGCGTTTTTTCCATTTGGACCAAAAGGTAGAGCTGACGAAGAACGTAAACAGCAGCCCGAACCAGAGCAAGCTTCCGCTTCCAAAGTAGATCGTACCCATGACGATTGCCGCCAGCGCACCAGACCGTGTCAGCGATTTCTCCCGATAAGCCATAGCAGCGGCCGCTAAGCTTCCGCCAAAGCCAATCAGCCAATCCCAGTTCATATTCATCGCTGATCCTCAGCTTGAATGCGGCAAGCCCCTAATGATTCGCCATTCCATATCAGAGTCAGCTCATCTCCCGCTTCCACAGGTCCAACTCCAGACGGTGTCCCCGTAAATATAATATCTCCTGCCCCTAGTCCGTAGTTGGCCGCTACATAAGCAATTAACTGGTCGACGGAAAAGATCATTTCCGATGCTGTCCCCTGTTGAACAACATTCCCGTTTCGTTGCATCGTAAATACGGTATCTATTAGCTTATCCGTACCTAGATATGGTTGAAACGGAGTGATCGGACCTGAGTGAAGCACACCCTTCGCAGGAAGCCAAGGATGCCCCTTCTTCTTAAGCGCATCCTGCACATCACGCAGCGTAAAATCAATGCCTAGCGCGAAGCCATCAACCGCTTCATCCGCCGTCATTCCAGGGGTTACGTCTCGTCCGATTCGCAATACAAGTTCAAGCTCATGATGAACCGCCCCCTTATGAAGCGGCAGCGACAGCAGCGTATCCTCCTCTATTACGCTGACAGCGTGCGATGGCTTAAGAAATACCATTGGTTCTGCAGGCACATCATTGCCAAGCTCCAATGCATGCAATTTATAGTTACGTCCAATACAATATACATTTTGAATCGATGGTTTCATAGGTATGAGCTCCTTATAACTCTTCTGAATAGTATGGAATAAATAATAGCTTACAATCCGTCACTTGCTTGTTACTCTACCTTCTGAATCAATCTTAACACCATAGGAAATACTCTCTACGCGTTTGAGCAGCTTCTGTGCCGCGTCTTCTTTCATCGGAACAGCTTGCCCAATCTCTGTGTAGTAAGGAACCAGCTTCAGGCTGATCTTGCCGTCCTTCGAACATTCCGCTTGGAGTACCATCGTCTCCCACGTCTTTGGTTCGGTTGATTTGGTGAAGATGAAGTTGCCCATGCTGTAAGCAATCCATTTGCCTTTGTAAGACTCTATTCCTTGCACCACATGCGGATGACCTCCTACGATCAGATCTGCGCCCGCGTCGATATAGGCTTTGGCAAGCGATTTCTGATACTCAACAGGTGTATCCTTCCTCTCTTCTCCCCAATGCGGCACAACGATGACTAGGTCCACATCCTCGCGAACTCGCTTAATAGCTTCTACCGCTTTGTCAGGTTCGTATGTCGCAGCCAATCCAGCATCTTTCTTGCCGGAATACCAGCTGACATGCGGAATGACCCGAGTGAAGCCGAAAACAGCGATCTTCATTCCCTTTTTCTCGATGATATAAGGGCTGTACGCTTCTGTCATGTCCTTGCCGGCACCCACATATCCGATCTCTGCCTTCTTCAATGCGGCGAAAGTATCCAGCAATCCTTCCTTCCCCTGATCCATGGAATGATTGTTGGCAAGATTGACGACGTCAATGCCCGCTTCCTTCATCGCAGGCGCCATCTTAGGATTTGATTTGTACACGAATTCCTTGTCCTTAGCAGGGACTCCGCCCGACGTAATAGGTGTTTCCAGATTCGCTATCGTTAGATCATCATTCTTGAACATATCAGTTGCATATCGGTATGGAAAATCGTAGCCTTTCGTTTCGACAACATCAGCTACCTTGCCAGCATTAATGATATCTCCAACAAAGGTCAGAAGAACCGTTCCTTCATCTTCATCAGCCCCTGGCTTCGAGTCAGAAGGCTTGGACGCTGAACCTGCAGTCTGTCCTTTGTCTGACTTGCCGGAGGCGGATTGGTCATCCACTGGTTTGTTCACCGTTGACCCAGAACTCATACCAGAGCTCTTATCAGAACTGGATGTACTCTGTTCCTTGCCCGAAGTTGAAGTGTTAGAAGGTTGCGATGAAGGTCCCGATTGAGCCGGTTCACCCTGCACCATATCCAATCCGCCTTGAGCAATCGAGCGAATATCGAGCAAGCCTGACATCTGACCGCCAACGATGGCACCCACTACGAGCACGAATAGCAGAAGGTTAATTACGAATAGCTTGTTTCGTTTCCGTTTGCGTTTCTCTCGTTGCTGTCTCCTTGACTCGGTACGAGATTGATCCATAGTAACTCCTTACTGGCTGCATTGTTAATGAGCCTCTTTATTAACTAATTAACATTAACCAAACAACCGATCAGCTATCGTACGCGCTTCCGCAGCATCTTTTGTACCATGAACAAGCAATCGTCCGTCTCGGAACAATACGACCCGATGGTGTTCTAGTTGAATCGATAATAAATAGGGATTGCCCTTGACCTGCAAACCTTGTACTTTGCTTAGTCTAGCCGCAATCTCTTCAAGCTGTACGGTCATTGACTTCGAAGGGCGGATCTGTATCGTCTCTCTTCCGCACAGGATGTCTGTCTTGCGATGATTAGCCGCATCCAGATAAGGATAGGTCGGATTATCGCCGCATGATGGGCAATCCGGCCGTTTCGCAGCCTGAACCGATATCGCCGTATGTTGGTTCTTCCATAGGTCGAAGGATACCAGCTTGCGAAGAAGTGCATCTCGATTGCCTGTGAGCCATTTCAGAGCTTCAGCCGCTTGATAGGCTGCCGTCATATGTACCGCTGGAGCGATGATCCCCGCAGTATCGCAAGTCGGACCGCCCATAGGCACCGTTTCCAACAAGCAGTGGAAGCAGGGGGTAATTCCAGGCTCCACCATCATGAATATTCCGTTGCTGCTGACACATGCGCCGTATATCCACGGAATGTTATTCTTCTGCGCATAATCATTAATGAGCATTCGCGTATCGAAGTTATCTGTAGCATCGATGATTAGATCACGATCATGCGCCCATTCTTCAATCTCATACACCGATACGTCCGCCACAACTCCGCGAACAACGGTATCCGATTGAATAGCCTTCAGGCGTCTCTCTGCGGCGATCGCCTTCGGAAGATGATCGATCGCATCCTGCTCGGTATACAGATGCTGCCGCTGAAGATTGCTCCACTCCACATAGTCGCGATCTATAAGCGTGACATCGCCCACTCCCGCTCGAACAAACGTATCCGCGAGCGCAGACCCCAACGCCCCCGCGCCAATGATCAGAATGCGACTTTCAGCAAGCCGCTGCTGACCCTCCTCACCAATTGGCGCAAATAATTGCTGTCGTGAATAGCGCTCCTTGCTGTTCACGGATTGATTCGGTGCCGTCATCGCATACTCCCCTTTTCATGCATACTCGCAGCACATTCCCATTTCCTTGTTTAATTGTACATGAACCGATTTCAAAAGCCTACTAGCACCGTCTGAAAAAGTTAGATTTCAGGCGCTTTTTTTAGTCGCTATAACAGAAGAGCCGCCTATTTCATCTTCCGAGAAATAGACAGCTCTTATCCTTTAAGGTATTTGCAACAGAATGACATCAACTGCCGTTCCTTGATCCAATCCATTCGGAGATGGCGTTACGACGAACAAGCAGTTCGCATCGCGAATCGAAATCGTCGCATTTGAACGATCTACCTTCGTCGGTCTTACCCATAGGCATCCCTGCTCATCCGTGTGCATGATGCCGCGTACGAAGCGAACATATTGATCTGCAACTCGATACGGTTCTGCCAATCTGGCCCGCAGCAGATTGCGATAAGGCTCCTTCGCTCCCTGCATTCGCAGCAGTGCGGGACGTACGAACATCTCGCATCCAACGTAGCAGGCACTTGGATTCCCAGACAGCGCGAACAGCGGTTTACCGCGAAGTATGCCAACCGTTGTGGGACTTCCTGGGCGCATGCTGAGCTTATTGAACAGCAGTTCCCCCTTCCACCGCTGCGTATAATCGTACAGAATGTCATGATCTCCGACCGATACTCCGCCGATCGTGATGACTGCGTCATAATCGCTGTCTACAGCTGCTTCAACAGCTTTAGCCAGCTTATCCATATCATCACCGACCTGCGGCAGCAGCTTGGGAACACCGCCTGCTTCCTGAATTTGCGCGAACAGCATGTAGGCGTTGCTGTTCCATATCTTGCCTGGCTCCATCTCGGAGTCAACCGGGATTATTTCAAGTCCAGTTGGAATGATAGCGACCTTCGGTCGAGTGAATACGTAGATGTTGCTGATTCCGAACATGGCGAGCAGCGCCATCTCGCCAGCTTCAAGCTGTTGACCTCGTTCAACAATGACTTGCCCTTTCTCGATCTCCGAGCCGAGCAGCGTCACGTTCTCGCCTATTGATACAGCATCCAACACTAGAACTTTTGTCTGCTGCAGCAGTTCCTCACGCTTTAGCCCCATACCCGATGTCACTTCCAGCTTTACAACGGCATCAGCGCCCTCCGGCATCTGCGCGCCTGTCATGATTCGGGCGGCTTCACCTGGCAGCAATGTTTGGGCATAGGTTTCGCCGCACGCGATCTGACTCACGACGCGCAGTTCGATTGGTTTATCAGGAGACGCGCCTACTAGATCTTCCGCTCGCACCGCATATCCATCCATATTGGCACGATGAAAGCTAGGTATTGGCATCGTTGCATGTAAGGTCTGCGCTGCTCGTCTGCGATAAGCATCTGATAGAGCAATCATCTCAATGGATTCGCATGCGACTCGTTCCATTAATACATCTTGTGCTTCGTAGACAGACATCGGTTTTCTTTTAAAACGAGCTGTATGGTCTTGTTCAACGTCACTCAAGTTAAACGCCTCCTTATGATTTCTTTGTCTATGTAAACAACTATCAGGTACGAAAAGAGGCTCGCCACCGAGTAGAAGAACCTACTCGAGACAGCCTCATTAGGATACCTATTGTAATGCATGCTTAACCATTATTGCCAGATTCTAAATACTCACTTCAAGCTCCATATTCAAATTATGAGCTCTACTCTGACTGCATGACGCAATCTGCCAACACATTCATATATAGTGGATCATGATTCAGCATGCGGATGCGTTTGAATCCGAGTCCGATCGAATCCGACTTCTGCTTCGCTTCAATATCAAGATCGTACAGCACTTCCAGATGATCGGAAACGAAACCGATTGGCGCTGAGATCACATAACGAATTCCTTCTTCTATTACGGTATCTAACGTGTCCATAATATCCGGACCAAGCCATGGCATCGCGGTCTGACCCGCACTCTGCCATGTAAATCTCCAGTTCGCGCGTGAAACGCCGCACTCAGATGCGATAGCTTCTGAGCTTTCCAGCAGCTGCTGCGGATAAGGATCATTCATCTCTAGGATGCGCGCAGGCAAGCTGTGAGCACTAAACAGCACATGCACATCATCCTGCTTAACGCCTTCCGCTTCATACTCCTTCAGCTTCTCCACTACACGGATCTTCTGCGCTTCAATCCATTGCGGATGCATGTGGTAGCTATCGATACCTTTGAAGGCTATACCTTGCTTGTCCGCTTCTTCTGCCGCGCGTTTCATGTAGCCGCCTATACTCATGACCGAGTAATGCGGCGCAAGTACAATCCCTACTGCTTCTCGGATTCCATCAGCAGCCATCTTCGCGATTCCATCCTCGATGAAAGGCGCCGCATGCTTGAGTCCTTGGTAACAGACATACTTGATGTCTCTTCCAGCCGTACGGTGATCCAATTCCTCTTGGAGCGCTTGGACTTGCTTGTCTGTATTCTCACGCAGCGGAAATACACCGCCTACGATCGCTTCATAGCGCGAGCTAAGCTCTCCCAGCTGCTCCGCCGTCGGCGGGTTGCCGCGTCGAATATGTGTATAATACGCCTCGATCTGATCCATGCCAGCAGGTGTTCCATATGACATCACCAGAACACCGATCGTACGTTGTGTCATGCTTATGCCTCCCAACGACGTGCAGCCAGCACATCTGCAGAATAATTATGCACATACTCGGTCAATTCCTTCAGCTTGTCCAATGACGCTTCAGGGAATAACCCGTGGCCAAGGTTGAATATATAGCCCGGTTTCAACATGCCTTGATCCATTATATATCTGGCCTCACGCTGAATGTTGTCCATAGGACCAGTCAGCAGATAAGGATCCATATTGCCTTGAACCGCAAATGGATCTCCTAAGCGGCGACGACCTTCTTCTATAGATACACGCCAGTCAAGCCCGATAACGCTAGCTTTTACTTGATGCAGCAGCGGAAGCAATTCACCCGAGCTTACTCCAGGGAAGTAGATGTTCGGCACATTAAGATCCGACAGACTCGCGTAAATACGCTCTATCGTTGGCAGTACATAGGTTTGGAAATCACGCGGTGACAAGGAGCCTGCCCAGCTGTCAAACAGTTGGAATGCTTTGCCGCCGTTCTTAATTTGAGAGCGAACGTACGTGATGACCATGTCACCTAGCTTATCCATCAGCATGAACCATAGCTCCGGGGTTTCATACATCATCGTTTTCGTGCGGATATAAGACTTGGATGGTCTGCCTTCGATCAGATAGCTTGCGATCGTAAACGGCGCACCCGCGAACGTAATAAGCGGTACCTTCAATTCACGATCCAGAATACGGATCGTTTCTAGAATATGACCGAGATCCCCTTCAGGGTCAACCGGCTTCAAGCGCTCGATCTGCTCCTTTGAGCGAATCGGATCCTGAATAACAGGACCTATATTGGCAACAATATCAAAGTCGATTCCAATAGACGCGACCGGATTCATAATGTCGGAATATAATATTGCCGCGTCCACACCAAGCTTGTGAACAGGCATCATGGTAACTTCAGCTGCTAGCTCTGGCTGTCTGCATATTTCCAATAGGCTGTACTTTTCTTTAATTTTACGATAATCCGGATCATATCGACCCGCCTGCCGCATATACCACACTGGCAGTCGATCTACTGGTTCTTTGCGACAAGCGCGCAAGAAGCGATCATTGAAAGTCATATTTAAGATCCCCGCCTTACATGGAAATGTGATTTATATTACACCTTATCCATCCCATTATGCCCCTTTTCGGAAACTACCACAACCGGAGCGCAGCTGCAAGCTATGACAATCTGTTGACAAACAGCGTCTGGTCTTGGCGCTATCTGCACTTATGTCGCTTGATTTCAAGAAATATGGAGCAATTCAGACATATTTTTCATTGTTGCAACCATACTAACCATAATAACCCGTTAATGAAGAAGGTGACGATTATGACTGATACTTCAACAGAGCCGACTGATTGGTTAGAGCTTCTGCGGAAACATTTCGAGGACTGTGACGATATCACGATACGTTCAGTTGTTAATCAAGAGGTAACACTGATTTACTTTGAATGCTTTTTTATTAATGCGATGTTTCATCAAGTCGTTACCGACTTTCTTGAGGATGCCCCTGTCGAGAATGGTCTTAATCGAATGATGAACATATGGGATGAAGTCTATGGTCATAACCAGGATGACCAGCTTCAAAACATGGCCAGCTACATATTGGATGGAAAGATCGGGGCTATCTATGACGGGAAACTATACTATATTGATGTCGGTACAAGTCCCACTCGTTCCATTCAACCATCCATGAAGGAAACGTCCATTTCAGGACCTCATGAGGCGTTTGTGGAAAGAGCTACAACTAATCTTTCACTCATTCGCAGCAGACTTCAAACAACAGAGCTTAAAGTTCAGCAATATGATATTGGCACAGACATGCCTATAACCGTGTATATGATATATCTGAAAAATCAAACTTCACCAGCAATCGTCAACGAAGCAGTAGAGCGGTTATCCAAGCTGCGCATGAAACAGGCTCTGGACACTATACAAGTAGCCAAGAGGATTGAGGATTTCCCTTATTCGTTCTTTCCGCAATGGTTAGTTACAGAAAGACCCGATACGGTTTGCCTTCAGCTCATGAAAGGCAAGATTGTGATTATCGCGGATGGAAGCCCTAGCTCGATCATTGCCCCTGTCAGCTTTCTTGATTTTTTCGGTGTTATCGGAGACTTGTATGAGCGTTGGCATTTTGAGGTCCTCATCCGTATTCTCCGTCTCCTATCGATTGCTATAACACTGTTATTCAGTGCGACCTATGTCGCAATCACTACCTTTCATTACCAGTTCATACCTCCGTCTATATTGGCGACTATGGTTCAATCACGTTTAAAGGTACCTTTCGAGCCTATGTACGAGGCGCTGCTAATGGAAGGTGTTATTGAAGTGCTTCGAGAAGCCAGCACTCGACTACCTAATAAGATTGCGCAATCGATCGGGATAGTAGGAGGTCTCGTATTAGGACAAGCTGTTGTACAAGCCGGACTAGCTGGCAATGTGTTGATCGTCGCCGTCGCGGCTGGAGCTCTGTCTTCTTTCATCATGCCTAGCTATACGATGGAAACTTCGTTTCGAATATTGAAGTTTATCATGATCATCTTTGCGGGCACCATGGGTTACTTCGGTATCCTTATATTTCTCGCTCTGCTTACGACCCATCTATGCCACTTAACGAGCCTGAAGCAGGAATACTTGAAGATGTACCACTTTGTCGACTTCTTAACAGAAGGCAAGGAAAAACTATTGAATTCCGCATTAAAAGGGAGCAGCGAGAGCAAACAAGGAGGTTAACAACTTGTCAACCACAATAAAAGGCTATGCGATCAGCATCTTGCTCTTCATGATCATTCGGGGAACAGTCTTCTTTGAACTTCCTTCCTCCACTGCACGTGTGTTCGGCACTAACGGCTGGATCATGCTATTGGTATACACCATCTTAATCATTACACAGATGTGGCTCTTGTATATTGGCATGGTCAAGCATAAAAATTTATCGATATTTCAATTTATTCAGACTTATATGCCAAGTTGGTTAGGTAAGAGTATCTTATTCCTGTTAACCCTCTTATTTGTATGTGTTGCGTTTCGAATCGCCTATTCGATCATTCTGGTGCTTCAGTTCATGAGTGACCCGACATTAAAGGTTCGATATGTAACCATTATTTTGCTAATCGTTGCAGCCTTGCTATCGCTGCACGGTATCTACACGGTGACCAAGAGCACTGTCTTATTTTTCACCTTAACGATCTGGATATCGTTGTTTGGGCTGATTCAATTTACGGATTTCCATATGACTAGGCTAACTCCTTTTATATTTCAAGGAGGCTCTTGGAACTTCAATGAGATGCTTGATATTTACAGCGCCTTCCAAGGCTATCTGGTCATTCTATATATTACACCATTCATAGATAAGAACTTAAAATGGTTCAAGTTCACCGCAATCGCTATAGCAGCAACTGGGATCTATTTCATACTCTATTGTTTGTTGACTCAAGGTCTCGTACCTTATGAAATGCTGCAAACGATTAATCACGTCGCGTTGCGGACAAATGGAGCATCACGAGTAACCGCGCTCGTATACATCACGGATCTATTATTCATCACATTTGTATTTTCAAGCGTCATAACTTCAGCAGTCTATCTATGGGCTGCATTTCAATCCGCCAGTCATATTAGCAAACAGAAGAAGCAAAAGAAGCAGAACTACTTGAAATTCGTCATCATTTTTGCAGCGCTCGGTATGGTTTTCATCCCGGTCAGCTATGATCAATGGAACAGCTTCTTTAGATTACTCACCTTGATCAGCCTCATCCTTGGAATCGTATTTACCATGCTATATCTCTTAATACCGCCAAATAAGGCTAAGCCTTCTGATTCGAATAATCTGACTTCAACGGATCAGGATGCTTCCAATCTGGGGACACTTCCCGTAATGGAAGGAGAGCAGCCATCCGTATGAACAAGAAGCTTGCTCTATGGTGTGTCCTATCTCTGCTGCTTCCCATGCTTATGGGAGGCTGCCAATTAAAGCGAATCATTAATCACGATGGCTTCATCCAAACGGTAACGATTGATCAAGTCAAAGGTGAGCCGAACATGTACTATTACGGGATTACATATCCTGAATTTACTGCTGGTGGCAAGAGTAAGACGATCAGCCTCGGTGTACGAGCGCATGATTTTCAGGAAGCCTACCTTCACTTTTCTTCACAGACTCGCTATGCTCTTGTACTGGGGCAGATCCGAAACGTCGTCTTCGGGGAATCCGTATGGAGAAACGATATGAAGAGTGCGTTGGAGAAGCTCAACTTCCAGCCTAAATTTCCGCTGACAGGACGGATTATGGTCGTTAAAGGTGAAGCTAGAAAGCTGTTAGAACTGACGGAAGATACGACTGATTTTCACCTTTACCATCTGACGATAAAGCTTCAACAGACCAATGACTTTTCGTTATCCACGCTTTTTAACTACATACGTGACTATATTCAGCCGGGTATTGAACCTGTAGCAACAAACATTAGGGTTGTTGAGGACAGTTTATCCGTTTCAGGCTTGGCGGTCTTTTCGGGCAATAAGTTAGCTGGAATCATTAACGAAAATGATGTGAACTATATGTCTCTCCTGCGCAATCAAAAGAGCAAAGGATACTTTCATATCAGTGACGAGTCATTGGGAGGAGGTAATACATCGATCATCATTAACAATGCTCATTCCAGATCTAAGGTAAAGGTGCTGCAAACAAAACCTTTGCCAAAGGTCGTTATCGATGTTCACATCACAAGCACCTTATCGACAACCTTCAATGAGCTGCAGAGGGACGTAGATGAATACGAGGCACGAATAGCCCAAGCTTTGGAACGCCAGATTAATCGTGTGATCAAAGATTTGCAGAAGATGAAGAGTGATACGATCGGCATCGGGATGCATGTGCGAAACAATATGCCATATAAGGAATGGAATGAGGAGGAATGGCCTGAAATGTTCTCGAAAGCCGATATAGAATGCAAAATACATTACCGTTTGGAAAATATGTTCTAAGAGCGGATCCGTGCGAGTTTCGTAATCAGCTATATGTAGCTTATGGTATAATAAGCACCAGTTACTGGATTCGGACGGGTATGACCTTAGAAAGTGGTGAAACAAAATGCAACAATGGAAATTGAACCTCATCATACTATGGTTCGGCAACTTCTTGGTCATGGCGGGAATGACCATGGTCGTACCCTTTCTTGCACTGTACTTGCAGGAGGATATCGGCTTAACAGACCCCCATCAGATCGGAATATGGTCGGGGCTCATTTTTGCCGGAAACTTTGTAACCTCCTTTATCTTTCAGCCTATCTGGGGCAAGTTTGCCGACAAGTATGGACGCAAGGTAATGCTGCTTCGATCCGGCTTCGGAATGGCAATCGTCACTGTACTGATGGGTTTCGCCACCAGTCCAGTACATCTATTGCTGCTCCGTATGCTGAATGGGACGATCTCCGGATTCAACCCTGCGGCCATCGCGCTGGTATCCGCGACGACACCTAAGAAACAGATGGGGTTCGCGATGGGCACGCTGCAGTCTGGCGCGGTCGCAGGGACTATCCTTGGTCCGTTGATCGGCGGATTCTTAGCGGATTGGGTTGGCTTCCGGCCGATATTTTACATAACAGGCACCTTGCTGTTCTTGGGATCTTTGCTGGCGCTCCTGATGGTGAAGGAGAATTTCAACAAGGAGCAGGCGATGTCTGAGCCGCAAATCTCGGTCATTGAAGGCTTTAAGGAGTTGAGCAAGACGAAGGAGCTGCTGGCGTTGTTCACCGTCACCTTCTTGCTGCAGTTCGCGATGCTTAGCCCGATGTCGCTCTTGCCTCTTTATGTGCAGAAACTGCATGGGTCAACGCAGAACCTAGCTCTGCTATCCGGTATGGTCAGCGCGATTACTGGTATATCCAACATGATCTGCGCGCCCATACTTGGAAAATTAAGCGACAAGATTGGAGCCCATCGGATCTTGATGTTCTCGCTCATCGGTGCAGCTTGTACGTTGATACCGCAAGCCTTCGTCAATAACGTGTGGCAATTATTGATTGTACGCTTCATGCTCGGCATGTTCATGGGCGGTCTGCTGCCTTCAGTAAACTCACTCATTCGTAAATTCACTCCCGATGGCATGGAAAGCCGCGCATACAGCTTCAACAGCAGCACGCTCGCACTTGGCAATATGGCTGGCCCTGTTGTTGGCGGTGCCGTGTCTGGATTGATCGGCATAGAGGGCATCTTCATCATGTCAGGCTTATTCTTGCTGATTAATGTGATATGGGTACGCTTTAGCCTGTTTGGCAAATCTCGTACATCTATTCGTTCATAGATGTACAGAAGCAATTAGAAAGCCGTTGGAGCAATGGCATTTGCTTCAACGGCTTTTAGACTGCTTTCCGATCTATATATCCTTTTTCAAATAGTAATGTGTATGCCTGCCTGCATTCGGAATAGCTCCCCAGACTTCATAGCCCTGCTTCTTATAAAAGTCTAGAGCCTGAAAGCTCAACGTATCCAGCTTGATGAATTCACACTTCTTCTCTCTCGCTAATTGTTCAGCTTCCGCTAGAAGCTGACTGCCGTAACCTGATTTTCGATATGCCTCATCGATGCATAAATATTGAACCTCCATCCAGTTCCAGCATATTTCACCAATAAGCCCGCCATAGGTGTGACCATCAGCGTCTTTAAGAAATAGTTGCACTTCTTGATATCTGCCCTTCAAGTCTTCCGGAAAATGCTGCTGATTGAACTTAATCAGCTTATTAATCACGCATTCTTTATCAACAGAGTTCACTTCTTTAGATATGTACAATTCCATTTCCGTCACTCCTTCTGCCATGCGATTGCAGTGTTGTTAACCTCTGACCTATATCGACATCAGTATATCAGTTCCTCTGCACTTGCAACGAATATCAAATCATTATACTTGAATATTCCAAAATAATTAGTCCTCAAAGGTCATACGTAAACAAGGACTGCCCCCAGAAGTCATGTTCGATGACCGAAAGGAGCAGCCCTTGCTGTATGCCTTATTTTATTTAGTTAACCAATCTACACCGGCAGCAACCCGACAACGTTCAAGAACACAAGCACGATGACAACTGGAATGATGTATCGCAGCATAAACAGATAGTAGACAAGCCCTTTGCGCCACCATGCTGGCTCTGATTGCAGTTCATTAACGAGCATCTCCCTCGGGAATCGATAACCTACAAACAGTGCAATCATCAGCGCGCCGATCGGCATTAAGATGTTGGACACCACATAATCTGCAAGATCAAACAGTGACTTATCAAACAAGGTGATGTCAGACAAGACCCCGAAGGATAAAGCGAACGGAATACCGACAATGAATATGATCCCGCCGAATATCCAGCTCATCCGTTTTCGCTTCTTATCATCTTGATTGGAGAATCGAGCAACCAAGATCTCCAGCATGGAGAACGCGGATGTAAATGTTGCAAATAAGAACAATGCCAAAAATACTGCGATAAATACCGATCCAGCGAACATTTGCTCAAACACCGCAGGCAGTGTAACAAAGAGCAGTCCCGGTCCCTCATTCGGTGACATTCCTAACGAGAACAGTGCTGGGAATATCGCTAATCCGGCCATTAATGTCGTCACTACATTCAAGGTTACAACCCAAGCAGCTGAGCGGGTTAACGACTCCTTTTTATCCAGATAGGAGCTGTACGTCACCATGACGGATACACCGACACTTAGACAGAAGAATGATTGACCAAGCGCGCTTAGTATAGCCTTAGCATTAATGTTGTCGAAGTTCGGCATTAGGAAGTACTTTACGCCTTCCATCATACCTGGCAGCGTCAGAGAGCGAATGATCAATACGACGAATAAGATAAACAAGCCTGGCATCAGCAGTCGGCTTGCGGATTCAATCCCTTTCTTAACCCCTCTTCCAACGACCCATATCGTAATTAGCATAAAGCTGAACTGAGCAAGCACTGCGTACCACGGATTAGCAACGGTATCATTGAATAGCTGACTATAATCATACCCCGCATGCAGTAGACCACCGAATAAACTGCGAGCGAAATACAACAGTATCCATCCACCGATTACACTATAATAGGATAACAGCAGAAAGCTTGTCCCCATCCCCAAATAACCGATCCAGTGCCATTTTGACCCCGGCGCGATCTGACGGTAAGCCGATACCGCTTCTTTCCCCGTACTTCGTCCGATAAAGAACTCAGCAATTAATAGAGGAAGTCCAATCAATATGGTAAATAAAACAAACAGCAGGAAAAATGCGCCGCCCCCGTTAGTCGCAACCGTATTCGGAAACTTCCAGATTGCTCCGATTCCGATCGCTGATCCAGCAGATGCTAGAATAAATCCAATCTTTGACGTCCATTGATCATTACGCGATGACATGATTTATAGCCCCTCCATTATTCGTGATGTCTGATCTCAATCATTGTGACGAACGTGAATATCGTTTATAAAGGCAGCAAGCCCAAACCATGTAAGAATACAATCAGTACGATGAGGGGCAGTACATAACGAAGCATGAATACGTAAATGTTCAAGCCCGCCTTCCAGCCCGGCGCAACGGCAGACCATTCTTCGATCAAGCGTTTGCGCGGAAAGCGATATCCGACGAATATCGAGATAAGCAGCACACCAATCGGAAGCAGTACATTCGAGACGATAAAGTCAGCCCAGTCAAATACCGTCTTGCCCATAATGGTAAGCTCCTCTATACCGAACGACAGTGCTGATGGAACGCCTAATGCGAATATAATGCCGCCGCATAACCAACACATCTTGCGGCGCCGCTCTGCTTCGCCTCGTGAGAAAGCAGCCACCACGATTTCCAACAAGGAGAAAGCCGATGTTAAGGTTGCAAATAAGAACAACGCTAAAAATATCGTAATAAACAGGGAACCATAAGGAATCTGCTCAAACATGCCCGGCAGCGTAATGAACAGCAAGCCTGGACCATCAACAGGCTCCATGCCAAGGGCGAACAGCGCCGGGAAGATGGCGAGCCCCGCCATCAGCGAAGTCATTACATTGAGCCCTACTACGGAAAGAGCGGGCTTGCCGATCGGGTCCTTCTTGTTCACATAGGAAGCATACGTTACCATACAAGAACCGCCGACGCTAAGACAGAAGAAAGATTGACCAAGTGCATAGAGCACAGCTTCTGGAGTCAATCGGCTAAAGTCCGGCTTCAGGAAATACTCAAGTCCAGCTGTCATTCCCGGCAGCGTCAATGATCGAATCATCAGAATAACGAACATAATAAACAGCGCTGGCATCATAATGCGGCTTGCCCGCTCGATGCCGCCTTTGACGCCTTTAGCTACGACGATTATCGTCAGCAGCATGAACGCGCCTTGCGATACTACTGCAACCAGCGGCGCAGAGATCGTACCGTTGAATAAAGCGCCATAATCTTGACCTTGATGCAGGAGCTGGCCGAACAACCCTTTTACCAGATATAAAATGATCCAGCCGCCGACAACACTGTAGAAGGACAGCAGAATCGAACAAGTAGCCATCCCCAAATAACCGATCCAATGCCAGCCTGAACGCGGCGCAAGCTCTCGATAAGCAGAGACAGCTTCTTTGCCTGTGCTGCGGCCAATCATGTATTCCGCAAGCAGCAACGGCAAACCAATTCCGAATGTAAATAATAGAAACACAACAAAAAAAGCGCCGCCTCCGCTCGTAGCGACGACATTTGGAAATTTCCAAATCGCCCCCAACCCGATCGCGGATCCTGCTGACGCCAATATAAAGCCTAATTTAGAAGTCCATTGCTCGTTCGTATTTGCCTTCATGATGTCTAATCCTCCCTATGCTCTCACTCTGCTCTACTCTACTCAACTCTGCTTCTTTAACCTGATCTCATCATCAGAACAGCAAAAATTATGGTTCATTATATCATAATCACTTAGCGCCGGACTTCAGGAAATATATTACATTAAATATTACCTCACTCGCATAATCGCTAAGCCGTCATAGGAGGCAAGCATGGTGCTGTCTAGACGCTCATCCTGTGCAACGAGCTGGTTAAAGCGGCGCATCGCGAGCACGGCTGGACCTTGCTTGTCCGGATTAAGCGTGCGCCCTCTCAGCATTAAATTATCGGCCACGATGATCGCTCCTGAATTGGACAGACGAATCGCATACTCCAGATAGTTCGGATAGTTCTCTTTATCTGCGTCGATAAAAAACAAATCAAATTTCTGCTGCTCCTGTTCCAGCACTGCCAGCGATTCCAGAGCTGGGCCCAGCTTATATTCCACATGCTCGCCATAGCCAGCCTGCTTCAAGTTCGTATGCGCGAGCTCGGCATACTCTTCACGCAGCTCAAGCGATACGAGCTTCTTCTCACCGCTCAAGCCCCGCAGGATGCACAGACCGCTGTAACCGCCAAACGCGCCGATCTCAAGCGCTCGCGACGCTCCTGTCATGCGTGCGAGCATCGTCAGCAGACGTCCGTAGCTGTCGGCGACAGATATATCTTTAATCCCGCGCTCGGCTATGGAGCGCTTAATCATGTCCAGTTCCTGATCAGGCTTATATAGCCCATCCAAATAGCTTTCTACGTTTTGCATAGTCATTTTCACAACCTCCTGCAATTATGATATGATGATTCCCAGACGAACTCAAGATTTGCATCCTTTTGCATAGAAAGAACGGAGTGAATATTAGTAATGAGCAAACCATGGTCATTAATCGCGACTGCGCCGATGGGGCTTGAAGCGATCGTCGCGCGCGAGCTGCGCGAGCTAGGATACGATGACGTCAAGACCGAGAACGGAAGAGTAACCTTTAGCGGCGGACCGCTTGACGTATGCCGCGCTAATCTGTGGCTGCGCACGGCGGACCGCGTCTTGATCAAGATGGCGGAGTTTCCTGCGCGCACATTTGAAGAATTGTTCCAAGGAACGAAAGCAGTCGAATGGCAGGACTTTATTCCTGTTGATGGCGAATTTCCGGTTGAAGGCCGCTCCCATAAATCACAGCTATCCAGTGTACCGGCTTGTCAAGGTATCGTGAAGAAAGCGATCGTTGAGAAGCTGAAGGAAAATTACCGTGTGGATTGGTTTAAAGAGACGGGAGCCTATTTCCGGATCGAGGTTATGCTGCTGAACGACATCGCGACATTGGTGCTGGATACAACTGGTCCAGGACTGCATAAACGCGGCTACCGTAAGCTTACCGGTAAAGCCCCGCTTAAGGAAACGATGGCTGCGGCGCTTGTGCTGCTTAGCCGTTGGAATCCAGAACGTCCGCTCTATGATCCGTGCTGCGGATCAGGCACACTGCTGATTGAAGCGGCTATGATCGGCTGGAACGTCGCGCCAGGCTTGAGAAGATCGTTCCCGTCGGAACATTGGCCTTCCATTCCGAGCGAAGCTTGGGAAGATGCGCGCGATGAAGCGTTTGATGCTGTGCGCGATGATGTAGAATTAAAGCTGTACGGTTCAGATATTGATCCGGAAGCGATTGAATTGGCTAAAGCTGCAGCGAAAAGTGCAGGCTTCGCCAACGAGATCGTCTGGGAGCTTAAGCCTTTATCCAAAGCTAAGCCAGAAGGCGAGTACGGCATTATCTTGACGAACCCGCCATATGGCGAGCGGCTCAGTGAGAAGGACGAGGTTGAGCGGCTCATTCGCCAGATGGGCTTCATGATGAAGACATTGCCTACATGGTCCATGTTCGTCATCAGCCCAAGTAAGCAGTTTGAACATTATCTGGGCCGACCTGCCGACAAGCGGCGCAAGCTGTTCAACGGCACCATCGAGTGCCAATTCTATCAATATTTCGGACCGCTCCCTCCTCGCAGCTACAATAAAGAGCAATTCGATCAATAAAGAAGTGAAGGGACTTTGATCTATATGAATGGTACATTCAACCATTCCTTGCAAGGAACTAACAGGAGATCACCTATATACATGGTGTTAACCGGATTGCCGTTTATCTTGTTCATTCTGACGATGCTAGGCAAGACCGTCCTGCTGAACAAGATGTTGGCAATACCCAATATGGCTACTGACTTTAGCGATATTCTAGTCGCAGTTGGCGCACTGTTTATCGCAGCAGGCTGGACATGGTGGCTGCCTAAGCGTTGGCGGCCATTTGCGCTGCTGTTGTTGAATATCGTGTTAACTTTTATGTTGTTCGCCGATCTCGTTTATTATCGTTACTTTCAGGACTTTATAACGATTCCCGTACTGCTTCAAGCATTTCAGGTCAGCGCGCTTGGCGACAGCATCGCCTCGCTCATACAGCTATCAGACATCTTGTTCTTCTTGGACTGGATCGTGATCATTCCGATCACGATCATGTTCGAACGAGCTTGGAAGCGTGAGTATAAGCATCAGAAGGAATCCATGGGCTTTCATTATAGTCGCCCATCTAAGCTTCGCCGTGGTCTGTTGAGATTCACCAACGGCTTGCTTGCCATCATTATTGGCTCGCTGCTGCTAGCTATGCCAATTCAGTATGCGACTTCGACTTGGGCGAAAGGAATCTTCACCGGAAACTGGTGGAATCCTTCTATTTATAACATTACCGGATTGTATGGATTTCACGGATATGACATCTACCGATATGCGAAAGAGAATTGGTTTGTGGATGAATCCTTGACCGAAGCAGAGCAAGCGGAGCTGGAGCAATGGTTCGGCCAGCATAAAGAGATGCTGAAAGGACCCGCTTCAACCTTTGGCAAGTATAAAGGGAAGAACGTTCTCGTCGTCCAAGCGGAAGCATTCGAGAACTTTGTCATCGGCAAAAGCGTTAATGGTCAAGAAATTACACCGAATCTGAACGCACTCGTTCAGGATAGTCTATACTATAAGCGCTTCTTCCATCAAACGGGGCAAGGACGCACATCAGACGCAGATTTCGGCGTGCAGACTAGCCTGCACCCGCTGCCTACTGGCTCTGTATTCATCCGCTATCCAGATCATCAGTATGATGCTCTGCCTAGCATATTGAAGGAGGCTGGTTATACGACCGGAGCCTTTCATGCCTATGAGGCCAGCTTCTGGAATCGGTACGTCATGTACGAGAATCTCGGCTATGACTACTTCATGAGCAAGAAGGATTATGTGATAGACGAGCCGTTGGGCTGGTCGCTCGGCGACACTTCCTTCTTCCGTCAGTCGGTAGAACGTATGGCGAATGAGCAATCGCCTTTCTACAGCTTCATGATCACACTGTCCAGCCATCATCCTTATAAGCTGCCAGCTGAAGCGCAGAAGCTGAATGTTGGCGAATATCAGGATACGATCTTCGGCGATTATTTGCAGTCCGTGCATTATGTGGACCATGCAATGGGTGAGCTGATCCAAGATCTGAAGCAGAGAGGCTTATGGGAGAATACGATCCTTGTCTTCTACGGGGACCATGATAATTCGATCGGCGAGAAAGAACCGTTCGAGAAGCTGCTCGGTAAGCCGCTCAGCGACTTCGAGTTCATGGAGATGCAAGGGCAAGTGCCGATGATTATCCATCTACCTGACGGCGCGGAGAAAGGTACAGTTGACACGGTAACCGGACAACTGGATGTCGCCCCGACCCTGCTGCATTGGCTCGGTATTGATCCAACTAACTATTTCTTTATGGGCAGCAACATGCAGGCTGAGGGCGAGCATCTTATCGTACAGCGCAACGGCTCTGTAACGAACGGTGAGCTTTATTATGTCCCGTCTGCTGATGGTATTTACGAAAATGGTACCTGCTACAAATACGACACTGGCGAACCAGGCGATCTAGGATCGTGCAGACCTATGTATGACGAGGCGCTGAAGAGGCTTAACCTATCCGATCTCATCATTGAGAAGAATGCCATCCATCAAATGCGTCAGCCATAAACCGACTACTACAAAGGCAGTGAACCCTATATAAGGGTCACTGCCTTTTTGTATTTTTATATGGATAATGCTGAATCACTAGCATCCCCTTTATGGTTTGGACTGTTATAGATTGAGGTATCCAATTCCTTGGTCCATTTGCTCGTAATCAATCCGGATGTCATTGATCCGCTCACGTTCAAGGCTGTGCGGCCCATATCGATTAACGGCTCAACCGAAATCAACAAGCCTGCTAATGCGACCGGCAGATTCAAGGTCGAGAGAACGATAATCGCTGCGAATGTCGCTCCGCCGCCTACGCCGGCTACGCCGAAGGAGCTGACGGTGACAACAGCTATTACCGTTGCAATGAAGCTGAAGCTGAATGGATCAATCCCCACTGTAGGGGCGATCATAATGGCCAACATGGCTGGATATATCCCAGCGCAGCCATTCTGTCCGATGGATAACCCGAACGATGCGGAGAAGTTCGCGATGCCGTCAGATACGCCTAATTTCTTAACTTGTGTATCGACGTTTAGTGGCAATGTGCCTGCAGACGTCCGTGACGTAAATGCGAAAGTCAATACCGGCAACACTTTACGAACATATGTCAATGGATTCAGTCCGTTTAACGCAATGAGGATCAAATGAATGCAGAACATTACAATCAAGGCAACATAGGATGCAACAACGAACTCACCTAGTTTAACAATTTCATTATAATTGGTGGTCGCCGTTACCTTCGCGATCAAGGCAAGAACGCCATATGGTGTCAGTCGTAGAACTATCGTAACGATGCGCATAACAACGGCATATAGAGCCTCTACGAGCTTCGTAAACGTCTCTGCTTCTACCGGCTTCTTCTTCGATATCCCGCGGAGCGCAACCCCGATGAACGCGGAGAATATAACGACGGCAATCGTGGAAGTCGGACGGGCGCCCGTCATGTCTTCAAACGGGTTCGATGGGATCACGTCAAGGATTTGCTGCGGAAGTGTCTTATCTTCAACATCAGCCAATTTGTTTGTCAGGTACTCACCTCGATTGATTTCTTTTTGGCCCTGTTCGATATTTACGGTCTTCAAATCAAACCCTAGTGCTGAAGTTATCCCTACAGCAGCAGAAATTGCTGTTGTGAACAAGAGAATACCGATAACCAACGTGCTGATCTTGCCTACACCCTTATCCGCTTTGATTTTAATAATCGCGGAAATAATCGATACCATAATTAACGGAATCGCTACCATCTGCAGCAGCTTTACATATCCGCTGCCAGCCAAGCTGAACCAGTCAACAGAATGCGCAATTACCTCAGACGTTCTGCCGAAGATCAGCTGTAATGAAACCCCGAAGATTACCCCTAATCCAAGTCCTGTAAAGACCCGCTTTGAAAAGCTGACATGTTTCTTTTGCATATACCAGAGAAGTCCGATTAAAGCGATCATGATCGATACATTCACTACTGTATAAAGCAATTCCATCTCGAATTTCCTCCTTCTTATTCTCATCATTCACGAGACCGTTTCTCGTTTGTTGAGATAACTATAATACAACTATTCCGACCTGTAAAGTATGAATTTAACCAAAAAAAGATCGTCCTCCACCTAGCCATGAAGGCAAGGTAAAGAACGATTCGTGCATCCTTTTACTTTTCGCGATTGCTCCACTGCTCGCTGTCCACTAGGCTGGTCAGCCGTTCGTGTTCCTCGACGAGCATCTCTTCCGCAAGCTCAACAGCCTGCTGATTCATACTGTCTTCAGCTTGTACTACAGCGCGATCCGCATGCCCGAGCGCTCGCTCAGCTTGATCCACAGCTTGATCTGATGGATGAGTCATCGCTTGCGATACGGCATGATGAGCTCGTTCTACAGCATTCTGTGCTTGTGAGATGGGATTCTGTGACTGTAGGCTTGAGTCATACCTCGACATCGATCCTAACCTCCTCGGAAGCCGGTCGCAATGCTGCACCTTATATGGGTGCTGAATGCAGCACTGCTGTACCGTTAATCCTTGTTAGGATGCGATAAGGCGGTCTGTCTTATGCGCTAGGTGAATGAAGCGCTGAGAGCACTATGTTATTTGATGAAAGCTTTTGCCTTCTCAATCGCTTCTTCTTCGGTAAAGCCTGTAACGTGGCGGCCGTTAACAAATATAAAAACACGCTTCTTACATGGACCGCAATAGGATTCACAGCCGATTCTAACGTTAGCTTCAGGATCCAATTGCTTGACCTTCGTTAGGAAGGATTTCATATTCTTGATGTGACGGCACTTCTCACATACACGTATATCATTACTCATGATGATGTCACTCCGATTAATTCCATAATTTTATTACTTTTAAGCAATACTATTGTAAGGGAACTTTACCAGATAAGCAACCTTCCAGCTGTCATCCTCCGACAGAATCATACTTTGCAGCGCGGTTCGAGAACCATGGAATGACGATTAAGGTGAACAGCATATCATCTATCGGCATAAACGGCATCAGGTCAGGCAGCACCCAGTACAACAGCACAGCACCTACAAACAGGGCCTTCATCCTTAATGGTACCTTCGACGAAAAGAGCATTGCCGGCGCTGTTCGAAACAAGCTCAACAGCCTTCCACGAGTACGCGTCTTCGGTCGTAAAGGCGGCTTCTGAGTCATAACACACACCTCCCTGATTCCAAGTATAGTGTATGTTAATCCATTCGTCATCACTCAGCCACGTTCATCCTGTTGAAGTATGCAGACCGTTCAATACCGACTTCATAATATGGCAAACGTCAAGATACACCCGTTCGAACTGATCGAGCGGCAGCGGATTCACTCCTAGACCAAGCTCAACGGTAAATCCTGGTCTGCGATAGCTCTGTATGAACCAATCCTTAAAGCCAGCATCGCTCCCTGTCAGGGCTACCGCACGGTATCCACTTGCGTTCTGAAGCTGCTTCGCCCACTGCTGGGATTCAGGAGGTTCATATCCGCGATAATTCCAATAGATCTCCTGCCCTTGGGAATGGAAGGATAGCGCGATATCAAATGACATCCGCTCCACATATGCCGCAAGCGCCGCCGCTTCCGGCTCGGTTAAAGGCTGCGTGCCTCCATAATTCATCGGTGCAGGCTTGTGGACACCGCGACGCCGGCACTCTTCTTCCCAATGAGCCGGAAACTGATCGTTCAGATCAACGCCGCGAATATTCGCTTTCCAGCCGCTGAAGCGATTACCTGCATCGTTCCATTCAAGCAGGCACTCAGCATATGGATGGCGCGGTGTTATCCCCTCCTGCACCAATTCAACCCCATCTGGATTCACCATCGGAACTATACATAATGTATTTCGTGCGTATGCCGCATGACTGTCCCAGCCTTGCCAGCTCGTGCACGCTGCATAGTGGGACGCGTAATCCTCGAAGAACTGCATCAGCGCCGCTGAGGTCAGCCACTCATTCGCATGCACAGCTCCATTAGCGTGAACGAGGTTAGGACCCGTGCCAATGCACAATGCGAATATAGGCTTGCCCATCACGCTCTCTCCGATCTTCTCCATGCGAATAAAGGGATATCTTGCTTGCAGCCGATCGACATCATCCATCAACTGCGCTGGTCCATACTCAGCGCGAGTCTTCGCATCTCGCTCATCGCTCCAGTACGGGATCATGATGCTATGACCTGGAATCAGCTTACGCGGATGAACCATTGGGTTCGCATTCGCCAGCCATTGTATCGGCACCCGAAATTGAGAAGCGATAGAGTAAAAGGTATCATCCTGCTGAATGACATAAAGATTAGGCGGGTTCTGCGGGATCTGGATAAGCTGTCCCGGTATTACATATTCATCTGGGCGCAGCTGTGGGTTATGTGCCATCAACGCCTGAATATTCACACCATATCGTAAACTGATACGCAAATGAGTATCACCTTTCTGAACGATATACGGGATTGCCACTGTGCATGTCCTCCTTTTCCTCACTCCATTATGGTTTATGGTTATGCACCCTCCGAGAAGAACAGCACCTGGTATGCTGCAATACTGCATCAGCCTTTTTTATATCAATCTCACAATTCGTCCACTTTCTATCAATCTTTTTTTCATAAAGTAGTTTAAGACTGAAAATAGAAGGAGGTGGACGATATGTCCCCTCCGATAGAGAGGAAACTCCGATTCGTTGCTGACTCCTAATAACCGTCACTCCAGACGGTGAGGAAGTATATATTGTAAACAACTGGTCATCTGGCAGCACCATTCGTGTGCTTGATCACAGAAACCATTACGTGATATCCGCTTCCGATTCCAACAGGGTTCCAGCCGACTCGGGTCGTATTATCGAGCATCTATTCTATTGATCCTTGACAGGGCAGAACCATAACAGAGAACGGAAGTGATAACGTGAATATTCCATTGTTTGTTCCTACTTATCGCGTGGATGAATGCTTGACAGAAATCCGCGAATGCTTGGAAACAGGTTGGACGGGATTCGGATATAAAACAATTGCTTTCGAAGAAGAGTGGAAGCAGTATACAGGCTTCCCCTATGCTCACTTCGTCAATTCAGCCTCAGCGGGACTGTCCATCGCAATCGAAGTATTAAAGATGACGAATGGCTGGAAACGAAGCGACGAGATTATAACGACACCCTTAACCTTCGTGTCAACGAACCATGCGATTCGATATCATGAGCTTAAGCCCGTATTTGCAGATGTGGACGAGTATCTCTGCTTAGATCCTGATGACGTAGAACGCCGGATTACACCTCGAACACGAGCCGTCATATTTGTAGGTATTGGAGGCAATACAGGTCAGTACGAACGAATTGCTCAGCTGTGTAAAGACTATCGTATCTCACTCATTCTGGATGCTGCTCATATGGCTGGCACACGTCTGAATGGCGCTATTCCCGGTCATGAAGCTGACGCGGTCGTCTATTCCTTTCAGGCCGTTAAGAACCTCCCAACGGCGGATAGCGGGATGATCTGCTTGCAGCATGCGGAGCAGGATCGCTTAGCACGCAAGCTCAGCTGGTTGGGCATTAATAAGAATACCTTCTCTAAGGCCGAACAGGATATAGCTTACAGCCGACTCTATGATGTCGAGCACGTAGGCACCAAATCGCATGGCAACTCGATTATGGCGGCGATCGGCATCGTCCAGCTCCGCTATCTAGATCAAGATAACGCATATCGCAAACAACTAGCTGAATGGTACGAAGCTGCGCTCGAACCGCTGTCATCTAACGTACGTATTATTCCCTCTGCGCCAGGATGTGATAACGCGCGGCATTTATTCATCGTACGCATATCGGAACGCGACAAGCTGATTCAAGCATTAAATGAACAAGGAATATATCCAGGCGTCCATTTTCGATCGAATACAGAGTATCGAATGTACCGGCACGCAAGAGGACAATGTCCGCAGGCAGAAGCTCTATCCAAAGAAATATTGTCTCTTCCGCTCCATCTACGAATGACAAATGAGGATGTTCAAGCCGTAGTGGAAGGTATCAAACAATTTATTCAACGGGATTTATAAGCGTTATAAAGGAGTAAGGATATTATGGAGCACTCCCACCGCATCTTAACGCCTCGTCTGCTGCTCCGTCCGCTCACCGAACACGATCTAGAAAGAGTAAGAGGCTGGAGCAATCAAGAAAATATCCGCATCTGGTTCCAAGACGACCAGCTGATTCATGCCGAACAGCATCTAAGCTGGTATGAACGCTACCGTACACATGCAAATGATATGACCTTTATTGCCGTACAGTTGAAGCAAGAGATTCCGATCGGTATGGGGGCTTTATATCGTATCGATCATATCAATGGAATTGCTGAATTTGGAAGAGTATTAATTGGTGACATTGACTATCAAGGACAGGGCTACGGTGAGGAGATCGTACGAGGTCTAACGAAGTTTGGTCTGGAGCAATTGGGAATGAATACAGTCGAACTGTTCGTGAAGATCACGAATACGCGAGCCATTAAAGTATATATGAACTGCGGATATGTGCATGATCGCTCTTATCGTCAGCCTGGAGCTAGAGGATCAAGTTCCCTCATTCGTATGATTTGCACCATTTCCCATTATCGCAAAGAGGGGCGTGCATGAATTCGGCTGCCCTTTTTTATTTTATATACCGACAAACACATAAAGAAGAGGGCAATCCTCAGGCAAGCAATTGCTTGGGGACAGCCCTCTATTCTTGTAGAATGTTACGATTATTAATAAAAATGCGGAACCTGCCAAATCACAGGTACATCCCGAAGCTGGGGACCGAGCCAATCCAACGTAATTCGTTTAAATATATCTGGATCTCCGCTGCAGAAGAATTGATGTACAGGAATCTCTTCCATGTCCGCCAATTGATTCTTGTCGTGGAGAATCGTACTCACTTCACGTGCCGTTTCTTCAGCGGAATTAATGAGTTCAACACCCGAGCCCATCACTTCTTGAATCGGTTCTCTTAAAAATGGATAATGTGTGCAGCCAAGCACGAGCGTATCGATCGGCGTTGCCCGAATGGATGCGAGTGAATCACGGACGACGTCCCACGTTTCTTCTGAACGATACATTCCCTTCTCTACCAATGGAACAAATAACGGGCAAGGCTGACTAATAACTTCTACATGCGGTGATAATCGCATTAATGCTTGTTTATATGCTCCGCTCTTAACCGTTCCTTCTGTTCCGATGACACCGATATGTCCTGACTTCGTTGCTGCGATTGCTGCTCTCGCTCCTGGATGAATAACCCCTACGACTGGAATCGATACACGGGATCTAATGTCTTCCAATGCTACTGAAGCGGCGGTATTGCATGCAATTACGATCATCTTAGGATCAAATTGAATTAAATAATCTACAATCTGCTGAGTAAAATGCTTGACTTCTTCTGGTGTTCTTGGGCCATAGGGTGTACGAGCCGTATCACCGAAATAAATGATTTTTTCCCTTGGGAGCTGTCGAATGACTTCCTTGACAACCGTTAAGCCCCCTACTCCCGAATCGAGCATTGCGATAGCCTGCTGCACGTAAACACCGCTTCCTTCACTTCATGTTAGTCTGTAAAATAGTCTGTAAAATTTACACCTCAACCGATCCGCATCGTGAATACGCTCTCGAATATCGCGCACACGCTATGGGTTACGATATGTTTGCCAGATGTAAAACGTACCTTGATCTTACCCGATTCACTTAGATCGTTCAAGTGTCCTCCAATAGACTCACATGTCCATACACGCTTCCTTGTCTCAGATAACACATAAAAAGCCCCTTCTTCTGGAGTTAACAAATCTGCATCTCCAGATAAGGGGCCTTTCCTGTAATTTTACGGCTTGACGGACGTAATGTATTAGATGACGAACAGAATCTGCTTCTCTTCTTCAGCAGAGGTTTCTGCTATATGTTCCGATTCATCTACGATGTCATCAGCAATCTCATCTACTAGATTATCAGCGGATGGTTCGATAGCTTCAAAGACTGTTTCCGAGGATACGGTAGCAACCTCCAGCTGATCTTCGTCAACAGCAGAACGACCTTCCTGCCAATTTAGAATCGTGCGCTTCAATCCCACCGTCTTCTCTTTAGCTGTATCGATCAAGCTCGTAGTCCGATCACCAATCTGCTGCGCCAGCTGCTGTGTCTTCTCACTAGCCTGCTTTGCACCATCTGCGATATCCTGACGCAGTTCACGACCTGCCTTTGGAGCAAACAACAGGGCGGTCACACCTCCAACAACCCCACCTACCAATGTGCCAATCCAGAACTTGCGGTTCGATACTTTTTGTGACATTTCTATTCCTCCTTTGTTCGGCACTTACCCTAATTTCGCTGTGTATCTGCTTGCGTACTGTCGGCATTCCGCTTGTGACGGGCACTCACATCCTGCCATAGAGCATAGCCAATATCGAACCATTGCAGCGTCTCATAGATACGCTTCTCATTGTTTCGCTGAGCTGATTCGACTGCAGACCATGTTCTCTCGGACCATCTGCCTATCTGTCCGTTCCACGCTTCGACCATTGATCTCGTCTGTTCTACCGTATCTCTCCACTTGACGATCTCTTCAACAGCCGATTGTGCTTGCACTAGCACTTGCTCTCCACGGTTGCTGATCTCCGTGACTTGCTGTACCAGCCCAGATAGTTGACTATCCATTTGCTTAACCGATCGTTTCAATTGACGCATCAATCGAATACCGCTGCTAATCGCAATCGTTAAGGCCGCACATACGACTATCCAAGCGCCTGCCGCCGCAGCTATGCTCCATTCCAGCATTGCACTCCTCCTCTTCAGCGATATCATTAGGGCGAATGCCCAATTCATAATGTCAGTATAAGAAGAATGGGCTCGTCTTGACACCGCTGGGCTTGACCTTTTTAATTGGGCTTGGCTTAAACAGAGAAAGGCTGCACGATTAGCGCATCGCTAATCGTACAGCCCTTCAACCAACAGCTATTATTCTTCTCTACGGTCCTGCATAATTTGATACGTGCAGCGCATTCCCTGTTTCGCCAGGCATTCCGTTCGCTCTACTCGATCGGTTCCCAGCAGCTCCCGGAATAGAGCCAATTCGCACCTGCACGGCTCCTCATATCGATCCGCAACCTGAGCGATCGGGCAATTGTACTCATGCAGCAGCCATGAGCCATCATCCAGCTTCTCAGTTTCAACCATATACCCGTTCGAATCCTGTATGGATCGAAGCTCATTCACTCGCTGATCGAGTGTTAGATGAGCCATTCGGGATTCATATCGCTGCCGCAAATTGCGCTGTCTGCCTTCAAACAGTCGCTGAACGACATCTTTTCCGATATCATCCCAAGTCTCTATTTCACCTAGCATATCAAGGGCAAGCTGATGATAGTACTTCGGAAATCGCTCATCACCCTCAGAAGACAAACGAAAGAGCTGAAGCGGTCTGCCTACTGATTGCCGCACAAGCTCTATGTTTACAGACTGCTGCTCAACCAGCAGATACAGGTGACGACGGACGCCCATCTCTGTCATAGCGAGCCGTTCAGCCAGCTGCGCAGCAGACATCGCTCCATTCGTCTTCAGCAGGTTCAAGAGCATGTCCCTCGTGGACGGCTTTCGCACCGTTCGTTTCAATCCATTCACCACATTTATTTCATCATTAGTATGGTCATTCTACCTTAATCACAGTTGCATGTAAATTCATTACGATAGAAGCTCTGACTCAATATATCGTTCTACACAATCCTTGAAGGACGTTAATAACTCTGGCAATTCTGATAATTGACTATGAATTCCGGTTCTCTCCCACTCCGCATACTGCTGTACCAGCGGTTTGCGCAGCTGTACCAGCTGCAGGAGCTTATGTTGAAGGCCCTCATCTAATACGCCTTCTTGCGCAATGATCTCAATGATATCTTCATAGCTGCTAGCATCGCGCATAATAAATCCATCAATTAATAAGCTGCCTACATCGGTCACAATCTCAACTGCTAGATGCAGCGAGCGTTCTTGAGCCATATGAAAGAGTGCGGAATCGTTCCAGCCCGCTGTGATCTGTTCTACTGCTTCATTCAGAATCTTGATCTGCTGTAAGCGGTTGTCAATCTGCTGTCTGTCTACATAGTACATCGCCAGTTCCCCTCTCAAGTCGTATATGTGCAAAAAAGGAGCTTCCAGACTGAAAGCCCCTCTTCCTCATTATATAATAACATTATTATTTCACAACGAGAACTGACTTCATCGTTTCATGTCCCGCTCCACACATGACCGAGCATTTAATATCGTACCGTCCAGGCTTATCGAACGTAATATCCTGCTCCATTGCCCCATCTTTCAAGTTGATGTTTAACTCAGCAATCTCTGCACCGTGAACACCAGATTTGTTTACAAGCTTCAATCGAACCGGCTCGCCAGCCTTAACTTCATATTCTGGCTGGTCAAAAGTAAAGTCGCCCTGTCCCATAATCTTAACAAGAGTCACACCTTCCGGCGCAGCCTCTTCCACAGGCGGCTTCGGCATGTTGAACAGCATCAGTCCAGCGGCCAATAGGCACGCAATGCTACATAAACCAAACATTGCCCATTTTTGCATAACCGTTATTCGCCCCTTTTGTCAATTACATTCATCATCCTTTATATTACAAAATGTTTCCTTATATTAACAACTGAAACTTTTAAAACAAGTTTCCTTTTTTTATAATTGTGACAGATTGTTGAACATACTATGTATACGTTCCCCCGCTTCCATCCATACGCCAGCGATTAACGGGTATTCGGCATCTGCTGAACTGCTGCAAACGCGGTGCTCCTTCATCGTATATGAACTTAACAGAGGACACAGATTCGATCACTTTGTCTTGTCAGCATCCTGCTTTAACGTCTCGATCACTCGTTTAATACTTGGAGGCAACGGCAACCCCATTCGGCCGTAATTCTCCGTTATGCTGATCAATTCATTCGCCAGGTAGAAGCTTATCGCCCCGTTCATGATGATGTTGCTATTGAATACGAGATCAATAAAATGTGCTAAGGTAATGACTAGTAACATAAGCGCTTTCTTGGCAAGTCCCCAGAAGCCGACTTCGCTATTTAGCCCCTTATTCTCTTTTAATGAAGCGGTGATACCGGTAATGTAGTCAACTACGATTGATAGCAAAAATAAGCTCAGTAAATGACTCCACTCTCCGAACATAAAAGTGATGACTGCGCCGCATATCCCGCAGACCGAATTAAAGATCATTAGCTTCATACCCATTCCTCCTTTACTCATTAATTACAGGTTTAGTTATCTTATGCGGTCTTGTCCGTATGGTCACGGCAGATGGAAGTAGGCAGCGTCATCAATATAGAGAAGAGTCCTTTCTACGAGAAATGTATGCAAGAGCATATCCCTACTCCATTATTTTCTTATATTATAGAACTCAAAGAACCACGGAGGAGGTAAGAACGATGCATGACCAACAGGTGTTAACGGATCCCAAAATGTTAGTTAGAGATGAACTGAAGAGAGCCGGGCTCGATTTAGATACAATAAACATTCCTAGAAGAGTGTTCATTGCCATGTCAGGGATTATAGAAGAATTTTTGGATCAGGATGCAGTTCTGGAGTCCGACATACCTCTAGCTGGAAAGCTATATATTTTTAAAAACAACCCAGCTGTAGGGCTAATCAAATCGCATGTCGGATCACCAGGAATAGCGATACAGGCGGAGGATTTAATTGCAGCAGGAGTTAAAGAATTGATCCACCTGGGATATGTCGGAGGGATTGACCCAGATCTAATTCCAGGTCGATTGATTGTGACAACGGGAGCATTTAACGAAACAGGTATTGCTAAGCTTTATGGTTTTGATGATGAAATCATTTATCCTGACCAAACTCTAGCAAATGAAATGAAAGAAATGCTCAATAAACAAGGGCTGGAATTCATTGATGGCCATCACTGGACCACAGATGCAGGGTATTTAGAGACCTGGGGTAAAGTGAAAAAGTACCGATCACAAGGCGCGCTATGTGTGGAAATGGAAGCTGTTGGTCTGTTCACCGTGGCTAACTATCGAGGGATCAAGTCAGCGGCAATTTATGTAGTTTCTGATGTCCTAACGGAAGTGGGTTGGAGCTTAGGATGGTCTGCCGGTGATATTGACAAAGGCGTCACTGAACTAGTTAAAGTTATCTTGAAGGATGCTCAATTGAACTAACTCAAGATCTTTTTTAAACTATCTAATCCCCTTAATCTAATAGCTCTGTTAAATGTTATTGTTGATTTCCATACGCCAAGCCCATAACTGATCAAGCAATATGAATTGGAATGAATCGGCAAAATGTTGTACGGAATACAACAATACTTACAATAATCCAGGATAATAGGAATATTGTTGTACGTTATACAACAATATTCACTCAACCCCCTCATTTCTTGGTTATTTGCTAGACATTGTTGTATTCTGTACAAAAATACGATGGAGTTAGATCATTAACAGCTCATTAAGTTGTACTTTATACAACATTGTTGATCATCCTGAGCTCTTCATATTTCAACAACAAACAGTAACATAACCAATCTAAAAAAGCCTAATTTTCACAAAGACAGGAGAGGGTTATATGTTTTATGAAGCTCAAAAGTATATTGAATATCTAAAAAGTTACCCTCTGTTTGAAGTAGAGAAAGGAAATGCTGATCATTTATTTGAGTATGTGAATAGAGATGATGAGAACCTTATCACGCTATGCAATACATATAGGATTGCGGAGATTGCACTTGGTAGGGATACATTTGAAAAGGTTAAGGCTCTAATGGATTGGGTGCACAAAGAGTTATTTTTTGTAGGAGAAAACGTATATCCTCCCTTTTTTAATTCTCTAAGCATACTGAGTAACAGAAAGAAGGGCGCATTATTTTGTACATATCAAGCTATTGTTTTGAATGAGGCTCTACTATCTATAGGAATAAAATCTCGATTATTATGGTGTTTTCCTTACGAATTTGACTCTGACTGTCACGTCGGAGTTACAGTATATTTACCTGAAATTAACGACTGGATTTTTTTTGACCCTACTTTTAATACATTCTTTCATGACCAGGATGGAATACCTCTTAGCATCGTAAAGGTTCGTGAAGTATATAAAAATGGAGAATTGCCAGGCTTTAGGCATATAGAAATAAATAAGACATGGTCTTTAACTTTAAATGGGTTTGAGTTTGAAACTTACGATAAGTGGTATTCCATGTACATGGCAAAAAATTGTTTCCGATTTTCTTCGCCATTACAAAGCTCTTTTGGTTATCTTTCAAGGGAAGATGCAATAACCGTTTTCCTAAATCCTTCTGATTATGTAATAAAAAACGAGTATGATCATGTACAACATCCACAAACAGCAATTTACACAAGCAACATCAATGTTTTTTAACAAAGGATAAATTAAACCCTTTCATTTGTTGAAAATCTAGATTTAATAGGAACAATCGGGATGAAACAATAGTACATTGAGCAATTCTCATGGGAGGGGTATTTTTGTTGAAGAAAATAGTCTATTTTAGGACGCTCCTGTTTTCGATCGTTATCCTTGCATTTCTCTTTTTGCCCGCAGGATCACTTAAGTTTTGGGAGGCATGGATTTATTTCGCCATCTTTATGGGTTCAACGTTCTTTATCACTGGATATTTTCTAAAGAGAGATCCTGAACTAATAGCGAGAAGAAGTAAGGCTAAAGAAAAAGAAAAGGAACAACAAATTATCCAATCCATATCTGGGGTCACTTTTTTTGTTGGATTGTTAGTCCTTCCAGGTTTAGATTATCGATTCGGCTGGTCAAATATACCTTTAATTTCTGTATTAATTGCAGATGTCGCCATCTTGCTTGGTTTTTCGATTGTTTTCTTAGTTTTCAAAGAGAATTCTTACACGTCTGCCATTATAGAAGTAAGTGAGAACCAAAAAGTTATATCTACGGGTCCTTACGCATTGGTTCGGCATCCCATGTATACAGGGGCAATATTCATTATACTTTTCACACCTCTTGCATTAGGTTCAATTTGGGCATTGATCCCCTCGATTTCTATCATCGTATTTATCATTCTTAGGCTGCTAAATGAAGAAAAGCTATTGTTAAAAGAGTTAAAAGGATATGAGGAGTATTGTAAGAAAACACGTTATCATTTAATCCCCCTTATCTGGTAAGACTTCAAATCCAAATGGCCTGGAATTAGGCATCTGTGCGGTCATTTAGTTAATCACCTACATATTATACACATGTAAGAAAAAGAAGGCGGAATGATCATTCACTACTCAAACTCATTCCCTTTTACAAGGAGTGATTTCAAATGGCATTTACGTCACTGTCTCCACCCCCAGATTTTGTCCCACCAAAACCTGCCGTATCTTATATAATTGACTGCGTAAATCAATACACTTATGTTTGGCTATGGAATGGGGATAGTTTTTGGTATTATCCGACACGGGTAGAATATGATGCAATTTCAGGCTACCGATGGAATGGACTATTCTGGACGTTTTATGGTTTTGATCCACGATTAATCAATGCCGTTTCATGTCCTCCAATACCTACTCTATATTAGAAAATGGAAAGGTCTTAAGAAACTCATTGTAGTAATCCTGAAAGTCTACACCCCCATCCTTTGGATGGTTCTGCATGTAGTTCAATAGAATAACGGATAGCACGTGGGATCCATCATCATGATTGTTCAAATATGTATATGGATCCTTTTCCAAACCTATCTTTTCACAAATATACAGCCCCATTGCTTCCACAACATTTTCCTCAATGAATCCCTCAATTTTCGTGTAGCCGAATCGCTCCTTCTGTTTATTAAAAGCAGTTAATAGCTCAGGTTCATGCTTCAACTTATCGAAATGATGATCGAGCTGCTCTACCCGATAAGGCGGATGGAACATTTCATGAATGGCAATGCCCAGCGTGATTTCATTACGGTACGAAACGTCGGAAATAAACCGTGGACCCGCAATTTTAATCCCATGTGGTGCTGCATAACTACATAAATACAGAACGATATGATCGATCTGGCTTGATGGCCCTAACATGTGATTAATTTCTTTAAATACAGGAATGACTTCAGAAGCGAGACTAAACAGCTCTTTCTTTTTCCCCCAACTATCTTCTTGGTAATACGGTGTTCGACTAAAATAGGATTGTAGAAGATCCTTGGATCTCAGTAACTCTGAAAGATCATAGGAATCGAAATCGGGGACCGAAGAAACTACTAAGGTTAAAAAGGGACTCAGCATGGTTCCGCCTTGTATGCGAATGATTTCAGACATAAGTCGCTGATTTGCTTCTGTATTCATAGATAGGAATTGTTGATGGTCTTCTACATGCCGTTTGACATAGAACTCGTCTCGCGTCAGCACGTTTAGAAAATTTAAAGCATCAAGTGTATACGAGGTTGCTACTTCAAATGCCATAATTTCCACTCCCACTCTCCAGCATCAAATACAAGTAACGAAATCTTCTTCAACCCGGTAGTTAAATCGAACATGCCATTAGTACATTTCCATCAGGGTCCTTGAAGTGAATGACTTCTTCTCCCTCATATACAATGTCTGCTCCCAGTTCGGTTAAGAATTGTAGAGCTGATTTATGATCTGGTGCAGTTAAGCTAAAAATCGGCTCGGACGTGGGTTTTACGACATCCCGTTTTTCTAAAAAAATATTTGAACAATGATTATCACTTAGACCAAAAATATGAATATCTTCTCTAGTTTGTTCCGGGACAGGCAAGCCAAGAAGCTTGCAGTACCATTCCACTGATTTCTTAATATTTTTTACATAGACAAATACCGCAGGAACAATTGGCTTAATTGGAGTTGCTCTGATATGTTCAATCATACTTACACCCCTATTATTTGTATTTATTTTCAATTAAAAGGTGACATAAGTCTGCTGCTATGTATAGATACATGCAAAACTAGCACATCACATTAACACAATGCCAATTAAGTACGTGCAATTAGGTTAGGTCAGATTAAACCAATGATTCTCCAAAGCCAATCGTGTAGCCTTCAGGGTCTTTTATTGCAAACTCTCTCATTTGATATTCATTCGTTCTTAGTTCGTATTGAAACGATGCCCCTTTAGACTTGAATTCTTCATACAGGCTTTCAATTCCCTCCACCATTGCAAACACGTTTAGGGCATTATCTCCATGCACAGAGTAGTTTGGAACAATGGCATCTGCTTGATTACTTTGATGAAATATCATCATTAACCCTTCACGTTCGACAAAACCCATTTCGTAATCGCACCAAAAACCTAACTTACTGTAATAATCCAATACCTGATTTCGATTAGAAACAAAAAAGATCGCTGAGAAATGTTTGATCTTACTTTCTTTAATCGTTGACATGAAGATCTCTCCTCAATAATGAAGTGGATAATTCATCTCGTACCGTAATCATTAATTTCAATTTTTCTCCCGTCTGGATCAAAAAAAGCAATCTCTTTGCCACATCCACCGCGATCCTTAATTCCATCTGTGGCAAGTTCTACGTTCTTTTCTTTCATTCTTTCATAGATCTCCTCAATATCTTTTACTTGGAACATCAGAATCGCATGATTATATCCTTCGATATTATTGAAATTCATTGAAAACTTATCGTTGGACTGTACAAAAAATATACTGCCCCCGCCAGGAATATCTTTGGAAAAGTTTAAAACAACAAGATCTGCATTAGGGTCTAACGGTGCAAAGTCGGCTGCTTCTAAACCAAATATCTCGCTGTACCATTTTGCAGTTATATATGGGTGCTTTGCCGGCAAATAAATACATGATAGATTTAGCAATTTCGGCTCCACCTTAGTTGCACTGGGTATAACAATTTCACTCATCTTCTTTCCCCCTTAACGAAACTATTCCATTCGCATCATTCTCTTACATCATAACCAATAACTTGTTTTGTAAAAGGATTAATATAGACTGCAATCGGACCGAGTAGACCCTCATTATCTGTATGAAACAGCACACGAACAGCTTTATTCCCATTAATCCATAATAAACTACGATTAATTTTCGCAAACGTGTTTGGTTTAGGAATAAACAATTGCTTGATACTCTTTTCTTGTAGCGAATTAATAGATACTTCGCCTTCCTGCCAATTAATAATGTGCTTATCATGATTAGTTTCATCCCAAGCCTGTTTCAAATAGGCTTCTTCATTAATAAAAGTCGTTGATATTACGATATAAGCACCTATTAGAATTACCAAAGTTATTGTAAACCAAAGTGGTTTCTTCAATCTCAAGATAGCCACCTCCGATCGCACTCGTTAGGTGAACCGAATCGCTGCCTTTAATTCTTCCCGATCATCAAAATGTATGGTCTCATTATTCAAAATTTGATAGGTTTCATGACCTTTTCCTGCAATAACTAAAACATCATTTGTATCAGCTATACTAACCGCCTTGAATATTGCCTGCTTTCGATCTTCAATGAGTTCGTACTTCGTGTGTGTCAACCCATCCTCAATATCCTTCAAGATTTGCTCAGGATTCTCCGTACGCGGGTTATCTGATGTGACAATAACATAATCGCTATATTTCGCTGCAATCCCTCCCATAATTGGTCGTTTCGTACGATCTCGATCGCCTCCGCAACCAAAAACGGTAATAACTTTCTTCTGTGCAAATCCTCTAACAGTTGAAAGGATGTTTTCCAGTCCATCCGGCGTGTGGGCAAAATCGACAATAGCCAGAAAATCTTGACCTTCATCCACGAGTTCCATACGGCCAGACACACCTTTAAAATTCGCTAATCCTTGTTGAATGGCTTCCAAAGGTATTTGTTCGGCAAGTGAAGCAGCAACTGCAGCAAGTGCGTTATATACATTGAATGTTCCAACCGTCTTTAGACAAATTGTCGCTTCCCCAGCAAAAGAATGTAATTGAAAATTTGTACCATTAGCAGTTAATTGTATGTCCTTGGCCATCACATCCGCTTTATTGTTTATTCCGTATGTAATAACCTGCGCACCGGTTATCTTGCGAAAAAACTCTGAGGCTGGGTCATCTGTGTTTAATACAGCAAACTTCCTTCTATTGGAGTCCGATGAAAACCCATTTCCCATACTTGAAAAAAGCAATCCTTTAGCTGCACGGTAGTTTTCCATTGACCCATGATAGTCTAGATGATCTTGAGTTAAATTGGTAAACACTACAGTTCTGTAATCGCAACCCAATACACGTCCAGCATCCAATCCTTGAGAAGTTACTTCCATTACGCAATAGTCCACGGAGGCTTCTTTCATTTTCCTTAAAGTTGCTTGCAAGGCAGGCGGTTCTTGGGTGTTAATGTCCGTTTCAATCAGCTCAGTACCTATTTGGGTACCGAGGTTTCCCATAAGGCCGGTTTTGTAACCCGCCTCGGCTAAAATGGATTCCAGCATGTGACTTGTTGTTGTTTTTCCATTTGTACCCGTAACTCCGATTAACTTTAATTCAGCACTTGGGTAATGGTTTAAATGATTGGCGAATACGGCCATTGCATATCGAGCATTCGACACTTTAATCGTTGGCACATTGAGATTGACATCTTGTTCTACAACTAAGGCAACGGCCCCCGCCCTAACAGCTTCTTCCGCATACTGATGTCGGTCTTCTTGAAAACCTGGAATACCCGCTATACAAACGAATAAATCTCCTTGCCGAACGTGTTTGGAATTCATTCTTATTTCATTTATCTCTACATCTAAATCACCAGTTGTTGTAGCGACCGTCAGTAAATCTGCAAGCTCTTTTAACTCCACCAACATCCCCACCTTTTTTGTAGCGAGTTATTCAAATATAAACCTATTCGACCAGCTTCAAAGTATTTCCTTTAATTTTAATATCAGCTTACATTCGTTGTACTACGCTGTCTGTTAATTATTTGTATTTATTTTTTCTTTTTTTGTGTAAAATCAAGAAAATATGTTCAAAAACGATTCGTACATGGCATCTAACTTAGCGAGGGCAAGCAGAGACTCAGAGACACGGAGGGCGGGCATGTGAGCAGTTATGAACTTAGCAGCATTCGCATGGAAAGCGGTCGCAAGGAATCGGAAGAGGCCCGGCGCAGCCGAATGCTGGCGGAACGAGCACAATCAGGCGATACAGAAGCGTTTGGCGAGTTAATCGAGCAGCATCGTAATCGTGCAAAAATGTGGGCTGAGAGGATAACTGGGGATCCACATATGGCCGACGACATCGTTCAGGATGCGCTTATTCGGGCGTTCCTGCACATCGGATCGCTGCATGATACGAGCCGTTTTCAGATATGGCTGCACAAAATAGTCCGCAATCAAGCGAACATGCGTCTCCGACGTGGTGGTCCATACAAAAGGGAAATGCCTTTCGCGACTTTCGCTTCTTTGGACGGCGACTCGGGTTCGATCGATTGGGACGACCTAGACAGCCTGCTCTTCCATTTGACCCGATCGGCCGCGAACGAGGTGAAATACTTCCACGATCCCGCGGAGTCTCTTATGCGCAAAGAGCTCTATGAGACAATCCACTCGGTGCTGAACTGCTTAAGCCGCAAAGAACGCGATATTTTCGAGGCATACTTCTTCAAACAGCTGAGTCCGGACGAAATCGCCGCCATGTACCAGATGACGACAGGTTCTATCTACACATACATCCACCGCTCCCGTCAAAAGCTCCGGCAAGAGCAAATCCGACTCTCTCTTGGCCTACAACCCAATAAAGGAGGAAGGGCTTTGAACAAAAGCAAACTGCTTCAATTGCCCGAATGGCCGGCCTCGGACTCTGTCATGCTGTCCTTCATCGATCGAATCGGACACATGCTTGCCGCAATCGGCGACCGGCGAGAAACAGCCGAGTTGATGGGGATTTCGGGCTTCGCTTTCCGCATTCAAATTTCCGATAAAACGACGTTCGCGGACGGCATCTATATGTTCGATTGGCGCCAGACGCTGCGTTTGTTCATGCAGGAGCTAGGATACGAGACGACCCTGCTGTGCGGGCAACTGGCGGATTCGCCTGTGCCGCTGCTGGGAGCCGTCGAACGATTCCCCGTTGTGCTTCCGATTGAGGAATCCGTTATTCCGTTTATACGCAAGGCGATCGACACTAGCAAGCCCGTGTTTTATTTTGACACTACTGCTTCCAGACCCTTTGTGCACGAGTGGTCGCTCATTTACGGCTACGATGACGAAAAACAGACCGTGCAACTGACCGATGCTTTGAAGCCAGACGGCAAGTCGCTGAGTTACGAGGATATCGCCCTCAATCCTGTCCGATTCTTGGCAACGGTCGAGCGAGTCGAGGAGCCTGCGAAGCCGCAGCAGTCACTGGCTGCGAAAGAAGCAACAAAGCGACATCTGGCGGAGCAAAGTGTCCGCTTCGCCATCGAGCATGCAAGAAACCCGCGCGCCTATTGCCCTATGACTGGGTATTTGTCGTACACTTCAGGCTTGTCCGCATACGATCAATGGATCGGGCATATGCGCGGCGATCCAGCCATTCCGCCGAATCGGTATGGAGCCGGACAGCTTGCCGCTACGTATGCTCAGACGAGAAGCTACGCGGCTCAATATTTGCGCGGTATCCCCTTTCAAGGCGAAGCGATGCGGTTCACGCTGCTAGCATCAGAAGCTTACGAGCAGACGAGCGAGGCTTTGAGTGAATTTAGCGCAGTTGTACCATTCATGCGTACGGCGGAAGTATTATCACGGGAGCAATGCGAGAAGTGCGCGGACTGGCTGGAGCAAGCGAAGGCTTTCGAGACCGCCGCAATCGGTTATTTGGAAAAGACGATCAACCATTTGGAAAAGGGGAACTCACTGTGAGCGAAAAGACGAAGATTCGATTGATGACGGACTTTCACAATATGCACAACCTTATGGATGCGAAGGCATCTTTCGAGCAAGATCATCCCGACGTGGAAGTTGTCCTCGAGCAAGCGGCCGACCACTATGAGTTGCTGCAGGCTTATAAATCGGACGAAGCGCCGGACATTATCGAATCGGGCGGATGGTCTCTATTTAACTACAAAGGCATGTTCATCGATCTGTTGCCATACGTGGACGAAGTGCCGGGCTTGAAGGACGACCTTCATCCGGGAATTATGCGCGTGGCTTGCAAAGACAAAACGTTGCCAGGCTTGCCCGTGGACGTCGCGCTTCCCCTCATCTTATATAGGAAGGACATGTTCGATGCTGCTGGTCTCGCTTACCCGAAGGATAACTGGACTTGGGATGAAATGATAGAGATGGCGGAGAAGCTGACGATTCGGGGCGAACATGGCGTCGCGCGTCAATTTGGCTTCGGCTTTGGCGTGGACATCGAAGAAATCGAACCGTTCATCATGCGGAACGGAGGTCGATACTTGTCCCCTGACGGCTCGACAGCACGAGGTTACGTGGATCAACCTGCCGTAATCGATGCGTTCCAGAAGCTGATCGACGCTTACCGGATTCACCGTGTCATTCGGAACCCAGGCGAGCCATCGGAAGCAGGGGAACTGCACCAAGGCTTCGCAATGATTTTCGGCTTTTCTTGGTTCGCTGGCGGCATCGTCAATCACGGGCTATCGGATCAATACGGTGTCGTCGGTTTGCCGAATATGTCGGGATGCGAGCAATCCAACATGGTCTACATGGGCGCCGCAGGAGTCACATCGAAATCTCTGCATCCGCGGCTGGCGTGGGAGTTTCTGCGGCGGTATGTGTTAGATCGTCCCGAAGCCTTCCACGCTGCGCGCACGCTGCCTATCACCCACTCGCTAGCGGAACATAGCGGCATGGCGCAGCACCCCATTTGGTCGCGCTTCGTGCTAGAGTTGGATTGCGTGCAAGTAAGCGGCTTCTATATCAGCGAGAAATGGAACTCCTCTCGGCAGTTGATCAACGAAGACATCCACCGGATGATTCTCGATGGGGCAGACGTCGCTCAGACATTGAAATCTTGGACTAGGTTTGCATAAAAGAAAGGCTCTCCGGATTCAAACAGGCAGGAAACGCAATTCCTCACGTTTCCTGCCTGTTTGTTATTCTTTTTCAACAATAAAAATCATCGGATACGGTGGTTGTTGTTCCGTATCATACGCAGGATCTTGCCTTTAGTCAGCCGAGGTATGCTTTTAAGCAATTCGATATTAAAGCCGGTTTCATTAGGATCAATACCGCTTTATCGGAAAGCCTTCCGGGTCATAAACATGTAATCCGATCAATTTTGAACCGAGATAATTTCCCCTGCACCCTGATTTCCTACACTAAATAATGGAACTAGTCCTGTTTATCTTTTTCAGTTCCATTTTCATCAAAAGAATCGCCTACTTTATTGCCCAGCGAAGCACCTGCGATACCACCTACAACGGTTCCCACAGGACCCAAAGCCGAACCGACTACAGCACCCATGGCACCACCACTGGTTGCTCCTACTGCCTCTCCGGTACCTACACCAGAATCATCGTTTCGGTTACGCTCGTTGTTTTTAGCCATTTCTTTCACTCCTCATTTTGTGATATGAGATGCTGCATTAGCCTGCATAGTATCCCAAAACAAAGCTTTCCCTGACCTGTATAAAACGATTCACCTTGATGATTCAAATTATTACTTCAACAATCGAGTAGGATGGGGCGCCTAGTCCTCGTCCCCTCACACCACCGTACGTCAGACTGTCTAACAATTATTAAAGAATCTTCGAATCCCGCTTTTCTCTTTGATTTCACGAACCAAAGCATCCATAATATCAGAGGTTTTTGTCACACTCTGGTCCTTTACGATTCAGTTAATATTTATATACATTAAATCGGTTGCCGTCTGGATCATAAAAGTGAAAAAACGCAAAAAAACCACCAGTAATGTAGTCAGAAGTACGGATACCGTTATCTCGCAGATATTGAAAATATAGAGAAAAAGCCTCTCCATCATGAGTGACGCAATAAGGGCGGCATGGTCCATCTACTATTCCATTATCCGGTGCGTCTTCTGAAAGCTGGTCAAGCCACCAAACGGAATGTGCATCGGGATGATGTTCCAAAGATAACCCCATTTTTAGGGACCCTTTTGTGGAGTAATTCTCCAATAATACCATCCCTACATATTTTTCATACCACGTTCTAGCCTCTTGAAGATTTCTTACTCCAATACGAACCCAACTTCCGCCAAAGCGTGAACCGTCTTGAATATCTTGGCTTTCTGCTGCGGTTAAGCGGGTACCTTCGAATCCCCAGAAATCAAAGTGACCCTTACCATCGGCTGTGTAATAAATGTCAGAAGTACGTATGCCTTCTTTTTGGAAATAAGCATGCTCGGCTTCTAAGTCACGCGTAGCATGACACCAACGAACGTTTGGGTTAACCGTGCCACGTTCGGCGAAAAAATGATTAACTCTTCTGTCCGTCAGTACAGATTTGAGCCATAAACCAGCTCGCAACTCGGTCATAATTTCCGCTGTAGAAAATTTTTCATTTTTCCCATTCACTACTTGCTTGCGGGTAAATCCCATATGTTTTTCATACCATTGGACAGCCATTTCATGATTGTCCCAAATTACATCGATTTGTCCGCCGTCATATGCCAATTTAGGGACAGATGTAACCGTAGCTGGCTGCTGCGTAACCTCCATCGAGCAAACCTTCTTCCCTCTTTTTTTAGTACAAGTAAGAATTCAATGCTTAGCCTATACTCAATTTACCGTGGTTTCGTACTCTCCTTTATGCTTTCAAACGCTTTACATCCTGTCTAGGTGGGAAGCCAAACATTCGGGAATACTCGCGGCTAAATTGCGAGGAACTTTCATACCCTTCTCGAAATGCCACATCAGTGGCATCTACTGACTCGGTTAATAATAGGCGACGGGCTTCCTGAAGCCTTAATTCTTTCTGGAACTGAATAGGACTCATAGCGGTTACCTCTTTGAAGTGTCTATGTAGCGATGAGACACTCATATTCACTATTTCAGCTAGTTCTTCAATCCGAAATGACTTATCATAGTTATTTGTTATATGTACAATAACGTCCTTTATTTGATGGGCGGAGCTACCCTCAATTGCAATTTGTTGAAGCCTAGCACCATGTTGACCTTGCAGAACCCTATACAGAATTTCTTTCGTAAACAGCGGCGCAAGAATGGATCGTATCCCCAAATGTGGAGCAGGTGGCACTTAGGCCATCTGCTCCTATTCGTTTGCAGTAGCAAAACAATTATTAAGCAAAACTGCCAGTTAGCTTAATAAAACGAATACCCGCTGCGGCACGTAATAACTATATTTCTGCTATTGTCAGCAAACTGCCGTACATACCGTATCTTTAAAAGTAAACAAAACACTGTATAATCCAAGAAATATCCTGCAAATCATCCGACACCTAGGCCTATTTCCACCAAATCTTCACGAAAATCGAATTTGTTTATTTTACAGCAATATGATGCATCTTTTGAAACCAACGTCAGAGAAATCTCAGTGTATTATAGATTCTGAATCCCGCTGTAGAGCCCCCAGCCGACAGCGTCAGCCCTATTTCTCTACAAAATGTTGCCCCACTGAGTAATATTCATCCTTATTCACAGCATCGTCCAGCCACTTCATCAGCTTCACCCCGTCCTGTTCGGCTTTGTAGAAATGATTTAATGGGGAGAGTGTATGTGGCGTTCTGCCCGTCTTCTCGTTAAGACCGTAATCAGTGATGTAATAATAGTAGCTTGGCAATACTTTAGTTAGCTCTCTGGCAGATTGCAGCATGCGAGCCGACCAGCGATGCACATATTCGCCATCGTCCGAAACGTCACCATTCAAATCCTTTTCAAAGTCGAACAGCAGCTCATCATAAAGCGTATTGGACTGCAAAAGTACCGCATTGTCCGGGAGCAGCTTGCGGTTCGCCGCGAGTACGGACGAAATCAAATCGCCGTGGACTTCATAACCAAAGGTTGCTGCAAAGTTGGCCTTCCATTCTTTATCGATAATATCCGGCCAGCGGTCGGCATTTAAGTAGGAGCTGTCCGAATATTGATAAATGCGGGCATCTGGGTAGCGTTTCGCAATCTCAGGCGCCCAGAAAGCAGCTCCGAATCCTCCAGCGCTTTCTCCCGCAATGAGGATCTTTACCGGCGCAGCGAAATGGTTTGAAATCCATTCCAATGCTGCGCGTGTATTGGCTTGCCCGTTGTAATGCATTGTAAACGGCTTGCCTTTGGCGTTCGTATATTCCTTGGATGCATTCCCGATATGCAGATCACCAGTAGAATAAGGGATATATACAATATTCCAATCCTTGAACGGATTGTCAGGGTTATTATTTTCCAACAGGCCGCCAAGCGTACTTACTTTAAAGAATGGAATGTTCGGAAAATAATATTTGATCTCACCGTTCTTCATTACATTACTCAGACTGATCGGCTGCGCGGCAGTCACCGCATCCCAGGCCACACCGCCCCCAGAGAAATAAATGATCAATTTATCTTCAGCAGCCGCTCCCTTATTGGCAAGTAAATAGTATTCCGAACCGTCGGCAGAAATTACTTGTGCATCCTGGTCAAACTTGATTTTATTCCAGACATAGCGCTCCGCAGCAGCCCATTTATCCGGTTCAGCAGGCTTTTCAATTATGAAGAAATAAATATAACTCGCTAAAACACCCAAAATAAGTGCAATTCCACCTATCGCAGTCAGGAGAATCTTGTTGATTCTTTTCAGTGTTTTCTTTATGGCCACACAAAGACCGTCCTTTCAACCATAATAAACTTTCCCTTTCGGTAGACCAAGCATTGCTTCATCCCCCTAGAGCCTATTATCTTTCAGTTAACAGTTTATTGATCATATCCTGCTTATTAGCGCAACGAGGCTACCGATCAAACACGGCAGCCTCATTTTGGTTGTTTATTAATCTATCCTACGCTATAAAACGCAAATTTCGAAACGGTTAATCTGAAACAATCGGTAGAGAATATCTTGCGAACCCTTCAGCATTGTAACGGTATCGTTCACAGATTGTATAATTACGTCCTTGAGCATCCACTCTTATACCATGCTCCGAAATATAAGCATCAATTACTCGTCCAGCGCCGTCAAAATCCCCAGTTCCACTTGCAGCGACAACGCAGCGTTGCGCTGGAATGGTCATGCGCGAAAACCACTCTGGCACGCCTTCAAAAGTGGTGACCTCTACACACAGTAGGTATGCATGCGTATTTGGTGTATTCTGTCCAGGTACCTGCGGCCACATGCCATACTGAACGGAAGCATCGATGATTTGAGGCATGTAAGTGGAGAGCCCCAGCAAGCTGTCCTTCGCATGATGGTATTTGCCACTCATATCATTTAGTCCGATACATGGGATACCAATTAATTTCAACTCTCCATGCTCAACAATCATAGCCTCCATCTCTGGCAAAGAAGAAATCATAGTCTCGTTCATTCAAATACCCCTCTCTAAAAATAAGTTTAAAATTATGTCTTCGGTTGATGATTGAGTTTAAGGAGATTACCGTCAGGATCCCATACATTAAATACAGTTCCGCACCCTCCACGGTCGATAATTTCCCCAACCCTCACTCCATTGGCTTGAAGTCTATTTCTAACATTCTCAGCAGATTCATCGATCTCTAAAATTATAAAAGGCTTTGGCTCTCCTCGAAGACTAAAACTGAGCCGCTCACTTCCGTCGGTTTTATGCAACATGATCTTTATACCGCTTGCCGGAGAAATAAAGAATTCCGTTTCGATATCCCAAATGGACGGAGGGTTTTTCACCAAATCTATGTAAAAGCCAAGCTGTCCAACATAAAACTCGATTGCTCGTCGCGTGTCAGCAACGGGGATCTCAACTACCATCATGCTTTTAATTCGTGCATTCTCTCGTGCAGATGGGATAGCCAAATGGTTAACTTAATCCGACAGAAATGATCACCCCAGTCAAATGATTTTTTGAACTCTTCTGCCCATTACTCCAATGAAAAAGCAGCAACCGCGGCGGTCTGTTATATAGCAATTACATTGATGATATTTCCATCTAAATCCCAGAAATCAAACAGTTTCATTTCTTTAAAATCGGAATCAGAATCAACATCCGTTACTTTAACGCCATTTTCTTTCAATGTCTGATGTAACCTTTGTATGTCTTTAGTAGCAAAGTTAAACGGCACATAGTCAACGTTCGGAGTGTGGTTTTCAACTTGAACAAGATGAAATCCGCAATTAGAAGCAACCGCGAGACCCGCCATTCGCTCATTTTTCCAACGCAATTTAAACCCAAACAATTCTTGATACCATGTTAAAGATGATTTGAGGTTCTTGACAGGTAAGAACACTGCGTCAATTCTTTCAACTTGTTGTTCAACTACTTCAGTCATTCTGTTGTCACCACCAAATTGGATTATTAGGTAATTAATTCCTAATATTAATATACCGCACATTTGTTCGCTTTGTAAATAATCGATCTTCAGTTCTTGTTCTCCTTTAGTGGAGTGAATAAATTCAACAATAAAAAAAGGGACCCACTGCTTTATACACTCAGTGAGTCGTTCTGCCCGTCTAGTCTAAGTTACTTAGTTAGTGATTTCTCCTGCCTGTTAGCTCAATACAAGGTTTTAACGTTTACTATCATGGATCTGATCATAGGCAGCGATCATTTGTTCCACTGGAACCCCGTTAATCGTTAACCCATCGATTACACATTTTTCGATGCGAGCTCCCGACAGATTGCTGTTCGTAATTACGCTATCATGGAAATCAACATCCTCTATATGTATAGGCTCATATTCCTCCGGCTGAAGCAACCAACTATCTCTTAGCGCGGAACCACTTATTTGTAACCCTGACAGATTACAATTGATTAACTCGACATTGGCCAGGTCACACCTGTCAAAGGTGCTTTTCTTGAAATCATTCTCAGCGAAACGAATAGGCGTAGTGTGTCCACCCAGATCATGAATAACAGCGCCATTCATTTGACTAAACCCGAGCGATAGTCCATCAAGATCAAGATGTCTTAAAGATAGATTAGCCATACCGCCATGGTGAATTCGCATTCCGTTTAATCGGCTATCAAATATCTCGGCGCCATCCATAACGACATCGCGCATAACGATGCCCCGGAGATTGGAACATTCGATCTTCGATTCAGCAAAATCTACCCTTGTCATTGTCTTGCTATCTTTCGAATCAGAGCCAACACCGCTGAAAAGTAAAGAATCAATTGTACAATTGAACAACTTAGAAATCTTCGGTAATAAGGTGATGTCTGGAGTGGCTAGTCCGGTCTCCCATTTGGATACAGCTTGACTGGTCACACCTAGAAGATCTCCTAACTCCTGCTGGGTCATATGTCGTTCCGATCGAAGTATCTTTATACTTTCGTGAAACTTAATCTCTTCTACCATGTGGATTGCACCACCTCATATGTGATGGTTGTATCATTACATACGGTACCCAATTGACACAATGTAAGTAAAGTTGATAGGTATACAACCGTTGGTTGTATCGCGTACATATATTTCGCGGCTACGAGATACCTATGATTGAAGTAATCTGCCCGATACTTTAGCAAATGAAAAGGAGCTATCACGTTGCTAGCTCCTTAACACTATCATGTCTCGTGAATCTATATAATTATCCTTCGACTAATTGATAAAATCTAATGTCTCCTTTTTCTGTTTCAGCTATCAGTATGTCAATATTCTGCGGGAATGGCTTAATAATCACCATTACCATCCAACCTATGTAACAACATATAATTAGGGTTTGCTTCCCAGGCTTCAAATGGCACAAAATATTTTGCATTCATTGCATCTAATAATCTAGATCTTTGTTGCGGTCTCGTTATGTACTCCCCAATGTTAGATTCATCAATTTTTATATATTTAGCTTCAAGTACTTCATCTTCTTGTATTTTTATTTCTCCGCTAATGAACTGGGCTCTAAAGCACACTGACAAAACTTGTTTTGTTGTATTCATATAGACACCTGTTATACCAATTGGCTTAATAACGATGCCCGTCTCTTCAAGGAACTCTCTGCAAATTGCTTGATCAAGGGGTTCCCCCAATTCAACATTACCACCTGGCATTTCCCAAGTATCTGATCGCCAATGTGTTCTTATTAAAAGAGCCTCATCTTTTTCATTAGTAATTAAAGCAGAGACTGATATACAGTGTTTCGGTAATTGATATATCAAAACAACGCCCTCCTTCGTATTACCAATATACGTTCTCGCCAAATTGTAAATCCCGCGTCATTAACCTGCCCAATAGTTGAACAGGCTGCACATCGGCAGTCTCCGTTTTGAAGCACTCGTTTTCCGTTAGTTCAATAGTTCATTCAAAACCTTAATAATTTTTTCCTTAGTTTGTGGTAATCGGTTTTCAGCACCATCTGGATGTAACGATTCACCCCAGGTAAATCCATCACCTTCGTATCTTGGAATGAGATGCATGTGATAATGTGTCAAATCGTTGAATTTCCCACCGTCTTGACTCACTCTAATACCATCTGGTTTATATAAGCATTTTAAGACAGTTGAAATCATTTTAGAGGCGTCCATGATACTATAAGCAGTTTCTTGGTCGATTTCATCTACATCCATGTAGTGTTTTTTAGGAAGTATTAGCGTGTGCCCTTCATTAAATGGAGCAATATCAAGTACACAAGTAATAAGTTTGTTCTCAAATATAATATTCAGATTAGGTTCAATTCCATTTGCAATCCTACATCCTAAGCATTCCATAAAATAGTGCCCCCCTTCTTTAAAAGAAGATTTTGTTGTTATTTACGTATGATTATTCGACTACTCTAACAAATTATCGTTCCTCGTTAGTTGAATTGTTTTGTTTACTTCAATTCATCTAGATGAGAGAAATCGTTAAGGAAATGTACTATACGTTCCGTTGCAGTTATTTCAATAAGATGAATTGCAGTATCACCACTTTTAAGCCAAAATTCCTTCTCAACGGGCATCCTAAAAAATGATCGAAGTAGACAATTTATCACTCCGCCGTGTGCGACGATAGCAATCCTTTCATATTTTGAGGATGTATTTATTTTCGAAAAAATGCTTTCTATCCTCATACGAAATTCGATTGCAGATTCCCCATTTTCAACTCGTTCGTGCAGTTCTTTGGGAATGGGATATTTTTTTGCCTCTTCAAAGGATAAACCTGCCAATATACCCTTATTATGCTCCATTAAGTCATCTTAAAATTGGATGTCACACCCAATCGTTTCAGCAAGTATAGATGCAGTTTCTTTTGCCCTTTTTAAGGTACTTCCCCAAATAAAATCGGGAGGAAATTGTGTTTTAACTTTTTCAGCCATCAATCTTACTTGTTTCCATAGTGGACACACGTCCCGTCACTTCAATGCTTTAGGTACCCTTTATAATAGACTGTCACAGTTCTAAAACATCGCTTCGGTATTCAATTCCTAAATCTTTAAGCAATTTATTCAAGCCAAACCACAAGTTTTCACAAAGTAGATAGAGCTCTTCCTTTTCAGATAGCTCACCACTTATTACTTTTTTAGCTAACTCAACATATCCTTTTGGCTTAATTGGTTTTTCTATGGATTCTTCCAGAGTCACGGCTCTACTGGTGTAATATTGTTTATTCAACAATCCAATCAGTTTAGCATTTTGCCACGTGAAATCAAAAACAGCACGAGGCAGATAAGAGAGGTTGTTGGAAACTCGGAGATTTCGAATCTTGCCCATAGTTTCGTAAGGCTCCCAAATCACAAATTCTGCTATTACTTATCTAAATGCTTCTTCAGGTACCGAGAGTGCAATTTCTCTCGCTTTATTAAATATACCTTCTGGATCATGCAAGGAGGTAATATGTATGAAGCTACCCACTTTAATCGCCCATCCATCGTCCACCGCACTTGCTTGATCTAACCATTCTGATTTCTGCTTTGTTGAAATCTCTAATTTAAACGGATGATAAATTAATTCACGGCTAGGTATATTCGCTCCATCTCTACTAATTACGTGCATTTCTATATCTGAATAAGGACCTTCTTTTTCTTGAGCAACTGAACCATAGATACCGATTGCCTCAATGTCTTCTTCGTATTTATCTAATAACTTGTTCTTTATCTCATTAATAAAATCCAATTTCTCAATTCGACTAGTTTCAGCTGGAAAAGGTAGCATGTAAGTCCTCCTCTTTATTGCCATTTTATTGTCCCGTCGATTAACATAGCCACTATTTTAAACTCACCATTAATTCGACTCTTTGCTTTACCACTATTTGTGATACGGTTCACCGTAACATCTAAAGAGCCAAATTAAATGATTTCAGTTGGTATATTTTCTTTATTTGTCTTCTGGTTCCAAACATCATAACCTGAACGTTTTACTGATAATTGTTCCATAATTTCAATCCATGACTTTTCATGATCAGCATCGAATTGTGAAAAGATTGATGATAGATGCTCGCGTTGGCTATTGCTAAGTTCTTTTTCTAACTTCTCTCCTTCATCTGTTAAAAAAAGCTGTTTGACTCGGCGATCATGCTCCGCCTCTTCACTAAACATTAAATTTTTCTCAATTAATATGCGCATCGGTCCATGCAGCGCTTGTTTGCTTATTTCTAATAACTCTAACAGTTCGTTTACACTAAGACCTGGAAATCTGGAGACAAAAAATAAAATACGATGATGCACACGCTGGATTCCGTACTTTTTAATAATTAGATCTGGTTCTTCGGTAAATGTTTTATAAGCAAAATAAAAAAGTGCTAGTACCTCATTCATACGCTTTTCTTTCTCTAGATCCATAATAATCCTCCCGCTTTCTTACCTTTTAACACAAAACACATTGGAACCTCATTTCATGCCATTCCCTTTACATTAATATACTACATTCCTTTCTCTTTAAAAAAGGGTCAATGTAATTGACCTAAACTAATTACTCTGTTATACTGCAATTAAGTCAACAATATTGACATATTTTTGAGGTGATAAAAATGAAGAATGTATATACAGTTGGAAAGTATTTATTAGACCGTTTATCAGAACTAGGTATTCATCATATCTTTGGCGTGCCTGGAGACTATAATTTATCTTTTTTAGATGACGTAATTGAATATGAAGGAATAGATTGGGTTGGCAATTGTAATGAATTAAACGCCGCTTATGCAGCCGACGGCTATGCGCGAGTGAATGGAATCGCTGCTTTAATTACAACATTTGGTGTTGGAGAATTAAGTGCGATCAATGGAATTGCAGGATCTTATGCTGAACATGTGCCGGTTGTTAAAATTACAGGTCTTCCAACAACAAAAGTTATGAACGATGGGTTATATGTGCATCACACACTTGGTGACGGTAGGTTTGATCATTTTTCTAACATGTTTAAAGAAGTAACGGTTGCTCAAACACTGTTAACACAAGAAAATGCAGCACAAGAAATTGACCGTGTCCTTCTTTCATGCTGGAGGGATAAACGACCTGTTCATATAAATTTACCTATTGATGTGTACAATAAACCGATCAACAAACCATCCAAACGATTACTTGATGATATGGTTTCAAGTAACCAAGATGCTCTACATCAGCTTCTTACAGAAATAACACCTATCATAAATCAAGCGAAAAGCCCTGTTATTTTGGCAGACTATGAAGTATATCGCTATCAAGCACAAGAAGTGCTTCAGCATTTCGCTGAAAAAACTGGGTTCCCTGTTGCTACATTAAGTATGGGAAAAGGTGTTTTCAATGAAGAACATCCGCAGTTTATTGGTGTTTATAACGGTGATTTAAGTTCTCCTTATATACAACAGCGCATCGATCAAGCAGACTGCATCATTAGCATCGGTGTAAAGTTAACGGATTCAATTACAGGCGGCTTTTCTCATGGATTTTCAGAAGAAAACGTTATTCACATTCATCCTTTTTCAGTAATAGCAAAAAACAAAAAATATGCACCTGTTACAATGAATGAAGCGTTATTATCATTAAGCAATGAAATTGAACAAAGAAATTTTGAGGATTTAAACATAATTTCTGCTAATTCCCAAACAACTAAGGATCAGTATGTTGTAAAAGAGGGCATGATTACGCAAAAATGTTTTTTTGAACGAATTTCTCATTTTTTAAAAGAAAAAGATGTATTATTAGCAGAACAAGGCACATCCTTTTTTGGAGCAACGATGATGCCTCTGACAAAAGATACAACTTTTATCGGTCAGCCTTTATGGGGATCTATTGGATTCACACTTCCTGCTTTATTAGGAACACAGCTGGCTGATCAAAGCCGACGCAACATTCTATTAATTGGAGATGGTTCATTTCAACTTACAGCACAAGAAATTTCAACCATGCTTCGTCAGCAGATCAAACCCATTATTTTTTTAATCAACAATGACGGCTACACGGTCGAACGCGCCATTCACGGCGAGGACCAAGTATATAATGATATTCAAATGTGGGACTATCACAAAATTCCTGATGTACTAGGTCCTAAAGAACGCAGCCTAACTTTTAAAGTACAAACAGAACCGGAACTTGAAGAAGCATTAGAAGCAGCAGAACGTGACCGTGATCATTTGATTTTTATTGAAGTTGTCATGGACCGCGATGACAAGCCTGAATTGCTCAAACATCTTTCAAAACGATTTGCGACTCAAAACACTTAATCCTTTCACCGCAGCACATCTAAATGAGGTTTAAATAAACAAATAAGGCTTCCTTAATAAAGGAAAGCCTTATTTGTTTTCTATTCTATTAGACTCCTTGGGGAACTTCTCTATATCTTTCTCCATTAGCAATTAAAAAAAGTTAATGAATGCAATAATTATTATAACCGAGTATCCCACATACCGCAAAAGGCATCTACCGGACTTGTGCCCTTAAACTCTGATCTACCCATCAATTTATCAACTAACGCATGTAATACATGATCATTTGAGCTATAGGTATTAATAAATGTCCTAACTCTTGGCACATCTAAAAGATGATAAGGGTTTTCTACAGAAATAAAAATAGTTGGAACAGCTGACATATAAACAGGAACATTAGCACCCATAGGTTGAGCCCATTCTATACGTACTGTGGTTTGATTGCTTTTTGTTGCCATGTTCGCTAAATATATGATCAGGTCATATTTCTCAGTAATGTCTTTGTAACTACTAGCTAAACCTTCAAAGCCTGGATTTGGTTTAAATACGTCTATGTCGAAGCCTTCCTCCACTAAAAGATTCTTAACCTTTTCAGCAACTCCAGTTCTAACTGAGTACGCAATACCTTGTTGACTCTCTATATCGTAATACAATACCTTCTTATATTTTTTGGGGCTAATAGGTAAAACCCCTTCTTCCTTTTTTACTAATGTGATTGCTTTATCTGCACATTCAGCTGCCCAAGCACTATGTTCTTCAGTAGCAATCCCCTTTAATGCTTCTTCCAGCGAAGGTATTAGCTTTCCTTCCGCTTGCTTTTTATGAAGCTTTAATGCCGCTTTAAGAGCAAGTATCTTTGTTACAGCCTCGTTTAATCTTTCCTTTGTAATAATTCCTTCCTGCACGCCTCTTCTCATATATTCATAATCTTCGTCTATGTTCTTTGTAAATAGGAACATATCACAACCAGCAGCAATAGCCTGTGGTACCAACTTTTCTCTTGTCATTGGAATTACCATACCAGCCATTGATGATGCATCTGTTACCACTAGCCCATTGAAGCCTAATTGTCCTTTTAATAGCTTCGTTACTAATTCATAAGATAGTGTAGCAGGTAAGATATCCTTGTCTTCTATTTGTGGATTAAGTTTCTTAGTATATGCAGGCTGCATAATATGACCGACCATAACAGTCATAGCACCTGCTTCAATGCAAGCTTTGTAGGCAGCTCCATAGGTCTTATCCCAATCTTCACAGGACATGGAATTTATAGATGTAACTAAATGCTGATCTCTCTCATCCATACCATCACCTGGGAAATGCTTTATTGAGGCAGCTACACCATATTCCTGAACACCCTTCACATATTGAACACCCATTCGGCGAACCCTATCTGGATCTGAACCAAGAGTACGTGTATTAGTTATCGGATTTCTGAAATTATAATCAATATCAATAATTGGTGCAAAGGCCCAGTTAGCTCCAACTGCTGAACCTTCACGACCAGCAACAACACCAAGTTTGTACGCCATTCCCTCATCATCAGTAGCAGCAACCTGCATCTGAGATCCTATCATTGTTCCTTCTTGTACAATACCATTACTACCGCTTTCTAAGTTTGCTGAAATCAGCATAGGAATTTTTGAATTTTCTTGAAGAATACGTACTGTATTAATAACCTCAGCTGCTGGCATAGGTCTACACATCAACCCGCTAGGCATATACTTTGAAGCCAGATTTTTTATATTATCCTCATCATCAGAATAAGCAACTAAACAAAATAGCTGACATATTTTTTCATCCTCAGTCATGGAAGCTATTGTTTTTTCTACCCATTGGATATCCTCATCATTCAAATAAAATGGCTTTTCTCTTAAATTCATCATTTTTAACCTTCCTTTTATTAGTCCTTTAGTAATTCATCTATTGATATTATAGATAAATCCTTTATTCTATATTTTGCATTTACACAGTTCGCTGCAAATCCTACTCCTACAGCTTTCATACCTCCAGCATTTGCTGCCTCAATGCCAGCATCAGCATCTTCAATGACAACGCATTCAAAAGCATCCATTCCTAATTTTGCTGCTGCTAACAGAAAAACCTCAGGATGTGGTTTGCTGTATGTTATTTCATTTCCATCTGCTACGGCATCAAAATAGCCATCAAGTTTGATTCTTTCCAGTATAAAGGTCGTATTTTTACTAGAAGATCCAATAGCTATCTTTACACCTAATTCCTTCAATGCTTTTAACACATTCATGACGCCAGGCAGAATATCCGTTTCTGACAATGTATTAAGCAGATTTCTGTAATAAGTGTTTTTCCTTGCAGCCAGATCCTCTTTTTCTTGTAAAGTATAAAGCGTTTCTGACCTTTCCAAAATAATCTCCAGGCTCTCCATTCTGCTCACTCCACGGAGCCGTTCATTTATTTTTTTATCAAAATATATTCCTTCGTCCTCGGCCATTTTTCTCCAAGCTTCATAATGAAACTCATCAGTTGAAACAATGACCCCATCTAAATCAAAAATTACTGCTCTCTTACTCATATTTTCTCCAATTTTCCCGATAATTTATTGTGTGTTACATTGTGTTACATAGAAGCTCCCTGCATATCGGTTAACTTATTTGTTTCCAATTCTCTTTCATACTTCAGCTTTTGACCTATTTCCGGTATAGGCATAATTGTGAACATACCTATAATAGGCATAAGCGCAAGGAATATGAAAAAGAAGTTCCAGCCTCCTATTGCAAGAAGCAGTGGTCCTATTGCAGGTACTATGGATTGTGGCAAAGTATTGGCAACGTTCATGAGCCCAAAGTCTTTAGCAGTATCCTCTTTATTAGGCAGCACGCGGGCAACCATAGCCGTATCAACAGCCATAAAGCAACCTCCGCCTATAGCACACACAATAGCAGCTAAATAAAAGGCATTAACATTTGGTATAAGGTACAATAAAATACCAATTGCTAGAATTACACTAGAAATATAAAGGAATATTTTTTGTTTTCTGACTTTGTCTGATAAAACACCACCTAAAAGGCTGGCAATAACAGTGAAAATATTACCGAAAATCATGATATTAGCATAAGTTGATGTAATTTGTGCCGAATCCATATGCATACGAGCACCTAGCATTATTGTTAAATAGAACATGCTGCAATATCCAAGCATAAGTAGGAACTTTGAAAATAAAGCCCATGAAAACTCAGGGAATTTTTTTGGATTTGGATAAATCTTTGTTATTTTTTCAACGAAGGATCCAGTATTATTGTTATTCTTTTTAACGAATTCTACCTTGCCTTCTTTTATCAAGAACAAGCTGATGACCGGTCCAATAATACCAATAGCAGCAAACGTTGTGAACTTAACGAAATCAGTTGTATTGTTCATGATTTGAATCATTACCATTCCTAAAGTCAAGAACATAGGCAATAAGATACCGAATATACCAGACATGGTACCTCTTTTGGATTCTTCTACTTGATCAGGAATTAAAGCCGTATAAGCTGCCCAGCTGAAATTAAAGAAAAACTGTGCTGCTGACCATCCTATCACGACTCCTAAAACCGTTTTCGCGAAATAAATATACATGATGCATAATGAACCAATCAGTGAACCAAGCAAAATCCAAAGACGACGTCTTCCAAAAGACACGGTGCTTCGGTCACTGATGGCACCACCAATTGGATTACCGATCAAGGCAAAAATTGCACTTACGCCTGCCACCAGACCATAGGATGCGGCGTAACCATCAGGATCGATGGACATAACTTTGATTGGAATCAATAGTGCACCAGTGGTCAAGAAGCCCATGAGCATTAGCCCAAAACCAATTGAGATACCCGCAGCTAATCGCTTAAAAGGTGTTATAATTGTTCCCATAATATTTTTCCTCCTTTTGAGTTGTATAACTATTTTGCTTCTTCTTCACCTTAGCCTGGGTCTCATGTCCACCACGGTAATTTTTCTTTTTCTTAATGCTGAACGTCCTGAGCGAATAACTCTGCAAGATTGATAGGACCACATACCTCATTAAATAAATTTATCAATTCATCATCATAATTTTGAAGAACCTTGCAATCTCGGTCAAAAATCATGGTAGGTTCGTCCTCTGGTTTCACATCTGGCCACTCAGGTAGCCCTGGGTGATTTGGATTACCGGTTTGTGCAAAATGGATGACTGCTTGGAATATTTTTTCTTCCAGTTCATCTGAAATGCCATCCATATTACAGATTTCAACTTTATCTGTATTATGGAAGACAAAAGGAATATCTGAACAATGCCATGCTGCCTTTCCATGAGCAATCGGAAATTCCAGAGTGAAATTATATAAGAAAGCAGGGGCCTTTCCTCCTTCTGCCAAAAGTTTGGCTAGTTCTTTAGAAGGCGTACGAAAAATTCTGTCAAGAGACAATAAATCAACCGCTTTCTTTTCAGGATAAGCTTTTGCAAACAACTCCATAAGCTCCTGTGTATGCTCACCAAATTTCTTGCAAAGCATTTCTTTTTCTTGATCATCAGAAAGCTCATATTTATTAACTGTCGCTAGATTAAATGCAAACTCACCAAATACAGATCCTACCATTAAGGGAATAGTTTTTGCATGTTCGGTAAGGCCATGTATAAGAGGTTCTCCAAGATAGTACTCATTTTTTAGTGGTGCACAGCCCATATAGCCGCCCTTTTGCATAATCGCTGGAGATACTTTTCCATAGACTTTTACCAGTTCACTGTAAGGAAGTGTCTCTAAAGCTTCCACATCCTTTTCTGTAAGTCCCAATTCTTCAAGCATTGCTGTTACAATCATTCTTCCATCACCATTTGGTTGAGGCATTAGCTTACCATCGTCAACACCACTCATAACAATTCCCTTATGGAAAAGTCCATCGGCAGCCGATATCTGCATAAGACCAGTAACTTTCATACCACCACCAGACTGTCCAAACAACGTAACATTTTCAGGGTCTCCGCCAAATTGAGCTATATTTTCGTGAACCCATTTCAAAGCTGCTACAAGATCTGCATGACCAGCATTTGCTGAATTTTTATATTTCTCTCCAAAAGGTGAAAGATCCATATATCCAAGGATGTTTAAACGGTGATTCACACTCACTACTACTACATCACCAAGTTGACTCATATTAAAACCGTCATATGCTACCTGTTCAATGGATGATCCAGCAGTGAAGCCACCGCCGTGGAGCCATACCAAAACTGGTTTTTTAGCATCTTTATCAAGAACTTTCGTCCAGATATTAAGATTCTGGCAATTTTCATCCATAGGCCAGTAACGGTGTGGCACCATCAGTTCTCCGCTTGGACGTTCCTGTTGCATCAAAGGACACACATATCCATATGATGTTGCATCTTTGATACCTTCCCATGGAGTTACTTCCTCTGGCATTTGAAACCTTTTTGCCTGTGCATAGGGAATTCCTTTAAAAATATGAATTCCATCATAAAAATAACCTTTTAATTGACCTGCTTTCGTCTGAATAACAGGTACTTCATCAAATACAAATTTTTTTGCCATCTTTTTTTCCTCCAATATTATGATCGTCGAAGTTATGGCGAACTGCGCAGGTGCGGTCAAAGATCGAACTTATTTCTTCGCGGCTAGGGCAGCACCCTTTTCCACATAGCTGGTGTCGCCGACTTTTCCTACCGTAAACTTGCCGTTCTCCCATTCTACGATTGTCACGCTGGAATTCGGCAAGCCGCCTTTACTCATATCCCAAGCTTTAGGGTCAAGCCCCATGACAAAATCCATAATGGTGATGCCGTGGGAAACGATCAGGATATTCTTGTTCGATCCGCTGTTATCGGCAATGATCTGGTCTACTGCTGCTTTCGTCCGTGCAAAAAGCTGATCCATGTTTTCTCCGTTCACCGGAGTAAAATCGAATTTCTGGAATGAAGCAACGTTCTTATCCTTTAACATATCTGCTTGATAAGCGCCTTCCATGTCACCGAAGTTCAATTCTCTCAAGCGCTTATCCGTTTTCAGCATCATGTTTCGGCCTTCCAGAATGATATCGGCCGTATCTTCCGCACGCCCGCTCGAGCTGCTGTATGCTGTGCTGAACGGAATGTCATGCAAGCCTCGTGCCAAGTTCTCAGCAACCTTGATGCCTTCTTCCGTTAGCGGAGCATCCGAGAGTCCCTGCATCCGTTTTTGCACATTAAACAGCGTTTCGCCGTGACGAACGAAGTAGAACGTGAGCTTGTTGCGGCCGTTTTCCGCATAGCTTTGATCGCCGACTTTTTGCACCGTATATTTGCCATCTTTCCACTGAATCGTCGTTACGCTCGAATTCGGCAAGCCGCCCTTGCTCATATCCCATGCTTTTGGGTCGATACCCATAACTAAATCGAGAATGGTGATGCCATGAGAAACGACAAGCACATTACCGCCTTTTGTTTTGTTTTCTTCAACAATTTGATCCAGCGATGCTTTAGCCCGCTCAAACACGCCTTGCATATTCTCCCCGTGCACCGAAGTGAAATCGAATTTCTGGAACGAGGCGAAATTCGGATCCTTAACGATATCTGCTTGATAAGAACCTTCAATATCCCCGAAATTTATTTCTCTCAAACGTTTATCTTTGATCAGATTGAGATTACGGCCTTCTAGAACGGCATTGGCCGTGTCGATTGCCCGTTCACTCGTACTGCTGTATGCGGCAACGAACGGAATGTTCTTCAAGCCTCTGCCCAGGTTCTCAGCGACCTTAATTCCTTCTTCAGTGAGCGGAGCATCCGAAAACCCTTGCATGCGTTGTTGTACGTTAAACAGCGTCTCGCCGTGACGTACCAAATAGATCGTGAGCGTCTTACCGTCATCTTTGTTATTGACAGCGCTTACACCTGCTGCACTCGTACTGTTTGCGGTAATCAAGAAGATAGCCATTAAGATGGTTAACATTCCTGAAATTTTCTTCTTCAATGAAATCACTCCTTCATCATATTAGTAGATCCAAAACCGCCGAATAGCTGGGTGTAAACGGCATCATCTTCAAAGATGGTCAACAACCCCTGTTTTTATTGAAATCGCTTACATATATATTATAAAATAAACCGTCCCTCATTAGAGAGACGGTAAATTACAGTCTTTTGGGTCTATTTTTAACGTATTTTTGTAATCGCTTTAAATACTGATTGGTAATCACAATAAAAATTGACTCATTTATTCGTACACAAGTAACAACTCGATAAGCTCAACCCCATGCGGCTCTAATGTAGAGACAAAGGTTCTGCCACCCTCAATATCCAGAAACTGAACATGCCTCCGAGGGTGAGAGTTTTCTTTAAGATAATCAACATCCTCTTTTGTTAACGAATCTGGCGCCCCCATCTCCACCCATTTATCGTAGCTGCTGCCGTGCTGGCGGCTGATGGTGTGAGTGATCACTTTATACTTTCCATTCGGAAGATCTTTCAACTCCAATGTAAACTTCAGCGTCTTCTCATCTTTAAATCCGTTATAACGGCTTCTCTCATTAATGAAGGACGTATCTCCTAGTGCATACAGATCATCAAAATGACAATAATTGTACATCAATATTTGATATGCCCCTTCTCCTGCTGTCACTATATATCCATCCCCCTGAGTAATCAACCGATTCCCCAGCTTCGCGAGAAGGTGGTAAGCATACATAGCGGATTTTGGAATACCATATTGTGCAATTAAACCCAGACCTCCGTGGAATAACTGAGCTGATGCCGCAGTTTCCTCGATATTATCGCTGAGGACCCAGTATCCAAACCCGTCGATACGATCCAGATTCTCTACAATATTTTTCACAATATAGGCAGCCTTATAAAGGGTATCATTCGTTAGTTCACGGTGGTACGCTGTCGAATTCCATTCGGTAAGATATACTTCACGACAAGAAAGATCTTGCTCGTCCATTCTCCTTAGTTCCTCATTCAACATGTCTTTGAGATAATCCGGATTCGGGGATATCCCCTGAAATTCCTCTAATAACTTCCGATATGGATCAAGCTTATAGAACTCTTCAAAATGCTTTGTTTCAATAATGTTTTCCAGATTCTCATGCGGGTAGAAATGAATCGGAATAAAGTCGGGAATACAGCTGCGTTCCTTGCAGAATTCGAAAAATTTCCGACTAAACACGCCCGAATGAAGTGTAATGATACAGCCGGGGGCACCGATATGGAGCTCAGTAGAGATGCTCTTCATTGTCTCATAGGTTCTCAAATACAAATCCATATATTCGGCATCCGATCCTGACCAGAATACTTCAAGCTCGGGTTCATTCCAAAACTCAAACTTCCAGCTCTCTACTTCTGTCTTTCCATAACGACTCATGCAGTGACGAATAAACACTTCGATAAGCTTACACCAACGATCGATGGAGCTAGGTGGACTTATATAACTGACCTTATAGAATGTCGTCTTACTCCGATCAGATGCAAGTGCCGAAGGCATGAAACCCAGCTCCACGAACGGTTTAAGTCCAATGGACAGCAGGAAGTCAAACAATTGATCTACAAACCTGAAATTATAAACAGGCTGTCCATTCTCATCTTCCTGATAGACCATCATGGCATCATCAAAAATACCGTGGAAGCGCAAGTAGCGGAAACGACAGTATTGCTGAACATACCTCAAGTGCTGCTGGACGTCAGCATGCAGACCTTCCTTGGCCTTGCCAATTGTAATTAAGTTTTTCCAAGTATGTCTAAGTGAGCTGTCTGCTACAGATAAATCTACCACGTTAGAGATGCACTCCAACGATTCCACCTGTTCCAATTCATTAGATTGGCTACGCTTCAAATAGTTATTAATGATCCCGAGTGCGCTGGACTGATTGAAAGCAAGATAATTCGATGAAGGCTTCTTCTTTTTCTCATGCAGTTCGGGTCGATACTGCCAGCGGTATTCATTAGGCGTCATATGATATCTGTTCTTGAATGCAGCATAAAACGACTTAGCGTTCGGAAATCCGTGCTTTTGAGCTAGATCAGCGATCGACATATCATCTTGATGTAGTAGATCCTCCACAGTATTCTTCAGACGAATGCTTGTAAGATACGATTGAAAGTTCATTCCGATGTTCTCACTGAAGAACTTGGATAAATAAGGAACAGATAAATATTCCCGCTCAGCAAGAGTCTGTAAAGAAACAGCCTCCTTGTAATGGTCATCTATATAAGAAATGATTCGTAGCATCCGTTCCATATATTTCTCATTCATTGCACCGCTTGCCACCGGAGCCTTGAATTTTTTTAACAGCGTAGTAAAGACAACTAGCATACGGACTTGCATTTCAAGCTCGTAGGCTTCTCCCCTTTTATACTTGAGTTGTATTATCTCTGCTAGTAGCTGACGCATATGACTCATTTCTAATCTCTTTTTCGATTCGGCTGTACCCGAGTAACAATTGAAGTTAAGGCTCTCTATACCTGCAATGTACTCTTTCAGATAAGAAACTGGGATTAGGAAGGTAGCAATAATATTCATGTCCAGACCTATAACCTCATGTACATGGCACTGATTAATGAGGAGGACATCCCCTTCCATGAGTGAATAGTTCTGGCTCCCCACAGTCACCTCCAGATGACCGCTTAGGACAAAGATGATCTCAACACTGTTGTGCCAATGACTGGGCACATAATTAACACTATTTAGCGATACGTCAAACGGAAGCGTATCATCCGTCTCTATCAACTCAAAAATGGAATTAGTCAATACCCACGCCCCCCGTAGTGTATAATAATCAATGTTCACGAGAATCTTGGTTGTCATACTCATCTTTGATGACAGGCAACAAATAATCAAGAATAACTTTCTGTCCTTTTTCTAGCGGTGTGCAATATCTGTCGTATGTGTAGACATCACACCAATAAAAGTTTTCAACATCAATTTTGTATCCTGTTTTCTCGATCGCTTCAGAACAAATCAAGTATGCACAATCAATAATATCGTTAAGGTTATCGGCTTCAATCCATACTTTAGCGACCGTTCCAGCGGATATATTTTCTGTATACATGTTCTCTGGAACAGGCGCATCAAGTTCTACACATTTACCTATGATATATTGGAAATTATCTTTTCCAGCAAATTTACTCATATGCCCAAGTCCAATATAATCATCAATATCTTTGCAAACCCATCTATCTATTTCTTGTATTCTGTCAAAAACGCCTTCCTTAAATGCTGAACCCCAGCACTCTTCTCCTGCCTTTTGAAACGAAGTCATTTTCATCATACCTACAATTTTACGAGCCCCAAATTCCACATACTCGATTTTCTTAAGCTCGGCCATAATTCGTTTTCCTCCTACAATTCTAATATTGGTAAAGGAGGTGCGAGGATAATCATTAAGCTGTACTCCAGCCTTCCTAGTACTAGAAGGTGGAACCTTGTGGTACTCTTTAAATGCTCTTGTAAAAGCAGCATGGGAATTGAAACCATATTTCATAGCTATGTCAATAATTTTTTCACTGCTATTTCTGATATCATAACCCGCCAACGTTAATCGACGTCTCCTCAAATACTCACTAATCGTGATTCCTGTAATATATACAAAAATACGCTGAAATAAGGGAGCAGGACAACCTGCAATTTTAGAAATGACACGATAATCAACTTCATCAGAGCTAGATATAATATTCTCTAGGTATTCCACTACACACTCAAAAGCTTTAAAGTTATCCATTACGCACACCTCCTATCGCATTAAAATTATAGGAAATAATTCGCCATTTCACTTTACAAGAACTGTACATTTTTTGTAAAGAAAAGCGCACTATTATATTAACAAAATGAGCAGGCTACCGCAGCCTGCTCTAGTAAGTCCCTATATTAATTCGTCGCTGATGAGGAAGCAGCTGCATGGTCAGCCTTCACACAATCAATCGCGACAACGAGCGCAATCATGATGGCCTCCATCTCCTCATTCAAGATTTGAACCTTGTAGCTATCGCCCCAAGTGAACCACTCCTTGTTCACTTCACCTATGACTACTCCATGCTGTAACACCTGAAAATCCATATCCCACCAGTTTCCAAGTACCTCAATGTCAGCCGCATCAATCGTATAGCGTGCTTTAAAGAAAGAAAACTCCTTCTCAATCGTTAATATCTCTCGACCATTTACCTCAACAAAAAACTTCGGTAAAAAACTGAACACCTTTTTCGTAATAAGTGCAACTTCATCTCCTGTTGTATTCATAATGGAGAAAGTCTTTGGGATTTGCATAAAACTGCCCTCTACGTAATAAACATCCTTCTCATCCTGATTCTTTACCGTAAATTTGCCACTTAGACTGAATACCTTCTGCTTTATGTAAAGTTGCTTCATACTACGCCTCCTGCAATATTGCATATTATTAAAGCACAGCTTTCATTATATATATATTACTAGTGATAGAAAAGTTTGCATACCTTGCGAGCTATTCAATACATAAAAAACTTATTTACTTATGATGCGGTTCTCCGCGCTGTTTGTAACGGCAAGTTTTAAGGCCATCCACGACGGATGGCCTTCTCATTGAAAGATTTGAACAGATGGTTACCGTTAGCGTCAGGACATGCTTGCTAAAAGCTCTGCAAGACGCTCCATGCTCTGTTCGGCACCTCGGACGGCATATGTTCTCACCTCGCCGAATACATCGGCACTTTCATCAAAAATAGTGCTATACGTGAGTTTGGTCTTCCCATCCAGGTCGTCAAAGGTTGCTGTCGCCAAATAATGGGGGAATACATCATGTTTGAAGACGATTCGCTCAGGTTTAACGACCTCGACAATGACGTTGGTATTGGGAAAATCAACGCCATCAGGACCATGCATAATAAACTCCCATATACCGCCCGGTTTCATATCAAACTTCTTAAAAGTCGACATAAAATCTTGAGGTCCCCACCATTTAGACAGGTGCTCCTCTTTCGTCCAAGCATCGAACACAAGATCGCGAGGAGCATCAAATACGCGGATGACCTCAATCTCGCGTTCACCTACCCGTGTTGCGCTTTTATTTGTTTCGTTGTTTTGATTCATGTCCATCCCCCCAAAAATAATCATCTACTTACGCTTTTGCTTACTTTAATATTGTCCTTTTAGACACATTTTTAAAATCAACGATATACGATATTCCCTTCTTTTTCCCATTATTCATACAAGAGTTAATTGCCCACATAGACTGGTAGCTAGATGTCCCCAAGTAGAGCGTCGAGCTGCTCCCAACACTCCGCAGTGCGAATCATTTCTTCGGCAAAGCGGGCAGGGGCTACGCTGAATGATTCGAACGATGGTCGGATCCACCAGAACGATTCGACACACCATACGTACTTGATTGCCCTCAATAGCGAGCCCGGCGGCAGCGGCCGCATACAACGGTAGCCTTCAGTGAAAGCGACCACCGCATCCTTGCGGAACCCGTGCTCGTTGAGTACACCAGAAAGGACAGCCCGCCCGAGATCCAGCGCTGGAAACGAGTAACGTACTCGGTCAAAATCAACGATGGCTGTTAGAACGTCCCCTTCGAAAAGCAAGTTGTCTGCCCATAGATCGAGGTGAGTCCAACCCGCAGCCAGAGGCGTAAAATCATTATCTCCAAGTGAATCGATGATCGCTTTCTGTAATTGCAACGAGTTCCGGACACGATCGGACGAGTCACTGGCTGCATCCCAACTGGCCTCCCAGTTGCGTTCCATCTCCTCGCGAGACAACCGCCATAGCGGCTCCTCCGGCGGCACTGCTGCTCCGATCCCTGATACCGTCGCGGAATCCCAGGCGGCATGCATGTCCGCGGTAGCTCGTCCGAGTGAGTACATCCTATGCTCATCGATCAAGCCAGCAGGCGCCATGGCGCCTGGGCAGCACTCCATAATGGTCATGTACCTTCCGCATGGCAGGATGTGCATGCAGCGTCCTTCCAACGTCAGCGGCTTAGGACACGGTCCTCCCGATTGATAAAAAAGAAGTTGCAGCTGCAGCGCATTTTCGATCTTGCCTCGAAACTCCGGATTATGCATCTTATATCGCCCAGGGTGATAGCTTTTGACGAACAGCTTCCCCTTGTTCGTCTCGACAATCCACTTCTCATTCATTAGCCCACGCCTTACACGCTCGGCGGACAACATCTCAGCTGAAAAATGTTTTTTCAGCCAGCCCGCGATTTCCCCGACTAATTGGTCCTCAGTCGTCAACTGCATTTAGAGCCAACCTTCCTAATCGACATTTGAGAATAACTAACCAAAGGAAACATTCTACAGTCGATACTAAAATCCTTCCATTGCTCGGTGTGATCACTGAATTCCAGCCTGACACCATTAACGGCAAGTTTAAAAGCCATCCTTTGCGGATGGCCCTTCTTAGATACCGTGTTTATGCAACTCTGGATCTGTGGATCTATTCTTCAAAAGTAGATTTGGCATGCGCCACTAGCATGTTTCCGCTTGGATCATAAAAGTCAAAATCCATTCCAAGGGTCTCTTTGACTTCTTCGTACTCAATTACTCCTCTGTCTTGTCTGATCTCGCCAATCTTTACCCCATTGCTCTTCAGATGGGATAGCAGTTTTATAATGTCCTCTGATTCAAAACCGATAACGACCGATGATGTTCCTTGATGCAACTCCGTTTCACACAGAAAAATTTCCGGGCCCGAAGGAAGTTCAAAAATAGTCATTTTATTGTCCGGTCGTTTCCATTGTATCTTGCATCCTAAATTATTAACGTACCATGCTGTAGATTCTTCAAGACTTTTTACCGGAATTTGCAGAAAGGAAACTCTTTCAACCATCGAGCCTGCCATTTGTTCACCCCTATAGATAAAAGGAAATAATTCCAAAATTAATAGTAATGACTCAACTTATCCTAGTCAATATATCAAGTAATTCGGATGGTTTTGTTAGTTTGGGATAATCGGTAATTCTTTCACTAATAAATGGCGGGATAAACCATGTGGCTTGATAAGAAGTCATTCCAACTTTGGCAGCACCATCTAACTCATTAGACCCACCATCCCCAACAAATATGGATTCGATTGGGGAAACCCCCATTCTTTCGCAAGCCAAATGATAAATCTTTGGATTTGGTTTTGCTAATTTAACCTGATAAGAAAATAAAGAATCATCAAAGTATATTGGAAAATCGGAAGAATACCATGCCGTTACTTCCTCATGAGTACAATTACTAATTAGACAAATCTTTATGCCTAGTTCCTTAATTTGTTCAAGCATATGTATGATTTCCTTATCAATGTTCTTGAAAGGTATTGATTTGGCAGCAATACGCTCTCTGTGTAAGGTTTCTATGATTCCATCATCAACAACATGACCAAGAACATTTAATATTTCTTTTACAACGGAGGGAAAATCTGAATATGTGCCGTCCATTCTTTTCTCTTGTCTAGAACTCCACTCCTTCTTAAACAATTTAGAATCAGCACTTAGTTTCTCTTCCAAAAGAGTTGAACTAGGTGCTTTCTTGCTACCATTCTCATATTCGGAAATAAGAGTTTCGAACAAATCGAAAAAAACTGCCTTTATTTTCATAGAATCCCTCCTATATATTTGATATCTCATTATTTGCTATCACATCATAACATATGTTGGAATCTACATGTTGTCGTATCGCTTGATAGAGTAAACTCGAAGTCATCTATGCAATAATGAGATTGATCAGGCAGATACGTTTGCAATCAAGTTCGGAGCATTTTATCACTTGCTGCAAAATATTCCAATGGTAGACTTGATAATAGGAGATTATTTATATTCTATGAGGTGAAATTTTGAATATTAGCTATGATGATATAAAAAAAGATCTACCATGTGAGCAGTTGTGCCGTTTATTTATGTCAGTAGGTTGGTGTAATGGAGTGTTAACACCAGAGCAAAAAGAAAATTTTAATATTGGATTTATTAATTCAACTCTTGTTGTTTCCGCATGGGAAGATGATCATTTAGTAGGAGCTGTAAGAGTGCTAAGTGATAAAGCATTCAGGTCTATAATATATGATTTGCTTGTTGATCCGGAATATCATAACCAGGGAATTGGTAAGGAATTGGTTAGACGGTGCATAGAGCACTTCCCAAATTCAGAGTGGTTAGTACAAACAACAGAACAAATTTATAATTATTATGAGAAAATGGGTTTTAGGGTTAATAAAGATGTTTTTTTAACCATACCATCAAAGTATTTTTAAGAGTGTTATTATATTTATGATACGGTTCACCGCGTTGGATTCAACGGCAAGTTTTAAGGCCATCCTCTACGGGATGGCCCTTTCTTTGAAAGAGTATACTAACGTATCCGATAACCTAACATAGAGCAGGTTTGTAATATGTTGATTTTGAATAATCAGATTTCCCCCTTACGAAGATTGAATCCCTTAACAATTATCCATACTGGAAACACGATTTCGAATACTGCTCCCGGAGCATATAGAATTGGTCCGATTTCTCGCCCGAGAAGCACCAGGCAGCCACTCGCCAACAATGCCGCATACCCGATGAAACCGATGACCGCCAAAAATCGAGGAACCAAACTCGTTCGATAGAGTATATGACAAAGCAACAAGCTGCCCAAGCTCAGCACGATCATGGCCATCTGAAAGAGTACAAAATGCGCTTCTAACAATAAATTCCCTATCACTTCAAAGTATGAACCCTTGGCAGTACCTGCGGAGATGTAATTTTTGCTCAGCGTGATAAGTACAAGCGGACCGATTACGCTTATGATAAGTAGTACTGACTCCATGACCCGGGATCCAAAGTACCCCAGTGCAAACGCTTCGTTATGCTTCTTTAAGATAGGGTACAGAAGTATGGCAATCCCCACTACCGCCATGGCGTTTATCAACTCCAAAAACAATCCCCAAACCACGTTTGTTCGATCCAGATACAGATTAGAGAGAAAATCCGGACGATTTAGAACCGGATCTAAAAGTCCATTTCCGATCAAGTAAGCACCCGTCGACACTAGAAACAATACCCCTGCCACTCTTGCAATCTTATTCATGTTTATCTCCTCTCGACTAATTTATAACCAGTATAGCTAGAGGAGAATTGAGGTCTGTAGACACTTTAGTGTGATTTACGAGTGTTCGGTAACAAATTCAACTCACCGGCACGGGCGATCGCTTCAGTACGTCTTTGCACCTGAAGTTTTTCGAAAATCCTTCGATTGTACCCTTTGACCGTGTCCAAGGCCAAAAAGAGCTTCTCACCGATTTCCCTGTTCGAAAGCCCCTTAGCGATGAGCTCGAGTACTTCAATTTCCCGCTGGCTGAGCGGCTCGATCAGGCTGCTCTTCATCTGCACACGCTTCAGACCTAGTTGCGCCTCACTGAGAGCTGGATGAGGCAGATCGCCACCCAAACGCAATGCCTCTTCGTAATATTCCGTCGCCGAGCGGTTCTGATTTTTAGCTTCCTCGATTTGACCAAGTCCAATCATGGCCATTACAGCCATCAGTTGATGACCCATCATTAGGCTGTTGGATATGACCACGCTGTAGGCCTCAAGAGCGGCGGAATGATCTCCGCACCGCTGGCAAGCGACACCCAGCATCCAAGCGGCTGCTGTCCGAACGGGGATATTATCCGGACGCAGATACGATAGCGCACGGCGCGATTGGACGATAACATCCTCGAATCCATGATTTCCGTTTATCCATACATCTCTTGCAGGTGCAATTCGCCCTACTAGTTCATCGGTCTTATCGTCCTGCCCTGTATTTTGCATGGCCGCTTCGGTTGCCTGTAATTTTCGTTCAACACCGTCAGGATTGCCGGTCAACGCCAATGATGCCAATGTAGCTCGCGTCGCGGCAATCAGTCCGATCAGGTCCCTGACCCTAACGTCCTGCTCCGCACCTGCCAGGACTGCCTCTGCCGCCCGTAGCTTGTGTTCGACGCCTGTCAGCTTGCCCGTAATCAGCATGGCTGAACCATACATTACCCACAACGCGGGTCTGGCATCCAATTCCTCGGCTGGCAATGACTCCAGCCAGTCTAGCGTAATGCTTGCAGCACCGCGGAGATGCAGAGGCATTCCATTGCCTTCGAGCAGACGCGCGGCTCGCTCGATGTCATGGGATTCCACGGCATGGCGAAGCGCTTCGATTTCGAAGCCATTGTTCTCATACCATTCACTTGCTCGTATATGCAATTCTACGATATCGCCTTCGTCGAGACTTTCTTGCAGCCTTTTGCGGAGTAGATCGGCAAACAAATGGTGATAGCGATACCACCGTCGTTCATTGTCCAGTGGCACGACGAATAAGTTCTTACGTTCAAGATCTATTAAAGTTGTCTTGCTGGAAACCGTGGGATCGAGCACGACGTCATCGCAAAGAGTCCCACATAGACGGTCGAGGATCGATGTCCGCAGCAAGAAGGTTTGAACGGCCTCGGATTGCCGCTGCAGAACTTCTTCTACCAGATAATCCAACACGAAATAATGGCTGCCGGTGAAAGACTGAATGAGCCGACCGGCGTCATGATCTCCCTGGATGGCGAGCGCAGCCAAATGCAGGCCCACAACCCAGCCTTCCGTGCGTGATTCCAACGAGATTATTTTATCCATAGACAAGTTAAGGCCCATGATACGGTTCAAAAAATCTTCGGATTCGGAGAGCGTAAATCTCATATCGGCTGCTCTTAACTCGGTCAATTGGTCTCGAGCTCGCAATCGAGCCAGCGGAATACTCGGGTCCTGGCGGGTTGTTATAACAACGTGCATCTGAGTAGGGAGATGGTCAAGCAGGAAGTACACGGCATCGTCGACTGGTTTCGAATTTACCGCGTGATAATCGTCAAGAACAAGTATGAAAGGATTCGGAATGGCCGTAATCTCATTAAGAAGAGCGGTCAGGATCGACTCGGTCGGCGGCAGTTGGGGAGTTTGAAACACAGCAAGTATGCCTTGTCCTATATTCGTCTCAAGTGTCTGTATAGAGGAGATCATACAGGTTAAAAAACGTATAAGTTCGTTGTCCCCTTCTTCGAGCGACAGCCATGCGGCCGGCCGCCCGCAGTCCGCGAGCCATTCACAAACTAATGTAGTTTTGCCATAGCCCGCGGGTGCGGAGATAAGGGTAAGCTTGCGGTATAAACCCATGCTGAGCCTTTCGGTCAATCGCGGGCGACAAACCGCTTTCGGCCGAGGCGTGGGGAAAAAAAGTTTGGTGGCCATGATAGGGGTAGACATCCATTCAACCTCCTTGCCCGTTTAGCTTAAGGCCGCATCAAGCATACTTTTTATCATATTCGTGATCTTACTTCAAGACCCCTTTTCGAGGGGCATATTCTTTTTCAGGATGGATTCAAGAACGAGAATCATCAAGACTCAACAGGACCTTGACGTACTGCGCTGCGCCGAAGCACTTCCGGTGGTGCCTGCAAGGAATTCCACAAAAAACTTGCCCTTATTTATGGTACGGTTCACCGCAATGTCTATAACGGCAAGTTTAAAAGGGCACCTGGGAGGGTGCCCTTTCTGTATATCTATGCGCTTCTATTAATTTAAGTCAATGCAAAGGAAGCATTTTCCCAGATACAATTATGGTGTTCGAACCAGTTAAGATCTTACTGAATTCTGTAAGCGTCAAATAACCAGGTGTATTGAAAAAGAAAAGCCCATGGTTCATGAAGATCCACAGGCTCTGCGTTATGTACAATGTTGTTGAACTGCCGGACTCCATGGAAGGTGCGCATCAAGTAGCTCCGGCTGCTGACGAAATGCAACCGCTGGTAACTGTTGCGACAGATAGACTAAATATTTGTATGGGCTCAATCCATTTTGCCTTTGCTGTCTCTACGATGCTGTAGATCGCTGCACTTGCGGTTGCCCCCATGGGCTGCCGCTGAATAACCAGTTTTTTCTCTTATGATCTCAAGAACATAAGAGGAGAATTGGTTGTTTGCTAACACGCCACGCGGTGCAAAAGCTAGCTCGATCATCTAAAGCATCTTGAAGACCGCAAAGGAAATCCAACTGCAGCCCGCAAATTACCTGATCTATCAGCTGCCGAATCATACGGATTCCACAGATTCAGAAGCGTTGGACAAGCTGTTGCCATGGTCGCAAACCCCTCCGCTGACTTGCTGTGTGTTTAACAAGAAATCTACTTAAAGATTTATCTAGCCCTCATCTTGTACCAAAATGAGGGCTATTTGACGCTTACCTGAATAGAACATGCTTCATGTATATTCTTCTCTCAAGAGAATGGATAGAAGCAAGAAGGTCAATAAAGACCCTCTACTATCCGTTTCATTTTGGAGGTCAAATCGGGCACTGTACGTTATATCATAAAAATGCGAATGTGGTGCACCCTGCTTCTCTACCCTGTTTATGGCATTCATTAGACAAAAATCCTGGATGATATACGTGGGGGTGTCTTTTCAACTGGATGATATTCTATTCGTCGCATAGATCGACGCAGTTGCTGTCAGTTCGGACACAACTTTTGCCCGTAATTCCTCCGGTGCCATCACTTCAACAAGAGAGCCGTAGCTGAGAATGATTTCGCAAGCCGAATCGAGTGTCTCGAATTCAACGTCCATCTCCGACCACTCACAGCATTCGTCTGCTTCCTCGCTTCGAATAATTTTGGCATACCGCTCATGTCCGATGCGAGAGTGCAGCTTCAGATGGACCCTCAGACGCGCAGGATATCGGGGCAGACTCTTTTTGAATTGTTGTGTTGATTGTTCCCAATACAGTTCTAGTTCGAAGTCGTCGGGCCGCTTGAAGGTTTCTTCCAACATGCGGGCATCAACAAGACGAGAGATTCGATATGTTCGCATGTCACCGCTTGATTCTGCGATCAAATACCAGACGTTTCGCTTAGCGACGATACCGAGCGGATAGACGATCCGTTCCATGGTCTCTCCGTCCCTGCGGTACTTTATGTTCAGCTGCCGCTCTTCCCAGACCGCTTCCTGGACAGTCGACAAATGCTCAAACGATTCCTTCGACTGATGCCATCCAGCCCCGTCAACAAGCATTCGCTGACGCACCATTTCGGCATTCTTTTTTATTGACTTGGGAGAGGTGGCCAACAATTTTTGAAAGGCAGCTTCAAAATGATCTTTAATGCCAAGGTCATCCAGCAAATTGGACGGATTGATGAGCAGCAGCGATAATATCTCCTCTGTTTTCATCCCTGTCAAATTGGTCCGATAGCCTTCCGATAACAACCATCCTCCTCCGGAACCGCGCTCGGCGTAGACGGGTATGCCCGCCGCGCTTAACGCCTCCATATCGCGAAAGACGGTGCGCTCCGACACCTCCAGCTTGTCCGCTAACTCCCGCGACGTCATTCTTCCCTGGTTCTGCAGCAACAACAGAATGGTAAGCAGCCGATCTGCTCTCAGAATGTTCCCTCCTTACTGAATCGATAACGTAGATGGTTCTCATTATACCACGGTAATATGTCAGTAGTTTTCATAATGCATTTGAAGTGCCTCAGCTGCATTTGCAATGAAGCTTCCAAGATGAGATGCTTAGCAAAAGAAAGAAATTCACTGTAAGGAGTAATGGTTTTAGATAAAACTACACATTCTTTCCCTTGACCTCTCCGTTGTTAAATTAAGCTGCATCAACCCATACTCGAAGCATTCAGTTCGCAAGAGTGATTTTCTGTGACACGCACCTGGGACGAACTATCCACCGTGTGTCCGACATCAGCAGCCCATAACTTGGATAGGATCGAATCCGAACATGACTGGCGATGCATCTAGGTGGCAGGTGTGTTGGAATTCGGACTAACGTGGATTCTATATGCCCTGACTAAGCCGTTGGCGGAGCATGAGATCCCTGTTTTTGCAGTCTCTCCTATATATAACACAGACTATCTGCTGGTTAAATACGATCAGCTTGAGAAAGCCCGTGAGGCATTAACGTTGGCTGGTTATACGTTCTATGCGTTCTATGTTATCCCTAACGAATAAAAAATGTCCGGCATTCGACCGGTCATTTACGCAGAAACACGAACCATTCGTTGTAACCTCAGGAAAACGCTCCCTAGCTAGTTTCTGCCTTACGCAGATACGTCCCCGTTATAGAATGCTCAGCAGCAGCAAGTTGGACAGGTGTGCCCTCGAATACAATTCGGCCACCTCTATGCCCCCCCTCGGGACCCACGTCAATGATCCAGTCTGCGCTCTTAATCACATCCAGGTTGTGTTCAATGACCACCACCGTGTTGCCACCGTCGACCAAGCGGTTCATAATGTCCATCAGACGAGAAATATCGGACATATGCAGTCCAGTTGTCGGCTCATCCATGACATACAGACTGCCTTCCTTGTGAAGTTCTTCAGCCAGTTTGATGCGTTGGCATTCCCCGCCCGACAAGGTGCTCAGAGGCTGGCCCAGCGTTATGTATCCGAGTCCCACATCCTCCAGCGTCTGCAACTGACAGAGCAGTTCCTTCTTGCTGAAGAACGCCGAAGCTTCCCGTACCGTCATGGCGAGGAGGTCACTGATGGATTTTCCGTACAGTTTGTATTCAAGTACTTCATCGCTGAAACGCCTGCCCGCGCATATTTCACATGTCGTCCTTATGGGCTCGAGAAAAGCCAAATCCGTGTAGATCATGCCGAGACCCTGACAGTTGGAACAGGCTCCCTTGGAGTTGAAGCTGAACAGGGATGCGCTCACCTTGTTGGCGGCTGCGAACAGCCGGCGTATCTCGTCCATCATCCCCGTATAGGTAGCCGGATTGGAGCGGATGGATGTGCCCACGGCCGACTGATCAATGATAATAGCTTCCGGATGCGAGGGTAGGAAGGCTCCGTTGATCAGTGTACTTTTGCCTGATCCGGCAACCCCTGTTACCACAGTCAGCACACCGACGGGGATATCAACGGTCACATCCTTCAGATTGTTCAGGTTGGTCTCGGTTACGGCCATCCAACCCTTCGGCACTCGGGTTGAAGTTTTCAAGGGAAGCCTTTGTTTTAAGTACCGACCTGTTAACGTATCCGCGCGGAGCAAGCCTGCAAAGTCGCCTTCGTAGACGATTTCTCCGCCACGGGTTCCCGCATGAGGTCCGACATCAATGATGTAATCGGCGATCTCCATCACCTCGCGGTCATGTTCGACTACAAGAACGGTGTTCCCTTTGTCCCGTAGCTGGCACAGCATGCTGTTCAGACGATGGACATCCCGTGGATGCAGCCCGACACTCGGCTCGTCGAAAATGTAGATCATGTCGGTAAGACTGCTGCTCAGATGACGGACCATCTTGATGCGCTGCGACTCCCCGCCCGACAATGTCCCGGTCTGGCGGTCCAGACTCAGATACTCCAGCCCGATAGAGACTAGATGACCCAGCCGGGTCAAAATCCCGTCAATCATGGGTCCGGCAACGGGATCCTGAATGGCTTCGATCATACGAATAAGCTCTCTAATCTCCATAGCCGCGCATTGGGCGATGTTGTAACCGTTAATCCGGCAGCCAAGGACTTCTTGATTGAGTCGGCTTCCCCCGCAAAGGTCACAATCGCTGTAGGACAAGAACCGGTCAATCGATTCGCGTTTGGCTTCGGACATCTCGCTGCTATCTCGCTTCAAATACAGGCGGGTGAGTTTGGGCAGCAGACCTTCGTAATCCGATTCGATGGCGCCGCCTTTGGTGTTGTATACGATCTTGCTTTCTTTTCCGTGAAGGAGGACATCCCACTCTTCTGGCGTGTAGTCAGCGAGCCATTTGTCATTGTCGAACAGTCCGGAATGGGCATACGTATTCCATAACCAGCCGCCAACTTTAAATGCGGGGAACAGGATCGCGCCTTCATTCAGCGACTTGGATCTATCGAGCAGCTTCTCCACATCGATCTGTACCACCTGTCCCACTCCAGAGCAATCCGGGCACATACCGGCTGGGTCGTTAAATGAGAAAACATGCGAATTGCCAACAGACGGTTTGCCGATTCTGGAGAACAGCAGCCGGAGCATCGCATAAATATCCGTGATCGTGCCGACCGTCGAACGTGAGTTGCCGCCGAGCCTTTTCTGATCGATGACAACTGCCGTAGACAAGTTCTCGATGAGATCGGCATCTGGCTGACTAAACCGGGGCAGCCGATTGCGGATGAATGCGGAGAACGTCTCGTTCAGCTGCCGCTGGGCTTCGACACTGATGGTGTCGAAGACCAGGGAAGACTTGCCCGAACCGGAAACGCCGGTGAAGATCGTGATTTTCCGCTTCGGGATGCGGACATTCACGTTTTTCAGGTTATTCTCGCGTGCGCCTTTAATGACGATATCATTGACGTTCATGGCCCCCACCGTCCCAATGATAAATGAGCTGTACAAGGCCCGAAGAGAACGTTCTTGTATGAGCCAACTTTAAATTCAACCGTTGTTTGATATCTGCAAACAGCGGTTTTCCTTCTCCCAAAATAACAGGGTGAACTGATAATCTAAATTCATCCACAAGTCCTAATTGGATAAACGTTGTCATTAGACTTGCTCCACCATATAGCCAGATGTCTTTGCCAGGCTTTTGCTTTATTTTATTTACTTCTTCAAAAATATTATCGGTTATGAATACGGCTTCATGGTCCGTCCCTTGCTGTGACCTGGAAAACACATATTTCTCTTTACTATGAACCAATTCCCAAAATACTTTGTCAGCATCCGAATCTTCATTATTAGGAGTGTATTTTCCCCATTGGTCATAGCTTTTTCTTCCATATAATATGGTGTCAATTTGATCTAAAAATTGATTAAACTCGAGCTCAGGATCCATAATACACCAATCCACTTCACCATTTTCCCCTTCAATGAAACCATCCAAAGTAACTGCCAAGTCTAAAATGATTCGTCGGTTCATAATTTGTTACTCCTCTCGTTGATCTATTACTCATTATAGAACTTCATTATGTCACCTTGTGTCATATATAAAACACACTTACCTAGTACAACTTTTTATCTCTGTAGTCAAGTTAGAATAATGCTGCAGTGGTGGCTGTTTCCTTCAAAGCGGTCTCAATAATCTCTTTTGCACGATCTTGATATTGCGAGTGGCCTTCAATGACGACGACCTGTGGATCAGTGATTCCCCAAAGTCGAAGAATCACTTTCATGTAATTCAGGGCCATTTCGCTCGATTGCATCACTTCAGTCGAATAATCGCCACCACGCGCGGTTAGCAGTACAACTTTTCGTAGCGTCAAATAACCAGGTGTATTGAAAAAGAAAAGCCCATGGTTCATGAAGATCCACAGGCTCTGCGTTATGTACAATGTTGTTGAACTGCCGGACTCCATGGAAGGTACGCATCAAGTAACTCAGGTTGCTGACGAAATGCAACCGCTGGTAACTGTTGCAACAGATAGACTAGATATTTGTACGGGTTTAAGCCATTTGCCTTTGCTGTCTCTGCGATGCTGAAAATCGCTGCACTTGCGATTGCACCCCGCGGACTACCGCTGAAACTCGAAAAACTCTAATGGGAGTGTGTCCAATTGCAAACTGTAGCGGCTCACCGCGTTGGATTCAACGGCAAGTTTTAAGGCCATCCTTTGTGGGATGGCCTTACATTCAGAAATAATGTCCCCATACTGCAGAACAAACCTTTTTCATTATATTTTCTTAACCAGTATCCAAATCTCGCTTCTATAATTGGGGGAAGATACATCCTTACCTTCATTCCATAATATCTCCGGTCCCATAGTAAGCTCATAATTTGCGGAGGGAAACCATTCCGAATAGATCCGTCCCCAGACATTTTGTAATGTATCAGGAAACGGTCCCACAGCTTCGAATATAGCTCATGTCAGTGCAGGAACCTCTAGTTTCACTAATTTTTCAGGACAATCCTTAGTTGTAGCTACACCAATATAATGATCAAGCTCCCCCTTCTCCTCCATACGCTCCTCGGAAAAATTCACCGATGCTTGAATCAATCCCCGTGGTTCAATATCCGAGAGTGCTTTGAGTTGAACGATGTCCTCCGGCGTTAAGCTTCTCCACATGGACTCGATTTCCGAATTCACACCATTAAACTGAATGGGTACCCTCTTCATGATGCCTACAATTCGGAATGGTCCCTTCTCTACAATACGATAATGCATTACGTTTCCTCCCTGTACGGTTAATTGAAAGGTCATACGTGGATAGGCCTTTAATGAAGATCCATTGGCCTTTGCCGTAGAGGGCGACATCCCATGAAGAGCCTGAAAAGTTCTTGAAAAGGCATCTGCTGAGTTGTATCCGTACTTCATCGCCACATCAATAATTCTTACATCGTTAGTTTGAAGCTCAAATGCAGCAAGTGTCAGGCGTCTCCGACGGATGTATTCCGATAGCGTAGTCCCTGCAAGATATGAAAACATCCTTGAAAAGTGATATTCGGAACAATAAGCCAGCCTTGCTGCTTCCTTCAAATCCAACTCTTCCGTAAGATTTTCTTCGATATATTCCATAGCCTGATCCAGATTCTTAAGCCAATCCACTTGAATAACCTCCTTTCATGTACAGAGTAGCAAAGTACGATCATAGGCATCCGACATTTCATGTACGATTTTGCAGGGTCGCCAAAAGAAGTTTTAACAGAAATGTTTCGATTTGATGAAATCACTCAAATCACGCTAAATGTAAATAATCAAAATAATCAGGAAAATCACGTTTATTTTAACGCTGGATTTAAAAAGAAAGAGACTTTATGGAGTTAATCCATTCTTATACAAAACCATGGAATAAAATGAGAGCTGTCACAAAAGTCACTTTTATGACAGCCCTTTTCATTTTTTACATGCACAATAAATGTAAGTGTTTGTTATTTAGAAGCAACTTTTATGACTGTTGATTCACTTATGTTTCCAGTCTTGTCTTTAGCCACAACAGTTAGGCTTGTGCCTGCTTTTTGGGCTTTAATCTTCACATTGAATTTTCCTTGTGAATTTGCTTTTGCTTCCCCTACTAATGTTTTCCCGTTATAAACTTGTACAGTAGCATCTTTTTCAGTTGTACCTGTAACTGATTTAGATGTTACCGTTACTTTATCTACTTTAGGAGCATCAGGTGCAGTGAAATCTGGCATGTTTGTTAAAGAAGGCAGACCAGAGATATAACCAATACCACCTGTTTTATTAATACCAATTTGTTCGTCAACTGCTTTAAGTAATTCATCTTTATTAACAGCTGTAATTGACTTAGCACCTACTTCATCACCAGGATGCTGGAAATTACTGAAAATATATGAGAATCCATTACGGTCATCAGCAGCAAATAATCCAGTTGCTTCCGCTCCTGCTGGAACAGATAAGACACGATCTAATTCTTTCGTATCAACATTATATGCCCAAACGTAGTTATTTGTATGAGCTCCACTATCTTCACCAATAAAGAGTGTTCTCATTGATTCAGAGTAACTTAAGTTATCTGGATTGGCTACTTTATCTACATTTGCAGTGTTTCCAAATGAATCAGCTTCTTTTAAATCTTCACCAACAACTAATCCAGACATTGATGGTGCTACATAAGAGCTATTAATAACCTTTCCTTTGCTATCCTTTTGACCACCTTGCAAATCTAATTGATAAGTTACACCAGCTTTAATTTTTGGTAATTGAATATGGTCTGCTGGGTCTTTTCCTGTTGAATCTTTTTCCATAGCCTTACTTTGATCGGAAATTGCGATATATACTTTTTTATCCTTTTCGTTTAGTGCTACACCTTCCATTTTGTTAAATTCAGTAGTCGCACCAAGCATTGCTGCGTAACGGCGTGTTTCAAGGAAGGCTGCTGCTTTTTCTTTACCAGGTTTAAGTTTTAGGTACTCAACTTTTCCTTCATTTGAGTATGTTTTAATAGCTGTAAAACCTTCTTTAGGAGCATCTGAAGTTTCAAAAATATCATTGAATGTAATGCCGCTGTCAATAATATCTTTCACTTCTTTATCCGTTGCATGCCCTAAATTAATCCATTGTATGTTTCCTGAACCACCGTTTTCAGTACCTGTTTGTTTAAATTTAGCTGCATATAATGTACCTGATGATAAATCTTTTTCTTTGTCAGCTACATACATAAACAATCCTGTATTACCACCATCATCGCCGTAAAATACAGTTTTGTTATCAGGCATGACTTTCGCTAACTCATGAGAGAAACGTCCTGTACTGTAATGTTTTACAACTGATGTTTTACCATTCTTCTCTATTGTAATTTCAGGAGTGTACCCATAGAAATAAGGATTAGCATTTGCTTTATCTCCAAAATAGAATTGAGAGAATGTTTCAACTTGACTTCTTACTTTCGAGGTTGGATCTAGGAAAAGTCGTGCATCTGGTTCGTACTCTTCAGAACCTAAATGTGTATTCCAAGGAGATAATGATCCGTTACATGGAATCCAAAGTCCATTTACTGCTGAAAAATCAATTTTTTCTACTTTTACAGGTTTCAACTCACCTGTTTCTTTGTCCTGTTCTAACTCAGTTAAAGACATAGATGCAGGAACTAAACCATATGCTGATTTACCAGCAGCATCAATGGTTTGATATTCATAATGTGTAACCATATAAAGTTTCCCATTAATAGGCATCAATAAGCTGTTTGAATCCGGAGCATCGGAAACAAAGTATTCTCCGTCTGTGCTGCTTGGATCCTTAATTGGATTTCCTTTTACATCAATTGGTGTTCCTGCAGGGATTTTTCCACCTTTAGCTGTTGCAACCTTATCTTCCGATTTAAATAGGTAGTTGTAGGACAACGGAAATGTTTTTACTATTCCATTGCTGTATTGCACATCAACTGTTGCGGTTGTATACGTTTTTACCATTTCTTTAATAGTAGATGGTGCTTTCATTCCATTAAATTTAACAGCTTCTATTGTTGTATTTTCCTGAGCATTCACTGCTGTCGGTAATAATGCTGGAACTGTAATAGCTAGAGCAAGTGTTAAAGTAGCACCTTTTCTCACAAGTTTGTTATTAATCATCTAATAATCCTCCTTGTAGATTCCTTTTATACAGTTCTATTAAACTATGTGATTGTTAACTTACTGTACATTTTATTTTGATTTTTTATAAACATTTGATGTTACTGGGGGCTCTTTTTTTAACATTACACGAAAAGAATGGCAAGATAATGAATTTAAAGCTGGATTGAAGCTGATTATCGTTCAAATTTATAATATCGTTTACCAAAAACAGCACCATCCACACGAAATGGAATGGTGCTGTCTCTGTTTTTCAAAAAAACCTCATTTACTTGTGATACGGTTCTCCGCGAATGATCTTAAATTAACCTGCAAGAGAGTTCAATCATTTTTCCGTTAGATTACCCTCAATGATTCTAACTCTCGATAAACTTCCTCTGTAGCACAGTCAGGGTTTAGCATTTGAATCATCTCCATCGTAATAGGGACACCCTTATAAACTTTTTCAACAACATCTATTGGCAGTGCTGCTTCAAAATAATCTATCGCGAATTGCACGAAATCCTCTGGTGTCTGATAAATCGCACCTATCAAAAAATGTGAACCATCATCAGCTTCTTTCGGCATTTTAACTTCTCCCTTTTGCCAGCTTGAATCACTATTTCTGCGCCACATACAAAAAGTCACAGCTTCTTTTTCAATGCCTTCATGTTCAAGTAGAGGTAATAATTCATTCGGAACGTTATCATAGATCCCCGGCCATATCCTAAGTTCGTCTTGTGCATATGGACTTAGTAGAGACTCATGGTCAAATCCCTTTATGATGGTACCTTCATCGGAAAACAATATGATAAGATGGTCACCTGCCCCATTATCTATTTTTGCCATACAAACACCTTTATCCCATTCATGATCAAAGCTATGATAACGAAGCCATTCAGTCTCACAAAGAATCGTATTTAGAGCTGCTTGAACAAGCATAAGCTTTTTTAAGCCTTCCGATTCAGGTAATTGTTCTAATGTACTCATAACCTTCCGCCCCGGTAAATAAAATATCAGATTAACTCGTATAATCAAAGCAGCGACAGTCCTAGACTGCCGCTGTATGATTGAAATATCATGTTTCATTTCCAGCATTTCTAATCTTACTACTTATCCAACAACCGATAATATTTTCCGTTATCCCTTCTAGATGGTTGCCATTAATGATGAAATCGGCGAATTTTTTAGTAGGGAGTGCAAATTCTTTTTCTCTATGCTTTGCAGCATCTAGATAATAGGTTGCAACTTCCTCCAAACTTACTCCCCAATCTTTCATATTTCGTCTTATTCTCCGATACATACGCTCATCTGCATCAAGATCAACAAAGATCTTTACATCAAACATTTGTCTTAACTCTTCAAAGTATAGTGTGAAAATGCCTTCTACAATGATTACATCAGGATGCTTTTCAGCAATTTGCAAATTGTATAAGTAATCCATTAATTTATTATAGTCCAATGCGTCTGGATGGTTGTAATCGTCATATTCCACATTTGATATAGGCGACATCATCTTAGGCAAATCCTCTTTAAAGAAATGGTCCGTTGAGACAACTGCTACTTGAAATTCTTCGAGTTCATTAGCCAACAATTCACAGTAAGTTGATTTCCCACTGCCCGAACCGCCTGCAATTCCCACCATAATAGGTTTCAATTTGCCAGCTCCCCTTTTTGTATTTGAAATCAATTAATTTATGAAAATATTAATAAATCCTTCTTTCCTTAGCCTAGTAATAATATTCCACTAACAGCAGGTAAATCCTTCATATACCATAATTCTGCCCATTAGTTCAATACCACCCTGATTTTACTGTTCCATCTTTATAGAGCCTTGTTACTTCAGGGTCGTAGTTAAAAGGAGTTTTCGAGAAGCAATACCATATCCGACCTTTACTTGTCTCTATAATTGTCGCTTCAGCAATAACTTGATCTTTGTATTTAATCATTATCTTTTCTATTGAGTCGTCAATAATCGCGCCAAATGTTAAAGAAACTAGGTCTTGTTCTGATTTCATTTCATTTGGATGTAAGTTAGAAAATGATCTAGTTAATATTTGGTTTTCAATGTTAAACGACTTACTTCCATGCCCAATGACCCAATGATACCCAAGTAAGTTTTTTTCAATCAATCCAACGGACAGCATGTCATCTTTTCCGTAAAAAATAACAGTATGTCCTTTGTTTTCAGTGATATGAAAAATCTCATCAATAGGTACTTTAGATTCGTGTACTGCTTCTTCAAGAGTCATATAATTCGTTTTATAATAAACCATACTTAAAATGGAAATCAACAAAATAATCAATGCGATTGAAATGATTACTCTTATCTTCAATGTTCCACCTCCCAAAAAAATCTACATATATAATCCTTTTGTTTGCCTTATTCCTTTCATTATACGTTTCCAACAATAGGAAAGTTGTATTTATATGCCCGCTACTTCAACATAGCAAAAAGGAGCTGCCTCTAGGCAAGCTCCTCAACTCTCGTTCTCTTTTAGCTGAATAAAGATTTTCCAATGTGAAGAGTTATCCATGTTTATATTTGCATAATTCACAAACCGTTTGGAACTCATTTAAATCTTTGAACGCACCCGTACGCTTTATCCAATCAAATAATTCCTCCGCATTATCAGTAGGACCACCACGTCCAGCGAAGAAATATTCTCAACACAAGCCGTGAGCTATTACCTTCTTTACGGCTGGACAAAACCATTCATGTTCCATATAAATTCCTCATCTTTCAATTACCCGAGATATTCAGCATAACTACCCGTTACTTCAATGAAAACGGCAGCTGATCGGTTGACCGGCTGCCTTTAAACTATCGTGTCCCGTTATCTTAACGATCTTATTTTAAAACTTTATTTTTGAACAAGTCGTTCAAAAATAATTTCGTACGCCTTAGGTTTACCATAGCTATCATAGTTTGTAGGTAAAACCTGTACTAATTTCCACCCATCTTTTGCATTTTCATCAATTGTTTCTCGATGAGTTGCAGATTTGATAAATCCGCCTAGTGATGTTTCTACATATTTGTATTCGTACAATTATAGCCCCACCCCTCTTACCAGCATCCTTATCCTTTCATTACGGTTTCACTCGCTGAACGTTGCGATCAACTGACCATTTAAGTTAATAATAAAAACGACTTCTAAGACTAGCTGAAAAAGGCTACCGATCCTTCGGTAGCCTTTGCTTTGAGTTGTATTTGAGCTATCGTGTCCCGTTAGCGTAATTGCATTAGATTCAACGTTCCAAGCTCTCTTTTGTTTGAATTAATCGCCCCTCGGCATTAATAATGTCGGTTGGCTCAACAGAAGAAAAACCATGACATGCATATATGGTAGTGTTATAAATTATTGAATTTACCGCCCGTAGATATCCTCCCAGATTTCAGGTGCAGTTGAGCGAAGCACATCGTCTGCGAAGGACATTCCATGCTGTTCTATATACTTTTCCATCGCATCCAGCGCCTTCTTAGCATTGCTCCAATCTTTATAATTACCTTTTAATAATTCGATCGTGTAAATAGGCAGTGTGTTAATCATCTTCTTAACAAAAGGTTGGAATCGCTCTTCTGGACCGTCACGATTCATCCCTAAAACCAAAATTTCGGTTTCAATATTTTCTTTGTTCATTCCATAAATTGATTCTCTGAAATTCATACTACTGAGATCAAGACCACCGTCTTTCCACATTGTGACCATTTTCAGGATCCTTGTTTCGCCCTTGGCTTTCAGCATAGCGAGCAAGTTGTCATAATCGCAGTCGGAGCCGAATACGTCACGACAGACAGCTACATATACGTTGCCGTGATCGGTAAGCAACGCCGTCGCCTGTAAGTATGTTGTGGGTGTTTCATCGGCAAGAGCGGATTGTACTTTTTCAAGCATAGTTTCAAAGGTCGTCATAATTTTAACTATTCCTTTCGTTTGGGACGCTTTTACAATATACAATTTGTATTCGGTTTAACCCGATAATTCCCTTTTTCAACACCTTTTTATTTTTGATAACTGCCCGTTAGTTGAGAAAAGGCAGCTGATCTAAGTGATCGCTGCCTTTTCTGTTGCATATTGCACTATCGTGTCCCGTTATCTCAATAGTCCTATGTTTTAATTAGAGTCGCTGCTTATAGTTGTGAGGCTTGCCGAACACCTAACGCAGTGACGTCCCGACGGGCTTAGGGGGCTGGATGTGGTCACTCGCTTCTCAGAGTGACCCGGAGCGTCAATATGGTGTTAGCCGAAGGAAGTTCTGGAAGCAGCCATTGCATTTAAGGCGTTCTCAAAATAGCTATATACTTCATCTGCAATTCCCAGAAACTCTTGAACAAGTACATTACTATCCAAGTAACAAGCATACAGATAATCAACTAAAGCGGAGTCAATCTCACAATAGTTTAATAGGGCATTCTTCATCTTAATAATGTCATCTTGCCATACACCTGTATCTTCTAAAACCAAAGAGTATAATGCACGAATTAATCTCTTAGAGTAACCTTTAATATATCTAGTTTTCATTGTGTTATCACTAGCATTAGAAAGTAAACTATGTATACGATCTACTTCCTCATTGGTCTCTGTATTTAAGTCTAAAATGAACTCTGGAGAAATAATTATCGGTGGTACTTTTTCACCAACGTCATGACCATATATGCAAACACAAATTATCTTTACCCAAAAACCCCACTCATTTGGTTTACTTAATACATCGTCAATCGAGCAAATTATCGTATCAATCTTAGTTACTACTGGATATTCTTCCAAAAGCCTGTCTTTAATATTTGACAATCTTTCGTAATCAATATCTTTGGGATTTACACATACAATAGTAAAGTCTGCATCTGACTTAAAAGGTTTAGCAGTTCCTTTTGGAATCGAGCCACACATATAAATGCTATGAATCTTACCTTTAAATTCGGTAAGTATATTATCTATATACTTATCAACAAAATCCTTATATTCACTTTGTATTACAATTCTATTTATAACTTTTTCTAATATCATATAGACTCCTCCTAAACTAAGAACTTCTTTCAGCTAACGTCTTTTTGCGAACTTCGTAAATTCGTCATGACTTAAGTTATTCGCGAAATCATTCAACTATCCTGCCCGTTAGCGCAACAAGACTGCCAATCGAGCTGGCAGCCTTTTCATGGTTGAACTATCGTTTCCCGTTAGCCTAATGAAATATTGTTTTTTGCATTATTAAATCTATGTATGCCAAACCCTTTGAAATCGGAAGCTAGTATCGCTTCTCTAAGCGGATATAAATTTGTTGTGAATCTTATTTCAATTCCTTTTTGAATTAATCTCTCTATTAGATCTCCATATACTTGTACTGTCTTGGGTTCAACTACTTGATGAGAGATATAATAACCAGCTGTCTTATCAAAGAGTTCAAATCTTTCATCCTCAAAGCTATATCTAAACATGGTCTGCTTTGATATCCTTGTATACCAATCACTTTCTACTGTAACTATAATATTGGCAGTAGTGTTATTAAAAAAAAGTTGTATTTGTTGATCCGTTGTCATATCGTCTCTTCTCAATACAATACGCGGGCAATCCCTGGGAAAATAGTATGTAAACTCATGTTCTTCGTCAATTGCCCAAACTACTGCAGGGAAATCGGGGCGATTTTGTTTTTCTTTGGGAACAAATATTTTGATACTATCATCCTCACTAAAGTGATATAGCATGTAATTTCTCCCCTTTCATATACCGTTATATTCTATTTAATCTTTAAACCATCCTGCCCGTTAGTTGAGAAAAGACTGCCACATGGCAGCCTTAATGCAAATGAACTATCGTGTCCCGTTAGCTTAAAGAATTATCTGTCGTTTTTCCATTTATATCGTTGAGAGATTTTTCAAAACACAGATTAACCGTTCTTTCCTTAGACCGAGTACGGTGCATAACGTTACATGGAATGGTGAATATCTCCCCTGGTTTCAGTGATATCGTCTTATCTTCCAAATCAATAAAGAGTTCCCCTTCAAGAACCATGAACAACTCATCACAATCTTCATGTTTATGCCAATGAAATTCACCGTTAATAACAGCTATACGTAGTGCATGGTCATTCACCTCACTAACAATCCAATTTTTATACTCCGATATCCCTTTAGAAATGTCGTTTAGATTAAGCTTCACTGATTGCCCGATCTTCATGTCATGATACTCCCTTTCTACACTAAGGTACGATACTAGATATTATACATGTTAACTCATTACTTATTTTTATTTTTTTGGACTATCCTGCCAGTTATGATAATGAACTCATTTAATTCGCCCGATTAATTACGTCTTCATGAGGCTTGCGACTGCTGTCAATCTTAATGAACGATTGATTTGTACCTAGTGTAAAAGTTACTTCGATAGCAGTGATTTTGATAAGAACTCTTTTACATGGCTCAAAAATGGAGTTTCTAACACAATACCATTTGCATCAATGACCAAATACATTGGAAACTCCTTAATTTCCAGAGCTTTAGCCCACTTGATATTGCGTTCTTGGGATTGATCCCAAAATTGAACTTTCCGAATTGCATTTGTACTAGCAGAATTAGAGTTAAGAAAGTTGAGTAATTCCATCGTTTCACTTTCTGGTACGCCATTTTTGTGAAACAAATGAATGGCATACTTTTCTTCAGTGGGTACTAATTCCTTCATAACGTCTTCTTTACTTTGTCCACTACAACTCGAGAGTAAAAACAGGGCTGTGATAACTAGAATTAACAAACAGCTTTTAGAAAATAGGCTCATAAGCTTCCTCCCTGACTACCATCTTTTCATATTCCCCCAGCGGTAGTAAAACGTATTGAGCATCCCGATTTATGGCTTTCGTATCCACTTCATCCTATTACTACTATAAAGACTTTTTATTTCGATTTACCCTCACTATCCTGCCCGTTAGTTGAGAAAAGGCAGCCGATCTCAAGTCGCCGGCTACCTTCAAATGTCTTTATTGAACTAGCGTCTCCCGTTAGCTCAGTAGTGTTTGACTTAATAATCGACTTTTGTTTTAGACCAAATCTGCCTAGCAACACATCTAATTACTTTTTCAATCTCGCTTTCAAATTCATCATCTGGTGCACATATCAGGTCCCTTCGTACTTCACGGCTTTTACTTCATACGATTAAAATGAGACAACTTTTCCGGATTCATCACGACATAAACGTTAGAGAGCTGATCCTGCAAATATTGAAATGTAATCACTGCAAAAGTCATCTCACCTATTACTAATCGTATTCCCGGCATACCGTTGATTTCACAAGTTTCACATTGATATCCAGGCGGAAACTCGGGTGAAACTCCGACAAAGAAACGGATAATTCTGTCTGAACCAATAATCGGACGGAGTGCTGCTTTTACTTTGCCGCCTCCATCCTGGTATAGTACAGTCTCCGATGATAAAAGTTCAACGAGTAGCTCAATATTCCCGGTCATGAGCGCCTCTGCAAATCGTTCAGCCAGTGCCGTTTTTTTCTCTATGACTTCCGGGCTTCGTTCTGGCAATTGGCCGATACTTTTCTTCGCTCGACGAAAAATTTGACGGCAATTTACTGTGCTTTTGTCGACGATCTCGGCTATTTCATCAAAACGGTATTGAAACACTTCATGAAGCAGGAATACAATGCGTTCAGTCGCAGAGAGCTGCTGCAGTAATAACAAGCCGGCAGTAGAGAGGGATTCTTTCCATACGACACTCTCCATTGGATCGTTCCCTTGAATATAGGTTGTATCGATGGGCTCCGGCAACCATGGACCGACGTATGTTTCCCGATCTCTACGGGGCGATCGAATATAATCAACACAGCGATTATGAACCATCTTGCACAAATAGGCTTTGGCGTCCCGCACTCGTTGCGGCGGTTTCTCTTCCCACGACAGGAACACATCGTGGACAATATCTTCCGCTTCTGTGATGCTTCCCATCGTGTGATAGGCTAATGACAAAAGCAAAGGTTTCAGCTCGTTATATAACTTTCCCCTTTCCAAAATTCTCCCCCTCAGACGAACAGTGGTTGGCAATGATGGCTTGCGCCGCTCGTTTGGCGCTGGCAAATGAAGCATCAGCCAATACTTCTCCATGCCCGGTCCAGTCTCCTGCCACATAAAGTCCATTTATTTCCGGAACCGAGGGACCGGGGTAATTGCTACTTTTGTCCACTGTGTTAAAATCATGTACTACTGTTAAGTTAGGTAAAAACTGTCTGGCTATTTCCTCTTTTCGCCAGCCGGGTTGAACGAGATCCATTGCCTTTTCCAACTGCAGCAGGTCCATCTCGGGGCGGCTGTTATTCAATCCAAGGTGTTTGATCAGATGGATGACGACAGAGCCATCTTCACTGAGCTTCACCACAGTAGATGGTGCGTTATAAAAGATCGGTTGATCCAACCAAAATCCAGCAATAAAATTGGAGCCGCCATCAGGCAGTCGGCGCAAGACGAGATCAAGACACGCTGCGCGGATCGGTTTTACGGCATCTTTCCATTTGGCAAGAGATGTTCTATCTGCGTATTTGACCAGATCATATGCTTCCTTCGGACCCGCTGCAATCACGACATTAGGTGCATCGATTAGCTCGCCATCTTTAAAGCGGATACATCGAACCGTTCCGTCATGTACAACTTCGACCGCTTTTTTCTGATGCATTATCGTGACGCCTGCGTGGATAGCCTGATCTCTTAAATCGTCGATTAACGTCCCCCACCCCCCATCGATATAGAAGGCTTTTCCGCCAAAAGTTCTTTGAAGCTGTCGAACGGCTGGTCCCGCAAGATGAAACTCCGGGTGAGAAACGAAAGAGTTCGCCCGACTCACCGAATATACAACGTCCCTCAGCATCGGATGTCGAATTTCCCGTTCTGCCCACTCCTTTAAACTGATTCGTTCGATTCGATTCGGATCGATCTTGCCCAGCTTGAGCATTAATCGGGTAAGCTCCATCTTTTCCGAGAATGAAAACAGTCTGGACGCGATCAATTGCAATGGTTTAGACGGAAACGTGTGAACCCGCTCTTTCCACATCGCTCCCGCCGAGGCAGGAGGGTTAGCGCCTTTTAGCTTCACACCAAATTCGTGCAAAATCGTCTCCGCTGCCCCGTCTTGATAAAATGCATGCACGCCCAGATTAAGCGATGCCCCGCTTTTGTGGATGGAAAGCGCACGTCCGCCAAGTTGATTTGCCTTTTCCAATACAATTACGGACAGGCCTGCCCTTGCCAAATAAATTGATGCGGTTAATCCGGTAAGTCCACCGCCGATGACGGCAACATCGTAATGTCCCATGTTGGCACCTCGCCTCATATTGTTTACGAACAAGACGTTTTCGGAGAGTAAAACGTGACACTTTCCGATTCAGATGTCCAGTCTTTAGAGGTCAATTTGATCAGTTATCTTTTTTGTTGACACAAGAAACAAAAAAAGCTAAGATGTTATTGTTTCCACAGTAAACAATAATGAGGTGTCTTATGGCTAAGGATGAGGAATTAAGCCGAATTTTTAATCGAGTTTCGGAAAGGCATAACTTAATTAAAACGATGGAAGAGAAAAAATTTAAGTTCATGCGAGAGAACACATTTATGGAAGTTCACTGCATTGATTTTATAGAGAGAATGCAGGATGCAAATGTGACCAAATTGGCGAATGCTTTTCAAGTAACCAGAGGCGCAATCAGTAAAGTAACGAAACGGTTGATCGAGACGGGAGCCATAGAACGATATCAAAAGCCTGAAAATAAAAAGGAAATCTACTTCAAGCTTACGGACATCGGCAGAGAGATCTATTGGGAACACGAAAAAATGCATCAGACAAGAATTGAAAGAGACAGCGGATATTTCAGTCAATTAAGCAACGAGGAAAAGGATAACCTTACTCAGATTTTAAACAAAATTTACAGCCAGATTGCCGAAGAACTAAAAAATTTGGGCATGGACAATTACATATGATGAAAGGAGGTTGAAATTTGACAGTTGAAGTTAGTAATACGGAGACTTCTTGGGTGAAAAATTGCAGGTTGGCGTATCACATTCTCTCGTGGGTGTTAATGATTTGTATCGTCGTACAAGTATTTCTAGCCGGAGTGGCATTGTTCGATCATTCGGAGGCTTGGCAATGGCATAGGACATTTGTTCATATGTTTGAATATATTTCGATTATCCTGTTTATTCTCGGCATCATCGGGAAGCTTTCCCGGAAGATGACCTGGGGGAGCCTCGGTTTATTTGTCCTATTCAATATTCAATAGTATACGGCGCATGGCATTGCAGGGGCGCTGCATCCCGTTCTGGCCCTTGCCTTATTTTGGGGGACTCTAGAATTGGTACGAGGTTCTTATCCATTTTTAGTGAAGCGAAGATAGCTCGAAACAGGAGGGATACTACATGGTAAAATCGGGGCGTGTGCAGACCGAAGGCGATGAGTTATATTATGAGGTTCGGGGAGAAGGAGAACCTCTTTTAATGATTTCAGGAGGTAATGGAGATGCCGGATTTTATTCGTATGTGGCCGATATTCTTGCCGACGAATACCAGGTGATCACGTACGACCGACGCGGCAATTCGCGCAGCACCAGAAACGACCCGCAAAATTTTGAGGTTAGCCAACAGGCGAGAGATGCGGTTGCGGTATTACAAGCGGTCGGTCACCGGTCAGCGTATGTTTTTGGGAATAGCGGAGGTGCTATTTTTGCGCTAGAAATGGCGGCAAGACATCCTCAAGCAGTCAAAGCGATGGTTGTCCACGAACCGCCCGTAATCAGAGTGCTTCCGGATGCCCAAAAATGGCAAAGATTTTTTGCAAATGTTTATCGGACGTCATTTCGATTCGGCGTTCAAATGGCAAGCTTCAGGTTCAATTTGTCCCTTTCCATCCCGTTCAGTGCTTTTAAAAGTGTTCCAAAAGATTTTCAAAAACGTGTAACGGAAGCGAATAATGAAAGTTTCTTAATCAGATACGAAATGGTTCCCGGCGTGAACTATATGCCCGATATCGAGAGGATTAAGCAAAACGGAGTCAAAATGTTTGTAGCAGCAGGCAAGCTGACGCTGGATAAAAGGAAATATTATGGGCGAACAGCTCCCATCTTGGCGGAAAAGCTTGGTTGCGAGATGGTGATGTTCCCGGGACATCATATTTCTTTTTTTGATATGCCTCAGGAATGGGCGGCTGTCTTACGGGATGTTCTCCATAGGGAGAGCTACGTCCCGGTCGAACGAACAAAGAGTCGGTAATGAGTGAATGTAATGGAGAAATCCAACGCGCTTTTTTCATGCACAACAGGGTTACCAAATATAGTTGGCCTTTCGTAAAAATTTATTGAAAAATCCATCACTTAAATTCCCCACTTCTTACATGAATTTCATCTATTCGTGGGACATTGTAGCACATTTCCATTAAGAGAATCATTACACTAAACTGCCAGTTCGTATTATAGCGAAAAAGCGGCTGCCAATGCATACCGGCTACCGCTTCTTAGTTTTATTTATCAAGCTAAAGTGTCCCATTAGTTCAACATACTCTATGTGACCTGAATATCTCATAGCTGGATCTCATTTTCAGCTATTCCCCAATAATTTTTCGATTCGCTTAAGTTCGTTTATCGGGAACTCTTTATTGAAGTTATATTTATCCATGAACTCAACAATTAGTCTCCATTCTTGTGCGCACTCTTTAAACCGCTGCTCCCTTTCAAGCAAAAAAGCTCTGCTGAATCGTCCATCAATAAGTTGTGCGTCAAGGATTGCGGATTTTTCCCATGCTTTTAAAGCTTCCTCCACATTACCATGACGCGAATGAATTTCTCCCTGATAGTAATTAAGCATCGCATGATTTGGAAAAAGCTTCATTCCTGTTTCAACCACTTTTTTTGCTTCGTGAATTTGATCAACGTTAAGATAACATTGGACCAAATAATAATACATCTGTGGTTCATCAGGAAACTCTCTTAATTTGTTTTTGTAATATTCTACAGATTTATGATTTTCCAAAAGTTGAGCGCGAGCTTGGATTAACTGAGCGTGTAACTTACCACTAATCCATGAATAATTGTTGTTAAGTAAATTGCTCTCAAGGCCCTTTTGGTAGTACTCTGCTGCTTCATGCATTAATCTTTTTGCTTTTAATTGCATCAAATATCCATAGTTAAATAGATATTCAGGGTTATTGGGTTGCTCAGTTAATGCTTCCGAATACATGTTTACGACTTTCAGCCATGTTGCTTCAACGTAATTACTTGCAACTTCTTCCGCTAGTTTAGACTTTTCATCTTTTTCCCATTTAAGAAAAAAATCATCCTGATCCATAAGTCTCACGCTCCTTGTTTATAACAATTTTGTTTGATGCTTTCCCTTATTTCACCGAAGAGTCTTCCATGGGGCGATGGTACACCATCAAGTTCCTGCAAAAGTTCAGAAACAATATTTTCGGCGATTTTCCTTTGTATTTCTCCCCATACATCGGGGGTATTTCGAATCAGTTCATCTTGTAGCACGAAAACCAAATGTCTCTGATCCACTTTCTCCACCTCCGATGATTTCTGCTAATCGAGTCAAACTTTTACGGTATTTCCATCTTACTGTCCCTGCAGGGATTCCAAGCTCCTCACTGATTTCAGAATGCTTTAAGCCCGCTACAAGATGCATCACAACAATTTGACGTTCAATTTCACCAAGACGAAAGAGCGCTTCCGTAAGTTCCAACCTGTGAAGAACAATAGTTTCGGTTGAGTTAAATGAACTTTTTGTTCCTATAGGTTCCTCATCAATTTCATTCGTAAATTCTCTTTTATCACGTCTTAAGGCATCATAGGCAAGGTTCCGTGCAATAGAAATAACCCATGCTTTAGCATTTGTGCCAGATTTATATGTTGCCGCCTTTTCATATACTCGAACAAACGTATCTTGCAAAACATCCTCGGCTGAGGATTTCTTTCGAAGTATCGACAGAGCTACAGAATAAACAATATAACGTAGTTCATCGTATAAATCTTTAAGTGCATCCGTATCTCCAACAGCAATTGCTTTAATGGTTTCATCAGGATTCATTTTGCGCCTCCTTTGTAAATATAACGTTTTGGCGCTTCAATTTGTTGGAAAAATAGCCTACAAAACAAAAATGATTGCCGATGCAAACGTATACTGTCCGTTACTTCAATGAAAACGGCAGCTGATCGTTTGACCAACTGCCTCTATATCATGATTCAACTATCGTGTCCCGTTAGTTCAGCAAGCAGAATTACGATAAGGGTAGTTGGTTAGGGTCCTCTGTTGTATATCTATTTAAATTTTGATTATTATTTATCTTTCAGGTTTATCAAATCTATTTTATTTTCTAATCTTTCTAATGTCTGTTTAGTTGTTTGAATATGTATCATGATTTTTCGAGCAAATCTAAATAAGCTGTAAAAAAAGAAAACTATTAAGGCAATAAATACTAGTTGATACAGCGCAGTTCCCCAATGGAATGTCATGCCTTTCATCCTTTCATTTTATTAATGATTCGTAGGTATTTCAGATAACGTTCGGACATTCACAAAATGACCCAGCCTTAGATAGCTCTTATCTTAGGCTGGGTCATTTGTTGTCTGAGCTCCTTCCATGATTATACATCTGACAACCAAGGGGCGGTAGCCACGCAGCGTGAATATGGTGTTATCGGATGTCAGCGACTTCCTCGAAACACATGCAAGGTAATATCTAGCTTTTGTTTTTCATACATAGATTTTTCCATCTTATGAGCCAACTATATTGTTCATCGCAAAAGTCTTTGGATATGCTGGATAAACCTTGACACCGAACGATCCTTGAAATGATTTGATAATGTCTAATTGCAATAAAATCGAAAACAGCATGAAACTCATTGTCACTTAGTGTGCGTATTTTACTATAACCCGAATAAAAGCGTTCATATAGACGCATAGTTCTATCGTAAGCAGATTCATGAAAATGATTGAAATTGGTATCGTCACTCATGTATGCCACATCCATACTCGGATAATCACCAGAAGCTTCGTCAAAATCAAAAAGAACATACTGTCCTCTTTGGTTTTTAATCATATTACCTGTATGAAGGTCACCGTGAGAAAATCCTTTAGGAAGACTTCTCATACGTTCCCATAGTTCATTTCCATAGTGTTCAAGTTCTAATACTTTACCAGAATCAACATTCAATTCTCGCATAATTGAAATATAATCATCGATGTATTCTATTTTTGTTCGTTTTATCAGTTTGTCAGGGTATCCTTCCATTAATTGATGTAGTGAACCTATTTGTTTTCCAATAAGTTCTGCTTCAATCTTACCGTCTGGTGTTTCACCTTCTACATACTCATACACTATACCTATGCAATTACCATCCTGACAATTGAGGACGATGTGGCTAGCATCTTGAACTGACCGTACTATTGAAACAACCGGATAACTATTAGCTTTTAAATAATCAAGAATACGAACTGTCTGCAACGCGTCATCCGTTTTATTACTGCGGTATACTTTTAACACATACTGTTTATCCCCATTGTGTAATAAAAAGACTCTACCTATCATTTCTCTATAAAGTTCAATGTGTTGAATCCCGATACGATATGAAAGATTGATTGTTTCAATAAGGTTATAATAATCCATATATTGAATTCTCCCTTGTTATTTGCTCCTTCATATTTCTTTTGTTTTATTTCGCTGATTTCCGATAACGTCTTATTTACGAACTTCGTAAATTTCCCCACAGTTAGATTATTCGCGAAATTATTGAGCTATCCTGCCCGTTACTTCAATAAACATCAAGTGGAGCTGTCCTTGCGGCAGCTCCACGCTATCGTGTCCAGTTAACTAAATGACGTGTCGTTAAACGGTCTTAAAGGAAAAATACGGTAGATGTCGAATAGCTCTTTAAAGAAAAATAAGTTAGCCTACCATCATACAGAGGACATAATGCATGAGTTCCACCGATCATTACACTTCAAAAGAAGATGGTGATATTGCTCGATGAAAGATATTATTGATTACGAGGTGTTTAAAGATAGTCTTGTTTTACACTACACAAATGTAATCGATCACATCGCAAATAGCGAGGATTGTAGGGGCATTTATGTTTTTGTCTTATGCACAGATGTGACCAATAAATCCGTTGTACTTACCTGGAACACATTAAGCGGGTTAGATAAGAGTTTAGAGGAACAAATAGAAATCTATGGAGACGACGCGTATTCTATCCGAGAAATGAAGTATGAGATTGCATATTTTAAATACGAAGAGATGTTTGATTGGCCAGAAAACTTACTTGTTTTCACGAGAACTTTAGATCAATATTTTTCTTCATTGCCAATTGACACAGATGAAGAGTGTGACTTATTTAATGAAGCATATGATTATTATTGTTCGCGTTTTATAGGATGCATGATTGAGGTTCTTAAACTACTACAACCACAACTTGCTAAATTAAACAAAACTCCTGATTTTATCTCCTATGTGTCAGACCATGACGCTGAGGAGTTTCAATACGCTAAAGAGACCGTCCCTGAAGAATTATATAATCTTGTTTGTGCTTCGTATAAAAATTAGAGAAAGAAAACCTCCCTATTCGTTGAGCAGTTTTCCTTTCAATATTTTGCAACACGCGATATTCATGTAAGTAAAAATAAAGCCTTAGACTGAATGTGTTTATTCCGCGCATTTTTTCGAATCACAAAACCTTCAGACTCCGTAAAATAGGTATTAGACTGACCCTAGAAAGTGAAACTGCGACAGCCATGGACGAGAAAATCAAGTCCTAGACGGTCGCTGTTTCATTGAACTAACGTTCCTAGTTAGCTCAATGATTCATGTTTGTCTTACTTAACCGAGATTCCATTTCATTTATATGTAACGGCACTATTAGTTGCCGGCTTTCCCGGCCAGTATCAGTTCCAAATTTTTCTCTATCTCGCAGTCTATGGCCGCTCCCCATCCGTCAGGAATTTGCGGTTTGTTGATGAGGTGGAGCATGGTGGATATATCAGCAAGCTTGGAAAGCGCGTACCACTCCTCGGGCAAGGGTTCTCTCGCCTTTCGGTTGTAGCCTTCCTGGAAGGCGGCAACGGTGTCTGCGTCGATATAGCACTCAACTTGCGTCCTTGTCCTGAAAAATTTGCCGATGTCATAAAAGACAGGAGCAGCAAAACAGTACTCATAATCGATGAAACAAGGCTCCAATGAAGGCGTAATCATAATATTGGAGAAATTGAAATCGCCATGCGAGAACACATGCTTGTCCGCAATCTTCTCTACCAATGCGGCGTGATTCGTTAGGAATTGCAAACACTTCACTTTCGTTGAAGGTTGAATGTGGGTCCCTGCATGGCCGTTTAGTAGCGAGTAATATTGGCTCTCGAAGGATTCAAGATGTTCCGCGATCTGCAAATGCTTGTCTAACAGCGCCATATGCGCATATTCCGTTTGATGCAGCAAGGCAAGCGCACTGCCGATTCGATGCACAACATGGTCGGGACATCCCTCGTTCCCTGCAATAAAATCCCCTAGCGTTGAGCCTTCAATAAACGCCATGATTAAGTAAGAAAAGGGGACAATCTGTTTGCTGTCATCGAAGAAGAAAATTTCAGGGGTACGAATCCTTGCTTTCGCATACTGGTAAGCCGTCACTTCAGTCCGGCTATGGTCGTTGTTAGCGGGATAAATCCTTAATACATACTTGCTACCACTGTCTGTCCGTAAGGCATAATTGCTTGTGCTCATGCCTTTCGTCAAGGGAGACACTTGGGTAATGCCTGCCTTGGGGTCGAAAGCGGCGAACAGCCTTTTTACCATGTCTTCGTTGAGCGCTTGAAAATCGAACAATCTTGCCGAATCTTTCACCACAGGTCGCCTCCTACACGTTTTCTAACCCTTACTAGTTTGACAACGATTTGCGTTAATGAACTATCTTTCCTCAATAGCTGAATCATGCTTGAGTTTTTCGACGGTAGCCATCTTCAAGGATTTGTTTAAGGCCTTCAGTTCTCTTTTGAATAAAGGCATTCCAAAAAGTCTTACCTTTCTCAGCTAAATCCTCTTTTGAGTAGACCCCTTCTTCGAACTTCCCCCAACAGCCATCTATTGTTAACTTATCCCATCCTAGGTAATCTGCATAAAGGCGGTTCTCTGAAGGGATGTCTGAACCCATCGACTGAGGTTTTACCAATTCTGGACAAAGCCACATTGCCGTGCAAACGGACAACAGACCGCCGTGCATTTCGTTCAACCCTTCTAAGCATGCTGCCTTAACTGCTTCTTCCCATGCAACATGACTATTATGATTTGCAGTGATGACTATAATTTCTGGGTATTTGTAATTAATATGTTTAACAAATGCACCTTCCCAGTAAGACCCACCATGTCCCGTGCAGACCAAGAATTTTCTAAATCCTTGTCTAGTTAAGTTACAAATAATATCCTCTAACATTGCTGTTAAGATGTTGGGGCTTACGGTAACTGTCCCCATGAAATTGGCATGCTCTTCAGAGGTATTAAAGGGTATGGTAGGTAATACGTATGCGTTCAATTCTGTTCCATACGCGATTGCATATAACTCAGCGATAAGAGTATCTAAATGCATGGGCAAGTAGGGTCCAAATTGTTCCGTTGCCCCAACAGATATAATCGCTGTATCCATTCCGCTACTTGAGATTTCACTTGTCGTGTTTCTAAAGCTAAGCATATGAACACCTCTAAAAAATCAATTTCTACAATAAACCAAATTGTACCATCCTTGAGGTGGTACAAAACACCTTTAAACAAACCTATCCTATTCGATTGTGTATTAAACTAATCTTCCCATTGGCTGAATAGGCTGCCGATTAGCCGGCAGCCTGTTCTCATTAAGCTATCGTTTCCCGTTACTTCAACAACTGTGCCCATAACATCTTTCCATCACTAAAAGTTCCCGTCCAAACATTGTCTGTTTTAGAATTATGGAGATAATGTTCATACATTAGTTTTAAACTCAAAGACATCTGCAAATTAGCCATTTCTGATAATTTCACCCAATGTAATTCACCTTCATCGCAACTACTTATAGTTCTAGTGTTCGAATCACCAAAGAAAATATAATGTTGATTTAGTTCATCTTCTTTTTGTCGCAGTAGTATGTATCGCAATGTTAAATTTTCAATTTCAATATGAGATATACCCGTCTCTTCTTCTATTTCACGTAAACAAGAATTTTCGGGTGAGCCATGCTCGTGTGGCTCAACATGACCTCCGATACACGACCATAAGCCTGGGGCTATCTTTTTGTTTTTCGATCGTTTGAGCATTAACACATCATCATTATTAATAAGAAAAGCTCCAGTCATTCTCCGAACACTTATCATCGTATTAACCTCCGAATCCTGAATCATCACTTTTCTAGATTTCTCTATAAGTGTTATAAATCCTTTCTACATTTAGCATACCTTATCATTCAGCAGGCCGATCAGTTGCTGGCTGCCTGTTCGTTTTCATAGCTGCCAATGTCGCCACGCTAACTTGCCAGTTAGCTCAACGGCATCCACGATTTGACGCTTACTTCAATTAAAAAGAGAACAGGCCACCCGTGGCAGTCTGCTCCCTAATTAGCTTGAATGCTCCTTACTTCGATATAAAGGAGTAATAAAACAACACTTCACATCAACGGCCTTGAATTTAACGAGTGAAACTGATCTGCAGATCCCTTCGGATCGTCAGTTGATTTCTATGGTCAGGGAGCTTGTGAAATTCGCCCCCGGCTCCAGGGTGATTATTCCCTCTTTAGCTTGAAGTTCACCTTCGAAGACGTCTATATCCGCTACTCCTTGCCAAGGCTCGATGCATACGAAGGGAGCGTTCAAAGGCTGCCAGATGCCCAGGTCGGGAAATCCCTTATAGGTGACAACTACGCTTTTGGCGGAGTGCTTGCTTCTAAGCGAAATCTGCCGAGAGCTCACATTACGGAAAATCAATGCGCCTTCGGCGAACATTTCATGGGATAACGGCAGGATGTTCTCTTGTTTCAGAACGGGCTCCGATTTGCCGCTGATCAGCAGGCCGTCCGAATTCAAGAACAACCTTTCAAGGTTTTCCGATTCAGCGAACTCCAGATAGTAATCGCTCAGGCTACCGTTGTCATCAAGCGGACAATTGAACGCCGGGTGGGTTCCGAGCTGGAAGAAGATATCCTGTTCATCACTATTTTCCACCCGGTAACTAAGTTCCAGTGTGCTTGCATTCAGTTTATATGAAATATATAGGTTGAATTTAAAAGGATAACTGGCCAGGGTTTTCTCATCATAAGAGAGGCGGTAAACCGCGTGGGTTTCGCTTTCTTGGACCAGCGTAAATTCGCTGCGTCTGGCGAATCCGTGATTGCCGATCTTATAGGCTTTGCCGTCCACCTTAATCTCTCCGTTCCGGGCCGCACCAATAATGGGAAACAGCACCGGAGAACGGCCTGTCCAATACGTGGCGTCACCGCTCCAGATGTATTCAGCTTCCGAATCCAGCTTTCTGAAGCTGATCAGTTCCGCCCCAAGGGTATTAATCTCAGCTTCCGCCGAGCTGCTGCGCAAAATTTTATTCATTGTTGTACTCACCTTTCATACTTATAGTCCAGACACCTATATTATATCAAAGTTCTTGAGGGAATTGAGAAAACGACAGCCAATTCATCAGCTGCCGTTTCTTCGTGCTTATTGAGCTATCGTGTCCCGCTAGCGTAATGACCTAGCCTGAGAATACTTTATCAAACACATCTTTTATCCCAACACTAACTCAAAACGAGCGAAAATATCTTCTTCATACCACATCGTGAAATTAGTTCCCCATGTTGTGTTCAATAGTGTAAACGTAAATTTATTGTTGTCTTGATGGTATTTGTTGTTATAACTTAGATTGTTATTTGTTCCGATTCCCAATAAAGGGGCATCAATAGGTTTAATATTGATTTTTTTATCGCTACCATCGTAAATTAACTCTTCAATCATGTGTTGCAATTTATTTCCGTGACCTACCACTTCAAAAGGTGAAATAACGGTATCAATTTTACGAATCTTAGTTAAGTACGGCGAATTCAAACGTGGTGTAATATCAAAAGAATAAATTTCTGGATAACGAATTGCATCTTTATCCTTTAATAAAAGTGCAATTTCAACTTTATCTCCAAATTGATATTTAACCTTTACAACTCTAGGAGCACCATACTCCTCCACAGCTCTTTGGCTATACTTTAAAGTTGCAATAATCGAATCATTTTCCTTAACTAATTTCACAACATGTGGTGTGAAATTTTCATTCAATTGAATGCGTTTTTGAATTTCCATTCCTGGCTTTAAGAAGTCAATTGCCCACCAATTATGTTGTAAATCACGCAAATAGTTGTAACGTAGGTTATCATAGTCATTTTGCCCAGCAATTGTATAGCTCAGAACCCCGAGTTTGTTGTCCTGATCAAAGTATAGTGTCCCATCCTTTTCTAAGTGGTTAATTGAACCATCGCTAGCAAACGTAACTTGATACCCGTTTACCGAAATCAATTCTTCCAAACCACATTCAATACCTTGGTTTTCAAAGATATGATATGGAACTTCGATAAGTTTTTTAATGTTATTTTGATCTTCAGGCTCCAAACAAGCTATTGCACGATCAACGTTCTTGCGTTGTTCTTTCCATGAAGACTCATAAAATTTGTACGAACGATCAGTCCACTCATTATAAGTGAATTTCATTTCGCCAACAGTTGCATCTTTAACAATGCCATAAGCGTAGGTTAAATCAAGATCGGTAATTTGGTCTAAACTACGCGCTCGTTGGAAGTCTTTCTTTTCATAATTCATATAGTCACTGAAATAGCGTTTGATATCCATTCCCCAAGTATGCTCTGGAACTAACATCGCATAGAAATTAGCATCATCATTTTCAATTTTGTTATCAAACATGTAATTAGTTAAAATCCGATAATCACGAATGATTTTCGGATCAGACATCATTCCGTGAATCCATGTGTCCCCAATTTCCTCTGTAATAACTGGCAGTTGGTCACGTACTTCCCAAATTTCATTTGCAAACTGATCCATTGAAGTCATTTCAAGCTCATAGTCTGGATACTCATTCGCCATTTTTGACAAAAAGGCGTTAATTTTCTCTTTTGTTCCTGGACCACTATTATCATGAGTATGCATAAACGCCAGCTTGTTATCCATGCAATCAATTCCGATTACGCCACCATAGTCGTCTGAATAAGAGACAATTATCTCACTTTCGCCATTCTTCCATAGAAATGTATCTGGAACTTCTGGAATTGAGCTCGAGCCATTTACACCAATGTGTAGGAATCTAATTCCTTGACGATATAACTCATCAACAATCCCGATAGTATGTCCTGGGACGTCAGTCATCTTTGCGCTTGTTGTTTTGTATCCATAACGAGCATCTAACTTCTTTGAGATTGAAGTCATGTAATGTAAAGTTTGAGGTGTCATAGTTTCAGATTCAAACGTACACGGGATTGCGTGCCAGCGAATGTAACCTTTCTTTATGGCGTCGTCTAGCTTTTTACAAGCTTCTTCATCCATGTTTTTGAAGTAATATTCAATAATAAAGCTACCTGTTGTCCAAACAAAGTCTTTGCCTTCTTTTCTTAAATCTTCAGCTAAAGTGATTGCGTTTTGAATGTAATCATGGCAATACTTGTGCAAGACATTTTCTGCTAAATCGGTAAAACCAATGTCAAAATGAGTTTTGTTTACCACATAGATTTTTTTCATTTCTATAGTCACGCCTTTCTTAGTCATAATACGTCGTAAAATAATTGTTTTCAGGCTATTTTATTGGTATTTCACTTAACATCTCCACATATTGTGGGGTATTCTAAGTAATTATAGGTCATTCCATACGTCTAGTATTTATTTTATACGGACACATCTTTATAATATCCTGACATTTTAATGTGTCTACCACCTGTTTTATACGATAAAATCTGATAAAACCAAATCAATCGCGAAAAAGTCATTAATACTCTAATTGAATTGTTTAATTAAGCTGCCCGTTTGCGAAACGCGGCTGCCGATCTATGCCGGCAGCCGCGTTTTAGTTTATTATTAAGCTATCGTGTCCCGTTAGTTTAATCCCGAGGGACAAATGCCACGATGCGTGAATATGGTATTTATCTGATGGCCCCCTGCTTCTCGAAATACTTAGTTCATTCAGATATTCCTTTCTTATATTCATTGATGAATTATAAGTCTATTCCTTTCCATCAATGATCTTCATATATTTCAAATTGGTTATCCGTAGGCTTTCCTTTACGCCGAATTGATCTAATTAAATCGTGTTGGCAATTTTCAAATGGATCTTCGATATAAATCCAATCTGATTCATTATTATCAAAATATTGCTTACTAAAATTCTCAGCATCTTCTAACTCGTCAAAACAGTAATCATTATGTGATGTTTTATCATCCAGTGAATTATATAGAAATAAATATGTTCCACTTTCTTCAGTTTCATAAATCATTATTTTCGGAATTTCATGAGAAGGATTACTTCGAGTGAGAGCATACTTCCTCATCATTTATTCATATCCTATTAATTATTGGGTTCTTATATAAACTCGGTGTTAGATGGTTTTTAAGGTTTAAACATAATGAACTTTTCACTTAGGGGCTTTCAGATAACGTTCCCGCATTCACGATATCCTAGCACCTTAAGGACCGAAGGTCCTGCTGCCGCTTGCGGCAGTTAGGCGGTGGGATGTGTCCGGTGATTTTACTCCCCCGAAATGCCTCTTCCGGACCAAGGGCTGCTTGCGGCCCGCAGCGTTGAATGCGATGTTATGTGTAGTTGCCTTCTTCTTTGAAAAGCTCACATGAGTTCTTATCTTTATAATTAATTTCTTTCATATTTCATAATAGTTTGGTTGTAGTATGATTGGAAACCCAACTTTTTGTACATATTTATCGCCTCATTGCATGATCTCAACGTAACTAAATCCACACCTTCGTTTCGTAAACCACATATAGCAGCAACACTCACTGCTGTACCAATTCCACGGTTTCGGTATTCAGGTAATGTTGATACAAATTCTATTGATCCTATATTCCTTCTTTTAATTGTAGCTGAAGTTGCTACAGGCTTTCCTTCAAAGTAGGCCAAATAAAAAACGAGGTTATCTTCACCTAACCAAGAAGAGTATTTATCGGTACTTAATAAATCCCAACCATGTAAAGCTTTATTTACAGTATGGACCCAAACTGTAAACTCTTCCAACGATTGCACTTTACTAACTTTAATATTATTGGGGCATTCTAGATATTTTAGTTCATTATCAAAACATAATGCCATTCCAGGTTCATCATCACCAAGACATACAAACCCTTTCATTAATAAAGTTTCTTTTAGGTTGTCAGGAGTTGATTCTGGATTAATCACCCACCACGCTGGAATTGACCCTTCTTCAATACCTATTATAATCTTATCAATAGTGTCCTCAACATTCTGTTTTTGTAACGATGCCTTATAAATAATAGACGGACCTGAACATGAGGTTTTGGGAATAATCCATTCTACATCACCTTTATGACAAATAATTTCATGATTTTGCGAAAAATATCGGAAGTAAATTTCCATTCCTTCAACGATAGACTTAATAATGAATTGACTCATCCTTAGCCCCCCAGATAGACTTACATTATTTTTGACTTTTTTGATTTAGGGCAATTGCACATAACGTCTTATTCACGAACTTCGTAAACAATTCCATATGTAGGGTATTCGCGAAACTTTTGAACTATCATGCCCGTTAGTTCAATAACAAAAGTCGGCTTAGGCAGCCTGCTCGACAATGTATGATATTCAGCTATCAATTCCCGTTAGCTTAATTCCGAAATCCCTAGGGCAGACAGAGAGGCGATAGCCCCAATGTTTAAATATGGTGTTATCTGATGGATACGCCATCTAGGAAACACTAACATTTCTTTTACTTAATTTCTTAAAACCGAGTATTCCTTATTGGACTTAATAAAACTTAATATCTTTTCGGCACATTCTATTGGATTCATCTCTTCAGTATTTACTTCGAGGTCATATTCATCAATGCAATATACTTTGCTGAACTGGGAAGCTGCTAGACCAATATTTCTATCTCCTCTTGTTTGCTCTCTTCTTATGAGTTCTTCTTTCGAGCATTTTACACCTACAAATAATGTAGGCTGATCAGAAAATACATCAAGACACTCATTAAACCACTTGTCATTTTCAATTACGGTATCAACTATTACATTCAAACCCATTTCTGAAAACAATTTAATTTTCGAAAAGTACAGTGAGTTTAAGGGATCAAAAGTTATTTGTGCGACAACTTGGTCATCTACTTCTCTTGTAGGTTCAATATCTGAAAAATTATTCTTAAAAAAATCCTTAATAAAATTATCTACTGATAAATGATGGAAAGGAATCTCTTTCTGATTCATCAGTTCAATAGAAATACTAGTCTTTCCTGAACTTGAAGTTCCGTTCATCAACACAATGATTCCTTGCTTCAAACGAATCACCCTCACATATAAGATTTGCGTATCTTTCAGATAATGTTATATTCACAAAGTTCACAAAATTATCCAACTCAGAAAATATTCAAGAAACGATTGAATAATCCTGCCCGCTAGTTGAGAAACGCCCAGCAGCAGAAGCAATTGATTACAAACAAGCCTCGTCCCACATGAACCGCGGAGGCGAGACTTGTTTGCTCGTAAATGAACGGATACATCAACTCACTTTGTTACTTTTTTTTAATCACTGGCACATAGATGTCCATAACGGTATCGGGACGGAAGTGACAGCGCTCATCATAATACTCAAAGTCTAACTTGGTCTCGTCATACTCGTAATCATTTTTCTCAAACCATTCCTGGAATATATATTTCCATGTTTGTCGTATCGCATTTGGAAAATCTTCTGTATTTGCTTTGCCGTTCCTGCCGCTGACGGTTACATCTACAGGGGGTGTAGTAAAGACGGCATAAGTAGCTTCCGGCACTTCAAGTGTTATCATGTCAGGCGTTACTTTATTAAAGTTTTCAACAATGACTCCAAGCAAATAGACCAAGCTATCACTATCTTTGGACTCCGGCACGCATATTCCGACTTCCCCATGCTTTGGGGGGGTGAGTTGATCGTACAACTTGCCTTCCCAGCCGTTAGTGTCGTAATTGTTCCAAAAAGCAGCAATATCTTTTGTCATGCTTTCATTCGTAATATTCGTTTTTATTCCATAGCCCGCAACTTTAAAAGACGGTTTTGTGATAATAGTAGGAATCATACAAAGGCCTCCATGTTCAATGCTATTTTTCTCACCAGAAATGTAATGATAAACATCAGCCATCCTAACAGCAAATTGCGTCGGGCTACATCCAAACTCCTTACGAAATGCTTTTGTAAACCCGCTTTGGGTTTCAAAACCATAATCAACGGAGATATCGAGTATTCTTCTACCTTTAAAAAGTTCGATAGATGCAAGTGACAATCGTCTTTTCCGAACATATTCCATGATCGACACTCCCATGCATATCTGAAAAACTCTACAGAAGTGATACAAGGAGTACCCCGTATGCTTAGAAATCATTTCAGGGGTCAGTATTTCTTTAATGTTGGATTCAATATACTCAACGCTTCGTTCGATATCCTTACTATAGTTCAATATTTCATCATTCCCTTTCCCCGTACGGTTGACTTTATTATAGCAACGACTCAATCTCTCGTTTGTTCCTGTTTTGCTCATATGCAAAGCAACTCATCTGAGAGGCTCAACGACAGGTGAAAGACATTGAACTTACCTTCAATGAGGAGACCGAAAAGTTTTTTATGCGTACTCCCTTCTACTGACCAAACAGTAAAAGGAACTTTCCTTACTTCAGGAGAGCCCCAAAACTCAAGTAAAGCTTGATCATCATCTAGGAAAACACTGGCTCCATACGGCTTCGCGATCACAAATTTTCGCCCTACTTATGGTATGGTTCACCGCGAAAGATCTTAAACTATCCTGCCAGTTAACGTAACAAGGCTGCCAATCGAGCTGGCAGCCTTGTCATGTTTTAACTATCGTGTCCAGTTAGTTTAACGTCGGGGTGGATTAGCTATATAATGAACAACACCCATAATTATGTCAGGTTCACGTCACGCTGGTCCGATCGCCTTGATTGAATTCGCCAACCACCGACCACTAATTTTGGTTTTTAGCCTTAATTTATAAACTATTTATTTACGAACGACGGTATAGCCTTTATCCTGCAGCAGTTTTATGATCCCATGCTCACCCGGATAATGTAAAGCGCCAACCACAACGAAATACTCTTCTTCCTTATTGCTATTTAGGAAACCTTCAATCTTATCAGCCATACTGATATTACGATCAGTCTGCATCACCTTTTGGTATTCTGGATCACTTGCCATGTCGTTAGCCATGTTGAGCAGCGATTGGTCATCGCCTTTCTTCCACAAAGCTATCAACTCGTCAGTAGAATCATTGATGACGTTAGAATTGTAATTGTCTATTGTAGTATTGAGACTCTTCTCCTGCTTCTCTTTAGAGAAGCTAGCAAACACCCCAGTTTGGGATTCATACGTTTCTAGTCCTATTACTGGGATCTTGCGTTCAAGGGCTTTCTGAAGAAAATATAGATCAATTCCTTCTTCTGTGTTGTAGCTAGCCTTCAACGCCATATTAAAAATAGTTATATCCACCTTCCAAGGCTTAAACGTATCATATGCGTTGGGCTTCAAACCATTCCTCATCAAAAAGTCTGCTACTTTCGTATACGTCTCCTTGGATACATGCTCCTTTAGCGTGGTGCCATCCTTATACATCATCATATCCATAACCATCTTCTGCTGCTCTTCATTAGGCGGTTTGGTAAGATCAACTTCAAGACCCAAATAATCCGCTTCTGAAAAAGCTTTCTCATATTTCGAATGCAGTGGGTAGAAATTGTCGTCCGTAACATGTACCGATCCTACGAGGTACACCGTAGTCCCATTATTCTTCACTTCCCACATGAAGCCACGAGCACCTTCTTGGATCATGCCCTTCTCGATAATGGGCGCGTTTGATGCATATTCGATCTCTTGGTTATTTATCTTTAATGCCAGTTGCTGAGGAGGCTCCTTAGCACAGGCTACTGATGCGAGTATGCCAACAGAAAGAATGAGCGATAAGAGCGGTGTTCTCCAATTTTTCATATCGAATTCTCCTTCCAGTAATACACACCAAACGCCAAAGATGTGATCACCAAAAATCCCCAAAATGCCGCCGCACTCTCCACTTATTACTTATATCACCATATTATTACTGTCACTAGATACGATTGATTATGCTTTATGGTTCCATCATTTTAATTCTTCACACTTATTGAAATAGACGATGGCAGATAACATCTATTTCAATAAGTAGAGTAATCACGAATCTAATAAGTAATCCTGCCCGTCAGTTGAAAAAGGCTGCCGATCCTTTGCTGTCGACAGCCTTTCCTGATGATTATTGAGTTAAAGTTCCCCGTTAGTTTAGCAACCATCGGGTCAACGGCTTATCATCCCAAACTTGAACTTCTATGTACCTCTCTGGTCCATTATTCCCCAGGGAATTCCACACCTGAGGTAACCCGAATTCTTTTATTACTTCATTAATCTCATTTACTGTATAAATTTGACCTCTATATTTCTTTCCATCCTTGTATCTCATCGTTGGAAACAAATCTCCATAAGTAAAGCTGATGGAATAAGGATCGAATTCTTCAATTGGTATGTAAAGTTCCTTCCCCTTCTCAAACCACTCTAAGAGCCACGGACATTCTCCAACAGTCATGTACTGTGGAGAGTTTCGAATAGGCTTACCGCCCTTTAAAATAAACAGTTCTCTTGCCTTTGCTTCAAGACTTCGTCGAATTGTTAGGTAGTCTGTGGATCTTTTGCTTGCGAATCCTTTCTTCTTGACACGAATATCGTGAAGTATTCTCTCCGCCTCTTCTGGTTCTAAATCTGATAAATTTTGAAAAGGACCTGTTGATTTATCAAAATAATGGTATAGAAGATTCATCATGAAATTACCTCACAAAATGTAACTTATCATCCTATACAATCATACCACGATATTGAACTATGCTGCCCGTTAGCTTAACAGTGTTTTACGAAATAGATTTTATTACCTTAATTAACCTATTATGTTTTGTTTTTACTTTCTTTATTTATATAATCATTTATCAAATGGTAGATATCCAATTTCCATACTTGATCTTCTTTTTGTAGACCTAAAGCCATGGAATGAGTCGTTGTTTCTATACTAACCGTAATAAGTACAGTTACCTTATTCTCCTCGGCCGTACTCTCATCCACTTTTATAGAATCATAATATCTGTAATGTACTGCTGTTTCGGAATCATAATTCATTGCATACTCGAAATAATCTTTCCGAAATTTATCTTGGTCAGGAAGTTGCCCCCCATTAAAAGTAATCTCATATATCAAGTCCGGATCGCCTATTGATAGACAGTAAAGATAAATCAGCACCATGTCCTCAGGGGTGAAATTGTAAAGGTCTTGCAAGTTCCTCTCAGATTTAAATCGAGTAAAAGCCTCCTGCTTCTCTAAAGATAGCTGTTTCAGATAAGAGAACTTTTCAACGTATTCCTCAACAGGATTCGTGTTTATATCATTATTGAAAGACTTTTTCACTTGGTCTTTTTCGAGGGCTTCCACGGGAGTTTCGGACCTCATGGTCTTATCTGTGTTGCCACTGCTGCATGCTGACACTAAGGAGATTATTACTAGCACTAATAAAACTAATCCTGCTTGCCTCAATTTATCACTCCTCAATATAACGGATTCATCACACCCTCAAATCCCCCCCCTCTAATACTACCACATTTTGGAACTATCCTGCTCGTTACTTCAATGCGAAAGGGGGCAACTGCCCGTAGCGGTCTGCTCCCTGGTTGTTTGAACTAACGTGTCCCGTTAGCTTAATCTACATTACGCGCCGGGGCCGACGGACTTAGCCTTGCAGGGTTGTTCGCTTCTTGCGAACCAAGGGCGAAGCCCGCAGCGTAGATACGATGTTATAGGATGTCAGCGCCTTCTTCGAAATTACTAAACCCCTTTGATCTTTTGTATCCTTTGTTTTATTCTAATAGATTTATTCAAGTGTAAAAAAATATGCCTTGTCGCTGGCATGAGTATTAATCCTGCAATACTCTTATTTCCCCAATATTCAAGTAACCATGAAGCTTCATCTTTAACAGCATTTTGATCTTTAAGCTTTCGTATTCTTTCAGCTTCAACCTTTAATTTAAAATCACCAGGCCTCAATAATGAAACTATCTCACGTGTTTTACGCCCTACTTCAATTCGATATTCAAATAATGCAGAAATATCAATCTGATTGCTTAAATTAGCAATTTCATCATCTGGCATTTCATTCCCGGAAGAAGGATATTCGATTCTAAGTTTCTTATCCCAATCTCCAGAATGAAAAATTTGTTTATTATTATTGACTAAAACATTCATAGTCATATCTTCTATTCTTGTAACATGCCATAAGTGCCAAACAATAGAGTTTTTCGTATCCGGAGCTACCACAGGATACTTACGAATAGTCTCCTCTTTAATATCTTTAACTAATTCGTCTTCGAGAGTAGCACATCCTGAATTACTCATTTCTGAGGAATGTAATAGACTATGTTGATATAAAAACAAATCAATACTATCCATATGTTCCTTTGTTTTTAAAATTTGATTTGTTAGTTTTTTGTGATTCTCATTCCATAGTTTTCTTTGGTTCAAATCCATGCTGAACCTCCATTTATATTGGATGAAAATAATTTTTGATTTGCGCTGATTTCCTATAACGTCTTGTTCACGAACTTCGTAAATAATTCCATATGTAGGGTATTCGCGAAATTTTTAAACTATCCTGCCAGTTAGCGCAACAAGGCTGCCAATCGAGCTGGCAGCCTTGTTATGGTTGAACTATCGTGTCCCGTTAGTTTAATCCTAAGAACGAAGCGCTTAGAACGTTTAACTGTCCTGTTTCGATCAAATAACGATTGCTCAATTCGTTAGCTATGCCGAAAAGGCTATTATAGACCCTGAGACCCTGTTATACACCATTTCATCTTTTATTACTTATTTCTTTTGAACGGGAATCCATATTTCACAAAATTCATTTTCCGTTTCCGAAACACCGTACATTTCAAACTCAGGACCATTAACATGCTCATAACTTGCAGTAGGAAACCATTCACTGTATATGCGTTTCCATAATGCTTGCACATGTTCGGATGTTTGATCAACCGTATGTTCTTCTGTTGTAAAGACTGCCCATGTCCCAGCTGGAATTTCAAGAGAAGCAAATCCCTCTGGTGTACCGCTTTTTGGTGAGATGGCGTAAAGCATATAAGGGAATGTGGTCCCGCCGGTATTGCGATAACACATTACTGCATTTACAGGTTTGATTCCTTTGCTTGAATTGTCCCAATGCATACCTGATGCTTTAATCATCTGATCAATTATTCCTTCATCAAAGGCTTTTTTCCATAACCCCGGAATCGCCTTATGATTCTCACCATTCTCAGTTGAAAATATTTCTTCAACTCCAAAGACAGAAAAATCCTCTTTCTGAACGATTTTGTAATTCATTTCTTCAACTCCCTTAATCGAAATTTGAAAGGATATTCGAGGATATGATTTAAGGCTAACACCCAGATTACGTGACATAGTGGGTGTGATTCCATGCGTTTTTTGAAACGCACGGGCGAATGCTTCCGGTGAGTCGTAGCCATATTTAAGAGCAATGTCGATTACCTTAATATTGCTGCCCTGTAAGTCAAACGCCGCGAGGGTTAATCGTCTGCGTCTAATATATTCTGATAACGGGATTTCAACTATAAACGAGAACAATCGCTGAAAGTGATAAACCGAGCAACACGCAATTCCTGCAGCTATTTCAAAGTCAATTTCCCCCGTTAGGTTATCTTCAATATAGCTAACGGCACCGTTCATTCTTTTCAGCCAATCCATATGCCCCACCCTCCTTTCTTCCTAAGGATAGAAGAAATCATTTGATTTTACCTAGCTTTTCATGCACGAATGTGCAAGGTGTCAGTAACTCCCTACCGAATCTATTCGCAACACTACTCTCCACTTTACCACTATTTATAATACGGTTCACCGTATTGATCTGCAACTAACCTGCCCATTAGCGCAACAAGACTGCCAATCGAACTGGCAGCCTTGTTTTGAACTATCGTGTCCCGTTAGTTTAACAAGGACTTATATTCTCTTTTCATAAATTTCTTTTACAAATTGTTCCTTATAGTCAGTATATTCATCAATTCCACCAATATTATCTTCAGCAAATTTCTGTTTTAGATTACTGTATTGTTCCCGTACTGTTTCGTTTGAATTTAAGTAATCTCTAAAAAAGATTAAATTTTTCCAGAGGTCTTTATTATATTCAACTAAATGAATAAAGTGGGTCTTTACTTCGTAGGTTTCATCAGTAAACTTGGCAAGCACGATTTCATTAGGACGTTGAACCCGAAGTCTTAAAAAGCCAGCCTCCTTTAGCCCCTGAAAAATAGCCTTATCAACATTTTCAATATCATCTACACCTACAACTAAATCCAAAATTGGTTTGGCAACCATATCCTTAATAGCTGTGCTTCCAATATGTGCAATTCGATTTTCCTGAAGAGAGGTTGAATTTAGAATATCCTGTTTCACCCTATGAAACTCTTTCTGCCATTCAACGGTATGTGCTTCTAATCTTACTTCATCTCGTTTTAGTCCTAACTTCATTTTACCCACCTCATTCTCAGGATAATGTAAATGATTCGTTTTTGTTCCCAAAAATTCTTCTTCAACTAACCTGCCCGTTACTTCAATGATCAAGAGGAGCTGCATCGCTGCAAACTCCTCCACTATCGTATTCCCGTTAGCTTAACAGTAAGCTATTATCATTTTTCAAATAACCATTTTAATTCTGTTGCCCCGATGACTTTTTCAGCCATCACGGGTACTTTCTTTGAATCACCTAATTTTTCAATTCGCAATTGATATGGTTTAAGCATCTCTTTCCAATCATTTGAGGGCGGTGAATTTGAAGCAGCATGACTGAGATAATCAGTAACAATTTGCTTCAATTGTTCATTATCTATTTGACCCGGGTCATATTCAATTCCAACCTTAAATAATTTCTCATTTGGGTCTGCTGCGAACCCAGTTAATACTATTCCAGATTGTTTATCAATTTGTTTTGTGCTTTTTGACAGTCTTTGGCTGACTTCAGGAAAAGTATCCTTACTGCTTTCTCACGCCGTAGCATATTTAACCTCTCCCCCAAATATTGCGAAATACTTATTTTTGATCCCTTAGTAACTTTCTATAATTATTCATAAGCTCAATAAACGTAGCTGCGTCACCGCCTGCATCTGGGTGATATTTCTTTGCTAGCTCCCGGAATCTCTTTTTAATGGTAGTCTCATCAGCATTAAATGGCAGATCAAGCCTTGAAAGAATAACAGAGTCATAAGTTCCATCTTCACCAATTATTCCGCTTTCTTTATAAAGCTCAGAATAAATCAATGAAAAATACTCATTAATAACGTTCATATATTCTTCATGATTCATCGATGCCAACAAATGCAATGAGTATTTCGCTTTACTGTTACTTCTATCACTAAGCTCGAAGAAACTGTCCCAAATGAGGTTTTTATCAGGCTGATTGATACCGTTAAACCGGATTTTTACTTCAAGCTTCTTTAATTTCCGTACTTTCCGTTTGATCTCGTCCAGTCGCATCATATTATCAGCCATTGTTCCACCCCCACTATGCAAGATTTCCCCTATATTTAATGTATGATTCGAATAATCCTTAGCACTACGAAAAGAACCCACATTTTATCACTAACCTTAGAAACACCACTATACGAAGCTGCCCGATTCTGGAATATATCATAATGACAATCCCTTTCAGAGGTTTTAGAGTCCGCATGATCTCGATCGCTTCTCACTTTATAATCAAAACGGAATTATGTTAACCGCTTCAGTTCGGTGACCATTTGGATCTATATGAATTAACCTTAGTCTTCCGTCTGATTCAATTCGGAACTCTATCTGTTCTTTTATGTGCAGCGTAGTACATATTAGGATGTTATCTTGTAAGGAGAGCGGAACAATTTCGTACTCATACCAAGCCCCCCAATTTTTTTGAATAAATAAGTAGATGGTACCCTCTTCATAAGTTACTACAACGGTTTTTGCGGGGTCGATCCCATATTCGTAGAATGTTTCATAAAACAATCCGACAGCGAATTTAGGATTATCGATGCTCGATAGTTTACCTAGGGCTTCCCTTAAATCAGTCACTCTTGCGAAGTCTTTGATAGTAGTCTCTTCACCAGTGTTATATATTCCAGCAAATTTTCTTAGTTCATTGGGGGCTACGCTTATACGAGAGAAGGGGGTTGGTGGAAGGACTTCTTCACCCATCACTATTTTCGCTAAACGCTCGCAGATGACATCTACAGGTGTAAGATTCACATTGCTCAATACAATGATGGCGATATCTTCGTCTACAATGCGATTAAATTCTGCGAAAAAACCATTCATGCTCCCTTTATGCCATGCCCGTTTTCTTGTTTTGTTGTTGATGAATTGTTCTGTTACTACCCAACCGTAGCTGCCAAAGGGTGACGTATCCTCACCGAATAATTACTCCCATTGCTGCTGTGTGAGTATTCCATCCCTTGATAAGGCTCTGTCCCAGAGATATAGATCTTCGACCGTAGAGTACATTCCTCCGGCTCCTACATGCAATGACATGTCCACATATTCGGTTGGGATGATTCCTTTACATATGGAATAACCTGAAGCAAAATGCTTCAGGAGCGTTCTACCGTCTTCAACTCCCGTATTTCTCATATTTAAGGGGTTTAAGATACGATCTGATATATATGTTTGATAAAACATTCCTGAAACTTTTTCGATAATGTAACTTAATAAAATGAAGGGTGAGCTTGTGTAACTGTATCCTTCCCCTGGGGTAAATTACAGTGGTTTATCTTTAAACGATTCGATTGTTTGCTCCATAGTCGAATAAATTCTCATTGTTTTTTCCCAATAGTGAGGAAAAGTCGGGTAATCTGGTATACCTGATGAGTTGTTTAATAAATGATGTATGGTTATGATATCTCCATTAGGATAGTCTGGTATATACAACGCGATCGGATCATTGACATGTAGTAAGCCTTGGTCCTGTAACTGGATTATTGCTATTGAAGTAAAGCTCTTGGTTAATGCACCGAGACGAAATTTCGTTGTCGAAGTGTTAGGTACATCGTGCTCAAAATTGGCCATACCGAAACCATTACTCAATATGATCTGTTCTTCCTTCGCGACCAGAACAGCTCCATTAAAATATCCCTGATCCGCTAATGCGTTCATGTAAGTATTTAACTTTTCACTCACTTCATAATGGGCAGATGTTTTCATTTATTCCCCTCAATTCAAACTTGACTGATGGCGCTACTATATGTAACTTGAATTACCTGTAAATACTGTAATCTTAATCAAGGATAAAAAGATGGTCTATGGATAAAACATATAAATAAAAACTCTACACCGTTAGAAGTGCATATGATAAAGTTCTGTAAGTATATGTTTTACTGACAGTTGCGAAAGGGCAGCCTAACAGAAGAATCCGGCTTCCTTTAAAATCTTTTATTGAGCTAGCTTAATGAAAAAGAGCAGCTGCTGCCGGCAAACTGCTCATTGATTCTGTTGCATGTATTCAGCTATATATTGTTCATTCCAAACCTGCGCCTCAATAAAATAATCAAATCTCCGATTAGGATCAGACCTCCATTTCTCCCCAGGCATACCAAACTGATCAATAATATCGATGATGCCTTGTTTAGTAAAAAGTTTACCATGATATTGAGAATTAAAATGAACGGCATCTTTCTCCATTGATATAAATCGTGTTGCCATACTATCTGGATATTTGTGTTTATTATGGGTAAAGACGTTGATAGCTTACATTCCTTTCCGAGAGATCCTATTCTACTAAGGATTCTGTTCTTTTCCCATCTAGATTTTTAATCGCCAACAACGAATTATCCTGAATGATTCCTGTATCTACGAAACCAAATGAAGCGTATAATTTTTTAGCTATGACATTACTTGTTCGATAAAAGAGGGCTACATATTCTGCTTCCCCATATGGCATAGTTTCAATATCCATCAACATTTTTTCAAAGGCAAGTTTGCCATATCCTTTCCCTTGATAACTCCTTTCAATCATAAAATGCCAAATAAAGTAGCTCTTCTTCCCGTAAAAAACTTCATTTTCAAATGATTCGTGATCCAACGTATCATAAATATACATCAAAAATCCAACCGCTACTTCATCGGCATAAATGGCAAAGGGAGTCGTTGGTATCCCGTCTGCGTTCAACACATGAGCGTCTGCAATGCTTCTGAGGTTAGTAGTTTCTATAAAGTCTTTCTGGTTTTCTCCAACTTCAAGTTCTATTACTTCATCTATGTTATCCCCGGTTATTTTTCGTAATTCAATCATTTTCTTATCTCCTCTTCTAAGACAATCCACTACCACACATGGTCTATAACATTCAAAATATCATTTCCATAATTCTCAAAATAGGGTGCACAAAATATTCACCAATGCTAACTCTTTTTCCCCTGTGATTTCTATTGTTCGACGTTAAATCTCTCAAGCCATTTCTCATTCCAAAAAATGAGATGATTCACTATCGACCATTTTGATTGTTTAATTTCATTCTCCCATGCTGCTTGTGTTGCATTTAAATCTATTAATATTTTTTTACGGTCTACACCCAATAAAACATCGTCAAATCGAATTGATAATTCTTGGCGAACCGGGCTGATGGCGCTACTATAGACGACGTGAATCACCTGTTATTACCGTAATCATAATCAAGGGTGAATAAATGGTAAACGGATAAAATATTTAAATAAATACTCTACACCGCTAGGAGTGCATGTAATAAAGTTCTGTAAGTATAGGTTTACTGCCCGTTACTTAAAATAAAGGCCGCCGTTTTGAATCGACGGCAGCCTATTTCCATTCCGCTTCTTTCCACCAGGTTAAGCTAACAGACCTAACCAATCTCTCCATTGTAAAAGGCTGATATTCACAATAGCACTTCCACTAAACCAAAAAAAGCCGCGATATACGCGGCACTTAATGAGATAAAGTTCTTGTCATCCGACACATGGCTGTGACAAGTCAGGTTAAGAGATCCTGAGTTCTTTTCGTTTATAAAATTAATACGTATTATATATATTTTCACATTCTTCCGCGGTCGGTTCATAAAAACAGTGCTTCTTCCATCGTCCTACGAACGGCTGATTATACCAAGTTGGCGGACATGGTCCGGGATTTTCGAACGTTCCTGGACGGAAATACCATAGAGAGAATTTGGCAGGCCAATTCCGCTCCCCATTCACAGCCCTTCGCGCCAGACGGCGTTCCCTATCTCTTGCGTTTTGATAGTACAAACTATGTTGCAACGCTTCGAACGCGTGCGGCTGATTGATCATTTGGGGAATTGTCCGGATATCTTTAAAATCGGAGCAATTCGCCCTTATTCGGTTGATGCCAACATTTCCAACAAGGAGCATGCCCATTTCGCCTTCGGTCTCAGCTTCAGCTCGAAGCAACCTCGCCAACATATTAATATCCTGTTCTCTGGCTTTTACGACTGCCATTGGCTCACCTCTTTATAATTCTAGATTCATCATATTGTAGGTGAAGCGGATGTGTTCCTCTGGTAAAAATAAAGAGCGATAATAAATAGCCGTTCTGCCACACCTAAACCATAAAACACCATCGAACACCAAACTTATCAATAAATGAGACTAGACATGGACTGAAGAAAATGGGGCCTATTGGGGTAATCGTTTTGCTGTTTTCATTTAATACTTGATATGCCTCTCTTAAAACTTCCTCGTTCTCAAAAATTGCGACAATTTCCATGGTGGACTCAGCTGAGGACTCTTTAGTCCCGCCGAAGTCACTGAGCATTAATCTAGTTCCAAGAATGTGCATCTCCGCGTGTATGACGAATTTCTCAGGATCTTTCTGTGTATCATACATGATTGAATCAGCTTCAGTTCTAAAGGCTTTTTCATAAAGATCGATAGCTTCAGAACAAGCGCCATTTAAATATAGCTGTGCTACTAACATAGCTCCACTCCCTTAAATAAATCTAGAATGTCATTTAGCTTATAACAAATATCAATTCGCAGTTCGTACAGGTGTAATTAAGAATAGGGTAGACGACGTATCATCTTCTGGCTGTATAATGATTGGGCTTGCCCTTCCAGTAAATCTTAACCTGACATACTCACTATTAACACAACGAAGTATATCGATCAGGAACTTCCCATTCAGAGATATATGAAAATCCTCGCCGTTCAGCTCCTTTATCGGCACTTCATCTTGTATATCTCCTATTTCAGCCGTTCTAGATAATAGGTCTAATTTATCGGAAGTGGCCATTATCCTTATTATACTTTCACCCGCTAACACCGTTTCCCGTTCAGCAGCATTCAAGAAACATGATGTATGAACAACAACCTCTGCTACATAAGATGTTGGAATTACTTTTTTTATTGATGGATAAGCCCCCTCTATTAATGCAGACTGAATCTGGATATTGCCTGTTATAAATACGATTTGATTCATACCCAATTCAATTTCAATAGTGTTGTCTTCACCGTCCAATATTCTAGATACTTCATATAGATTTTTACCTGGTATTATTACATGCGCATCGAAGTCTACATCACTATCCATAACTATAGTTCGGGATGCAAGACGAATTCCATCCGTGGCCACAAGATGAAGAGAATCATTATGATAAGCAAAATAAACCCCTGTTAATACCGGTCGACTCTCGGACGAAGAAACTGAAGCTGCAACCTGTTTGATGGAAGACTTCAATTGAGCGCTATCAATTTCAAATTTTAACGGAGTATCGCTCTCTACAAATTGAGTTGACGGGAATTCTGCTGGATCCATTCCACACAACCGAATCTGAGAATGACCTGAAATGATCGTGAGAACCATATGTTCTCTAATCTCAAGAGTAACCACCCCAGCATCAAACTTACGAATAATCTCGTAAAAATATCGTGCTGGAACAACAATGCCACCAGTTCTTGCGATTGTCATAGAGCTGTTATTCTGAGAGGCCCTATATTGAATAGTCAAACTTGAGTTGCTTGCCGTAAAAATTAGTTCACTGGGATCTGCCTGAATCTTTACTCCGGTTAGTGCGGGAATCGGACTGTTCGTTGAGACAGCCTTCAATACGTGCTGAACAGCGTTTATGAGAGAATCTTTTGATATATGGACCAACACAGAGCTCACCTACTCATCAAGACAATTTAGGTATAATAAGATTCGATAATATTACGGATAAGTTCCGAACGAGATAATTGATGATCCGAACACTGTTTCTCTACTTTGCCCCATATTTCGTCCGTTAGAGTTAAGGATACTTTTTTAGTTTCGCCAATACTTTTCCTCCCGGCCCCTTCCCTATAACCTCCTCTCGTAGACATAAAACCTAACTGACCTTCTTTATTGGAAACCCCTATTTTAATCTTATTTTTGCTCATATTATCGTTTCCTTGTAATTGAATTTGGTAACTTAAATCATATGTACTTATTTTCATTCTATCATACAATTCATTCTCCTTACAATATTTTCTATTGGTAGTATGACATATGGTACTTGGCCAGAATAAACGGGTTTAGACTATTAAATTGTTGAGTATTGTCATTTGTGGTAGAATTAAACATGATTATTCGATCTTATAGCACATATCTTCATACAGGAGGAGAAGGAAATGAAAAGATTAACTGCAATGTTTTGTGTGGCACTCATGGTTTTGGCACTCGCGGCTTGTGGCGGAGAAAAAGCTGATAATCGTACAATGGATGTGTTTGTTAAAGCGTTCCAAGATGCCGGTTATGAAGTTGATGCAGGCGAGAAGCCCTTATTTGATATGATTGGGGCAACAGATGGATTTATGTTTAATGCGGACAACAAAGTAGTCAAAGTTTACGAATTTAAAGACGTAAAATCAATGAATGATGCTCAGAAAAAGAATGAACAGTTGATGGCAAAATGGTCGGCGAATGGTAAATTCATGCTTGAAACCACAAGTGAAAAAGCGGCTGAAGTATTTAAGGCAATACCTAGTGATAAATAATTAGTAGTTTGAGAATAAAAAAAGCCTGAGGAGTCAGGCTTTTTTTTGATATGAGACATACAATTTCATATTTAAACTGCACCAATGACCCGATGAGGAACATATGGCTCCTCCAGCGACATCATTTCTTCAGGTGTTAACATAATCGAAAGAGCATCTACCGCATCTTCGAGATGAGACATTTTCGTTGCTCCTATAATAGGAGCTGTTACTGGTTCTTTCTGCAACAACCAAGCAAGTGCGATTTGAACACGGGGAACACCTCGGTTTTCTGCGATAGCTGCAACCCGCTCCACAACCAATCGGTCACTTTCCGCAGTCGCATCGTATTTAGACTTCTGCACTTGATCGGTTTCAGAACGATGCGTTGTATCTGCCCAATCACGAGTTAATCTTCCTGATGCGAGCGGGCTGTATGGAATCACTCCGATCTTTTCTTCTTTACAAAGCGGCAGCATCTCCCTCTCCTCTTCACGGTATATGAGGTTAAGATGATTCTGCATGGATATAAACCGAGTCCATCCATTCTTTTCAGCCACATGCAATGCCTTAAGGAACTGCCATGCGTACATGGCAGAGGCACCTATGTATCTTGCCTTCCCAGCCTTCACAACATCATGCAATGCTTCCATCGTCTCTTCAATGGGAGTATGGTAATCCCAACGATGGATCTGATAGAGGTCTACATAATCAGTTCCCAATCGCACAAGACTCTTATCAATTTCACTCATGATTGCCTTTCGGGAAAGACCAGCACCATTTGGACCTTGATGCATACGAAAATGAACCTTGGTAGCGAGGACAATCTCATCACGATTGGCATAATCCTTTAGTGCTCGCCCAACTATTTCCTCACTTGTTCCGTCTGAATACACATTAGCCGTATCAAAGAAATTGATACCTAGATCGAGAGCTTTTTTAATGATAGGACGACTGCGCTCTTCATCAAGTACCCAAGGGTGAATCCACCGATCTGCCACACCAAAGCTCATACAACCAAGACAAAGTCGAGATACATCCAAGCCTGTATTTCCGAGTTTCACATATTCCATTAGATTATTCCTCACTCTCAAATAGATATTGTTCCTTCATCTCTAGTTTATTCTATGGAGTTATTATCGTATTCTCGAATATCACGAGGCGACTTGCCGACATGCTGTTTAAACAGCCGATTGAAGTTGGACAGATTGCGGAAGCCGCACTGCTCCGATATATGAATAATCTTCATCTCTGTCGTCTCCAATAGATGAACCGCGTGCGTCAGCCGAAGCTGAATCAAATAATTCAACGGAGAAGTCCCGGCTGCCTGCTGAAATAAAGCACTAAAGCGTGAAGGGCTGAGATGGACTTGTGCCGCTAATTCCTGCAGCGTCCAAGCGTAGCCAAGCGACATCTCCATCGTGCGAACCGCCTCTTTAATCGCACATATTCCGCGTTGCTTCAGAGGAGTCTGATCTTGATCCGACACGCTCAGAAAGCGATTGGATAAACCAAGGAACCGTACTAAATCAGCTCGAATCAAACTGATATAGGTAGTGTTACACGTGATATATTCTGTCATCATACGATGGAAGAGTTCTTTAAGTTCTAAAGCAATCGGCTCCTCATGACCCACGATGTTAATCTCTCGAAACGGCTTCATCAGATCCGGATCATAATTCAGATCGAAAGCCAACATAGATGGATCAAACATAATGATATCCATCACTAGATTCTCTGTTTCAAACACGCGGTGCAGATCATCGCTATTAATAAATAATATATCCCCTTGCTTAAACTGCAGCTTCACGCCGTTAATCAAGTAGAAGCCGCTACCACTTCGAATATAGTTTAGTTCAAGCGCATGATGCCAATGTAAACGCTGAATTTCAGGGTTGACGCCTTCTGTAGTGGAGGCAGTAAACGGGAACAATGGGTCCGGAAATACGATATGATCCCGTATAATCGTCTGCGGTTTGTCCATGTGTGATCCTCCTCTTTCAACTACGTTAGTTGTTACATATAATCACTAAATTTTACCACGACACCGTCAATCTATCTAGGATATGTTCTCCTCTTCCTCAAATAAAGAAGCGACAGCCCCTCAGACACACTCTTCTGAAGGAACTGCCGCTATATCATCCTAGTACCCTATTATCGTTCACCAGCAGAAACGACTGCTGTGGATTGACTCTGCAGCTGCTTCATATAGCTTGGCAGATGAATAACCTCATGCGATAGTCTTGCCTGTTCAGCGGCAAATGCCATCAGATGGCTCTGAACAGATGCTTCTGCGGAAGTCAAGCCCTTGCCGCTGCCGCCTTTACGTACTAGCTGTACGAAGTCAGCAACTAGACGCATATCCCCTCCGCCGTGACCGTATGCATCTTCAAGCAGAGGCTTAATGATCTCGTATTGTTCCTGATCGAAGCGTCTGATCTCGATCTCATTCTTATCAATGTCGCCGCGAATTTCTCCCATCGTTCCCATTAGCTTAAGTGTTCGTGAACAGTGTTTCGTAAAGGCGGACATCGTGAATGCGACTGTTACTTCATTTGCAAACTCCATATTGACGACTTGATGATCGACCACGTTGTTATCGCAATGGTATACGCATCGTCCATATGGTCCTTCCTCCAGCGCTTTCTTGCGCGCTTCGTAGCTCTGATCGTCGCTCAGAGCTTGCAGCATCCAGTCCTCGCCACCTGTCAAATAGTAGTTCGGCGCATAGTAGACGCATGTATCTGAGACAGGGCATCCATCCAGGCAGCGCAGCGGTGCGCCTTCCGGAGCATATTCCGCTTTGTAGTGCGACAGACTGCCAAACGACGAGATATGTATGCAGTCTGAGCCGACTAGCCAGTGCAGAATATCCATGTCATGGCTGGATTTGGCCAGAATCATAGGGCTGGATTTATCAGAGTTGCCCCAGTTCCCGCGCACGTAGCTGTGCGCTTGGTGCCAGTAAGCTACATTTTCATTGTGCTGAATCGACATTAACCGCCCAATCGCACCTTCCTCCAGCAATCGTTTCAACGTATCAAAGAACGGTGTATAGCGAAGCACATGGCATATGGAAAATACGCGACCTGTACTGCGCGCCTTCTCTCCCATCTCTACGCACTCCAGCGGATCAGGAGACATCGGCTTCTCCAGCAGCACATGATAGCCTGCATCAAGTGCCCGCATCGTCGGTTCATAGTGCATCTTATCCTGTGTACAGATAATGATCGCATCAGCCAATTTAGGCTGGCTAAGCAATTGTTCCCAATCCGCAAAGCACATCTCATCTGGAAGTCCATGCGCCTGCTGAAACATAGCTCTTCGATCAGGATTCGGATCGGCTAGTGCTACCACTTCCATCTCATCTGGATTGGTTAAAGCATAATTGGTATAGACCACACCTCTTAGACCTGCGCCAAGCAAAGCTACTTTTACCTTGTTCGACATATCATCCATCTCCCTATTATGGTTCGCTATCCGTCTGACCGACTGATCGTGTCGACAACAGCTTCTTCCTGATTCTTGCAATTAAAGTTACTCCTATCCTATTGGATTGCCATAATGAAGTAAAGGTTTTTTACTTGTTTAAATAGTACGATTTTCCAACAATAGAATTGGCATCTCTGAACGAAAGCCTAGCCGGACTACGCAGCAGGAATTTACCTTGATCTGGAGAAATTACATGTTAATATGGATGAGAATTCGACTATTTTTTAAGGAGTGATAATAGATGTCGTTGAGAGGAGACTTATTACATAGAAAGGGAGCCACAAAAGCAGAGAATATCCCTCATGATGTTATCGCACTGCTTAATCAAGGAATAATGGAGAGTGTTAATCTGACAGAATGGCTTGCTGTTAACCATATTTCGCTGCTGAATCATGTTCTGCCGTCAATAGGTTTAGAAGATAAACTAGAGTATATAGCATCTGAATTAGAAAGGCAGAATGCCGAATCCGGAATGAAAGCGATACGATTGACAGGGGCTTTATTAGATAAAGTTATGAATGAAGTAAGTGAGAGCGGAAAAGAAGCTATCATCGAGAAATGCTCCACTCATGTTTCAGATAGTGTAAGGTGTTGGGCGGCATTTATGAATAAAAAAATGGACGATACAATAGAAGATAAATTGTCGTATATCATGCCTTTTGCGGCAGATCATCACTTTGGGGTTCGTGAGATTGCTTGGATGTCTGTTAGAGAAGAACTTTCTCTAGATATAAATAAAAGTGTGGAATTACTGGTAGAGTGGGCAAAAAGTAATAACGAATACATTCGCAGGTTTTCTGTAGAGTCAATTCGTCCTCGCGGTGTATGGTCTAAGCATATTGAAGAGTTAAAGCATAACCCTCAACTAGCACTCCCTATTCTGAATCTGCTCCAATCCGATCCTTCCACATATGTACAAGATTCGGTTGGCAACTGGTTAAATGATGCTAGTAAAACTCAACCTGAATGGGTGCTCCAATTATGTGAGCAATGGGAGAAGGATTCCGATACGAAAGCAACCGTTAGAATTATAAATAAAGCCAAACGAACAATAATGAAAAATGCGTGAGACAAGAACGGTGCAGGATGCTGAATAAGGGGCGATAACACGCCCCCCACTGATTATCAACATATCACCAGCTAAAATAGCGAAGCTATATCATTCTGCCCAGATCAGCGCCAGCCCAGATCGCAGCGAGTGCATCGCCAGTCTGATGGGCGTCTCCAATAATATGGTATGGAATATGTGTAGCCTTCACCATTTCCACTAAGCTGTCATCGCTCTTCGATCCGACTGCCAGTATAGCCGCCTCAATACCGGGAACGATCTCAGTATATCCGTCATGCTCAATCACGAGCCTTCCCTTCTCTAAGGCAATACACTTCGCTTCCGTATAGATGTCAACATCGGCATCTCTCAAGGATTTCATGACATACGGCTTGGTATGAAAACCGATTCCCTTGCCTATTTCATTGGTAATCTCGATAATAACGACTTTCTTGCCCGATGCCGCCATCACCTCTGCCGTTTCAATGCCTACCGTTCCTCCACCGATGATAACGACGCCCTGCTCCTTCACAAAAGCGTCCCCGTAAAGTACATCCCTTGCTTTATACACATTGCTGTCACGAATGCCTGGAATCTCTAGCGATATCGGCTCAGATCCCGTCGCGATGACGATCTCGTCCGGATTCAAAGCTTTAATGTTGTCTGCATTTGCCGACGTGAACATTTGAATGTCAATGCCAGACTTATAAGCTCTAAAGCCAAGAGAGAATGCCGCGTCTTTAAACGCTCGCTTATGTGGAGAAGCCCCTGCGAGTACGAGTTGACCGCCTAAGCCGCCGGTCTTCTCAAACAGTGTCACAATATGCCCTCGCTCCTGCATCGTGCGAGCCGCTTCGAGTCCTGCAGGCCCTCCGCCAATAACAAGCACATGCTTCTTCTTCTCAGCAGGTATAAGCTGATACTCTACTTCTCGTCCCGTCGCGGGATTGAACATGCAGCTAGGTTCGCTTTCGCCGCTGAACATGCGCGTGATGCAGCCTTTATTGCACGCAACACACCGAATAATCTCATTAGCTCTGCCGTCAATTGCTTTGTTGACGAAGTGTGGATCAGCGAGTAGCACTCGACCAAAGCTTATGATATCCGCCTTGCCCTCTTGCAGTATCGCTTCAGCCATGTCCGGCGTTGTAATTCGACCCCCAACCAGAACTGGGATGTTCAAATGCTTCTTAATCGCGGCGGCCACCTCAACGTGAGTCTGCTCGGGCATATATGTATTCGGTGCCTCATAACCGAACGCATCGTGATTGCCCTGTGTGACATTAAGCGCAGCTATGCCCGCTCCTTCCAGAATTTTTGCCATCTTGATCGTTTCATCGAGATGCAGGCCGCCCTCCACATGTTCTTCTCCGCTAATACTCATCATTATAGGAAAGTCTTCTCCTACTTTACTACGAACATTAGCTAATACTTCTATTGCAAATCTCATGCGATTATAGAGGCTCCCGCCGTATTCATCCGTTCTCTTATTGGAAAATGGGCTCAAGAAGCTGCCGATCAAATAACCATGCGCACCATGCAGCTCAATAACGTCAAATCCCGCTTTCTTCGCACGGAGCGCCGCATCTCCGAACGCTTCTACGATCATCTGTATATCTTGCAAAGTCATCTCCTTCGGCATTTCCTGGTAGAGGGAACACGGAATGGGAGAAGGTGCTAAGAGAGGCAGTCCCGAGTTCTTCGAGCTCATCTGTCTGCCAAAGTGTTGAAGCGATATACAAGCTACCCCGCCATTGTCTTTAATCGCTTCGGCAAGCTTCGTCAGTCCAGGTATAAATTTATCATCATAGCTGCCTACATACTTGGGCCCTGCGGAGGTTTCATGTACGGGCGATATCCCCACCGTGTTCATGCCAATGCCGCCTTTAGCGCGTTCTATGTGATAGGCGATCAGACGATCACCCACATACCCGCCCAGCTCTGCATATCCAGTCCCCATTGCAGTCATAACTGATCTATTCTTCAAGGTCACATTGCCAATTTGTATAGGTGATAAAAATGTCTCGTACATCTTTTATCCCTCCCGATTCGTGTATCGATTCTATCTTCAATTCTATAAAAATCCACGCGGAAACTCATTGATATAATTCACGTCGTGCTGTTGAAAGACGTGTTTCTAGCTAAAAAGACAGCAATCCGGGTACAAGTACCGTTGGACAGGGGCGTGGACTCATCCAGTCGCGCCGTTTCATGCCCGTAAGCGGGAAATTCCCCGTTACAGCTCCACTTAGAGGGCTCCACTCTTGCTGTAACGGGGAATAACCGCGTTACAGCATGCACAGCCCCTCCGTGTCGCGCCGTTCCGCGCCTGTAAGCGGGAAATTACCTGTTACAGCCCACTTAAAGGGCTCCGCTATTGCTGTAACGGGGATAAACCACGTTACAGCAAGCACAGCCCCTCCGTGTCGCGCCGTTTCATGCCCGTAAGCGGGAAATTCCCCGTTACAGCTCCACATCGAGGGCTCCGCAATTGCTGTAACAGGGATAAACCGCGTTACAGCAAACTCTGCCCCTCCGTGCTGCGCCGTTCCATACCCGTAAGCGGGAAATTCCCCGTTACAGCTCCACTTGGAGGGCTCCGCAATTGCTGTAACGTGGATAAACCGCGTTACAGCAAGCACAGCACCACCGTGCCGCGGCGTTCCGCGCCTGTAAGCGGGAAAATCCCCGTTACAGCTCCACTTCGAGTACTCCGCAATTGCTGTAACGGGGAATAACCGCGTTACAGCAAGCTCAGCCCCTCCGTGTCGCGCCGTTCAACACCCGTAAGCGGGAAATTACCCGTTACAGCTCCACTTGGAGGGCTCCGCAATTGCTGTAACGTGGATAAACCGCGTTACAGCAAGCTCAGCCCCTCCGCACCGAGCCGTTCCGCGCCTGTAAGCGGGAAAATCCCCGTTACAGATCCACATCGAGCGCCACGCACTTGCTGTAACGGGGATAAACCGCGTTACAGCAAGCTCAGCCCCACCGCACCGCGCCGCTCCGCGCCTGTAAGCGGGAAATTATATAAGATTATACTCATTCTTTACCTTGAACCACTTGTTATTTGGTGTATTATGAATAGTGTTCGCCTTTTTACTGTATCACCCTTTTTGTGAAATATCTTCTTCCTTGATCGTGTTCTACTGTTCCTTAATTCATGCTCTTTTGAAATAGTTGGGGGTTGTTATATGAAAAAAGATAAGCAATTATCCATGTTGTGGCTGCTTCGTTATCTTCGTCCGATTAAAGCAAGATTGCTGTTCCTGTTGGTCTTGCTGCTGACTTCGACAGCGCTGCAGCTTATTAATCCGCAGATTATTCAACGATTTATAGATACAGCAGCTGAAGGTGGAATCGTCTCGACTCTGTTCGTTCTCGCTGGTATCTACCTTGTCATTGCCATCTTTAATCAGCTCATTACAGTAGCCGTTAGCTATCTTGGCAATGATGTATCCTGGCGAGCAACCAATCAGCTGCGCGGAGATCTTCTCAAGCATTGCCTGCGGCTGGATATGAGATTCCATAATCTCAAGACTCCAGGCGAAATGATTGAACGAATCGACGGCGACGTCACCAGCATGTCGAACTTCTTCTCTATGTTTATCGTTCAAGTTATAGGCAGTTTTGTACTGTTGACAGGAATTCTTGGCTTTATGTTTGCAACCAACTGGCCTATTGCCATCGTCATGACCTTGTTCACAGCAGTGTCTATATTCTTCATGGTATTCATTCGTGACATGGGCGTGAATTCATCCAAAGCAGAGCGTGAAGCCAGCGCCTCCTTGTTCGGATTCATTGAAGAGCGCATCGCAGGTATTGAAGATGTTCAAGCAAACGGCGGTGTTCCCTACGTCATGAATCGATTCCATCGTGCCATGCGCGCAGTATTCCTGAGAGGAAGAAAGGCGTGGATGATGCGCGTAGTCCCTTGGAATACGACTGTTGTGTTATTCGCTATCGCTGTTACCGCCGTCTTACTATTAGGCGTTCACTATTACTTGATAGACGAGATATCTCTTGGAACTCTCTTTCTCATCTATCAATATACTCAGATGTTGAATGATCCGATTGAAATGCTCGGTGATCAAGTGCAAGAGTTCCAAAAGGCAAAGTCCGGCATGCTTCGCTCACGCGAACTGCTGTCCAAGCAAAGTGAAATTGTAGAAGGAAAGGAAGTATCGCTTCCTAACGGTGCTCTTGGACTGGAGTATGAACATGTGAACTTCAGCTATAACGTTGATAAGCCGGTGCTGCAAGACATATCGTTCTCGATTCAGCCTGGTGAGCGGCTCGGGATTATCGGGCGTACCGGCAGCGGAAAATCAAGTCTCAGCCGTCTGCTGCTGCGACTGTACAATATCGACAGCGGCGTGATTCGGATCGGCGGAGTAGATATTCGAGAAATGCGCTTAGACGCCCTGTATCGCCGAATCGGAATGGTCACGCAGGATGTGCAGTTGTTTGACGGCACTCTTCGCGACAATTTAACCTTGTTTGACAGCCAAGTCACGGATGAACAAATACTCGATACGACCGCAAGACTCGGTCTGCAGCAATGGATTGATGCTCTGCCGGACGGATTAGACACTCATCTAGCGACTGGCGGGACATCTTTATCCGCTGGAGAGGCACAATTGTTTGCTTTGACACGAGTATTCTTAACCGAACCAAGCTTGGTCATATTGGATGAACCTTCTTCTAGGCTGGATGCCGCAACGGAAGCCATGCTGCAATGCGCTGTGGATCAATTGCTTTCACAATGTACGGGTATCGTTATTGCGCACCGCTTATCTACGCTTGAATCCGTAGACAAGATCATGGTGCTTGGGGATGGCCGTATCCTTGAATTTGGCGAACGCGAAGCGCTGGCTAATGACGAGAATTCCCACTATGCGAAGCTGTTAAGCACTGGGAGAGAGGAGGAACTGGCATGACAGTAGGTCGATTTATCCAACGCCTGTTTCAATTTAGACTGTCCCTGTTTATCGTAAACGGACTGCTGTGGGCAATGTTCCACTCGCTGCCGTTGCTTATCGGACTAGGTATGCAATGGTTCTTCGATAGAGCTACAACTCAATCACATGATTACCTGTGGCTGGCAGTTCCTTTAATTGTAATTGCTCTCGTAAGAATATCGAGGGTGGGTGTATTCTTTCTCGCCTTCTATAAATGGATAACGTATATCTACCATATTCAAGCTGTGCTGCGAACCAACATGCTAGCCGGTATCATGCGCTGGCCAGGACGCAACCTGCCTGCCTCCTCTGGAGAAGCGATGAGCCGCTTCCGTGATGATGTAGAAGAAGTTGTAGAGTATGTAGAGTCATGGGTGGATTTCTGGGGACGACTGGTATTTGCTGTCGTTTCGATCGCGATTATGACTTCGATCAATTGGAAGATAACCATTGTAGCCATTCTCCCGCTCTTAGCTGTCACCATGCTGAACAACCTATCCGGCAACCGCGCACGGCGATATGGGCAGCAGAACCGTGAAGCAACAGGGCGCATTACTAGCTTTATCGCCGAAACATTTAGTGCCGTGCAGGCGCTCAAGCTGGGGCAAGCCGAAGATAATGTCGTGAAACGATTTGTCACTCTGAATGAAGCTCGACGCAAGGCCGCGCTTAAGGATAATCTGTTCAAGCAGTGGATGAGATCTCTCAATCAGCATGTGCTAAGCATCTGTACAGGTGTCATTCTTCTCATGTGTGCCACAGAAATGCAGGCAGGACGCTTTACGGTTGGAGACTTTGCGCTATTCACGGCGTATTTAACAAACTTCGGATTCAGTATTTCGCTGTTTGGCTACATGGTGTTTCAGCATAAGCGGCTTAAAGTATCGCTCGATCGCATGCAGGTTCTGTTCCGTCCCAGTGAGCAGTTCCGAATTATGGAGCACAGTGCGATTCACCTCTATGATTCTCCGCCGGAGCTGCCGGCAGTGAAACGAGCCAAGAACGATCTGCTGCATAACTTGCAAGTTGAGGGACTATCTTTTACGTATCCGAATTCTGAAAATGGAATCACGGATATCAACTTTAACTTGGAACGTGGGAAGTTCCTAGTCATTACAGGCAGAATCGGATCAGGCAAATCAACGCTTGTGCGCACGCTGCTCGGACTGTTGGAGAAGTCGAGTGGATCTATTCGCTGGAATGGGCAAGAAATTAATCCGGCAACTTTCCTTATTCCACCTAGATCAGCTTATACACCGCAGGTGCCGCGGCTGTTCAGCGATACACTTCGCGAAAACATCCTGCAAGGTAACCCTCAGCATAGCGAGGAATCGCTTGACCGCGCGGTACGATTAGCCGTCATGGAAAAGGATATTGAGGACTTAGAGCATGGACTTGACACAATGGTGGGACCAAGAGGCGTTATGCTCTCAGGCGGTCAGATTCAGCGCGCGGCTACGGCGCGGATGATGATGACGCAGTCAGACCTGTTCATCTTCGATGACCTGTCCAGTGCACTGGACGTCGAAACCGAGAAAGTGCTGTGGGAGCGTTTATTTGCAGAAAGAGACGTAACCTGCATCGCTGTATCGCACCGTCGAGCAGCTCTTACCCAAGCGGATCATATTATAGTAATGAAGGATGGTAAGATCGAAGCAGAAGGAACGTTGTCCGATCTACTTGCCACAAACACTGAGATGCAGCTTCTCTGGCAGGGTGAACAGACTTCAGTTGAGGAAGAAGAGGAGCAGCTCGTAAAGAGCAGCTAGCTGCACATAAATAAAGCCTTCAGCACTACTTGCAAGTGGTGCTGAAGGCTTTTTTGCGCATGTATTGGGATTGACTCACATGAGTTTCTCCTTTCGGTCAACCTATTTAATGTGTTGCTTGGAAGTTCATTTTCACTAATGGGGCGAACCTATTTGGAGATGTCTACGAATCCCTTGCCGAATACATCACGCACATCATGAATCGTAATAAAGGCCTCGGTGTCGATCGATTTGCATATTTTCTTAAGCTGGCTTATTTCTTGTTTGCAGATCACGATATATAGCATCTCTTTCGGCTCCTTCGTGTAATATCCATGCCCATAGAGTACCGTAACACCGCGATTCATAAGTACATTGACTTGTTCCGCGATCTGATTCTGCTCTTTGGATACGATCGTGACCGCTTTCTTCGGATTAAGTCCTTCAATGATGAAGTCCATTACCTTTGTCGCTATGTAGAGCATCACAATCGTGAGCATCAGACTTTGCACGCCAATGATAAACATTGATGCGAAGGCTACAATCAGGTCAAAAAACAATAACGCATAGCTGACGTTCCAATCCAAGTACTTGTTCATAATTCTCGCAAGTATCGTGCTCCCGGCAGTCGTTCCGCCAACTCGAATAATTAAACCGATCCCTACCCCTGAAAATATCCCGCCAAAAACAGCGTTCAACATCAACTCATCCGAAGCTATGCGCCAATCCGCTGTAAGGTGAAGAAACAGAGAATTGAACGTGACCGCAATAATCGTATATATGGTCGTTCTCTTATCGAGAAATTTATAGCCAACAAGCAGTAAGATGGCGTTCAGTACGAAAGATACGAGCCCAGGAGACCATTCGAATAAATAGTACAGAATGATCGTGATTCCTGTCACTCCGCCTTCGCCGAATTCATTTGGAATAACAAATAGATTGATAGCAAGCGCAAAGATCAATGATCCTAAAATAAGCATAAGTATGTCGATATATCGTTTTTTCATGTGCAAATCCCTTCTAGTTGTAATAGTTAGTCTGCAAGTCCAACCAGTACAGCATACCATTCCTACCACATGTTGTGGTACCCCTTTTCATAAACAATTGCATTCAACTGCGATGAGCTTCTTATTCCTTCCATAGCATTCTCCTCACTATTTCCCTGAAAATAAAAAAACATCCACTCAGCAAAAATTAGCCAAATGGATGCTTTATCTTTATTAAGATATGCCTAAGTATTCCTTCAAGCCAGCAATAATCTGCTCAGCAACTCTCCATTGGAAAGCCTCATCGAACATGATCATTTCTTCCTTCTCATTCGTTAAGAATCCGACTTCCAACAAGATTGCCGGCATTACCGTCTCCCGTGTAACCTTATGGTCCGCCTGCTTCACTTTTCGATCGACAAACTGGGTTCCTACTAGTAAATGCTTATGCATAACCTCTGCAAGCGCCTTGCTGTCTGCCCGATTAAAATAGGTCTCCGTCCCGTTTACATTCGGATTCTTATCTACACTGTTCCCATGAATGGAGACAAATAAATCTGCCTCTATCTTGTTTGCGAACGCCGCTCGTTCAGACAATTTTGGATACACATCTGTGTCTCGCGTTAATACCACGTTCAGCTTAGGCTCATTCTTAGCCAGCTCCGCAACCTTGGAAGCGATCGCCAGATTCAGATCCTTCTCATAACGATTGCGTACGCTTACTGCCCCAGAATCTCCACCGCCGTGCCCAGGATCGATAACGACAGTATACTTGCCTTTCGGCTTCACATATTCAGGCGGTACGCCTTCTGACTTAGGAGCAAACATGATCGATATTAGATCATCAGATGTAGATATATTCTCATAGCTCAAGGCATAATTACCGTCTACAACGAATCGGACCGTGTTAGGCGACTGTGCGAACATCGCATAGCGAATCCGCTGGACATCCGGGTACTCGGCAACTTCCAGACTGCCTTGACTGCTCTTATCGAATTCATACTTATTCATAAACTCTTTAGAGAACACCGTATTCGGAAGATCGATCACGACACGATCTGGATTAGTCATGACCTGAATCTTGGCAGCGGCAGGCTTGTCCATGGAAATATGAAGCGTATTATCGAAAAATGCAAAATCCACGACATTACCATCAACCTTATTATCAGGCTTTGATACTTCACCAGATCCTTCATTCGTATTGTTCCCACTGCCTGATGAAGGAGGCTTCGTTGGCTCAGTCCCTTGGCCAGAACCGCTGCCGCCAGCGCTTCCACTAGGCGGAGGAGTCACAACCTTTTCATCATCAGGTGTGAACAAGTATACGGCCTTTGTATCCTTATCCCACTCTACTACAAGTCCCATAGATTCACCTACGAATCGCAATGGCACGAGCGTCGTATTGTTAATAACAGTAGGCGGGGTACTCATCTTAACCTGTTTCCCGTTGAGCAGCGCTTCAGACTTGTCTACTACGAGCTTAATATCCGTGCTGCCGTTATGTATGTTCACCGTTCGCGTCTTCTGCTCCCAATCGACTTTATAGCCCAACTCTTCTGAAACGACACGAATCGGTATCATAGATGAAGAGTTGATCGTCCTCATCGGCTCTGGGAGTGAAATGGAATTACCGTTCATATAAAGATTCTGCCCAGCAGCAGCATGACCGGCTTGCGGCCACACGATTAAAAATAACATGATACATAACAACCACACACTCGTCTTCACAATTCGCTGCATCTATCATTCCACTTCCTCTCTCGGTATTACATACCTATGAATAGTTAATGAAATCTTCAAATCTATAATAGATGCACATACTGCCATGTGCATTCATTTACCATGTTTACCATGTAAAAAAATATCTATTATTAGGATAATATCAGTAAATGAACAATATTTAAATAGAATATAACGAGATATTCGTCGAAAAGTGATCCTTTTACATTATACTTAGCAATATATCGCTTGTTGCGCTCATTTATGGCGAATTCGCAAGAATATTCTAAATTTGTCTTTAGCTATAAAAAAAGATGACCACCCAGAATTACGGATGGTCATCCTCTACTATTTACAAATACGAACTCTTCTACGAGTTCAACCGCTTATGATTCTGATGCGCGATCGTGACTAATGCGACATAGAACGGCTGCAAGTTGAATTTCTTACCGAATTCAAACATATAGGAAGCTAACTGAACATTGTTGGACTTATGATAAGGGGATGTAATGTAGTGAATCGTTAATTCGCTGTCATCAAATCCTGTACCGGCTGTTTCCATCGTCACATCAACGATCGAATCCAAGTGAATGGACGCCACTCGAGTCTTCTTGCCTGTTACGCCCTGGTGGTCAATGAAGATGAGCCGCTCATCTGTCATAATAAACGTGTCTCGAATAAGCTTAAAGCCCATTTGCACATTTTCATGCTGCATCAACAGGTATCCATATTGCTTGGCCAGTTCCTCTACGGATACATCAGAATAATTGCCTAGTATACCTCCAAACAAGTTAGCCATCGGCAACCCCTCCTGGTTATGATATAGAGTTGGTTCTTGCTTCATTCCACTACTTCAGTTGCCCTTCCATTATACTCGCGGTCCTTTGCAGTCGCAATCCGACAGAATTTAATTAAAGGAGAATATTATTAACTCCAAGATTCCGCCCCGCGATCATATCCAAGAGGCGTTAGAACGAGACCGACAGAACAGAGAAAGAAAGATAGAATAAGAGGTTGCTGCTATTCTCGGTCTTGTTACACAATCATCCTTAGCTTTTCCGATTCAACAGAATTCATAAATCGCTCCATCCGCTCCAGCGCCTCTTCCAGCTTCGACGTCGAAGTAGCGAACGAGCAGCGTATATGCCCCTCACCGCTCGAGCCGAATACATGCCCGGGAACAACAGCGACTCCCGCCTGCTTCAGTAGCAGCATTGCAAATTGCTCGGATCGAAGCCCCGTATGAGCGATCGAAGGAAAAGCATAGAAGGTGCCCTCCGGCTCACGGCAGGTGAATCCGATATCACTTAATCCGCGCACAAACATGCGTCTGCGCTGATCATAGGATTCCCTCATCATGTCCTTCGCTTCCATCCCATGCCGCAGCGATTCAAGCGCCGCGATCTGACCAAGAATCGGCGCGCACATCGCGGTGTACTGATGAATCTTCAGCATATTCGCGATAATCTCTCGATTCCCGCAAGCATAACCAACTCTCCAACCCGTCATCGCGAAGGCTTTCGAGAAGCCGCTGATCAGAACGGTCCGCTCTGCCATGCCGGGCAGCGCTGCGAGACTTACGTGTTTCTGACCAAAAGTCAGTTCAGCATATATTTCGTCCGAGATCACGACCAGATTATTCGCTTTGATCACTTCAATAACCGGCAGCCAATCCTCATACGTCATTATGGCACCCGTAGGATTGCTCGGGAAATTCACCATCAGCACTTTGGACTTTGGCGTTATCGCTGCTTGCAGAGCAGATGCCGTCAGCTTAAAGCTGTCTTCTGCCCTCGTCTCCACCTCGACTACTTTCCCGCCATGCAGATGCGTAATCGGAGAATAAGCGATATAGCTCGGCGATGGGATGAGGACCTCATCTCCTGGAGCAATCAACGTGCGCAGCGCGAGATCAACCGCCTCGCTGCTCCCGACCGTCACCATCATCTCGCTCACCGGATCATAGCTCAATTGAAAGCTATCCTTCAGATAGCCTGCAATCTCCTCACGCAGCTCCATCAGCCCTGCATTCGACGTATACATCGTCTTGCCGTTATAGAGAGCTCGAATGCAAGCTTCACGAATATGCTCAGGTGTCGCAAAGTCCGGTTCACCCACTCCAAGTGAGACAACATCCTGATTTCCATCACAGAGATCGAAGAAAGCTCGAATTCCAGAAGGCGGTATATCTCGCACAAGCGGAGAGATCCATTCATTAGACATCGCGCGTCACTCCCTTCTCTATTGTTCTAGCTTCAAGCGAGTACGATATAAGGAGGTCAAGCAGCTCACTAAAGGATATTCCCGCCGCTTGCGCACTCTTAGGCAGCAGACTGTTCTGCGTCATGCCTGGCAGTGTATTGACTTCCAGCACGTAGGGGATTCCGTCCTGAATAATCATATCCACGCGTGCGTATACACTGCATTTCAATAGTCGGTAACACGTTAATGCAGCTGCTCGCACTCGTTCATCAATCTCTGGCGGCAGCTCGATGACCTGCTCCTCCGCTCCGTCAGCATTGTATTTCGCTTCATAATCGAACCATTCTGAATGAGCCGCACGAATCCCGATATGAGGCAGCAGCTTTCCGTCCAAGATCGAGCAAGTGATCTCTTGACCCTTCACACAGCGTTCCACCAGCACAGAACGATCCCAGCGCAATGCTTCTTCTACAGCCGCTTTCAAGCCAGCGGGCTCCATAATCAGCTGCGTACCGATGCTCGATCCGCCAGCATTCGGCTTCACAATCACGGGATATCCCAACCGTTCAACGGCTTCCATTGAGAACTCCTCCATACTGTTCCAGCACAACCAGTCGGGAGTATGAATCCCTTCGAAGCGCATCAGCTTCTTCGACATATCCTTGTTCATGCACACACTGCTTGACAGCACTCCGCTTCCTGTGTAGGGGATGCCCATCGTTTCAAGAGCTCCTTGAACCGTGCCGTCTTCACCATATGCTCCGTGCAATGCAAGCAGCGCAACATCAAGTTCCTTCGCCTGTTCGATCAGATCTTCCCGCTTCGCAATGACAACGGAAGTAACATCATATTTATGCCGATCTAGGTGATTCAGCATTTCTCGACCCGTCATTAACGATATGTCAAGCTCAGATGAGACGCCTCCCATAATGACGCCGACCTTTAATCTAGAGTTCTCACTTGCGTCCATCCCTGTCTTCATGCTGCCGCACTCCTCTATCCCCTAAGTTGTGTTGCTATTTCGCCAATCCGTTGAATACCTGCTCGAATATCTTCATCGCTCACTCTGGAGAAGCCGAGCCTCATCGTATTCTGTCCACTTCCGTTCGTGTAGAAAATATCCCCTGGGGTGAAGATAACGCCTCGTTGAGAGCATTCCTCCAGCAGATCTCTTGTCTTGAATCCTTCTTCAAATTCAACAAACAGATGCAATCCCCCATCACCGGACAAACGAGTATACGGAACAAACTGTTCCACACAGCTCTTCGTCCATTCATACTTGCGCTTATACTCCGTTCTCGCCTTTTTCAAATACTTCTCAAAGTTACCATTCAATAAATATTGATATAGAATCGATTGATCTAATGTTGAGGTGTGAATGCAGCGGGCCCGCTTGACGCTCTCGAGATAATAAATGAGTTCTTTGTCAGCCAGCACCCAGCCTACTCGCAGTCCTGGGAACAGCACTTTGGAGAAGCTGCCGAGATAGATCACGTTGTTTCCTTGACCTGCAGCCGCCATCAGCGGCGATACATGAGAGCCTGAGTAACGAAGCTCCTCATTGAACCCGTCCTCGATAACCGGAATCTCATAACGTGACAAGAGCTCCATCAGCTTCAGCCGTTTCTCGGGAGACATCACGATGCCGGTGGGATTGTGATAGGAAGGAACCAGATAGGCGCAATCATAGGCTCGCTCGGACAATGCTTGCTCCATTTCCCGCAGGTTAACCCCATCCTCCTCCATGCCGATGCCCGTAATATCATAGCCATGAAGCTTCAGATTCTTAATCGCCGTATGATGGGTCGGATTCTCGCAGATGACGGCGCCGCTATTCTTGCCCAGGGCGGATAAGACGATATCGAAGCCTTCGGTGAAGCCGTTCGTGATCAAGATGTCTTTGCCCTCTACATCGACACCCTTGTGTTCCATGTAGCGCATCAAATATTCCATTAAAGGTCTATATCCTTGTGCATAGCCGTAATTCAGCAAGATGTCGCCTTCAACCGACATGCGATCCAGAAATGCTCGCTTCACATTTTCCAGATCAAACAGCTTCTCATCGGGCGCGATGCTAGTAAAAGAAATGGTTCCTCTCTTAGCGCGTATGCCGTGCTTCATTAAATCAAGCTCTTCGGCCATTCGGGCATGCCCGTTGACACGCGATTTCCAGTCCATATGGCAAATGGGCGCTGACACGCTGACAGATGAAGCACCTACGAAGCTTCCTTTTCCCTGCACGACATACACAAATCCGTCTTCTTCCAAGCCAGCGAAGGCAGATATGACCGTATTGCGGCTGATACCCAGCAATGTACTAAGCTCTCGTGTAGATGGAAGCTTCTGATCAGCCTGCAGAGCGCCCTTTATAATTAAGCTCTTAAAATAATCTTTCAATTGAATGTATACTGGACGGTCATCTATAGGTTTAAAATCGTTGAACATGTGTCATCGCTCCTACAACTATTCTGGCATAGAACATCATGCTAAAAAAGAACCACAACCTTTGATTTTTCATCTGGTCGTGGTTCTTCGATTATAAGCCTGATAAGCTTCTTATTAAAGAGGCTATGATGAACGAAGCTTCTCTATTATTCTTATCGAAAGCAGCCCTTAAGGAATCATTTTACATTGACGGTGAAAATGAGTATCCATAGAATTGTTCATAGTATCTATGGTCATGATCTACTGGAGGTTATGTGTTGAAGAGGATCGTATTGCTCGCTTTAGGGTGGCTTTGCTTCATCGTTGGCTTGATTGGGGTTGTCGTTCCGGTCTTGCCCACTACGCCGTTAGTTCTGCTGGCCGCATTCTTGTTTGCCAGAAGCTCCACCAGATGGGAAGCATGGATTAAAGAGCGCAAGGTATACAAGAAGTATGTGGTACCCTATAAACGCAATCAAGGCTTCACAATGAGACAGAAGGTTGAAATACTAGGCACTACCTCGCTATTGCTCCTCATAAGCGGTCTATTAGTCGATCACCTGCATGTGCGGCTTCTGCTCGCCGTGATCGCGGTTAGCAAATATATTGTGTTCTTGCGGTTCATACCGACCATTCGACCGGAAAAAGTTATGGAATGATACTCACTTAAAATGTAATAGCAGAAAACATAAAAGCGCATCGCTCCAGTCGATGCGCTCTCCCGCTTGTTCCAACGTCACTCGATCCGCTTCTTCTTATTTCCCAATGTCTCTGACATCACTTCTTCTACCGTTAGGCCTTCTAGTCTCATATCATCAATCATATAATCGCCAGCGATTCTACCATCCCTCAGGAAGATAGCTCGTTCAATCACATGTTCAATCTCACTGACGATATGAGTACTGATGAGCAGCGTTTCATCACCGTTCAGGCTGGAGATCATCAATTTCAAAAAATCACGTCTCGTCAACATATCGACACCTAAGAAAGGCTCATCCATCAAGATATACTTGGCCTGCTTCGCTATACCGGCGCACATTTCCAGCTTGGACTTCTGTCCTTTCGAGAATGTCTTGATTCGTCTGTTCCGCTCAAGCTCAAAATAATCCAACAAGCTATTATATCGTTCCAGATTAAATCTTGGGAAGAAATCAGCTAGAAAATCAGCATACTGAGCAGGCGTCAGATCTGGCAGAAAGCTGCCCTCTTCCGTAATAAAAGCGATATGTTCATACTGCGTTTCAATAGGACTGCCATCAATCAGAATCTGTCCGGAATGGAGCTCACCTAGTCCCATAATAGCCTTCAACAGAGTCGTCTTACCGCTTCCATTGGCCCCTAATATGCCTACAATTTCGCCGCTGTTAATCTTCAAGCTATTAATATACAACGCGATACCTTTGCTAGGATATCGCTTTTCCACATATTGAAACTCTATCATTTTATCCCTCCTCGTCCAACAAGCAAGGTGATTACTCGATCTTAATATTGAAAAAGTTTCTATATTCGGCCATATCATAAGAAAAATTGCCTGCTGATTGACTATCTCGAATCAAGTCATCATTCACGTCCGTTATCAGCTCTCCTTGATAGAGAAGCTCATCTGACTTGAGTACGTACAGCATGAAACGCTGCGGCCAAATAATCGAATGGGGAATTCGATCTTCTTTGTCGCCTAAGGTCATCACCACGTAGGTCTTGCCATTGCGATGACTAATATGGGAGATACCTCGGTTGTTATCCACTTTACCATCAGTAAAATGCGCACGATTATAGTCTACCAGCTCAACTCCATTGGAGAAATCAACACTAAGAATCGTTTTATAAACATCTTGGTTTGTCAGAACATTAGGATACCTGTCAAAGCTCAGATTCAGGATATGATGCTCATGATCACTGTACGCGACGTAACGTGCACTATGCGATTCAAAGCTCATTTCTGCTTCAAGGTTGATAAATTGTGGCACAACAGCCTCGCCGATCAACTTCCCGCTCTCGCTGTCGTAGCCTCTCACGATCAAGCTGGTTCCTTCCGTCATAATAAGCGCAAGCTTGTCGCCCACCGCCTCTAAGCCGAGCACATGAATAGCGTTAGCAGGGTCACTCTTATTCTGATCCAGATCAATAGCTGCGAGTTCTTGTGTCTTTGGCCAGTTTTCAAGCGGAATAGAACTTCTATCACCATATGAAAATGCTAATTCATATATCCCGTTACTCCCTGTATAGTCAGCACTTGTAGGCACTGTGAAGTATACTTGATCGCCAATCTTAGTCAAGCCGTATACAAGCGGATTGGCATACGTGTAGGTATTAGGCTGAGAATTATGATAGATCAGTCCTGGAATGACAGACGCTGTGGCTGGAGCATATTGATTATTAACGTCTCGAGCAACGATGTCAAAGCTTAACGAGCCTTGCACCTCGTACAGATAACCATCCATTAGCTTGTATAGATCCGAAGGATACCTTTTGTCCCACACACGAGTTGGTTGATCATAGATCTTAGTTTCCGTACTAACTTGGCCATTGCTTAGCTTGAACACCGTACTGTGGTATCCGTCGCTTAGATCCCCTGTGATCGTCACATCCGCAATAGCAGACGGATCTCCACTCAGATCCCGGACATAGAACGTGCTGTTATCTTCGATCGTAGAAAGAGTGTAATACACGGATCCAAATATCAATATAAAGAGCAATAAGAATGGAACAGCTAGATGCTTCTTCACCTTATCCATACAGCTTCTCCTCCTTCCCTATGCAATCGCGCTTCTTCTGATCAACCGCATGCTATGCCATATAAAATACCCGCTCAAACCGAGCAGAACCGCGCTGTTTAGATACAAATTCTTATGTGAATAGAGTTCAGATGGCGGGCTTAGACGATATGTTAATACATTGAATAGTAAAATGGCCGCTGCGAACAGCACGACATACCCCCAGTACCGCTTGCTGCGCTCACAGATGGCGCCATAATACAGTCCTGTCACGAACGTGACGATAATGGCGAATGTGGAAATAGCTCCTTTCAGGCTAAAAGGCAGTATTAATCGAACATACTCCGAACGGACGAAGCTGAGAAACAATCCGTTGCTCATCACGTGCTCTCCACTGCTATAATTGAAGACTATCGAGTGGAACATCTGATAGCTGATTAGCATGCTTATCAGTTGAGCGGCGAGCAAGAGAAGTAGACATAGAATCCCTGCTGACAGCTTGCTCAGATACAGCATTTCCCGTCTGACCGGCAATGTCAGATACGTATAGATGCTCTTGCTTCCCCAGTAGCTGGCATATATCGTCTTGAGAAAATAAGCACCAAACGCCGCTAAGAAGATGAACTGTGCCGTCATGCCGCCTGATGAAACATAGAGGTCCTCGAAACGCTCGATCATATGTGTCGTGTTCGGTTCATACATAGCTGAGCGAAGCAGAAACAGCGGGGTAATGACAGTACCTAAGGATAGAAGCAGCACTGCTCTTAACATCACGCTTAATTCAACATTCAACAATCGATAATATCCCTTCATGATCAGCACCTCACTTGTATTACTCGACTAATACACTATAGGCATAGCAAGTCAGTTCCAATGCTCGCTAATTAGATCAACAACCTTTTTAAAGGACAGGTTAATCTCCTTGGCAGATTGAATAAATTCGGTTACCATCTCTTTCGTCAGCTCCGCTTCCAATCGATCGAATAACGCTTCGTCCACATCGATCACGCTTCCGAGCGTACTGCTCGTGCGCACGAATCCCTCATCCTCCATCAGCTTGAATGCTTTCTGAACGGTGTTGGGATTAATGCTCAGCTGCGCGGCAACTTCACGTCTGGAAGGAAGCTTATCGCCCGACTCGGCCTTTCTCAGCAGAATCTGCCGCTTCACATGCATCACGATCTGCAGGTACACAGGGTCTTTATTATTCAGCTTCAGCTCATAGAAGTTCAACACATCAACCTCACCGCCTTGTAACTTAACTGTATTATGATCATAATACAACAATATTGTCAATAGATGGAATTATAGTAAGGTGATTCGGCCAGGTTAGGCTTAAACCAACTAAGGGAAGCAGCATATTGGCCAATGATGCATACCAATACGCGCTTCCCTTCTCGGGTACTTCGATATGGACCTCTACGGTATAAGGGTCAATTGGAATTTTGCCGCTTGATAATCCGAAGGATTAATACTTGTTACATGGTATTGCCCCGTCGTCCAATCTTGGACCTGATTCTTGTACCACCGACTCAGTACATGCCCGGACTGACCTGGTCCTAGCACGTTGAACGACTTCGTCGGATCCGCCATGTCGATCACCGTTCTCCATGGAGCGCCATGATCGACTTCTCCGGTCGTCTTGTTCCAGCCAGCTGCGCCGACTGTAACTCGGCCGCCGCCCATTGGAGACGGCTTCGGGTTAAATACGAGATCAAGCGGCTTCACCGATCCTAATGGATGCGGGAACTCGACTTGGTGGAAATCACCCCACTGCCACTTTGAAGGCTCCTTTCCTTGCAAGGATACAGCATGATCAACCGCGAGCTGCAGTGCTTGAACCGCTATATTCTCCATGCCGCCTTTGCCATCGATCCAAGGCTCCTTCTCGCCGGCTATACCATTGCGCAGGATCTCATCCTTAACGATCGATTTGTCGCTGAACAGCTTCATCATCGCTTCCGATATTTCCGGCTTGAATAGTACATCGTCAAAGTGCTGGATCCACAACTCATAAGCAAGCGGTGCGGTTTGATCGGGATCATTGACTTTATTCCAGCTCTGCAGGAGCGCAAGAGCCTCTTTATCAATGGATCGAAGCGCCGAGTTGCCATCCACCTTAGCAATTAGACCATCCAAAAATTCTTCGGCTTGCAGATTGTGGCGATCTAACTGCAGCTGAAGCAGATCATCCTGAGTTAGCACTGGCTTGCTCGCCAGCACCTGCTGAATTCGCGCCTCGCGATACGGCTGCGACCAGCTATCCGTGATATGGTAGGGATAACTGTCTCCAACTACCTTATTATTTGCTGTAGCGATATACCCTACTTCAGGATTAACAGAGGTCGGAAGCTCTTCCCACGGAATATATCCCGTCCACTCGTACTCATCTGTCCAGCCAAGTACCGGCACCAAGCCATTCCCCTGCTTGCGAATCGGAATCTTGCCATTTGCTCGATAAGCGATCGTGCCATCGTTCGAGGCGAACACAAAGTTTTGTGCCGGCGCATGGAAATACTCCAGACTTTGCTTGAATTCATCCCAATTCTTCGCCTTTGCAAAGCGCTGAACCGCCTCCAATTCAGTCGTCGGCTCAAGCGCTGTCCAGCGCATCGAGATGGCGGTATCCTGCTTGTCATCCTTGGCAAATTCCGAAATAATCGGTCCATGCCTCGTCTCGACGACTTCATAGTCAACCGAAGGCTCGCCTTTGATCTTAATGACTTCATGGAATACTTTAGCCGGTTCCCATTTTCCCATATATTCGAACTCATAAGGATTGCTCGGATTCCGCTTCTCAATATATAGATCCTGTACATCCGGTCCCAGATTCGTAACTCCCCAAGCGATATTCTGGTTGTGACCCAGTATAATGCCAGGAACTCCTGCAAATATAACTCCGCTGACCTCAAGCTCAGGTGCTTGAAGATGAGTCTCATACCAGATGGAGGGTGTGTCCAGCCCCAGATGAGGGTCATTGGCAAGCATCGGTTTGCCTGAAGCAGACTTCGATCCCGCTACAACCCAATTGTTGCTGCCATTGTACGGATCAGGGACTATTGCCGCAGAAGCGAATTCTGTCAGATCCACTGGATTATTCTTGATCGCTTGTATGATCAAAGCCCCGTCCTCTGGATAAGTAGGAAATAAGGACTGTGCCTTCTCCGGAGCTAATTCCTGAACCATGTGATATCGGAATGCCTGCCCTTCCCAGCTGTCTGAAAGGTCATACGCCATGAATTTCCCGATCGTTAGCGAATCAATGGCCGTCCATTCCGTCGGTCCATAGCCCAGAATCGTGAACTCGATCGGAAGTGCTCCCGTTTCTTTCGCATGGTTCATGTAGCTGTTCACGCCTTGCGCATACCATTCCAGCACCTGCTGCGATTGTTGCGAATACGCATTCCACGAGGCTTCGGCGGCGCGTCGAAGTCCGAATGTGAGAAAGAACTTATCGCGATCTATCGCTTTCTCGCCGACCACCTCGCTTAGTTGCCCAGACGCTTGCCGTCTGCTCAAATCCATCTGGAACATTCGATCCTGCGCTGTAACAAAGCCTTGTGCCATATATAGATCATGTTCGCTCTGTGCCTCAATGTGGGGAACTCCCGATTCATCCCGCCATACGTTAACGGGCTTCTCCAGCCCTATCAGCTTTAACTCACCCTTAACAACCGGCAAACTCTTATTGACCAGCCAATATACGTAGCCTCCTGCGCAGGCAACCAATACAACTACTATCAATGCGATGATTCCCACGACCCGCGGCCAACGCTTTCTTCGCGGCTTCACGTTAGGAACGGTCACTGCTGTTAACAGTCTCATGCAGGACTCCCCCTATCATTATAAAACTACAGATTTCTCATACATTATATGGGCTAAAGCGTTTTCACACAAGATGACAGAATTGGAATTTACATAGGTATTTTTACAATATATAGCGAGTGATGTCGAATGTTCTGTTAGCTCGATAAGCTGTTGGTTCATTTCCAAGGTAAACTACAAGATTTCCTTTAAAATTTAAATTAATTATTGAAAATGATTATCAGTATCATTATAATAGGGTTTGTTATCAGTGATAATCATTATCAATTATAAAAAGGAGCGTCTACCCGTGTATAAATCCAGTTGGAAATTCATGCTCATAATCGCACTGCTTGCGATTATGGTTGGTTGTAATAAGCCATCATCATCCAACGTTGCATCCTCCACCGCCGTCGATGAGGCAAGGCTTCAGGAAATCCTTGCTCAGTTCAACGATAAGACACCAGCTAAAGTGGTGACCTTATCCGTCTCGATCTCCGAGCTATTGGGCGAGTTGGACGTTATTCCTGTGGGTGTTCCGACGACATCAGGCCAACTGCCGGCTGCATTTGATCAAGTTCCGCGTATCGGTTCGTCTCACAAGCCCGATCTGGAGCAAATCGCTAAGCTACAGCCTGACATCATACTCGTTCCCGCTTCGCTTAAAGACAGCATGAGCAACATGTTCGCCGCCACTTCCTTACCGCTTGCTTACTTGCCAGTCGACTCCCTGGAAGAACTGAAGCTGACAACGGTCGCATTAGGGAAGGTGTTCCAACAGGAGAGCAAAGCAGAAGCATTCCTGCAGACATTCGCCCAAGCTGAACATGCAGTACTGGAAAATGCAAAGGGCAAGACATCTCCATCCGTCATGCTGCTCTTCGGCTCTGCTGAATCGTTAATGTTTATGAATGAAGATACATATGCAGGCAGTTTAGTAAACAATCTAGGCGCAACAAACGTCGTCTCTGACGTACTCAAACTGGAAGAAACCTATGTTCCTATCAATATGGAAAATGTCGCAGCCGCTAATCCCGATGTCATTCTGTTGGTTGTTCACGGCGACCCTGAAGCTGCTATCAAAGCCTTCGAGGAAGATACGAAGAAGAACGGCGCTTGGGAGAAACTGAATGCCTTCCAGAACGACAAGCTGATCGCGCTGGATTACGATCTTTTCGGCATCGCGTCGATTGTCAAAGCGCCGAATGCTTACAAGGAACTAGAGAAAATATTGTATAACTGATTCGGAGGAATTCAGGGTGACTGAGAAACAGAATAGAAAGGCCGTCATTATCGGAATCAGTGCCCTATTGCTGCTCGTAGCAATTCTACTATCTATCGGATTGGGCAGCGTCCAGTATTCAATGGCAGAAACCATCCGTACCTTGTTTGGAAATGGGGATGCCGCCTCTAATATGATCCTATGGGACATTCGAATTCCGAGAGTGATGCTTGCTCTGCTGGTCGGAGCGAATCTGGCCGCTTCCGGCGCACTGCTTCAAGCGGTCATGCTCAATCCGCTCGCGGATCCAGGGTTGACGGGTGTATCGAGCGGAGCAGCGGTAGCCGTATTGTTCATTCTGCTCGTTCGACCCGACTACATCGCGCTAGTTCCTGTGGCTGCGATTCTCGGGGGCATGGCTGCGGCTTGCCTCGTATATGTCTGGGCCTGGAACAAGCGCACGGGCTTCACGCCGATCCGCATCATTCTATCCGGCGTAGCGGTCAACGCTGTATTCGGCGGCGTGATCGGGATGCTGTCCCTGCTGTACAGCGAGCAGCTTCCCTCCGCCATGCAATGGCTAAATGGCAGCCTTGCCGGCAAAGGAATGGGCGCGGTAACCGTTCTTCTCCCCTACTCCATCGTCGGATGGATCGCTGCGCTTCTATGTATCCGTCAAGCGAATATATTACGGTTAGGAGAACAGGTTGCCCATAATCTCGGGCAAAACTTAAACCGCATCCGCTTCATGCTGTCATTAGTCGCTGTTTATCTGGCTGCTATTTCCGTATCAGTCGTGGGTCTCGTAGGCTTTGTAGGCCTCGTCGTGCCTCATATCGCCCGCATCCTGCTCGGCTCCGACTATAAGCTGACCTTGCCCATGAGCCTGCTGCTAGGCGCGCTGATTCTGCTTGTCGCGGATACCGTGGGACGAACGGTATTTGCGCCGATCGAAATACCCGCGGGTATCATCATGGCGTTGCTTGGCGGTCCATACTTTCTATACTTAATGCGCAAAGGGGAAGCTTGAGATGCTTGAGGTGCAATCGTTGACGATTCGCTACGCCGATCGAACGATCGTAAGCGACTTCTCGCTTGAGGTGCGTGAAGGCGAAGTCGTGTCTATCATTGGGCCAAATGGCTCCGGCAAATCTACGATTCTCAAAGGCTTGTCTCGTCTCATTCCTTGTGAGAGCGGGCGGATCTGTATCGCTAACCAAGAGCTGTTTCGTTTGAGTACTAAGCAGGTGTCCCGCATCATGTGCATGCTCTGTCAATCGAACGCATGTCCAGCAGATATGACGGTCGAAGAGCTTGTTGGATACGGTCGGGTCCCGCATAAAAAATGGTACGAACGGTTTGACGCAAGTGACCACGAGGTGATGGAGTGGGCTCTGGAGCAAACCGGGATGCTCTCGTACCGAGACCGACTGATAGTCTCCTTGTCAGGCGGAGAAGCGCAGCGTGCTTGGATTGCGATGGCGCTTGCTCAACGTCCCAAGATCCTGCTGCTCGACGAACCAACCACATACCTCGACATCGCGCATCAGCTTGAGGTGCTCGAATTGGTTCGAAGACTGAATCACGAATTAAAGCTTACCGTCGTGATGGTGCTTCACGATCTGAACCACGCAGCCGCTTATAGCGATAAGATCTGCGTGATCAAGGAAGGCGTGATGCGAGAATTCGGCCATCCACGGCAGGTTCTTACGCCGGAGTTGATCCGGCAAGTATACGGTGTCGAGTCCGAAGTGGAATATGCTGCAGGCAGTTCCGCTCCGCGAATTCATATTTTACAGAAAAGTAGAGGGATTAATTATGAAGCAATTGGATAAGGACAAAATCAAGCTGCAATATTTGACCTTTGTAAGCAGCCTGAAGACATTAATGCTGAGCACAGTTGACGAGGACGGCATGCCATTTATCTCGTATGCGCCTTTCGTGAGATCTAACGGCAAGCTCTACATTTACATCAGCCAGATTGCTAACCATTATCGGCACATCGAACAACATCCAGCAGTTGATGTCATGCTGATCGAGGACGAATCGCAATGCGGTAACTTATTTGCTAGGCAGAGAGCACGTTTTGTGTGCACGGCTGTCAATGTAGGCAATGAAGGGCATGAGGATGTATTCGAGCTGTTTGAGAATTCCTTCGGCAAGGCCATGATTCGAATGCTTCGCGGTTTAGACTTCTCACTGTTCGAGCTGACTGTTCGAGATGGACGCTATGTGGCGGGATTCGGTCAGGCGTTCGATATCGACTTATCCGGCGACCGCTTCGACCATGTTGCAAGAGATGGACATAAGCCTGCCAATCCAACTTCATCCGAAAAAGGAGCGATGAACAGTGACAGTTGAGACCGTACTGCCAATCTGGAGATCCCTGCAAGAACGATTTCACAAGACAGCGAGGAACTTGCCTGAGAAGAATCTGCCTCTGAAGCTCGGCAGCGCTTCAATTGGCTACATGCTGCGCCATAATGCGGAGGTCGAGTTCATGTTCGCAGAGTGGTTCTTCAACCGCCCGATGCCAGCAGGTCTCACGATCCTTACAGGTCGCGGGGCGGCCGGTGCCATGTCAGACTTTGCTGACTTAGCAGAACTGGTGGCGATCTTGGAGGCTTCGAACGAGCATTTGATCGCTGCGATGCGGGATTTGCCAGATGAGAAATGGAATGAGCCTGTCAATTCTCCGATGGGTCCGTCCACTCCGCTGGAAGCAGTCGGGAGACTCATGTACCATACGGGCATCCATGCCGGCCAGATCTCCCTCATCCAAAAATGCGCGGCTGAGAAGCGATTGGATGAGGTCACATAGAACCCTGATAATTTATAATGTGTTGTGCATTCTGTTTCAGTACAGCTGATTAATTGTATATTAAGTTTCTTCAGAAGCATGTTGAACTTTTTTAAGTTATTGGATTGAACCCACTCTTTTTTCTATTGATGAAATCAGAAGCTCAGCTTATACTGACAGCATAGGTCGTGAAGCACACGCCGCTTTAATACAACCACTCTGATCTTCGGGGTGCGGTGTATTGGAGCGGCTTTTTGTGTTATTTGATGAAAAGGAGCTGGTGCAGTTGTCGCGATTCGAGCAAAAGTTAGAAGAGTGGATACAAGCTAATCTTGCAGCGGAAGGAAATCATAGGAGACGTGAACTACTATTGAAGGGATTAGGACATGGGACTGTTGAGTTTCTGCGTGTGGTCTGGTTTCCTGCTGTCGGAAACTTCGAGCACTTGTATCCTGAATGGGAAGTGCGGGATTTCAACAACGGGTACCGCTATCTTGATCTTGCATACATGCCTCAAGGTGCAAAGGGCGGGATTGAGATACAAGGCTACGGGCCGCACGCCAGAGATCTAGATGTTCGACGCTTCAAGGATCTATGTCTTCGTCATAGCCTGTTGTCCCTTGATGGCTGGACATTTCTGCCGATCGCCTATCCATCCATTGTGGATGAGCCTAAACAATGCCAGCAGCTAGTGCTCGCATTTATCGGAAAGTTTATGTCAACCGATGTACCTAGCTCATTGTCATGCTTTGAAGCCGAGACGCTGCGATTTGCACGAAGATTGCTCCGACCGATATTACCCATGGAGCTTGCTGCCCACCTCAAGGTAAGCGATCGACACGCTAGACGAATCTTGCACAAACTCGTTCATCTGCAAATGCTATCCCCAGCCAGCGGTAACGAGCGAGTGAGAACTTACAAGTTAGTGCAGTAAATACAGTCTAAGCGCCAGTTTCGCGGACCCAGGGGACCTTATTTGCGCCATATTGGTCAATTTGGCGGGGGACGCGGACTGACGTTCCGTTATTTCTGAACTTTCAGCTCATTTTGGCTGCTTCTGAAGTAAATAACGGATCCACGGTCCGCTCAACCCTCGATTGACCCCTTTTTCGCGCAAATAACGGCCCTACGGTCCGTTGCGATTCGCGCCAGCTAGTCGCACCTGCCTCCACAGCTTGCTTGCGGACACAGGAGACCTTATTTGCGCAATATTGGTCAATTCGGCGGGGGGGGATGCGGACTGACGTTCCGTTATTTGTGAACTTTCAGCTCATTTCGGCTGCTTCAGCAGCAAATAACGGATCCACGGTCCGCTCAACCCTCGATTGACCCCTTTTTCGCGCAAATAGCGGCCGTACAGTCCGCTGCGACCTGCGCAAGCCCGATGCGCCCACCGCCACAGCTTACTCGCGGACTCAGGAGACCTTATTTGCGCCATATCGGTCAATTTGGCGAGGGACGCGGACTGACGTTCCGTTATTTGTGAACTTTCAGCTCATTTTGGCTGCTTCAGCAGCAAATAACGGATCCACGGTCCGCTTAACCCTCGATTGACCCCTTTTTCGCGCAAATAACGGCCCTACGGTCCGCTTCGACCTGCGCAGGCCCGTTGCACCTGCCGCCGCTGCTGGCTCGCGGACACTGGAGACCTTATTTGCACCATATTGGTCAATTTGGCGGGGGGTGCGGACTGACGTTCCGTTATATGTGAACTTTCAGCTCATTTCGGCTGCTTCAGCAGCAAATAACGGATCCACAGTCCGCTTAACCCTCAATTGACCCCTTTTTCGCGCAAATAACGGCCCTACGGTCCGCTGCGACCTGCGCAAGCCAGTTGCATCCGCTGCCACAGCTTGCTCGCGGACACAGGAGACCTTATTTGCGCCATATCGGTCAATTTGGCGAGGGACGCGGACTGACGTTCCGTTATTTGTGAACTTTCAGCTCATTTTGGCTGCTTCAGCAGCAAATAACGGATCCACGGTCCGATAAGACCTCGATTGACCCCTTTTTCGCGCAAATAACGGCCCTACGGTCCGCTTCGACCTGCCAGGCCCGTTGCACCCGCCGCCGCAGCTGGCTCGCGGACACAGGAGACCTTATTTGCGCCATATTGGTCAATTTGGCGAGGGATGCGGACTGACGTTCCGTTATTTGTGAACTTTCAGCTCATTTCGGCTGCTTCAGCAGCAAATAACGGATCCACGGTCCGCTTAAACCTCGATTGACCCCTTTTTCGCGCAAATAACGGCCCTAGGTCCGCTTCGACTCGCGCCAACCCGCTGCACTTGCCGATGCAGATCCCTTTAAGCCAAGTTATTGTACCTCCAAAGTATCTTCCTGCACATTCGAAGCATCCAATACCGCGGCATTGATCGCATTCAAGAAGGCCATTGCGCTCGCCTTGATGATATCCGTGTCCATTGCGCGCCCGGAATAAGTCCTTCCTTGATAATCGATACGAATGTTCACCCGGCCGATCGCTTCCTTCCCGCGGGACAAGCTGCTGATCTTATAATCCTTCAGCTGCACATCCATACCAGCCAAAGACTTGATGACACTATACAAGGCATCGATCGGACCGTCGCCAACAGCACTGTCTTTGAACGTTTCCGAGCCCTTGCGCAATTCGACGGTAGCTGTAGGATACAGATCATTCGTGACCACTTGGAAAGACTCCAGCTCATACAGGTGACTGCTGCTGACATCCATCGTACGATGGCTCGTGACCAAGTAGAATACATCGTGATCATAGACCTCTTTCTTAGCGTCTGCTAACGTAAGGAACTTGCTAAACAACTGTTCGAAGTCCTCTGCATCACTCGTATCGAAGCCCATCTTCTCCACCGCATTCTTGAAGGCGTGGCGGCCCGAACGCGCGGTCAGAATCAGCTCCATGCTCTCAGCACCCACTTCTTCCGGCGACATGATCTCGTACACATTCTTATCCTTCAACAATCCATCCTGATGGATACCGGAAGAATGAGCAAATGCATTTTCCCCTGTAATCGCCTTGTTCACCTGCACATCCAATCCCGTCAAATGAGTCAGCAACCTGGAAGATCGAAGGAGCTCCTGAGTTTTAATTCGAGTGCTGCAGTTATAATAATTCTCCCTTACCTTAAGTCCCATGACCACTTCCTCCAAAGAAGTGTTGCCTGCTCTCTCACCCAAGCCGTTGATCGTGCACTCTACCTTCTGCGCCCCGTTCTTAACCGCACTCAATGTATTCGCCGTCGCCATTCCCAAGTCATTATGGCAATGCACGCTTAAGATGACCTTGTCATTCAAGTTCTTCAACCGATCGTTGATCTTGCGAATCAGCTCGCCGAATTCCTCAGGAACCGCATAACCGACTGTGTCTGGCACATTGATCATCGTTGCTCCTGCTTTCACAACCGCTTCAATCGTACCCCACAAATATTCAAAGTCCGACCGCGACGCATCCTCTGTTGAATACTGAACATAAGGCAGCAATGTCTTGGCATACTTTACAGCGTCTACGCCCATCTGCATAACCGCTTCCTTGGAGCGGCTGAACTTCTTCTCCACATGAATGTTGGACGTGCCCAGCACGATATGAATTAGTGGATTCTGGGCAATCTTAATGCTCTCATATACCGCGTCAATATCACTCTTAACAGCACGGGCAAGCGCGGTTATAGAGACGGAGTCCCCTACGCTTCGTGCTATTTCCTGTACCGCCTGGAAGTCTCCTGCCGATGAAGCAGGAAAGCCTGCCTCAATGATATCGACTTGAAGCCGCTTCAATTGCTGAGCAAATTCAATCTTCTGCTGTACGTTCAATTTCGCGCCTGGAACCTGTTCTCCATCACGCAGCGTCGTGTCCAATACGATAATATTACGAGTCATCGACATTTTCCTCCTTAAGTTGGCTTAGTAACTATATGTGACGCGGTGTTGGTTAAACCCGGAATTCAACCAACAAAAAAACCCCGTCTCTACGTATAGAGACGAGGTTGAACCCGCGGTACCACTCTAATTCATTTCACTGAAGAAATGAGCTCCTTCGATGGCCATCACCATCTATCCCTGTAACGGTGGAATTCCGGCTTACCCTACATATCGGGCAGCTGTTCATAGACGAGTTCGAAGCAATCGACACTGCCGTTTCGCACCAACCAACGGCTCTCTGCAAGGTCTGCTTACCTCTACTATTTCTAATCGTAACATTTCGCTGTTAATTTTTTCATTATTATATTGTCATTGCAAAGTATTGTCAACCATTATCCTCAACAATCCTGAAAGCACCTTCGTTACGCTGCTCTTCTATCATGCCATGCTTGAGCATAATGTAATCGATATGTTCCTTATGAAACTGATGGTACTTCAGCCCGTACGATGCTGGAATGATAGATGCCATTGTTTTATTGAAAGGCGTCGCTGTTGCGCTTCCTCTTACGATATTTTTGGTGTGGGCTGGCCTTCTATTGGGAAGGAAGCAGGCTTCAACCAGCATCAAATAATTACCATTCAAAATTAAGGCAAAACATATTTACTCCGCAAATATATTTAGGTAAACTAACTACTAGTAAATCTAATTAATAGGCTATCTAATAATTAGAAAAGTTTAGTAATGTCGGATGGAGGGAGATCATGGAACGGGAGCGCAGTCAAGGTAAACGACTGATTGAGGCAATGGCCAAAATAAAACGTGTGTCATCTAAGCATCAAGTTGATGACCTTGTGCCCCAACGCGAATTTTATGTATTGGAACTTATCAATAGTCGCATGCAGTGCAATAACCCCGAGAAACAGGGACAGCTTGCTCCGCCAGGTATAAAAGTATCTGAATTGAGCGAGATCTTGCACATTACGATGCCCTCAGTATCACAGATGATCAATGGCTTAGAGGAGAAAGGTTATGTTAAGCGCGTCACGACCAAAAATGACCGACGAGTCGTTTATGTAACGCTCGATGTTGAAGGAGAGGCCGCATTAAAGAGAGCCAAAAAAGCTTTCTTGAACTTTACCGATGAAATTGTAACTCGGCTTGGGCATGAGGAAACAGAGCAGCTTATCACACTCTGCACTCGTCTATACGAGATTATTGGTGACATCAAGAATCGTCAAGCCTAGTTACGTTACCTATTAAAGCACTTATCTGATCATCATCTTCGATCTTTACTTCAGAATTAGAGAGGAAAGGAACATGTTATGGTTAAACTCGCCAAATATTTAAAGCCCTTCATCGCGATGCTAATTGTAGCTATTGCCTTATTGTTCGGGCAAGCGATGGCGGATCTGAATCTGCCGAATTACATGTCCAACATTGTCAACACGGGTATTCAGCAGAACGGTATCGAGAGTGCCGTACCTGAAGCGATCAGCGAAGATGGCTTCGCGCTGATGACCTCCTTGATGAAGGAGCAGGATAAAGCAATAGTCGAACAGCATTACAAGCTGGTCAATGCAGGAGATAAAGAGTATATCGATAAGTATCCCCTGTTGGAAACTAAAAATGTGTACATCTTACAAGATAATAACAGCACTACTATCGATGAATTAAATCCAATCTTCGGCAGAGCTGCTTCAACGTTCATCCAAGTTTCAAAGCAGATGGCTGCAGCACAAGGTGATCAAGCGGAACCTGCTAAAGAGACGGATATGTCTAAGATTGATTACAAAGAGATATACAAGCTGACGCCTGTACTTCAACAGCTCCCTGAGGAGAAGTTGGATGAGGCAATTGCTGATGCTAATAAGATGGATCCTGCTATGCAGATTCAGACTGGGACAGCATTTGTTCAGATGTTGTACAACGAACTGGGAATGGATGTTGCCAAGATTCAGAGCACGTATATCTTGAAGACGGGTCTGATCATGCTTCTGATCGCACTCGGCGGTGCCATTGCTACGATCGGTGTTGGTTTTCTTTCTGCAAAAATTGCTGCTGGAGTGGCGAAGAAGCTGCGCCGCGATGTGTTCGCCAAAGTTGAAAGCTTCTCAAACAATGAATTTGATAAGTTCTCTACTTCATCCCTGATCACGCGTACGACGAACGATATTACGCAGATTCAGATGCTCATCATTATGGGTATTCGCATTATGATCTACGCTCCTATCCTAGGGATAGGCGGAGTGATCATGGTGTTGAAAGATAATAGCTCCATGACCTGGATTATCGGTCTAGCGGTTATCATGCTGATCGCGTTGATTGGGATTGTATTCTCTATCGCAATGCCGAAGTTCAAAATCATTCAGAAGCTCATTGATAAATTAAACCTCGTATCGAGAGAGAATTTGAGCGGTCTGATGGTTGTGCGCGCATTCAGCACACAACCATTTGAGAAGAAACGCTTCGATAAAGCAAACCAAGATTTGACGAATACGAACTTATTCGTAAACCGTGTCATGGTATTCATGATGCCTGCCATGATGCTTATTATGAACCTTACTACCCTGCTGATCGTATGGGTTGGCGCTCATCAAATTGCCGATTCCGCGATGCAAGTCGGGGATATGATGGCCGTTATGCAATACGGCATGCAAATTATCATGTCCTTCTTAATGATCTCGATGATGTTCATTATGGTACCGCGTGCTTCCGTTTCTGCTCAACGTATCGTAGAAGTACTGTCAACGGAGCCTTCGATTCAAGATCCTGATCAAACCAAGTCGTTTAAGTCGGATAAGACAGGTGTGATTGAATTCCGCAATGTAAGCTTCCATTATCAAGATGCGCCGGAAGACGTGCTGACTAATCTTACATTCACGGCTAAGCCTGGTGAAACGACAGCCATCATTGGATCAACTGGTTCAGGTAAATCAACGCTAATTAACTTGATACCTCGCTTCTATGATGTCACGTCCGGTGAGATTCTGGTAAACGGGATTAATGTTAAAGATGTAAATCAGCATGACCTTCATGAGTTGATTGGTTTTGTGCCGCAGAAAGGTGTGCTGATGTCCGGCTCTATTGCCAGCAACTTGCGTTATGGCAAGAAAGAAGCCTCCGATGAGGAAGTGCATCTGGCAGCCGAGATCGCGCAAGCAACAGACTTTATTCTCAAGGATGAGGATGGCTTCGAGAAGAACATATCAGCAGGCGGATCCAATGTGTCGGGCGGTCAGAAGCAGCGTCTATCGATTGCACGCGCACTTGTGAAGAATTCACCTATCAATATATTCGATGACAGCTTCTCCGCGCTTGACTACAAGACAGATACGGCTCTTCGTCAAGCTTTGAAGAAGTACACGGGTCATAGCACCGTTATTATTGTTGCACAACGTGTTAGTACGATTCGCAATGCAGAACAAATTATTGTATTGGATGAAGGTAAGATCGTCGGTATCGGTAAACATGAAGACCTGCTTCAGAACTGCCCGACATATCTAGAGATTGCGTCATCCCAGCTTTCGAAGGAGGAATTGCAATGAGTGAGAAAGCCTCCAAATTCGGTAAACCGAAGAACAATGGGCCGATGGGCCGTGGGCCTGGCGGACCGGGAATGATGATGCCGGGAGAGAAAGCGAAGGACTTTAAAGGAACCTTTAAGAAGCTGATTGCTTACTTGGGTCAATATAAGGTTGGCGTATTCTTCGTTATCCTCTTTGCCATCGGATCTACGATATTCAATATAATAGGTCCTAAGATTCTTGGTAAAGCAACAACCAAATTATTCGAAGGTGTCATGGATATCATTTCGGGCACAGGGAACGGCATTGACTTTGATTATATAAGCCAGATTATGCTGATCCTAGTCGCTCTCTATGTCATAAGTGCACTGTTTGCTTATATTCAAGGATATATCATGTCTCATGTTTCGATGAAGGTGACTTATAACCTCCGACGCGATATTTCGGAGAAGATTCATAAGCTGCCATTGAAATATTTTGACAAGAAAAATTATGGTGAAGTGCTGTCTCATATTACGAATGACGTTGATGCGATCAGCCAGAGCTTGAACCAAAGCTTGACCCAGATCATCACCTCGGTAACGAGCATTATCGGGATCATGATCATGATGTTCACGATCAGCTGGGAGATGACGTTAGTCGCGCTCATCGTACTGCCGATATCCTTTATCTTCATCATGATGGTCGTGAAGAAGTCGCAGAAGCACTTCTCTGCACAGCAGGAGTCTCTTGGACATGTCAATGGCCACATAGAAGAGATGTACGGCAGCCACACCGTGATGAAGGCATTTAACGGTGAAGAAGAGTCCATCAAGAAGTTTGATGAGCATAACGACACACTGTACAAATCCGCATGGAAATCCCAGTTCTTATCTGGGATGATGATGCCGATCATGATGTTTATCGGTAATCTCGGCTACGTCGCTATCTGTATACTTGGAGGATACTTGGCTGCTAACGGCCGAATCTCGGTCGGTGATATCCAAGCCTTCATCCAATACATGCGTCAATTTACACAGCCAATTGCGCAAGTTGCAAATATCTCGAACGTCCTGCAACAAACGATGGCGGCGGCTGAACGTATATTTGAATTCCTTGATGAAGAAGAAGAAACAGCAGATACAGCAACACCAGCAGACGCTTCTCATATTGAAGGTGCTGTGCGCTTTGAAAATGTTCACTTCGGATACAATCCGGAGAAGACAATTATCAACAACTTCACCGCCAGCGTGAAGCCTGGTCAGAAGGTCGCTATCGTAGGACCTACAGGCGCTGGTAAGTCAACAATCATTAAGCTGTTAATGCGCTTCTACGATATTCAAGATGGCGCAATCATGATCGATGGCACCGAAATTCGCGACTTTACTCGCAACGACTTACGTTCGCAGTTCGGTATGGTGTTGCAGGATACTTGGTTGTACAACAACACCATTAAAGAAAATATTCGATACGGTAAACTCGATGCGACCGATGAAGAGCTCTATGCTGCGGCTAAAGCTGCTCAAGTCGATCACTTCATTCGCACGCTGCCTGACGGCTATGACATGGTGCTTAACGAAGAAGCAAGCAATGTATCACAAGGTCAGAAGCAACTGCTTACGATCGCACGTGCGATCTTGTCCAATCCGCGGATACTGATCTTGGACGAAGCGACCAGCTCGGTTGATACACGTACCGAGATTCTGATTCAGAAAGCAATGACGAATCTGATGAAGGGACGCACGAGCTTCGTGATTGCTCACCGTCTGTCCACGATTAAAGATGCCGATCTCATCTTCGTGATGAAGGATGGCGATATTATCGAGCAAGGTACTCATGATGAACTGTTGGCACAAGGCGGCTTCTATGAGAGCCTGTACAACAGCCAATTCTCCGAAGGAGAAGAGGAAGCAAGCTAGTAACATGATTGAAGCCTGAGGATAAGGAGGGGTCTCCTTTTCCTCAGGCTTTTTTTCTTTACCGATAATCTCCATCAGCATTGATATGGACGGTACTCTGATCCGCGCTTCGAATATCGTCAGCCTTCCAAATAACAAGGGCTTTGACTTAATGCTGAGATCGAGCTTTATCCAGTTTGCGCAGAACTTCTTTTGCCGCTCGCTCTCCCGTCTCCACAGCCCCGTTAAAAAACTGTTGAAAGCTCAGAGACGTATGTTCTCCGGCAAAAAAGCAATTATTCTCAGGCTCGCCCAAGATTCCTCTGAATTTAGTATATTGCCCTACCTTGTAGCAAGAGTATGAACCTTTCGCCCAACGTTGGCCAGGCCAGTAATCCAACCTTGCCTTTCCATTCCACTTAGCCGATAAACCAGGGAGATCCGGCTCAACTAATCTCAAAAATTTCGTTGCGTGAGCGTCTACTGAGCCAGTGCCAAAACGGTTGCCGATATTGCCGCCGGTAAAGTCGACCAGAATCCCTGATTGACCTTCCTGAGCTCTCGTTGAATCCCAAGTATCCTGATACCCTCCATTGGAAACAATCGCACCGCTACTGCCTAGTGAAGTCCAGTGGCGGTCCGTAAACTGCAATGTCAGCTTGGAATTCGTGGATACGCCCAACTCCTGGATAGCGGTCAGCTTCAAATCTCTGATTCCAGCTCTGCTTAAATCGATATCGCGCAAGGTTGCAACCGGTACAGCAACAATGACGTAATCTGCATAAACACCGCTTGTTCTTCCGGTAAAATGCATCGTATACGTCCCGTCCTTGTTCAAGGACAAGGCTTCTAGTGGCGACGACATCGTGATTTGACCATCCAGAGCATTCGCCAAACGCTGCGGGATCAGATCATTCCCACCGCGAATTCTGTATCTTTCATCGCCGCCGCTTCCAAATGGGGAAAAGTTGTTTCGGGTTGCCGTACTCATGGCATACACCATCATAAGCGAGCTTATCTCCGAGCTTTCCAAGCCAGCGCTTGCCGTATAAGCCAATTCCACCGATTTTCCGAACTGTGAGTTCATCCCTTCCGGAACATAAGCGTTAATCCAGTCGACGATAGACATCTGATCCAGTTCATAACCGCGACGCGTATAGTCGGTATACAACGTCACGTCTCCGGCGGCTCTGCGGTCCTTGAGAAGCTGCGGACGAACCTTCATAAAGGCTTTTGCCAGCATGTCAAGCTCGCAAATCTTCCCGTCGATAATAAGCCGGAAATCTCCCTCTTCATACGCCCATAAGTCGTCTACCTGCAGATTAAGCTCGCCAATCAGATTCAATAGTGCGGCATGATTGGTATTGATCAGCTCACCGCCGTGCTCATACGTTTGCCCTTCGTTGAACTCGTTTCGACCTGTCCAGCACCGTCCGCCGATGCGATCGGACGCCTCATAGACTTGGGCGCGGATTCCAGCCTGCTTCAATCGGTATGCCGCAGTTAACCCTGCAAGTCCCGCACCGACGACCGCTACGCGAGGAGCTTTTGCTGCTTGGGCAATCTTCGCTTCTAGATTGAAGATTGCCGGAGGTATGGCCAATGCTGCAGAAGCAAGAACAGCCTTTTGGAGAAATGCCCTTCTCGATATGCTCTGTTGAACACGTTCTTCAATAACCTGCTCAACCGATATCTCTCTTTCAGCCGCTTCGCCTGCAATGCTGGCAGCGGAATTCAGTTGGCGCATAAAAGGCGATTTCGACATCCGATCCATCCTCTCCGTGATAGATAACGATCAGTCAAATTTAATCATGACATGCTTCAAGCGGGTGTACTCTTCCAGAGCGTAAATCGACATATCCGAACCGTAACCCGACATTTTGTGTCCCCCATGCGGCATTTCACTCAACAACATCAGATGAGCATTCGTCCATACTTCCCCGAAGTCGAGCTGCTTGATCGCTTTCATCGCACGGTCCACGTTTTTGGTCCACACGGAGGATGCGAGCCCATACTTGCAGTCATTAGCCAAGCGGATCGCCTCTTCATCGGATGCAAACGGCGTAACCGTAATGACTGGGCCGAACACTTCCTCCTGCATGATCTCATCCATTTGCTTCGCACCTGAGATGACCGTCGGCTTGTAGAAAAAGCCCGGGCGATCCAAGCGCCCCCCCCCCGTCAGCACCGTACATCCCGCATCTACAGCGCGTTGTACCATCCCGTCAATCTTCTGCAAATGAGCCTCCGAAATAACAGGGCCAACCAGTGTATCCTGCAGCATCGGATCTTCTACCGTGACGCTTTCCACGTTATCAATCAGTTTGCTGATAAACTCATCATAAATCGATTCTTGAATGTAGATTCTCGTTGCCGCCGTACAATCTTGGCCGCTGTTGTAGAAGCCGCCTGCTGATGCCCAAAAGACCGCATCATCGATATTCGCGTCGTCAAATACGATGAAAGGCGCTTTGCCGCCCAGCTCCATATGCAGCTTCTTCATCGAGGCAGCGGCCTCCATAGCGATGGAGACGCCAGCACGAACGCTGCCAGTAAGCGCCGCCATCTTTACTTCGGGATGACGGACAAGCGCTGCCCCAGCTTCCGTACCGCGGCCGGTTACGACATTCAGCACGCCCGGAGGCAATATGCCAATGCTCAATTCCGCAAGCTTCAGAGCCGTTAACGGGGTAAGCTCAGAAGGCTTCAGCACAACCGTATTGCCTGCGGCGATTGCGGGACCGATCTTCCATATGGCCATTGCAAGCGGAAAATTCCATGGCGCAATCGAGCCAATCACACCGAGCGGCTCTCTGCGGATCATGCTGCTGTGCTGGGCCATATATTCGCCGGACACCGGCCCTTGCAGCATCCGCGCCGCACTAGCGAAAAACCTCAAATTGTCGACGATGAATTCAATTAGGTGCGCCGAGAATTGAATCGGCGTTCCTACGTTGTGAGTTTCCATCACTGCTAACTCTTCCGTATGCTGCTCTATGCGATCCGCAAGCTTTAATAAAGCGACGCTTCGTTCGCCCGGAGTCGTGTGTCTCCAAGAGGAAAATGCGGCAACACCAGCTTCGACAGCCGCATGAACATCTTCCTCCGTGCAAGCGGGAGCCTCTGCAATGACCTCTCCCGTTGCCGGGTTTACAATAGAATCAAATTGGTTGCTCTGGCTGTCGACGAATTGCCCATTAATGAAAATTTGCTTTCTTACCGTCATATCCAGCTTCACCCCTTCTCCAGCTTTTCCTGCTACTTCAGCAGCCATTGCTCATAACGCTCTTGAAGCGCTTCGAAATTCTCAAGCCAGTAATCATCGCTAGTCACGAATTGAATCTTTTGCAGTTCTGGCGTTACACCAAGTCGTTTCTGATCGTCTTCCGACAATTTGTCAACCGCCTTTTGATTCGCAGGCGCATAATCGGCCTTCTTGCCGAAATCGGTTTGTACCTCTTCGGAAGTCGCAAAAGCAATAAATTTCATGGCGAGGTCTTTATTTTTCGTTCCTTTTGGTATAACCCAACCTTCGTAGTTGCGGAACGCGCTCTCATAGGTATAATCAACCGGCGTCCCATTTCTCTTCTGTTCTGCTAGTGTGCCGTCATATGACGTCGACAAGGCCGCCGTGCCGTTCATCAGGAGCTCCGGCACTTGCACGCCGCTAGTCCACCAGGTCTTAAATGAGCTTTTAATCTCATCCAGCTTCTTAAACGCACGATCTACGTCCAACGGATACAGTTTGTCAATCGATACGCCATCGGCAATCAATGCCATTTCGAGGATTGGAGCCGGGAATCGATATGCGGAACGTCCACCGGGGTACTTGTTCAAGTCCCAGAAATCAGCCCATGTCTTAGGCGCTTTAGATGAGTCGATCTTTTCGGAGTTCCAGCTCATGACCGTAGCAAACGATTCGGAAGCGATAAAAAATTCAGTAGCCGTTTGGTCGGTATATCCATCCTTCTTAACGACATTGTAGTCAAGAGGTTCGAACATCCCTTGACTGCCGGCCATTTTACCGAAGAAAGAGTCGACGTTCACGACATCCCAGGTTACATTTCCACTGTCGACCATCGCCTTCAGCTTACCGTAATCTGGCGGCGACTCGATTACGATCTTGACGTTATACTTCTTCTCGAAAGGTTCGATGATCGTTGGCTTTCGGTATCCGGTCAAATTCGCGTCCCAATCGACGATCGTCAACTTCTGCGGCTCTGCTTGATCAGAGCTGCCCTCCTTATTGCCGGAACATGCCACCAGCAAAGTAGTTAAAGCAAGGACGAGAACCAATACGCTCATTTTTTTCAACATTCAAACTCCCCCTAGGATTAAATCAGAACATTTCATTTTCTATTTCTGAGTATTCCGTTTTGCTGCAGTTGAAGTGATCCATCCTTGAACCAAGAACATCGCCACAGTCATTACAATCAATATGGTCGATACAACAGCAATGCTCGGATCGATGCTTGTGCGCAAGCTTTCCCAGTACTTGACCGGAAGCGTCTTCGTATTCGCGCCTGATATAAACAGAGAAATGATCGGCTCGTCAAACACGATCGAAAAGGCGAACACGGCTCCCGAAATCAGCCCTGTTTTAATTAACGGAACGGTGATCTTGAAAAACGCGCCAATCGGTGTAGAACCTAGTCCCATAGCGGCTAACTCCAGATTGCGGTCGACCCCTTTCAAACTGGCGGATACGGTTACAAATACAATTGGAATCGCAAGGACGGCGTTCGAGAAAATCATGCCCGCAAACGTATCCGTTAGCTTAAATGGCGCAAAAAATTTATATAGTCCGATTGCAACTACTACCGCGGGAACAACCATCGGCGAAAGCATGAGCGGAACAAATAATTTTTTACCCCAGAAATTCAGCCGCATAAAAGCAACCGCAGCCATCGTCCCCAAGATGACAGCGATGATCGCCGTCGTAAAGCCAATAAACAAGCTCCGCAGGAACACTTGAATCCATACTGGGTTATGCAGCACTTTGTCGTACCAATCAAGCGAATATCCTGGCGGAGGAAATTGAAAGTAAGATGCCGATGTAAACGACAAGGGGATGACGAGCACGATCGGAATCAAAAATAGAAACATAATAAGCGCTACCAGAAGCCTTAACCACATGGTCAAATCACTCCTTTGAACGCGGAATGATTTCTGAACAGAAAGTAAGGCACGGCGATTAGAAGTACGGTCGCTCCCAGCAAGATGATCGAAAGTGCCGCCGCCATATTCCAATCCAATCTCACGTTGATAAAGTTGGCGATCAGATTAGAGATCATCGTATCTTTCGGGCCGCCCAATATGACGCTGGTGATAAAGAAGCCAAGGCTGAATACGAAACTGATGAGCACACCTGCCAGCACACCTGGCATCGATAAGGGAAGCAGCACGTCGCGGAACACCTTCCATGGAGGAGCGCCCAAGCCTTCAGCTGCCTGCAGCAGCCTGCTGTCGATGCCTTGCATAACAGAGAGGATACATAACACCATATAAGGAAATAAATAATGGATCATGCCGATCATGTTGCCTGTCATCGAATACAGCAATGGCAGCGGTTGGTCAATCAAACCGAGACCCATCAGCAGCTGATTAATCGGACCTCCGTCCTGCAGCATGATCATCCACGTAAACGTTCGGATAAGCACACTGATCCAGAAAGGGATCATAATAAGCGACATCGTGACTCGTTTCCAGCGGTCTGTTTCGATTCGATAGAGCAGATAAGCGACTGGATAGGCAAGAAGCAGCGTGATGGCAGTGGCGAATAACGATATTTTGAACGTATAAAGTACCACATTTAAGTACACCGGCGTCGTGAATATCTGGATAATATACTTGAGCGTATAGGACGTTCCGTCATGCACGCCAAGCTTCATAATGTTCACGATAGGAAGAAACGTCAGCAGCAGCATATACAATGCCGGAACGATAAACAGCAGCCAATGGAATCCTGGAACCGTCGTGAACGCAAACCTTCTTCTTAGCGGTGCTGCAGCTATTGGCGTATGCGTGTTGTTCATGCAAGACCTCTCCTCGCTCTCCTCTTCGTTCTAGGAAGCCTTGACGGCTTCTTGCGCACCGTCATCCGGAATTAGGGCCGCATCACCAGCATTCCAGCCGACCTGTATCTCATCGCCGACGGCAACATCTTTGGACGCCGCATAAGGAAGCTTTATCGTAAAGGCTTCACCTGTAGTGGCCTCAACCTCCACACGGAAGCAATCTCCGATGTACGTCTTTTCCTGAACCACCACTCTGTGAACATTGGAGTATTGCGCTTCTTCCCGGACGACATGCATGTTTTCGGGCCGAATCGCAATCAATACAGTCGAGCTCGGTTCGACATGATGTTCGATTCCAATATGACTGATGTCGCCGTTTGCCATCTTCACCGCAGCCGTTCCCGATTCGATGCCCATCAGTTCCCCCCGGATCCAGTTGATTTCGCCGATGAAAGAGGAGACGAATTTGCTCATAGGACTGTTATACAGCCTTTCAGGCGTATCAATCTGTTCGATCCGCCCTTTGTTCATCACGCAGATACGATCCGACATGGTCAATGCTTCTTCCTGGTCGTGCGTGACATTGACTGTTGTTATTCCTAATTTTTCTTGAATATGTTTAATCTCGTATTGCATCTGTTGCCTCAAATGTTTGTCCAGCGCTCCGAGCGGCTCATCCAGCAGCAGCAAGGGAGGGTTAAACACAATCGCCCGAGCGAGGGCAACCCGCTGCTGCTGGCCGCCGCTCAATTGACTCGGATATCGCGAAGCAAAGTCATCAAGCCGAACCGTTTGAAGCGCTTTGAATACTTGATCCTTTACTTCGGCTTGCGAAACTTTTCGTAAACGGAGAGGATAAGCAATGTTGTCAAATATCGTCATGTGAGGGAACAGCGCATAGTTTTGAAATACCATTCCAATGTTGCGGTCATACGCTTTCTTTTTTGTAATGTTTTGCCCATCCAAATAAATCGCGCCGTCGTTCAATTGTTCAAAGCCAGCAATCAGTTTGAGTAATGTCGTTTTGCCGGAACCGCTCGGTCCTAGAATCGTAACGAATTCTCCTTTTTGAATAGATAAGTCCACGTTATCTACAGCTTTAAATTTTTTATACAATTTGTGCGCGCTCTTGATCTCCAAATGGGCTATCATATCATCTCTCCTTTCCGTTATATCGATTGTTCATATACGATCTGGCCGTCCATGAGGGTCAATACGACCTTAGCATCTTGGATCTGTTCGCTCGGCACTTGGAACAAATCGCGATCAATCACGATTAGATCGGCCAATTTGCCCGCTTCAAGCGTTCCCAATTCATCCTCTCTGAACACGCCGTACGCCGCGGTTGCTGTATACGCTTTCAAGGCGTCCGCTAAACTAATCGCTTCTTCTTCGTTGAAGAACTCACCTGTACCTGTCATTCTTGTTACAGCACGATAAATCTCCAGCATCGGATTGAGCGATACGATCGGATAATCGGTATTCAGCACCACTTTAGCCCCAGCTTCAAGCAGCGATCGGATGGCAAAAGTATGCCGCTGTCGTTCACCGATACAGGAAAAATAATGATGCTTATTAATCAGCTCCATATGCTCCGGCTGCATCGAAGCGATCACGTCCAGCTGCTTAAATCTAGGCACGTCGTCAGGGTGCACGACTTCGATATGCTCGATCGTATGTCTAGAATCCCAGATCCCGTTCGTTTGCCTTGCCTCCTCAAACAGATCAAGCGCATATCGGACAGCGCCATCGCCTACCGCGTGAAACCGAATACGGAAGCCTTCCTTGTCGGCAGCCATAACGTACGCCCTCATCTCTTCAGGAAGCCCTTGGCCACGGCTATCTGGTATATCCGTGTACGGATCCACGAGGTTTGCCGTATGTGTCGTCACAACTCCGTCCAAAAATTCCTTTAACCCGGAAAAACGCAGCTTTTCCGAGCGGTATTGATCACGGTACTCTTTAGCTCTCTCTATATCCCCATCAAGACCGATCAGAAAGTGGAATCGCGTGGTCAACTTCCCTTCCCGTTCAAACTCCTCGTAAAGCTTAATCTCGTTCAGTTCCAAGTCGGTTACCTTAAAGATGTCCGTTAGCGAAGTCACGCCATATTTAGCCGCGTCTCCCAGAAACCTTTCGAATACTTGCCTATTCCTATGTTCAGGCAGTTTCATCGCATGTTTCCAGGCGGTGCTGGCAGCTGACTCGAAAAGAATTCCTGTAGGATCGCCGTCCTCATCCCTCATAATTTCTCCGTGTGCGGGATTCGGCGTGTTTCGGTCGATGCCGAGCTTCTCCAGCGCTTTGGAATTGACCCAAGAGGTATGTCCCGATGCATGCATTAAAAATACAGGGCGGTCCGGAATGACGGCATCAAGTGAACTTCGGTTCGGCAGCTTCGGGTCATCCCATTTCGTGTGGTACCACATATATCCCTGAACCCATTCGTCATCCGGCCTTGATGTCGAATATTCAGCGACGATCCGAGCGACCTCCTCCTCAGAGCGGGCCTCTAAAAGATTCACATTATCCTCCATCACGCAACCAGGTACAACATGAAGATGCATGTCATTAAACCCAGGCAACACGAGCTTGTCGTGGAACCGATATATTTTCGTATCGGGTCCGATCAGCGTTGTCATATCGCTTTCCGCACCTACGGCTATAATTCGATTGCCTCTTACGGCAATGGCGGCAGGCTTCGGCGTTTGGTCGACTCCTGTAAACACGGCATTACTAATGATCATTAGATCCGCGTGTTCAATATGCGGCATCAGCTTCTCCTCCAATCATGTACCTACAGTTTCTTCGTTTCGCTGAACGTGATGTAGAGATCAACGTCTTTATGCTTCAAGTAGGAAAAATACGTTTCAGGATCAATGCATAGCTCCGGCGGCTTTACGCCTTTTTCGCTGATTTCGCCTTTTAGCAGCATTTGCGCAGCGATGGAAGCTGGAATTGCCGTTGCGTATTGAGTAGGACTGACACCCCATTCTTGGTGATAGCGGGTCAGCAGTTCCATTCTGACGGCCGCGTTGTTGCCGTTTTTCCTCCCTATAATTTCAACCCATAACGAATCGGTGCCCCAAACCGCTTTCTCTTTTTTGGAGAGTACCTTGGTGAGCAGCGATACGAGCTGACGTCGAGGGACAGTACCGTCTTCCAGTGCATTCGTATCAGTAAGGCCGAACCCTTCCAGCATTCTGATTTTTTCGATCGTCGCAGGATCCCATGTATCTTTGTACGTTATTTCTTTCACTTCAGGGAAGCTTGTCGGCAATGTAGCCAGCTCAGAGTGAAGGATGGAATATGTTTTTTGAATCCCCAGCTCATTATGAAATGGTGTCAGCTCTTCGTCGGACAACGGAGCGATTTCAACAAGCTCGCCGTTCTTTACGGCAACTGCATTTTTCACAGCTTCGTCGATGATCGTATCCGCGGCAAACGCGAACGTCGCCCCAGATGATGTTGATCCGTAACGAATATGTATTTCTTCGGTCGAATCAAGTAGATTGACCCCATAACGGCAGAATACGTTCGAGGTGCCCGGATCGGAACCCATGCCTACGATGGATAGGATGTTCGCTTCCTTCATCTGAGCATCCAGCTTCAATTGTTCATTCGTATATTTGAAGAGACCGCCAAGATCAAGCAGACTGGCACCTGCAGCTGCTGCCACCTTCATCGCATCCAGATTAAAAACGTAATTCGTGGCGTTGACGCACACTTTGCATTGACTCAGCACTTCCTTCGCTGCTTCAAAATCGCGTATGTTCAGCGTCGTCGTCGTAATCTTGCGCCCAACCCAGGCGGCCATCTCATCTAATCTTGCTTGATCCAGATCCGCGGCTATGACGTCGACTCCGCTCTCAACCAAGTCCTTCACAATCACTTTGCCGATTGTTCCTGTTGCGCCTAGTACAACAACCTTATCCACCCATCACCACTCCCCAATATCCCGACCTCGCGCTGCGCGAGCCGCAATTATTGCGGCAGCCAGCCGGCCGGGGTTACGTTCAACTTGATATTCACCTGCTTCGGCTCCAAAAATTGCTGAAAGCCAAATGTGCCCAGATCTCTTCCGATGCCGCTCATCTTAAATCCGCCCCATGGCGCTTCATTGTATGTGTTGTGGTATGTATTAACCCATGTGATGCCCGCGCGAATTTTACGGATGACTCTCATCGCTCTTGCAGAATCACTCGTAAATACCCCGCCCGCCAAGCCATATTGCGTACCATTCGCCAAACGGATCGCCTCGTCTTCGGTCTTGAACGTCTGAATGACGAGAACGGGTCCGAAGATTTCTTCTTGGACGATTCTCATATCCGGTGTCGTATAGGTAAATATTGCCGGCTCCATAAAGTATCCCTTGCACTCAAGCCGCTTGCCGCCGCACAGCAGCGTTGCGCCTTCCTTTAGTCCGATCTCCACATAGTTCAGAACCGTCTTCAAATGATCTTCCGATATGAGCGGGCCCATTAACGTATCTTCTTCAATACCCGGCCCAATCTTGATATCTCTAACTCTGGCCAACAGTCCTTCAACAAACCGGTCGTACAGGCTTTCTTGAAGGATCAGTCGGGAGCCTGCAGAGCATACTTGGCCTTGGTTGGCGAAGACAGCAAACAGCGCGTATTCAACCGCTGCATCATAATCCGCATCTTCAAAGACCACCAGCGGCGATTTTCCACCGAGCTCCAGGCTTAATCTTTTCATCGTCGATGCCGCTTTCTGCGCGATTGCGACTCCAGTGTCTGTTCCACCCGTAAACGATATCTTATCAACTAGCGGGTTCGTCGATATTTCATTTCCGATAGAGGAGCCAGGGCCCAGCAAGAGGTTGAGCACGCCTTGCGGGAATCCGAGCTGATCGATCAGCTCGAACAATTGAATGACTGTAAGCGGCGTAACGGAAGCAGGCTTTACGACTACCGTACATCCAGCGGCGATAGCTGCCGCAATCTTCTGCGTTGCCATCACCAGCGGATAGTTCCATGGCGTGATCAAGCCAACGACACCAACCGCTTCTTGTACAACCATGGCTTGAACATCATCTGGCACGTCGTATACCTGTCCATGAGGTTTGGTTGCCAATCCGGCATAGTAACGGAATTGGTTGATCGCGTCCGCGACATCATATCTCGCTTCCTGAATCGGTTTTCCGTTATTCAGCGTTTCAAGCACGGCGAACTGCTCCGCTCTTTCCTCCAGCATATCGGCAAGCCGCAGCAGCAGTGCGGCACGGTCTCTAGCTTTGCTGTCCATCCATCCGTCTTCATAAAACGCCCGATGTGCCGCTTGAATGGCCATGTTCGCATCGTCCGCATTGCCTTCCGCGACAACCGCAATGACTTCTTCGGTTGCGGGATTTATAATATTGCGCGTGTTCCCGCTGCTTCCGGCAGTCCATTTTCCATCTATGTACATCATCTTGACATCCATCTCTCTCGTCTCCTTTCCTATTGATTTCGGATGACTTCTTTCAAAGTTCGAATGATAAAGTCCAAATCCTCATCGGTCGACGAGAGCGGAGGTGACAAGGTTAGTACGTTGTTGTAGCCTAGCACCGTATCGCCGTTTTTGCCGATGATCAAGCCTTTGGCTTTGCATTCCTCAATAATTTTGCCAACAGATCCTGGAGAGAGAGGTTCTTTCGTCTCTTTGTCCGCAACAACCTCGATCCCCATTAGGAAGCCGAAGCTGCGAATGTCGCCGACAAGCGGGTGCTCGATCAGCTCCGCCATTTCCTCTTCCAGCCGCTGTCCGAGCTGTCTTGCACGCTCGACCAGATTTTCCTTTTCCATAATCTCAAGATTCTTCAACGCCAGCGCGCAGCATGCAGGGCTCCCGCCGAACGTATTCACATGGCGCAGATGGGTAAAATCGCCTTGCGCTTGGAACGCTTCATAGATCTCTTTGCGGACGGCTGTTGCGGATAGCGGAAGGTAGCCGCTCGTCAAGCCTTTCGCCATCGTTACGATATCCGGCTTCACCGTATAGTTCATATGCCCGAACTTCATGCCGGAACGACCAAACCCACAAATCACCTCATCCATGATGAGCAGCACATTGTACTTGTTGCATATGCGCTGCACCTCGTCGGTGTATGCTGGGTGCGGCACGATGACGCCTCCGCCGGTAATAGCCGGCTCCATAATGACAGCCGCAATCGTATCCTGGCCTTCCCATACGATTCTCTCCTCGATCTCCCTCGTGCATAGAAGGTTGAAATCCAGCACCGACATTCCCGCAGGGCGGCGGTAGCTGTCTGGCGGCCGCACATGGATGAAGCCTCCGCCAAGCGGCTCATACATGTACTTGCGTTGCGCCTGGCCGGTCGCGGCTAATGCTCCCATCGAGCTGCCGTGATACGCACGGTACCGTGAAATCATTTTGTAACGGCTGTGTGATCCGGTCTGCTGATGGTATTGCCTTACGATCTTAAAAGCAGTTTCATTGGCATCCGAGCCACTGTTCGAGAAAAAGATGACATACTCGCCTTCGAGCCATTCGTTCAGCTTCTCCGCCAATTGAATGGCCGGAAGATGGCTCTGCGACAGCGGGTAATAGGCCATCGTTTTCAACTGCTCGTACGCCGCGTCCGCTAATTCCTGTCTGCCATACCCGACATTGACGCACCAGAGACCCGACATCGCATCAAGGTAACGATTTCCGTGAAGATCCGTGATCCAGGAACCGCTGCCGCCCGCTACGATCATTGGCGCTTGGTTCGGATTATACGGAGACATCGCATGCCATAAATATTGGCGGTCCTTAGCTGACATTTCCGCGCTGCCAGCATTAATCAAGTGATTTACCGAGGACATGTTTCACTCTCCCTTTTCCCCTAATAGCGAGCCGTCAACATTTTTTTGCGTGTATAGAACTCGACGCCATCGCGCCCGTTGGCATGCAGATCACCGTAAAATGATTTCTTGTATCCTGAGAACGGGAAGAAGGCCATCGGCGCCGGAACACCGATATTCACGCCAAGCATCCCCGCATCAATGTCCTCACGGAATTGGCGAACCGCTTTCGCGCTGTCCGTGTAGATGCATGCGCCGTTTGCAAACTCGGAGCGATTCGCAATATCAATCGCTTCTGTCAGATCCGCCGCACGAACGATTGAAAGAACGGGAGCGAATATTTCATCCTTCCATATTTGCATGGTTGTATGAACCTGATCGAAGATGGTCGGTCCAACAAAATAGCCTTCGCCGTTTACAGCAGCATCCTTGCTTCCGTCACGAACAAGCTGAGCTCCTTCCGCTTCGCCGATGCCGATATACTTGAGCGTGCGACGTTTGTTTTCTTCACGAATGACCGGACCGAGAAATACGTCTTGCTCCAAGCCGTTGCCAATCGTGATATGATCAGCCGCTTGCTTAAGCCTCTCCACGAGCTTATCGGCAATATCTCCAACCGCAACGACAACCGCACAAGCCATGCAGCGTTCACCAGCTGAACCGAATGCGCCGTTGATGATCTGCGTTACCGTGTTATCCAGATCCGCGTCTGGCATGACTATGGAATGGTTTTTCGCGCCGGCAAGCGCCTGTACTCGCTTGTTGTTCGCACTGGCTGTGTGGTATACATATTCCGCAACCGGTTGAGAGCCTACAAACGATATCGCGCGAATGTTTTCATTCTCCAGCAAGCCGTTGACGACATCGCGCGTTCCGTGCACGATGTTGAGAACGCCGTCAGGCAAGCCTGCTTCACGGAACAATTCAGCGAGCCGATTCGCTAGCAGCGGCGTTCGTTCCGACGGTTTCAGCACGAACGTATTCCCACAGGCAATAGCCAGTGGAAACATCCAGCACGGCACCATCATCGGGAAATTAAATGGCGTAATTCCGCCAACAACTCCGATCGGGTAACGATACATGCCCGACTCCAGCCCGGTCGCGATATCCGGAAGCTGTGTCCCCATCATCAGTGTCGGAATGCCTGCCGCGAATTCAACGCATTCGATGCCGCGCTGCACTTCGCCGTACGCTTCTTGATAGCTCTTGCCATTTTCCAGCGTGATGGTTCGGGCCAGTTCTTCCCAATGCTGCACCAGTAGCTGCTGGTAACGGAACAGTAGCTGCGCTCGTTTTGGTACCGCTGTCTTTTTCCAGCTGTTAAACGCTTTGCTTGCCGCTGCCGCCGCTTTGTCTACATCCGCCTTCGTCGAGACCGGAACACGGGCGATCGTTTCCCCTGTCGCTGGGTTAAGCACGTCTTCATATTGAGTCCCGCTGGATTCAACCCATTGCCCGTCAATAAAGTTTTTCAATTGTTTCACATTAGTCTGTACTTGCTCCATAGCGGTACCCCCTTTTCCTTCTCATTTGAGCTTAATGGCGATCAGCTTCAGTTCAGTCATTTCTTCGATTGCGTATCGGATGCCTTCGCGTCCAAATCCGCTTTCCTTCACACCTCCGTAAGGCATGTTATCTACGCGAAAGGTTGGATAATCGTTAATCATCACACCGCCAACATCGAGCTGCTCCGCAGCCAGCATTGCGGAGTGAATGTCTCTCGTATAGATTCCGGCCTGAAGGCCGAAACGGGAACGGTTCACTTCCTTGATCACTTCTTCTAAAGCGGCAAAAGGAGCGACTACCGCAATAGGTCCAAACACTTCTTCGCAGGAAATAGGTTCATCTGAAGGGACACTCGTTAAGATCGTCGGTGGGAAGATACGGGAATTCAGCTCCTTGCCGCCTGTTACGACTCGTGCGCCTCGGGATACGGCACTGTCTACCCACTCCCGCATCCGGTGAACTTCCTTCTCGTGGATAAGAGCGGATAGATCTGTCGCTTCATCCAAAGGATCGCCGATCGTCAGCATTTCCGTCTTCGCCTTGAATTTCGCTAGAAACTCCTCGTACTTGTTTTCGTGCACATAAATTCGCTGAATGGAGATACAGACTTGACCGCTGAATGAAAACGCTCCGAGCACGCAGCGGTCGACCAATTCGTCAGTCACATCGCTTGTCTCGTCGATGATTAACGCCGAATTGGAGCCTAATTCCAAAGTGACTCGCTTTAAGCCCGCCTTATTCTTCATGGCGATCCCGACAGCAGGGCTGCCGGTAAACGTAACAGCCTTCACGCGAGGGTCACGCACCAATTGCTCCCCCACTACCGAACCTGGTCCGGATACAACATTCAAGACCCCGTCAGGAAGTCCCGCAACTTGGAAGATTTCAGCCAACATCAACGCAGAGAGCGGCGTTTGTCCCGCCGGCTTTAGCACAATCGCATTGCCAGCGGCAATGGCAGGCCCAACCTTATGCGCCACCAGATTAAATGGAAAGTTAAAAGGTGTGATTGCTGCGACGACGCCGATCGGTTTGCGGATCGTATAAGCAATCCTGCCTTCTCCGCCAGGCGCCGCATCAAGCGGTACCGTTTCGCCATGGATGCGACTTGCTTCCATGGCCGAGAATTTGTACGTCTGAATCGTCCGGGCAATTTCGCCTCTTGCCGTCTTCAATGGCTTAGCCGCCTCCAGCGCCAATAGGCGAGCAAGCTCCTCTTTCCGTTCTTCCAAGATATCAACCGCTCGATTAAGTATCGCTGTACGCTGATGCGCAGGCATTCGAGCCATCTTCTCGGCACCGGCCTCAGCAGCTTGAATCGCTTCTTCCGTCTCCGCTTCACTTGCATAGCCCACGTCGGCAATCCATTCCCCTGAATATGGCGAATATAGCGCTTCATACCGGGCTGCTTCTTTCCATTGGCCGTTAATGAACAAATCTCGCTTCACGACGTATCCCCCTACTTCCTCTGGAGCGCATATTGCTTCAGAAGCACTTCCTTGATAATGTCCAGCCCTTCTGCAAGCTCCTCGTCCGATATGACGAGCGGAGTCAGGAATCGGATCACATTGCTGTGCACTCCTGCGCTCAACAGAATGACACCTGCTTCGTAACAACCCTTTTGCAGCGCCGCCACAAACGCTTTGGCCGGTTCCTTGCTCTCCGGATGAACGAATTCAACGGCACACATCGCTCCCAGCCCGCGAACTTCCGCTATCAGTGGAACCGCTTTCCGCAATTCGCCAAAAAACCCGAGAATCGTCTCGCCGATTATTCGGGATCTCTCAATCAGACGCTCGCGCTCGATTTTTTCGATAACGGCGAGTGCGGCAGCACATCCAAGCGGACTTCCTCCATACGTTCCCCCGATCTCCCCTGGTGAAGGGGCATCCATGACCTCCGCCCGGCCGGTAACCGCGCTGATCGGCAAGCCTGCCGCGATCGACTTCGACATGGTGATCAGATCCGGTTCGATCCCATAATGCGTGGAGGCAAACATCTCGCCTGTACGTCCAAAGCCGGTTTGAATCTCATCGGCAATGAACAAAATATGATGCTGTTTACAAATGTCATAAATGCCTTTAACGAATGCCTTCGGTGGAACGATGAAGCCTCCTTCCCCTTGCATTGGCTCCATAATCACCGCGGCCAATTCTTCTGCTGAAACTTCTGTGTAGAGGAAATCTTCGAACTGCTTAACGCAGTAAAGCGCATACTCTTCTTCCGTCATGCCGTCTGGGCGATACAGCGGATAAGGATATTGCGCTTTGTAGGTGGCTGGCGCGAACGGACCCATCTGAAACTTGTAAGGCTTCACCTTGCTCGTCAGCGACATGCCCATCAGCGTACGGCCGTGAAATCCGCGCGTAAACGAAACAATACCTGGCTTTCCCGTATATTTCCTCGCGATTTTTATCGCATTTTCCACCGCTTCCGCACCGCTGTTCAGAAATATCGTTTTTTTATCAAAGTCACCTGGAGTCAGCTGCGCCAGCTTCTCAGCGAGCGCGACATACGGCTCATACATCGCAACATGAAAACAAGGGTGAATATATTGCTGCACTTGCTTCTGTACCGCCTCGACAACTTCCTGCGGACAGTGGCCAACGTTCAGCGTGCCGATCGCCCCGGCAAAGTCCAAGAATACGTTGCCGTCTACGTCGGTAATCAGCGCCCCTTCAGCTTTTTGAACAAACACTGGCGTATTGTTGCCGACACCCCTTGGCACATATGAATTCCTCTTTTCGATTAATTCCAAGGCGCGTTTACCCGGAACACTTGAAGCAATTGATACGAATTTGCGCGTCGTTTCCATGTTTGCTCCCCTTTACAGAAATAATTACAGCTCTTTGATGGATCGTTCTCGCCCCCTATCGGCCGACATAAATCGGTTGTCGCTTCTCTAAGAAAGCGGTCATCCCTTCTTGACAGTCGTGGGTGGTAAACGTATTGCCGAAGCAAACTGATTCCATCGTGAGCGCATCAGATAAGTTCACATCAGCGCCTGCTTGTAGCGCAGTCTTCATCATACGAAGTGCGACAGCCGGCTTTTCCGACAGTTTGTCAGCCCACTCCTTAGCTGTATCCAGCAATTCATCAAACGGTACTACTTTGTTCACTAAACTGCAGGCAAGAGCATCTTGGGCTGTGATCATATCTCCGAAGTACAATAATTCCTTTGCTTTGGCCTGTCCGATCAACCGCTGCAGTCGCTGGGTTCCACCGCCTCCCGGAATAATGCCCAAATTGATTTCAGGCAGGGAGAATTTAGCATGTTCCGAGCAGATCCGAAAATCACAGCAAAGCGCCAGTTCACACCCTCCGCCTAGTGCAAGCCCATTAATAGCAGCGATGACAGGCTTGCCGATATGTTCTAGACGATCAAAGGCGCGGCGTGATATATCGTGCCATTTCCTCATTTCGCACATGTTGAGGTCTTTCATCTCAGCCATATCCGCACATGCCGCAAAAGCGCGTTCCCCTTTACCCGTTATAATCGCCGCTTGAATCTCATCGTCATGATCAATCTCATGGATGATTTGATTCAATTCGATAAACATCTGTTTATTTAACGGATTCATCGGTGGTCGGTTCAAGCTGATCACAGCCGTCTTACCAGCAACGTCACATTCTAAAGTCTCAAATGTCATCGATTGTATCTCCTCCTAGATTCTGATATGCCAGCATCAATTCTAGTAGTCGTACCAGCCACTCATTTTCCTACTTCAATTGTATTAAATAGGCAGTTATGAACATACGTACACGGTGAACTAAAAACAGCTTATCTTTTTAATCACCGTGTACAGTTAACACTTTCAATCCTATAGAAAAAGGAGCTGCTTGATGTGATCATCAGGAGCAACTCCAATAGGCGGACCTTCACTCCATCTGGAGCTCCGTATGGAAGAGGTCGTGCAGCTTGAAAGCAAGCATGAGATTGAATCGCTGCTCGGCATTATCAATATCGATTTTGAGCAGTTCTCTTATTTTCTCAAGTCTGTACTTTAACGAGCTTCGATGAATGTATAGCTGTTCAGCCGTATCCTTAATACTGCCGTTTGATTGCAAATATTCTCTTAGCGTATTAAACAAGTCGCGGGTTTTCCCATTTCCATGTTGCAGCAGCGGTTCGAGGTATGTATTTAAAAATAGAGGTACGGCAAGCGGATCTCCAAGATGATACAGAACAGAGTATGAGCCCAGTTGATGAAAGCTCAATAGCCCAATGTCCCGAAAACGATTGCACACGATCGTTAAGGTTGTATGAGCTTGCTTATAGCATAAATAATAATCTTCGATGTGCAATGCTTCTTGACTGACACCAACGAAGATGTCCACATGATCGAACTCGGCCTGAACGATCTTCTGAATCCGACCGTACAGACTCTTCCAGTAATCACCTTTATTAATTTCTTGTGGTACGATCGCAATAAAAAAGCCTTCCTTTCGCGTCAACACGATTCTTGGTTCCGCACGTGTTAAATAGTCGCGAATCCGTTCCCATATCCGGTTCTTTTGTGTATTGATCTCGATTAAGTCGAGCTTCTGATCCTCCGCGGTAAACTCGAACGCAAACAATCCAATCGAATGGGGCTCGTTGATGTTCCAGTTGAGTAAGTTCGCATTCTCTCGAATTTCTTCAATGCTTTCGTAATTTTTCGCAAACAACTGATTGAAGAAGCTGTCTTTGACCTGCTCTCGTACATCAAGCACCGCTTTTTGTTTGATGAATTGAACTGCATAAACGTTCAGCGCATGATTCAACGTCATTCGGAGCACGATATCCAGCTTACTTCTTGCAATGATCAGTCCCAAATACCCGAGAATTTCACCCCCGCCGACGACCTTCCAGATGCCCGCTTCAAGCTGTCCGTTCTCCGCAATCCAATATTCAGGCTGCATACTCTTTTGAAGCCGCTTCTTCTGTTTCTCAATTTCCAATAACAGAGGACTCTTCATAGGCTCGTCTGTCTCGAGTATGGTATGACATGCGATATGAAAAAAGCGGTCGAATAGAATCACGGAACAGTTCAACATTTGAGAAAGAAAGTCCGATATTTTGGCGAAACCGTGATCCTCCAGCATATGCTTGACCATTTGCTGCTGATGCTGCATGAACTTTTCGAGACGATACTTCTGGTCCTTCTCGTTAACATATAACCTGACATTCTCTATCAAGGCTGAGACGTGGGAGGCTAGAAACTGCAATAACTTTAGATCATCTCCGGAAAATACCGCTTCTTCTCCACTTTCAACGTGTAGGACGCCGAGCGTTCTGATGTTGTTCATTAAGGGAATCGTCAGTTCGTGACCGCCGATCGTATCCAAATAGGCAAAAAACGCATTTAAATTGTATATCTCTTTCAATTCAATGGTCTTTGGAAGGGAAAGCTGTCCATAGAATGGAGACTGAAGCAGTAGACTATTCGTGCTTTCATCGTACAAATACAAGCCGGCCGCCCTGGCGACAGTTCCTTTACCAGCTCGTTCCACGATACTCTCAACGATCTTCTCCAACGAAGAACCGTCTAGGTTCATATTTTCCTTGAGCCATTCCAGCCCTTTAACACGCTTCAGCTCATATTCTTTTTGCTGGACTAATGCGAATAAGGTTGCGAGATCCTTGCCGTACTCTTCGAACAACTTATCCGCTTCGAGCAGCAGCGGGACAAAATGGCGGTACCCAATCACGCACAGTCCTAGGCTGCCCTCTTCTTCGCGCTGGATGGGAATGGTAAACCAAGTCTGAAACTGCTCATCGGCAAGGCTTGTTAGTAGTTTACAGCTCTCCCATTGTTGGATGACGTCAAATGAAGTTAGCGATTCTTGGAATATCCGCGGCATACAGTCCTGAACAGCAAGCGGGAAACAAGCGGCAAACCGAGGCGCTGCGCCTTTGGTGACTTTCAATCTGAGCAACGTATGATCTACTGTCACGATGGCCATATAATCGTAGGGGAACTTGGAATAGAACGAATCAATCAAATAATGAAGCGCTTCGTCTAATGTATCGAACTGGATCATCTTGCGTGCTGTCATGCGAAGATGTGTGTCGATCTTGTCCATCAAAATCTTCTGTTTGCGATTATTCAACATGGGATTGCCGCACTCTCCCTAATGAAAACGCTTTTATTTCCATTTTACCTTCACTTGTCCGAATCCACAACTCTAGTTTATGTAAAAAAAGAGTCGCCGATTACATCAAAAGTAACAGGCGATTCGATACGGAAATCTGTCGATAAATCCGCATGTCGCCAACTGTGGGCCACGCTTGCATGTGACGATAAGCCTCGTGCTTGGTGGAGGAAAAATAGGTTGTATATTCGTCCATGACACATCAAACCATTTGGAATAAGTGGCGGAGCATCGCAGTGCTCCACTCCTTAGCATTAAAGAAAAATGAAGCCTGAGGATAAGGTGGATCTCCTTTTCCTCAGGCTTCTTGTTTTCTATGCATATCGAGACGGACGGCACCGGTCCTCTGAAATGGACACAGGAGCCGCTATTCTTGAAATTTTGCAGTATTTTGAAGTTTTGCGGACACAGGAGACCTTATTCGCTCCAATACGAACACTTTTCTGCTAATTCTGTTCAAATAGCGGATCTACGGTCCGGAAGTATGGCCATAACGCGCTTCTAGCTCAAAATAAAGGATTCTGTGTCCGCATTAATCAGAGGTATTTTCCTGCCATCCCCACTTCTAGTTTAATAAATTGCAATCGTTCTATGTATTCATGTTAATAAAGCTCACCGCTAAAGTTGCTAAAAACAATAGAGTCATTAACACAACTGGCAACGCCGTTAATGTAATACCTGCAATGGCCATACCTCTTCCCTTGATAGACCGTCTTGCTCGAATACCCAAGATAAACCCGGTTACACTAAGGATATAATCAATGATTATTGTCATCATTGTACCTGGTGATATCGTGTAAAGATATGTAGAATCAAACTCCATTTTAATAAACGCTAGGAAGAATAAAAGTATCCCGAATATGCCGAATATGAGCGAAACCACTGCTTGCCCCAACCTGTCAATTGGTTGCTTCTTAGTTGGAGCCTTTTGCGCTTGGGCTGGCTGACGAGCTGATGTCTGTTGATTCATTGACCCCTTTAAATGGCTGCCTGTCGTCCTATTTCCTTGGTTGCCAGCAGACCTTGCTTGACCATTCACCGCTCGATTACCTTGAACGGGCCTTGAATGATTTGATTGCTTGGTTGCAGTTCTATTGTTGTCCTGCACTCCTGTAAACTCCCTTCAATCCTAGATGTAATAGGTACTAAGAACTATTATTACTTCGTCACATTTTGTCATAACCCTCTTTTATCTCGTTACTAATATCAAATATTTTTAGGGATCGACAAGTCCATGTAACAATAGGATCGCTTTCCAACACCTTTAGATAACTAGGTGAATAACCTGTATTAAACTACGACAATGGAGGATCGCTTCATGATTCCGAAATACCCATACTACAGTGTGGAAACTCAGTGCAAACAGGTGCCAATAACCTTCCCGCCACAGCATCAGGACGTACAGCCGGGTCTTGAATATATGATGGTTCCACTGCCGATATCCGATAATCCTAATTACAAAGGAAGCGGCAAGCTGCTGGACAAGGTAGCCATCATCACAGGAGGAGACAGCGGAATAGGCCGCGCTGTCGCGATTGGATTCGCAAAGGAGGGTGCGGATGTAGCCATTGTTTATCTGTACGAGCGGCAGGATGCAGAAGCGACGAAGCAGATGGTAGAGCAGTACGGTCGCCGTTGCCTGCTGATCGAAGGCGATCTGCGTGACCCAGACTTTTCAGGCAAGTCCGTACAAGCAACGCTAGAGCATTATGGGAAAATTGATATCTTGGTGCTGAATCAAGGTGTTCAATTCCCACAGGATAGCATCATGGACATTACGAATGAACAACTGGAAGATACGTATCGCACGAACATCTACCCTTTATTCTATATGACGAAGGCTGCCCTTCCTCATCTCAAGCCTGGCAGCACTATTATTAGTACAGCTTCTGTTACCGCTTATGCAGGGGCTCCGCTTCTGGTCGATTATTCCTCAACGAAAGGAGCCATTGTCTCCTTTACCCGCTCCCTGTCGCTTCAATTAATAAGCCGTGGAATACGCGTTAATGCGGTTGCGCCCGGGCCGATATGGACACCGCTCATCGTCTCAAGCTATTCAGCCGAATATGTGAAGACATTCGGTTTAGAAACGCCTATGAAACGCGCAGGGCAGCCATTTGAGCTGGCCCCCACTTATATATACTTAGCTTCGGACGACTCCTCCTTCGTCACAGGTCAGGTTCTGCATGTCAATGGCGGGATTATGACGGAGACTTGATCAATCAACACAAAAGCAAAAAGGTTGCCGATCATCATATGGATCAGCAACCTGTACATACGTCTCTGCTATGATATTAAAGTTGGTCGATAGTCAGAAGCTCTCCGATACTCTGTATAACATACTTGGGCTTATAAGCATCTGTAACCGTTGCCTGGACATGAGGCGGAGCTTCTCTCATCGCAATCTTCTCCAGAAGCTCATCCACATCTTTGCTCTCTGCACGCTGACATGGTGACAGCTCCAACATCTCATTCGGAAGTTGATGATGAACGAGAATCGAAGCTGCGCCCAACTGATTTGCGAACACAACATCTTGATCGAGTCGGTCACCCACATGAGCGACGATGACACTGTCTTCCCGCAATGAATCTACCATCCGACAATCCGGCTTAGCGCATCCGGCCATCTCGGGCGTGATGATCGCATCCATGAGATCAGCTAGACCCAGCACTTTCATCACCGGATACTGATACTTGTAGAATCCGTTGGTCACAGCAGCAAGGGAATACCCATCAGCCTTCAGCTGGCTTAATACAGGCACTATCGTATCTTCCAGCAAATGAATCTTCGGAACGGTCGCATGCTTCACGACCAGCTCCTCCACATTGATCGCGGCTGTAAGCCCCAGTTCCTCCGTCACTTGCTTCACGATGGCATCCCAATCGTACGCCGCTATTAGCTGCTGATCTTGCAGAAGGCGGTAATGCACTCCGTAGAGCCTGTTTCGCGAATCGCAGGCTTGTTTGTACTCGGTGGCTAAGACCTGCTCAATCTCCGGAAATATCCACGCCCCGAACGGATTCTGCATCAATGTCCCATCCAGATCAAACGTAATCCATCGCTTCATGTCTTCACCGCTCCCGCCGTCAATCCTTCAATAAATTGTCTAGATGCGAACAGGAACGCAATGATCATCGGCAATGACGATAAGGTAAGCCCCGAAAATAACAGATTCCACTGGGTGTCATATTCGCCGAACAAATTCAGCATTCCTAATGGAATTGTACCTTTCTCCGTCGTCTTAATAAAGATCAACGGGTAGAAAAAGTCATTCCACACTCCGATCAGGTTCGTGATCGCTACCGTCGCCATCGCAGGGCGCATGAGCGGAAGCATAATTCGGTAGTACACCTGAAAGTCGTTGCAGCCGTCGATGCGTGCGCTCTGATCCAAATCCTTCGGTACAGTTCCGAAGAAGCCGTAGAATAAGAATACCGCAAAGGAGATGTGTCCCGCTACATACACGATAACGAGCCCGGCCAGCGTATCCAGCAGGTTCAGCTTCATCAACTGCATATACAACGGCGAGATCGCGAGTTTCATAGGCAGCATCAGTCCAAGCATAAAGAAGAATAGGACTGCGCCATTCCAGCGAAAAGAATAACGGGCCAGATAGAATGCAGCTAAAGATGACACAAGCAGGATGATCAAGACCGATGATACACTCACGATTAAACTATTTATAAAATACTCTTCAAAGTGCACCTTCTCCCACACATCAATAAAGTTGTTGAGGTTGAACTGCTTCGGCAAGCCGAGCGGTGACGTCATAATCTCCTTCTTCGTCTTGAAGGAAGACAGTATCATTAACGAGATCGGATACAAAGAGATGAACGTGAAGAATGCCAATACTACGTATTTTAACAGCTGTTGAAGCCGGTTCTTCATACACATCCTCCATTGAATATTTCAGTGATCCAGATTGGTTTAGTAGTCCACTTCCTTGCGTCGGAAGAAGAACATCGATATCGCAGTTGCTGTTGAAATAATCAGCAGCAGCACGACAGCAAGCGCGGATCCGAGTCCGATCGAATCTCCGCCGCCGACCGAGCCGAACATTAATCGATAGAAGAAGAGCGCCAGCACATCGGTGGAGTAATACGGTCCTCCAGACGTCCCCTGCATCGCATAGATCATTTCAAACGACTCAAAGGAAGAGATAAACGTCAGGATCGTCATAATCATGATGGAAGGCATCGAAAGCGGAATCGTAATGCGGAACAGCAGCGTCCAGCCCGAAGCTCTGTCGATCTTCGCAGCATCATAGATTTCCGACGATATGGATTGCAAACCAACGAGAAAGATGAGCATCGCGAAGCCGAATCCATACCAGCTGTTAATAAATATGATCGTCAAGAGAGCTGTCTTCGGGTCCCCGAGCCACGGCTTCGCGAGTTCCGCGAGACCGATTGCCTTCAGGAAGGTATTTAGCGCGCCATAGGATGGATTCAGGATTAAGCTGAACAGATATCCGACCACGATGACCGACAGCAGCTTAGGAAGGAAGAAGATCGTCTTGAACCATTCCTTGCCCTTCAATCTGCTATTGATAATAAGTGCAAGTGCATATGCGATAACCAGCTTGGAAAACACAGCAACGACGAAGAAGATGACGTTATGCTGCAGCGCGTTGCTGAATGTATCCTTGTAGGGTTCCTCCGTAAATAGACGGATAAAGTTATCAAAGCCGATAAAGTCACCACGCGTCAGCCCTCTCCAGGAGAAAAAACTGTTCAGCAGCGCGGATGCAATCGGATAAACCATGAATCCAACGTAGAATAAGAGCGCCGGAAGCAGGAATAGATGCACGAAGTGCCTGCTGAACCGACGCCGTTGTTTAGGGACAGCGTCAGTTGCGGCAGCTTGCAGCTTGTCATTCAATTCAGCCTTCCTCCATTTCATGAATCAAGTCCGATCGAATCTGATCATGCAGCTTTCTCCGCAGCAGACGAACCGGATTGCTTCTTCCAAGATGTACGCCATTTGTCAGCCAAATGACCGTCAGATGATGCTTTGGGTCTGCCCATATGCTCGTTCCAGTGAATCCGGTATGGCCGAAGCTTCCCTGCGGCCAAGTTAAACCGCAGCTTGACGGTACATATTCATATTCAGGATCATCGCTCTCTCGAATCTCCCAGCCGAGCGCTCTGCCTTGATACGGCTGATCGAAGCATAGTTCAAGCATCTCTCGGGAAATGGCTGGAGCTAATCCAGCCGCAGTGTTGTGCCAGAGCTGCATATATTTCAAGAGATCGGATGCAGTAGAAAATAATCCTGCGCTGCCAGATACGCCTCCGAGATGATAGCTCTTCTCGTCATGAACCTCACCTACGATATAAGCGCCGTCCACGTATTCGGTAGCGGCGGTCCGCTCTCTTAATCCTGCATTCACTGGATTAAATAACGTATCCGCCATACCAAGCGGCTCGAACAAACGCTCCTTGGCAAGCTGATCCAGCGGTCTGCCCGTTGTGCGCTTCACAAGCTCACCCAGCAGAATGAAGCCTAGATCGCTGTACTTTACCCGACTGCCTATATCGGCTTCTAACGAGGTGCGCATAATATCCAGCATCACCTGCCTGTCGCTCGTTGGACGCGGCTGGAAGGGCAGATCCGCAGGCAGCCCGGATGTATGCTGCAGCAGATGCCGAACCCGTACCCCCTGATGAGGGAATTCCTTGATGTGCATGCTGATCGGGTCATCCAGCTGGATCGTTCCATCCGAAGCAAGCGACAGAACCGTCGGCAGCGTCGCTACGACCTTCGTCAATGAAGCAAGGTCAAACAAGGTATCCAGCTGAACTTCCCGCATCGATTCATTGTCTGAATAGCTTCCATATGCCTTCAAGAACTGAAATCGATTGTGAACTTGTATGGCTAGAACAGCTCCAGGTACGCTTCCTTCATTGATCCATTGTTCAATTAGCGCATCAAATGCATACGTCATCACGTAACTCCTCCACTCTGCAGCTGAGTATTTATGCTAAGGTTTAAACCATTTGTCTACTGAAGCTTGCACCGCATCCGCCACTTGCTCCGGCGTCAACTGCCCCAGATACATCCCTTGCAAGGAATCCTCAAGCGTTACCTTGCTTGTCGGCGTGCCGTGGCTAAAGTTCGTCAGCATCAGATACGGCGTCGCGTGCTTGCCGCTGATCTCGTTCATGCGCTTCAAGAGCGGATGAACAGGCTCAACGCCAGTTATCGGGCTGACACGGCTTAACTCCGCACTGAATTTCGATCCAAACGCTGGGGATGCGATAAACTCGATGAATTTCATCGCCTCTTCCTGATGCTTCGAATTCTTCGCTACCGCATAGGAACCGTCCACCCAAGTTATGATGTTAGGCGACTCCCCCTTCTTGGCTGCGAATCCGCTGAAGAAGTCTACCTCGAAGTCCAGCTGATTCGATTCGAACGTCGCAAGGCGGTGGCTCCCGTTAATATACATAGCCGCTTCCTTGTTATAGAACATCGTCTGCGCATCCTTATCGTCGATGGCGATAAAGTCTTTCGGGAAGTAAGCTTCAAGCTGCTTCATCCGGTTCAATGATTCAATAAACAACGGATCTTTAAAGTTGGTCTTGCCGGAAAGGACAGCGTCTACAAAGGTATTGCCGCCATAGGCGCTTTCGCCGATAACAGCATGTGTCATAGAGAGTAAATACGGAGCTTTGCCGGATTGGGCGATCGGAGTAATACCTGCAGCCTTCAACTGCTCACATGCTGCGATGAATTCTTCATATGTCTCAGGGACTGCGATCCCTTTATCGGCGAATAGCCCTTTATTATAGAAGATGACTGCATTATTCAGCATGAACGGGACACCGTATACCTTCTTGTCACTGCCCTTAGCTGCATTTAGATAGGAGTCTGCAATCTGGTCCAGACCTTTCAGATTATCGAGAGGTGTTAAGTAGCCTGCGTCTGCCAGCGCAGTCGCGCCATCATAAGGACGGAGCTGGAGAATATCCACTCCTGTACCGGACTGCAAGGTATTGTTCAAGATGGTATTATACTCGGTGGACTTAAACGGTTTGAATTCTACGTCAATATAGCTGTTCTCTTTCTTGAATTCCTCGATGATCGCTTGATAACCTTCCTTGTCTTCCGGTCTCCAGCTATACATCACTAGTTTTACTGGCTCCTTATCCTTCCCAGGGTCTGACTTGACCTCAACTTTATCTTGCTGCTTGTCATTATCCTTCGTAGGACCAGCATCCGTTCCCCCGCCGCATGCGCTTGCCAGTACACTGAGCAACAACATAGCTGCCAATAACCAACTGCTTCTCTTCATCCTCATATACCTCCTCACTAGATTAATTGAGACTGAATCGATGATAGTACTGCGATTATTGCCTATGGAGTCATATGCCAGACATCGACGCTCAACATGTAATCGCATACATGAACAATCGTTAGCAAATGAAAGTCGCCCCCTTATGCGACAAGTATTGCTACAATATGCAATCACTTACATTATATAGTAATATTTCATAAAAGAAAGATTGTTTTGGAATAAAATTTCGGCTAATATCAAGCTTCTGATTTTATTCCATTAGGCTCACACTTCGCCCAGTTATGGTACATAAACTAAATCATCATGATTCAAGGAGAGTGGTGAGTGCGTATGATGCACGTGGTAGATCAGAAGCTGGGAGATGTGAATGGAGACCGTATTCCGGATCTCGTATATCTGGTTGGGGATCACGAGCCTGGCAGCCCATTTATTCAGCATATTACGTTACACATTCAGGACGGGAGAACGAGGGTAACTCATGCATATCCGCTGAAGCAGAATTCCGGCTACAATCCCACCGTACAATTGGTCGACTTTACAGGTAACGGTGTGGACGATATTCTTATCGTTATCGATTCGGGGGGATCTGGTGCAACTACTTACAGCTATATATTTTCATATATGAACAATCAGCTCCAACAGTTGTTTGATTATGAAGCTTACAATCAAGCACACCAATATGCCGTTAATTTTATGGATGGTTTCAAAGTTAACGCCACAAGTCTGAATCCTCAATCCACGTATATCATCGATCTGACATATAAGGGGCAGCAATACTTATCCGAGATCTATGACAGCAACGGCAAGCTGAAGGAGCCTATCCAGGGGGACGTGAATCCGTTAAGCGGGGTCTATCCGATAGATTTGGAGCGTGATAGGAAGTATGAATTGATGGCGCTGCAGCGGATTACGGGTCGATATAATGCTGACGGATTGGGCTATTTCATGAATATCTTGAAATGGAACGGTTCTAGCTTCGCCCCCTATCTACAGTGGGTCTGGATATCTGGTACAGGCTGATCATACCGACTCTGATCGTACCGATTCCTTCACATAATACCCTCCGCATAAGAACGAATTTCATTTATAATGGACATATCTCTATCCCATAATATCTACTAATGAATTCACCCCAGTGCCAAGGGGTTATGAAGGAAGGGTTAAGAAGTTGCAGCATGAACTCTTAATAGACGAAGCAAAGGCATTTATCCATACATGTTACAATGAACTTGGGAAGAGCATTGCAGAGATGGAGAGACGCATCGAACAAGTGACGAATGACATCCTGACGACAGGAACGTATACACATACTCATGAAGAGTTAGAATACGGAGCCAAGCTGGCATGGCGCAACAACAGTCGATGTATCGGACGCTTATTCTGGAAGACACTCAAGTTGTTAGATGCAAGAGAGCTGAATACCGAAGAATCAATCGTAGAAGCTCTCTTTCAACATATCGAATATGCAACGAATCAAGGAAGAATCCGACCAACGATCACCATATTCGCGCCCGAAACCGATCATCATCGGATCAGGATCTGGAACCATCAATTAATCCGATATGCAGGGTATGAAACGGAACATGGCATCATCGGTGATCCCGCTTCCGTCTTATTTACGAAGCAGTGTCAGGAGCTGGGCTGGCAAGGAGAAGGAACTTCCTTCGATATATTGCCGCTCGTCGTACAGATCGATCAACGGGAACCCAAGTGGTTCTCGATCCCTAAAGAGCTGGTATTAGAAGTTCCTATCTCGCATCCGCGCATAGAATCATTTGATGAATTGAAGCTAAAGTGGTACGGTGTTCCGATCATCTCAGACATGCTGCTTGAGATCGGCGGTCTGCGATACACAGCAGCACCGTTTAATGGCTGGTATATGGTAACGGAGATCGCTTCGAGAAATCTTGCCGACGAGCATCGCTACAATGCATTGCCTGCTATCGCTCGAGAGTTAGGCTTGGATACTCTCAAGAAGTCTACCTTCTGGAAGGATCGCGCCATGCTTGAGCTTAATGAAGCTGTTTATGAATCGTTTCGCAAGCATAACGTAAGCATCGTGGATCATCATTCGGCAGCTGAGCAGTTTATGAAGTTCGAAGAACAAGAACACGAACAAGGGAGAGAAGTGAATGCCAGATGGTCTTGGCTCATTCCTCCCCTATCCCCATCGGCTACGCCGATCTGGCATAAGCGATTCCAAGAGTTTGCGGTCAGCCCGAACTATCAGACTCAACCGTGCCCTTATCAGACTTCTTCAGAGGAGAAGCCTAATACGCCGCAATGCCCGTTCGCAACTTCGGGCGCCAATTTGTAGCCAAGCTGCATAAGAACACAAGAAGCTGCCCTTATGGTTATAAAGGCAGCTTCTTTGTATGGCGCTATTTTAGTGTCTTTTTTACAAACAACATAAAAATCAACACACTAATAAGCCCAGATATTGCACAAGTCATAAACAGCATTTCATATCCCATGAGCTGTAACACAAATCCTAGAATCATAGCTCCAACCCCAATCCCTAGATCAAAGGCAGTAAAGAACGTAGCGTTCGCTATACCTCTTTTCTCTGGTGGAGCTAGTCGGATAATGGCTACTTGAAGAGCAGGCTGCGCGGATCCAAATCCAATTCCGTACAAAATAGCGGTAATGACGATTCCTACAGGCCCATTTGTCATGGCTAGGACTAATAGTGAGGCTATCAATATGATAAGCGCGGGAACAATAATGACCCCTTCTCCATGTTTATCGGATATCTTCCCTGCAATAGGTCTAACTACGGTAAGTGTGACAGCATAAACTAAGAAAAAGGCACCCGCATTAACCTGAATTTTAGTCGCAAACAGCGGTAAAAAGGTTGTAATGCCGCCAAAAGTAAGAGATAGGAAAAACGTAACTGTAGCGATTGGTAGAAATGATCGATCAAAAAATGATATTGGTTTTTGGGATGTCATCTTAACTACCGGTACTTTGGTGCCAAGCGCAAGAATAAATGCAAGAACTGCTAATACTGTGCAAAGTAGAAATAGATTATGAAATGAAAATGATTGTGCTACCCAAAGACCTATCATTGGTCCCAGAGCCATGCCTAAGGTCATGGCAAGTCCGTACCATCCCATTCCTTCTCCGCGACGAGATGGTGGAATAACATCCGTTACAGCCGTTCCGATCGAAGTTGTAGCAATTGCCCAGCTGACTCCATGGAAGATACGTAATACCACTAAAAATATAATGCCTGTTACCCAATCATAAAAATACATTGTAACAGCAAAAAACAGGAGTCCACTTATAATAAATACCCGTCGACCATACCGATCCATCAATCCTCCAATAATAGGTCGAAAGATTACCGCTGAGATCGTAAACACCCCTATAATAAATCCAACTTGAGATTCACTCCCACCTAATTGTTCAATAAACATAGGCAGTGTTGGCATGAGTAAATAAAATCCGCCAAATAGTAATAATGCTGTAACGGTCAGCATGATGTAGTTTTTGGTCCATAAACGTTCCATTGAAATGAAATCCTACCTTCTATCCATAATAATATGTTTAATAAAAAAGCAGTACCCCCGCTATAAAAGTGTTGGCACTGCTTTATAGAACGTCTAGTGTTTAGCTAATTAGAACGAACTTGCTACTTTAACAGCCTCTTCAAGCCCTGCTGCAATAATTTCTTCTGCTCGATCCGGGAATTGATTGTGTCCCTCAATGACGACTTTCTCCATATCTCTTACGCCGAAGAAGCCCATCATACTCGCTACATATTTAACAGCCATTTCGATTGCAGCTGCCGGCCCTTCAGAATAAACACCGCCGCTTGCGTTTAATAATGCGATCTTCTTATCACCAATTAGTCCTACTGGGCCTTCTGGCGTATATTTAAAGGTCTTGCCCGCACGGTTTAGGTAATCAATATAAGTGTGCAGTACAGCTGGGATCGTTAAGTTCCATAACGGGAAACCAAATACCACTTTATCAGCCGCAAGGAATTGATCCAGATATTTATCAGCAACCGCTACCGCTTGTGCTTCTTCTGCTGTTAAATCAAATCCTTTACCAGCCTTAAATGTACCGTTGATCAGTTCTGCGCCTACATATGGCAATTCTTCATTATATAAATCAAGCTCTACCACTGTATCATTGGGATGCGATTCTTTGTAGCTTGCCAAGAAAGCCTCATATAATCTCACACTAACCGCCTGATCTGCTGGGCGATTGTTTGCTTTTACAAATAAAACTGTTGTCATTCTCTTCCTCCCATTTCATGCAAAGCGAAAAATATAGTCAATTTGATTGACCATATTCTATAGTGTACAATGAGTCGTAAATATAGTCAACTTAATTGACTTTATACGGGGAGGTTTAAACCATGAATCATGAAGATCAAGTAATGAATAAATCGGATCTTACATCACTCTTGTCATTATCTTATAGCACATTGATTTATGAGCTGCATGACAGATTAAGTGAGTTAGGATTCGGTGATATTAGACCTGCGCATGGTTTTATGTTTAGACATCTCATTCCGAATGGAGCAACAGGTATTGAACTAGCTGAGCATCTAGGAATTACCAAGCAAGCTGTGAGTAAAATGGTGGATTATCTTGAGGAAAGCGGCTATGTAACACGCAAGTCTCATCCTACGGATAAGAGAGGGAAGACTATTGTTCTGACCGAACGCGGATGGTTAGTCATGAAAGCAAAAGAGGAGATAACGGCCGAGATCGAACAGCGCTGGATTGAAATTATAGGTGCTGAGCGAATGCAAATGCTTAAGGCGGATTTAACAACATTCATTTCTGAAGCAAATGAAGGCAAATTAACATCAAGGATCAGACCTGTCTGGTAGATATAGAACGAAAAAAGAGCAATTCTTATCCTTGAGATAAGCTTGCTCTTTTTCATGGTTTATTTCACCTTATCTTTTCTTTTATCAACGTGAAGTGTGCCATCACTTTGCAATTCAGCATAGAAGATCGTATTCAACTGAATAAGCGAGCTCCCTGCATTTCGCAATTCTCTCTCCAGCCATTCCACACTGAGATTTAAGTCTTTCAGATTTTTCGTAACCACTTCACCATCCACAATAACTTCTGTTGGCATATATACACGAGGATTGACAGAAAGCTTCATGTCTTTTTTAGTTACATGTTCATTTTCAACTTTTTTTAATACGCTCAGCCTGCCGTGCGGTTCAAGAATGGCATAATCGACCTCTTTGATGGAAAAGATGTCTTTCTCGCGAAGCAGCATGCTTAAATCATCCATATTTAAATGCATGGACGCCATCGCTTCTTCAAGTATCTTTCCCTTCTTAATGATAATGGTCGGCTCACCGTCAAGCAGGACTCGGATTTTCGGGGATATTAACGAAAGTTTCCCCACGATTACGGTAAGGATGGTCCATAGAACCATGCTGATCAATCCATTTTTAGCGGAAATCTGTGTATCTACTGCGGTTGAGGCTGCGATCGAGCCAAATGTTATACCGGTTATGTAATTGAATAATGTGATGTGGCTGATCTGCTTTTTTCCAAGGAATCGAGTCAGAATTAATAAGAACGCAAAAGAAGCGATCGTTCGAATAGCGATTTCCAATATGAATCCCCCTAATTAAGGATAGATTTCCCACAATCAGATTTAATATGCTGCTCATACCTATTTCATTTCAATCTCCGCAAAAAGCCTTGGATAGGAGTTCAAACTCTTGGGTATAGAATACGTTATGAAAATGGAATAATAAGGACCCTGCATTGTTTTCAGAGTTTATCTATAATCAAGTAGTAAAACTAATAGCTAGCAATAGCTTTGTTCGTCTTATATAGGGTGAAAATCAAGGAGGTCAGTCTATCATGGAATCAGCCTATATAGGCACAAACAAGATGATAGCGGGAATTGTATGTGGTGTGCTTACCTTTTGGCTCTTTGCACAAGCCATGGTTAACATCGTTCCAGCTGTTCAATCGGATATAGGAATATCCTTAGGAAGGTTGAATACGGCAATCAGCTTAACTTCGCTGTTCTCGGGGATGTTCATTGTTGCTGCGGGAGGACTCGCGGATAAGATTGGACGCAAAAAAATAACCTATATCGGGTTCATACTAAGCATTATTGGTTCCTTGATGCTTGTATTGGCGCAAGGCGCCGGGTTGCTTATTATCGGCCGAATCATTCAAGGTCTATCAGCAGCGTGCATCATGCCCGCTACGATCGCGCTTATCAAGGCTTATTGTAAAGGTCCAGATCGTCAGCGTGCTCTCAGTTATTGGTCCATCGGTTCTTGGGGCGGATCAGGAATATGTTCGCTTGTCGGTGGTGCCATTGCCACATACATAGGCTGGAGATGGATATATGTCTTATCGATACTGATTACAATCCTTGGCATGATCCTGCTTAAAGACACTCCGGAGAGCAAGGTGCAATCAAAAGGCCCTATTCAATTCGATTATACGGGTTTGGTCATATTCGTTATTACCATGCTGCCATTAAACCTCTTCATTACTCGCGGATTAGATTGGGGCTGGACAAGCCCGCTTACATTAGGATGCGCAGTCGTCGCCATCGTTGGCTTCATCCTCTTCATCAAAGTGGAATCCAAGAAAGATGTAGCGCTTATCGATTTTTCATTGTTCAGAAACAAACCGTACGCGGGTGCGACGTATTCCAACTTTTTGTTAAATGCAGTAGCGGGAACACTTGTCGTGGCAAATATTTATGTTCAAGTTGGCCGCGGGTTCACAGCTTTCCAATCGGGGATGTTGTCCATCGGTTATGTCATAGCCGTCTTGACGATGATTCGCGTTGGGGAGAAGATGCTGCAAAAGGCTGGCGCGAAGCTGCCCATGATCTGGGGGGCCGTTATCACAACTGTTGGTATCGCACTCATGGGACTTACATTTTTGCCGGACACGGCCTATAACGTCATGGTGTTCATTGGGTTTGCCTTATTTGGCCTTGGTCTAGGCATCTATGCGACTCCATCTACAGATACCTCTGTCGCCAATGCTCCTTCCGATAAGATCGGGGAAGCAGCAGGAGTATACAAGATGGCGAGCTCACTCGGCTCATCCTTTGGTGTTGCGATCTCAGCCACAGTTTATGGTACGATTAATTCCTTCGGCAGTGTAGAGTCAGCAGCAACCGCCGGAATTATCGTCAACGTCATCTTCGGCATTCTTGCGATCCTCTCGATCCTACTCATGGTTCCTAAAAATGCTGGAAAACCATCGAACTAACATATATCATAAAAGCGTCCACCTGCAGCAAAAAAGCATGCCAACTCTGGCATGCTTTTTGTTTGTACACCGTAGCCAAGATCCGTGCAGAACGAATCCCTGACTCGCTAATTATGAGACTGGAATTTGACCTAGGCTGGCACCTTTAACAAATAATCGTTTGATGTTCTGTTCAACCGTTGGATCTGGAATTAATGGCGGCGCCTGATGCGGTTTCGTACGAGCGTCTATAATGACATTATCGCAGCCCCAATGCTTGTGCTCATTGCGGCTGTTCACGCCGTATATATCATGGGAAGGATTGCTCCGTGTAAATGCAGCCCACAGGAAATTGTCAATCTTCGCACTCATAAAGTCGCTATCATCACATAAGATGATCATCGGACATGAGCTGAGCGAACCCTTTTCACGAATCGCACCACAGAGATCGTAAATTTCCTGCTTCGCATCCGCGTAAGTCGTGAATGCAGGTCCTTGCATCGCAACAATACCCGGCATGATCATACTAACATGTTCAAACCCTTGAATCCCCTTCAATTGGTCTGGAACCTCACGGCACAGTTCTCTTTGCGGATCTCCTACTGCTGCGAATATGACCTTGCTCCCCGTGTTCAAGCCTGTCCCTGAATAATCAAGGGTGTCAATCGTCGTATTCGTCTGAAAATGAATGTCTCGCTGAAGATCAATCCGCTCTAAAATATAGGCTAAGAAATCCTCAATATGATGCGTACTTATCGATTGCTTCTCTTCAGCCGCGATGAATAAGTACTTCGCGAGACTCAATTGACCTGTTCCCAATATCCGGTTGGCTATCGTCAGAAGCTCCGCTGGCTGCTTTACCTGCTGATATGGCGTATACCGTTCGCTTCCGATGGCAAACAGCAATGGATGCACACCCGCGGCATCGACCGCATGAACTTCTTTTACCCCAGGGATCTCTTGCTGGATCGCTCCCCCTGTCAGCTCATGTATTAATTCACCGAAGGAAGTATCCTCTTGCGGCGGCCGACCAACGACGGTAAACGGAAAGACGGATTGTTGCTTGGCATACACCTTATGCACCCTCATCACAGGGAAAGGATGAACCAGACTGTAATAGCCCAAATGATCGCCAAACGGTCCTTCCGGCTTCGTCTCACCAGGGTGTATTTCTCCAGTGATCACGAAGTCCGCATCATGACTAATACAATATCCATCCACATAGCTGTATCGGAAATGGCGCCCTGATAGCAATCCCGCAAAAGTCAGCTCACTCATACCTTCAGGCAATGGCATTATCGCTGATAACGTATGTGCAGGAGGCCCGCCAATAAAGCAGCTCACCTTAAGAGGTTGTCCCAGCTTATTAGCTTTGGCTTGGTGAACGCCAATCCCCCGATGGATCTGGTAGTGAATCCCGACTTCTCGGTTCATCTCATATTCGTTGCCGCTCAGCTGTACACGGTACATTCCCAGATTAGAATTCATAATTCCCGGCTTCTCCGGATCTTCCGAATACACTTGAGGCAAGGTGACAAATGCTCCTCCATCCTCTTTCCAGTGTTTAATTAGCGGAAGGTCAGAGATCTGGATCTCCTGGAATCCTGCTGGAAGACCGCCCGGTTGTTTGAGAGGCAGAGCCTTTCTAGCTGCTAACCCCGTTCCGATATATTTAAATGGATTCTTAAGCGCTTTGACCGGATCGTTGCGAAGACCGATGACGTCCTGTGTCCGTTCAAACGTATCCCGGAATATAAACTTGCTGCGCTCCATCGTTCCGAAGAGGTTGGATACCGCGCGATACTTCGAACCTTTCACATTTTCAAATAACAATGCTGGACCGCCAGCCTCATATACTTTCAGATGTATAGCTGCCATTTCCAGATTAGGGTCAACTTCTTCATGTACGCGAACCAGATGCCCGTGCTTTTCTAAATCGTTAATGCATTGCTCTAAATTGCGATATCTCATTGTATGACTCCAATCTCTTGAAGAACGTGAACCCGCTTCCACAAGCTCATTCACTTTCATATTTAATAACCCTTATTATATCAAACTTCAAATGAACTTCCATATGGAATGGGCATCACGGCTTTGATGATAGTAAAGTCATCCACCCGATATGAGTCTTGCGATACGAATCGTCTGCTATCGTTCAACTGCATCTCCTCGAGATACGCGAGAAATATAACAATGCAGAGCTTTATTCTCTTAATGGGGCTCTACCGAAAGTGCCACGCACCTATACTGGATATTGTACAGGATAGAACCTAACTTTTAGCTCAATCAGCTGCTATATTGGATTTATACATTAACTTTGAGCAAAAAGAGAGCAATTGGCGCGATTTTCTGATTTTATAGTGTATACCTCCAATATAGAAGCCTTACGACCAGTAATTCGCCTATCTATCATGGATACGTCCAATATAGCTTCAATTAATTCGCTTTTGTGTCCTTTGAGCCAATTGTAGATTTGAAACCAACGAATCTGATTAAACGTGGTATTCGCGCTGCCGCTTATAATGTCTTTCCTCTCCTTATTGTCATGAAGTTTCGTAAGGTAAATCAGATAAAAAAGCACTTTCACTTTCTCACCTCGGGCCACTCTGGTTTATCCTCGAAATCAACGGCTACAACGGTATTCCATTCATCGCAATCCTCAGGTGCTAGGTCGATCCACACCCGGCTGACCTGTTGCTCGCCGTCCGCCCCCCAGCCAGAGGTTTCTTCCACTCGATAAGTAAGTGGCTTGCCTGTCCGGAGAAGTCTTACATCCCTCACCTTGCCTTGGATGCAGCGAAGCTCCAGCGGGAAACGAGGGATATCCTTTACATGCAGATAAACTGTATTGTCTTTGACTGTAATTGGACCATAGAAGCAAGGAGGAAAATGCACGGGTGTTCTTTTGGATCCGTAGATGCTTTCACCCGAGTGTCTCAGCCATGTTCCGATCGCCTCCAGACGTTCCAGTGCTTCCTCAGGCCATGTGCCGTCTGGGCGGGGACCGACATTCAGCAGCAGGTTACCACCTTTGGTTGAAACCTCTAGCAATGTATTAAGCAGGGTAAGCGTACTTTTGTAGCAGGTCGGGTCCGAATGATAGGCCCACTGCTTGTTCATCGTCATACAGGTCTCCCACCATTCATCTGGAGGATGTACGGGAACAATTTGCTCCGGCGTCTCATAATCCCCAGCATCCGGTAATCGGTTGTTCACAATCAGATGCGGCTGTAAATTGAGCATCATTTGTTTGACCTCACTGCTCCGCCAGCGATCCGCTCCAAAGCCGGGAACATCAAACCAGATCAGGTCGATCCTGCCGTAATTGGTCAACAGCTCGCGCAACTGCTCGACGAATCTCTTGTGAAATTCCCACCAACGCATGGGATCGTACACATTCGGTTTGGGAGACTGAATACCTGCTGAGATCGGAATAGTCGCAAAGTCGGGGTCATGCCAGTCAATTGTCGTAAAATAAAGCCCCACCTTAAGACCTTCACTGCGCACGGCTTCAACAAACGGCAACACTAGATCGCGTTTGGGACCTCTTTGTACAGCATTGTAGTCTGTTGTTTTCGTATCAAACAAACAGAAGCCGTCGTGGTGCTTGGCGGTCAATACGACATATTTGGCTCCAGCCGCTTTGGCTGCTTTGGCCCAACTCTTTGGATCATAGTTCAAGGGATTGAATTCATCGGCTAAGCTTTCATAAACATCCACGTCGAGATGCTGACTGCTATACGGCATAAGTGGCCAGGACGCCTCAATTTCACGTAGGGAGTAAGGTCCCCAATGGATAAAGATGCCGAATCTTGCCTCATCAAACCACTGCGCTTCAGGATGTTTCGCTCTCATCATAGATCACCCGACTTTCGTATATTTCAAATCCGAGATCAGACCGTTCCCACATGAAAAATAGCGAGCGAGCGGAACAATGGCCGATCAGTACTGTTCAGAACGCGCAGACGGAGCTTTGTTGTGCTCACTGTTTCAAAACGATCGATCTTCTTATGGCCAATAGCGCTGCCGCAGAGCAATTCGGTCCATTCGTCGTTCTGCCATACTTCAAGCACGTACTCCCGCACCCGCTCCCCATGCGTCAAATCTTCCATGATCACGGCATGATCGATTTCCGTCTCTTGCTCCAACTGGACTACAATCGTCTCCCCTTCTCCCGATGTCTCAGCAATAGGCTTGGAGAACCGGCGGCGCACTTCTCGGCCGAATTCTTTCAGCCGCTCTACGTCCACGGTCGGCAGCAGTCCTCTATTATCTGGGGCGACATTGAGCAGCAGCGTGGCCCCATGGCCGACTGAACGGTAGTATATATCCATCAGATCGTCCAACGAGCGTAGACTGCCTTCGTCATTCGGATGCCAGAACCAGTGATCCTTCCGGATGGGAACATCACATTCTGCGGGAACCCAAGCTGGTGTCTCCGGCAACCAAGTCATCATGGCATCTGTAAACATGCTTTCCCTAGCAGTCTCTGCTGTATTCCAACACGGATAAGGTGCGAGCCCGTCCTCATTCCCGACCCAACGAATGGTTGGGGCCCCCATATTGAATATCATCGCATCCGGCTGATACTGTTTGACCAGATCGATAATGCGTTGCCAGTCGTATTTATGGCCTTGCGAGCCAGCGCCATCAAACCAAACTTCTACAAGCGGCCCGTATTGAGTTAGCAGTTCGGTCAACTGTTCACAGTAAAAATCATCGTACGCATCCTCGTCAGGATAACATGCGGCGTTACGATCCCATGGAGACAAGTAAAGCCCAAACAACATCCCTCCCTCTTTGCAAGCATCGGACACTTCGCGAACGATGTCGCCATTGCCGTTTTTCCACGGGCTTGATTTGACGGAATATTCAGACGTTTTGGTCGGCCATAGGCAAAACCCATCGTGATGCTTCGCGGTTAAGACCAAGTACTTGAAGCCAGCCTCCTTCGCGGCTCGTACCCATTGGGTGGCATTCAACGAATCTGGATGAAACAATTCTGGAGAATCCGTTCCATCTCCCCATTCCTGATCGCAAAACGTGTTAATCCCAAAGTGACAAAACATCCCCATCTCTAAATCCTGCCATTTCAATTGCTGAGGGGTAGGCTTTGCCAGCAAATGTTGGTTCATCCTGGATCACTCCTCTAATTCTAATCCGATATCAGTTTGTGCATTAGATTCTAGATCGCGAGTTCATTTCCTCCTCCCCGACCTCATATAATGCTATAAAAGTCGGACTTCGGAGGTACCCAGAAATGGGCAATGTAATGAGCACAGTAGATGAGGAAATCAAGCGGTTGACAGCACTCCTGATTCAGAAGCAGCATCAAGATGGATCTTGGCGTTTTTGTTTTGAAAATGGGATCATAATCGATGCTTATGTCATCATTCTCTTTCGGATATTGAACGTACAGAACGAAGCTCTGATCCGTCAACTGCATGACCGCATCCTAAACGAGCAGCAGCAGGGCGGCTTCTGGAGATTGTATCCTGATGAAGAGGAAGGGAACTTAGCCGCATCAGTTGAAGCTTATTACGCCCTGCACTACTCCGGATACAGTAAAATGACGGACGAGCCGATTCAGCGAGCCAAACGTTATATACGTTCTAAAGGCGGACTTGGAAAAGTCACCAGCTTATTGACGAAAACGATCCTCGCCGCTACAGGGCAAATCAAATGGCCCTTGTCGATCACGTCGATCCCCCTTGAGATACTGCTCTTCCCTAGCTATTTTCCTATCAACTTTTTTGAATTTTCCGGCTACTCAAGGGTTCATCTCACTCCCGTGCTCATCATGGCCGATAGGCGTTTTTCGATTACTTCAGATCATGCCCCTGATCTGTCCGATCTCTTGGATCCGCGTGTTGACACTAATGAGCCTATCTCCCAAGGATATCGGGAGATGCAAGACGACATACAAGCAGGTTTAAGCAGACTAATTGGCACACCCCGCTATATCCATGAAGCCGCCACAACCAAGGCGGAACAGTTTATGCTTCAGCGTATCGAATCCGATGGTACTCTTTATAGCTACGCCAGCAGTACGATTCTCATGATTTTCGCCTTGCTGGCTCTAAAATACGATCAGCAGCATCCGATCATTACACACGCCATTCATGGACTCACCGCCATGCAGTGCCGTTTTGACGGTAAAACAACAATTCAGAATTCCCCCTCTACTGTGTGGGATACAGCGCTAATCGCCTACGCTATGCAGAGTGCCGGGACTTCCAGTGATCACACGTCGATTCGACGTGCTGCTTCGTATCTGCTGTCCAGACAGCAGCATAAAACCGCCGATTGGAGCATTCATAATCCGGGTACCGTACCCGGTGGATGGGGGTTTTCCGAGTCGAATACGATCAATCCGGACGTGGATGATTCAACGGCAGCTTTACGGGCTATCCATAGCTTGTCGAGCATCGATCCAACGTATCGGGAATCGTGGAATCGCGGCTTGAATTGGGTTCTGTCAATGCAAAATAATGACGGCGGATGGCCGGCATTCGAAAAAAACACCAACAAAGTCTTGTTCTCTTGGCTCGCCATCGACGGTGCCAAATCCGCTGCCACAGATCCCTCGGAGGCGGATCTAACCGGTCGCGCCTTGGAGTATCTCGGAAACTTTGCCGGGCTTGATACGCGGCATGAATTCATCAAACGGGGAACGAAATGGTTGATTCATCATCAGGAGAAAGATGGTTCTTGGTACGGAAGATGGGGCGTTTGTTATCTCTATGGTACGTGGGCTGCATTAACCGGTTTACGAGCTGCTGGCTTGCCGGCAAACCATGAAGTACTGCAAAAAGGGGCTAAATGGCTCTTAAGCATACAGAATGCAGACGGAGGATGGGGGGAATCGTGTCAAAGTGATCGGCTTATGCGTTATGTACCGCTTGGAGAAAGCACACCATCTCAGACGGCCTGGGCACTTGACGCCCTTATCGCTGTTCAGCCGCAAACAACACCACCAATAGATCGAGGAATCCATAGACTTATCGCATCCTTGCACGAAAATGATTGGAAGACCTCTTATCCGACAGGTGCCGGTCTTCCAGGCAACTTTTATATCCACTATCACAGCTACCGGTACATCTGGCCGCTTCTTGCACTGGGTCATTACAAAACGAAATACATGGGATCGCAAATCCACTAAAAAATCAAAAAGCACCGGGAAATCCCGGTGCTTCAGGGTCTAATTATGGTTGAACCCTAATTATCATCATTATATGTACACTGCTGAATAATTCTCAGTATCAGATCAATTAAGATCAGCGATTATCAGCTTCCCAACGCGCTACTTCTTCTCGTACCCGAGGCGCCACTTCTGTGCCAAATAGTCTAATCGCCTGCATCACATCCTCATGAGGCATCGTGCCATGCGGCATATGCAAGAAGAATCGTGTAATCCCCACATGCTTACGAAGATGAATGATCTTGTTAGCTACTGTTTCTGGGTCCCCAACGTACAAGGCACCTTCAAAGCTGCACGCTGCATCATAATCCGAACGATGATAAGGAGGCTTGCCTTTCTCGACTGCCCTCACATTTGTTCGTGCATGCGTGGAAGGGAAGAATTTCTCGATGGCCGTCTGCTGATCCTCTGCTACAAATCCATGGGAGTGCGACGCAATCGTCAGTTGTGATACATTATAGCCTGCTTGAGCCGCAGCCTTCTTGTAGAGCTGCACTTGCGATGCGTAGTCTAATGGCTTGACATTTCCGATGATAGCCAGAACAAATGGAAGTCCCAGTTCCCCTGTGCGAACCGCCGACTCCGGGCTCCCTGCGCTGCCAATCCATATCGGTAATGGATCCTGTACCGGACGAGGGTAAATGCCCAGACCGTCTATTGCTGGTCGAAATTTTCCGCTCCAGCTTACTTTTTCGGACTTCTGGATCTGTAACAATAACTCCAATTTTTCATTGAACAACTCTTCATAGTCCTTCAGATCGCATCCGAATAGCGGAAACGACTCTGTAAACGAACCACGGCCTACCATTATCTCTGCGCGTCCATTTGAAATTCCGTCAAGTGTAGCAAAATCCTGAAATACACGCACTGGATCAGAAGAAGATATTATCATGACTGCACTGGTCAACCGAATCCTTGAAGTCTGGGATGCTGCCGCAGCCAATACAACCGCTGGTGATGATCCTGCGTAATCATGACGGTGATGTTCACCTACTCCATATACATCCAATCCCACCTGATCCGCAAGTACAATTTCCTCCACCACTTCACGTAATCGCTCAGCGTGACTTATCGTCTCTCCCGTTTCCACATCAGGCGTTGTTTCGACAAACGTGCTTATACCAAGTTCCACTTTTCGTTTCCTCCATCTTTCCTGCACAGTAATCGTTATCTCTATACGTAAAACAGACAACATATGACATATCATTATACTCTAGAATTTTAAATTTGATTATTCATAATTTTTGACAATAGCGCGAAACAATCCGATTTCCAGCTTTCCATACACGCTCGTTCATGAGTAGCATGTCAAAAAACCACGTCAATCGACGTGGCTCTTATTCACTCCGTATATACTTGCGGATTTATGATGTTCTAGTGATCAGACGTCGATTTAATAGGGATATAAATGTCGTATTGATTGTTGCGATGACATGTCATTAACGTCGTTATACCCAACCCCATGCTTTACTTTCAACAATAAGCATTACCACAAACACAATTCCTATTAGCCACGGAGCAGATCTTCTAATACCTTCTGCCCCATTGCTGTTTGGCACTAATTTCATAGCTAGTCCGCAAATCATCGCAGCCATTGCACAACTCATGGTTGCGATGATTAGTGGTCCAGTCATTTCCCAAAGCTGTCCAAGAATACTCATGTTGTCCATGTCCCCCCTCCTCTTGTCATATTTCGACACAAGGAAAGTATTTCCTCCTATGCATAATCCGCTGAGTAATCATTGGCCTTAAATTTCAAAACACTTTTCTCTTATAAAATCAATTTTGATACCATGCTACTTATTCAATATCTCACTAGGATGGAATAATTTCTTCTCTCTTGTTAATTTCCTGCAATGCATCAAAGAACAGATCGGGTTGTTCCATCATGGTCATATGTCCGGCATCGGGAATCGTGAATATCCCTTTACTTGGGGCTTCGATCTCTTTAAAGTATTGCTGCGCGATGACATAAGGGGCCTGCCAATCGTTCCCGCCCAATATGTAATAGATGGGCACTTTATATTCTGCTGGTTCCGTACGGAGGTTGAAATCGCCTAAAAATTCATGCAGCTTGGCATTGGCCTTGAAGATCTTCATAAATGCGATAATATCCGAAAACTTGAAGATGGGGCTCTTGAAAACGGTTATCCATATCGCGAGATCGATTTTCATAGCCAAATTATATTTCCCTTGAAGCTGTCTGACCTTTTCGCACTTTTTCAGAAATTCTCGGTTAAATACGATTCTATTTCCGGGATATTCACCAATTGACTCAAGCTTTTTAAAGGATTTTTTATCTCCGGATTGTTCAATCATTTCCTTAACTTTGTTGTACCCGACTTGCTCATTCTCCAGCATATTGACAACCTGCGCAGCGCCTATATAATAAGCTACCTCATCAGGATGCTTTCTGATAAACACAGAACCTAAGACACTTCCCCACGAATGACCAAGTATAACGATCTTTTGCTTGTTGTATCTCTTCTTCAGGTATTGGATGACTTCAAATAAATCCTGCATCAGTAAATCAATCGTAGGGAGCTTATCTGGATTCTTCGTCAATGTCTTCCCCGTTCCGCGCTGGTCCCAATGAACAACGGTGTAGATCTCCTCCCATTTTTCCTGAAATGCTCTTGTGAATAGAGATTCTGCCGAGCCTGGTCCTCCGTGCAAGAACAGCATCACGGGATTAGCACTGCTCGTTCCTAAGTGAAATAGATATTGACTGATACCATTGATGGGAACATATTCTTCAAGACAGATGAGTCGATTCAATTTATTCTTCATCTTTCGCTCGCCCCATTTTTCGATTGGTTTCTTCGTCTTTCAAACTCTTTCATCACTCTTGTTTGCAGTTCATCTTGATTCTCAACCGGCCCTAGATTGCCTTCAGCTTCAAACCCATCCTGATCTTCACCGTCAAAACGATACATTTTCTTCAAAAGGTACCACATCTGCTCTAGTTCCTCTGATGAGAATTCCGCGAATAGATCAGTCAATAAATAGATACCATTTTCGGTGGATTCCAACATGAGTTGTTTTCCCGATTCTGTGATACTGACATTGACTGCGCGTTTGTCCTTCTGACTGGGAGTAATGAGAATGTACCCTTTCTTCTCCAATATCGTGATGATTTGCTTGACGCTTTGTTTGGTAGTGCCTAATTTTCTTCCAATGTTGTTGAGCGTAGTTTCATCTTCCGGCAAATGTGCAATAGCCAGCATCACCATATACTGCCTGGATGTCAGACTCTTTAAGTAGGCATCACCCTTAATCTGAATCTTATTGGCAAGTGAGAACAAGGTGGCATAAGTCTGCTGCATCAAAAATAATTCATTGTGAATGTCCATAAGTTTCGGACTCACCTCTTTATTTAGTCATTATATTGTCTAAATAAAGGATAACAATGGAAATTAATAAAGTCAATATACTGACTATTTTCAAAAAAAAGAAAAAAAAGCAGCATTAACGTAAACAGCTATCACAGCCGCTTGAAGAAATGGATAGACCGCTTCAATGGTGTTTCAACCAAATATTTGAAACATTATTTGGTTTGGTTTCGTTATTTAGACAGCAAGGAATATGAGAATACCTCATCGAATAAGAAGAATATGTTAGTCAAATCGTGTTTGTTTAATATGACCGACACGGACATTCTGCTATCTGCTTATTCTTGTTAAGCTAAAGGGCGGAAAAAAAGGGGGATTGGAATGAGATTTAAAAGTTTATTGTGTGGGTTACTTCTATTGTTTATTACCATTTTAGCGGCGTGTACCTCTGATTCGTCAATGGGACGTTCGGAGAAACAGCAGTTGGTGGAACATGTGAAGACAGTTGAAGAGAGTGAGTTTGATCTTATTTACTTTAACAAATCGTATAAACAATATCTTGAAGCTGTAAATGAAATTGTAAGTGAAGAATACTGGGTGTCTATCAGCGATGAGATCGTATTCGGTTATGATAGTGTAACATACACCCGAGATGATCTGGCGAATATGTCGCAAGGGGAGTATGACAAACATAAAGAACGTATGCTTGCTTTAATTCGTGGAACGGGCTTGGATAAACTCAGTGCAACGGTGCGCATATCGGATGTATATAAAGGGAATCAGTCCAACCAAGTCAATATATATACGATTGAAAATAAAGGGTTGAAAGATCAACCGTTCACCGCAACTACTAAGAAGTACACATTGGAGAATTATAGCGGAAAATGGCTTATTACTAACGTGGAGCAAGATAAATTTAATTATGGAAACGAGCAGACAGCAGAGAAAATGGAAGAGGGAATCAAGGGGCTTAAATATCAAACCCATGATGGTAAGTTTATTGATTATCCGACGGTACTAGTGTTGTCAGGAGCAGGAAAAGAATAGGGAATCGTGGCTACCCTACTGTGACCTAGCCAGACGAAAGCCGAGATCATCAATTCGAAAAGTAGGGTGACTGCGGCGGCGGCACGTCGCCCCGCATCCTCTAGCCTCTTCCGCCCAGCTGCCACCGCGGAAAATTCTGTAGGAGCCGTATACATTCGTATCGTATATATCCCAACACCACTCCCACACATTTCCTAACATATCATAGAGACCCCATGCATTCGGCAGCTTTTTACCTACCTCATGCACCTTACCCTCAGAGTTTCCCTGATACCAAGCTATTTCATCGAGCTCGCCGTACTGATATCCTCCCGATCCTGCTTTACATGCATACTGCCATTCCGCTTCTGTAGGAAGACGATAACCATCCGCCTCCCAGTTACATTCGATACGTTCACCATCATCACTTATCGTGTAACATTGTGTTAGACCCGAGTGCTGAGAAAGCAAATTACAAAAGAGAATAGCATCATTCCACGAGACATCTACGACCGGGACCTGTGATTCGTCAGTAGATCCAACTGTCTTATGCATGATCGAGCTATATAACGCTCTCGTAACAGGAACCGGTGCAAACCAAAAAGAATTCACCTGGACCGTCCACGTCTTCTTTATTCGATCGTCCCTTAAGTTAACTTCACCTGCAGGAATGTTCACCAATGGATACTCAGCATGACTACCCAGTGCGTTTGACATCTATCGTCATCCAGCTCCAACTTTACAAGGAATTTTAACGGAACAAATCAAAAAACGGCATTTCTGCCGTTTTTATCAATCGTCTAGTCCTTGATCTTCCCGAAGTTTATATAACCCTTGAAGAATCAATTCGGAAGGATCCCGGTTCAACAGGAAATGCATCATCAAAAGATGGACAGGAATTGCGCAGGTGTTATTTCCTTCGCTGATCGCTGGAAATCCAGCCTCGAACACTGGACCATGCTCTTCATTCCACTCCAAACGGGCCAAAGCTTGCCCTTGGAACTCTTCTTGGACCGCCGCCATACATTGCGGGACGAGTACTTCATCAATAAGAGCTTTGGCTTCATCTTTGTTCTCTGGAGATTTAGGCAGCAACTTACCACCCTTGGTCTTCATTAAGTCAACATAGAAGGATGCCATCCATTCTTCCGGCTTATCGCTCGACTGGAACTTATTGACCAATTCACGTAGGAAGAATCCGCATACATATCCGTCATTCGCATCATCTTTCACATGAAAAATAAAAAGAGGGCCGTAAACTTCGTGCTTCACCACCTGTGCTTGAACATCATTATAGTATGTTCTCAAAGCAACGAGGCCATTATGATGTACAGCGTTAATCAGTTCTGCCCATTTCTCTGCTGAAGCAGTTTCTTCATTGCTGTTGTTCGACGTTTCCTTGTTCACGGTTTCATTTGTCATTTTATTCACCCATTGTTCATCATATCATTCAACGACTTGAGGCGTCTAGACTTATGGGTACAACTTTTCCTCTATGACAACACCGTGGCTATTAGCAGCGTACTTTCCGGTATTTCGCCGTGCGGGCATCCTCGATGACACCGCTCCAATTCAATCCGAAGCCGAAATCATACACATTGCCTTCCGTATCGACATGGCACACCATATCGTGCGGAACGTCTTCGTATTGTTCTTCAACCGTCTTCATGTTCACCGGCATCTGGAATGGCAGCAAAGCGGAAGGTTCGAAAGAACCTGTCAGGACTTCCATAATCGCCTGAATCTTCACGCCAAAGTTCGTGATGATGGCATCGGCCGCCGCTTCAAACTCCGCAACGATAGTTGGATTCGACTGCATGATGGACACGATGACCGGCTTGCCTTTCATCTTCTCCTTCGTTTCAAGAATAGCGTCCAAATCGTGTGCATTGTGTGTTGTAACGGTTTTGCCTTTATACGTTCGGTTCAGCACGTCGCTTTCCCTTGGATCGCCTGCTATGCTGCGTTCGCGGGCAAGATCGGCGGTATACGGACGGTATTGAAGGCTGATCGGCACATAGCCATTCCCGCCTTCGTCTGCATCTTTCTGGCTGTATCCGATGCCTGAGTTCGGATTTTTGATGAACACGAGTCCGAAGTCGGCCTCTTCTGGTATATCTGTCACATCAAAGTAGTTGGCTACGATGCTCAGATCGACGGGATAATCCAATTTCTCCGGCGTCGGCATGCCAACCCAGTTCTCCCCAGCTGGTAAATAACGCTTTGGAATGTAGACTTTCTTACGCTCTTTGATCGGAAGGACTTGTCCTTTATTTTTCAAAAGAACGATCGATCTCAACTGCGCTTCATAGCCTGCGTTTACGAATTCTGAACAACCAACGATCTTTTGGCTTTCCTCAGACTGCAGGTAAGGATTCTCGAAAAGGCCTGGACGGAAGATGTTAAGCAGCAGCCGCACCGCCGATTTCTCGAAACGAGCTCGCATAAACGCTTCCCCGTGCTCTTTTACGCCCATTTGATAGGCTTCCAGCACCGGACCCGCATCGTTATTGCCGCCGAATTGGTCAACTCCTGCCATAATCAGCTTATAATGCCGTTCCGCAACGGAAAGATGCTCGACCCCCCACGACTTGCCGCAAATGACGGAGCCTTTGCGGTTGCTTTCATCGTTTGTAATTCCCCAATCCGTGCATACAACACCATCATAACCATATTGTTCTCGGAGCAAATCGGTAATTAAATAACGGTTGTACGAGTTGCCTACGTTCTCTCCATTCGTCTTGTCCTGTTCGTACGAGATGGTGTAATACGGCATCACGGCCGAAGCGCGGCCTGTCTTGCCTTCCAACTGAAAAGCGCCTTCGACGAACGGTTTCAAATGCTCCTCGAAGTTGTTGCCCGGATATACGGCATACTTGCCGCAAGCGAAATGCGCATCTCTTCCGCTTTCACCCGAGCCCCCGCCCGGCCAATGCTTCACCATTGCATTTACACTGTCATTCCCCCAACCATATTCACCTTCGGATGTCTGGAAGCCGTCCACATAAGCCCGAGCCATATCGGCTGACAATTTCGAGTCCTCTCCGAACGTGCCGTTAAAACGGTGCCAGCGCGGATCGGTGGCGATATCGATTTGTGGCGACAATGCAGTCGCCATGCCGAGGGCGCGGTATTCTTTCGATGCGACTTCTCCGAATTGACGGGTGATCGCCGGATCGAAAGTAGCCGCAAGTCCGAGCGTTTCCGGCCAGAATGACACTCGGGACGTCGAACCTGCACCGGCATTGAACTCGGAACTTGCGTCGAAGCCGTGACGCGGGTCGGAGCTGTTGTTCACCGGAATACCGAAGCCGCTCCCCTCCGCGACGGCCTGCAGCCGGTTGTTCCAGCGTGCCGACGATTCAGCGTTTTCTACCATCATGATCAGGAAATGACGAAGATGTGTCTGTACCAGGAATGCAAGCTGCTCATCCGTCAAGTCCCAGGGCTTGGCGCCGCTTTCTTCATAAGTTTTACCAGCGTACGATCCTCCGAACCACCCGCCACTTCTTGCTGGAACGTTCTGATGGCTACTATACAGCATCAATCCTGCGATTTCTTCGATGGAGAGTCTGGATGCCAAGTCCTTGGCGCGCTCCTCAGCCGACAGCCGCCAGTCTTCGTATGGCTTCAAGACACCGTCTTTGCTTGAGTTTTTGAAATATAAGCCGTCCTTCTCGATGATCCGAACCCCAGATGCGGTCGAATATCCCAGCGTCGGTCCATGTTCATTGCGGATATATTGAATGGTCGGCTCGTAGTGTAAAGCAGTTTCGCGGTTTGACATGAATCAATCCCACCTTCATTTTTCTAATATTAGATCCCTTTCGACTCTAGTTCGGCTCTCAACTGCTGCTTCTCCGGTCCGTATGGCTCTCCGATTTCGGGCAGCGGCCTAGTTGCAAGGATACCGCCAAGGAGACAAACAGCAAGTGCAATGTAGAAGAACGTCCATCCGCCTATGCCAAGAAGCAGAGGGGCAATCGCTGGTACAATCGATTGCGGAAGCGAATTCGCAACATTCATCAGTCCGAAGTCTTTGGCAGAGTCTTCTTTTCGCGGCAATATACGGGCAACTAACGCCATATCTACTGCCGAGAAGCATCCGATTCCAAGACCCTTAATGACAGTAGCGATGACGAAGGCCGAGTAATTCGGGATGAACGCGAATATTAAGGCACCGATCAGCACGATAACACCAGAACCGTAAAGGAACGGTTTTTGCTTCTTGGCTTTGTCGGATAGCATACCTCCGAGCACGCTCGTCAAAGCCATCGCGACGAGCGAAATCATTTGGAGCGTGGCAACCCCCGACGTCGCCTCGGCTTCGGAATAGCCCATGCGGTTCACAAGCATGACCGCTAAATAGACGCTGCCGCTTGACCCCATCATTAGCAGAAACTTGGACACAATGGCCCAGGTGAATTCCGGATATTTTTTCGGACTTGGATAGATGGTACCGAGCTTCTTGACGAACGGAATATGAGCCGGTTTCACTTTTTCAACCGTGTGCTTCCCTTCCTTAATTAAGAATGAACTGATAATCGGTCCGATGATGCCGACGATCGACAGCAGACCCCATTTCGTCATCGATGGTGCGTCTGTCATGAATGTCATCGCCATCATTCCGATAACAACCGCAATCGGAGTGACGAGTCCAAGAATGCCTGAGATGGTACCTTGTTTCTCAACTGGCACTTGGTCAGGAATGAGTGCGGTATAGGCTGCCATACCGAAATTAAAGAAAAACTGCGCAATTGCCCATGCTGTAGCCACTTGCCAAATTTCTGTCGCTATACCGATCCACAATAAACATGCGCAGCCTATGAGCGGTCCCAGGATGATCCAGGTTCGTCTGCGACCAAAGGCGACATTCGTCCGGTCGCTGATCATTCCTCCAATCGGATTGCCGATCAGAGCAAAAAATGCGCCGATTCCCGCTACGATTCCAAAGGTGGACGTATAGTCATTTGGGCTGATTTCGATTATTTTGAAGGTTAACAGCAGCATTGCCGGCGTGATGAGCGCGATCATCATGCATGAGTAACCTAATATTATACCGAAAGTCAACCTTCTAAACGGTGTTACCACGGGTCCGTAGTTTAATTCACGGTCCATATTCTAGCCCCCTAGTTTGTTAGTAAACGTTTTCATAATATGAAGAAATAAAGTCACTAACCATTCGATCTGATAGAGCTTCGCCTCCTTTGAAAGATTATCGTGACGAATATTCCGTTCAGCTATTTCGCTGTCTCCTCAAATCTTCGTCTTTTGACTATAACGCATGCCGGGCAACTTTTATGGTACAATCAAAGCATAATTGGTATAAATTTAACATGTTAACAGATTGGCAAAATAGATGGAAAAGAGGCGAGGTGTTTCTATGGAACGAACGATCGGAGACGACGAATTGTGGTTATGTAAACTGCTTCACAACAATCTACAACTTCCTGTCCGTCTGTTGAAGACTGATCACACAGTTGAAGCTGTATTCGATTCGGGGCATGGTGCACCGGCTCATCCACTCGATCCGGACAGCAATACGGTACTTGCAGGCATCTTCTCAGATGATTCGCCATGCGATATCCCGTGCTACAGCAAACGGAACGGGTTCGATCAATACGTCTGGTTGCGTTTCGGCGAATTGTCCGGCCGAGAAGGGGCAATCGTGATCGGGCCAGCAGTAAGCTCGAATGTGACCGCCGAGATGCTCGAAGGTTTCCTGTACGATTACCGTATATCAGGGATCTACCTCGATTCATTGCGGGACTACTATCGGCAATTGCCCATACGCTACCAGAAATCGATGCTTCACACAGGAACATTGCTGTACTATTTGTTCTACCATAAGCCGCTCGACCTAACAGAAGTAATCGACTGTAACGTTCCATATCGCCTGCCTACTGAGTTAAACAACGAGTTGGAACAGCGTCTGAAGGACAAGCGGTTAAGCCTGAGCTTCCATCATCATCTGAACCCGGAGAGGATGTTGATGCAATGTATAAAGGAAGGACGCAAAGAGGAGATCGTTCGGTATTACGACCTCATTCCTAGGGAGAATGCAGGCGTCTTGTCCCGAAAAAGCCAGCTCCGCAATGAGAAAAATTTGGCCATCTGCGTCGTGACGCACGCCATGCAGGCCGCGATCAGCGGTGGCCTGTACCATGAGGTTGCCTTCACCGCCAGCGACCTCTGGATTCAGCATATCGAGGACCTTCATGACGTGGACGAGGTCGCAAAAGCCAGCCAAGAGGTGTTGATTGATTTTGCGGAACTGGTCAGCCGCGAGCGCTTTTCCCGCAGTTCCAAGCCGGTTGCCGTCTGTCAGGATTATATTTTCAACCGAATCTATGAGCCAATCAAGCTGACCGAGCTTGCGGAAGTAGCCGGCGTCCATCCGGCTTACCTGTCGAAGCTGTTCAAGCAAGAAACGGGCGTGAACGTCTCTGAATATATCCAGCGACAGAAAGTCGAAGAAGCTAAGAAACTATTAGTTTTCTCCGACGCTTCTCCGCTTCAGGCAGCCAGCCTGCTCAATTTCCATGACCAGAGCCATTTCACAAAAGTGTTCAAGAAATATGCCGGCGTAACGCCGAAACAATACAAAGATCGTGCTGTCTAATCGAAAGAATCGATTGAATAAAAAAAGATCGCCCAACACCTTGCAATGCAAGGGTGAGAGCGATCTTTTTTTAATTTTCACTTTGTACACTAATCTAATGATTATTCAATTGTTGAATAAGACCATCCAGCATTTCTTCGGTGAACATGCCTTGACTCATCATTGCCAACATACGCAGCGGCATATAATTTAACATTTCATTTAAAATTGCTCCCGTGCCTTCTCCCAGGTTTTCCGCAGCATCACTATCCTCCAGCATCAACCCCATACTCTTTTGAATCTGCTGAATCAATCCTTGTGCGATTGGTGCTGTTTGCGGATCGTTCATTAGATCGATCATCATCGTATTTCGATCGACTTTGAGTTTCAAAGCAACTGTCGATTGGACATGAATGGTATCGCTTAAGAGAATATCTTCACACGAACGTCCGATCAAAATTTCAAAGTTACCTGACTCCACATGCCAATCATTAAGTTCTACGTTATAGTAAGCGAAGGAACGTTTGTCCAGCGTAAACGCAACGGTTTTCTTTTCTCCAGGTTGAAGTTCAATTTTAGTGAAGCCCTTCAATTCTTTGAATGGGCGCATAACTGTACTCTGCACATCGCGAACATAGAGCTGAACAATTTCTTTACCGGCACGCGATCCTGTATTCTGCACAGTTACATGTACGTCTACTGTATCTGTGTCTTTGATTTCTTTGTTATCGATAACTAGATTGGAATATTCAAATGTCGTGTAGCTTAGGCCGTGACCGAACGGGAACAGCGGCTTCACTTGTTTCGTATCGTGATAGCGATAGCCAACGAATATTCCCTCGCGATATTCGACCCGATTGCCTTCACCCGGGAAGAACAAGAACGAAGGGGTATCGCTTAGCTTCATCGGGAATGTCTCGGTCAACTTTCCGCTTGGGTTCACTTCGCCGAACAATAAATCAGCGATGGCACCTCCTGCCGCCTGTCCGCCCAGATAAGCTTCGAGAATCGATTTGGCTTGATTGATCCAAGGCATTTCAATCGGAGAACCGTTCATGAGTACGACGATCACGTTGCTCTGAACAGACGCTATCTCTTGGATCAGCTGGTTCTGGTTCGCGGGCATACGAAGGTGCTTGCGGTCGTAGCCTTCGGATTCGTAACGATCAGGAAGACCTGCAAAGATGACGACTGCATCCGCTTTTTCGGCTGCTTCCTTCGCTTCTTCGATCAATACGGTGTCCAAATCATCGCTTTCCAAATGGTAGCCTTGCGCGTACACAATAGAGGCAGAATCTCCTGCCAACTTTTTGATTTCTTCAATCGGCACATCTATCTGGGTCGGATTGATATGTGAGCTGCCTCCGCCTTGATATCTTGGCTTTTGTGCGAATGGACCCACAATTGCTAATTTCTTTCCCTTCGCCAGTGGAAGCAGATTGTCTTCATTTTTTAGCAGTACCATTGTTTCACCGGCAACGAAACGTGCCAGACGGTGATGTTCGTCCTTGTCGTAAGTCGCGTTCGGTTTTTTGTTATCCACGCTCATAAAGATGATGCGTAAAATTCGTTCTACAGCACGATTCAGCAATTCTTCTGACAACAAGCCATTTTGAACAGCTTCTACAATCTTACGGTCGCCAGCCCCTCCGCTTGAAGGCATCTCTAATTCTTGTCCGGCTAAGAGACCATCTACCCGATCATTGTTTGCGCCCCAATCGGTAACGACGAATCCTTCATGACCCCATTCTTCCTTCAAAATATCGGTTAGCAAAAATTCGTTTTCAGAAGCGAATGTGCCGTTGACTTTGTTGTAAGCACTCATGACAGTCCATGGCTGAGCATTTTTTACTGGACCCTCGAAACTCGCCAAATAAATTTCACGCAGTGTGCGTTGATCAACAATCGTATCTATCCCACTACGACGATGTTCTTGGTTGTTTGCCGCAAAGTGCTTCAACGAAGTGCCTACTCCTTGGCTTTGTACACCTTGAATATGACCAGTTGCCATTTCTGAGGACAGGAAAGGATCTTCAGAGAAATATTCGAAGTTGCGTCCGCAAAGAGGAGAACGTTTGATATTGGCGCCTGGTCCCAGGAGCACAGCTACGTCCTCCGCCTGACACTCCTCACCAAGTGCTACACCTACGTTGTGGATCAACTCACGGTCCCAAGAACTGGCCATACCGGCTGCCGAAGGAAAACAAGTTGCAGGTACGCTCTGGGATATCCCCAAATGGTCTGTTTTTTCCTGCTGCTTGCGCAGTCCGTGTGGGCCGTCAGTGACCATAATGCTAGGAATTCCAAGGCGTTCTACTCCTTTTAATCTCCAAAAATCTAAACCGGAACACATACCGGCTTTTTCTTCTAAAGTCATCTTCGCAACTAGAGCTTGAATATCCCGTTTCATAAATAAAAGCCTCCTTGAATGTAAATATCAACATATCACCTATTATTTCATGGAGTCGATTTCATTTATGGTATATTTTTAAGAAAAATTGTACTTAGAGCGGATGAAGTTTTATAAATTATTTGAACCATCCTTTTCGCCATAAAAAGAATATCATTCCAGAGCCAAGGATAGCCATAACCCCTAATACACCGAAATATCCCCAACGCCAAGAAAGCTCCGGCATATTCTCGAAGTTCATCCCATAGATGCTCGCAATGAAGGTTAATGGTATAAAAAACGAAGTCATGACGGTTAACGTTTTCATGATGCTATTCATTCTGTTTGAATTTATTGCTATATAACTGTCGCGCATATCTGCTGTCAATTCTCGATTAGATTCAATCATCTCAGAAAGTCTCACCAAATGATCGTGAATATCAGTAAAGTAGGCTAATTGATCTTTTATGCCATGGATTTTATCTGTGTTGATGATTCGATAAAGAAGGTCTCGCATCGGTAACACCGTTTTTCTTAATTTATGCAAACTCGAGCGAATATCAAAGACACGATCCATTAACTCTTGAATGCTTTCGTCCTTGACATTGTCTTCGATTTCGTTTAATTGATCTTCTATTTGATACAAACTAGGAAAGTAATTATCCACTAATTTATCCATGATTAAATAGGCAGCAAAGATAGGCCCTTTCTTGGATACATTTTTCTGTTCAATAATGCGTTTCCAAGCTTCATCAACTTCTGTGGATTTTTTAAGATGGAAGGAAACAATAAAATTTTGACCAATAAACATATCTACTTCTTCGGCATTTAACGTTTTCTGATTTAAAGCATGTACAACAAAAAAGTGGACATCTTCGTAATGATCCAATTTCGGGCGTTGCAATACGTGTAAACAGTCTTCTATTGCCAGTGGATGAAAGTGAAAATGTGATTCCAGCAACTTCATTTCCTCTTCAGTAGGTGTATCAAAATCAACCCAGAACCATTTGACATTTTTATCATCTAGATCTGCTATGGAATGACCCTGAATGACTGTTAAGTCCTCAGTTACAGCAATTGTTCGAAGCAAAGTAACAACACCTCTCTAGGCAGGAAATCCCAATTCAGGTTATTGTGCAGCACTGCCTGTTTGTTTATACGCTCATTATACATCAGCTTGTGCTTTATGGCGTTTTGCATAAAAAATAGGAGGATCCCCCCTCCTATTTTTTATATATTTTAACGTGCAAATTGATATTTGTTATAAAGAATATTCCTCCTGTTATATCTGATGACTCCATCTTCACTTCATAATAAAAGTTATCATCGAACTTAATTATTGCTTCAGCTTCATTATAAGAGTTTAATTTTACTTTGATAAAATCCTCTAAAATAGTGTCGTCTTTTTTATACTCATCTGGTACTAAATTAGAAGCTTTTATACTTACAAACGTCTCTGCATGCCCCATCCATGAATGATGCCCTTCATAAAAAGACTTCACCGCTTCTTCTGTTATGAATTCAATTTTTCCGAGCGAGTAAGAAGGGATTCCGCTAACTGGATCATTCTTATAGTCATTAATATTTATAGTGTAGAGCGTTGTTACAATTTCTGTAATGTTCTGATCACTTGTTTTTGATTCTTTTGTTTCTTCTAGAGGCTCTTCCTTAACGCTCTCATTTGTTGCTTTATTAACTTCTGACTCAGGAACTATAGAAGTAATGTTTATTTCATCCGTATTTCCTGTAGAACAAGCAATTAACGAAGTATAAATAAGAAAAACTAACAGTATTAAACTCATCTTACGACTGTTACGACTCATTTTATTTTCTCCGATCATATTTTTATCAACTTGAAAAAAAGAACACTTTCAACTATACATTCAAACCTATACCCCAGATCTTAAACCTTCAACATAGCCAATTTGCTTTTAACTAATTGTGATGTGCTTGAGAGAGGAATCACAATCGAATCATGAAACATAAGATCATAAGAAGCTAAACTAAGCTCAGTATCAAGTTCAATATCAAATATTCCATCATTATTAGAGTCAGCATAGAAGATAAGCTTTCCATATTCATTTGTGGGAGGGCTTATCGAAACGTTGTAATTAAACACCCCATTCTTTTGCAAGTTAATTTTTCCTTCGGATAAGAATCCATGTCCATCTTCGATTAAATAAAAGATGTAATCTTGTTTATATGCCTCCACTTTACCTGACACCGTGAATTGCAAACTAGAAATGACTGGTGGTTGATCATATAACTCAATAGTTACTTTTGAAGCATTGATTTCCATACATCCAGTTACACTAATCAAACTAACAAACAATATCATTAATATTTTTCTCATGTGCACTCCCTACTTTAGATTATTTTCAGAACTGGTTGTTTTTTTAACAGAAAATCCACTGTATATACATAGATTCAAAAATTAATAATTGAAAGGATGATTGTAATGAGTTTGATAGGGGGAAAATTCTTGTTGATGCAGGACACGGCGGTACAGATAGTGGGACTAGCGGAAAGGTAGATGGAATTACGAAATATGATAAGAATTGGGCACTCATGTTTGCACAATCCGCAAAGTCGTATATTGAGAATGATGGTGCTACGGTCGTGATGACTCGAAGCAGCGATACATTTGTCAATGTCGATGCCGTAATCAGTATTCATTTTAAGGCCGGAAGTTCAACCTCTAATGGTACTGAGACCTACAGTAACCCTACGGCTAAGAATCTTGTAAAATGCAAGCACAATCCAACACTTTTAAATAGACAGGATAATTAATTGCATATAAAGTATCAGATTTTTCTATTTTTAACAATGATTCTTGAAGAGGACATACTTAAGAGCCATCTTGTTCGCGACGTAATTGGGGTCTCTCAATTTGAGAAAACATAATCGATTCGTAATTGTTGCTGTTATAATATTATTGAAAAAATAGGCAATCAAAGCAGCGAATGCTCCTCCTCCCCTTTCTGTAGCCTACAATCCACCAATAGCAACAGCAAACAGAAAATGTAGATGTTAATAATTTTCAATCTGTCACAAAGAACTGAAGATCTGCCTCAAACATGGCCAGTACCTTACCAAGAGAAATCATTACACCCGCTGCTGGCATAACAGTGAGTAGCGAATCGTTGGTTGAATAAATACTGTTACCGCTAGAAGATATCATCCTGCAAAAGGGAAACTATCTCTGTAAACCATTTTTAGTGATAGAAGACCAGGATCTTGAGCATGAAATTCGACAACTTGAACAATATGTAACACAACATCAGTACAAGCAGTCGGGGGCAATTATCATCATTGAAAAATCTTATCTTTCCATGTTCAGCAATAACGAACTGCATTATGAAATACAGGTTAACATCAATCATGTTACGGAAGGTGATACCTAATGAATCTGAACCCGATTACAATCGTTCCTTACCAAGAACAAGACCATGAGGAGGTCTGCAAACTAATCGTAGATTCATTTCAAGGAAAATTCCATTCCCTTGTCAATCTGAATGACCATGATATCTCTAAGCTATTAGCTGGCATATGGAAGGACGATGCTAGTAAACAGGTAGTGGCCAAAGAAAACGGAGAAGTTGTCGGTACTCTCAGCTTGAAATGGAAAGGCACTCGTTCCTCAGACAGAACGACTGATCAAATCCACTTTGCAGAGCTATTTAGGCAGTTTGGATATCTTAATGTATGCAAATTTATAGTAGGGCTTCAATTCTTGAACTATAAACCAAGGGAATATGAGTGTTATATTGAGCATTTGGCAGTTCGGTCAACTCATCGCAGTAAAGGAATTGGCAGACAACTGCTGCAGTGGGCACAACTTTTTGCTAATTGTCACACCGAATTTACCCACTTATCGCTGCATGTCTCAAATAAGAACAAGCGGGCGGTTAACTTGTACAAGCAGATGGCATTTGACATTGAAAAGTCCAGCTATAATGGCGTTAGGCATCTAATCTTCAAGGAGCCCGTTTGGCATTACATGACACAGAGAACCATGAGTGGCATCCATGATGAATAGTAGAATTTTCGGATTTATGTAATTTTCATTTCAATCGAACATATTTATATTTCCCGATAAGATGTTAGAATAAAGTAGTCAGTTCACATGATAAGTCAGGAGCATATTAAATTGCGGATACATCCAATCTACTTATTGCGGATCACAGGTCTGTTAGATGGTATATCATTACTTGTATTACTTAGCATCGCTATGCCCTTGAAGTATATATGGGGGATAGACGAAGCCGTAACGATTGCAGGTAGCGTTCACGGCGGGATATTTTGCTTATATGCGCTAGCTATAGTTTATACTGCTATTCGAGTCAAGTGGAGCCCACTATGGTCTGCCGCAGCACTAATCGCAGCGTTTATACCATTTGGAAACTTCGTGCTTGATAGGAAACTGAAGAAGGCGCAAGCCGAGTATAGTGTAAGGCAATTGAACAATGTCTTGCTCGTATACAGTATCGTGTTTTTTTCCTTCTTTGATTTATTTTCACAGTTGCCGATCATGAGTACATTTGCGACTTCAGTCGGTGCAAGCTCATTTATAGTCGGCTTTGTCATTGGACTATATTCGTTATCCAATACGCTCGGTAATATTATTTCCGGTATTATGACGGATAAAGTTGGACCATTCAAGATGCTAATGGTCGGATTGCTCTTATCAAGCAGCGCTCTGCTGCTTTATCAGTTCGTAGAGCAGCCCTTATTCTTGATTATCGTTCGGATCATACATGGCTTTGTAGCTGGTTTAATTGTTCCGGCTGCATTTACATTCTCAGCGAACACCACCGTAAATGATCAGCAAGGGAAAAAAGTAGCCTTTACCGGTACATTTGTAGGTCTGGCTGCTATAATCGGCCCTGCTTTCAGTGGAATTATGGCAAGTAAGATTTCCGTGCCATTCGTCTTTAACAGCGTAGCTGCAATGGGCTTCATACTTACGATCCTATCAGCCATCTTTCTTCGCAAGTATAAGATATCCAAGAAAACGAAAGAAACAAGTGTCAATCAATCATTCGGCTCGATCTTCAATGCAGGTGTTTTAAAGGCTTATGCCGGCGCCTTTTTCTTAATGTTCTCACAGGGCGTAATTGCCTATTTATTGCCCTTGCATGTTCAAGCGCTTGGATATGATTCGAGATTAAGCGGTACCTTAATGAGCACTTTTGGAATCATAGCTGTTCTCATATTCGTGCTTCCTACTAATCGTATATTCGATCGGGTTGCCTCATTCAAAACGATGGCCATTGGAATCGCACTAATGGGAATAAGTCAGCTATTGATTAGCCAATCCACGACCACATTAGCTCTCTATATCGTGTTAGGTCTATATGGTGTAGGCTTTGCCTTCTTGTTCCCATCTATTAATACGATGCTCATTAAAGCTACGCCTTCGGAGCTGCGCGGAAAAGCTTATGGTTACTTCTACGCCTTCTTCTCTCTAGGCGTTGTTGCCGGATCTTCCGTGTTAGGCTGGCTCCCCTTCAACATCACCGAAGGGTTTATCTTCACAGGTATCATTCTACTGCTGTTTGCTGCTTTCGTAGTCTTCAGCGAGCGAAGAGATGTCGCTTTGAATCACTCATGAGGAGCAGCGAAGCCTATTATGCGATGAAAACTTTAGAGGTTGGTTCAGTCTGTGCTCACTATGTGTTAGCACAGACTGAACCCCTGAGCGCATCGCTGCCTGCGAAGCTTTCCCCCGCCATTACCAGTTTCACTACCATTTCTTTAATTCACTTCGGTCACTAGCCCGCTCTAAAGCGCATCTCTTTTTCTCGACTTCCATTACTCTATACTTTTCAATGATTCAATCATATTGATTTTGTTTACTTTTCTTCGAAGTAATAAGTTAGAGAGCATGGTAAGTAAGTATGCAAGAATAACAGATACCAACAATATAACAATACTTAATTGATCTGGGATTTGCTGATGGGCACTCGAAAGTGCCTTTACAACCATTCCATACATATAGCCGCCTATCGGTAAGGCCACAATTACCGCAAATGTGGTTAGACTGATGTTTTCAAAAAATATAAGTCTGTTTATTTTATATTTTTGATAGCCTAATACCTTAAGTGTTGCAAGCTCGCGATTCCTTTCATATATGTTTATGGAAGATATCGTATAGATAGCGCCAAAGGAAAGCACGACCGCACAAATGATAAACATGATAAAGATAAAACTATTTTGCTTCAGTATATATTGGGCTGATTCCTTTAAATCATTCTTATCTGCGATTGTATCTACCTGTTGATCTTGTTCGAAGAAATTACGAACACTTGTAAGGTCTGTGGCGCTGCTGGCCTCCACTAAAAGCGAGGTTGGATTATACTTTATACCAAAGCTCTCAAGATACGCTGGTGTGCAATAAAATGTCGGGTTCGAATACTGGGTAGATATGTGTAGAACCTTCATATCGACCGTTTTATTAGCAAACTCTGGCGCGGTGAACTTGATTTGGATGATATCGCCTTCTGCAATCTGATAGTTGTCGGCATACGATTGGGGTACCAGCACACCACTGTCTTCCAAAGCAAGCCGATTGTCATTTTCATCGAAGAAATGTATGAGATTGTTTTCTTTCTTCGTAACAACTAACGTTGCATTTTTGTTCTCATCACCTTTGATGAAATCCACGGGAAAGGTGGATAAATCATAACTGCTTTTAATGCCGGAGGGTAGTTGCAACGTATCCATAGATGTTCCCGTCTTGTAATCGACTCTTAAATCATAGGTATTCACCTCTTCAATCTGGTCAGCTACTTTTTGCAAAGCCATTTGAGTACCAAAAGCAGTAATCAATAAAACCGTGCTCGCCACAACTCCAACGGAGCTCGCTAGCGCTTTTGATTTATTTAAAAAGATATTCCTCAAAATGAGCTTGTAACTGTAGGAAAGATGACTCCAAATGCCCGGAATTCTTTCGATAAGCAGCTTCTTCATCTTCTTAGGAGGTTTCGGACGCATCGCCTGAGCTGCACGTTCTTGTAGGATGGCTCTGCCACTCAAGTAACAGGACAGGATTCCAAACGCACTCGAGAAAAGGATGGGTAGAATCACAGAAGTTAAGGATACGGAGAAGATGATGTCAGGCAGTGAGTAGGCTTTTGCATTCGACGCTTTTATTAATGGAATAAATACACTAAAGGCAAGGACACAACCTAGAATGGAGCCGATGATCCCTACCAGCACGGGGTAACCCATGTAATGAAGCATGATGTTTCTGTTTCTTACACCCAACGCCTTCATGATACCTACTTGATTTCGTTGAGAATCAATGATCCGCGACATGGTAAGGAATAGAATGATCGCTTCAATGATGAAGAGAAGAAACGGGATAACCCTGCTCATCAATTTATTATTATGGATCGTTTGTTGCAGTTGAGAATAACTGAACGTCCGCTCTTTACTCATTTGGTTTACATAGGTGAGTTCTTTAGATTGTGCTTCAATGGTTTGGCCTAATTGGTCAATATCGTAACCTTCCTCAGCATCAATCAAGATTTCATTATAGTACAAGCCGCCTGCGATTTGAGGTATGGCCGCTTCCGTCATATAAGCTACACCGAAGGTTTTATGGTCTTGGATTTCGTTCTTTTTGGCATATTCCACATTCTCACCCAAGCCGCTAATGGTGAACGTCACATTTTTCTCATTCACACTTATCGGAAATTGATCGCCAACTTGGTACTGATGCTCCTTGGCATAATGGGAATCTAGCAAGATTTCATCCTTTTGTGACGGAATCCGGCCCTCAATCAGCGTAGGCGTATTGATTTCATTGTTTGCAGGGATCGAATGTATCTTTAAAGAAGCTTTCATATCTTCAAATGCTTGCGTCGCATCCAGGGTGTACCGTCCTTCGATTTTGTTTACACCTTGGATTCGGCTTAAACCCGCCACGTCCTGCTTGGAGATTTGGCTGTAATAGACATTTAAGTCGCTTAGATTATGCTCTTTAAAGTAATCCTTCGTATAAGCGCTAAGATTATCACTTAATGTGACCAGCCCCGCATAGAAAAAAGCACCCACTGCGATAACCAACACAAAGGCGATAAATTGCCCGATCGACTGTTTGATATCCCTCAATAATTTTATAAATAACTTCATCATCACCACTCGATCCCTTCAACATTCTGTTTGTTGTGATTCACCGTAACGCTTTCGATCATTCCGCTCTTCACCTTGATAATCTTATCCGCCATAGGAGCGATCGCGGAGTTATGTGTGACCAACACAACACACTTCTTCGTCACCTTGTTCAGATCTTGAAGAAGCTTTATGACGGACTTTCCAGTAACATAATCTAAAGCTCCAGTCGGTTCATCACAGAGCAACAGCAGCGGATTTTTGGCAACAGCCCTCGCGATCGCAACGCGTTGTTGTTCTCCTCCAGAAAGCTGGGAGGGGAAGTTCCTGATGCGGTCCTTCAATCCAACCTTATACAAAACATCTTTAGCATTCAGATGGTTTTTACATACTTCCGTTGCAAACTCAACATTCTCTAGCGCGTTTAAATTCGGGATTAAGTTATAGAATTGAAATACAAAGCCAACCTTCTCCCCGCGATATTTGGTTAATTTATTTTCATTAAACTTGGTGATATCTTGATTGCCAACAAACACATGGCCTGTAGTCGCCGTATCCATACCGCCAAGGATGTTCAAAATTGTGCTTTTGCCCGCACCGCTAGCACCCAGAACAACGACGAATTCTCCCTCTGATATGGAAAAATCAACACCTGCAAGAGCCTTGATCGTCACTTCTCCTACTTTGTATTCTTTCGTTACGTTTTTGAACTCGATTAACGTTTTCATTTTCACATCTCCTCTTATCGCATTTCCATCCCTATTGATCCAGATCCGAGTCAAATTACCATATTATTCAAGTTGATTATACGAAGGCAAGAGAAGAGAAACACCCATCATTAGTCTCCACTTCCGCTAGACCATAGTCGGGTTCAAACAAAAAAACCATGTCCGAAGACGTGGTTTATTTTCATTAGTTGGTGGAACCAAGGGGAATGTTGAATCCTTCCTTGTGTAAGCATTCTTTTTCAGCCCCCCAACTGGCTAGTCACCTTCGACTCTCTGATCGTCAGACTCGGCGTGTCTTGCATGGATTAGTCGAACGAAATCTGCTGATGGTAACCAGCGGGAAGCAGCGATATCGGACTTATCAACTACGCTTGGAGGACAGGAAGTAAGGTGCATAAAAGAGACGCAACACTCTAACGGACACAGTGACCGCAAAAGAAGGTTATTTCGACCTTTTGGAATTCTAACGGACACAGTTGCAGTTATTTCGTAAAAATGCCCCTTTTTACAATGATTTGGAGTAATTAAGCGCTGTAGTGACCGTTATAATCTGAAAATGGCTGCTTTTGATCAATTAACGTCCATGGTGTCCGTTAGAGTTATAGTATGACATTACATTCAGAGGCTCGACCTCTTCATATGCTGCTCAACCTTACGCAGAAAACACGCCAAATTGAATTGTCTCGTTTGTGTATTTGGTTGAGTCTGGGGGGGATATGGAAGTCCCGATTTCACCTGTCAAAAAGCGTACTCGGACGAACCTGGTTCTCGCCCCATTGGGGCTTTCCACATAATCAATAAACCACATCCAATGGACGTGGTATAAATTATTTTTCGAGGTGGAACCAAGGGGGATCGAACTTGCTTTGTATTGACTCAAAAAAAGGATTTATCTCTTATATGGTGTTGTCCGCATTCATCCTTTCAATTGTTTTTCTGTTGCCAGCATAAGCTCATATATTTTACGTGTCGTATTTACATTCCTGATCGTCATCTGCTGATACAATTTCGTACCAACCAACTTTGTCATGCTGCCTTTAGTCACGTTTATTTTGTCAATTGCCCATAGAATCGCACCTGGAGCATACTCCACCGTTTCGATCTCCGGTTTGAAGGTCAGCTTATCGAGAACGGATTCGTCATTGATATCTTCCCATAAAAAAAGGACGTCGCTCCTCATTTTATCATCGTTTGTCCATGATTCGGGGAGCGATGACATTACTTTCTTCATGTCTTCTAAACTAAGCACCAGCACTTTGATATGCAATCCGAAGGTATTCAGAATAGCTTTTTCGAGAATATGCGCTATATCATTTTTGGAGTGTTCGGCGGTTGAAAAAATGATATTGCCCGAATTGATATAAGTTACGACGTTTTTCATTCCGGCTTGCTCGAATGCTTTTTTAAGTATTTTCATATCTACTTTGTTTTTTCCGCCGACATTAATCCCGCGGAGCAGAGCAGTATAGACCATAATTACCTCCTAGATTGGTATAAATTCAGAAGGAAGTTATTTATCCTTGAATATCAATGTTAACAGAATTATGTATTGTATACGAAATATATATTCAGAACAAAAAAATGACAACTCTGCCGTTTCCATAGTTGTTTTTTGGTGGACCCTATCGGGATTAAACCGACGATCTCTTGACTGCCAGTCAAGCGCTCTCCCACTTTGGTTAGTTTAACTGCCAAGGGACGAACATTGAATGTGCTCGATTTCCTGACCCGCTTAAGCGCAACTTATTTATTTTGTTCTTGGAAAACGATTTTTCAATTGTTGTATTCATTATCATGCGTTATACTCTAATCATCATTTAATCGGCATGAAGCACATGCCGCTTCGATACGAACATTCGTTAATGACTGTCGTATTGGGGCGGCTTTTTGTTTTGCTGATGAAAGGAGATTCGGCAATGAGTTTATTTACGAGAGCTTATGAGGAATGGCTGCATAGGAACATAGCGGAAGAGAAAAACCCAAGAAGACGTGAGTTCCTTGAAAAAGGTTTGACCCATAGCACCGCGGAATTTCTTCGATCCTGTTGGTATCCAACGATCGGGAATTTCGATCATTTATACCCCGAATGGGAAGTGAAAGATATGAACAATGCAGTGCGTTATCTCGATCTAGCGTATATGCCGGGAGGGGCCAAAGGTTGCATCGAAATCCAAGACTATCGATCCCATGCCAGAGATATCGGTGTTACACGGTTCAAGGATTTATGCAAAAAACACTCGATGCTTGCTCTTGATGACTGGACGCTGCTATCAATCGCCTATCTCTCCATAGTAGAAGAACCCGGGTTTTGCAAACAACTTTTACTAGCCTTTGTCGGAAAATTCGTATCGACCTCTATGTTATCTGACTTGGATTGGGCTGAAGCAGAAACGCTTCGATTCGCCCGCCGATTGCTGCATTCTTTTTCAGCCCCCCAACTGGCTAGTCACCTTCGACTCTCCGATCGTCAGACTCGGCGTGTCTTGCATGGATTAGTCGAACGAAATCTACTGATGATAACCAGCGGGAAGCAGCGATATCGGACTTATCAATTACGCTTAGAGCTCAGGAAGTAAGGTGCATAACAGGGACGCAACACTCTAACGGACACAGCGACCGCAAAAGAGGGTTATTTCGACAATTTGAAATTCTAACGGACACAGTTACAGCTATTTCGTAAAAATGCCCCTTTTTACAATGATTTGGAGTAATTAAGCGCTGTGGTGACCGTTACAATCTGAAAAAGGCTGCTTTTGGCCAATTAACGTCCATGGTGTCCGTTAGAGTTATAGAATGACCACAGACCTTGATTACATGAAGTTATTTAAGCAGATCGAACCATGCTCTCGAACATTAATGATGTAAGTAGAAGTCCCGATTGTATCCTTTATGAACTGTGTGTATTTCTGAGCATCTTCATTCGGCAGAATAGTAAGTATGACTCCTGCGAAGCCGCCGCCATGCACACGGCATGCACCCCTACCGATAGTCTTAAGAAAAGATTCCGTGATGGCCAGCGTAACCGTAATCTCTTGATGCTGAATGTCAGAATTCAGATAACAGTTTTGCAGCCACTTCCAGGATGAGTTGCCTGAATCGGTAATCAGCTGCAGAAACCGATCCATATTTCCTTGAGCTAAAGCTTCCACTTGGGCATCAACCCTTGTGTTTTCATCGAAGAAATGCAATGCTCTAAGCACAGCTCTATCACCACATCGATTTCTTAGGACATCCAAATTGCCGTATATATCGTTTGATGTCAAGTCGCGACATACCTCTCTACCTAGTGCCTTTGCTACAGCATACATTTCATAAGGTACGGCTCCATATTCCTCTGTTAAATCGGCATGATTTCCACCGGTATTTACGATAACAAGAGAGAAGCCATTCTTCTGAAAATCAAAGTTAACAGGGGTGATGAGCGGCTCATGAGGATTTGCAAAATCAATAGCAATAAGTCCGCCATATGCACATGCCATTTGATCGAGCAACCCGGACGGTTTATTCCAATACTTATTCTCTACATACTGTCCGATCTTGGACATCGCTATCGCGTCTAGGGATCCTTCATTATAAAAAGTATTTAATATATTGCAAATCAGCATTTCGAACGAAGCAGACGAGCTTAAACCGGAAGCCGATAATACATTGGTAGTTATATAAGCATTAAAACCACCGACAGAGTATCCAGCTTCAACAAAACCTGCTACGATTCCCCGCACAAGAGACAACGTAGCTGATTCTTCTTCATTTAGTTCAAGATTAGAAATATCAACAACAAATTTGCCCGGATAACCTTCGGAAATAAACGTAATAACCGATTCCTTAACAGGAACTGCTGCCGCAATTGTATCTAAATTGATGCTTCCGGCAAGAACTTTTCCATGGTTATGATCAGTATGGTTACCTCCAATTTCACTTCGACCAGGTGATGAGAACAATGCAATTTCCCCATCTTCAAAATGCTCCTGAAACGACTTAACCAATGCTAAGTAACGATCAAGCTGGAGAGAAAGCTGATCTTGACCATATAAACTGGTAAGCAATGATCTAGCCTTATTTGTATTTAGCATCTCGATGGTATGTTCAATTGTCATCATAAATATTTTCCTCCTAAGTATGTATTGACCGATGAGAGTTCAATAAAAAAGATCGCAACCCTCAGGCTTGAAACCAGATGATAGCGATCTTTTTACAATTATTTATATAGACTACGCTTTCCGAATCCAGAACTCATATGCAAGATCCTGATCGGACTTAATATGATATTCCTCATGAACTGGAGCTCCCCAGCTGTCGTCACCGCCTACGCCCATTTGGCGACCAGCTACTGTTACAACTGTGTAATGGACTTGTGGCAGCTCATATGGATGCATGGCTTGCTCTAGCTCGAATGCGGTATATGGCAAAATATTGCATTCCACTGGTGCAGATGCAGGTGCACTAATCTGAATTCCTCGTCCTACCTGATTCGTGATATTCACACGACGCACCCCAGTCCGATTGCCCGACTCTTGCGGTACGATGTACGGAGATAAATTATCCGCTGCTTCATTCTGGAAAGTACACAATCTGGCACCATGACAACGATCGATGTAGTTCTCGTCAGGACCCATTGCATACCAGTCAAGCTTATGATAATCTGCCGACAGCTTGAAGGATACTGCGAAAATCGGCATATCTGGCAGCCCTTGAACCCCGTGATAGCTTGGCTTCACTTGAATGCTTCCATCACCATACACCGTATAGGCCACTTGTACACGGACATCTGGATGAATGTTTACCAAGTAAGTGAACGTAATCGTTGCATGATCGGCTTCTTCCACCAAAGCGGTATCGATGCATCTTGGTTTCAGACTTGCACCATACCAAGCGCCGAGATTAAAGCCCATTACTGTACCTCGATCATTATCCGTTGTTGCTCTCCAGAATAGTGGGTAAACAGGCTGTGCAATCATCTCCTGACCCGCATAATTAACTGAGGTCAAGCTTCCTGCTGTTTCGGAGAACTGGATGCTAAAGCCTTCACCCTTCACACCGATATTAACATCGCCCTTAGCTACTCGGATGGTCCCTTTCGGCTCAGATTTAGCCTTCTCCAAAACTTGTTCGAACACGAATTGTCCAAATGCCACCTCATGTCCTGCCTCTGCCCATAACGTGCTAGACTTGAGCTTCATCGACGCATTATAGGTATATTCCCCTGCTGTATCCGCGTATTGATTCCACTTCAACTCGATATATCGTTCTTCTCCTGGTGCAACGATTACGTCCATCTGACCGATATATACCTGATGCCCTTCATGACATACACTGTATTCCAGTACATAACCCGCAGTATCGATAAACAAGTTCTCATTCGTAATTTTGATGCCTGCTTGATTTGGTACAAGCTTCACATTTTGATATAAGAATTTCACTTCCTGCAGCTTAGGAGACGGTGTACGATCTGCGCAAACAATACCATCAGCAACAAAATTGTAGTCTGTTGGCCGATCACCGAAATCTCCGCCATAGGCCATAAATTCATTACCGTAACGATCTTTCTTGATTATCGTTTGGTCGATGAAGTCCCAAATAAATCCGCCTTGATACAACTGATATTTCTGTTCAAGCTCCGTATACTTATGCATACCGCCTAGTGAGTTCCCCATTGCATGGATATATTCACAGTTAATGAATGGTTTAGACGGATTATCGTTTAAGTAAGCTTCGATATCCACCGGCTTCGCATACATTCGGCTTTCCATATCGCTTGTATCATTGTAGCTTCGATCATGGAAGATACCTTCGTAATGAACAAGTCGGCTCGGATCGGTCTTACGGAAATACTCTGATACGTTGTAAATAACTTCTCCACCATACGATTCATTCCCGCATGACCAGATAATGATCGCAGGATGATTCTTGTCCCGCTCCAGCATGGATACCGCACGATCCATTACAATCGGCTGCCATTCTGGCAAATTGCCTGGGACCACCCATGATGGCTCGACAGCTCCTTGCTTCTGCCATGAACCATGTGATTCAAGGTTCATTTCATCGATCACATATAAACCATATTCATCACACAGCTCGTACCACAAGGTCTGATTCGGATAATGGGATGTACGAACCGCGTTGATATTGCTCCGCTTCATCGTTTGAATGTCCCACAGCATATCCTGTTTGGTTACAGCTCGACCGCTTCTGCAGTTGAATTCATGACGATTCACGCCTTTGAACACAATTCGCTTGCCATTAATGAGCATCAATTTATCGATCATCTCAAACTTGCGGAAGCCTACTTTTTGCGGAACGACTTCAACAAGCTGACCTGCTCCATCATAAACCTGTAAGAATAACGTATACAAATACGGCTGCTCAGCACTCCATAACTCCACCTGCTCTAGCGAGAATTGAACCTGCGCTCTATCCGTAGTTATAATAGCCTCACCACTCGCAACCGCTGCCCCACTGCGATCATACAGCTCATACTCCACTTTGCCTGCTGGCTTGCCTGTCAGCTTAAGATCTGCCGAGAAGCTGGCTCCCTTATAAGCAGCATCCAGATCTGTCCGAACGAATATATCCTGAATGTGAACCTCTGGAACCGTATAGAGATATACGTCACGGAAAATACCCGAGAAGCGCCAGAAATCCTGATCCTCTAGCCAGCTTCCTGTACTACGCTGGTATACTTCAACAGCAAGTTTATTATCACCTGCTTGTACAAATGGGGATAAATCAAACTCTGCTGGCGTAAAGCTATCCTCGCTATAACCTACAAAATGTCCATTCAGCCATACATAGAAAGCGGATTCAACACCTTGAAACGAGATAAATACAGGGCGTTCTTGCATCAACTCAGGCAACTTAAAATGCTTCACGTAGCTGCCAACTGCATTATACTCTTCTGAAATAGCAGGCGGGCGAAGCTCTTCATGACCATCCCACGGATATTGGGTATTCACATACTGTAGTGAACCGTATCCTTGCAATTGAATATGTCCGGGTACTTCAATCCCGTTCCAAGCCTCGCAGTTAAATTCCTTCGTAAAAAATTCAGCCGGACGATTAGCAGGATTCACAGCGTAATTGAATTTCCATGTACCGTTAAGACTGTGCCGCATGGACATGGAAGGAAAGCATTGCGCCTCCTCCTTGCTTGTATAGTAACGGTGGTCGGAGTGTGCAGGCACCCGATTAACTGCAAATACATTCAAATCACTCACCCATGCTAATGTCGGTTTCATTTGCTCCATTTCCTTATCCCCTTACCTTTAATATTCATCAAGCTATAATTACTTAACTGAGCCCATCATTCCTGCTACAAAATGTTTCTGCATTATAAAAAACACAGCTGCTGTTGGAATTGTAGCAATCACAATCGCCGTCATAATCACACCATAATCAGGTGCATAGCCAGCCCCTAGGTTGGATATCAACAGCGGAATGGTTGTGTTCTCAGGCGTTTGCAGTACGATCAGCGGCCATAAGTAGTTGTTCCAACTAGACATGAATGTGATAATGGCAGCTGCTGCATAGGTGGTCTTCATCGTTGGCATATAGATTTTGATGAACACGCCAAACTCATTTAAACCATCCATACGGCCCGCTTCGAGCATATCCTTCGGAAACATCTTCGTGCTTTGACGGAAGAAGAAGATCAGAAAGGCAGTCGTCATGGTTGGCAAAATAACTGCAGGAAGCGTATCGATCCCGATTGCGGGGGCGACTTTCGAAATTTGGGCAAAGAAGCGGTACAACGGTACCATCAATGCTGCGAACGGGATCATCATGGACAAGAGAATAATGTTAAAGACGATATCTCTCGATTTGCTGCGGAAGATTTGAAAGCCATAGCCTGCCATTGAGGCAATGAACAAAGCTAATATGGTTGTAATAACAGCAATTTTGGCGGAATTGAGCAGCGCCGTCGTCAAATCTGTTGTATTGAGCAAGTTTTTAAAATTCTCCATAAAATGTGTACCCGGCAGTAAGCTGCCCTTCGTTACATCGACAGACTTATTCGTAGAACTAATAATCATCCATAGAAATGGAAAGATAGATACGAACGATACGAAGCTAAGAAATAGATAAGTTAAGCAGCGTTTAATTTTATACATCTTTATCACCTGCCACTTTGAATTGAATAATTGCTAGGATTACAATCATAAAGACAATCGAATAAGAAACAGTTGCCGCATAACCAAAGTCTGCGTTGTATTTGAAAGATAGATTATAAATGTATTGCGAGATCGACAACGTTGCATTACCAGGGCCACCCTTGGTAATATTCATGACCTCATCAAATAATTGCAAGGTACCAATTGTCGAGGTAATCGATGTGAACAGAATGATTGGCTTTAACATCGGAATTGTGATGTTGAAAAATTGCCTTGGTGCATTCGCACCATCAATCCTGGCTGCTTCATATATGGATTTATCAATATTTTGCAAAGCAGATAAATAGAAAATCATATTATATCCTGTCCAACGCCATGTAATGGCGATAATAATCGTAATTTTAGCCCAGAACGGGTCGGTAAGCCACTGAATCGGATCTGCGATGAGATGTATCTTCATCAGCAGCATATTGACTAATCCATCTGCAGCAAATAGATATTTAAAAATGATTGAATAGGCTACAAGTGAAGTTACACATGGCAGGAAGATGGCCGTACGAAAAAATCCTCTTCCTTTAAGATTACTGTCATTTAGTAAAACTGAAATAAACAGTGCCAAAATGATCATTACAGGTACTTGAATAATTAAGTAGAAAAACGTATTCGATACAGCTGTAATAAATGTACTATCCGTAAACAATCGTTTGTAATTGTCGAGCCCTACAAATTGTAAGTTGGCGCCCATACCCGATTTGAACGAGAGCAGCAATGCTTCTATCATCGGATAAAAGTAAAACAGAACAATCATGGAAACTGCGATTATAATAAAGGACCATGCTGTAAGCCCTGTAGATATGTGCAAACTAAGGCCTGACTTCTTTTCTTTCACGACACCCCAGCTCCTTCCGGTATTGAATAGGAAACCTCAGACCGTTGCTTGCCTGAGGTTTCCGTCTTCATCTCTCTTCTATTTCAATTGTGCCTCAGCTTGTTTCTGAGCATCGTTTAGAACCTGATCAACATCCTTGCCCTTCAAGTAATTTTGAAGCTCAACCTTCATAATATCCTCGATAGCATAGGTGTGAATACCGTAGTTCACTTTAGGAATCGCTTTCGTCCATTCAGCAAAGTCAGCTGTAATGTTCTGTCCGCTAAAGAAGTCATCACCTGATTTATAAGCTGGTCCACTTGTTGCTGGTATATAAGTACCGATCGCACCAACGTCAGTTAATAGCTTTTGGTAGAAGTCGACATCTGCTCCGAAAGTTTTGGCTAAGAAGTCAGCTGCCACATCAGCACCATCCATATTCAGCACATACCAGGAGCTTCCGCCCAAGTTTGAAGAATTAGTAGCATTAGGAGTTTTCGTTAATTTTGGTGTTGCTGCAACTGCCCATTTGCCAGATTGGGATGCTTCAGCCTTAACAGAAGGCGTAATCCAGTTTCCTTGTACAAGAGATGCTACATTGCCGCTATTAAATCCTGCAAGCATTTGACTCCAGTCGGAGTGAATCGTCATAATGCCTTCATCCATCATCTTCTTGTAAATTTCCAAGGATTCTTTTAGTGCTTCATTTCCTGCCAGGTTAGGTGTTTTACCGTCTTCATTTAAGTACCAGGAGCCTCCCGATTGCATCATTACACGGAGAATACCAAGATCATTCGGATCTGTCGACATCATAAACTTTCCTGTTTTTTCCTTTACTTTCTTACCGATCTCAATGTATTTATCCCAAGTGATATTTTCCATATCTTTGGCTGTGTATCCAGCCTGCTCTAGGTAATCCGTTCTGTAATACAAGCCTGTTACACCAGAGTCGAATGGAACACCATATTGCTTGCCGTTAAAGCTTGTTGGACCAATTTTGTTATCTGCAAAGTCCGAAGCTTTAATCACATTGGACAAGTCATAGAACGCATCAGGATAAGACTGTAAGAAACCTTGTGCACGATAATCCTCCATAAGAATAATATTTGGAAGACCTTTCGTTGTGCCTGAATTCAAGCCTGTATTCATCTTCTGAATCGTATCCGGTTGTGCATATTCGATAATATTAATTTTTACATCCGGGTTGATTTTGGCATATGCTTCCGACGCTATGTTCAGTGCAGCAATGTTGAATTTAGGATCCCATGCCCATACTGTAATTTCCTTGGTTTCTTTGACTTTATCTCCGCCGCTTGCATCAGGTTTGTTAGCTGCATCCTTCGATCCTGATGAGCATCCAGCTAGAAGAAGCGTACCTGCCATAATAATGCACATTAGTTTCTTCAAAATCATCTACCCCTTTTGTGTAATATGATGTGAAGCTTATTTGTAAGCGTGTTCAACTTACAAATTAAGCTTATCATTCAGCTGAAAGGGTCCGTTAGGAATATATTTGTATGCATTTGTTCTTTCTTTATCAGATTGCAAGCGTTTACTTGGAGATTGTTTTCACATTGGTAATATTTTTGGAAACTATAAAAATTTTAATGGGAATCATTAATAATAAGCGGAAGGCGTATTTTAACTTTCGTCCCTTCACCAAGTTGACTCGAAATGGTTACGCCATACTCATCACCATATAGCAGCCCAATACGACTATGGACGTTCTTTACACCAATCCCTGAAAACAGCTGCCGCTTGCCTCTTATATAAGGCAGTCCCTGATGATCAGCAGCCAGTTCCATGCCATCACCGTTATCATTGACTTCACAGATCAGTGCCTCGTCTTCTTTGTGCACCATTACCTGAATCGTTCCTTCGCCTTTCTTATTGAATGCATGAAAGAACGCATTTTCAATAAAAGGTTGAATGATTAGCTTCGGCACCCGGTACTCCAAACAATCCGGAGAGATAAAATAGTACACTCGGATCCGTTCACCGTATCGAACTTGATTGATATAAACATAGCTTTTGAGAATCACCATTTCTTCCTCTATACTATTCGTCTCATTAATGTTGCCGATTGCATTCTGCAGTAGAACAATAAGTGCATTTATCGTTTCTGCTGCCTTGTCCTTGCTGCCTTGCTGAACAAGAATTTTAATCGATGCAAGCGTGTTATAGAGAAAATGTGGATTGATCTGCCGTTGCAGTGCGGCTAGCTCAGCATTGCGCTGTTCTTTTTGCGTTTCAACGAGCTTGTCGACATAATCATGGATCTCATCCAGCATATAGTTATAGGCATCGCCCAGTTCTCTAATCTCATAAGAGCCTTCGATCTTGACGTAATTGTCAAAATTGTTGCGAGTCGCCTTTGACATTTGCCTTACCAGCATCGTTAATGACCTTGTAATCTTCCGAGTGATTAAGAAGACGATGATCAGCGCAATAACAACAATAGCCGCTGTGATCACGGTAACGGTTTTGTGATCCAGAATTTGTCCCATCGCTGCCTTTTTATCAATTACATTGACCAGATAATAGCCAAATTCCGGCATGTACTCTGCGAGCACAATACTGTCTTGATCCATAACATTCACATTTAAGCTGTCAATTTGTTCCGTTACGATTTTTTGGGCAATCCCCATTAAACTCGCATCTGTCCGCCCGATCCAATCTTCACGGTTACTGGATACGACAACTCCAGAAGCATCCATGAGCGCGATATCATTACCTTCACTCGTCATATTGTTATATAGCTGCTTAAAATCTCTCTCAAACATCGTCACATACATCGTCCCATACACGACGCCTGTCGACCTCTCCATCAATGCCTTTGTGGCAATGATCAGAGGTTGGCCACGATAGTCCGGATTCAGACTGCTGTTATAGTACTGGTATATCAGCCTTTTAGGCTCTGCTTGAGCATTCATAGTTATATCATGCATCTTCAGTTCCTCATCTGACATCGGAGGTGCTATATTGCTATTCGTCGAGTAACTTCGTCCATTCACACCCAATATTTTTATGCCAACGCTATAAGAATCCAATACTGATCCGAACATCTTCACCTGCTGACTTATATCGTAATACATTCTCGCTGTTGTTACTGAGTCTACTTCCGGTCCAGTCAAAAAGAATTTAATAGAACCGCTTTGCTGAAGCTTGCCAGCTGTGGTAACAACAGAATAATTGAACGATTCAAAATTCATTTTCACCTGATTCACTACTTTGGAATTGGTAATTCCGAAAGTTTTCATGAATAAATCAGTAGTCATGTTGATCGTCAACCAGGAAGTTAATGTCGTAACCCCAGCAATACTAACGACCATGACGACAAATATTTTAAGAAATAGGCTATGCCATTTCAACTTATCGTAGATGATCCGCATATTCGTATCTCTTTTCTAGTTATTATGATTACTGCGATATTGACTAGGCGACAATTCGGTAAATTTCTTAAATACCTTACAAAAATAACTATGATCCGAAAATCCTACCATACCGCTAATCTCTGAGATCGAAGTTGCCTTATCACGAAGTAATTCTGCTGCCTTTTCAATCCGCACCCGATTCAAGTATTCATTAAATCCTTCCTTATTATTTGCTGCAAAATAGCTGGATAAATAGGAGGGATTAAAATGAAAATGCTTCGCCATTTCAGACAATGTCAGCGGTTCTGCATAATGCTTCTGTACATAGTCCAATAATCGTTTCATATTCTGATTGCTGTGATGATCTTGACTTTCGAAAACACTCGCAGCCTCATTCAGGAAGGCTTGCAACAATTCTATGGTCTGTACCGCATACAATGCTTCATCAATGGCCTTAAAATATCGATACTTCGCCTCATCTAATTCCGTTATATCCATTCCCATATTGGACATGATGATGGTGATATTAAAAATCATATTACTGAGAAACGACTTGAACTCATAGACATCCGTTCGATAATAGCGGGACATCCGCTGAGCATGCTCCAGGAGATCTTGAAAAGCTTCTTGATAGCGTCCTCGTTTCAAATCCTCTGTAAGCCCGTTTAACTGGAACTTTGAATCCACCGCCTCTACATTAGGCAATTCATTGTGTACCATAATCAGATGCTCTGGAAAATAGTATTGATATTGAAACAACTTGATAATCTGCTCTTGATAGACAGAGGCCATATCGTAAGCGTTCATGAAAACATCACTAATCGCCCAGCACATTTTCAATTCTTTGTTCGTAAATTCATTTATCGCTTTACAAGCCATACCCGAAATTCCATGCAAGTGAACATGATTCTGGTTGATGATAAAAACAGCAATATGAGGCTCTGGATAAACAGTATAGAGATTCATATGTTCCTGCTGCGAATTTGCCTCCAGTGCAATTCTAAGCTTATCTTCGATCCCTTTCCAATTAGGCTTATCTTGTCCAGACCTCAATTGACAGCTAAGGAGAGCTAATTGGCGGTAAGGCAATGCACTCTTCAGCAGTGAAGACTCACTCTCTTCGCACTCGAGGTCGTACCCTGTGATCGCTTTAGTAAGAACATGGTCAACCGATAGAGGATTATCTTGTCCATTCGGTTTTAACTGAAGTGTAGGAATGAGTGCAGCTGTTTTCTGCAATACACGCAGCAGTTCCTCAGACTCTAGCTTAGGTTTCAAAATATAATCTACCACGCCATGCTGGAAGGTCGATTTGACATAATCAAATTCACTGAAGCTGCTCAGTACGATCACTTCGATCTCTGGATATTGCATCTTCACCCTGCGTGTTAATTCCTGACCATCCATTACAGGCATCACAACATCAGTAATAATGATATGAGGATGTAACTGCTCGACCAGTTGCAAAGCTTCCTGGCCATTCGAGGCCTCCCCAACCAGCTGAAACCCTTCTTTTTCCCAATTGATATAGTGCTTGATCCCCTGTCTAACCAACAACTCGTCATCAACAATCAACACTTTGCATAGCTCGCTCATAAAAAGGACTCTCCCCCATCCTCTCTAAACTTGAACCTTTTAAAAGCGTTTACACCTAACATTATAGCAGAAGTATTAGCACATTTTTCTAGAATCCACCAAAAAGCGACAGCCTTCTCACGTGAAAGCTGCCGCTTGAAAACCTTTCTATACTACAAAAACAATTCATCAGAAACAGAGCCTTAGAGAAATCAAAAAGCACCGGAAAATCCCGGTGCTACAAGGTTTTATTTGGTGGTTCGTCAGGGACTCGAACCCCTGACCACTTCGCTGCCAGCGAAGCGCTCTCCCACCATTGGGTATTTCACTATCATAACAATACAATAAATTAATCAACCTAATTGCCGAATGAAATCTCTAGCTATGCTCTCTATTCGTTCAATTTCATACTGTGGGAGAACGCCAGTATGCATAATGACATTCCTACACATTGTTAAGTCATCCATTCGTGAAACAATCCAAGCTTGATTTGGAATAATATCCGAAAATTCATCCCAATTATTAACAATAATTTGAGCGAGATTATCAAGCATGGTATAATGAATCAATGAATCCCCTCTGGTAGAATGATATTTATTCTTTTCTTCAGCTGTTTTCAACTTATCACCAGCATCTTTAATTCTTTTTGGAACGCATTCTTCCCACCAATCTAAACCTTTCTGTTCAGCTAGTCGCTCAACAATAAAATTTCGCAAAGTATTTTCTACACAAAAAAGCAGAGTATACACTGAAGACATTTGCATTGCTTGTTGCCATAAGATTGGACTGAAGTCACTTTCAACTACCCGTGTAATTGGTGCTAGTACAACACCTTCCTTTACGCTTAGCCCTTCTTTTTGCATAGAAAACAAGGCATCCTCTGTAAGCATTGCATTAAAAATAAAATTTTTTAAATTTCTTGAGGTTTCCATCCTCCCACAACCTTACGATAAAAGATTTTCTTTAATACTTCTAAATATTGCATTATAAACAGATATATCTGTAGTAGCTGGTAGATGGATTTGAATATTATAATGAAAATCAGGTCTTATACTTTGTGTGTTTATTTTTTCTGTAGTGGAATCGGAACTAACAGCATTAGATATTTTCTTATTTTCTTCTGGGGACTCCTTTGCGTTATGTATCGCAGGAATAGACGTACTTTTAATATTAAAATCAGCATTATTGCAAAGTGCTTTAAAAGTAGTGAAAATTCTACCTACATCCTTAGCATCTTTCCCTGTTAAACGACTAATAGCACCTTTGATCTCATCATCAGGTGCCTCGTATATTTTAGTATTTATAGTAAATAATTCAGAATATAGTTCTTTTATGCGGGAGGCTAAAATTGTTTTAGCTGTAGAACCATCTCGAAGAGCATCATAATATACAGTTGGTGTACCATCATCTGTTATAAACCCTAATCTCTTAAATAATGAGGGATAAGCTTGATCATTAGAACTAGTGAACCCTAGTTGTTTCATAAATGAAATTGTAAATTTACTCGGTTTTGCAGCTGTCCGAACTTTTTCGAATACAGCCTGAACATTTTTGTTGCTCGATAGATAAGGGTACTCGGTCAAATTTAATGCCTCCTCAAAAAAATGAGAACTTATACCTCTCATTTTCTCTCATATTCTAGGTATTTCATTCAAGAGATACTTCTTCATTTGTCCTACTTTTCCCTTTAATTTATTTCTATATTCCTACAAAAATAGTTTATTTTATACTAATGAGCTTTATTAAAGCTAAAGAGTATAAATAATATACATGATAACCTGCGACAGCTCTATGCTTAGGCGCCGTGCTCCTACATTTGAAGTATGTTCTCCGAAGCTAACTCTTTCACTTCCTCCGCGCGGACTGAACCCCTGACCACTTCGTTGCCAGCGAAGCGCTCTACCAGCTGAGCTAAGTCCCCCAAGCTATACATTCCCCTTGATTACACATGTGCATCAATAGCTAACCCATAATCAACTCGTTGCACATACTCTATATTTTCTCAACGTTATCACTATTGGTCGCATACTGAGGGTAAGTTCTTGAACCGAATATATTTTCAATTGCGTAATGCCTGTCTCGCTAATGGATGGCTGTACAATCTCTCGTTTATGATTGATTAACTGCCCTGTAATATTGCGGAATTGATCGGAGGTGCAGATCTGAAAGTAATTGTCCACCATGGACTCATCTTGTTAATCGTTTCTTTGGATAATTTGACACGGTTTATCTGCAGAGCATTGACTTTAATCCCACAATCCTTATATTGCTCCGCCATCTTGAAGGTTAAGATCAACAACGCCATTTTCGAATCACCGTACAACTTATAGACGCTATAAGGCCTGTTTATTTACTAAAGCTTATGAGGAATGGCTGCAAAAGAACATTGCGGACGAGAAAAACCCAAGAAGACGTGAGTTCCTTGAAAAAGGTTTGACCCATGACACCTCGGTATTTCTTCGATCCTGTTGATATCCAACGGTCGGGAATTCGATCATTTGTTATCCGATGGGAAGTGAAGGATATGAACGATGTAGTGCGTTACCTAGATCTAGCGTATATGCCGGGAGGGGCCAAGGGTTGCATCGAAATCCAAGACTATCGATCCCACGCCAGAGATATCTGTGTTACAAGTGCAAACAACTTTTACTAGCCTTTGTCGGAAAATTCGTATCGACTCCTATGTCATATGACTTGGATTGGGCTGAAGCAGAAACGCTTCGATTCACCCGCCGATTGCTGCATTCTTTTTCAGCCCCCCAACTGGCTAGTCACCTTCGACTCTCAGATCGTCACACCCGGCGTATCTTGCTTGGATTAGTCGAACGAAATCTGTTGATGGTAACCAGCGGGAAACAGCGATATTGAACTTATCAACTACGCTGGGAGCACAAGAAGTAAAGGCATAAGAGAGACGCAACACTCTAACGGACACAGTGACCGCTAAAGAGAGTAATTTCGGCATTTTAGAATTCTAACGGACACAGTTACAGCTATTTCGTAAAAATGCTGCTTTTTTCAATGATTTGGAGTAAATAAGCGCTGTGGTGACCGTTACAATCTGAAAATGGCTGCTTTTAGCCAATTAACGTCCATGGTGTCCGTTAGAGTTATAGTATGACCATACATCCAGAGGCTCGACTTCTATCAGAATCGACACGATCATCCATGCGGCAAACCGGATTTCCGCTCGCTCGTTTTGCAATGACATGAAAATAAATGCGATGCCGAAGAACTGTATCCAAGAGAGTCCTCTATGGAGAACGATTCTTAATTCATCGATTATACCAAATGGCATGCCACATAATGATCATAGCCGACATGACGGAACACTGGCACTTCAGCCTTGCAAATCTCCGTCGCAAAAGGACAGCGAGTATGGAACTTACAACCTGATGGCGGGTTCGCCGGGCTCGGGATATCCCCTTTGAGCACGATCCTCTCCCGTTTCAGCTTCGGAATCGGAATCGGCACCGCCGAGAGCAGCGCCTTCGTGTAAGGATGCAGCGGATTGCGGAACAACTCGTCGCGCGGAGCCGTCTCCATCATCGAACCCAAATACATCACACCTATTCGTGTGCATAAATGCTCGACGACGCTTAAGTCGTGCGAGATGAACAAATAGGTAAGACCCTGCGATTCTTGGAGACCGCGGAACAAGTTAATAATCTGGGCTTGGATAGACACATCGAGCGCAGAGACCGGTTCATCGGCAATGATCAGGTCAGGGTTCAGGACAAGCGCACGTGCGATTCCGATCCGCTGCCGTTGCCCGCCGGAGAACTCGTGTGGAAATCGATCATAGTGATAGGAAGCCAAACCGCAGGCTGCAAGTACTTCTTCCACGCGGTCCCGGATTTCACCCTTCTGTAATAGTCCGTGATCGAGCAGTGCTTCTCCGATTGCATCCCCAACGCGTACGCGCGGATTGAGCGAGCTATAGGGATCTTGGAAGATCAATTGCATTTGCGGACGAAGCTTCCGCAGCTCCTTCGGAGGAAGCGTGTGAAGATCCGCCCCCTTGAACAGCACTTCACCGGAAGTCTTATCCGTTAGGCGCAGAATGGTGCGTCCCACGGTGCTCTTCCCGCTGCCTGACTCTCCTACGAGGCCGAACGTCTCACTTGCTCGGATCGACAGGCTGATATTATCCACTGCCTTTACATGACCAGACGTACGATTGAACAAACCGCCTGTAATCGGAAAATACTTCTTTAAATTTCTCACTTCAACGATAGGTTCAGACATGTTTAGCCGCCTCCTCGTATAACCAACATGCCACCTTCTGGCGATCTGCGATGTCTCTTAATTGCGGCTGTTTCGACTGGCATATCGACATGCACTGGCCGCAGCGATCATGGAAATAACATGATTCCGTAAGTGATAATGGATTCGGAACTTGTCCCGGAATCGAATACAGATGGTCCTTCCGCTGATTAATAATCGGCTTCGACTTCAATAAGCCTTGCGTGTACGGGTGTCTCGGATTACTGAAGAGCTCGACCACTTCGCCTTCCTCAACAATCTTGCCGGAATACATCACGATCACGTAGTCCGCCATCTCCGCTACGACCCCCAGATCATGGGTGATCAATAAGATCGACATATTCGAATGAGCTTTAATCTCGCGAAGCATATCCAGAATTTGCGCTTGAATCGTCACATCGAGCGCGGTCGTCGGTTCATCGGCAATGAGCAGCTTCGGATTGCAGGAGATCGCAATCGCGATCATGATCCGCTGCAGCATCCCTCCGCTGAGTTCATGCGGATACGAATCGAAAATTTGCTCCGCTCGCGAGATCCCAACCTGTTCGATCAGCTCAATCGCACGCTTACGCGCATCTTTCTTGCTGAGTTTCAGATGCTCCATGAGCGGCTCCGTAATCTGCCCTCCGATTGGCAGCACCGGATTGAGCGAAGACATCGGCTCTTGGAAGATCATTGCGATGTCGTGGCCGCGAATGGTACGCAGTTCATTTTTACTCATCTTCAGCAAATCTTCGCCTTCGAAGCCAATTCGACCGCTCACCACTTTCCCAGACGGTCCTTCGATTAATCCCATGATCGACATCGCTGTCATGCTCTTGCCGCAGCCAGACTCACCAACGATGCAGACGGTCTCCCCTTCACGCACCCGTAAGCTGATATCGTCAATCGCCTTGACCGTACCTTCCTCTGTATAGAAATACGTACGTAAATGATCGATATCTAGTGTGTTCTTCATCATCCATCACCTACTTCTTCTGTTTGGGATCCAGCACGTCCCGAAGCCCGTCACCGAATATATTAATGGCGATAACCGTTGAGAAAATCGCAAAACCTGGAGGAATCCACAGCCACGGATGCTTCTCGAAGTCAATGATGCTATTCGCCGCATCAATCATATTCCCCCATGTTGCCGTAGGCGGCATAACACCAAGACCAAAGTAACTCAGCACCGACTCCGATAGAATCGCACCGCCGATATTGAGCGTTGCCACGACAATTAAGAGTGGAAATAAGTTCGGAAGCAGATGATGGAACAGCTTTCGCCGATCCCGCAGCCCAAGGACAACGGCCGCCTGCATGAATTCACGCTCTCGGAGACTTAGCATCTGCCCGCGAACAAGCCTTGCAAGACCCGGCCAACCGACGAAACTGAGCATCATCATGACGATATACATCCGATAATCGGTCGGGATTTTCCACTCAGACAACAAGGCCCCGAGGATGAACAAGATCGGCAGACTTGGAATGGAGAGCAATAAATCCGCAATCCGCATAATCACTTGATCTACGATCCCCCGATAATAACCCGCAATCGAACCGAGCAAGCTCCCGATAAAGACCGATAGCAGCATGGATGCAAGGCCGACAGTGAGCGAGATTCGACCCGCTTGGAGCAGACGTGTCAAGACATCGCGTCCTAACATATCCGTCCCGAGCCAATGTTTGAGATTAGGCGCATTGTTCATCGCCATCACGTTCACCTTGTTATCGGTGTATGGCGAGAAGAACGGTCCAATAAAGCACGCCGCGAACATAAACACAATAAAAATAAAGCCCGATACCGCTAATTTATTCCTGAGCAGCTTCCGCATGGACTGTTTCCATAATGAGGTTCTCGCTGCACGGAGCTTGCTGCTGCGACCTATCACAACTTCGCTTTGAACCATAGACATAGGCCCCTCCTCACAGTTTCACGCGCGGATCCGCGATGTTATATAGAATGTCAGATAAGAGCGTACCGATGACCGTGAGAACAGCGATGAACATCGTAAATCCCATGAGCAGCGGATAATCTCTGGCACCAAAAGACTGCATGTACAGCTGTCCAATGCCCGGCCAATTGAATATTTTCTCGATAATGAGCGATCCGCCAAAGAGCCCCGGAAGCTCGAATCCGACGAGCGTAATCGCAGGCAGCAGCGCATTGCGCAGTGCATGACGGAACAGCACCTTCTTCTCCGTCATCCCTTTGGCACGGGCTGTTCGGATATAGTCCTGCTTAATAACGTCAATCATGTTACTGCGGAAATACCTAGTTAACGACCCGACACCTAGCAGCGTCATCACGATCACTGGCAGCGCCATATGGTTTATGACTTCCTTGACATAGGCGAGGCCCATCGCATTGCTGCCTGTCGTCATCATGCCGCCTGGCGGCAGCCACTTCAGATCGACGGCAAGCGTCTTAATCAAGAATAACCCGATGAAGAACGATGGGATCGACATCGCCGCGAAGATTCCGATCATCACAAGCGTATCGAACCAAGAGTACTGCCTGTAAGCCGAGATGACCCCAATAATTACGGCGAGCAGCCAAGTCAAGAAGGTTGAAGTAATCGCGAGCAGAAATGAATTCCAGATATATTCATTGAACAACGTCAGTACCGGCTTCTGCTGCGCTAGCGAATAACCGAAATCGCCATGCAGCGCATTTTTCATCCAGAGGAGGTACCGTTCAAATAGCGGTTTGTTAAAGCCATAAATCTCCCGAAGCTCCGCCTTGCGTTCCGCCGTCAGCTTCATATTGCTGGATACGAAATCCCCTGGCGTTAAGGCGTATAAGAAGAAGATCAGCAACGATGCACCGAGTAATATCAAGACCATATAGATCAGACGTTTTGTTAGATACGTGCTCATATATTTGGCTCCTTAATAGTCCATCCCCTGTCTGCACGACAAGGGACGGAAAGGTGATATTATTTCAAAGTCCACTCTGGTAAGCTCGCTGAGATACCTTGCGATGGATTGATTTTGATATTCTCAATACGGCCGTTGTACGCCAGGATCAACTTGCTGTAGCTCGTGAAGATGTATGGAGCATCTTCGTTAATGATTAGATACAGCTCTTTATATATCGCTTTGCGCTCTTCGATATCTGTCGTTGCAAGACCTTTCGCATAGAGCTCCTTCACTTTTGGATTGTCGTACCCTTTCACTTCGCCATCGACGAAGGACAACACGCCATCCGAAGGATCACCCAAAATCGATGTGGAGAAGGAGACGAGATCGTAGTCACCGCTCTCGAACTTCGCAATCTGCGCATTGAAGTCCGCGAATTGCTCGGCTTCCAGCTGTACGCCAATTGCTGCATAGTTTTCTTTGGCTACCGCGATGAAGATGTCTGTTCCTTTCTTCTTGGAGCCGATGAAGTGAACGCTCAACTTCTTGCCATCTTTCTCACGGATACCGTCTTTGCCTTCCTTCCAGCCTGCTTCATCCAGCAATTGCTTCGCTTTCTCTGGATCATAGTTGTAAGGGTTAATGCCCTCTTCGGTATATGACCATGAGCTCTGCTGTGTTGGGATGTTCGCAATAGTCGCCGCTCCTTGGTTCGAATCCACGTAAATCGTCTTCCGGTCCAGTCCATAGGTTAATGCTTGACGAACAAGCTTATCCTTGAGTGCTTCATGCTCCATGTTGAACTGAAGATAGCCATAGTTGCTCGCGGTGTAGGGCTCTAGGTTCAAGAAACCGAGCTTCTGGAGACGCTCAATATTGTCCGTTGTCGCTGAGAAGCTGCCGTAGTCCTGCTCGCCCGTCTCGATGAATTGGAACGCGTCGCCTTCTGTTGTTTTATAGATGAAATGTTCCGTCTTCGGCTTGCCTGCATAGTAATACTCGTTCGCTACGAAGCGTACCTCTTGACCCGGAATGAATTTCTCCAGCTTGTAAGGTCCGTTACCGAGCGGTGTGGCATGCAAATTCTTAATGTAATCCAGTTGACCAAACTTGTAATCCTTGCCGTAGTAAGCTTTGGACAATACATCCGAACCGAGTACTTGAAGCGCCGTTGCATTCACATTCTCCAAAGTTACGGAAATCGTAAGCGGGTCGATGACTTTGATTCCTTCGATAGACGGTGCTTTGCCTTCTTTGTAAGCTTTACCACCTTTGATATTCGTCGAGAGAATATCGTATTGGCCATCGTAGACTTTGTCATGCAGAATCGTCCATGTGAATGCGACATCATCTGCCGTCAATGGGGATCCATCGCTGAATTTCAAATCTTTGCGCAGGTGGTATGTATACGTTAATTGATCGTCCGAGATGTCCCAGCTCTCTGCAAGTCCAGGAATCGGAAGGCCTTTCTCATCCATTTTTACCAGCGAGGAGAAGAGGACCGAAGACACGTTGCCGTCATACCCACTCTGATGGAAATACGGTGTGAAAGCACCGCTTGGATCTGTTAAGCCGACGATAATCGTATCCGTACGTTTCTTCGCATTTTCTGGAAGCTTGGATAAATCCGTTGCTTTCACCAAGCTCGTAATGCCTCCGGTTGCCGGCGTTGTCTGCTCGGGGGTTGTCGCCGCAGCTTCCGTCTTGCCGCTATCTACTACAGGCGTCGAGGCTGGTGATGAGCAAGCAGACAACAAGAGTACTCCACTAATAATGACCGTTAGTAATGAAAATAAACCCTTTCTCATAATACGTCTCCCCGTTTCTAATAAATTGAATTAAACATATAATTCCGATACGAAAGGTGTGAATTATTTTGATTGGTTTTATTATATGAATCAAAATGTGTTCTGTAAAGAGAGAACTTAAAAAAGGTTTTGTGTAAAGAGAATATGTCCCTTCTCCATAAAATAAAACCTGTCTAAACAAAAAACGCCTCCGGTGTCCATAAAGGACGGGAAGCGTCTGGGTGAGAAACCGTATATTATTCCGACCTCGTGGTGATAAAACGATACAGAATTTCATCGATTTGCCGTACCGCCTTGAGCCGGAGACTATAATGTGTCGTAACTTCACCCTCGATATGGGCATGAATAAATCCTGCGCTGCGCAGCTTACCGATATGATCATGGGTAATCCCTTTGGATATTTTCATATGGCGTACAATTTCGGTAAAAGGCTGTGGACCCTGGTGCAAATACCGCAAAATCTTCATTCGGCTCTTCTCGCCAATCGTACGAAGAATTCGATAATGATGCGGAGAGAGCTCCCCAGGTTCATCAATATATACCCTCGCTGCATAGTGACATAGTGTTACTTTGCCAAAGTGCCAGATCACATTTAAAGGCTGAAAATGATATTGCGGAACAAGAATCAACTCTTCAAGCCCTGGAATCGGCGTGAACAGCATCCCATTCGTCGTATCATCGACGAAATCCTCTGGCGACAACTGCGTTAACATCTCAGTTCGCCGAGCCGCTTCGGCATGTAGAAGGCGAAGAATTTCCGGGTCCAACTGAAGAAAATACTCTTCATTCCACGCGGTCAACAATTGCACGGCATGCGTTCGGAAGGCCTCCATCTGCGCTGGAAATTCATTTCCGTACTGCGACAGCAGTTCGTATAACTCCCCCACGGAAAGTCCTTCAATCCACGTCACGAGCTCTTTCGGAGACGTCAAGTCCGGACAGACAAGGGCCAGCAAATAGATAAATCTCCAATCGCCATTCACCTCGATGCTATCGAGCATACTTCGAAGTTCAGGCGATAATCGCTCCTGTGTTATCTCTACCCATTCCATTGAGAGATCGATTTTTTTATAGGATTTACGGCATAAATAAGTATGCAGACTGCTAATAAATTCATGCAAGGGCGTAAAACTTACGCGTAAGCGATAATCCAATGCCACACCCCTCCGCTCCTTTCCTAATATGCGTGTGCAATCTATAATTTCTTATATATTAACAAAAACCACTTCTAATGACGTGATTCAGTTTCGTTTATGGTGGAGCCAAGGGGTAAACCCTTTAGAAAACAAAAAAAAGCCTGACCTTAAAATTCAATAAGATTCAGGCTTCTATATATTCATTTTCTTATTACTAAACGAGATTGAATTCTGTAATGCTCCACGCTGTCAAGGCACTATTTTCTAAAGAATAAGCTATATCCTCCTTCTTGTGATTTCATGTTTTAGGATGCTTTTTTCAATAGATTACGCAGAAAATGGTTCGGGCTTCGCCTTGCACATCCCTTGAAAGATCAACGATGAAGTCGATAAACCTCGGAGGCAACCTGCCATGTTTTCGAAAAGCACTCGCCGGTAAGACGATGCCACTCTTCTTCCAACCGTTGATCAACGATTCGATCGGGAAGCGCTAATGAAGAATCGGACTCAACGATCATAAACAAGACAAGCCCCTCGCGAAAAATGCGCAAAGACACGATGCCCGCCTCCCGCATATGCTTCTCGTTCCCAGCGGGAATTTCGCGATGAAGTTGTTCGTACCGTTCAACTTGATCCGGATGAAGCTGCGCTACTCTCACTTCCGTTATCACGTTTGCTGCCAAGTCCCCCACTCCTTTTCAATCGCTCGCTCACCATACGGGATTGGGTGTTTCCTATCTCTCCCCACCCGCCCGCATAGCCAGTCCCGAAGCCTTCATGAATCGATCCGTCCCCGAATGACGCTAACCTTCTCTTCACTCGGCCAAGGCATATCGTATGATGGAGCATGGACATACCGTTCCATGGTAAGCCGCAAGACGATACCGGTTCCCGATGGCAGCGATACGTGAAGCCATTTCCCCTCGATCGGGAGCGTTCCAGTCACTTGACCGGAAGCATCGACGATTTCTCCAGCGATAAACTGATGTTCTCCGAATACGCCAGCTTGCACGACTAACTCCCGATCATCGAAAAGACTTGTGTTGAACAAATGTACCGTTACCGAATCCGATGTGAGCTTCTCCACCAAGGCAGATACTCCCGGAGGCAATCCCGGTCTCCTCTCGGCTGCGTCGAAATAGCGCACGCGACCATGTTGCAGACCACCATGCGAGATATGCATTGGCCCGCCCAGCGTTAATTGTACGAGCCCTTCGAAATAGAGCGGACACATCTCCTGCCATATATGAATAGCGGAATAAATGCCTTCGTTGAAATGTTCGGTCCAACCGTGCGGATCGCCTTCCGGTGCACGCATCTTGGCGAGCTGATTGCCGATCAATTCGTAATTGGCGCTCAGAATTCGCTGCGGGTAATCCGGATTCAGTCCGCGGATGTACTGGTACCACGGCTGCGTATTACCGATGTAGTGTTTCGTTTCCCTACCAGTCTTCGGGTCTCTGCCGGAGAATGCGGGCACGATTACTTCGTTCCAATCGTGGTCTTTGGGAATGCGTTCGATACGTTCCAAGTCTTCATCAGCCATCGACGTCATCCATAAATAGATCGGGTATCTCGACTGCGCCTCACGGTAATCCGTCCAGCCGCTATCGAAATGCTTATACGGGACGACCTGCTTCCCTTCATGCTCTTTGCGCAGCTCCCAATTGCGATCAAGCTGCTCCCTTGCCAGATCGAGCCCGTTCATGTCTCCGGACAGTAATACCGTGTTCATGCACGCATTCGTGATCGGCTCGATGATCGTCATAAAACCATGCGGCCAGCGCCAACCGTAGTAGCCTCCCCACCATTTGCCGTCGTTGTATTCCCCGATCTGTCCGGACAGTCCGACATTGTCGGGAATGATGCCGCCGTTTAACCGCGCCCTTTCCTTCCACACCTCTACGTATTCGATCACCCATTTTTTCATGCTTTCATCTCCGGAAAACATGAAGGCGTGCGTAATCAAACTCGTCGCGTTCAAATTCAGCGGCACGTCGCCGCGGTTCATCCGATCATTCATCATCTCGATCAAGTGTTTGTATACTACATCATTGGACCAGGCACACTTGCCGCTCTCGAAATTCACACCGGGAATATCTTCGTACGGAGCCAAATAATCGTCGAGGATGCCTCGGTGCGTACTCCAATCTTCTTCCGTCACTACAAAGCGGGGGCCGCGGCTGCCAGTCAGCGGCGACCGAATCAGCTTAAGCTCTTTATCATAGTTCGGCGCATCCGGATCGTCTCCAGTGTACATGGCCGCGAAGTTTTTCGCTCGCTGGCGGTCTTTAAGCGTGGCTGGTCCCGCCAACCCGAGGAAATACAAATACAAATATCCTTCGCCATGATGCATCCAGTCGTAATAAGCGTCGAATTCCCGGTGCACTTGTCCGTATTCCGTCCACTGCCAAGTGATGCCATCCCATATTCTGCGGGACACCTCGTGCAGTTCGCTGCTCCCCCCCAGTACATAAAGCAGGGCCAAGTTCATAAATCCTTCATAGGGGTCGTCGGATCCATCCATACCCGGCCATTGCTCGAACCAAATCAACGAGCCGTCGGGATGAGTATACCGTTCGACGAACTCTTTAGCCGCCTTGTTCAACGTTTCAAAAAGCTGTTGCTCCTGCAAAGCCCACTGCGGAGTAACCATCCGTTCCGAGGCGTGGACATGCGCAAGCGATAGATGAGATAAAGTCATTGTGCCGTTCTCCTTCCTTGGATTAACCGAGCTGAAAGCCACCATGCAGCGGAATAAGCGCCCCGTTGACCCATGAAGCCTTCTCGCTGCATAAATACAAAGCTGCATCCGCCACCTGCTGCGGCGATCCCACATCCGCCCTTAGTTTCTCGGATTCGGCAACCTTTTCGGCCTCGGCGGGATCTTCAATCAACTGTTTAAACCATTCGTTTAGCAATGGCGTCGCAATGCCCGCCGGAAGCAAGGCGTTGCAGCGAATGCCGGTATCTTTCAAATCGAGCGCAAGTCCTGTCGTCAGATGATTGAGCGCGGCCTTGAGCGAATCGTAAACGAAATTGCCAGCGATATTTTTCTGGCTGTTTAACGAGCTGATGTTGACGATCGAACCGCGCGTTTCCTTCAAATTCGGCAGAGCCTTCTGAATTAGAAAAAAAACAGACTTTACGTTAACCGCGAAGAGGCGGTCCCAGTCCTCGTGCGTGACTGCTTCGATCGGCTTGTTGCACACCAGGGCAGCGTTGTTGATGATGATATCGATTCTGCCCCATGTCTTGACGGTCTGCTCTACGATCATATCCGGCGCGGTAGGAAGGAGCTGGTCCGCTTGCACGAAGAACGCCGTGCCTCCATCTCGCTCTATCCCTTCGACGACCTGTCGCAACTTCTCCACATCCCGTCCGCATACGACAACGCGTGCGCCTTCTTTCGCCAAGGACTCGGCGATCGCCTTGCCAATTCCGCTTCCGGCCCCCGTTACGATCGCAACTTTATTCGAAAATTCAGCCATTTCCACCATCTCCTACTCTCCACTATACAATTTCATCCAAAAGTCTATACAACAAAAAATACATTCCTATAGAAAACCTCTATTCGCTAGTAGAATTAGTACAAAACTACAAGGAGCGGATCTACTATGCCAAGACAAAGACGTACATTTACAGATGATTTTAAGAGACAGATGGTTCAGTTATTCGAGAATGGAAAATCTAGAGCTATTATTGTTGAAGAATACGAATTGAGTCCCTCTGCATTAGATCGTTGGATCAAACAATACCAACAGTTAGGATCTTTCTCAGAGAAAGATAATCGTTCTGCAGAGGAGAATGAACTCATTGCGTTACGAATAGAAAATCAACGTCTTAAGATGGAAAACGATATTTTAAAGCAAGTAGCGCTGATCGGTATTTCATTCTAGAGATACTTCTTCATTTGTCCTACTTTTCCCTTTATTTTCTTTTATATTTCGACAAAAATAGTTTATTTTCTACTAATGAGCTTTACTAAAGCTAAAGAGTATAAATAATATACATGATAACCTACGACAGCTCTATACTTAGACGCCGTGCTCCTACATTTGAAGTATATTCTCCGAAGCTAACTCTTTCACTTCCTCCGCGCGGACTGAACCCCAGGGTTCGCCCCCTAGGGGCTCTACCACAACAAAAAAACCACGTCCGATGACGTGGTTAAAATTCGTTTTGGTGGAACTATGGGCGATCGAACCCCTGACCTCTTCGCTGCCAGCAAAGCGCTCTACCGGCTGAGCAGAGTCTCACAAGCTATACATTCCACTTGATTGCACATGTGCATCAATAACTAACCCTTAATCAACTCGTTGCACATTCTCCATATTTTTTCGACGTTATCACTATTGGTCGCATACTGAGGGTAAGACCCCGAGCCGAATATATTTTTCAATTGCGTAAAGCCTGCCTCACTAATGGATGGCTGTACAATCTCTCGTTTATGATTGATTAATTGCCCTGTAACATCGCGGAATTGATCGGAGGTACAGATCTGAAAGTAATTGTCCGCCATTCCAGACGGTAAAGGATTCGTAAGATTCTGAGCCATTGCAAGCACTCTCCACCATGGACTCATCTTGTTAATCGTTTCTTTGGATAATTTGACACGGTTTATCTGCAGAGCATTGACTTTAATCCCTCGATCCTTATATTGCTCCGCCATCTTGAAGGTTAAGATCAACAACGCCATTTTCGAATCACCGTACATCTTATAAGCGCTATAAGGCCTCGAATTCCGGAATTCACCTCGCAAGTTATCGAAGTCGATTGTCCTTTTCGGATCGAAGAAATTCTTGATGTTGGTCGTGCATGCGTTGAGCACTCTTGGATCTTGAGACAGTTCTAGATGATCTGCTAATAGATTAGTCAATAGATAGGGTCCGAATGTATTCGTAGCAAATGATAATTCGATATGTTCGGGGCTAAGTTTATACTCTTTTTCACCGTGATTTAAGTAAGCGGCATTATGGATGAGGATGTCTATGTGTGGATATGCGTCTTTAACCTTTGAGCAGAAAGTACGGATAGAATCAAAAGAAGATACGTCCAGTTCTAATAGATCTACTTTCGCATTGTTCGATGCCTGAATGATATCTTGCTGCACAGCTACACTAATTCTCATATTGCGGCATGCCATAATAACTCGATATCCTTCGATCGCGAATCTTAGTGCCACTGCTTTCCCAATCCCTGAGTTAGCTCCTGTAATGATAACGATCTTATCCTCCATACCAATCGCGACCTCCAATAGGAAATTTCACCAGAAACACCTTTAGACATCCTTCATCTGCATCTCATCGGATAACAAAAAAAGACGACATCTCTGTCGTCTCTAAGTTCGATATGGTGGACCGTCAGGGACTCGAACCCTGGACCACATGATTAAGAGTCACGTGCTCTACCAACTGAGCTAACGATCCATGATGTAAGGTAGAGGTAAAGTTGGTGGAACCAAGGGGGATCGAACCCCTGACCTCTTCGCTGCCAGCGAAGCGCTCTCCCAGCTGAGCTATGGCCCCACAGAATAACATTCAGCATAGATTATACTGTTCGTAAACTGCCTTACTAGTATAGCACCATCTTAAAATGAACACAAGAAAAAATTGACTTAATGATATTTAACACCTTACAGCAAGCCAATGAACAACATAAAAGCCCTCCAGTGGGAGAGCCTTGTTTCATAAGGAAATGGGCGGTTGGCTTATTACTTGGAAGAAAGGCGCGTGCCTATGAGCGTTGCGATGCACTTAAACTCATTTTCCAATTCAGGGAGGTGATCCATTCTTGCCTATTCAATTGTGCTTGCCGTTATACTCACTTGCCAGAAGATTAGTTAGAACTTAAAGCTACAGTTCCTCTTCTTGAAGTTGTATAACTATTTGAAGCCTCCCGCCCTTTTCTTGCTACCGCAGAAGCCTTGCTTGTTATCACTTTCTCCTCTTCTGCTTAACTTTATAATACCACTTTATGTAAGCGTTTGCAATATTGAATTGTAAAAATAACATATAGAGCATTTCAGTCCTTCAGCGCACATTGTCCACCCACAACTTCAAATAAATAAGCCCTCCATCAGGAGAGCTTTAATCGTAAAGATATTGGGCGGTTGGCTTCATTGCTTGAATGAAAGGCACGTGCTTAAGAGTGTTGCTCTTGCACTTCAACATATAACCCATTCGCTTCCATATGCTACTGCTTGCGGATGTAATACTGCTCACTGCTATACTTTACTTCAAGAAGTTCTGTTCTACAACCTGAATTATAGATCTCCTTCCTGTTCTCGTATAACTACTATAAGCCTACCGCCCGTATCTTGCTTCTACAGAAGATGTGCTGGTTATTACTTTCACGTCTTCTGCTTGAATTCATTATAGCACTCTGGTTAAGCGTTTACAACACCAGCCACACAAATATCACTTCTTCGCCTTACCCTAAATTACGCTCCGACAACTCGCGATTTCAGCCCGACTTGATGATCAGCAAAAGAAGCCAACCCGCAGCCCTTCCCAGGCAGCAGACAAGCTTCTTGCATCATTATTGCTTATTCATATCGGATAGAGGATGCTTGGACAACAGCCCTGTCAATTCCTTCATAAACATGTTAATGTCTTTAAACTGACGGTACACCGATGCAAAACGGACATACGCCACTTCATCTACAGGATACAGCTGCTCCATCACTAATTCACCAATATTTCGGCTCTCAACTTCCGCTTGCGCAGTTGTTCTCAATTGCCTCTCTACCTCAGACACAATTGCTTCAAGCCTTTCCACAGATACCGGACGCTTCTCACAGGCGCGAATTAGACCTCGCAGCAACTTCTCACGGCTGAACTCTTCTCTGCTTCCGTCCTTCTTAATCACGATAAGAGGTGTTTCCTCCACCATCTCAAACGTCGTAAATCGTCGGCTGCACTCTTCACATTCACGACGACGACGAATGGACTTGTTATCATTGGCTGGCCTTGAATCCAGAACCTTAGTGCCAAAGTGGTCGCAATATGGGCATTTCATCGCGGGTGTCCTCCTTTCATAAACATATATACGGTTACTTCTTGCATGTACACGCAGTCAATCCAATACTATTCGCCAAGAAATCCCAGACCTTACCTGTAATGAACTTCGAAACTTTGCGCAAAATACAATTACAAACGGCAAGGAGGTGAATAGATTATGAGCCAGAACCGTTCCAGCAACAACTTGGTTGTTCCTCAAGCAACTGGCGCACTCGAGCAAATGAAGTTCGAGATCGCACAAGAACTCGGTATTGCTATCCCACAAGATGGCTACTATGGAAACATGGCGACACGTGATACAGGATCGATCGGTGGTTACATCACAAAACGTCTTGTCCAAATGGCAGAACAACAACTTGCAGGTCAATACAAATAAAGTATAGGCATAGCAGCGGACTAAGCGGCGCAAGCTGCTTGTCCGTTGCTACTATTCATAGGCTTTTTTATATTTATCATAATAATGGAACACGCGTTGAACATACAACCGGGTTTCGTTAAATGGTATTTGTTGACTTGCCGTTTCCAGCCGCCCATCCCAGACATCGTCTCGCAGCCACTGGCTCACATTGCCGGGTCCTGCGTTATATGCAGCGACAGCAGCGATCCAATTATTATCGAATTGTTTGATTAATGAATTCAGGTACCACGTTCCAAGCATGATATTAGGTTCAGCCTCGTACTTCAGCTGTTCTAACGTCCACTGATCCTTCACCTTCATCTGCCCCATAATCCAGGTTGCCGTGTCAGGCATCAGCTGCATCATCCCTATCGCACCTTTTCTTGATTCCTGTCCAGGTCGATAGTTCGACTCTACCCGTATTACAGATGCAACTAAAAATGGATCCACCTGATAGGCTTCCGCATTCTCCCTGATCGTATCCTCATATGGTATGGGATACATCCACTTTCCCAGCCATTGCGATTGCACAAAGAGGATAAATAATAATCCCACGAGCAGCACAAGTAAATACCGCTTACGCAGTAATTTATTTTTTACATTGCTCATAACTTTACCTTTTCATTCTTCAGTCGTCTAATCAATTGCTGCACTTGCTGGCGAGTTATTTCCACATCCGTCTCATTCTGAATAACATAATCCGCCTTCGTCCGTTTATCCTCAATATCCATCTGCGCATGAAGACGCTGTTCTGCTTGCTCTACCGTTAATCCATCCCGCTCCATTAATCGTTTCAACTGGACAGCACGCGGTACGTATACAACGATCACAGCATCGAACATGCCTTCCATTCCAGACTCATACAACAGCGGAATATCTGCAATGACCAGCTTGTCCGGCTGTTCAACTGCATATTGATCCATCAGAGCAAGCATTCTCTTGCGAATAGCAGGATGTGTAATCTGTTCTAAAGCCTTACGCTCTTGTTCATCTCGAAATACGACTTCTCCCAGCCGCTTCCGATTAAGGGAACCGTCTTGCAGCAGCATGTCCTCACCGAATCGCTCTGCAATGAGTGTCAGGGCCGGACTGCCAGGAAGCACGATCTCCCTGGCAATCTGATCCGCATCAATGAGGAGCGCACCTTCGCTCACGAACATAGCAGACACCGTACTCTTTCCGGAAGCGATTCCTCCGGTCAATCCGAGCTTCATCGTCTCACCTCATCTAAGCTTACAGCAGTTTCAGAATACCCATTAACACTAGTACACAACCTGGAAGAAAGGATAGTTTCCTCATCCAGCTCCATCTCGCTGCAAACACCGTTCCAAGCTTAAGACCCAGCTTAAGAAAAGCACCGCTGAATATAGCAATGAACGATGCCGTCCATAGCGGCGGATAACCGATCATTGCCGCGCCAATGCCAGCTCCGAAGGCATCTAATGAAAGCGCCGCTCCAAGCCACGCCGCTTCGGAAGCGCTAATCGTTCCCGAACGGTCGATATCGGCGGCGGCTGGCGTTCGCAGAATCTGAACAATAATTCCTAAGCGTCTCAATTGAACTTGAAGCACTGGCGTCGGATCCATATCAACCGCAGTGTCACAAGAGTCAGCGGCCTCAGCTGCATCGCCTTTTTCCAACTCTTCACCAGACGAAGATCGCACGAACTGAACAATAGCCAGCAGCCCGATTCCGATCAAGATCAACGCCCCGCATCTGCTTGCGAAAGCAGGCGATATCCATGTCATCAACCAGCTTCCAACTTGCATGGATAAGTACAGGACAAGTCCTGAACAGAATGCAATAACTAGAACGGATATCCATGGCATTCTCATACGGCGAATACCATAGGTCATACCGACACCAAAGCTGTCCAGACTTAACGCAAATGCCAACACAATCATCGATACAACCGGAATCATCGACTCCATTCCCCTCCCGCATTGAATCCTGACAGCACGCTTTCAAGACTCATTAGATGTCGTTATCATATGGGCGGATCGGGAAATAGGTGCAACTTGTTACGGTCTAGGCTGACATATCGGACAAGTATGGGTGCCGCGGCCTCCAACAACCGTCTTCTCAATCATGCTTCCGCAGGCTGAACAAGGCTGATTCTGACGCCCGTACACCTGCAATTGGTGCTGAAACATCCCCATCTCGCCTTGTCCATTCACATAAGACTTGATGGAAGAGCCGCCAACCTCGACGGCATCATGCAAAGTGAACCGAATAGCATCATACAGCTTGTCTACCTGCTCTTCCGTTAACTGATCAGCAGGTGTCAATGGATGAATGCCAGATCGGAACAACGCTTCATCTACATATATATTGCCAAGTCCCACAATTATATGCTGATTGAGCAATACGGGCTTAATGAAGCTTCGGCGACTCTTCAACGCTTCGCGAAGCTTCTCCTTCGTAAAGTCTGCCGATAGCGGCTCAAGGCCAAGCTTGTTAAGCGGCGGCAGCACCAGCTCATCGCCAGTCTTGAACAGATGCATCGTGCCGAATTGGCGAACATCCTTATATCTTAGCTCAGTTTGATCTTCAAAGTGAAAAATAACATGTGTGTGCTTCTCTACTGGCTCATCCGCAGCATAGACGCCATAGCGTCCTTCCATTCGAAGATGGGATACGAGCACGAGTCCATCCAGCATAATCTTCAAAAACTTGCCGCGCCGCTCTACCTGTTCAATCGTATGTCCTTCGAGAGCGGCACAGAATGATTCTATTTCAACCGGACGCTGAATGATTCGTGGCAGCGTGACAGTGACGCGCTCAATTCGCTTGCCCGCTACTAACGTGTTCAGCGTTCGCTTCACGGTTTCTACTTCCGGCAATTCCGGCATACTTATTCACCTCAACATCCACTATTAACTCTTGCTGTTCATTATAACGTATTGCCGCAATGGATGGGCGGATTGGTTGAATATTACTTCGCCTCGTACCAGTTCGTACCAACACTCACATCCGCTTTGAGTGGAACAGCTAACGTTAGCGCCTGCTCCATCACTTCCGGCACGAGTCGCTTCATCTGTTCTACTTCATCCGCAGGAACCTCGAACACCAATTCATCGTGTACCTGCAGCAGCATTCGGCTCTTCAGGTTCAGTTCCTTCAGTTTCGCATCCATCTTCACCATGGCGAGCTTGATTATATCCGCTGCTGTACCTTGAATCGGCGTGTTCATCGCCGTACGTTCCGCGAAGGAACGCAGGTTGAAGTTAGATGCCGTGATCTCCGGCAAATAGCGTCTGCGTTCCAGCAGCGTCTTGACGAAGCCGTCGTGGCGCGCTTGCTTCACGATATCGTCCATGAACTTCCGCACCCCTTGGAACGCGGCAAAGTACTGCTCAATAAACTGCGCCGCATCCTTGCGCGTAATGTTCAGGTTCTGCGACAAGCCATAATCGCTGATTCCGTAAACGATACCGAAGTTGACGGCCTTCGCTTGGCGGCGCATGTTGCTGTCTACTTGAGAAGCCTCCACGCCGAACACATCCATCGCTGTCTTCGTATGGATGTCCATGTCGTGCAGGAAAGCTTCCTTCAGATTCGTATCATCCGAGATATGAGCTAGCACGCGCAGCTCGATCTGGGAGTAGTCAGCCGCTACGATGCTCCAGTCCGCTTCAGTCGGAACGAATGCCTGTCGAATCAGACGGCCTTCTTCCATGCGAATCGGGATATTCTGCAGATTCGGAAATTGCGAGCTTAAACGTCCAGTCGCCGCAATCGTTTGTCTATAATAAGTATGGATTCGCCCTGTGTCCTTGCGAATCTCCTTTAGCAAGCCTTCAATATAAGTAGACTGCAGCTTCGTCATCGTGCGGTAATGGAGAATGAGCGGAATAATGTCATGATACGGCTCCAGCTTCTCCAGCACTTCAGCATCAGTCGAATATCCAGTCTTCGTTTTCTTGACTACCGGCAGCCCGAGCTTATCGAATAGAATCTCGCCCAATTGCTTCGGTGAGCCGATGTTGAATTCAGTTCCTGCCAGCTCATAGATACGAGTCATCGTCTGCTCGATCTGCGCTGAATATTGCTCACCGAGCTTCTTTAAGCTGGAAGCATCCACTCGAATGCCCGTCTTCTCCATGCGCGCCAGAATAGCCGACAGCGGAAGCTCGAGCTCGTAGTACAGCTTGCTCATCTCGAAGCGCTCCAGATCGTGCTTCATAAGCGGAGACAGCTGCTTCAACGTACGCGCTTTAAGCGCTGCGTGACGCGCGACGACGACGGGCTCCGGCACACGGAACTTAGCTCCCTTGCCATATACATCTTCGTCCGATTGCAGCGCAGGAAGCTCATATTTAACAGCTAGCGACTGCACCGTCGCATTCGCATCGCTTGGATCAAGCACATAAGCAGCCAGCTGCGCGTCAAAATGTGTACCTTCGTACGTGATACCCATCCAGTGCAGAATAAGCTCTGTTCCATGCAGGTCAAAGCCAACTTTATGAATCCCAGAATCTCCGAACCATTCTCGAACTGGCTTAGCCTGATCGCTCAGCAGCACATCTTGGTCTATATAATAATACGACTCATCTGAAGCGAGAACGACTCCGATAAAGTCCGCTGTATGCGGGTTCTCACCATGCGACTCCAACACGACCGTATCCAGCTTAGGCAACACCTCTAGCAATTGTGCCAGATTATCTTGCGTCACGAGGACAGGCTCAATCTCAGGCTGCAAAGAAGCTTCCTCCTGTACGCCATCACTCGATCCTGAGGACTTATCCGCAAGCTTCTCGAATCGTTCCACGACCGACTTGAATTCGAGCTTGCGCAGCATCGGCAGTGCCGTGTCGGTCTGAATGCCGTAGAATGCCATCTGCTCTCGCTCCACCTCGATCGGAACCTCGCGGAAGATCGTAGCCAGCTGCTTGCTCATGCGAGCATCATCGGCATGATTCTGAATATTCTCCTTCATCTTGCCCTTCAGTTCTTCTACATGCTCCAATACGCTTTCAACTGATCCGTACTGGTGCAGCAGCTTAAGCGCCGTCTTCTCGCCCACACCAGGAACACCCGGAATGTTGTCGGAGGTATCTCCCATTAAGCCCTTCAGATCAATGATCTGGAGCGGCTTCAGCTGGTATTTCTCTTCGATCGCCGCGGGGTCATACTTCTCGATCTCCGTTACGCCCTTGCGTGTCATTACGACTGTAACGTTCTCCGATGCTAATTGGAGCATGTCCTTATCTCCAGACACGACGAGCATTTGCTTGCCTTCCTCATCCGCCATGCGTGTCAATGTGCCGATAATATCATCCGCTTCATAGCCGCTCAATTCGAACTGTGCAATCCCGATAGCTTGAAGCATCTCTTTCATGAGCGGAAACTGCTCAGACAGCTCTGAAGGCGTCTTCGAGCGACCGCCCTTATAATCCTTATAATCGCCATGACGGAATGTAATCTTGCCCGCATCGAATGCGACAAGCATATGCGTCGGCTTCTCTTCTTCCAACAGCTTCAACAGCATAGTGGTGAACCCGTAAACAGCATTTGTATGTAAACCTTGGGAGTTGGTCAGTGGCGGCATAGCGTAGAATGCGCGGTTCGCAATACTATTACCGTCAATAACGATCCATTTTTCCATATATACAAGCACCTCAATCCATTCTCTTGTACTTCATGATAGCATAGCCCGCCCCTATTGTGAAAATCCTGGTGCACAAAAAAATCCGAACAGCACTACGGCTATCCGGATTCTTAACATAACATCGATTAACTGTTCAGGTCGGGTCTTTCATTCGTTACTAAATATACGACGCTCTCGCCAATATTCGTCGCATGGTCTGCGATTCGCTCGATATAGCGGCCGACAAAAGTCAGGTTCATCGCTTGTGAAGCATTTTGCGGATTCTCTACGACATAAGTCAGCAATTCACGGAAGATTTGCCCGTACAATTGGTCAACGAGATCATCATCTTTCGCCATCTTGTAGGCTAGATCCACATTTTCCGTCATGTAAGCTTTGGTGGACTCTTGGATCATCTTCTGTACAATTTCCGCCATCCGCGGTATATCAATGAGCGGCTTCATCAACGGCTGACCGTTCATGCGCACAACCACTTTGGAGATATCGATCGACAAGTCCCCCATACGCTCCAGATCATTCGAGATACGGAATGCTACTATAATGCGTCGCAAGTCCTTCGCTACAGGCTGCTGTTTCAGGATCAGGCGTGAGCCGATATCCATAATTTTATTTTCCAGCTCATTGAGCTCCACGTCTTCCGCAATAATCACTTTCGCGCGCTCAACATCGCCCGTCTTCAAGCAATCGATGGACTCGGACAGTGCTCGCTCAACATGTCTTCCCATCTCTTCAAGCAGTTCTCTCAATTCATCCAAGCCCAAGTCAAACTCTTTACGTCTAATCACAGTACACACTCTCTCCCCTCAAGGTTCTGATACTATTGAGCATGAGACAATTTGGTTCATTAGGTTAACCGAATCGTCCTGTAATGTAGTCCTCTGTTCGCTTGTCATGCGGATTGGAGAACAGAGTCTCTGTTTCCTGATATTCTACAACTTCACCGTTAAGGAAGAATACCGTCTGATCAGATACACGTGCTGCCTGCTGCATATTGTGCGTTACCATCACAATTGTATACTTATCCTTCAATTCTTGCACTAGCTCTTCAATCTTCAAGGTCGAGATCGGGTCAAGCGCGGAAGTCGCTTCGTCCATGAGCAGTACTTCGGGGTTAACCGCTAAAGCGCGAGCAATACATAGACGCTGCTGTTGACCGCCAGAAAGACCGAACGCGGAACGTTTCAGGAAGTCCTTAACCTCATCCCACAATACTGCTTGACGCAAGCTTTGCTCCACGATCTCGTCAAGAGTTGCCTTGTTTCGGATCCCGTGCAGACGAGGTCCATACGCTACATTATCGTAGATCGATTTCGGAAATGGATTCGCTTGCTGGAATACCATCCCTACCTTCTTCCGCAATGTTTCGACGTCAACCTCGTTGCTGTATATATCCGTTCCGCCTATATCTACCAAGCCCTCGATCCGCGTTCCGATGATCATATCGTTCATGCGGTTCAAGGTGCGAAGCAAAGTCGATTTACCGCAGCCTGACGGGCCGATAAAGGCGGTGACCGCCTTCTCTGGGATCGTCAGATTCACGTTCTTCAGCGCGTGATACGTACCGTAGTATAGATTCAGATTTTCAATATTGATTAATGTATTGTTGGCGGTAGCAGTAGACATACGCTCGTCTCCTTATATGTTTTTCTGGTATTTATTACGAATGATAATCGCTGAAATATTCATTAGGACAAGGAATACCAACAGGACGATAATACCGGCTGCCGCCAACTCTTGGAAAGCAAGCTGCGGACGCGATACCCAGTTAAAGATCTGGATCGGCATAACGGTAAATTGGTCCATAATGCTTTCGGGCAAGAATGCCACGAATGTCAGCGCACCAATCATAACAAGCGGTGCTGTTTCACCGATAGCACGGGAGAGAGCCAAGATTACACCTGTCAATATACCGGAAATAGATGATGGCAGCACTGAACGCGATACCGTCTGCCATTTGGTGGCGCCTAACGCAAAGGACGCATCACGTCTTGATCTCGGAACAGCTCGAATCGCTTCCTGAGACGATACGATAATAATCGGCAATACGAGCAGCGTCATCGTGAGTGATCCGGATAATAGACTGCGGCCAAATCCAAATGTACGAACGAAGATCGTCAAACCCAAGATACCATATACGATAGAAGGGACACCTGCCAGTGTTCCAATATTCAATTGAATGAAGCGTGTTAATGCATTTTTCTTCGCATATTCTTCTAGATAAATAGCCGCACCGACCCCGAGCACGAACGACAGCGGAGCCATAATCAGCACCATATAGATCGAGCCGACTATTGCGGATTTCATCCCAGCCTTAGAAGCAATTCGTGAAGGATAGTTCGTGAATAATTGTATATCCAATCGAGATAAGCCATCCATCATGATATCGATCAGAAGCACCATCAGTGTGATAATACCGATGGAAGTCGCTACGATGAAGATAAGGTGCAGCACCAGATCTATCTTTCGCCGATTGCTAATTTGTTTGCGATTCGCATCTTGAAATATAGACATATGCTAGTACTCCTCCCTGAACCGTCTTGCGACATACTGAGCCAATATGTTGAGCAGGAACGTGATGATGAACAACAACATCCCAACTGCGTATATCGTACCGTATTCAATAGAGCCATGCGGTATATCGCCCATGCTGACCTGAACCATATAACCCGTCATCGTTTGGACACTTTCCAATGGGTTAAGTGTCAGGTTCGGAGTCGAACCAGCCGCTACCGCAACGATCATCGTTTCACCGATTGCACGCGAGAAAGCCAATACGATGGAAGATACGATACCGGAGAATGCTGCCGGTACAACGATCTTCAATGCAACTTCAAAGCGTGTCGCGCCTAATGCGTAGGCTCCATGACGCAATGTTTTAGGTACAGCTGACATTGCATCTTCACTTAGAGACGAGATCATCGGAATAATCATAATACCCATAACAAGACCCGCACTGAGCGCGTTAAATACCCCCATTGATGGGAATATCTCTTTCAAGAGCGGTGTTACAAAAGTTAGCGCGAAGTAACCATATACGATAGTTGGAATTCCTGCTAACACTTCTAACACAGGCTTGACGAACTTGCGCACGCGTTCAGGCGCATATTCACTCAGATAGATAGCACTCGCCAAACCAATCGGCACCGCCACGAGAATGGCGATGATCGTAACTAGAAACGTGCCGCTCAATAACGGCCAAATACCGAATGACTTCGGCTCAATGATTGGACTCCAGGTCGTCCCGAACAGGAATTCTCCGATTGGAACTACCTTGAAGAAGTTGATCGTTTCCGTTAATAAGGTGTACACAATGCCGATCGTTGTCAAGATGGAGATGGCTGCGCACAAAAACAGCAGAATAGGAATCACTTTATCCGACAGATGTGTTCGCGAGTTCTTAAACGACATCTTGCCGTCCTTCTGTGTTAGTTGATCATGCATAGATGGTACCTCACTTTGCATCTTTTACAATTCGTTAACATTATATTGATGAAAATGTGATGTCCCATTCAGTGGATTACCATCGAGACATCACATCTTCATAGTTGTATGATGCTGAAGCGTTAACCGCGCTTCGTCTGCACGATTATTGGATCGATTTCAATTGCTCATCATATTTCTCTTGTGGAAGTGCTACATAACCTACATCTTGAAGCACGCTGCCTACATTTGTGAGATAGTATTCAACAAATGCTTTTACTTCAGGTTTATCAAGATATGCTTTGTTTACATATACGTACAGCGGACGGGACAGTGGTGCATAGCTGTTGTCCTTGATTGTGTCAAAGGAAGGCGATACAGTTGCCTTACCGTTGTCGATTGGAACGAGTTTCAACTTATCCTTGTTCTCTTCATAGAAGTTAAAGCCGAAGTATCCAATCGATGACTTGTCGCCTGCTACACCTTGAACAATTGCGTTTGTATCGGAAGCAAATGAGATTTGTGTGTCATTGCGCATTTCTTTGGCTTTACCGTTAATAACTTCTGTAAAGTATTCGAATGTACCATGGTCAGCGCCAGGAGAGTAGATCTTGATCTCTTCTGCAGGCCATCCTTCGCGAACGTCTGCCCATGTCTTCACTGTCGAGCCAGGACCGTAGATCTTCTTCAGCTCATCAAGTGTAAGCTTATCTACAAAGGTATTATCCTTGTTTACCACGACGGACAGACCGTCATAAGCAACTTCAAGCTCCAATACGTCGATTCCATTTTCCTTTGCTGCTGCTAATTCTTCTTCTTTAATTGGACGAGATGCGTTGGACATCGCTGTCTCACCTTTTACGAAACGCTTGAACCCACCGCCTGTTCCGGAAGTACCTACCGAAACGCGAACATCTTTATTTTCTTTGCTGAACTCTTCAGCCATTGCTTCTGTAATCGGGTACACTGTGCTTGAACCATCGATATCAATTGTGCCAGACAATTTTTCTGGTGCTGTTGTTCCAGCATTGCTTGAACCTGTGGAACTTTCAGCTCCTGGAGTATTGCCTGCTGCTGCATCTTGTTTTTTGTCTCCGCAAGCTGTCATTACAACCATTAGCGCTGTAACAAGCGCAAGCATCATGATTCGTTTTCCCCACTTTTTCAAGTGAATTCACTCCCCTTAATAATGTCCTAATTGACTAGTGTTTCTCGCTCTTTACAATTACAAGTTTATATCGCGTTTGTTAACACTGTTTGTTCGGTTTGTAAACTCTATGTAAAATTTTCAGAGCGCTCCGAACGATTTTTCAGCTGTTGATGTGCTTCTTCAGCTGTTGTCGACATACGCGAGACGGTCTGATCCATATCAGCCATTCGTTCGCGATTGTCAGAGATGGTGCGGAATAACTGATCAAATTGGTTAAGAGCTGTATCCAAACCCTTAAACGCTGAGCTTGCTTCCTTAGCACACCATTCGCTGCCCGCTACCGTGTTCTCCAGCGATTCATACATGAACTTCAATGTCACTTCAATCTGATCTGTTGCTGACTTGGTCAGCTTCGCAAGCTGACCTACTTCACTTGCTACAACCTGAAACCCTCGACCATGTTCGCCAGCACGAGCGGCCTCAATCGAAGCGTTTAGCGCCAGCATTCGGCACTTATCCGACCAGCCGCGAATCACACTGACCGCATTGGCCACAGCAAGCGTGTGCTCTCTTAATTCGAGCGTCCGTTCCTCTTGGGACTCAATCTGCTTTACGACGTTACTGAATGAAAAGGCCATTTGATCTAGTGCTTGCTTCCCTTTGAGCCTTTCGTCACTCATCTTGTCAGCATGCGCATAACCTTCTGCCGCGGCGGATTGAACCAGTCCTGCTTCCTTGCGAATCGCGCTTAATGCGAACAAAGTCGATTCCACGACGGCATATTCCTTCTTCGCATGCTTGTCCCGAACAATCTTGGACAGGGCATTCAATGACTTGGATCCAATGATGCCGTACAATCTTCCTTGTCTCGTGACAATAACACTGTCATACATACGTTCTTCAGGACGAAGCGACACGCGATCGAGCAGCTCGGAGGTACCAATCCCATACTCCACTTGCAGCATATCCGTTTCCATTAGACGAGTGATCGGCTTCTCATGAAACAGAGCGGGCGAGAATCGTTTGCTCATCGTTTCATAATATCGCTCTCGCATCACGATTCCCTGCGGGTATTCTCGCTCATCTACAACAACCAGACAGCGCAGACTCGGATCCTGCACAAATATCATTTCTGCTTCCTTCACCGATTGCTTCAGCATCATTCGCTGTGCACTCTGGATGTGATACTCATATGCCAGCTCGGATTCCAGATCAGATTCTAGTGCGAATTCCGATACGGGAGCCAACATGAGTTCCGACTTATCGCCATCCGCAAACTTAGCTTCCAACAATACGGTCAACAGCACCACTCCATCTCTACATGTTGCCTTTATTAACTTGCCTTCTTTCCCAATTTATCATTCGAATGTTAAGAGACGATTCTGCTTATGTTAATGATTTGTAAATGTAAAAGAGTGGATGAACATCATCTTGCTGAAAATAATGAAAAAGCAGAGTCTCCGATTGCTCGAATACTCTGCCTCATTATTTAAAACCAATATTTTACTTATGCTTCCAGCTTGTTTTCGATCGTTGCAGCATCATGAACCCCTTGCATCCATGTTGAGAACTTCTCACTTACCTGCTGATCCACCATCATCTTACGAATATCTTCCTTCTTCTCTTCGTAAGTTGGTGTCTTCGCTTCTTTCTTATCCGTCACTTTAATGATATGGTATCCGTACTTCGTTTGGACCACATCGCTGATTTCGCCGACCTTCAGATTAAATGCAGCTTCTTCAAATTCAGGAACCATAGCCCCGCGGCCAAAATACCCTAAATCTCCACCGTTATCTTTGGACGGGTCTTTGCTCTTCTCTTTTGCTAAAGTTGCAAAATCAGCTCCGCCCTTCAGCTCTTTCAGAATCGCATCTGCCTCTTCCTTCGTGTCTACAAGAATATGAGATGCTTTCACCTGCTCTGGCGTATGGAACTGTTCCTTATTTTCGTCGTAATATTTCTTGATGTCTTCATCTTTAATCGTAATGCTTGGCTCTATAATCTTGGTAATCTTCATTTTTCTACCGATCTGATTCTTAAAATCGTCAATGCTCATTCCGGCTTTCGCCAAAGTCATCTCGAACTGTTCTTTAGAAGGAAACTTCGCAATATAGGTTTCAAGCTCTTTCTGTACCTCTTCGTCTGTAACCTGAACCCCTGCTTTAGCTGCTTCTTGGTCAATCAATTTATCACTAATCATATTGTTCAGCACTTGCTTACCTACAAGTTTAGTCATCTGATCATTAAGCTCTTGTGCGGTTATCGATTCACCATTAACCGTCGCTACCTTTTCCTTACTGCTAGAAGGATTCATGATAAGCACAATAACGAGAGCTACAACAGCTACTGCTGTAATCCCCCAAGGCAGCACCTTCATCAAGCCATTTGGAGCTTGTCCAGCGGGTGTTGCATCCTCTTGCACTTGTTCCGTTGGAACTAAATCACCCGTCGATTCCGCATCTTCAGATAGCTGTAATTCCTCTGAGGCTTCTTGAGCAGCAGCCTCATCTTCTGCTTGTTCTGGTTCGTTCACTGCATCTTTGTCTTGCAGTTCGACGTCTGTTGTTTCTTCATTCAGAACCTTTTCTTCTTCATTCTGATTTTTTTGTTTCATTTCGTCTTGATTCGACATTTCTAACAGTTCCTCCCCTGTCTTGTGTGCAAGCTATATTTATTTCATACCTATTGAACTATAACAGATGTCAGCAGACTACACCTTAATGTAACCTTAATTACACCCGATTTCTGATATGTAAAATATGACATTCGGTAGCATTCATTTATCTCTTATGCCCAAAAATCGACATAAACATACAGAGGCTCTCTTCAAAGCTGAAATTCAGCCATGAAGAGAGCCTCTTGTCCCATATTAAAAGCAGCTTTCGCAGTTAGATCACTTTCTTGCTAACAATCAATTTATATCCTACGCCGCGGATAGAGTCGATCTGTACGGACTGCTGGTTCATCTCCAGCTTCTTGCGCAGCGAGCTAACGTGAACGTCGACCGTACGCTGCCCGCCGATATAGTCAAATCCCCAGACAGCATTCATCAGATCATCGCGCGTAACGACCGTTCCTGGGCGTTGCACCAGATAGAGCAGTACTTCGAATTCCTTCGGACGAAGCGGAATCTGCTCATTCTGCAGCGTAACTTCATATTTCTCAGGATATATTCGCACGTCGCCAATCGTGATTACTTTCTCGTCCTGATCTTTAACATACGGCAGATCGAGCGCATCAGTAGAAGAGCGTCTCAACACTGCCCCTACTCTCGCTAACAGCTCGGCAACGCCAAACGGCTTCGTAATATAGTCGTCCGCTCCGCACTTCAAGCCTTGGACAACCTCATCTTCTCCGTTGCGCGCTGTGAGTATAATGACTGGTGTTCGCACTCCAGCTTGACGCAGCTTCGTCAATATTTCAAATCCGTTCATACCAGGCAGCATAATGTCCAATATGATCAGATCAAATGGTTGATGAAGCGCAGTCTCCAGACCCTTCGTACCATGATCCACAACGGTAACGTGATAGCCTTCTATTGTCAAATTATAAGATAACAGGCGAGCCAGCGTTAGCTCGTCCTCGACAACCAATACTTTTAACTCCGACATTCTTGCCTCCAGATTGACCGACTTACTCCAATTGATAGGAAGATAGATGGTATTGCATGGTTATCTTAACACATCGTAAACTTGTCGACCATGCCTTTTTGTAAAATGGCTTCATTCTTGTCTGATAACTGCTAAATCTAGGAGTGATGCTCATGTTCTTGCAGCACAGGAAGTTTAATCGTGAATTTCGTACCTACGCCTACTTCACTCTCCACTCGAATGATACCGTGATGGCTTTCGACCAGATGCTTCACGATCGACAGCCCCAGGCCAGTTCCGCCGGAACTGCGGGAACGTCCCTTATCTACCCGGTAGAATCGCTCAAATATGCGCGGCAAATCCTTCTTCGGTATGCCAATGCCTGTATCTACAATATCAATCATCACATAATCATACTCACCGCCGCCTGCGCTGGAGCTATGAAGCGGCAGAGCCGAAAGCCTTACCTTTCCGCCTTCAGGCGTATAATTGATCGCGTTCGTTAATAAGTTCAAGATGATCTGCCGCAAGCGATCCTCGTCCGCCTCCACGTACAGATCCGCTTCTACTTGCAATCGAACATCAATATGCTTCACGCTTGCTTGTTTGCTTATCATTTCTACCGTCTGCTCGATAAAGCTAGGCAGGTGCACCGGCGAGAAGTAGAGCGGAACTCGCTTCGACTCGATCTTCGACAGCTCCAAGATGTCGCCGATCAATCGATTCAGCCGTTCACTTTCATCATGAATGATCTGCAAGAATGATTTGGCTACTTCCGGCTCATTCATCGCGCCGTTCATCAACGTTTCTGTAAAGCCCTTAACCGCGGCAATAGGCGTCTTCAATTCGTGAGATACGTTAGCGACGAATTGGCTTCTCATTCGCTCGAGACGGCGGATGTCCGTTACATCCTGCAGCAAGAGCAGTATGCCAGGCTCATCTTCCTCTGAATAGGATACAGGCACGATATTCACATCCAGTATTCGCTCTTCAGGATAATATACCGTCAATTCTTCATGCAGGAAATCCAGATGCTCCAGCACTTCTTTCGTCATAGCAGACAGCTCCAGCGGCAGCTGCACATCCGTAAACTGTTTGCCGAGCCAGTCGGCACCCTTGATGCCAAGCATCTGTTCCGCCTTGCTGTTCAATAGAACGATCTCGCCTTGACGGCTGATCATCACAATGGCATTAATCATATGCTCAAGCACGGAGCGAAGCCTGCTCTCCTTCTCACGGATTTGCGACATCTGAATCTGCAGGCTCTCCGCCATTCCATTGATAGCTGATCCTAATTGGCCGATCTCGTCTGTTCCCGTCGTCTGAGCTCGTGCGCGATAGTCCATATGTGCAATACGCAATGCCACTTTCGTCATATTCTCGATCGGAAGCGTCAGACTGCGCGCAATCCGATAGCTGATGAATACAGCTATCACAAACAAGCCCGCTAACGTTAAGCCCAGATACATCCACATGTGAACCACACTGGCCTCAATAGACTCTAAGCTGACGGCTAACCGAACATAGCCCTTGAAATGTTCAGTCCCTTTGATTGGAGCGGCAACGTAAAGCATATTACGTTTCAACGTGTCACTATAGCGAATAACAGAACCTATCTTACCTTCGGAAGCTTCCTTAATCTCCTCGCGATTCAAGTGATTGTCCATCTGATCGGCTGCCGTCTCCGAGTCGCCTACCACTTTACCATCATCGCGAACAAATGTAATCCGCGCTCCAGCGGATTCATGCAGTTCCTTAGCCCAATTCGAATAGTATTGAATTTCTTCCTGTTCACTGTCGAAGGACTGCCATGGAAATGTCTTCTCCATCACCATGACTTCCCGCTCCATGTATTGCTCCAGCTGGTCAATATGCGTATTTTTATAGGAATAGGCCATATAGATGCCTGCTAATAGTATAGATATGCCTATCAGCACTACAAATACGGTCGTTAATCGAGTTCGTAACCGGGTCATTTCCTTCTCTCCCGTTCTTAAATAATCTGTGTATGATGTAACATTTACATAAAGGCCTCTTCTTATCGTAACGATGTCCCAACCATTTGACCAGTACGCAGTTTGTGAAGCTTTTGTAAAGAGTCATCCTGATAGAAATGGATCACGCAAGATGGGCTGTCCCAAGTATGGAACAGCCCCTTGTTTTTCGGCTCGCCGATGCGGTTGTGGAGTCTGAGACGTCATTATTCAGCGCCTCAACTAAGATAGACTTTTCGATGTTGGTGAGCTCAAGGTTGTCCATCCCTAGTTCTACAGATATTCGATAAAGTCGATAGCTAACTGCAAGGGCCGGGAGCGGACACAGGAGCCGTTATTTGTGGCGAAAACCACTAATTCGCCATGCTAGCGGACTGTAGGGCCGTTATTTGATCTGAATAAGCAGTTTAGTGCTGGTTTTGAAGTAAATAGCGTCATCTGTGTCCGCAAACCCTCAAAAAATACCTCGAAATCATGAAATAGCGGCTCCTGTGTCCGTTAGTCGGACTATGCGGTCTTTATGATCATGCTGCCACGCTATGGTGCCACCCAATGATACAATCAGATTATCGCCCACTGTTTCCTGCGCTAGAAAGTTCTCCATGCAGATAGCTATCGAATAGCTGTAGAAACTACAGCCGATGTAGATTGATGCGTTGAGGAGGCAGGGAGCGGACACAGGAGCCGTTATTTGTGGCGAAAACCACTATTTCGCCATACTAACGGACTGTAGGGCCGTTATTTGGCCTGAATTAGCAGTTTAGTGCTAGTTTTGAAGCAAATAGCGTCATCTGTGTCCGCAAACCCTCAAAAAATACCCCAAAATCATGAAATAGCGGCCCCTGTGTCCGTTCAAGCGCGGGGCATACTGCCTTACTGTCACCGTATGTGCTATCGGATAAAAAAAAGAAGGGTTGACTCAAAAGTCATGAGAAAAATGACTTTTAAGACAACCCCGCAATTCATCCTATTCGTTTAAAATACCGGATCTTTAAACATAGCCAGCTTCTCGAGCGAGCTCTTGTCTACATCCGCATGCAAGCTGTTGCCATGAGCGTCCATCGTGACGATGGCAGCAAAGCCTTCGACTTGAAGATGCCACATTGCTTCCGGAATACCGAATTCCATGAAGTCCACTCCATTGACGTTCTTCATGCATTCAGCATAGTATTGAGCCGCGCCGCCGATCGCATTCAAGTAGACACCGCCATGCTCCTGAAGCGCCTTTAATGTCTTCGCTCCCATGCCGCCCTTACCAATGACCGCGCGGATGCCGAACTTCTTCATGATATCGCCTTGGTAAGGCTCCTCACGGATACTTGTAGTTGGCCCAGCGGCTTTCACATGCCATCCCGCTTCATCCTTGAGCATAACTGGCCCACAATGATAGATAACCGATCCTTCTAGATCGATCGGGCTGTCGTTGTCGATCAAATATTTGTGGAGCGCATCGCGTCCTGTGTGCATCTCTCCGTTAATAATCACGACATCGCCAACACGCAGCGCGCGCACTTGTTCCTCCGTAATCGGCGTCGTTAATACGACTTGACGGCTCTCGGAATTAGCAGCTGCTCCTGTTTGATCAGCAGCTGCCTCTTCGGCAACTGGGTTCATCGGTACCGCTGTGCCCCGTTCATACACCCATTCCTTCAGCTCGCCAGTCTGGCTGTCGAGGATCACGCCTTGGCGGCGGTAAGCCCAGCAGTTATAGGTCACCGAGACGAAAAAGCTTGCAGGCAATCGGTTCATCACGCCTACTTTACAGCCAAGCAGCGTCACTTCGCCTCCGAAGCCCATCGTTCCGATTCCTAACAGATTAGCTTTCTCCATAATATATTGTTCAAGCTGATGAAGCTCAGGTATCGGGTTCTGGTCATCCACTGTTCGGAAGAGCTGCTGCTTGGCCAGCTCATATCCAGTGGTACGATCCCCGCCGATGCCAACGCCAATAAATCCTGCGCTGCAGCCTTGACCTTGCGCTTGATACACAGCATGCATGATGCATTTGCGAATGCCATCAAGATCGCGGCCTGCTTTGCCCACTCCTTCAAGTTCAGTTGGCAGACTGTATTGTATATTTTTGTTCTCACAGCCGCCGCCTTTCAGGATCAGCTTCACTTCAATATCGTCTCGCTCCCACTGCTCGAAGTGGATGACAGGTGTCCCTGGTCCGAGATTGTCACCGCTGTTCGAGCCCGTTAACGAATCAACCGAATTTGTCCGCAGCTTGCCATCTTTCGTCGCTTGCTTCACAGCTTCTCGAATCTCTCGCTTCATCTCGATCTGATTCGCTCCGATTGGCGTGTGCACGATGAATGTCGGCATACCTGTATCTTGACAGATTGGAGAAACCTTCGTTTCTGCCATGCCGATATTGTTAGCAATCGTAGTCAATGACAGTCCCGATCGTGTTGCCGCATTCTCGCGCCGCTGCGCTCGTTGAATAGCACGCCGCACATCACCTGGCAGGTTTGTAGACGTTTCCACAATTAGTTCATAGACACTCTTTCCAAAATGTTGCAGCATTCTTACCATACTCCCCTTTCCTGCATACCGTCCCTTTGAGTATGAGTCTCGAAAAATATCAGCTCTGGTATGGAACTGTCAGACAACTCACTCTATTCAAAAAAGTTCCAATAGTACTATAATAACATAAGGATGCTCCTTGGCGGACTTCTTTTCCAGATATATCTATATTAAAATTGTTTATCTCACATTAATCACTCTTTGGTCCCGAAAGGATGAATTCATAATGAGCAGCAACCTATTCCTTGCCTACATGTATCGGCTGAAATATATCGAGCGCTGGAGTCTGATGCGCAATACAACGAAGGAGAATGTCGCCGAACATTCCTTCCATGTCGCCATGACAACACATCTGCTATGCACGATTGCGAATGAGATCTTCCATCGCAATATCGATACAGGAAGAGCCGTCACAATGGCTTTATTTCATGATGCTACTGAAATATTCACCGGCGATATACCTACTCCCGTCAAGCATCATAACCCTCGTATCCTCGCGAACTTTAGAGAGATCGAGCAGTTGGCTGCAGAGCGGCTCGTTGATATGATTCCTGGTGAGATTCGACACGTGTATGAGCCATTTATTAATCCACAGCAAGATGAGGAGCTCAAACGTTATGTAAAGGCTGCAGACTTGATCGATGCTTACTTAAAATGCACGTTTGAATTAGCCGCGGGTAACGGAGAATTCGCGATCGCGAAGCAGCAGGCTGAGCAGAAGCTGTCTCAGCTTGGATTGGAAGAGGTCGATTACTTTATGACTACACTTGCTCCGAGCTTCAATATGACCTTGGATGAAATGTCGAATCCGACCTAAATACGAAACGGCGACCGTTTAGAGGAGTAATCCCCCTTCACGAGTCGCCGTTTCCTTCATAGTGCGGTTATAGAATCCGCTAATGAGTTAAATTTGGTTGTAAACCATCAGAACGATGATCACAATATAGGATACGAATGCAAGCGAGCTGAACAGCTTCACTTTATCAAGAGCGGCATTATCTGTCCGATTGCCCTTCGCAGATGTTAAGCCTTTCTGAATCGCGCTGCCCATCATACCGCTGAATGCTCCAACGATCACGAAAACGATAACGATAAGCATCATCCACAGTACGCTATAGGATTCGCCACTGCTCATCAAATATCCACCAGTTAACAATTGAACCACAAGCGCAATCTGTCCGATGCGGTTTGCTTGCGACATCGTTGATAGAACGCCTTCCTGTACGGCTGGAGATGAAGTCTTCAGCTTACCTGTCATAAACGGTGCTATTGCATAGAAGCCCATCATAACTGCTCCTAAGATATGCACCAGCATAAACGCTTGCCACATATTAGATTCCCTCCATTGTCATGTAATATTACGATATAAGTCTATTATATTAGATAATACCCCTAAAAAGATAGAAAGACACCACAAATATTTGTGGCGTCTTTTCGAATAACGCAGTAACATTTATCACACTTACTAAAAATTTTAAACTTGTGCGCCTTGAACGATCGAAATCACATGGCGAACTGATTCCGCAGATTTATCGAGTGCAGCCTTTTCAGCAGCTGTCAGCTCGATATTGATAATCTTCTCGATACCGTCTCCACCCAGCACAGCGAGAACACCCATAAATAGGTTGTTATAGCCGTACTCTCCTTCGAGCAGAGCAATAACCGGCAAGATCCGTTTCTTGTCCTTCAGAATAGCTTCCGTCATCTGAACAAGTGAAGCAGCTGGCGCATAATAGGCGCTGCCATTACCGAGCAAGTTGACGATTTCCCCCCCGCCAACACGCGTACGCGCAACGATTGCTTCAATACGATCCTCTGAAATCAATTTCTCAATGGGTACTCCGCCAACATTCGTGTATCGAACGAGCGGTACCATATCGTCGCCATGTCCCCCCAACACGACGCCGCGCACATCTTCAACAGATACATTCAACTCTTGCGCAATAAATGTGCAATAGCGAGCTGTATCCAATACGCCGGATTGACCAATGACACGATGTTTCGGGAAGCCAAGCTTCTCGAAAGCTGCAAATGTCATAGCGTCTACTGGATTACTGAGGATGATCACGTAGGAATCTGGGCAATAGGTTTTGATATTCTCGCAAACCGATCGAACGATCCCCGCATTCGTATTAACCAAGTCATCACGGCTCATTCCCGGCTTACGGGCGATTCCAGCTGTAATGATGACGATGTCAGAACCAGCTGTGTCTTCATAGTTAGAGGTTCCGACAATGTTACTATCGAACCCTTGAACTGGGCTAGCTTCAAGCATATCAAGCGCTTTGCCTTTCGTCGGGTTCTCTAGCTGCGGAATGTCTAGCAATACAACATCTCCAAGTTCCTTCTGTGCCAACATTAATGCCGTAGTAGCGCCTGTGAAGCCCGCGCCAACAACCGTAATCTTGTTTCTACGAATCCCCATTGCGCCTCAATCTCCTTAGATCATATGTTGGATGATTTCGTTCGCGAATTCGGAGCATTTGACTTCTGTCGCGCCTTCCATCAGGCGAGCGAAATCATATGTTACCTTCTTATTATTGATCGCAGTTTCCATACCTTTATAGATGAGATCTGCGGCTTCCTGCCATCCCAGGTGTTCAAGAAGCATAACACCAGACAAGATAACGGAGCCAGGGTTAACAACATCCAAGTCAGCGTACTTAGGAGCAGTGCCATGAGTTGCTTCGAAGATGGCATGTCCTGTTACATAGTTGATATTCGCGCCTGGAGCGATGCCAATACCGCCTACTTGAGCAGCCAGCGCATCGGACAAATAGTCGCCATTGAGGTTGAGCGTAGCAATCACGTCAAAGTCAGTAGGACGTGTCAGCACTTGTTGAAGCGCGATGTCAGCAATGGCATCCTTAATCAGGATCTTGCCGGCTGCAAGCGCATCTGCTTGCGCTTTGTTAGCAGCGTCAACGCCTTGCTCTGCCTTGATGCGATCGTATTGATCCCAAGTGAAGGTCTTGTCCGCGAACTCCGTTTCAGCAACTTCATATCCCCAGTTCTTAAAGGCGCCTTCTGTAAACTTCATGATATTGCCCTTATGAACGAGTGTTACGCTCTTACGGTCATGCTTGATTGCATATTCGATCGCTGCGCGAACCAGACGCTTCGAGCCTTCCGCTGATACTGGCTTGATGCCGATACCAGACGTTTCTGGGAAGCGGATCTTCTTAACGCCCATCTCTTGTTGAAGGAACGCAAGCACCTTCTTCACTTCTTCAGTACCGGAGGCATATTCGATACCAGCGTAGATATCTTCCGTATTCTCACGGAAAATGACCATATCCACCAACTCAGGACGTTTAACCGGAGAAGGCACGCCGTCAAAGTAACGAACAGGACGCAGGCAAGTGTACAGATCCAGCTCTTGGCGAAGAGCAACGTTCAGAGAGCGAATGCCGCCGCCGATAGGTGTAGTCAATGGACCTTTAATAGCTACGATATATTCACGAATAGCTTCCAACGTATCGTTAGGCAGCCATTCACCATACGCGTTGAATGCTTTCTCACCAGCAAATACTTCATACCAAGCAATCTTGCGTTCACCATTGTATGCTTTCTCTACTGCAGCATCGAGAACACGCTTAGATGCGCGCCATATATCGCGACCTGTTCCGTCACCCTCAATGAACGGAATGATGGGATGATTGGGCACTTGCAATTTACCATTGTCAATCGTGATCTGATCGCCTTCAGTAGGTAGTGCGAATTTGTCTAATTGCAGCATAATTGACGTTCCTCCTCTTCATATATTGCCGCTTGAGCGCCGTATGAGCACAGTTCGGCATATCTACAAACATGTGACGGGAGCTACAATCCCTTAACTCATTGTAGCAACCCGTCATTTCAAGTGGCAAGCAAGTAATAAATTTCCTTCCCGCTTATCGTTCTCCAATCGGCAGGTACACTTGATGCAATGGTCCTGTGTATTCTGCGCGCGGGCGAATAATGCGGTTATTCTCGTATTGCTCCAGAATATGAGCTGTCCAACCGGACATACGGCTAATCGCGAAGATTGGCGTGAACAGGTCTCGCGGAATACCCAGCATCGTGTAAACGGAAGCGGAATAGAAGTCAACATTCGGCTTTAAGCCCTTCTGACCTGTTACAAGCTCCTCAATTCGAGTGCTCATGTAGTACAGATCCAGATTGTTGTTCATCTTGCCCAGTTCCTCGGACATCTTCTGCAGATGCTTAGCACGTGGATCTCCATTCTTGTATACTCGATGACCAAAGCCCATAATCTTCTCTTTATTGTCGAGCTTAGCTTGGATATAATCATCCACGTTGCTGCTGGATCCGATATCGTCAAGCATAATCATTACAGCTTCGTTCGCGCCGCCATGCAATGGGCCTTTAAGTGTACCGATTGCTGAAGTAATACCGGAATAGATATCAGACAATGTCGCTACAGTTACGCGCGCAGAGAATGTAGAAGCATTCAATTCATGATCAGCATGCAGAACAAGCGCTTTATCCATCGCTTCGAACGAGCTTGCAGACGGCTCTTCACCGTTCAGCATGTAGAGGAAGTTCCATGCGAGCGATTGCCCCTTACGTGGTGCGATTGGCTCTTTGCCTTGGCGGATTCGACCATAAGCAGCAACGATCGATCCGATTTGTGCTTGGAGTTTGATGGCTTTATTCAGATTCGCTTCAGGTGTCATATCGTTAGCTGTTTCGTCATACAGAGCGAGAGCGGATACTGCGGACCGCAGTACAGCCATAGTATTAGAATCTGCTGGGAACAGCTTCAATTGCTCGATGATAGAAGAAGGCAATGTTGCATATTCATCCAGCTTGGCACGCAGGTCTGACAGCTCCTCTTGAGTTGGAAGCTTACCATACCATAATAAATAAATGACTTCTTCGAAAGTAGCGTTCTCTGCTAAATCATCGATGTTATATCCGCGATACGTCAACACGCCATCGATAATGGAGCTGATCGATGAAGCTGCCGCAACAATACCTTCTAATCCCTTTGTTGCTGTCATGCATTCCCTCTCCTTTGCACATATGTTCAACTTTTCGATGATCAAATATCCGATATTACCTTTTTCGAGTCCAATCTAGAAAATAAAGCACTTAAATATTTCTATACTAAATCATAATGGATTTAGTCGATACTGTGAACGCTTTCTGCACAAAATCTGGATAGAAATGCTTTATCACTCAGACAAGAAATTATTATTTTTAATCTCCTTAACAACATTATTTCAAAATTAATATATTTAGAGATGAATAACAAGGAAATAAGTGGATTTAATATGTAAAGGTTGTAAGCGCACACAAATTCTTTTTTTCTCAAATGATACTCACAATAATGCGCATGTCCGTTATAGCGAGCTGCATAGAATAGGAATTAACTCGTCCATGATTACGATCAAGCTGAAAAATGACATAAATATGAAGGTGAAAAATCTGAAGGAGGCGGATACGCTCGTGGATCATCCCTTTCTGATGAGGTTATGGCGGGGCTTTTGGGTCATTGCGGCTGCCGTCTCGATCTTTATTGCCAGCTGTTATATCCTGCCGCTCGTCTATCCGTTTCTGTTCGCATGGTTTATAGCCACGCTTCTGAATCCAATAGTCAATGGCATGCAGCGAATGCTCAAGTTTCCAAGATGGTCGAGCGTGACGGTTGCCTTATCTGTGTTCACTGCCTCCATGCTGACGATTGCGGCAGCGGTCATTACTCGGATTATTAAAGAGATCATTACACTAAGCCTATCTATTCAACAATACTTAGACATATGGAGTGAATTGTTCATTCATTTGGTAGAGAAGGAAGAAGTACAGTCCTTTATTCAGACGATCAATGCTTTATATAAAGATAATCCGAATATCCAAGATACCATCAACAGCAATATTTCCAAAACGACAGAAACCGTGACCAGTACGATCGCAGATTGGATCACTCGCTTCCTCAATGGAATCGTTGGTATTCTATCAAGCCTGCCTAATATCGCTACGATAGCCGTCGTCGTCATCCTTGCCGCATTCTTCATCAGCAAGGACTGGAAACAATGGCTTGAGATCCTGACTCGAATCTTATCTGAGCAGTTTCGCAGACCGATTCGCACGATCTGGGGCGACCTGAAGAAGGCGCTGTTCGGATACTTGCGCGCGCAATTTATTATGATTTCCATTACGGCTGTTGTGGTCATCATTGGACTTATAATTTTGAAGGTGCAGTATGCGGTTACGATTGGTCTTCTGATTGGACTCGTTGATTTGCTGCCCTATCTTGGAGTAGGCTTCGCGATGGTGCCTTGGATTGTGTATCAATTGACAATTGGTGATGCATCTCTCGGTATCGGTTTAAGTATCTTATATACCATCGTGTTAGTAGCGCGGCAAATCATCGAACCGAAGGTACTCGCTTCCAGTGTAGGTCTGGATCCGCTCGTTACACTGTTTGCCATGTTTGTGGGGCTTAAGTTGTTTGGGGTATTAGGATTAATCATTGGACCCGTCTCCGTAGTATTGATGACCGCAGTCCATCGCGCTCACGTCTTCCATGATCTTCGCAATTATATTATGACGGGAAGGCGATAGCTTGGGCTTTACTCCTCCAGGAGTGTTGGCGTTGACAGTAAACTGTGAATATTAAAAAAGCAACCCGGAGTTACCTCCAGATTGCTGTCATTGTCCTGTGCTCTCGACCAATCGTACACCGCTCGTTAGAAGCGACGGAAAGTAATCCCTTGACCGTTCTTCATCTTCTTCTCGATCCACTTCAAGAGATAATGGCGATAGATCGGTCTTGTCAGCGGGAATACCAATGTAAATCCGATGACATCGGAGAAAAAGCCCGGCGTCAGCAGCATGATGCCGCCGATCATAATACAGAGCCCGTCGATCATCGTGCGGCCAGGAATCTGTCCAGCCTGCATCTGAGAGTTTGCTGACTGCCACACCTGCTTGAATTCATGTCTTGCAATGATAGCGCCGATTACACCTGTTAATAAAATTAACAGCAGCGTATTCCATATCCCCACCCAGTCACTAACCATCATGAAGCCTGTAACTTCAATTGCTGGAACGAGAACGAGAACTAATAATACCCATATCATAAATGTCCACCTTTCCATCAGCCCTGATCGGCATCGAATCTGTGCTTACTTCTCACTAACTCCAATTCGCTGCAACATTGACCATACTTCAGGCTGCTCACGATCGATTCGCACCGGTCTCCAATTGGCGCTGCTAACCCACGCGTGCGAAGTACCGCCTTCCACTAGCATTTCCCCAACCGGTTGGTTAACCCAGCCATGAGTATGAAGCTTCTCAACCTGAGACTCATCTATACGGCACACAACGGATTGAAATGCCATCCGTATCGGGGCCAATGAGCCTAATCGGGTATAGATCACGACTAGATCATCATACTTGGCGGGACGCTTATATGCAACATTCAAGCCTGTAACCGGAAACAGCAAGCCTTGAGCTTCGAGCTCTCTATATTCGATGCCAAGAGCTCTTATCCATTCAGTACGTCCAACTTCAAACCAGGTTACATAATTGCCGTGAAAGACAACATCCATGCGGTCTGTCTCTTGATAGCGCACACGGATAACATGCCCATACCAGGGAGTTTCTTCAGAAGGCTCTGAGCTCCATACAATCGATTGTTCCATGTGCTTATCTTCTCCTTTGCGTTCCTTAGAAAGGTATATGGATACAACAAGAGCAATGGCTGCTTTCCCATTGCTCTTGTTGGTCATGCTATTCGTTTAGGATCAAACGTTGCGATTAGTTGCAGCTAGATCCGATTCGAGTTACTTTAACGAGGTTAGTTGAACCCGCGCAGCCTACTGGAACACCTGCTGTGATGACAACGAGGTCGCCATTGGATACGAGGCCTGTGTTAATTCCGCCTTCGAGCGCGATATCAAACATTTGATCCGTTGTTGTTGCGATTTCGCCTTTAACTGGGTAAGCTCCCCATACAAGCGAAATGCGGCGCATAATCTTCTCGGAAGATGTAACCGCGATGATCGGTGCTTTCGGACGGTATTTGGATACCATACGAGCTGTGTAGCCTGTTTGAGTCGAGCTGATAATTGCTTTTGCGTCCAGATCAAGCGCAGAGTTCGCAACAGCTTGGCTGATTGCATCCGTAACTGTTACTTGCTGCTTGGAGCTTTGACGATTCAAGATCTCGCGATAATCCAGAGCAGATTCAGCTTTCTCAGCGATGCGGGACATTGTCAAAACGGATTCAACTGGATATTTACCAGCAGCCGTTTCGCCGGACAACATGATTGCATCTGTACCGTCGAAGATCGCATTTGCAACGTCGCTCGCTTCAGCGCGAGTCGGACGAGGGTTGCGCTGCATCGAATCAAGCATTTGAGTTGCAGTAATGACTGGCTTACCAGCCAAGTTACATTTTTCGATCATGCGCTTCTGCACGAGCGGTACATCTTCAGCAGGGATCTCAACGCCGAGGTCACCACGAGCAACCATCAAGCCGTCGGAGACTTCAAGAATCTCGTCGAGGTTCTCAACGCCTTCATGGTTCTCAATCTTCGAGATGATCTGAATATCAGCATTATGCTCTTCAAGGAGCTTGCGAATTTCCATGACGTCGCTTGCTTTACGTACGAAAGATGCAGCGATAAAATCAAGGCCTTGCTCGATAGCGAAACGAATATCGTTAGCGTCCTTCTCTGTAATACCTGGCAGAGAAATGCTCACACCTGGAACGTTAACTCCTTTACGGCTCTTGATTGTGCCGCCGTTAACAATCTTACACTTGATCTCAGTTCTATCAATACCTACTACAGTCAAGCCAATCAAACCGTCATCGATCAAAATAGTGGATCCTACTTCGACATCGCTCGGCAGATCTTTATATGTAACCGAGATGCGGTGCTTGTCTCCTAAAATTTCTTCAGTTGTTAGTGTCAAGAATTCATCTTGAACCAACTCAATCGGCTCTTCAGCCAAAACACCTGTACGGATCTCTGGACCCTTAGTATCAAGCAAAATGGCAACAGTCTTGTTCAGTTCCTTGCTAGCTTGGCGGATGTTAACGATACGCTTGCCGTGTTCTTCATAATCACCATGAGAAAAGTTCAAGCGAGCTACATTCATCCCAGCCAAAATAAGCTGTTTCAATTTGTCCAAGGATTCACTTGCAGGACCAATGGTACATACAATTTTCGTTTTGCGCATTCAGGGTTTCCTCCAATTGTTAGGCTCTCTAATGTCTCTAAAAATCAAAAAACTCATGGTACTTCAACTATCTAATTTACTATATTAATTTGCATTTGTATATGAGGATCATCATACTTATAAGTTTTACCAGCAAAACAAGCTTTATGTTTGACAACTTTTAGATCATATTGACGTTTTGAACTTCCCAATCTTCCGGAATTTGTCATAACGATCCTCACGAAGCTCATCAGCTGTCATCGGCATTAGCTCCGCCAGATGCTTAATAAGCGCCTTCTTGATCTCTTCTGAAGCGGCCGGCACATCCTTATGCGCACCGCCTCGCGGCTCAGGAATAACTTCCTCTACGATCTCCATCTCAAGAAGATCATTTCCGGTAATCTTCATGGCTTCAGCCGCTTGATCCGCCTTCGACGCATCCTTCCACAAGATCGAAGCTGCGCCATTCGGAGAAATAACGGAATAGATCGCATTCTCCAGCATCAGCACGCGGTTGCCTACACCAAGCGCAAGCGCTCCGCCGCTGCCGCCTTCGCCGATCACGACACAGATAACAGGGACGCCTAGCATCGCCATATCGCGCAGATTACGCGCGATCGCTTCTGCTTGACCTCGCTCCTCCGCCGTATTGCCGGGATAAGCACCCTTCGTATCGATAAATGTAATGATCGGACGGCCAAACTTGTCAGCCTGTTGCATCAATCTCATCGCTTTGCGGAAGCCCTCTGGGTGAGGACTGCCGAAGAATCGCGCGATGTTGTCCTTTGTATCTTTCCCTCGTTGATGACCAATAACCGTAACAGGGACACCGCCTAAACGAGCTATGCCGCCTACAATGGCAAGATCATCGCCAAATAAACGGTCGCCATGCAGCTCGACGAAATCAGTGAACACATGAGATATGAAATCAAGCGTCGTCGGACGCTGTTGATGACGAGCCAGGTGCATCTTCTGCGAAGGAGTAATATTCGTGTAGATTTCCTCTGCCAGTCGCTTATAGCGTTCCTCCAAACGGTTGATTTCTTCAGAAAAATCGATATTTTTCTCTTCACCAAACCGTTTAAGCTCCGCAATCTTCGCTTTCAGCTCTTTCAAAGGCTGCTCAAAGGGCAACTCAACCGCCATCCACAATCTCTCCTTTCACCGTATGCAGATCGATCAGTTTCGTCAGCGTTTGACGCATATCCTTGCGCGGCACGACGAGATCAATCTGTCCGTGCTTCAGGTTGAAGTCTGCTGTCTGGAATTCATCCGGCAGCTTCTGACGAATCGTCTGTTCGATAACGATTCGACCAGCAAAGCCTATTACAGCTCCGGGCTCGGCAATAATAATATCGCCCAGCATCGCAAAGCTCGCAGATACGCCGCCCATTGTCGGATCGGTAAATACGGATATATACAAACCGCCGTTATCATGAAATTTGGCAAGGGCTGCGCTAGTCTTCGCCATCTGCATGAGACTTAGAATACTTTCTTGCATACGAGCTCCGCCTGAAGTAGAGAATATAATGAGCGGATACTGCTTCTGCATCGCAGTCTCGATAGCCCGAGTAATCTTCTCGCCCACTGCGGACCCCATGCTTCCGCTGAAGAAATCAAAGCTCATCACAGCAATGACGACTGGGAAGCCACCGATTGTGCCTTCACCCGTGATCACGGCTTCTTTGAGACCTGACTTGGCGGCCTGCTGTTCTAATTTCTTAGCGTAACCCGGAAAGTCCAAGGGATCTTCCGATACAATGTCTGCGTCATATTCAAAGATACGCCCATCATCGAGTGTCATTTGCACACGTTCAAACGCGTTCAAGCGCATATGATGCCCACAATTCGAGCATACCTTTAAGTTCTTTTCCAGTTCTTTATGATATTGGATCGTGCCGCACTTCGCGCACTTATTCATCAAGCCCTCTGGAATCTCTCGCTTAGGAAGATTTGGAGTATTAGCATCATCACGCACGGATGGAACCGTTGCATACTTTTTCTTTTTTTGAAATAAGTCTTTTAACACCCGTTACACCTCTTTGAGCGTGATTTTTCTGCAGCCGCTAGGAGTAATTCAACTACTCTTCATCTCTGCGGGCAGCTTGTCCGTTTACAGACAACAAAAAGCGGCTGGCTGAACAATCTCAACGTTCAACAATCAGCCGTACTACGCATGCAAGATCGAGTTAAGCACTTCTTGAACTTCCTCTACTTCACCTGAAGGCACCAGCACTTCAAACTGCTGCTTAGACATATGAATTGGACGGACTCTTACCATAAAGCCCTCTTCCGTCAATCTGGTGTGAATCCTCTCTGCAATTTTGGCAGTCGGAGCGATGTAGATAACTGTCCACATTCGCGTTTGACCTCCCTAATGTCCCAATAGAACGTGTGTATAATGTCACTATGATAACATAATTTCCATTTTGATCGCAACCAAACACCATGCAGATATGCTTAGGAAACGTTACCCTCTATTGGATGAATAACACTGAGATATCTCAACTTTAAATTGTAGATTCAGAAGTATAAGTGTTTGCCTTTTTATCCTGATGAGCTATTCGTGAAGACGCCGCTGCCGCTATTCCCGCTACTAGATCATCGAGAAAGACATGCACTTGCTGCTTGTTATTGTTCAGTTCACTCAGGATGCCCATCTTGGTTTTATCCAAATAGCCGAAGCTTGTCAAACCGATCATTCCATACATGCTTGTTATGCCAAGGGCTAATGTTTCGTCAACACCGTACAAGGACTCATCCGCTTCCAGCATCGACTGCAACGGCTCGGGCAGCTTCTTCTGCTCTGCCATCAGATCAAGCGCTATTCCTGTGAATAAGGTATATTGGACCTCTCGTTTCTGCAGAACCGCCTTGACACTGTCGAGACACTGATCCAATTGCAATGTGGAGTTATACGGCAGCTGCAGCTCCAATACGATTTCCGCAATAGCGGAGAGAGACACGCCGCGCTGTTCCAGCCATCTTATCGCAACATCATAGGTCAAAGGCATTCCCTCCCCTCTTCCTGCAGGCGAGACCTTGTCTCGCCAAAACAGGTGTAAATAAGTGTATGCAGGAAGCTTGGGAAAGGTGAATGCAATTTGGTCGATCGAGGTGAAATAATTGCTGATCCCGCGCTACTTCACGCGGACAGCGCCTTCGCCGCAGATCGCTTCAATCCGCCGGAACAATTCCGGTGAAGGCTTGACCGAATAGGTATCGGAGAGCGCGCGAAGCTGCTGCTCGCGCTCGTAGAAGAGCACGGTCGCAAGCGGCCCAGGATGCGCTTGAATGAGCGCCTTCAGCTCATTCAGAAGCTCCGCACGCTCGCGGTCCGCCGCGATCTTGATGTAGACGCGCTGCCGGGCGGCGGGCTTGCGCTCGCCCGCGCGAGCGGACGCCGGCGCCTCGGCTTGAGGCGCTGGGCGTCGCGGTGCGGCGCTCGGGGATGGCGAAGCCTCCCGAGCGGCGGGGCGCGCCTCGCGGCGGGCTGTGCCGCCGCCGATGCCGATGCCAGCACCGCCAACGGCATCGCCGCGGCGCCTTCCGCGCGATCGCTTAGCCAGATGCGCGATCGCGCGCGGCTCCAGCGGCGCCACCTCATGGGCCAGCAGCTTGAAGCCTTCGTCCTGCTGCTGGACCTTCGCATGCACCGCCACCAGCGCGCCTTTCGCTACCAGCGGCTTCGCGCGCCGCCATACTTCCGGAAACAGCACGACTTCCGTTCGCTCGATCCGGTCCTCAAGCTCGATGAACGCCATCGGCTTGCCTTTCTTCGTCATGATGACACGTTCCGACACAACCATGCCCGCGACCACACAATCGCTCTCATCGGGTGCCTCATGCAGGTCGACGATGCGATCCGCATCGCTCTTCTCCAGCAGCTCCGCATAATCATCGAGCGGATGGCCGGACAAGTACATGCCGAGCAGCTCGCGCTCCAGCTCCAGCTGCTGCGCCATCGTAAAGGGCTGCACATTCGGCGGCTCGATCGTCCAGTTGTTCACTTCTACGAAGTTGAACAGCTGAATCTGCAGATCTTCCCGCTCCTTGCGCCACTTCGCCGCTGTATCGAGCGTCTCATCCAGCATGGCCAGCAGCTGCGCTCGATGACCTGGCAGCGTGTCGAATGCTCCCGCCTGGATCAGCGATTCAATCACGCGGCGGTTGCACACCCGCAGATCTACACGCTTGCAGAAATCCAGCATATCCTTATACGGCTCATTCTGGCGTTCCTTGATGATGCTGTCGATCGCGAGCGTCCCCACATTCTTGATCGCGGCTAAGCCGAAGCGAATCGCGCCATCGCCTGGCGTAAAGGTCAGCTCGCTCTTATTAATATCAGGCGGCAGAACAGGAATCGCCCCGCGCCTGCAATCTTCGATGTATTCCGCCGTCTTGCGATGATTGCCCATGTTCGCTGTTAGCATCGATGCCATGAACTCAGTCGGATAGTGAGTCTTCAAGTATGCGGTCTGGAACGCAAGCACTGCATAAGCCGCCGCATGCGCTCTTGGGAAACCGTAATCCGCAAATCGCACGATCATGTCGTACACGCGACTCGCATCCTCTTCCGCATAGCCCTGCTTGCAGCTTCCTTCAACAAAGTGCTTTCGCTCCTGATCCAGCACTTCCCGCTTCTTCTTCGATACCGCGCGGCGCAGCAGGTCCGCTTCACCAAGCCGGAATCCCGCCATGAGTGAAGCAATCTGCATGATCTGCTCTTGATACACGATAATGCCATACGTATCCTTCAAGATCGGTTCCAGATCAGGGTGCGGGTACTCTACAGGCTTCCTGCCATGCTTGCTGTCGATATAGTTCGGGATAAATTCCATCGGACCCGGTCGGTACAACGCCAGCACCGAGATAATCTCTTCGAACTCAGTCGGCTTCATCTCGCGCAGCACCCGTCGAACGCCCGCAGACTCCAATTGAAATAATCCTGTCGTATCACCGCGTCCAAGCAGCTCATAGGTGCTTGGGTCACGATCATCAATCCGATCCAGATCTACCGCAGCACCTTCACGTAGCTTGATCCACGCCTGCGTTCGCTCAATAATCGACAGCGTGCGCAAGCCGAGAAAGTCCATCTTGAGCATCCCGATGGATTCCAGATGCTCCATGGAATACTGCGTCAGCGGTGTATGCTCTGTCCCCGCCTGCAGCGGCACATAATGTGTCAGCGGCTCAGGACTGATCACAACGCCCGCCGCATGTGTAGAGGCGTGACGAGGCATCCCTTCCACCTTGATCGCCATATCCAGCAGCTCGCGAATCCGCATATCCTTCGCCTGCCATTCCACAAGATCCGGACTCGCCTTAAGCGCGCCCTCCAGTGTCATTCCCAACTGGTGCGGAATCAGCTTCGCTGTCTTATCGGTATCATTGTACGGTACATTCAGCACTCGCCCCACATCACGCACAGCCGCGCGAGCTGCCATCGTTCCAAAAGTAATGATCTGCGCCACATGATCTTGACCGTACTTATCAACGACGTAGCTGATCACCTCATCACGGCGCTCGTCGTTGAAGTCGATATCGATATCCGGCATCGTTACCCGCTCCGGATTCAGGAACCTTTCGAAGATCAGCTTATACTTCAACGGATCCACATTCGTAATCTTCAGCGTATACGCGACCAAGCTTCCCGCTGAAGAGCCCCGCCCTGGACCTGTCATAATGCCAAGCTCATGCGCTCGGCGTATAAAGTCCCATACGATTAAGAAATAATCGGCAAAGCCCATCTGATTAATCGTCGCCAGCTCAAAGTTCATGCGCTCCACAGCATGACGCCGAAATTCTTCATCCGTCCATTCGCTCAATGCCCCGTATCGATCCGCGAGCCCCTGCTCACAGAGCTGACGCAAATACTCCCCCGCATCCAGCCCATCAGGAATCGGCTTAAATGCCGGCAGAACCGAATGGCCAAACTCCAGCTCCACTTGGCACATATCCGCAATTCGCACCGAATTCTCCAACGCCTCCGGAACATGCGCAAACAACGCCGTCATCTCATCCGCGCTCTTAAAGTACAGCTGATCCGTTCCGAAGCGCAGCCTGCCTTCCTCTTCAACCGTCTTCCCTGTGCCGATGCATATCAGCACATCTTGAACCGCGGCATCGGATTGCTCCATATAGTGCACATCGTTTGTACACACTAACGGTATATTCAGTTCCTTGGACAGCTCAATCAGTCCGATGTTCACCTTCTTCTGTTCTGGAAGCCCGTGATCCTGAAGCTCCAGGTAGAAGCCTTCCTTGAATATATCCGCATAGCGCAGCGCGGCTTCTCGCGCTTCTTCGATTCTATCGTTCAGCACATGCTGCGACACCTCACTGCCCAGACATGCGCTCGTTGCAATAATCCCCTCTGAATAAGTCCGCAGCGTATCCATATCCACACGAGGTTTATAATGAAAGCCTTCCAGATGGCCTATACTCGATAATTTCATCAGGTTCCGATAGCCCTGCATATTCTTGGCGAGCAGGATCAAGTGGTAGATCGGCTGATCCTTGCGTGATCCTTTATCATGAAGCGAGCCCGTCGTTACATAAGCCTCCATCCCGAGGATTGGCTTAATTCCATGCTTTATACAAGCTTTATAAAACGCAATCGTACCATACATGACGCCATGATCGGTCAAAGCGAGCGCCTTCATTCCATACTGAGCAGCCTTCGCAGTCAGCGCTTCTATTCGTGCAGCCCCGTCCAATAAGCTGTATTCACTATGCACGTGCAAATGAACAAACTGATTCATGTGTCCCCTCCGTTCAGACCGAACATACTTTCGTTTTTTAATTGTATCATATTTTGAACTATAAATCCTATATATGTACAAGGGGAAGATTGTCCTATCCCTGCTCCTGCGCAGGTTAGAAAGAGAGGTGACGTGAATGGGAACATTTCTGTCCAAGGCTATATTGGATTTCTGCATTGCACTGGGGGTTGTGCTGGGAGGCTCGCTGCTGGCCGGAATTGCAAGCGTCATCGCTCTGCAGCCGCCTGCGGAAACGATGCGTCAAGTAGCTGATCATATTAAGATATGGGCGATCGTCGTCGCGGTAGGAGGTACAATTGATCCGCTGCGTGTGATCGAATCAAACTTTCTCAGCGGTGAGCTTAATCCTATATTCAGGCAGCTGATGTACATACTCGTTTCCTTTATGGGGGCGCATCTCGGTACTGAGCTTATTCAGTGGATCGCTAGATCAAGGGGGTGAAGCATATGAATCCTCGTGTCTGGATCCGCGATATAGCCATCATTCTAACGGGAATGATCGTAGGCGCCGCCGTATATCAGGCCGTTATGCTGCATCAGATCGATGAGCTGACGATGCGCAATCTCGAGCTTCAGGACCGTCTAAACCATTTTCAGGCTGAAAATGAAGACCTCCTCCGCTATAAGAATCGCTCAACCATCATTAAGAGCATATCCATCCATATCTATGAAACTGGCAGCGATAACAAGCTCCCGCAATCCGATGAACATGAGCTTCGCAAGCGGCTTCTTCAGGATCTGGCAGGATTGAAAGGTCGCAACGTGTTCCAGATCGATGAATACGAGAAGCTGGTAGAAGGCTTGTTAACACGCAAGATATATCTCGATATAAATGAACACAGCTATGCTGTCTCGCTCAGAACGATGCTTGTCATGGAAGGTGTACTGCATGTATGGGTCGATGTCAAAGGTCATATTCCTTCACCGGCGATAACCCCTAACCCTGAAGGTTAGATTCAATCAAACCTATTGTCCAATTTCATAAATATGGTAATATATAGGCAGTCATATGACAGGAAGGGGCCCTCATACCATCATGGAAATTCTGCAGCAGGCTTTAATCGTCTTGATCTGCATCGCATCGATCAGCTCATTGTTCTTCAGCATTCGTTCCAGACGCTCTACCGATATGAGACTGCGCGGCTTGTTCGGTGCTCGCACCAATATCAGCATGGGTGCTATGCTCATCTTTATGGCGCTCGTTCAGATGGTCATGTTCACCGGTTCATCGATTCGAGTCATCGTAGGATCAGTTCTGCTCTGTATCGGATTGTTCAATTTATTCGTAGGCCTACGCAACCATGGCTATTTCTCACGTCTGCAGCAATAATACATCGTTTCTACTAAAGCTCATAGAAGCTGCAAAAGGAGGGGTCTCCCCCTCCTTCTTCATGCTCTTAATCGTAATCTATGGATTGGGCCGTCATCATTGCTTTGGCCACTAGCTGATCTTGGCGCTTTAATTCCATCTCGAGCTTGCAGAATTTGCGGCTCATCTCGATAAAACGCGGATGAATCGTTACGATCTCCTCGATCTGGATAGGTCTTACAAAGTAAGTCGTAACGTTCTCCATAATATGATCATGGACGCGAACGTCCTTAACAGACTTGAGTGCCGCGTTGGTCATGATGGAGGTAATGATGCCGTCGGACACGGCGCCAAGCGCATTTACCATCTGGGGTGTGATGACACCTTGGAAGTACAGCTTCCCATCTTCATCCCGCATCTCCTGGAACCCGTTCCAGATCAAGTCCTCAAACGTTTCGCCAAGCTGAGGCTCCTTGCGCGCGTCGCGCATCGCCATCAGCACTTCAGCGCGCGTAATGATTCCCATTAGCTTGCGATTGCGATCAACAACCGGCAGAACCTCGATGCCTTCCCACACCATCGTGTGCGCGGCTGACGCCAAGGTAGTGGATAGCGATACGGTGATTGGATGACGCGTATACAGCTTCTCAAGCGTCTGCTCTGGCATCGTGCCCATGATATCTTTATAAGTAATCATGCCCATAACGCGGTTCCACTCGTCTACGATGGGGAAACGATCCTGTCCGGTTTGCTCTCGCAGCTGCTCGAATTGGAGCACCGTACTGTTCGCTTTCATGACAAACGTTTGTGTCTTAGGCTGCACAATATCTTCTACGAGCATAATCTTCTTCTTGATCAGTCGATCGAATAATGCGCGGTTGATCATCGAAGCGACAGTAAAGGTGTCGTATTTCGAACTGATGATAGGCAGATCTAGAGAATCTGCAAGCATCTTCACTTCTCTGCTTGTGCTGAATCCGCCCGTGATCAACACACCTGCTCCGTGCTGCAGCGCCATTCGATGCGCATCTTCACGATTACCGACGATAAGCAGGCTGCCCGCATCAATATATCGGACCATGGCGTCCAGCTTCATCGCTCCGATAACATATTTATTCAGCGTCTTGACCAATCCACGGGCTCCGCCCAGCACATGGCCTTCCACGATATCGACAACCTCGGAAAATGTCAGGTGGTCTGACAGGTTGCGCGGCTTCTTCTCCACACGGACTGTCCCGATTCTTTCCTTCGTAATGACAAGTCCGCTGCCCTCAGCTTCTTTGACTGCCCGATAAGCGGTCCCTTCACTTACTCCTAGCTGCTTGGCAAGCTTGCGAACCGAGATCTTTGTACCTGGTTTTAACTGTTCGATGTGATGCAGCAATTGTTCATGCTTCGTTAAGGTTGCATCATTAAAATCCATCTGTTGCACCCCTCTTGTTCAAACTGTATTTATCTGTTATTAGTTTATCATAATTGGTTCTACACGCGCAAAAAACATTCGTGACTTGCGATCTGCCCGAATACGCTTCCCATCGCGGTGATCTCTCAACCTTCTATATATGCGGCTTTACGGTATAACAGTTTTTGCATATCGAGGATTGAATATGATTCAATAAACGAAAAACAGCAGTCTAGAGTATCTCCAGACTACTGTTCTTTAACATCCAATATAAGACAGCGACTCCCTACTGCGAATCTCCGCCCATAACTTGCTTCTCCATCATCCGATAGCGTTCAGCCTTGACGCGACGGAGCTTCTCTTCGGTAACTTCGTCAACACCTAACAATCGATATAGATGCGCGCCGATGATCAATACTGCGAATGCTGCCCATACAAGGCCGAACACGGAAGCAAGCGAAATGCCTTCACGCAGCGGTATAGTTGGCAGCGCGATGAATAGCATCGTCAGCACAACGACGATCGAGGCCACCGATACGAGGCGGCTGACGCCGCGGCGGCGTTTGTTCATGCCTGAATTAGCGCTCATACTCCTCACACATCCTCTCCTATAGCATCGCCTGCGAGCTTCATGGTCTTGTCCGCATATCGACATGAACAGCATGCCGCAGGTCAACTTTACTTTCATTGTATGAAGCATATAGGACGAGTATGACAGCCGCACATAGCAAAGGCTGGCCTCGATAATCTCGAAGCCAGCCCACAATTCGATTGGCTCAGCTTATTGATACAAGTGGCTGAGCGAATCAGATACAATCTTATTTACATCCTGAATAAGTTGGCCTAGACGGCGTTCCGCGTCAAACAGCTTCGCGATTGAAGGATTAAGCGTGATGACTTGATACATCTGCTCCATCTTCTCCATCTCATCTTGAGCCGGCATCTCGCCAGTCATCATCTTCTGCTGGAGCTCCGCTTGGCGAACTCGGAAATCTTCAAACATGCGCTTAGTGTCCGCGTCTGCCGCGATTTCTTTCATCGCCGCTTCAACAGTGTTAGCTTCTTCCGATTGCTGCAATGCTTTTGCCAGTTCATGTGCCTTATCGTGTACGTTAGTCATTTCCATCTTCCTTCCTCTAATAACGGCGGTTTGAATCCACCGCCACTCTTGTATCCTAATATCTTAACGGATATCCAGCGCATTGTCGAATACAATGCTTTCTGCTCGCCCGCAAGAAATGAAGAATGTTCGGGCTCTCCAGTTAAACGCCCGCTATTTTTGCTAAATGGGTCAATCACCAAGGATAATATGTCCTCATATGATGAATTATCGTATGCGGTTTAATGGTATCCATGAACCCGCTTCTGAAGCAGGCAGGTTCACAAGTTGTTGGAAGGAGTACCAACATGTTGAATACGAAAATGACACTCCAGACGATTCAGTCCGGTCTAATTCGCGATGATGTGATCATGTTGGGCGAGGCATTTATGAGGCAGTGGAAACTGCCGGCTAATCATAAAATCCACATGCGCTTCGGATCGCATAAGCAGCAGGTAACAGTCGTTCCTATTCCTCGAACTGACGGCATACGTATCAGTCAGTCGCTCACCCGCAAGCTAGGTCTCATTCCCGGCAACCCACTGCGTGCGGTCTATAAGTCGGGAACCTTGACACTGGGTCCTCTGATCGGAGTTCTTATCAGTCGGGATGAACCGGACCAACCTGATAAACCGTTCGGCTCCATCACGATGTTCTGCAAAGAACTGGTAGATGCAAGCAGAGTGCAGGGTGCGATGGTATGTTTCTTTACACCTGAACATATCGAGGGCTCTATGTCTCAACTCAAGGCATGGGTTTACAGCTCGAGCGGCTGGCAACAGACGATACTGCCAATTCCAGATGTCATCAACAACCGGCTCCTATCTCGAAAGAGTGAGAATCAAGCTAATGTGCAGCATTTTATGAAGGAATTGAAGACCCGGTATAATGCTCACATCTTCAACGAAAAATTCCTGGATAAGACCGAAGTGTTCGACGCCTTAAGCAACGATCTCAGTCTAGCACGCTACTTGCCCGAATCTCACCTTCTTCGCAACTTTAACACCTTAAAGACGATGTGCGTTCGTTACCCCACGGTATTCCTCAAGCCAGTCAGGGGGAGTCTTGGCAAAGGGATCATTCGGATCTCGCGACTTAACGATACTTCTTATCAAGCGCTGTACACCACCGTAAATGGCACCAGGCGACAATCCTTCACGAGCTTAACCAAACTGTACTCTAGCCTTTCCACAAAGATGAAAACAAATCGCTACCAGCTTCAGCAAGGGCTTACTCTAATGGAGAACGCTGGGCGTCCCGTAGACTTTCGAGCATTAGTTCAGAAAAATGCAACCGGCAAATGGACGCTGACCTCCATCGTAGCGCGCACTGCCAGTGTACAGCATTTCGTGTCTAACTTGGCTCGCGGCGGAACGCTCAGCACAGTGAAGGACGCGATTTCGAAATCGAACCTGACCATTTCCGCCCGTCAAGACATCTTTTACCGTCTGCAGCAAGCTGCGTTGGACATTGCTCGGGGGATTGAGTCTAATATCCCTTTCCACTTCGGTGAATTAGGCATAGATCTTGCTGTTGACAGCAGCGGGCATATCTGGCTGCTCGAGGTAAATTCTAAGCCTTCCAAGAATGACAACACACCGCTTAAAGAACAAAAGATACGCCCATCTGTACGCAAGTTGATCGACTACTGCCGTTATTTATCCGGATTCTAGAAGGAGGTGGAGTTCTATGAGCCTGATGAAAGATCAGCAGGAAACCTTGGGAGTGCTGCAGAACACCTCCACGAGTTCGCCTCCTTTCTCAGAAGCAGCTTACTGCCGCAAGCTATGCCTGGCTGGGCAGAAGCATCGAGTAGCAGTGGTCGTATTTTCACCTGAATGGATGAATAGCCGCACCAATACGGTTAAAGGCTATACGCTCGACAGCGGGAGATGGGTCTGCGGTGAGCATAAGCTGCCGCGGCTCGTTTATGATCGAATGACCTATACCAATGAAACGCAGTTCGGTAAATGCAGAAACGCCATCACTCATATGAAGCGCCAAGGTGTAACCTGGCTCGGTATCGGTCTGCGCGGCAAGTGGGATCTGTATCGATCTTTATCTCAAGCGGAAGCGCTGAAGCCTATTCTACCGCCTACCTCGCTGTATGAAGGACCGAGGCAGCTTGCGGACTTTATTAATCAGCACCATGGCGGCGTATTCTTAAAGCCGCATGGCGGAAGCCAAGGCCGTTCCGTGATATATATCCAGCGAGTCTCATCATCGGCTCATAGCTCTTCATCTTCAGAAGGCGGTATATGTATCAAGATTAATGGCCGCAACGCCAACAATGAGCCGTTCATTCGTGATTTCACACACCCCGGCGAAGCATTAAAATGGATTCATCAATTTATCCATCAGCGGAAGTATGTAATGCAGCCTTATTTAACGCTATACAGCCTAAAAAACGAGCCGTTCGATATTCGTGTGCTCATGCAAAAAAATGAGCATGGCCGCTGGTCGCAAACGGGCATGGCCGCTCGTGTTGGTTCGACGACCAGCGTGACGTCCAACCTGCACGGCGGCGGCCATGCGTTCCGGGCAGACGCATTTCTGGAGGAGCAGTATGGCCATTCAGAAGCACAGCGCCTACTAGAACAGATTGAACGTTACAGCGAGTACATTCCGACAGCCATTGAAGAACGTCACGGCCGATTGATCGAGCTCGGTCTCGATTACGGCATCGACCGCGATAGACGGCTATGGCTGCTTGAAGCCAATTCCAAGCCGGGAAGATCTGTCTTTACCCAGACCGGCGATCGCGAAGCTTCGACCCTTGCCGTGGAAATGCCCATCCTCTACGCACGGTACGTATGGGTTCGACATCTTAGGAGGGTCTGTCCATGAGTTTGACGGTATGTAACGTCCATTTGACGCCAAATTCCGAAAAGATGGTTTATGTATCCCAAACGCTGCTCAAACAGCTGAACCTCGCGGGAAAGCGTTCTGCCAGGCTTCGACTTGGGACTGCAAGCATCCCCGTGCGAGTTAAGCCGATCAAGAAAGCGGGTAAGCATCTATTCATTACTTCTGGCGTTAGGCATTCCTTTCGAATACCGAAGTCAGGCAGTGTATATGTATTGAATGAGAACGAAGGCGATCTGCAGATTGGGCCCTTGATCGGTATTCTCTCAGACGGTGGGCTTCGCTCTTCATCAAACCCCTTCGGGAGCCGTACGTCATTTATTAAACAGATATTGCGGGAAGGCAATAAGAAAGCATACGTGTATGCCTTTTCTCCGCGAGATATTAATTGGCAGAATGAAACTGTGTTTGCCTATTTCTTGGGCGATTCCGGCGAATGGGTTCGCCGTACTGTTCCACTGCCAGATGTCATATACAACAGACTCCCCAGCCGCAAAGCAGAGACGTCTCATTCCATCAACAGCTTGCGGGAACGCTTCATACGCAGAAAGATTCCGTTCTTTAACTGGAGCTTCTTCAATAAATCTGATGTTTATGCCTTGTTAGAAGATGAATTGCGAGCCAACACCTTCGTGCCGGAATCCATTATGAATCCAACTCCTGAGACCATTAAGGATATGCTGGATCGGCATCAATTCGTATATTATAAGCCATCGGCCGGAAGCCTTGGCATCGGCATCTATCGCCTGACCTATCTGCCGAAGAAAGGCTACTTTGCCCGATACACGAACAATGGCAAGAACGTCCTGCTGCGCTTCAAGCAGTACTCCAGCCTCATTCGTATGCTTCAAGAGAGACACGGTCGCAGCCTGCGCAGCTATGTTGTTCAGCAAGGCGTCCGTCTGATCGAGCTTGACGGCTGCCCTATCGATTTCCGTTTCCATATGCACAAGAACGGCGATGATCGCTGGGTCGTCGTCGGAATTGGTGCCAAGAAGGCTGGAAGGGGCAGCGTAACGACACATGTCAAGAACGGCGGACAGCTGATGACACCTAAGCAAGCATTGGAAAAAGCCTTCGGCGACCGCGCGGATGCGGTTCTGAATAACGCGAAGGAGATTGCGATCGAATTAGCTGAAGCGATTGAACGGAATCATCCTCATTTGCTTGGAGAACTCGGGTTCGATATCGGTATCGATCAGAATGAGAAGATCTGGATGTTTGAGGCGAATGCCAAACCTGGACGTTCCATCTTCAAGCACCCCTCTCTTAGGGGTGAAGGGCATTCATCTATTGAGCATATCTTGGATCACTGCCTATATCTAAGTAACTTCCGCAGGAGGGATATGCCTTGAATAGATCGATAATGAATAGATCGAATCAGCAGCCCTTGCCCATAGTTGCCATTCTGACGATTGATGACAACAAGGAATACTTCCGAGGAAATCGAGACAATTTCGCTGATATTATTACGACAGGCAATGAAATGGGATACACCGTATATATCGTGACGATAAAGGACTTGAAACTGAATTCCAAGCGCGTCATCGGCTACAGATATGACCCTGACAGCAACGTATGGCAGCAGGAATGGTTCCCGCTGCCTCAAGTTATCTACAATCGAATCCCGATGCGCGAGGATGAGATACAGCCTGCCGTACGCAACAAGTTAAATGAAATCCTTATTCACCCTCATATTCGCATGTACAATCCATTCTTTTTTAACAAACGGCATTTATTTGAATGGTTAAAGAAATCTCGTGCCACTCGCCAGTTCATCCCCAACACACAGCGGCTCTCCACCTCTTCCCACCTCAGCAAGATGCTTAATCGCCACTCCTACGTGTTCCTGAAGCCGGAATCAGGGAAGGCAGGCATGGGGATTATGACCGTCAAGCTCAATCCTACGAAGGCGTTGAAGTATCGCTTAAAGATCCAAGATAAGAAAGGAAGCATCTCCTACAAGTGCGCTTCCATCAGTAAGCTTTGGACGCGTGTTCGCAAGGAAGTCGGCGCTAACCCTTACATCGTGCAGCAAGGAATAACGCTTGCCTTGTTTAATCGTCGACCGTTCGACCTCCGCTTGCTTATTCAGAAGAACAGCAAGGGCATGTGGGACGTCACTGGAGTGGGCGCACGAGTTGCAGGCGAGTCCAGTATCACGACTCACGTCCCGCGTGGAGGCAGCATCGACGATCCGGAGAAGCTGCTTGTCTCGATCTTCGGCATTGAGCAAGCGAAGAAGATCATCGTTCGTGCGAAGAATGCCGCCCTGATCGCTGCTCGTCAAGTCGAACGGGGCTCAGGCCATCTGCATGGCGAGATGTCCATGGACCTTGGCGTTGATGCCAATGGAGGCATCTGGTTCTTCGAAGCGAATGCGAAGCCAATGAAATTCGATGAACCCCATATTCGAAAACGATCCTTGGAGCGCATATTCCAATATAGCACCTATCTAGCAAGGCCGAGCGGATAAGAAAAAGAAGGTGATCTCCATTGACTCAACCGATGCTTGGCATACTGACGCTATACTTGAATGAACAGAAGCAATTAGAGGAACGGTCCATCTACCAAAGGATGATAGCCGCCGGCAAGAGAATCGGCTTGAACGTATTTGTGTTCACGCCGCAGGATGTGAATGAGCAGTCCCGTCGCATATCTGGCCAGTTCTACAACTTCGATAACGCGCGATGGGTAAGAAAGTCGACTCCCTTCCCCGATATGATCTTCGATCGCTGCCGCCTGCAGAACAGCTACCGCTTCGAGCAATTGCGCCGATTCCGATCGAAACATCGCCATCTCGCTTTCCTGAACCGTCCGCTTCGCAATAAATGGATTATCTATCAAGCGCTGCAAGAGCTGCCTGACATTCAACAGCACCTGCCAAAGACGAAGCTGTACAGCTCGATATCGGACGTTGAACGGATGATGAAGACTGAGCCGATTATCTATCTTAAGCCGATCAACGGCACAGGCGGTCGAGGAATACTTCGCCTAGAGCGGCTGAAATCAACGAAGCTGCAGGTGTATGTTCAAGGTCGAGACCGCTATCGCCGCATCATTATCCCTCAGCGGATGACGTGGACGCAGCTCGCATTGAAGCTGGCATCGTGGAACGCCAAGGGACGCTACCTGTTCCAGCAAGGCATCGCGCTCAATCTCTCGAACGGACGGGTGCATGATTATCGCATGCTCGTGCAGAAGAACGGCGAAGGCCAGTGGGAAGTAACGGGCTGCGCCGGGCGGATTGGCGCTGCCAAGAGCATCACTTCTAACCTGCATGGCGGTGGAGAAGCGATAAAGATGAACACACTGCTTCGCCAGTGGGTCGGAAGCGAAGAGAAGATGCTGGCCGTGAAGGATACAGCGGGCCAGATCGGCATCAAGATCGCTTCTTTCTTAGAAGCGAAATACGGCGCTCTGCTGGAGCTCGCGCTCGATCTAGCCATCGAACGCAGCGGCAAGATATGGCTGCTCGAAGTGAATCCGAAGCCGTCGCGTGAAGTGTTCTCCCGTATCGGCGATCGTGAGACGTATCGGTTGGCCATATCGCGTCCAATGGAGTATGCGATGTGGTACTACAACAGCCACTTGGCTAAGGATAACGCCAAGCCGGAATCTAAACGGAAAGGGCGCAAGCAGGTTACAGCACCAGCAACAGCTGACGAAGCTCTAGCCGACATTCTGCAGGAGATCGAGATGACCGAAATCCCGCTCCTTACATCGGAGAGCACCCAGAAGGAACAGCGCGCGCCATCTGTGATGAAGCAAGGCAAACGCAACGGTACCGGCTCCAAAACCCGCTCTAACTCCAGCAAGCCTTACTTTCCATCTGCTGCGGGCAAGGCAGCCTCCTCTCGCAAGAATCAGCCTTTGACCCATCTAGAGCATGCGCATTCTAATGAGCTCATTGATGATTTAGAGCTAATAGGTCACCCCCCAGTTCCCGATGGCAGTAATATTCGAACTGAGCTGCTCATGGATGATACCGAAGCTTTAATCAAGTTGATTCAATCTACCTCTTCCACCGATTCAGATTAATAAATTGCTGTATAACTTACCGTAAAGCGGATAATGGCGTACGTATTCCATTGGGCTGCTGAGCATGAATTGGTCGGATATGAAATGAACACACCGGCCGTTATCGGTCATAAATTGGACGGTTATGTTAGCCAAGCGGACCGTGGATCCGCTATTCGAGCAAAACCCGCCTGAAATGGGGCGTCAGCTTACGAATAGCGTCTCCGGTGTCCGCTAGGCACAGCGTATGTCGCTCAATTGCTGCTATAACGGCTCTACGGTCCGCTACGCTATTCGTATCGCATGTTGCGGGTCAGCACTATATAGTAAAGAGGTAGTCTACAACGACTACCTCTTGCTTGTTATATAGTTAGGCTCCGCAGGAATCCGCATCATAAGGGATGATGTTGATTTACTATTCGATTAAGCTTGCGACTATTGCCGCTTATACCTCCTTAGGAGCTGCCACTCCTAAGAGATTGAGCCCCTGCTTCAACAGATCAGCGGCCGCTTTGACTAAGCCCAGCTTCACTTCACGTTCTCTTGATTCCAGGTTCATAATTCTCTCCTGGTGATAGAAGCGGTTGAACGTCTTAGCCGCCTCCAGCAGCATGCGCGCCACAATAGACGGCTCATTTACGCGCAGCGCCTCTGATAACGTACTCTCATAGGTACACAGCAGCTTCAAGCATGCCCATGCCTCAGAACCGTTCAGATATTTACCATCTGCTTCTTGGTAAGTTGTATCGATCGAGTCATCGCTCCATCCCGCCTTCTCCAGCAAACGGCTAGCTCTAGCATACGTATACTGCAGATAGGCCCCAGTCTCACCCTCGAAACGCAGCGCTTCATCCAAATTGAAATCGACGGTCAGCATTCGATTGTTCTTTAGATCGCCGAACACGATAGCTCCTACACCAACCGCCTCTGCGACTGCTCTCGGATCACTTGCATCAGGTCGGTTCGCTTGAACGATGTCGAGCGATTTGTTCACGGCTTCGTCCAGCACTTCGTTTAAGAATACGACCTGACCGCGGCGAGTCGACATCTTCTTGCCATTCATCGTCATCAGTCCAAATGGAATGTGCTCGCATGATGAAGCCCACTCATAGCCCATCTTGCGCAGTACTGCAAACACTTGCTTGAAATGCAGCTGCTGCTCTGCGCCGACGACGTACAGCAGCTTATCTGCCTTCAACACTTCCTTGCGGTATATCGCGGTCGCCAAATCGCGAGTCGGATAGATCGTCGTTCCGTCCGACTTCAAGATAAGACAAGGAGGCAAGCCTTCATTATCAAGGCGTACTACCATCGCTCCGTCACTTTCCTCCAGCAAGCCGGACTCTTCCAGACGCTGTACTACAGCCTGCATCTTATCGTTATAGAAGCTTTCACCAAGCACGTGATCGAACTCAACCTGGAGACGATCATATACACGATTGAACTCAACCATGCTCTCATCCACAAAATAGCGCCACAAGCGCAGCGTCTCCTCATCCCCCTGCTCCAGCTTACGGAACCATTCGCGTGCTTCTGTTTCCAGCTCCGGAGTCTGTTCCGCTTCTTCATGAAAGCGTACATAAAGCTTCAGGCTTTCCGTTATCGGCGATTGATGCAGCGCTTCGTCATCTCCCCAATGCTTATAAGCCGCTATCAGCTTGCCGAACTGCGTGCCCCAGTCGCCAAGGTGATTGATGCTGATCGGCTCATATCCTGCCGCGCGGTATATATTCATCAGCGCGTTGCCGATCATCGTCGAGCGCAGATGCCCGATTCCGAACGGCTTCGCAATGTTCGGTGCCGACATATCAATAACTACTCGCTGACCTTGGCCGATGGCCAGCTTGCCGAATGTCGGCGACAGCGCTCTATTCAGTAAGGCTGCGCTATGTCTCGCGGGATCAAATTTCAAGTTCACATAACCACCCGTGGCTTCGATATGAATCCCTTGCTGGCTGCCAGCCGCTTGAAGCTGTTCCGCAAGCTCTTTCGCTAGAATTGGCGGCGCTTGTCGTTTCATCTTCGCCAACGCGAAGCACGGAAAAGCCAGATCGCCCATCTCCGCCTTCGGCGGATGTTCGAGCAGAGCCTCAATCTCTGCTGTTGATAATTGAACTTGCATCTGAAGTAACTTCGCCGCTGTATGATGCAGCATATTAATTCCTCCTCTTATTTGCTATCCATGATCATAAAGACACAAAAAGCCCCCGTCTCATAAAGAGACGGAGGCTGGTATCCGCGGTGCCACTCTTGTTGAATATTCACAGGCATATGCTTATGCTGGAGAACATTCCACTTCATCTGGTAACGGCTAGTCCGGACTCCTCTATTTAACCCATTAGCATATCCACTAGCATTGCCACTAGCTGTGCCAGGTCCTTCAAGGAATCAACTTCCGGGTCCGGTTCCTTCACGCCTCCTCACCGGCTTCCACCACCCCGGCTCGCTGTTGACGGCTAATCGCAAAGTACTCTCCCGTTCATCGTATGTTTCATATTCAAAATTTCCATTATTATATCCTGCACACTGCGCAATTGCAACTTTCTCTCAAAAAATTCTAATCTAATCATACTTCAAGTTTCATCGTTCATGGTATGATAGAGTTAAATTCGATGCAAGGAGAGAATAAGCCATGAAAGTACGCATTATTACAGACAGCGCCATCGATCTTCCCATGTCTGAGATACAGGAATTAGGACTGACTGTTCTGCCTCTGATGGTGAGCATTAATGGAGAAGAGTACGAAGATGGTGTCACACTCCAGGCTAAAACGATGTTTGATGGCATGCGTAATGGAAATATATACAAGACTTCTCAAGTTCCAATTGAGAAATACCAACATACGTTTCAATCATCCGCTGAACAAGGTGAAGAGGTCATTTATATAGCCTTTTCTTCCGAATTGTCAGGTACATATGGATCTTCACTAATGGTATTGGATATCGTTCGCGAAGACTATCCTTCATTCGCCTGCGATATTATCAATTCAAAATGCGCTTCGATCGGCTACGGGCTTGTCGTACGCCAAGCTGCCTTATGGGCGAAAGCTGGCATGAAGCGCGAAGAGCTTGTTCGCAAGATTACTGAATTAGCGCTCTACATGGAACATGTCTTTACCGTAGACGATCTGGAATATCTATACCGAGGCGGACGCGTCAGCAAGACTTCCGCTGTGATCGGCGGTCTCTTGAATATCAAGCCTGTACTGGACGTTGAGGACGGCAAACTCATTCCGATCGAGAAGGTGCGTGGACGCAAGAAATCGATTCAGCGGCTTGCTGAATTGTTCGGCGAGCGCGGAAACACTGCGGATACGGAGCAGCTTATCGGTATCTCGCATGGCGACGATCTCGAAGCAGTCGAAGCCTTGAAGTCGCTCTTAATTGAAAAGTACGGTATGAAGCACTTTATCGTGAGCTCAATCGGCTGTGCGATCGGTGCACATTCCGGCCCGGGCACACTGGCGTTGTTTTTCATCAATAAGCAATATCAAGAATAGTTGCCTGAGATAGATCATCTTATGAAATACGCAAAAGAACCTTCAAAACCACGTTTTGATATGCTCCCATCATAGTAGACAGTAGAAAAAACAAGAACTTCTACTGCTACAATGATGGGAGTTTTTCTAATGTCTAAAAGAAGTTCAACTTCTCTAGAAACGAAATTACATGTTGTACAGCGATGCTTTGAGCACAAATCAAATCCAAACTATGAAGCGAAACAGCTAGGGGTTAGCCAACACACAGTTACAGAATGGATAAGAAAATATAGAGCAGATGGTTTGGATGGGTTAAAGGAATCGAATACGTGTAAATCATACGCAAAGGAATTGAAGCTTGCTGCTATTAAAGATGTGTTGTCTGGTCATTGTTCTGTAGCAGAGGCGACCGAGAAGCACCGTATTTCGGATAGAAGTATTTTGAGGAAATGGATTTCCAAGTATACTAATGAGATAGAATTGAAACCTACTCGTAAAGGAAAAGGACTATCTCATATGAACAAAGGACGTAAAACAACTTTCGAAGAACGCATTGAAATTGCACAATATACAATCGCCAATGATTTGGATTATCAGAAAGCAATCGAAAAGTACGGTGTATCTTATCAGCAGGTGTACGCATGGGTTCGGAAATATCAAGCAGGCAGTGAAGATGCTCTCAAGGACAATCGTGGTCGCAAAAAGCCTGTAGAGGAACTAGATGAGCATGAACGTCTTAAGCTGCGGATCAAGGAATTAGAAGCTCGAAACGAATACCTAGAAATGGAGAATGCCCTCGCAAAAAAGTTGGCGGAGATCAAGCGACGAAATACACGCTAACCCTCGTTCGACAAATAAACTTGTATCAAGCGATTCAAGAACTGAACAAGGAAAAAGGTTACGCAATTACGAAGTTGTGTGCATTAGCAGGAGTTGCTCGATCTGCCTATTACAAGTGGTTAAAATGGGTGCCATCCGCCAGAGAACTTGAGAGTTATGCGCTAGCTAAAGAAGTGAGGCTTCGCTATGAAAAGCGAAAGGGCATACTTGGCTATCGCCAAATACGCACCCAATTAAACCGAAAGCTCAAGAAGAAGTACAATAAAAAGCGATATTATCGAATTATGCGTGCTTTTGGACTCAAAGCAATCATCCGCAAGAAACGACTGCACTATGTGAAAGCCCCCGAGATCCATGTAGCAGAAAATGTAATGAACCGTAACTTTGATGCCCACGCTCCGAATACAAAGTGGTGTACAGATGTGACAGAATTGAAGTATGGAAATGGTCGCAAAGCCTATTTAAGCGCTATTATTGATGTATACGATAACTTCATTGTTTCATGGGTATTAAGCCATTCCAATAACAATGAACTCGTGATGGATACGCTGAAGAAGGCTTACGAGAAGAATCCGGGTGTAACCCCGCTTCTCCAAAGCGACAGAGGCTTCCAGTACACATCTCATGAGTATAATCGACTCCATATAAAATACGGATTTATGAAAAGCATGTCTCGTGTGAGCCGCTGCTTGGACAACCAACCTATTGAACGTTTTTGGGGCACTTACAAATCAGAAAGCTATTATCTTACAAAGTATGATACCTATGAAGATGTCCTCAAAGATGTTAATGAGTACATTCGATATTATAACAACTACCGCTATACAGAGTGTTTGGGTGGCTTGTCACCTAACGAATACCGACGAGCTGGATAATGAAAAAACCTCAGCTCTGTTAAACCGAGCTGAGGAAAACAAACCAGCGATTTTTATTTTTTACACTGTCTACTTGACAGGGAGCACTTCATTTGGTGGCGCCGAAGGTTCCTTTATTTATATTTAATGATACGCAAAGCGATACTATTTTCGCCTTGCGTAGAGCAGTTCGAAGGCTGAGACGTTATTTTCCGACGTCTCAGCCCTTTTTTGAGGCGTTTTTACGTCTGAGACGTCGATTTTCTACGTCTCGGGACTATTTCACGCCTCGTGCAGGGCATTTCAGAGGCTGAGACGTCATTTTCCGACGTCTCAGCCTCTTTTCGAGGCGTTTTTGCGGCTGAGACGTCGATTTTCTACGTCTCGGGACTATTTCACGCCTCGGGCTGGGCATCCCAGAGGCTGAGACGTCATTTTTCGACGTCTCAGCCTTTTTTCGAGGCGTTTTTGCGGCTGAGACGTCGATTTTCTACGTCTCGGGACTATTTCACGCCTCGGGCTGGGCAGTTCGAAGGCTGAGACGTTATTTTCCGACGTCTCAGCCTTTTTTCGAGGCGTTTTTGCGGCTGAGACGTCGATTTTCGACGTCTCGGGACTATTTCACGCCTCGTGCAGGACATCCCAGAGGCTGGGACGTTATTTTTCCGACGTCTCAGCCTTTTTTCGAGGCGTTTTTGCGGCTGAGACGTCGATTTTCTACGTCTCGGAACTATTTCACGCCTCGGGCTGGACATCCCAGAGGCTGAGACGTTATTTTCCGACGTCTCAGCCTTTTTTCGAGGCGTTTTTGCGGCTGAGACGTCGATTTTCTACGTCTCGGGACTATTTCACGCCTCGGGCAGGACATCCCAGAGGCTGCCTATTGATTAGGCGCTTGCCTCATCATATAGCTTCAGGATGTCAGTAAACTCGCGAATGCGAACATCCGCATCCTTCAACTCATCAGAGTGACCGAAATCAGCATACGCGCAGCCGATCACCTTCAAACCATTTTTCTTGCCGGCCTCTACATCAGATGACCGATCGCCAACCATCCACGCCGACTCAATCTTATGCTCATCCAGCACCAGTCGAACCAGATCAACCTTCGAGGCTGTCTGACGTCCGCCTGCACTGTATAACTCATCGAATAAAGGCAGAATGCCATGGGCTTCTGAAACACCTTGAATATAAGGTTCCAAACCGTTGCTCGCAACGAACAGCTTGACTCCACGTTTACGCAGCTCAGTCAGCACTTCTACAACACCCGGATATAGCTCGGACCCAGGCTCGCGCAAGCCAGCCAGCTCTTCCTCAACTAACAATTCATCAGCGCGAGCGCGTGCAGCATCTGTTGCATCTGGAATAACTCTCTTCCATATCTCATCAAGCAGCATTCCCAGTGAGCCTAGCATCAGTTCCACGGGAGGAGTTGGAGCGTCATAGTACCCCTCTTCCCGCAGTCTGTTAAACACACGGTCATGCGCTGGAATAAGTAAAGTTTCCGTCTTGAATAAGGTACCATCCATATCAAAAATGATCGCTTGCGGTCTTTCCATATGCTTATCCCATCCTTTTATGCTAATAAGAAAATGCGAGAACAATTGAAACCATGCAAATTTTATACATTGTTCTTGTCTTCACATATATACACTATATCACAACACTGACAGGCATCGCCTTATTTAGACAATACTTTTACAATTCAACGCACTGTCTTCATTGGTATTTGCATATTGAACCTGTTACCATAGATTCATGCAGGGAAGTTTGCATATTTACATCATCATGGAGGCGGAAACAAGTTATGAAACAGATACAAGTCATTGTGATCGGCGCCGGTCCATGCGGATTGTCGGCAGCCATCGAACTGAAGAAGCAAGGTATAGAGACGCTGATTATTGAAAAAAAATGCCTTGTACACTCCATTTATCGATACCCCACCCATTTGCAATTTTTCAGTACGACAGAAATGCTTGAGATTGGCGATCTGCCATTTACATCTCCGAACGATAAGCCTTATCGGGATGAGGCGCTCGTCTACTATCGCAAAGCAGCTGAACGGTATGATCTGAACATCCGCTCCTACGAGGAAGTAACGGAAGTTCATAAGCGTGAAGATGGAATGTTTCATGTGAGCTCTATAACTCAAGCGGGTGAATCCTGTACATATGAAGCCAAATACGTCATTTTGGCTACCGGATATTTCGATCATCCGAATATGATCGGCATCCCGGGTGAAGATTCGCCGCATGTGACTCATTATTTTCAGGAAGCACACCCTTATGCGGATACGGATCTCGTCATCATAGGCGGAAACAATTCAGCGATCGATGCCGCACTGGAATGCATGCGAGTTGGCGCCCGTGTCACGATCGTATATCGCGGCGGTTCCTTATCCGCCAGCATTAAGCCGTGGGTGAGACCAATTTTCGAGAGCATGCTCAACAAGGGCTTGATCCGCATGGTATACGAATCCCGAGCAATCGCTATTCATCCGCACGAGGTCATCGTCGAGCATGCGGACATGGAAACCGAATCGATTCCTTGTCAATTCGTCCTGGCGTTGACGGGATTCCGTCCGGATCGCAAGATGCTCGAGCAGATTGGTGTCGAGCTGCAGGATGACCGCGAGAAGCCTGTATTCGCCCCCTCTACGATGCAGACGAATATCGAAGGGCTGTATGTGGCTGGCGTCATATCGTCAGGCCGTAACGCTAATGAGATCTTTATCGAAACAGGCCGCGGTCATGGTCGCATTATCGCAGACCATATTACCAGCCTTAGCGTATAGTTAAGCATAAATGATGCTTAGCATGACAAAAGGGCTGTCCTGCAGTAGATTCATCTACCGTAAGGACAGCCCTTCTTATGTGCGATCTGAATAATCGAATTAAGCGAAAGATAGCTTCGACTTGCGATTCTTGAAGTCAACCTCTTTATAATACATGTCGGCTACAAGCAGATTCGGCCCGCAGCACTTGGCTGCTGGACAATGACAATTGACCGATTGGCACACCGGATGATCGTCAAGCCATTACTCGAACACATCATCCAGCTTAGATTCATAGATGCTGCCGAATGACGGAATGTCCGCGAAGTCTGTTACATATACCTCGCCGTTAAACATATTAACATTTAGGCGATTGCGTCCATCCGGGTCATTCCGAACTGTGACATTCGGTTCATGATTCAGACGCTGAATCAGTTCCAGATCCTCGCTGCTGTCGTTACACGCATAGAACGGCAGCGTTCCAAACAGCATCCACATCTCTTTGTTGCGAACATCCAACAGATGATGAATGGATTGTCGCAGTTCATCCTTGCTAATGACAGGCAGATGTTTCGCAAATGAGCTCGGGTACATCGGATGCACTTCATGTCGCTGACAGCCCATCTCTTGGATCAGCTGATGAATAGTGCCGAGCTTATGATGTGTCCGGAAATTAATCATCGACTCGGCAGACACGAGTAGACCGCCTGCGGTGAGCTTGCGAGTATTCTCCATCATCTGCTCATACAGCTTCTGAGCCGCGCTTGGAGCAATGTCGTGCTTCGTATGTACGAACCCGACTTCATGAAAGTCCTGCGCATTCGCATAGTTGAACGAAATGTGCATCACGTCCAAATACGGCGCTATTGCCTCATAGCGCTTATAATCCAAGGTTACGTTCGAATTCAATTGGGAACGAACACCCCGGGAACGCGCATATTTCAGCAGCGGAATAATATAATCATTCACCGTCGCCATATGAAAGGTCGGCTCGCCGCCTGTAATGCTGATCGTCTCCAGATGCTCTACCTCATCCAGCCGCTTCAGCATCAGGTCAAGCGGCAGCAGATCCGGCTCACGCATAATAAGCGTATGACCTACCGCGCAGTGCTCGCACCGCATGTTGCATACTTGGGCGACAGTCATTTCAACGCTTGTTAATCGATGCCTGCCATATTGCTGCAGCGAGCGAATCGGATCCCACGGATCATATGCAGGGGATATCGCCTGCTCATGATTCATCATAATCTGATTTGCCGCCAAGTCCTGTTGCTTCTGTATACTCATCTCAATCACCTTACTTCATTCCATTTTATTCCTACTTCTTCATTCTTCAATCGTTCGACTAAGCAGCGTCACGCTCTAAATGGGATTTGAACCATCTCGGCGCCCACCAATTCGCTTTGCCGAGCAGCTTCATAAGCGCTGGGACGAGAAACACACGAATAAGAGTCGCGTCCAGGAATATGGAAGTCGCTAGACCAAGGCCTACCGCCTTCATCATCTCATTATCCGTAAATATGAATGCACCCACGACGACGATGAGGATGAACGCAGCACTCGTGATGATGCCGCCTGTCTTGATTAAGCCTTCCGCAGTACTATGTTCGTTGTCGCCCGTACGTTCATATTCCTCCGCTATGCGCGATAATAAGAATACCTCATAATCCATTGATATGCCAAATACCACGCAAAAAATGATAACAGGCAGCATCGCCACAACCATTCCAGTTGAGGTCACTTGGAATAGGTCGGCAAACACGCCGTACTGGAATACGAGCACAACGATACCTAAGCTTGCCCCCAGGCTTAACACATTCATCAACACCGCCTTCAACGGGAGCAGCACTGAACGAAAAGCGATAAACAGTACGATATAAGTCACTGCCAATATAAATAGGACGACATACGGCAGCGCATCTGTAATACGATCGATAATATCTAAGCGAAAGGCCGTCGCACCCGTCACATAGCTTTCGGTTGCGTCCATATCCATTTCGCGTAGCTCTCTAACGAGATTATACGCTTCATCGCTGTCAGGCTGCACAGTTGGAATCACCTGCAGCAGTACATACTCACCCTTAACCAAGTGCATCTGTTCCAGCTTTGCTTGCACGTTAGGGTTCTGCAACGCTAACGCCTTGGCTTCAGCACTCGGCAGCGCCTGCAGCGCTCCAAGATAGTTGTTCACACTCTTAACCGAATCCAAGCTCGCGATATCTGCCGCGATCTGCTTTACCTTGTTGACTGTATCTCCGTCAGAATACGGCTTGTCCATACGCAAGAGTACCTGCATCGCTTCCGTTTCACGCATATCGTACACTTCATTAATTAAGTCTGAACCGTAACGAGATTCGTACTTCGGCGGGAGCATCTCCGCATCTGGAATCCCAATCTTGATATCGGAAACCGGCCATGCGCAAGCAATAAACCCAACTGTCAGCAAAGAAGCAATGATGATCGGCCGCTTCATCACTGCATGAGCGATCTTGCCCCAGACTTTGCTGTCTTGTCCCATCTCTGCGTTGCCCTTACTCCGACGCCACTTCGTCGGAATGACAGGATAACGATTCACCTTATCTCCTAGCACACCGAGCATCGCTAATAGCATCGTATTGCTGACGATGACGGATATCGTTACAACCATCACGCCGCCCAGCGCCAATGATCGGAACAGGTTCAAGTCAATGAACGCCATGGCAATCAAGCCAATCAGCACGGCCACCCCGGAGAAAAATATCGATTGGCCCGCCTTCTGTGCCGTCATCGCGACCGCGCCTTGAACGTTCCCTTGCTTGTGTAATTCTTCTCGGAATCGGCTGACCATGAATAACGCATAATCGATCCCTACAGCGAGACCGAGCATCGAGATCAGGTTAGGCAAAAAGTTGCTGAGCGAGCTTGTCATCAATGCGATAAAATACACAAGACCCAGCGTAATCGTTACGCTCAACAAACCGACCAATAACGGCAGGAGACCTGCTATCCAAGTGCCGAATACGATCAGCAGCACGATGAGAGCAATGGGCAGTCCGATAATCTCAGACTTTACAATATCGCGTTTACTTGCTTCTTGCATATCGTAATAGATAGGCGTCGCGCCGCTTACATAAGTGCTCATGCCCTCTAGATCAGGAATAAGCGCACGTATAGACGGAAATTGATCAAGCGCAGCGTTTGTCTTTAGATTCATCTGGACTGAGATGACCAACACATCTGGCCTAACGTCCAGTCGTCCGGTCTCTTTAACCGCTATATCCATGACATAGGGCTGTTTATCCAAATCGGCAAGTGAGTCTAGAACTTTCTTCGTGGATTGTTCATCGGTGATCGTAGAACCGTCATCACTCTCATATACGATGTCCATCGAGGTTGACGGAATGTTCATGTTTTCAGTTAGCAGCTTCAGGCCGACGTCCGATTCGCTTCCTACCGGAGTGAAGCCATCATCTTTCAGCATAGAGGGAACTTGAACAGCAAATGCTGCCATGATCACAAATAAGACGATCCATAACGAAATTATGAATCGTCTATGTTTAAATACTCCATTTCCCCATCTCCAAAAGAAACCTTGCCTGTCTGTCTCACGCATTAGCGGCTCCTCCAGTAATTAAATCATCCTTCGAACCATAAATAATGATGTTTAGGCTAGTAGATAGATCAATGTCACGCAAATCTTGATATGGCTGTCCATAGGGGTCGAGTAACAGTCTAATTATAGGCCGTTGTGGGTATTGAGGATTGATCTGAGACACAACTCCTATTTCTCCAGTACTTAACTCAACGGTCATTCCTAATGGGTACACTGCGATTCGATCTCGAAACAACTGCAGCATATGCTGTTCATACAGAGTATTGGACCCCGTGTACAATATCTCTAACGCTTCATGCGGCATCATGGCAGTCCGATATACCCGATGGGTTGTCATCGCGTCATAGGAGTCGGCAATGGCTATCCATTTGGCGAATTCATGGATTTCTTTCGATTGAATACCGCGTGGATATCCTGATCCGTTCAATCGTTCATGATGCTGAAAAGCACAGTGTGCGGTGAGCAGTGGAATATTCGGAATATCCTTGAGAATGCGATAGCCGATCTCGGCATGGGTCTTCATGTGTTCGTATTCTTCTGTTGTTAGCCTGCCTGGCTTGTTCAATGTCTCCGCTTTGATCTGAGTCTTGCCTATATCGTGTAGAAGTGCCCCCATGGCTAAGGTCTTGAGATCTTCGCGATTATAGCCATAATGAATCCCGAACATGGTGGAATAGACACATACGTTCAGCGAATGTCTGTACACATAATAGTCTGTTGTCTGAATATCTCCCAGCATGACCATCGCTTCACTATTGGATGAAATATCGTCAATGATATTTTCCATAAGCTCCAAGAACGGTTTGCCTAGATTAGGCACAGTGCGCTTACGACTCGTCGAATCCGCCATCAACTGCTTAAACTCACGGCGAATCATCTTATTCGCAGCACGTCTTGTTTCATCGCTCAGCATATCTGGGGCGACAATACCTTCAGTACGCTCATCTTCAACATAGACACAGCTAATCCCCATAGATATGAGCCGATCGATATAAAGCTTGGACAGCTCCACTCCTTCTCCGAGCAGTACCATGCCTTCATCGTTATATATTTTTTTTGCTAATTTCATGCCGGCATGACATGAAGTTAATGGTATCCATCGCAAATCTCGTCAACCCCTGATGGTCGAAATTAAACCACGTATCATATGCAAACAACAATTATAATACCATTTTTCTGTATTTCATGCGACAAATTCGGCTGCTTCTAGCGACATAATCTGCGAAACTTCATCATTTCACAATAAACCACCAAAATAATCCTGCCAGTATAAAGCGATAGATTGCAAAGTATCTTAACTTAATACGTTGTAAATGATTCAAGAACATGACCACAACTCCATATGCGACGATAAACGACACAATAAATCCAAGTGCAAAGAAACCTAGTACATTCCATGTGAAATGTTGATAGCTATCCAAGAGCTCATAACCGCTTGCCAATATCATAATTGGAATCGCAATTAAAAATGAAAAATCAGCAGCAGCACGATAGCTAACTCCGCTTAGCATGCCTCCCGATATGGTTGATCCTGATCGAGAGAAGCCTGGCCATAATACGGACAATATTTGATATAGTCCGATCAGAAATGCCTGCTTATAGGTTATATCATCAAGTGTATTGGCACTAGGCCGCTTACGTTCTCCATACCATTCCGCGACCCACATGAATATGCCGCCTGCTGCTAATGCTGTTAACACAGTTTCAGCGCTGAACAGCTGCTTGATCCAGTCCTTCGCGAAAAATGCTACGATTAGCGCAGGTCCAATTCCAAGCGCCACATGTAATAGATTCAGACTGCGCTTCTCTTTGTTCCCTTGCTTCACGGATCGAATACCAATGCCAAGCATGTTCTGAATCCGCTCTCGATAGACAACGGTAATGGCTAAGATCGCCCCTAATTGTATGACAATTTCAAACGTTTTTAGCAGATCGCTCTGATCATCTACCCCCATTAATCTGGTGGTAAGTATCATATGACCTGTAGATGAAACAGGAATAAACTCTGTAATTCCTTCAACCACACCTAGCAGCACTGCTAATAGTATCGTTAACATATTACACTTCCCCTCGTCGTACATGCTTATAATGAATTGTATGAGCTAGGTCGAAGTACAAGCACCTCAAATAGCATTAAAAAATATGACATAATATTTAGTATTTAGACATTAATTGTTGTAAGCTATTGGTATTGTTGCTATGATTATCATACATGAAGTCAACTCTCAGTTAGGAATGGTGATCCAAATCATGCGGGTTCATATTTTACAAGTGAGAGATGGAGATATTGTTTTGAAGGATATATTCAATAACTTTGGGGTTAAGATTATATCTGCAGGCACTTGCTTGAAAGAACGGGATATAGATGTACTTCTTCGGCATCACATTGATATGGTAGAGATCATGGAACGTTTAAATCCTCAACTTAATATAGATGTGATAACTAACTCAACCTCTTCCCCGGGGATTTCAGAGACAGTTCCTGTGGATTCCGTACTCTTAGAGCCAGAACAATATGTGAATCCATCGATTAAGCAGTTCTATCCACAGTATCTTGAGGCAGTCAAGTTCACGAGCCATATGTTTGATCATGCGCTTCGCACGGGAACGATTAGTCATGAAGATGTAGAGAGTACGATTTCACCCATACTCGAACAGTTTAATGAGGAACGCGATGTCGTTTCCTTGCTGCTGCATCTCATTTCAGATGATGATTATATATGCCAGCATTCGCTTCAAGTCAGTATGCTGTCCTATTATTTAGCAGTATGGCTCGGTTATTCCGAGCAGGATGCACTTCGTATCGGCAGGGCTGGATACCTGCATGATATCGGCAAGAGTCAAATCGAACGCTCTATTCTTGATAAGCCTTCCAGCTTAAGCCATGAAGAGTTCGAACAAATTAAAGCGCATACAACAATTGGTCACCAGATCATAAGCTCCAGCTATAGCGACGAATGGCTCTCGATACCAGCGCTTCAGCATCATGAGCGAATTGATGGTTCGGGATATCCTCAAGGGCTTACTGGAGATCAGATCCATGATATATCCAAGATTGTCGCGATTGCAGATGTGTACAGCGCGATGATCTCTACGCGAGTATATCGTGAGAAACGAGACTTATTCAGTGTTCTGAATGAGATGTACTCTATGAGCTTCAACAAGCTTGATCCTAGAATGACGCATGTATTTATCCGTCAGATGCTGCCGAACTTCTTGCATAAACGAGTCAAGCTAAGCGATGGCCGTATGGGAACCATCATCATGAACCACAGTACGGAATTCTTCAAGCCTCTCGTGCAGATCAATCAAGAATTTATCGATCTGTCATTGGTCAGACAAGTAGAAATTGAGCATGTGTATATGTAGCCATCATATGAATTATTGATCCCTCTGGAAGCACCGTGCAATCGGTTATCCAGGGGGATTTGCATTTTGTACGCGCCATTTACTGTAAAAATCTAGAGCAAACAAAAAATACGTGTCTGAGTGAAGGGGCCACATAAGCGTGACCACCGCATCAGACACGTATTTATATATCGCTAGGAAAGCTGGAACCCCTCGCCTTACCAGGGTTAACCGATGCTTCCCTCCATTTCGAACTTGATCAATCTGTTCATCTCAACCGCATATTCCATCGGCAGTTCTTTCGTGAACGGTTCAATGAAGCCCATAACGATCATCTGAGTCGCTTCTGCTTCTGTCAGACCGCGGCTCATCAGGTAGAACAATTGATCTTCCGATACTTTGGATACCGTAGCTTCATGCTCCAACTGGATATTGTCGTTCATGATCTCATTGTATGGAATCGTATCTGAAGTTGATTCGTTATCTAAGATAAGCGTATCACACTTAATGTTGGACTTAGAGCCTTCAGAGTTGCGACCGAAGGAAGCCAGACCGCGGTACGTTACTTTACCGCCATGCTTGGAGATCGACTTCGACACGATCGTCGAAGTTGTATCCGGCGCCAGATGAATCATCTTCGCACCAGCGTCTTGATGCTGACCTTTGCCTGCTACTGCGATCGAAAGTACGGAGCCTTTCGCGCCGCGGCCTTTCAGCAATACTGCAGGATATTTCATCGTCAGCTTGGAACCGATGTTGCCGTCAACCCATTCCATGTTCGCATTCTCTTCACATACCGCACGCTTTGTCACAAGGTTGTAGATATTCGGTGCCCAGTTCTGGATCGTCGTATAGCGAACGCGAGCGTTCTTCTTCACGATAATCTCAACTACCGCGCTGTGAAGCGAGTTCGTGCTGTAGATCGGAGCTGTACAGCCTTCTACATAATGAACGAAGCTGTCTTCATCCGCGATGATCAGCGTACGCTCAAACTGTCCCATATTCTCGGAGTTGATGCGGAAATAAGCTTGCAGTGGAATTTCACACTTTACACCTTTAGGAACATAGATAAAGCTGCCGCCAGACCACACTGCGCTGTTCAGAGCCGCAAACTTGTTGTCTGTAAACGGAATTACAGTACCGAAGTGCTCGCGGAAGATCTCTGGGTGCTCACGAAGCGCGGTATCTGTATCCATAAAGATAACGCCTTGCTCTTCAAGCTCCTTCTGCATGCTATGGTATACAACCTCAGATTCATACTGAGCGGATACACCAGCCAAGAACTTCTGTTCCGCTTCAGGAATACCGAGCTTATCAAAGGTTTCCTTGATCTCAGCAGGAACCTCTTCCCATGTCTTACCTTGTTTCTCCGATGGACGAACATAATATTGAATATCGTTAAAGTCCAATTCATCCAGATCGCCGCCCCAACGCGGGAGAGGCATCTTGTTGAATTGACCCAATGATTTCAAACGGAAGTCAAGCATCCATTCTGGTTCATTCTTAATCTTCGAGATTTCCTTAACAATTTCAGGCGTCAGCCCTTTGCCTGATTGGAACACCGCTTGGTGATTGTCGCGGAAGCCATATTTATATTCTTCCATTTCCGGCCCATTAACTGCCATCACTGTCTACCTCCCTTTTCCGTCACTTGTCCTGCTCGCTGCTTTCTGGTTCGTCTGCACCTTTACGCAGCGCATTCCATGCAAGAGTTGCGCATTTGATGCGTGCCGGGAACTTGCATACACCGGACAACGCTTCTATATCTTCATATTCTTCAAATTCTACGTCTTCGCCCTTAACCATAGCAGAGAATCGATCTGCGATTTCTAACGCTTCTGTTAAGGACTTCCCTTTAACGGCTTCAGTCATCATAGAAGCACTCGCCATGCTGATCGAACAGCCCTCGCCTGTGAAACGAGCATCCTTTACCACATCGTCTTCTACCTGCAGCTGCAAGGATATACGATCACCGCATGTAGGATTGTTCAAGTTGATCGTTACCGCGTCCGCGTCAAACGTTCCCCGGTTACGCGGTCTCTTATAGTGGTCCATGATGACTCTGCGGTATAAATCATCCAATTGCATCGCTGAAATACTCCTTTGTTTCGACTAACGCTCTCACGAGCGCGTCGATATCTTCTTCTGTATTGTACAAGTAGAAGCTTGCTCTTGCTGTCGAGCTGACTTCCAGCCATCTCATCAACGGCTGGCAGCAGTGATGACCCGCGCGTATAGCAACGCCTTTCGAATCCAATACAGTAGCTACGTCATGCGGATGAACATCATCCAGATTAAAGGTGACTAGACCCGCACGTTCCTGCTCAGGTCCGTATATCGTAATTCCATTGATCATCGATAATTTATCATATGCATAGGCAGCCAAGGCTTGCTCATGCTGATGAATCGTATCCAACCCAATTTCCTGCAGGAAATCGATCGCGGCACTTAATCCTACAGCACCTGCGATCAGCGGTGTTCCGCCTTCGAATCGGCTAGGCGCATCCTTCCATGTAGAATCATATAGATCTACAAAGTCGATCATCTCGCCGCCATACTCGATCGGCTCCATGTTGTTCAGCAGCGCCTTCTTCCCATATAATGCGCCGATACCAGTTGGAGCACACATTTTGTGACCGGAAAATGCGAAGAAGTCGCAGTTCAAATCTTGAACATCCACCTTCATGTGCGGCGTGCTCTGAGCACCGTCCACTACCATTACGGCTCCATGACGATGTGCGATCTCCCCGATCTCCTTAACAGGATTCTCTTGTCCGAGGACATTCGAAACGTGTACGACGGAAACGACCTTTGTACGGTCGGTAATCGTCGCTTCCACATCTGCCAATGAGATCGAGCCGTCATCCTGCATAGGGATATACTTGAGCGTAGCCCCTGTTGCTTTCGCAGCCTGTTGCCAAGGAATCAAATTGCTGTGATGCTCCATCTCAGTAATGACGATCTCATCGCCTTCCTTGCATACAGAGCGAGCATATGATGAAGCAACAAGGTTCAACGCTGTCGTCGTTCCTCGAGTAAACACGATTTCCTCAGCGCTCTTCGCATTGAGGAATCGAGCCACCTTGTCACGCGCGCCTTCGTAAGCGTCCGTCGCACGTGACCCTAGGGTGTGTACGCCGCGATGAACGTTAGCATTATCCCACTCATAATACTTCTTCACAGCTTCAATCACACGGATTGGCTTCTGCGATGTAGCCGCGCTGTCCAAGTATACTAACGGGTATCCATTTACGTTCTGATTTAATATCGGAAATTGCTCACGAAGCTCGCGTCCGATCATTGTCCTAACTTCCTTTCGATGTAACGTCTTAGGAGCGCCTGCAATTGTTCGTTAGGCACATCTGATACGACCGGCGCCAAGAATCCGCGAATGATCAGATTCTCCGCATCCGAGCGGGATATACCGCGCGACATCATATAATAAACTTGTTCTTGATTCACTTGTCCTGCGGAAGCTGCATGACCTGCCTTAACATCATCTTCGTCGATCAGAAGGATCGGGTTAGCGTCGCCGCGCGCCTTAGGGCTGAGCATCAAGACACGCTCTGTCTGCTGGCCGTTTGCTTTCGTCGCGCCTTTCTCAATCTTCGAAATACCGTTGATAATAGCAGATGCAGATTCACGCATTACTGCGCGGGTAATCATCTGGCTCTCAGAGCTCTTGCCGAAGTGAACAGCTTTCGTCGTAATGTTGAGCTTCTGCTCGCCACTACCTACACATATAACCTTCGCATCCGAGTTAGAACCATTGCCCTGCAGGATAGAAGTCGTCTCCGAGACGGCATTGCCATCATGCATTTCGCCAACGATCCATTCGATCTGACCGTCTTGTTCCAATATGGCACGGCGGAATGAGATATCTACCGTTTCCTTGTTCAGATGGTGAATAGAAGCATAAGTCACTTTAGCGCCCGGCTTCACGAATACTTCAACGATACCATTGTGTACCGCTGGAGCAGCTTCGGAAGAAGAGATGTAGTTATCTACATAGTTTACACGGCTGTTTGCTTCAGCAACGATCAATACGTGCGGTGCAAATGTCGCTGCCGCATCCTCGTGATAGAACATAGCCTGCACTGGAATATCCAGCTCCACATTTTTAGGAACATACAAGAATGCTCCGCCGTTCCACAATGCCGCATGAAGTGCAGCCAATTGATGCTCATCAGCTTTAATAGCTTGCATCAGATACGGCTTAACCAGTTCCTCATGCTCACGCGCAGCTGTTTCCAGATCCGTAAAGATGACGCCCTTGTCTTTCAACTCTTGCTGCAATTGTTTATATGAAACACCTGAATTGTGTTGTACGAGCACATTGTGAACTTCTTCTGCCTCAGCGCTTTGCAATACTTCAAGCACTACAGCAGGAAGCTCCTTGAAGCTTGCTGCCGTTTGAACTTCTGCAGGTCGTCCGTATGCTGACAAGTTCCAACGATCAATCTTCGTTTTTTCTAATTTAGGCAAACCCAATGTTGCTGCTTTCTCCAACGCTTGCACACGAAGCTCGGCTAACCATGCCGGTTCGTTCTTGCTGCGGGAGAGAGCCGCGACCGCTTCACGGTCTACGGGCAATACAGTTTCGGTACTCATCGGTCTATCGCTCCTCCTGTCATTCGTTCGTTACTGCGACTATTCTTCTTGGCCTACCGTTTCATCTTCAATACCGAGCTCTTCCTTAACCCAGTCATAGCCTTCAGCTTCAAGGCGCTCAGCAAGCTCAGGTCCGCCGGATTTAACGATGCGGCCTTGCATCATAACGTGTACGAAGTCAGGCTTGATGTAGCTCAGCAAACGCTGATAGTGAGTAATGATCAAGAACCCGCGATCTTCACTGCGCATAGCGTTAACGCCGTTCGCAACAATCTTCAATGCGTCGATATCAAGACCGGAGTCGATCTCGTCCAATATAACGACCTTCGGCTCAAGCATCATCATCTGCAAGATCTCGTTGCGCTTCTTCTCACCGCCGGAGAAGCCTTCATTCAGATAACGGTGAGCAAACTCTTGGTTCATATCCAGTTCCTTCATCTTGCCTTCCATCTGGCGGATGAACTTAATCAGGGAGATCTCATTGCCTTCACCGCGGCGAGCGTTGATCGCACTGCGCATAAAGTCGGAGTTCGTAACACCTGCAATCTCGCTTGGATACTGCATAGCTAGGAACAGTCCTGCGCGAGCGCGCTCGTCTACAGCCATCTCAAGCACATCTTCACCATTGAGAGATACGCTGCCTTCTGTAACTTCATATTTAGGATGACCCATCAGAGCAGATGCGAGTGTACTCTTACCTGTACCGTTCGGTCCCATGATCGCGTGCACTTCGCCGCCCTTAACTTCGATATTGATACCTTTGAGAATTTCTTTACCTTCGATGGTCGCTTTCAAACCATCTACGACGAATTGAGTTGCCATGTGTGATGTACCTCCAAATGTTCATGGTTTATTTTTTAAAGTAAAGAGCTTATAACCCATGCGAGTCAGCTCGAACTTTTCTATAAAATTTATCACATTGTATTTATTATAAAATGATTCTCAATGATTCTCAATACAATTTTAAATCTTTCCTATGTTCTTTTCAACTTTCGAGTGCAATAAAACACTTTTAACCACGTCTTATGCATGATTCACACCACAAATTACCTTAAGATAACCAGTCATACGCCCATTTCCGATTGAATTCGTGACTTTACTAATGTCATTGACATAGTCTAATGAAATAGATTGGGAGGAGAGAAGCATCTATGCCCAATTACCGTATCATCGTTGATCTATCAGATCGGATGCTGTACCTGTTGGATAATGATACCGTAGTGCGTGGATATCCAGTTGGAATCGGGAAAATGCTGACGGCAACACCTGCAGGCCAATATGCGATCATTAACAAGGCTCCTAATCCTGGCGGTCCGTTCGGTGCGTTCTGGATGGGATTATCCAGGCCGCATTATGGCATTCATGGAACCAATAATCCATCTTCCATCGGTCATGAGGTATCACACGGGTGCATTCGAATGTACAATGCCGACGTGCTGCAGCTTGCCAGTCTGGTGCCTATCGGTACCAAAGTTACCATCAGGCCTTAAGATCATAATAAAAGACGCATTCCAACATGAGTGCTGGATGCGTCTTTTCTAGGTTGAGTTAGTTGATTATTTCACAGATTGAATGTCGCACTCTTATCCTAGATAAGCGCTAAGCATCCATACATGCTTTTCAAGATCAGCAGACATGCTCACGAACATATCCGCAGTCACTTTGTCACCAAGGTTGTCCGCTTCGTTGCTCGCAGCACCGAATTCATTCACAAGCTGATTGAAGTCAGCAATTAACTGCTTCAACATCTGCTCAGAAGATTCATTTCCTGCCGCTTCCTGAATAGTTGCATGTGCAACATACTCTTTCAGAGTAGCATAAGGTTGGCCGCCGATCGTCAGCAGGCGTTCTGCAACTTCATCCATCTTTGCAGTCATTTCATCGTACAGCTCTTCGAATTTCTCATGAAGTGTGAAGAAATTAGATCCTTTCACGAACCAGTGGTAGTTGTGAAGCTTCACATACATCATATTCAAGTTTGCTACTTGTTGATTCAATTGTGTTTGAAGTCCTGCTTTAGTCATGATAATTTCCTCCTAAGTATATGTCTGAATTAAGTTGTTAACTAAATAATATTTCCTTGTTGATAATTATTCTAAACTAATAATTATTATATAACAAGTCTTTTTCATGAAATAAATTCAGGTTATTTCTGACATTTCCACTTGATAACAATCCAAATGATGATGCAGCACATATCACTGGACCACATTCTACATATGAACATAATCCCAATTGTACATCCACCTACTAATTGTAACGCATGTCCTCATTTCGCCAATGATATTAATTACACCAACCATCTTCATGTAAAAATTAACATCATGTATCCGTATATCCGCACTACCTCATGTAGGCTTCGCCAAAGTACCCTGCGATATACAAAAGGCCGGTTCAAACGAAGTTGAACCGACCTTAAACTTTTGTGTTGTTGATTATAGCATCTTCAACAAGGCATCACGCCCTATCATTCCCGCTGTTATCCCACGGTTTTCCGCTTCATGGGTGACCGACTCTAATGGCGCATGAAGGAGCTGCTCTAGAGTCTTGACTCCAACAGCACGACCTGCAATAATCTGACGTTCCTTCAGTCGATCATTCAGCAGTCCGACATCCAGTGCGCCGCACATGATGTACCCTTTATCTGTCGATATCGACAGCAGTGTCGTTTTCGGCAGCAGCACTTCTACCCCGATCACGGTATGTCCCTCAATCTCAATTGGAATAATATTAACCAATGCATACCCTCCTTGCTTATGATCTGCCGTATATGTGTATGCATTGGCGTAATATTTCGTGATAACCGACATGACGAAGCAAACCCGCAGTCCCATTAAGGAACAGCGGGTTTCGTATGATATGTCTAATGAACTTGAGTACTGAGCATCGCTTCAATCTTGTTGACTGGAAGCGGCGGGCTGAAATAGTATCCCTGCAGCTCATCGCAAGCATGCTCTTGAAGAAACTCAACTTGATCCTTATTCTCGACGCCTTCCGCAATAACCTGCAAATTCATCTTATGGCCCATCGCGATAATCGCTGACACGATGGCGGCATCATTCGGATCCTGCTCAAGATCTCTCACGAATGAACGATCAATCTTCAAACGGTTAATCGGAAAGTTTTTCAAATAAAGTAGAGAACTATACCCTGTTCCGAAATCGTCGATGCTTATCGTTACGCCCATACGCTTCAAATCTTTCATCACGCGCAGTGCGCGAGAAACATCCATCGTCATCGTTTCGGTAATCTCCAGATCCAAATACTGCGGCTTTAATCCAGTTACCGTGAGCGCATGCTCAACGACCTTGATCAGATCATGCTGCTCGAATTGTCGAACGGATAGATTAACCGATACAGGTATATGCGGCAGCCCTTCCGACTGCCATTGCTTGTTCTGTCGACATGCTTCTTGAATGACCCATTCGCCAAGTGGAACAATAAATCCATTCTCCTCAGCTAACGGGATAAACTCTGCAGGCGGTACCATTCCCCGCTCTGGGTGATTCCAGCGTACCAACGCCTCAACGCCGACAATCTGCTTCGTGTCCAACTCCACCTGTGGCTGGTAATACAATTCAAACTGGCCGTCTTGCAGTCCGTTCAGCATCTCATGTTCAAGTGTGATCCGTTCCAATGAAGGTGTATCCATATCCGGCGAAAAGAACAGGTAGCTGTTCTTGCCGCGCTGCTTAACCATCGCTAACGCCGCGTCAGCCCGCTTCATGAATAACGTGACATTATCATCAGGAGCAATATGTATTCGTTCCGATACTACGCCGATACTCAATGTAACGTGCACAGGTATGTCATCAAGCACAAACGGCTCTTGCATGACCGCAAGCAATTGCTCGACACGTCCTGCCACTTCCTCCTCTGTTGAGGTGTAGCTCATAAAGCAAGCAAATTCATCACTGTCCATGCGGGCTAGGAAATCATTGTCTGTCATCGATCGAAGCAACCGATCCGCAATCTGCATCAGCAGCATATCACCAAAATCAGAACCGAAGGTGTCGTTGATTCGCTTGAATCGATCAAGATCCATATAGAGCACCGCAATTGAAAAATGTTCCTTCCTGGCGCTGTTGATCGACTCCTCCAGCTTCTGAATAAACATCCTGCGATTAGGCAGACCCGTCATATCATCATAATAAGACATATAATGAATCTTCTCAGCCATATGGCGAGAGGTCGAATTATCCTGCATATAGACCATGATGAGCTCAGAATCCACGCATTGACGAAATGGTGACGGTATCACTCCTGCATGCCAATCCTGACGAAAACCCAGAGAATGATAGCTGGTCAGCTCAACTTGCTTAGGCATTCCATCTTCCGTTACTTGCTGCAAGGTTGATAGCAGCGCATGCACCGATCGTTCTTCAAAGAGCGTTGTCACGACGGGATCAGCTTGTTCCGCTGAGAATCCGCTCTTGTCACGAAAGACAGCATTGAGGATCACGATCTCCCCTTGCCTTGTCATCAGCAGTGTCGGAAGAGGCATCTTGTCCATATATTTTTCCCAGAAATGGATATCTTGATCGAGCTCAGTATGGTGCTTAGAAGCAGCAAGACTTCGCTCTATTATGATGCCATAACCTATTAGCACTAGCGTAAACAGAATTAATACTGTACGAAGCCATCCGTCAGCCAACAGGCACAATACCAGGCTGAACGTTACAATGATTCCTAACATAATTCTCGTCCAATATCTAGGCAGTATGTGCTCTGCATTCCATTGCAGTTCAGATAGTTGCACTCCATCCATGGGTTTCAAACGCATCTCTACCTCCAGGCTTCGAATTTACGCTGTTAAGCAGGTCGCTTAGCAGCCAATGCAAGCATCACCCAGCCTGCTATGAAAGCAACGCCTCCAATCGGCGTGATAGCTCCGAGTATTCCGAGGCCAGTGAAGCACAATAGATATAGGCTTCCAGAAAAAATAATAATCCCGATCCATATTAACCTTGCCGCCCACAGAACCTTCGTCTGATCCTTTAATCGATCGGCCAGCAGCGCAATTAACAGCAGCGCAAGCGCATGAGCCATATGATACTGCACTGCTGTTTCATAAGTAGCCATACGCTCAGCTGTCAACATATCTTGCAAAATATGCGCGCCAAAAGCACCCAATGCGACAGATAAACCCGCATTAATACTTCCAATCAAGGTATAACGATGTAGCATACTGTCAGCTCCTTATTATATATATATAGGTAATTATAACTACAAAACAATTCTATCTTATACGATCTTATAGGCATATTCTAGATGAAACATAATGATTTGTGCAACAATGCTGGGAAAGGTTGATGAGTCTAAAGAACTGAAGGGGATTTAATATTTTCGACAATTATCGATCTTTATTATGGAGAATCGAGATTATTTTTATTATAACAGGTAACGATTTAAAAGGAAGATATTCCGAATGAACCATTGTGATTTTTATTCAAAATAATAACCATTTTATTCAACTGTAAATGATTTATAGAACAAAACCTGTTATCTCGCGCGAGCCGGCCCATCTGTGCAGCGCCTCGTCACTGTAACATGGTTTTTCCCCGTTATCTCATCTAACCTGCGAGTTTCTACCGCTGTAACAGGGAAATAACCGGTTATCTCACGCGAACATCACCATCTCTGCAGTGCCTCTTCACTGTAACATGGTTTTTCTCCGTTATCTCATCTAACCTGCGAGTTCCTCCCGCTGTAACGGGGAAAAACTATAAATGTAAACTTAAAGATATACACTTTCGCCCAACGTAAAAACAAGGCGCACCCTTTCGAGCGCACCTTGTCATCAGTCTGTTATTCATGGTTCAGGTTTTATTTTCTAGCGTCTAACGCCTGTTGATAAATCTCTAAAAATCGAGGCAGATTCATGCTGTCAAGCGTCTGCAAGTAGGAGTCCCAATCCTTCTCAATATCTGCATCCCCGATCACAAACCGCGCCATCATCTCATCCACATAGTCATTGATTGTCTTCGATAGGTCGGAGAGCTCGGAAGATTCCTCATCCGTAAAGAACAGCTGCGGCATCGCCATGCTTGCATCCGGCCTGTATGGCTCGTAATTCTTCTTCGTTTCATTATATAGAATCACTTCGAGATTCGGCTTGCCATCATTAGGCGCAACTTCACCTAAGCGTAGGTCATTGGAACGATAAGTCGGACCTGTCTGCTCCCAGTGAATATTTTGAATCTGACCGTATTCCATTAATCTTGCCCATTTCGCTGGCTTGCCGTTGATACCGATCTCGCCTTCCTTAGCTGCGCGCCACTCCTGATCCGGACGACCGATGGTTGTACGCAGTGAAGTTTCCTCATCATAGAAGCCGTCTGCCCAGCGGAATGCAAGCTCAGGATCTTTGGCATTTTTCGTAATCAAGAACTTGCCCACGGAGTAACCGAACGGAGTATAGCCTGCGTACTGAACACCGTTTGGACCTTTCAAGGCTGGTACGGTCACATAATCCAACCAGCGCCCGCTCTCGCCCGCGATCTGTGTAAACATGCCCTGATGACCTCCAAGAGCAACGCCCAACAGAGGAACTTCGGCATTCTCGCCTAACTTGAGCAGCTGATCGCCATCCTGCGTGAATACTTGCGGATCAATTAATCCTTCGCTGTACAGCTTATTCAAATATTTCAAGCCCTCTTGCCACTCAGGCTTGTTATAGGATACCTGTACCTTGTTGTTTTCAATATACATATGGTAGCGCGATTCATTGAATACGGAGTTGTAGACGAATGCGTTCATGATGAATCCATCGATGGATGACAGCCACCCCTTACCGCGCGGCGCGCCGGAGAGCGGCACTTCATCCGGTTTGCCGTTGCCGTTTGGATCCTTCTCCTTGAACGCTTTCAGCACCGTATACAGCTCTTCTGTCGTAGTCGGCACCTGCAGATTCAGCTTATCCAGCCAAGGCTTATAGATCCACATCTTCTGCGCCATGGAGCAATGATAGCAATCATTGATTTCCGGAAGCGCATAGATGTTGCCGTCTGGAGCTGTGATCGAAGGCTTGATGACCTTATTCTCTTCAAATGCCTTCACGAGGTTCACACTGTACTTGTCGATATATTCGTTAAGCGGTAGGAACACACCTTGTTTGCCGTATATCATCTGCTGTGCAGGCGTCACTCCAAAGCCCATAATGACATCGGGATAATCGTTGGAAGCAAGCATCAGATTCAGCTTCTCCTGCGCGCTTTGCTCAGGCACGATCGTCCACTCTACTTTAACGTTTGTCTTCTCTTCATACCACTTCGTAAACTCGTTGGTCTCAAAATTTTCAACTAAGGAATTAGAAGGGATCATAACCTTTAACGTCACTTTTTCTTTGGAGAGCGGGAAAGTGCCTTTCTCAATCGGCGCTGCTGCTTCTTCCTTCTTCTCTTCACTCTTCACTTCTTGCTTCTCTTCCTTTACCGGCTGAACCTGCTCCGTTCCTTTATTGCTGGAGCATGCAGACATTAGTAATGCCGTACACATCAGTACAGCGAACAGACGCGTGAACCACAAACGTTTACGCATGTATAAGTTCCCCCTTCATCATAGCTACAGAATCTTAACCTTTAATGGAGCCGATCATGACACCTTTTACGAAGTATTTTTGGACAAAAGGATACACGGCCAGCAGAGGTGCAGAAGAAACAACAATAAGCGAATACTTTAATAATTCACGCAGACCTTGTCTGGCTGCTGCTAACTTCACATCGCCGAGCGTTTCTTGAGAGATTTGATTCTGAATCAGGATTTCACGCAGCACAAGCTGCAATGGAAACAACTTTTCTGTTTTTAAGAAGATCAGAGCATTAAAGTACTGGTTCCACATATCAACCCCGTAGAAGAGCGTGATGACTGCAATAATCGGACCAGACAACGGCAGTACGATACGCAAGAGGAATTTGAAATCATTGCAGCCGTCTATCTGCGCGGATTCCTGCAGCTCTTTCGGAATGCTAGTCCTGAAATAAGTCATCATGATCATGACATTCCAGACTGACAGCGCAGAAGGCACGACTAACGCCCAGATGCTATCCAGCATGCCGAGCTCGCGCACCAGCAAGTAGCTAGGAATAAGGCCCCCGCTAAACATCATGGTGAATACGAACATGAGATTGAAGAAGCCACGCCCCTTGAAGTCCCCTCGGGAAAGCGGGTAAGCAGCTAGTATCGTCATCACTAAGCTGATGATCGTTCCAAGCACAGTGTAAATGACTGAATTCTGCAGACTGATCCACACCATTCGATGGCGGAATATCGCCGCATAACCATCCGTAGAGAAGTCAACAGGCCAGAGCCAGACCTTTCCTGAGATGACGGCACTTGACGAGCTGAATGAAGCGCTTAACACATAGATTAAGGGGTACAGTACGATAATGAGAAACACACCGAGCAGCACATTATTGATCCAGTGGAACCAACGGTCACCTTTGGACGAAGCGAATGTGTCCATCTGCTCCCTCCTTTCGCGGCATATAGATGTTCATCACAAGGAACCGGATTGCACTTACCATAAGCTCTCTTGCCCTGTTTTTCGGGCCGCATAGTTCACTGTCATGAGCAGCAGGAGTGAGATCACAGATTTGAACAAGCCAATAGCTGTCGCATAGGAAAAATTCATAGCCTGAGATAACAGTCCAATCTTGTACAGATACGTATCTATCACTTCTGAAGTGCTTAAGTTTAACGGATTCTGCATCAGATAGATTTTCTCAAAGCCGGTTTCCAGCAGCTGACCTGTATTGAGAATCAACAGAATGATCGCAATCGGCAGAACTGCCGGCATATCAATATGCCAGATCCGTTTCACTCTGCCCGCTCCGTCTAATACCGCTGCTTCATGAAGAGCCGGATCAACGGTTGACAGCGCTGCCAAGTAAATGATGCACGAGAAGCCGATATGCTGCCATACGCCAGACCATACATAAATGGACTTAAAGTACTCCATTTTCCCCATAAAGTGAATCGGCTCTACACCAAACAGCCCAAGAAGCTGATTAATCATGCCAGCTCGCGGATCGAGCAGCTGCAGCAGAAGTCCAACGATAACGACCGTCGATATAAAATGAGGGGCATAGCTGACAAGCTGAACGGTGTTCTTGAACCATCGCAAGCGCACCGCATTCAAGCTCAAGGCAAGCATGATCGGCAGCGGCGTACTGACAACAAGGGAGTACAGGCTAATGAACAGCGTGTTCTTCATGATGCGCCAGAAGTCATGCGAGTTGAAGAATCGAAGAAAATGCTTCATACCCGCCCAATCACTTCCCCACAACCCTTTAACCGCGTTATAATCCTTGAATGCGATCTGAGCTCCGATCATAGGTCCGTACTTGAAGATGAGAATATACAGCAGCGGCAGCAAGAACAACGCATACAGCTGCCACGATCGCTTCATGTACGCACCGGCGCTCGCTAATTGCTGACGCGGCCTTACCCTTTGCTTCTCGGTAACAGGCCTTTCTTGCCGCGAGTAAGCCGGCATGTGCTGCACCTCCAATTCTGATGAACGAAATCGGCTGCTATTATAGAAGCAACATGCAAGAGATGATGACGACAACAGCATGCTGACGAATGTAATCGCATTCATGCTTGTTGACCATAAAACAAATGGTGCACGCCCTTCTATGGCCGTGCACCCATTATATAAGCAGGAGAAACCCGCGAAAATAAGCCGTTTTCATATCCTGTGCATTATTTAAGAAATAGCATTATTCCGTTTTTAGGGACTATGCATTTTTCGATATTCTGTAGCGCTAGTGCCGTGAACACGCTTGAATGCGCGACTGAATGAATTGAGTGAATTGTATCCAACCTGCTCCGCAATCGAAGTAAGCGGTGCACCGTTCTTCATCATTTCCTTGGCGGCAGATAGTCGAAAGCGCTCAACATAATCGAAGAAATTGATGCCGCACTGTTCTTTAAAGAAGGCGGACACATACGCTTCTGACACCTGCAGTTCATCTGCAATTGCGGTTAGCGATAACGACGGATCAGCTATGTGATCGTGAATATAACGCATCATCTCATCAAGCAGGTTCTCATTGCGACTGCGCTTTCTTTCATTAACCTCATGACATAAGTGGAATGCCTCCGCTTCAATGAGTCGGAACAGCTTCGTTAATCCACCGCCTGTCTTCATCAGCTGCTGCTGGAAGTGAACGGGATCTTGCTTCAATGGGATGTCTAGTGCAATGGACTGCTTCAAGAGTGTTGCATATACATCCATCAAGAGCCATTGCTTCATGACAGAGGATATCTCCAGCTTGCTCCAATTGTCAGTCCATATGGTCTGAAATAGTTGAGCCGTGTTATTCTCGTTTCCAGCACGGATCGCGTGTACGAGCCGCTGCTCGGTGTCCGCGCTGTAGGAGTACAGACTGTACAACAAAACAGATTGCTCATCCCACCATAGGATGGCCTTATCGGTTTCGCGCTCAGCTGATGCTGCCAGCTGTCTCGCCTGCTCTAGCGCACGCGGCACGTCGAGCCGTTCCGTTACGATGCCGCCGACGCTACAGATGAGCGTAACGTGCTGCTGCTTTAATCGTTCGCTGAGCTCGATCAGCGTAAGGCTAATGCCGCTGTCGAAGGCTTCATCAGCGGCGCCGCTGTCGGGCGTGCTCATATCGTAGAAGAGCAGCGCCACCTGATCTTGTTCGATATCGATTGCATCATATGGAACAAGACCGAAGCTTCCTGCTTCATCCAGCACTTGAAGCCGCTTCAGCTCCATCTCATGCAAGACGGATGGGCTCCAATCGTCACCGTGCCAGCCAAGCTGAAGCAAGGCCACTGCGTAGCGGCTCGCTCGCCGATCCAAGCCCGCATGTTCAAGCGAGGCTTGAAGCTGCTGGTCGGAGGCGTACCCGCCGCGCAGCCACTTGCCGAATACAGCAAGCCGCGCATATTCCTGCCGCTCGGCGAGCTTGCGGTTGAGCGTCTTGGTCGTTTCCAGCAGCTCGCTGTACACATCGCGCAGTGAAGTGAACACGTCCTTGCGCTTGCCTGGCAGACTCGGCTTCGTTAGCGGAAGCACATCCGCATACAGCCGTTCAAGCGGCCTGCTGTTCTTCCGTGAAAACCAATAGGCAAGCAGGAGAATAAGCGCAAGTGACAATCCGACGAGCGTGAAGGTCGTCTGCTTCATCTCCTCAACGCTCTTCAACACCTCCGCAGTAGGCTGTGCCGCAACAAACGTCCAGCCCGTCTTGGGTGATACGATCTGCGATACCAGCATTTCCTCTCCGACTACACGAGTTCTAAATTGCTCGCGCTCATTAGCTAGCTTGCTTATTAGCAATGCGGTTTCCTCTCTTGCTGGCAATGTGCCGCTAGAGCCGATTACTTGCTGATTCTCACCGACAATCTGAATCCACCCGCCATGCTGAACCGGCAGCAGCTTCTCAATCTCTTTGTGCGGGATAAGCGCAACGACTGCGCCTGGGTAGTAGCCTGGATAGCCTAACGATCTGACATAAGCGATCATCGGCTCTTTATTGATTCCATATTTCATTTCCACAGCGCCATAATAATCACGTGAATGGTAGGAGTTCAGAATCTTCTGTTCCCACTCATCCCGCGTCCAGCCTTCCACTTTCAACACATCATCATAAAATGTATCTATTAAATGCACTCGATCCGGCGATATGATCAGTCTGCTGTTCTTAAAAGCAATGAAGTAATCGAGCAGAAACTTATTGCTCGCACTATAATCACTTAGCGCTGAGCGCGTTGACATCACCTTAAACATGTTCGTGCCTTTGAACGGTTCGCGCACAACCTGAAAGCCTTTCACCTTTGGATGCTCGACCGTTTGCTGTACAATCGACTCCACCTCGTTCAAACGGGCATCCAGCAACACTTGGGCTTGCTGAAGCGTCTTGGCGTTTCGATTCAGCACCTCTTGCTCCAGCGCGTCGATGGTAGAATGATAAGCGAGCCAGCCCGTAAACAGTGTTAGCCCCAAGAACAACAGATACGGCAATAAGAAGCGCAGCCATATCCGGTCTATCCATTTGCGTTTCCAGGCTGCGCCGATCCGTTCGCTTATGTAACCGTTTCCATGATTGGTGGTGCGCTGCGGCTTTGACATGACTAGACCTCCTCTCGCCTGCTTCATCTGTTACTGCTAACACACTAGGTGTATACATATTTTAACATTTGATGAAGTGCTGTGATAGCTCCTGAATATCTTTACAAAAAAAGCGAATAACTTGTCAGTTATCCGCTTTACGAAGAGGTAATATGAGTATATTCTATTGCTGACTAGCTTGTTGGATCGCGTAATCAGCAAGCAAACGCGCGCCGTAACCGGATGCCCCCGCTTCCGCGTAGCCTACATCCGACTTGTACTGCGACGTCCCCGCCATGTCGATGTGAATCCACTTCATTCCTTCCGCTACGAAGCGGCGAATAAACAAAGCTGCGGTAATCGCGCCGGCAAGCGGCAATGAGCTCGTATTGTTGATGTCTGCATAATCGCTTCGCAAATAGGCTTCATACTCATCCATCAGCGGCATTGGCCACAGCCGTTCGCCGCATGCCTCACCGCACTGAACGAGACTGGCGCTCATATCCACATCACCCCATATGCCAGCGATGCCTAGTCCAAGCGCCGCGCCTACATTGCCTGTCAGCGTAGCGATATCGACTGCTTTAACAGCACCTAACGTTGCAGCGTGAAGCAGCGCATCCGCAAGGATCAGACGCCCCTCACCGTCCGTATTGCCGATCTGAACGCTCAAGCCGTTCGGATATCGGATAACAGCTGACGGCAGCACAGCCTTGGCGTCTGGAACATTTTCAACGACTGGAATCAACGCTGTAACATTCACCTTTGCTTCCATCGCGACTAGAATGTCCATTGCGCCGAGCACAGCCGCGGCGCCGCCCATATCCATACGCGCATCGCTTATATCCGAGCCGCTCTTCACGTTCATGCCGCCCATGTCAAAGGTAACACCTTTGCCGATCAAGGCCAACAGCGGCTTGCTCGGATCAGCGGCATAGCGCAGCTCGATCATGGCGGGTTCGTGGATGCTGCCCGCGCCGATCGTCTGAAGTCCGATCATCTGTCGCTCCTTCAGCTCCTCACCACGGTAGACATGTACTTGCACTGGTGTATCCTTGAACCGTTCGACGACTCGAGTCACCATTTCCGAAGGTACCAGCACGTTGGCAGGCTCGTTAACTAGATCACGAGCGAAAGAGTTTCCGCTGACTCGGATGTTCGCAATGCGCACCGCTTCATGCAATTGATCAGCCGTCCATTGCGGCCAATCAGTAGGATCCAGTATTAGCTTCACAGGAGCAGCCTGTTGGGAACGATACTGGCTGAATTGATACAATCCGAACAACCAGCCCTCCATCCATGCGTTCAACCAGGAGGTATCTGCCTGTTTAGCATCAGGACAAGCAGCGCCGGGCAGACAGCATACGAGTCTTACCGATTCTCGTCCTTCTCGTTGCGCAGTACGCGCAGCCTTGCCAGCCGCTCTCCTTACAGCTTCGCAGCTGCCGTCCGCTGCATATGAGCCCAAGTGCACGACGTACACGTCAGCTTCATCCTGCTTGCGGCTGCGATAGATCGTAACCTCTTCAGGCTTGCCAGCAGATGAAGAGCCTGATGATGCAGAGAATGGGTGCTGATCCTCACCAGTAATCGGCAGAACCAGCACCTCTTTGGATGAAATCGGATGCGAAGATGTTCCTATATGAATCATGTTAGTTTTAATCATGTTAGTTTTAATCATGTAATCGACAACCCTCTTTAATATCAACATTATTTATTGAACAGTGGAATGCATACTGATTTCCTATTCCCACTCGTATACCGCTTTGCGCATACCTACAATTCGACCGCCGTCATTGCGAATCTCATTTGGAACGAGCTTGCACAGACGATCAATCGTTTCTTGATTGTCATAACCGATGCGTTCCAATATGGTCGCGATAATGACAGGCCATACCGTCTCCGAGCCATCGGATACCTTCAGTGAGATTCCGATGCGCTCCTTGCGCAGGCCAATGCCGTACACTCCCTTGGCGCCGCCCTTAGCGGCAATGTTAGGATCCTTCAGCAATTCAGCGCATACAAACGCTGAGTCGGCGATCATCGTTGGATTCTCGTTCATCAGCTTTGCAATGTGCGACGCCGCTTCTCGGGTGCTTGCGTCTTCTATTAGATCTGGGCAAGCTAGCTTCAGATAAGCTGTGCCAATCGCGTGCAATGGCATCGCTTGAACGGGCAAGCCGCAGCCATCGACTCCTAATTCTATCTTCTCGCGTGGCACGCCTGCCAAGATTGATAGACCTTCTAGTATCTCCTGCTGAATAGGATGATCCGGCTCACTGTAAGTTGCTTCATCCCAACCTGCCAGCTTGCAGCACATAATCATTCCCATGTGCTTGCCTGAGCAATTATGGAACAGGCGGCGCTTATCTTCGCGATTGCGGTAGCGCTCTGCCTTCGCTTCTTCGTTCAGTGGATACGCTGCACCGCAGATAAGCTGCTCTTCACGAATTGCCGCCTTGCTCTTCATCGACTCAAGTGCATCAATATGATAAGCTTCGCCGCGATGAGAAGCAGCAAACAAGGAGGCTTCTTTTCCTGTTAAGCCGAAGGCTGCATCCACTCCACGCTTTATTGCCGGAAGCGCTTGGAACGGCTTAGCCGCCGAACGCAAGAACGTCATATGCTCTGGATCCCCGACATGGTGGATCACTTCGCCGCGATCATTTACGACACTGATTGCACCATAGTGCACATTTTCCAATACATCCGCACGATATTCATGAACCAGTACTTTAAAACCTTCCAATGCGCACACCTCTTTTATTTACTAGGTTTGCTGTCATGACAGCTCCCCCGTACATTTTAAATAATTCGAGGCTTACCGTTATCATTCCTTCTACTGAATTACCTGTAATTACCACTGTGAAAAAGTAACATTTTTCGCCAAAACCATATCACTTTTCGATAGAATATATAAGGATAACTATTTTTTATTGCGAGTAACATTTATATATTCTTCAAGGCTCATTAAGGAGGCTGTCAATTGAAATGGAACCGCTTTAAATCCAAAATATTGCTTAAGTACACGGTGTCATATCTTCTCATCTTTCTCGTTCCGCTGACCGTGGTGACGGTGACCGTCTTTAAGAACTCAGGGGATACGCTGCGTTCAGAAATCGAGCAGTCCAATCTGAATCAACTGACACAGGTTAAGATGTCCATCGATGAACGAATATCAAAGCTCAATGAAACAGCCGCCTTAATCTCATTCGACGAACAACTGACGCCGTATAATCTCCGAGACCCCTATTACAGCCGTGATGCCATAAAAGCATTAGATAGATATAGGGTAAACAATCCATCAGTAGAAGAAATATTTATATATATTCGAGGCGATGAAAATATCTACTCATCTCGGGGATTAACGAATACAAAGTCTTTATTTGAAGATACGTATCAATTTGAGAAATGGGCAGCCTCAGATCTGCTCCGAGAGCTGAACGAGGTCCAATATCCTTACTTGCGACCTGCGGAAAAAATGACTTCTTATTCTCGCGAGCAATCGTTGCTTGCCTATCTCGTACCTATAACACCGAATAGTCCGTATCCACATGCAACTGTCATGTACTTTGTAGATGAATCCTATTTGACAGGGCTGATGGATTCCATTTTGAACGATTTCACTGGAAACAGCTACATTTTCGATCAAAATGGGCAGATTCTTACTGAAAATAATCATGGCGATATATTGCCTGCAGAAGACCTTGAACAATTATCTGTACTTGAACCTGGTATTCACAGCTTGAAGCTGAACAATCGTATGCATTCGGTTGTTTCCGTACATTCTGAAGAGTTCGGTTGGACATATGTCACTGCGATGCCTAGCTTCCAATTTTACGACCGGATGATTCATGTGCAAACCTGGATTATCGCAATCTTCTTAATCGTTGTTCTGCTTGGCATCCCAATCGCTATCCGTGTTGCGAAGCAGCAGTACCACCCGCTTAAGGACTTGATGGAATTTGCGAAGCTAAATACGAATACAACCGTAGCGGATACAGTAAAATCACATAATGAATGGGATTGGATTCGGCAAACGATTAATGATTACAGCGCTCGTATCGATCTCCAAGAACCTTACGTTCGCAATCAATGCCTGATGCTGCTCCTCAAGCACGGCAAGCCGGATGATACCGAGATGGAGCAATTGATTCGTTCTCTCAAGCTCGAAGTGGACAATGGCCGTTACTTTGTCATCATGATGGCATGGGACACGCCTTCGGAGATATCTATGACGGATGAGGATCGCCAGCAAATCGCATCCATGCTGTATGAGCTTGAGCTGCCTACCCAGAAGGCGTATGCTTACGGCATTGAACAGTCTCATTCGGATCAGATCGCTATTATGATTAGCTTGGAACACGATCCCGAGCAGCCGCTTCCGCAGCGTAAAGAACAGATCGTCGAAACGATCAGAGCACTCGTGATGGAGAATTCGCATCTCATTCCTTCTATCGGAATCGGTACCAGCTATGATAAACTGGATGATCTGGTCGAATCCTACATTGAAGCTGCAACAGCATTGGAAATGCGAATCATCAGCGGCAATGGCAGTATCACTTATTTTGAGAAGCTAATTCATAATGCGGATGAGACGTATTGGATTCCGAAAAATGTACTGCTTAAACTTACACAAAGCTTGAAGCAAGGCAATGAAACGTTGGCCATTCATATGCTCGACACGATCATCCAAATGATACAGTCGCAAACGTTATCGGTAGCCCTCACTCGCTGCATATGCTTCGACCTGCTGAACACCATACTAAAAACGGCTTCAGAGCTCGATATGCACGATGTTGTAAATGATATTCCGAACATCACTTCTTTCGAATCGCTGACGGAATTGAAGCAGAAGCTTTCCTTATTAATGATGCAAATATGTGAGCAGTCCGTTCGCAAAACGGAAAGCGAACAGTATTCGCTAGTGGACGATATCGTCGCCTATATTGATCAATCGTATGCCGATTATACATTAAGCTTAGAACATGTTGCTCTTAAGTACTCCATCTCGACTTCTTACCTGAGCCGTACCTTTAAGGAACGGACAGGTTATAACTTTTCGCAATATATATGGAGGCGCCGTTTGGATGAGGTGATCCGTCTATTACTGACAACCAATGAACCACTGAAAGACATCATAACGCGTGTCGGATATCTGGATACACCGAATTTCATTCGTAAGTTCAAGAAGGAGACAGGCTATACACCAGGTCAATATCGGAAGCAATATTCTAAGCAAAATGAATAGCCGTATCTAAACCAAATCCCCGAGATAACCGAAGTTATCTACGGGGATTTGTACTATTGCAATACGATTAGTTAGCGTCCCAACGATCATATGCAGCTTGATAGATTTCTACCAGTCTGTCTCCGCCCATTTTCTTAACTTGAGCGAGGTAAGTATCCCATTTGCTCATTGGCTCTTGACCAGTTACAAATTTCGCTTCCATCGTCTTCACATAAGTGTCGAGGTCAGAACGCAGTTTCGCTACTTCTGTTTGCTCTTCTTGTGACAAGAATACGATTGGATAAGGTACTTTTGCGTAAGGAACCAATTTCGTTTCAGTTTGTTCATTGAGCCACTCGTCGAAATCGCCTTTCAAACCGTTATACAGCTCGTTAGTTACGAGACCTGGTGTAACGATACCATAGTCAGGTGTCATAGTTCCGCGGTATTCTTCGCGATCGCCGCCGCCTGGTACTGGAAGCCATTCTTTTTCTTTTGCATCTTTGTCTTTATACTGCCACAATGTACCTTCTGGACCATGTTCAAACAAAGTTTGTCCCTCATAGGAGTAATGGTAGTCAATCCAACGCATAGAAGCTTCTGGATTCTTGTTAGAGCTTGTGATTGCAAACGCACCTACTGACAGACCTGGATGCTTAGCAATTGTTGGCTCAGGTGACATAGGGCTTGATACAGGCTTGTACATTGGGTCAGTTTTATCTGGTTCACCGCCAAGCGTAAAGTACGCATGCCAGTCATTGAACAGACCTAACTGATTGTTTTCACCTTTAGCTTTCTTCTGCTCACCAGTTTGAGAGAACGTTTCTTTATCCAACAAGTCTTCGGACCACAGTTTGTTCATGAAAGTCAGATACTCTTTGTAGCCTTCTTCCATTGGTGTATAGTGAACTTTTCCTTCTTTGTCTGCGTAGTAGACTTCGTTGTAAATACCCCAAGATGAAAGCAACCACATACGAGTATCATCGAGCTTACCAGATGTAAATGGAATTTCGTCAGCTTTACCGTTGCCGTTAGGGTCTTCTGTCTTAACGCGCTTCAAGTATGTGTAAAGCTCATCAATGGTTTGAGGCTCTTCCATATTCAAAGCTTTCAGGAATTCACCGTTATACCACATTGGACCGCGGTACCATACTGCATCTAGATCAATACGCGGCAAGGCATAGATATGACCGTCTGGCGCTGTGATCGATTTACGGATGTCTGGATTCTCGTCAAGAACCTTCTTAAGGTTTGGTCCATAATTTTCAATCAGATCTTCTAATGGAAGAAGTACGCCCTGACCGCCATAGTTCACTTGCTCATCAGGCGTGATATTTGCAGCGTAGAATACATCTGGCAAGTCACCGCTTGCGAACACCAAGTTTTTCTTCGTATCGAAGCTATCCATCGGCGCGTTGCGGAATTCAACCTTGACATTTGTTAGTTTTTCCATTTCCTGGAATACAGGCATTTCTGCCCACTTTTTGATACCGGTATCCGGTCCCATCATGCTGATTGTGATCGGCTCTTCTACGATTGGGAAGCCTTCTTTTGCTACTTTGTCAGCAGAACCAGCTGCTGCTTCTCCATCTTTTTTGTCTGATGAGCCGCAGCCTGCAAGCAGACCGAACACCATAGTGACGGACAGCAACAATGCCCATGTCTTTCTCATTTTCTTCATTGCATTAACCCTCCCTGTTTTTCTTTTGCTACCGAAGACTGTCTAACATTTTTATAATAATCGAAGACTTAATGCCTTCAGTTATTATCACGCTAGGGTAATCTTTACGTATACGGGCTTCTATCAACCTTTAACTGAACCAATCATGACGCCCTGTACAAAGTAACGCTGCAAGAATGGATATACAGCTATAATCGGCAACGTCGATACGATCATGACAGCGTACTTAACTAGTGAAGCCACCTCTGCCTTGTTATTCATCGCTGTTGCCACAGATGCGTTAACTACCGCACCGGTTGTCTCTGCACTCATTTCCTGCAAGACGAGAATCTGACGCAAGACCATCTGTAATGGATACTTCGCATCATCGTTCAAGTAGATAAGGGCATTGAAGTAACTGTTCCAATGACCTACACCATAGAACAAGGCCATAACCGCAATGATTGGCGCCGACAGAGGCAATACGATCTTAATGAACAATCTCATGTTCGTACAGCCGTCAATGTAAGCGGCTTCTTGCAATTCTTTCGGCATCGTAGACTGGAAGAATGTGCGTGCTACGATAATATTCCATACTGACGCTGCTCCAGGTAAGATAAGCGCCCACATGCTGTCAATCAAGCCGAGGTTCTTGATAAGCAAGTAGCTCGGTACGAGACCGCCGCTGAAGAACATGGTAAAGAGGAACATTCCCATAAAGAAACCACGTCCATAGAAATCTTGACGGCTTAGCGCATATGCAGCAGGCAATGTTACTAGCAAGTTCACGGATGTACCGACTAACGTATATACAATCGTATTGCCATAACTGTTCCATATCGCCGGATTATCAAATACTAGCTTGTATCCTTCCAAGTTGAGGCCTTTTGGGAACAGCCACATTTCACCTGAGTTTACTAGCTTCGGATCACTGATCGATGCGCTCATGATGTACACCAATGGATAGAGCACCACGATAAGAGCCAAAGTCAAAAATATATAGTTGCAAGCCAGAAATATCTTATCTGTCTTTGATTCTTTTACTGCAATAGCCATGTAACATTTCCCCTCCTTCTACCACAAACTGTTTTCACTTGTACGTTTCGCAATGAAGTTAACGGTAACAAGCAAGATTGAGTTAACAACTGAGTTGAACAAACCGACCGCAGTTGAGAAGCTATACTGTGCATCGATCAAACCAGCACGATATACAAAGGTCGATATAACGTCGGAAGATTCCATATTAAGTGAGTTTTGCAGCAACAGGATCTTCTCGTAGCCAACACCCAAGATGTTACCCATGTTCAAGATCAGCAAGATTACAATAGTAGGAATGATTGCCGGAATGTTAATGTTCCAGATACGCTGCAAACGGCTCGCGCCATCCACAACAGCAGCCTCATGAAGCATTGGATCGACACCTGACAATGCAGCCAAGTAAATGATCGTACCCCAACCTGTACTTTGCCATACACCTGATAATACGTACATCGTCTTAAACCAAGCTGGGTCGGTTAAGAAATCAGGAGCATCGAAACCAAAGAACTCAATGATGTGAATAATGATACCTGTTGATGGAGATAGGAAAGTAATGATCATACCTGCCATTACAACGACTGAAATAAAGTGAGGTGCATATGTAACCGTTTGCACCGAGCGCTTAAAGAATCCATCCTTTATCTCATTGAAAGCTAACGCTAAAATAATCGGCAGCGGGAAGCCTACGACTAGTTCGTACAAACTGATACTGAGTGTATTCCAGAGCAAATCCCAGAAATAATAGGAATCGAAGAATCGCTCAAAGTGTTCGAAGCCCACCCATGGACTCCCCGTAATACCTTTAGTAGGGATAAAGTTTTTAAAAGCGATTTGAACACCATACATCGGACCATAATGGAAGATTAAGAAGTACAAAAATGCTGGAGCAATAAATAAGTACAGTTCCCAGTTCCGCCATATTTTCTTTTTAAACGTACTTTTCTTTTTAGGACTAACGTTCATTGAAAGGGCACCTTGACCATTTCCTTGCATCGCGTCCACTCCCTCCTTTCAAATTGCAACAATCTATCAGCATTAATCTGCAGCGCATGTCTTTTTTTAAGCCGCGGCGACTGCTAACGCTTACATTCCATATTGTAGGCTTCTTGTCCCACAAGTGAAATATGTCGAATACGTTCAGGGCTGTAAAAACGCCCGAAAACCGCGCCGCTATTGCAGTATACGCTTTCATAATTGTATTTGTACATCATATTTGACATGGTAATTATCGACATTCAATACTCGAAGGAACTCTAAACATGTCGATTTTTTTCTAAGATTTACATACAATTACTCCATTCTCACAGTTATTTTTGTTCGTATTTACAATCACAATCTCAGTTAATTCACCTTTTATAGTAGAGTTCCAGTACAATTAGAACGCAATCTAGGCATTACAGTCTATCTTTAATGATGTATTGGATATATTTGATATATTTCTCGGGAAATACGAATCGAATAATCGATTGTTATCGAAGCTAAACTCAACATTGTCATAAAAAAAGCCCCGCTTCTAACTCGAAGCGGAGCAAACCATTCTTGCTATTCATATGTAATATTTGTTCTGAGCTATTCGAACAACTCAAGAGATTCAAACGTCTGTTCAGCTGTAACCGTCCTCTTACTCCGATTGTCAGTTCATTACGCAACTCCGAACAGAGACTTTAAATAAGGATTAAGCAATACCCCTTTTGGATCCAAACTGCGGCGAACTTCTAAAAAATCATTCCATCGAGGATATAAGGATGCCAATTGCTCCGCCTTCTGCGTATGCAGCTTTCCCCAGTGCGGCCTGCCGCCATAGCTGAGGAGAATGTCTTCAATAGCCTTGAAATATTCCTTATAGGGCATCCCCTTGAACATATGAACCGCAATATAGGCGGAATCTCGCCCATACGCTGGGCTTATCCAGATATCATCGCCACGGACATAGCGACATTCAATCGGAAAATGAACAGCGAAGCGATGCTTCTCTACACATGCGCGTATGTCCTCAAGCGCTGGCTTCATCGCTTCGGCAGGAATATTATATTCCATCTCACTGAAACGAACTAATCTTGGCGTTGCAAACAGCTCATGAGCATAACCGACCTCTTCCATCATGGGTATAAGCGCAGCAGATAATTTGCTTGCTGGGGAAGTCAGTTTAGGGACTATTCGGCACGCTTGGGATAAGCACCAGAAGGAGTAATTCTCCAAAATGAGCTTATTAAAATGATTCCAAGCTCCATTTTTCGTCGGATGCTGGTTCGTTTCATTCATAATCTTGACCTGCACTTGATCCGTGTGCGGGAACCAGTAAAACTCAAAGTGCCGATTGTCTCTGTTTAGTGAGGAGAGTTCGCTTAATACTTGCTCATGAGTCATGCGATAGCTCTTAAAATGCATTCGAGAGGCCGGAATCACCTTCACTTGTACGTTGGTGATCACACCAAGCGCGCCAAGCGATACGAGCATCGCCTTGAACACATCCTGATGTTCGGCCTCACTGCATGTAATAACCTCACCGCTGCCTGTCACAGCGGTAATTTGTGCAATTTGCGTGGAAATAATTCCAAAGTCCGCGCCTGTTCCATGTGTGCCCGTACTAAACGCGCCGGCGATCGACTGCTTATTTATATCGCCCAGATTTTCTTGCGCATAGCCTCTCTTGCACAGTTCATCTCCAAGAGTATGCAGCTTCGTTCCCGCCCACACATCAGCCATTGAACGATCTTGATCAATGCCAGATATGCCTTGCATCTTGTCAAGTGATAGGTGAATATGATCTGTTTCCAGCAGCGGTGTAAAGGAATGGCCGGAACCCATAACGCGCACCGTTCTTCCACTGGCATTCGCTTCGCGAATAATTCCTTGCACTTCTTCTATTGATTCAGGATATACGAGCTGTTCTGGGGTGCTGTGGACGAGTCCTGACCAATTGCTCCAGGTACGTTGTTCTACCTTAATCACACAAAACACCATCCTTCTCCCCGATACGTCTTCATCGTGCCCGTTACTTGACCATTTGCGTATGTGTGCAGAACTGTAAATCGTTCACACAGCTCTCCTGCCTTGCTGTGGCGCATAAAGATCGGGTCGCCAAGCTTTAACGACTCCGTTCCTGTATAGTGAAGCGGCGTTTGCACTTCGCCCGCTCCTTCCATCGCCAGCAGTTTGGCTCCATCCGGAAGATAGGGCACAGGCAGCTTATCCGCCCCTGCTGCGCCGGAGCCGATATACCCTCCGCCATGGCAGGTATACACTTGCGGCTTCGGGCGGCGTACGATCTCAATTGCGAAGCCTGCGGCGGGACCGTTGCGGAAGTCTTTATAGTTGTCGAATAGGCCAGGCGAATAAAAGCCTGATCCGACCGTCACTTCCGTAACGTCTTCCTCTGCGCAGGTGGAGGCGATGCTGCCGGTTCCGCCGCCATTGACGAAGCGAACGGCGATGCCCTTCTCTCGCAGGCGCTGCAGTATTCGCGCTCGCTTCGCAGCGATCTCGACGATCGAGCGCCGCTTCATGTGGCGGATGAGCGCATTCTTCAGCGCCTTCCGCGGCGCCGCATCGCCGACGCCCGCGATCTGCGCTTCGTAGCCCATGATGCCGTCCAAGCGTACATATCTGGATGCGGCAATCCGTTCAGCCAGTTCTACTGCCGCTTCGACCGTCCTTACAGGTGAGCGCCATACGCCGAAGTGGATGCCGTATAAGTCAGAGGACATATCCACATCTAAGCATAACGGGATGACGACACCGCATTGTTCCGCAAGCTGCTCCAGGTGCTGAACCTGCTCCCATTCATCCACCATGAAGATGATCGTCTTGCCTTGCGTGATCATCCTTGCGGCTGACTTCACAGCCTCGGCTTCCCAAGCCGGATAGCCGATCAGCAGGTCATCCAAGCCGCGCTCGGCCAAGCATACCGCCTCGCGCGGTGAGTAGCACATCACTCCGCGAATGCGCGCATCCTGCCGCAGGATATACTGCAGCACCTCTACAGATCGAATCGACTTGCTGGCGATTCGAATCTGCTTGCTGCCGCTGCGGCGAAGGGCATCCTCGATATTGGACTGCAGGATGTCCATATCGAGGAAAGCATACGGCATTGGCACATGAGCAAATGCCGCCTTGTATTGCCCATACGACCTTCGGTTTAGCTCTAGCTCTGCCATATTCGGTTAACCTCCTATGCATTTCCGTCCTCTAACACTCGCTGAATATGCAATTGTTTCCATTTTAATCGATAACGAATGGAAATTCATTCTATTTTTTAGACCACCAAACTTAGCTAGTCGTGCACACACAAAAAGCCGCTCAACTGCATTTCTCTTACTCGAGACTGGCAGTTAAGCGGCTTATGCTTCAAGACTATTATCATGTAGTGTATTTTACAGCAAGCATCAGCTATGAGACCATGTTTCTATACTATAGGATCCATCACTTGCGATACGAATACGATATCGGAGCCTTCTTCTGGTAGATGAGAACAAAGAATCCCCTGCTCCATCAGGATCTCACCGGTCAACACTTGCTCTTCCATTCCGTCTAAGAATGTGAGCTTATAAACAGCATCCCGATCTAGACCAGTCAAGCGGAATCTACGCTCTGGCTCTGCCCCCTGCAGACGGAACAAGAACAATACGGCATCAGATCTATCCTTCGCCGTATATAAATAGCCATTCCACAGGTCGCCCCCTCCTTCACGCACCGGCTGATCACATAGACGATGCATGTCCTCATTTGCAACATATGTCCTAATCTTATCTTTGTATAATTGTATATGCTGCTTCAGCCGTTCAAGCGCCCACTCAGGCAGCTTCGGCAGCCGATATGACATCCCAAATCCATTCAACATATTCGCCCGCAGCATATAATCGAACCGATACATGGGCATATCATCCTCGATCGGATCCATACATACGTTATTGCCGCGATCTATCCGATTCTGAGACCATGTAAAATGAAAGATCGACGACGGATGCAGCATTAAGGACGCGCTCCAAAACAGCTGCAAATGATGATGTGTATAATCCGGATCGCTTAGAAAGGCTCCATGCGTGTGCTGAGCAATTCCGAGATCAATCCGATATCCGCCTGAAGAGCAGTTTTCCAGATAGACATGCGGGTACTGCTTGCGGACACGTTCAAGCAGTCTGTAATAGCCCCGATAGTGCTCATATAGTCCATCTCCAGCCCCGTGACCGTGATCTGTCTGATTGCATCCTGCCTTAGGATCCAGATTGAAGTCAAGCTTAATCCAATCTGCTTTATAATCCAAAATTAGATGTTCCAGCACACCGAACGCCCAGTCTACAGCGTCAGGATTGCCTAGGCATACATAGCCTATTGGTTGTCCTTCTCGTCTAGCGGCATATTCAGGGTGCTGCTCTCCGAGCTCCGCTTTCGCCCCAAGCGCTTCAATTTCACACCAGATTCCAAATTTCATCCCTTTATCATGCACATATTCAGACAGCGCCGCCATACCTGAAGGGAAACGTATAGAGTTAACCTTATGCCAATCCCCACGCTTGATGTACCAGTCTTCTTCCTCTGAAAATGCTGCATTCATCTTCTTGCTCTGTTCATCTGCTTCGCCAAACCAGCCAGCATCCACAACACATACCTCTACCCCAAGCTGTTCCGCTTGATCTACATTATCGCGAAAAGTTTGCTCGTTAATGCCCACATCTTCATAGGGCCACCAGTGATTCCAGACTACGGGCAGCTTATCATCATATGCAGGTTCAGGATACCAGTAAGTAATGCCCCAACGACCATATTCAACTGAGACATCGTCCTTCGTTCCATTTGGAATATACACGGACATGACATGAACAGCGTCTACTGTCTCACCCGGCTGCAGTATCTTATGGAAGTTCCACTGGTTCAAGCCGCCGCTTACTACATACCTTCCCTCGGCAGCAGGCTCAAACCTGGCGATCCAGTTCCCTGACCATGCAAAGGCACAAGCCAGTATGCCGCCTCCCTCTTCCTCCAAAGTAAAGAATGGATGAGAGCCGTATGAGGAGCGGCCTGAAGTTGATTCCATGATGTGAGTACCTTCCAAGCATGCACGAATCGGCGAAAACTCCTGTCCATTGCCGTAGCATTTATAGTAATCCAACGTATATTTGCCGCTCGGGATCGTATCATGAATAGAATCCAGCCGCTCCACTCGTATCGGTTCTGTAGAAGCATTCTTCACTTCGATCCATTGCTCCAGAACTCGGCTGTTAGGAAACGACTTGCAGCAATGTGTAACCACACTTGGACCACAATGATATTGAATGGTAGTGAGTTTAGCCCCTCTTTCTACTGTAACCGTATTCTCCGCACCCCATATGTATGCGCTGTCATCTTTCGTGAATAGTCGCCCATCGATTTGGACTGCAAATCCGTTATTCAACAATTCGTCTTCCCCTCCTCTTTCCTTCACTGTGCCTAATTTCAGCTTGTCTGAATGACATGTATCATCATTTCTTAATATTGAAACATACCAGCTTGTTCACTTTATATGCTGTGATCTCTTACACAGATCGGCGGACGTGAACAATTGTTTCAGCTTCACCTTCTTATCTGCCCACAACGGCTGTTCCAGCTTATACATCGGCATAATCTTGCTTGCCATAGCTTTTCCTAAATACCTACAGCATGTCCAGCCTGCCGGCTTCATCCACAATTGTGGGTACGGGAGAAGTATTACCTTTAAACTTTATCATACTTGGAATCCCCATCTCTTAAAATGTAATCGACACCCTGCCATCCGTAAGTATAATAGCTCCACATCGATTGATCCTTGTATGAATTCGTTTCGTTGCAACCGTCTACCTGCACATTATGGAGATGAATCGCCGCCATCTGAATAGCGCTTGCAATTTATAGTCATATTTTAACAATGCAATCTGGTAGAATAAATTTATAGACCTTGAACTGTCGATCAGAAGAACTAAATATTCGGGAAGGAGCCTCATCCATGCGCATATGGCAGGACTTTAAAGGCTTTATGAACATACGCGGGGCAAGAATACTTATCTTCATTCTATTCCTATATGGAATGGGCACTGGCATACTCGCACCGATGAACGCCATCTATCTGCAAGATTCCATTGGGCTCGAGAAGGCCCAGATCGCCAGCATCTTTGCATCCTCTCTGCTGCTAAATATGGTGCTTACCATCACGGTCGGCTTCTTCAGTGATCGGATGATACGCAAGAAGACGATTCCATTGATCGCATCGCTGCTGTGCATCACGGGGATACTCATCTACATGCAGGCGGATAGTTACGCTTCAGCACTCATCGGCATGATCATGGCTGTCGCGCCATCCGGCATGGTAAACGGGCAGCTGTTCGCGATGTCGCGCAATCATTTTACAAGATACGCTCCGAACCTGGTCGAGATCTCCCAGATCTGGCTGCGCGCTTCATTAAGCATCGGCTTCTTCCTCGGACTTCTCGTAGGCGCGAATCTGTTCCTGATTGCAACATTTCAGGGTGTGCTGTGGGGCAATCTGGCGGGGTATGCATCGCTATTCATCCTGCTGCTGTTCTATAAAGAGGTTACGATCGAAACAGCCGCCAAGAAGAGCGGCGGTGGAGAAGCCTTCTCGCTCCTCATGCTGTTCGCTATCCTGCTGTTATCCTGCGCAGACGCGATCCGCGGATTATATCTGCCGCTTGTCGTCAACAAGCTGTTCGGCGATCCGCGTCTCATGTCATACATATGGAGCATTCAAGCCGTATTCGAGCTGCTGTTCATGACGATGGCCGGCTACTGGGCGGCAAAATACGGCAGTAAGCCGATCATCTGGCTCAGCGCTGTGTTCGCGCTGGCTGTTTATTTAACTTACAGCAGCAGTACATCACTACTGAGCTTCTTCCTCGTACAGCCGCTGTATTCTTTCTTCGTATCTGTCTTATACGGAGTCGGAATGGGCTATGTCCAGCGGATGTTCATTCATAAAGCAGGCTTTGGCGCCAGCTTGTACGTATTCATCTCGCAGACCGCATCCTTGATCGGTTATTTTCTTCCTTTATTTATTGAAGGTGTAACACCGAGCATCTTCTGGATTCCGTCTGCCTTAATTATTGCCTCACTCGCATTGATGGGATATATTCTGATGCGAGATCGTACGCTTGGCGCCAACATGAAGATGAGCGGCTAATCTTTGCGGTTGAATTGGGACGCTGATCAGGTCAGGCTGCGCGCGCAAGGCCTGAGACGTAAAAAAATTACGTCTCAGCTTCAAAATCGGCTCGCCAGAAGGTTGAGACGCACAAATGTGACGTCTCAGCCATCAAAACCTCAGCGGCGAACCAAAAATAGGCCTGAGACGTAAAAAAATTACGTCTCAGCTCCAATATCGGATCGCCAAAGGGCTGAGATGCACAAATGTGACGTCTCAGACGCCAAAAAGGCTTGCCCTCATACATATAGGACAAGCCCCTTATAGCATCGCAAACGGTCATCTGCTATAACCACACTAAAGCAGAAATTTATACATCGGTGACAGAACAGATAATATTCCTACGCCAACCCTCTTGAATTCAGAGACTTCGCGCTCTGCCAGATCCTCATTAACTTCATATTTATTTTGTTCATTTACCAGGAGAGACTTGGCCTGGTACACATCCATCTGCTGCTCCAGCAGGTCTGCGAACTCCTCCCCATGTATAACCAACATGACCTCTGTGTTAATATAAGTGCTCCTGATGTCAAGGTTATAAGAGCCCACAATGGATAGCTCATCATCCACGACATAGGATTTGCCATGAATCGAGTGCTCCCCTTGGTATTCGTACAATTGAACCCCCGTACTGGCGATGCTCTCTCTTTCACCCACATAGCTAGAAAAGGCTGCCACATTCGGTGTGGAGGCTAGTGAATTCGTCAGCAAAGTATACTCATCGAGGTCGCTGCCAATCTCCGTCATCGTGTCCCGCATGGATGAATTAAGAACCGTATACGGGCTCTGTATCTTTACTTTGTCTTCCGCATTCAACAGCAGAGAGCTAATCTGATACCATACATACGGCTCCTTCTTGCCATTGTGGATCGGATTATGAATGAAGCTGATCTTATGAGTCGGAACGGTAACATCCATATAATCGAAACTTCCGTTGAATAGACTCGCCTTATTCGCCTTCAGTTCAGCATATTTATGCTTCAAACGAACCGCCTCTGCTTCGGCATCCCTTTGATGCTGTGCTGACAGATTACGATAAGGCTCCTTGCTTATGTCTAGATTCCATATTTCCTCAAAGTACTGTTTAACGGAGAATATAACGCTCTCCTTCACTTGATCCGTATCATAAGCTGTATTGTATACCAATACATCCCGATCCAAGCTTAAAGTCTTCTTATATCCTTCCGTATCAAAATATTTATCGCCTATGTTGCGTCCGCCTAGTATGAGAAGCTTGTCATCTGCAATCAAATATTTGTCATGCAGTCTGCCATTGAAGGTCCACGGTTTAAGAAACATAGGCTCATTATAAAATTTTAGTTCAATGTTAGGATGGATAGACAGCGCATGTGCAGCAGCTTCAGCATCCCTCTTCAAATGGTGAGCTACACCGTCTATGATAAATCGAACATGAACGCCGCGATCGGCTGCATCCAGCAATGCTCCCATGAAATATTCCGTACTATCGCCCCAATGTGTAGCGTAGCAGGATATCTCAATGGTGTCTTTCGCAGAATCGATGAGACGCAATCTAGCATCAAAGCCATCCTTACCATCTTCAACGATTCCCGCCCTGTCTACAGAGGGTTGATCTGTTCCGTAAAATTGCTCAACATTCGTGCTTTGACTAAATTCATCATTTACATCCAGATATGAAGCATAGGGAAGAATGCCAAAGGCAAGCACATACAGCATGTATACTGCTGCTAGAATGAATAGTACTTTACCTACATTATACTTTTTCAACGCCGCCTTAAATCTGTTCAACTTCAATGATCTTCCCCCGCTTATACTCTACCACGATGCTCATCATGAGTTATTATTACTTGCTCATATGAATTAGACGCCCTAAGCTTCTACTTCCCCTTCATTTATAATCTGCGGGCTTGACTGTCCTTTATCGCTCATCACAATCTTCAACAATGGAGGAGTCACTAGTGTAGTGATAATGACCATAATAACAACTGAAGTAAAATACTCCGGTTGCAGCAGCTTAGACTGCAATCCAGTTGCAGCGATAATTAACGCAACTTCTCCTCTTGATACCATCCCAGCGCCAATAGCTAAGGAAGAATGATTGTTGAAGCCTGTCAAACGAGCACCCAACCATCCACCTGCTAGCTTTGTGATTATAGCGACAACCGTCATCACGATCAGGAGACCGAGCTGCTCGCCAATCCCCGCGAATGATACATTTAATCCGATACTCACGAAAAATACAGGTACGAATATGCCGTATGCAATCGGCTCAATCTTCTTCTCTACCTCATGCTGGAACGGAGTTTGGGAAACGGCAATTCCAGCTGCAAATGCGCCGATAATGCCAGCCAGCTCCATCCAATCCGCAAAGTATGAAAATGAAAAGCAGACGATCAACGCCGCGCTAATCTTTGCCTCGGTTATACGAAGCTTAGACAGCCATTTCATAAACACAGGAACGACGAATACGCTGGCAAGCAGGATAATAACAAAGAACAGCACTTGCTTACCGACCAGGAGACCGATCGAGGTGTCCGAACCTTCACCCAGCAAACTCATAATGAAGGCTAGCAGAATGACCACGAGCACATCATCCACGACGGCTGCCCCCAATATCGTCGTGCCTTCTCGCGTACTGAGCTTATTCATTTCCTTCAGTACTTGTACAGATATACTTACTGATGTCGCGCAGAAGAGAACCGCGAAGAATAACGCATACGTCGACGTGAACCCGAACCCAATCGCAGTATAATATCCCCCGATAAACGGCATGATGATGCCGCCAACTGCTACCGCAAAGGATGATTTCCAATTTCGTCGCAGCTGATCCAGATCCGTCTCCAAGCCTGCGATGAACATAAGCAGAAGTACTCCGATCTCGGACATATAATGGATAAAGTCGTTGTTTTCGATCCAGCCTAGCACCGCAGGTCCAAGCAGAATACCAACGACGAGTTTGCCTAAGACAGCAGGCTGACCAAGTCTTACGGACAAGTCCCCAGCTATTTTGGTACTGAACAGAATTAAAGCAAGATACAACACAAATTCCATCTTAATTCTTCACACTCCTTATGGGTATTAATTGAAAAAAAGACAAAGAGGAGCCTGCAATGACAGGCTCCTCCAGATCAAACTAATTCAATTGGTTTTAATTATAATTAAAAATCCATGAATACTCAATATTATTTTCTCTTCTGGCAACAATTATCATTACATCAAATTGGATGCCGTGAAATATTGTTATATAATCACTAGTATAGCACTGTATAAATTATGTATAGGGGGCTCAGCCCGATAATGGATGCAGATTCTTCACAATGCAAGGTACCCGAAACCTTAAGTATCATCGCTGGAAAGTGGAAACCGACGATTCTGTACTATTTATATCGCAACGGTACGATGCGGTTTAGTGAGCTCAAGAATCAGATCCCGAATATTACGCAGAAGATGCTGACATCACAGCTCAGAGAGCTGGAGAAGGAGGATCTCATACAGCGAGAGGTTTATCCTCAGGTTCCACCTCGAGTAGAATACTCCATCTCTCAACACGGCAAGTCTTTGTTTCCGATCTTAGACGCGATGCACGCATGGGGTTTGACTCATCTCGAGCATATGAATACGAAACAATCGGACGATACAGAGGCATTATAATTATAGTCTGTATCTCTTATACCAATCGAAAAGCCGCAGACATCTCTGCGGCTTTCTGTCAATCTGAATCTATTATGTTATTAAGCTTGCTTAGCAGCCTCAACACCAATCGCAATCTTAACCGTATCCCCGATCAGAATACCGCCTGTTTCCAGAGCCGCGTTGTATGTCAGTCCATAATCGCTTCTATTAATACTTCCAGTACCACTGAAGCCGGCTTTCTCATTGCCCCATGGATCTTTGCCCGCACCTTCGAATGTCACGACAAATGTTTCTGAGCGAGTAACTCCGTGCAATGACAGATCGCCCGTAACATCGTAATCACCGTCTGCGCGTTTAACGATATTCGTCGCTGTGAAAGTCATCTGAGGGAACTTCTCGATGTCAAAGAAATCAGCCGAACGCAAGTGGTTGTCACGATCATTGTTGCGAGTATCAATACTCGAAAGATCTACTGAGAATTGAATGTCTGCTGTAGTTAGATCGCTCGGGTCTGCGTCTATTGTCGCTTCAAAGGAATGAAACGTTCCTTTCACATTGGCTACCATCATATGACGAATGGAGAAATCAAGACTGCTGTGCGCTGGATCAACTGACCATTTGGATTTATTCACTGTACATTACTCCCTTACATTAATTTTATCAGATAGTTACTTCCTGTAACTATAAGTATACAGCTCCTGCTTTGGTTGTGAAGTACGCACTTTTTTGTACGATAGTTACTTAAAGGATACTATTGCGTGAAGCTTGAGCTTAACTGTATATCTTATGGCAGAATATTTTATTCATACATAAAAAAAAGAAGCCGCACATCACAAGTCATATGCAGCCCCTCTATTATTCATGTAAACTACGATATCGTGTTAAACCTGATCCACTTACTTGTCTTTCTTGACAACTCGCTTGAAATAGTAGACAATTGCCGCGATAACAAATAATGCGACCAATACGTAAAGTGTGATGGATGAGTACGTGTCGATGTAACCCGCAATAACTTCCCAAGAAGCTCCGAAGAAGGCCCCCAAATAAACGAGCACGATGTTCCAGATGCATGTACCAATCGTTGTCAACAGCGTAAAGGTAATAAAATTCATACGTGCCATACCAGCCGGGATCGAGATGAGACTTCGCACGATCGGAATAAATCTGCAGAAGAATACGGTCGCTTTGCCTCGTTTAGCAAACCACCCTTCTGCCTTGCGGACATCCTCTACCTTGAGATGAAGCATACGCCCCCATCTGCTCTCCAACCAGCGTTCCAAGCGTTCTCTATTGAGGAACAGTCCGATGCAGTACAGCACAATCGCTCCAAATACCGATCCTAGCGTTGCAAACAAAATAACTCCCCAGACTTCCATGTTCGTATAAGTGGTCATAAACCCGCCGAAGGTCAATATGACCTCTGAAGGAATCGGAGGAAATAAATTCTCTACTGCAATGAGCAAGAATACCCCGAGGTACCCGTAATGGTTCATGATCTGAATAATCCAATCCTGCATTATTGAAATCTCCTTTACTGCGAATAAATGATATAGTCACACCAGCAGTTCTCCATTTCAAAATTTATCATATAAAGGATCATCATTTCAACCTACGCCGCTGAGCCCATGTTGAATCAGCAACTTAGCGTACTTTATCCCCGATCACATATCCATTAAAAAAGGGACGTCCCTTAGTTATGTACATAACTTGTTGAGACAATCCCTGTATCGTATGCATGTTATCTAAGACTATGAACTGTTCCTACTTTAAATTATAGCGATGTCGAATCAACAACCGTAAGCTTCTGCTCGATTGGCGTACGTTCACGCGGTTCAGGAAGAACATTCGGATAGCCCACTTGCAGAACACCGATGAGCTTCTCTCCGGCCTTAACTCCTACTTCCTCTAAAAAGCTAGGTGAGAAGATATATGGGCCTGTCTTCATGATCGATCCAATCCCTCTCTCCCAAGCAGCTAATTGAAAGTTTTGAATAAACATAGCTGCAGCGGTCTGATCCTCTTCCCGCTCCTTCTGGCGCGGATCTTGCTTCACGATAAAGAGCAGGAATGCTGGAATCTGGAGCAGAGGTTCCGGGTCGCTCTTCTTGGCTCCATTGTTGGCAATAGCGTTGGCGATAATCTGTTTACCCTCACCTGTGAACAGCACAACACGCCACGGCTCGCGCAATCCGTGATTGGGTGCCCAAGAGGCAATGTCCAGCAACTCGCTGATCGTTTCAGTAGGTACGGGATCTGTCTTAAACTGCTTGATGGAACGTCTAGTGCGAATAAGCTCTGCCATAGGATATGTTGTCGTTTGCATGTTTTCATTCCTTTTTTATCATGATATTGATATTCATTATCAGACTATTATACCTTACTTCATTAACAATTAAAATAGCTGCAACCTTTTTGGCTCGTTCACGTCAAAAATAAAACAAATTCCAAAAATTATGGTAAATTCACAATAAGGAGGAGTATCCACCATGAAGAAGCTCAAATTATGGCCTAGACTAGCTATGTTGATAATCATGGTCATCTGCTTCACGTTTAGCGGTACTGTATCGGCTTTCAGCGATGTGAAGAATGATCCCGAGAAAGAAGCGATCGAGCGTCTGCAGCAGCAAGGAATACTATCTGGGGACACATCCGGTTTATTTAAACCAGCTGCCAAGCTGAACAACGCATCCGCTATCGCACTAATTGTCAACGCGATGGATCTAAATCTCCATCACATTAAATTCGTGAAAGAGCCTAAAGCCAGCGACTATTTTACGAAGGTGAAGGATAACGTCTGGTACTCTCAAGCCTTCATCGTCGCCCTGCACAATAGTCTGAATCTGGATGAGGCTCTCGATCCTGCTGCAGAGGTATCCAGAGAACAATTCAGCCACTGGCTGTTTCAAGCGCTCAGCCGGAAAGGCGATTATGCTTGGAGTGAGGTGTATAAAATGATTAATGACGACAAGTCCATCAACCCTGCTTTTGCGGACAGCATTCAGAAGCTGCTGATCTCAGATATCGCCAAGCTGGACTCGAAGCAGAATTTTCGTCCGAAGGATACAATTACTCGCAGTGAAGCGGCAGGAATGATCGATAGAGCCTATCAATTTCTAAGCAAACATAATCCAAATGAGCCCATCGAAGAGAATCCATACGGCGTTAGTCTGACATCGGAGAAAGTTAACGATGATATTCTTCTCGTAACGATCTCCGCTACGCTGCCTCATCCGGGGTACGGGCTAGAAGTGTCCTCCATAGACTTTGACAAGAAGGAAGCCGTGATTAACTATCGGATTCTGCCGCCTGAACCGGGTATGTTTTATCCGCAGGTTATTAAGGAAGGGAAAGCGACGACCTATGTATCCTCCAGATATACTCCAAGATTGGGTGTCCTAGAGTCTGAGCTGCAGTTGATTCCTCCTCATCCAAATACACGTTCATCAGCTCCAGCAACGGAGTAAAGCCGTAACCCAAATACAGCAAAGGCTGTCGAGACTTCTCGACAGCCTTTAACTGCTTCATCGGTATTCACTATGTTAATCTTCCCATACATCATCCATCAGCTTCTTTATTTCCTGCGTTCGCCGCTCAGTCGCTGACTTATTCGTGATCCAGATTCCATTGAGAAATTCAACCACATCTCCTGAACTTACCGTTCGTGCGACTTGTTCTCTAGGGACATCCTTCATCACGCCTTCAATCTCTATGACAGCATATTTGTCCTCGAATCGATCAACGATCCCGATCACTTCTTGTTCCCTCCGATCATTGCGGTGTAAAGGAGACTTGCGCTTCACTCGACTTACCGTCATGCGTTACGGAGATATCTCCATTAACCGTGAATCCCTTGGAAGCTTTTCCAATCTCAAAAGTTAACGCAGCTTCTCCCTTGGCATTTGTGGTGCCTTCATAAGGAGTATCCTTCGATTTATAGTGCAGATTCAGCGCCACGTCCGCTCCGCTTACCGGCTTCCCCTTGCTGTCCTTCACTGTCACAGTTACCGTAACCGAAGAATTCTGCTTAGGTGTTTTGTCATCAATAATTGCCTTGACTGTTAAGCCGCCGTCAACCGTTTCCTGCTTCTTCGGTGCCGGTGCTATTGCTGCACTATCCGCCTTCTTGCTCTCCGCTTCGCCCGATGCAGCAGCCTGCTCATTCCATGGATTCACGGCAGCGGTAATTTTGTTTCCATCCGTCGTAAAGACGATATTTCCTTGCTCATCATTGCGATAAATCTTGATCCCTTTCTCATGCAGACGATTCAGCACTTCCTGCTCGGGATGACCATATTTGTTATCCTTACCAACCTGAATTACGGCATAGCTTGGATCGACCTTATTCAGAAACTGTGGACTTGTCGATGTCTTAGACCCATGATGACCTACTAGCAGAACATCGGATTGAATATCTTGACCTGAAGCTAACATATCCTTCTCGCTCTCTATTTCTGCATCCCCCGTAAAGAGGAACTTCGTCTGTCCGTATGTTAGATGAATAACAGCACTCATCTCATTTGGATCATCATAGGTATTGACTGGGGCGATCATCTTCACTTCAATACCGGGCTCCCAATCCAGCACCAAGCCCGCCTTCGCCGTCGTGACCTTCAGCCCCTTATTCTTGATGGATTGAAGCACAGATTCGTATGTTTTCGTGTTTGCTTGGATCTTAGGCATATATATTTTGCCGATATCAAAGTTGTCAATAACTTTGTCTAGTCCCCCGATATGATCCGCATCTGGATGAGTACCGACTAAAATGTCGATCTTCGAGACACCCATATGCTTCAAGTAACCTACTACCGTATCTTCCTGACTGTTGTCGCCGCCATCAATCAGCATCGTTTTACCCGTTGGTCCGATCAGAAGCTGCGACGCTCCCTGACCAACGTCGATATAATGAACACTAAGTTCTCCTTCCGCCTGCATACTGCCTGAAGCCGTGTTACCGCCTGCTTGGTCAAGCGGCTTCGTCTCATCCGCGGCGACTGAACAACCGGAAAGCAGCAGAAGGAGCAGCATGAACATTACAAACGGCCCTTTCCAGCGCCTATTGAAGCTTTTCATATCCTGTAATACCCCCTATTTCTTGATGTATACGCACTCTGCGCAGGGAGGATAACTCTGGTATAGAGTTTAGCCTTTATCACTCACTATTGTAACCTATGATATGAAACAATGTACATTGGTAGACATACACATACTTACTTTTCCGATCAGTTCAAATAAAAGCGAATAGGATAGCCTCATACGTTAATGGTCACAGATTGTTATTATTCAGTGTGATACAGATCACAATTGCACTTTCGCATGGATTCTATAATTTTTAATAGTTCATAAATAAACTATGCATGCGAAAGGGCGAATGAAGATGCTTAGTGAGAAGACGATACAAATAATTAAATCAACCGTTCCCGTGCTAGAGGTACACGGGCAGGCGATTACGAAACGATTCTATCAAATGATGTTTACCAATCATCCAGAGCTGTTGAATGTGTTCAACCATGCCAATCAGAAGCAAGGCAGACAGCAGGCGGCATTAGCGAACGCGGTATATGCAGCAGCCGCACATATTGATAATCTAGAAGCGATCCTCCCGGCTGTGAAGCAGATCGGACACAAGCATCGCAGCTTAGGCATTAAGGCAGAGAGCTACCCGATCGTCGGTGAGAATCTGCTGGCGGCGATCAAAGATGTACTTGGCGATGCCGCGACAGACGAGATTATCAATGCGTGGGCTGAGGCTTACGGCGTTATCTCAGATGCCTTTATCAGCGTAGAAGCCGAAATGTATAATCAAGCTGAGCAACAAGAAGGCGGATGGAGTGACTTCCGCGCCTTTACAGTCGCCAAGAAAGTGAAGGAAAGCGACGTCATCACTTCCTTCTATCTCGTACCGCAGGATGGAAAAGCTGTAGCTTCGTTTAGTCCAGGACAATACGTGACGGTTAAGATCAATATACCAGGTGAAGAATACACCTTTAACCGTCAATACAGCTTATCGGATGCGCCAGGCAAGCCTTATTACCGCATCTCGGTGAAACGCGAAGACACGAACCCCGACCTGCCTGCGGGCAAGGTTTCGGTTTACTTGCACGATTCCATCCAAGAGAACGATACCATGATGTTGTCAGCTCCAGCAGGAGACTTCACCCTTCATCAATCGGACGATCAAGAAGTTGTGCTGATCAGCGGCGGTGTCGGTCTGACTCCTATGATCAGCATGCTTAACACGCTAGTTGAACACCAACCGCAGAGATCCGTTAAATATATTCACTCCGCGATCAACAGCAGCGTACATGCGATGAAAGAGCATGTAGACGCGTTAGCACGCCAGCATCAACAGTTGTCCGTATACACCTGTTACGAACGACCAACTGAGCATGACGTATTCGGAACAGATTATCATAAGGAAGGATTCATCGATCAGAATTGGCTGCAGTCCATCATTTCTTCAACAGACGCGAAGTTCTATTTCACAGGACCGCGGCCATTCATGAAAGCTGTGTACCAAGCGCTGTTAGCGATAAATGTACCGGCCGAAAAAATTCATTTTGAATTCTTCGGTCCGGCAGGCAGCTTATTGGATTGAGCCCGCAGCAGGCGATTAACCGTTTCTCGACGCAAACCGATGAATTGCGCGATCTCATCCTGAGTTAATACATCCGTCAATTTGGCTGGAGCGATATAGCTGTCAAACCACTTCTGCAGCATCTCCAGCCTCTGCGCGGAAGTGACCTGAGTCAGCTGATCAATGCGCTGCTGCATCATTTTCAACTTGTCCTGCAGCATGATGGCGATGTCACAGTACTTCTCAGGATCCTGTGCCAGCATGCCATACCATTCCAGCGAGGTTATCATCTCGATCTCGCAGGGAACGAGCGCGATGGCTGTGCCATGATACGGATTAGGACTCACTAAGGAGTGGTGAGGAATAACTTCACCCGTGACGATAATGTTCATGAGAAGCTGATTCCCGTCTTCATGAATACGAATAATCTTTAACAAACCGCTCTTTACACGATATAAAGGACCGGTGTCCCCTTGATGAAATAACACTTCACCTCTATGCAAATGCATACTTATCACCTCGTTAGAAACAATGGAGCTATCTCGTATGTGGTTGAAACTACACGATGGGATAGCTCCTATATATGAAATTCATTAAGCAATACATTTATTATATTCGAGAACAGTCACTCTTCTCCAATCCACATACTTTTAAACGCAAAGAAGGACTGTCTGTTAGCCTTTAGTATGACTAATCGAACAGTCCGCAATATTATACAATCTATAGGAATAAGATTATACCCATCTTCTCTTGTGCTAACCTAGACTCTTCAACGCCATCAAGACAGCCCCGTATGAAGCATCCTTCTTCGGTGTCAAGCAATGTATATCAGGATAGTTCTGCATCAGCAGATCTATGAAGGCAGTTCGTACATACCCATTGTTGAGCAGCGCACTCCCGGCGATCGCAAGATCTCCTCGTTGCAGTGATAAGGCTTCTATGACGGGAAATGCCAATTCATACAAAGCATGAGCACTTTGATTCGCAATCTTCAACGCCGCTGGGTCACCCTTGGCGCATGCCTCTGAAAGAATCGGCGCTAGAGCCGCGATATCCTTCTTTTGTGTACCCTTGTCGTAGACAAAGCCAATCAGCTGCTGAACCGACTCCAGCTGCAGTTGGTCATATACCATTCGAGTGATCACGGTTTCGGGTATGCGGCCGTCATTCGACCGCACCACAGCAGAGATCAGATCACGGCCGATGCTGTACCCGCTCCCCTCGTCATCTATTAGATGACCGCAGCCGCCTGTACGGTGTATTTGACCGGATTCGTTATGTCCCAAGCAGATCGATCCTGTTCCCGCGATAAGAATGATGCCGTACTCGCTCTCATGTGCACCGTATAACGCGGTTTCATGATCTCCCTTCAGCAGCAGCCCGCCCCGGTAGCCGCATGTGCGAATCAGAGAGGTCAGTCGATCCCTGACCATCGGATTGCTGATGCCTGCCGTACCGATACAGATGTGTTCGCAGCGATCGAGATCTCCACATATGCTCGCAATCGTATTTACAATATCTTTCACATGGCGATGAATAATAGCCTCATCCGTTCCATTATAGTTAATGGCACCAGAGGTAAAGGTGCGTACCACGACTCCATGTATATCCGCCACCGTCACAGCCGTCTTAGTCCCGCCTCCGTCTATGCCGGCCACATATCTCTTCATCTCATCACGTTCCTCTCAAGCCTTTGCCTATGCGAGTTGATGTCAGTCATCAGTCACTTAATACAAATGATACTTCTGCTTGCGCTCAGCAAATTCCCTGCTCTCCTCGCGGAATTGTGCGAGCATCTCTGTCACGTCAATAGACTCATTTCGATACAGATTATCCCCGCATAACAGATCGATGAAAGGTCTGCCGTTCTCCCGAGCAGGAGGTAAGAAAGAGAATTCCTCGTATTGCTCCTTAATCGTATACATTAGCTTGACACCCGTGTCATAAGGCTTTAGGGAGCGCGCATCTGTAACGTGGAGCTGAACCCCGCCGCACAGCTCTCCCGTATGCTTCGAGAATGTCGGCTTAAAATAGGCAGGTCGAAACACGACTCCAGGGAGCTTCTTCTTGTTCATCTCGTCCGCCAGCTTCTCTGCTTCAATGAACGGAGCTCCGATCATCTCAAAGGGCGCTGTCGTTCCTCTGCCTTCCGATAGATTCGTCCCTTCAAATATACAAGTTCCCGGATACAGCAGAGCGGAGTCGAATCTCGGCAGTCCCATAGAAGGCATCACCCAGTGCTTGCCTGTGTCTGTGAACAGCATTTCTCGTTCCCAACCTGCACAAGGAACAACATGAAGGTTAGCGTTCCAGTTCATCTCGTCATTGACCATTAACGCGACCTCACCTGAAGTCAGCCCGTAGCGCACACATAAAGGATAGTTGCCTATGAAGGATTGATAGCCTTCCTTAAGCAAATTGCCTTCTACCGTCAAGCCATCCAACGGATTGAGACGATCCAGAACAACGAACTCCTTGCCTGCATTAGCGCAGTCCTCCAACGCATAGAGCATCGTATAGATGAAAGTATAATATCGAGTGCCTACATCCTGAATATCATAAACGACCACGTCGACAGCATCCAGCATCTCTTGGCTTAGCCGTTTCGAATCCTTTCGATATAAGCTGTACACCGTTACACCTGTATGCTGGTCTACATAGGTATCGACCATCGCTCCAGCGGCTAGATCACCTCGCACCCCATGCTCAGGAGAGAAGAGCGCAGTCAACTGATAATGCTCATGCAAAATGTTGATAGTCGATACGAAGTCGCGATTCAATCCGGTAGGGGCCGTAATCAGCCCCAGTCGCTTTCCTTTAAACAAGTGAGCGTACTGGTGGATACGATCAATGCCATTTTGGATCATATTCCGGAATCCCTCCCCATCTTATCGTGCATAACGGTCAAAATGACCGCAAATATACAGGTCACGGTCATTTAGGGTACGACTATAATTCAGTTTTAAGCACACGCATGCTTTCTTCCGGGATCATGAACGTTTCAGCATATTGCTTGCGAGCTTCTATCCCGCGAACTCTCGACAGATGCTTATAATATTCGAGATAAGGGAACGACTTGCTGCCTGTCACGAACCAATGCTGGGACACGGCCCGGATCCAGAGTTCGTATGCTTCTTCCGAAAAGTCCACGTAAATGTAGGGCTTATAACCAACAGCATCCTCCCAGTTCTCCGCATAGTACAATCTCGAAGCGAAGTGAGACGGCTTCTCCCGCTCGATCGTCGGCAAGCCCGCATAGAAGCGCGCGTCATTCACGATTCGATGCGTTGTCATATGATCTTTATGCATACTGTTCTTAAAATGCGTTATGAGAATATTAGGCCGAACGTCGCGAATGACATCGCATACTCTAAAGCGCAGCTCATCGTTGTCTGGAAGCTCGCCGTCAGGAATATCGAACACGATCGCTTCACCGCCTAGCATTTCGGCAAAGGCCTTCGCCTCATTCACTTTCTGCTCTCTGTATTCCGCTACGTCTCTCCCGGCAGGCGCTCCACGCTCGCCGGCAGTTAATGCTAACGTGACAATACGTCCGCCCTTAAGCGAATGGCTCGCTAATACCCCGCCTGCTGTCAGCTCCATATCCCCTACATGGCCGCCTATAGCTAGAATCGTTACTGGCTGATCACTCATCGTTACAGCTCCCTTCTCATAACTGAAAATTGCTTAACTATGGTAAAGCCAGCCTTCTCATAGATTCGAAGTGCTGGATTCGTACTGCCGGTATAGAGCGACATATATTCTGTGCCGATATTCTTAAAGGCCTCACACAGCTTGAAGAACAACAGACTGCCTAATCCATGCCCTTCATGATCAGGATGCACGCCGATTCCTGTGAAGTAACCGCGACCGTTCTCCTGACGGATGACAGGTCCCGCGAAGCCAACTGCCTTGCCTTGATGCGTTGCGATCACGACTGGCACACCGTTAGCTGTGCAGTCCGAGATCTCCCGCTGCCACAGCTTATTGTCGAAGCCTGCGAGCATCTCCGTTATGCCGCTGTGCTTGCTCGCGTCGAATAGCTCCACGCCGTAGCCATCCGCGCCTGTACGCGCTTCCTTCAGCTGTATCTCCTCTGGAATCGCGAACTCGGCCAGATGGAGATACATCGCGCATTGCCGCGCGCGCTCGTAGTACCCTTGCGACAGCAGAAACTCATGCAGCCTGCTGTCCACAGGCACGCCGGGAGCATTATTATGCTCATGCTGAGGCGTATTTGGTATGTACCATGGAAGCATCATCGGGTTAAAGAACAGAAGCTCCGCTTGCTGCTTCCCCTTCTGTCGAAAGCCATCTTCAAGTGCGTCAAGCATCATCCGATAGTGCTCAGATGAATTGCATTCACTAGCCAATATGATGCAGGTGATGTATCCTGCTACATTTCCGAGCGGCAGGTCATCGCCTGTGCAGCCGCAGGCAAAGCCTGTGACCCGATCCTGATCAAGCAAGACAAAGGTAAGGTTCAGATCGAAGTAAGGATTGTTCTCGAATATGCGCTGAAAGCTAGCTGCTGCCAGCTCCTTGTAGCCGTCTCGTACAGCTTCTTCATTCCACAACGCGATTACATCATTCATGTACTGACAATCCCAAGCTGCAATGTTCATCATTCGATCCCCCCTGATATCTCCAGAGCTGATACCACCTGGCAGCTTCGCACTCGCAGGAATCTAATACGATATTTTCCCCATAATGACCTGACGCTCCGCTCCCGTAACACTCGGCAGATTGTTAGGCTGCTTCCTCATCGTATAATCCGCGAGCAGAGCAAACGCGATGGCCTCCTTGGCATCGCTGTTGAAGCCGATCTGCTCCTGCGTCTTCACCTCTACGCCCATCGGCTCCAGCTCCTGCTGCAGCATCGCGAGCAGCACCGGATTATAGCTTCCGCCGCCGCCGACTAACATTAGATCAGCCGGATGCTGCTGGCGAATAAAGCTCCGATAGGCGTCAGCGATCGACCAAGCCGTGAGCATCGTGACCGTGGCCACAGTATCCTGTGGTGCGAGCCCCTGTTCACGCGCATAACGCAGCACTTCTTCGGCATACGCAGCGCCGAATCGCTCTCTGCCCGTCGACTTTGGCTGCGGCAGCTTGTAATACGCTTCTTGCTGCAGCCATTGAAGCAAACCTTCGTCGACACGGCCCGTTTTCGCGATCGCGCCGCCAACATCCATCGTCAACTGTCCCGGATATAGTCGCTCAACGACACCGTCAATCAGCATATTGCCGGGACCGGTATCGAAGGCATAGACCTGTTCGGGGGAGCAGTCAGCGGGAATAACCGTGATGTTGCCGATGCCGCCGATATTTTGCAGCAGCAGCGTCTGATTCGGCTTCCGATAGAGCAAGTACTCCGTAAACGGAACGAGCGGTGCACCCTGCCCGCCAACGGCCATGTCTGCGGCACGGAAGTCAGATACACAAGGAATCCCTGTTCGAGCAGCAATTATAGAGCCTTCTCCGATCTGCACCGTGTAATGCACATCATAGCCATACAACCGCACCGTATCCGGAGCATGATAGATCGTCTGCCCGTGAGAGCCGATAACTGCAACTTCACTAGGCTGTAATCCCGCCTTCTCGATGACGCACAGGGCAGCCTTCGCATACAGCTCTCCCAGCAGTACATTCATCCTGCCCACCCGATCTACAGTAGCTTGAGCAGGGTCGAATAACTCAAATATCGCTTGCCGAACCGAAGCCGGATAAGCAATATTTTCAAATGCCATCAGCTCAACAACCGATCGATCGTTAGACGATGGATCGCTAATCTGAATAACAGCCGCGTCAATACCGTCTACGGAAGTGCCTGACATGATACCAACTGCGTATCGACAATTAGCTCTCGCTGGATTATCGCGCTGCGTCATATCAGCCCTTCACCGCCCCAACGGTGACTCCTTCAAGGAAATATTTCTGCAAGCTGAAGAACAGAATGAACATTGGCAGCGCGGAGATCGCAGCACCCGCCATCATCGGCGCGAAGTACGTCGTATTCGCGAATCTGAAGTACTTCAAGCCTACCTGAATCGTCTGCATCTCCATCGAGCTCGTCATCAGGAACGGCCAGAAGAACGTATTCCAGCTGTCCATGAACGTAAGAATGGCCATTACGGCGAGCACGGTCTTGGATAATGGGAATATAATTTTCGTATAGATCTGGAATTGGTTGCAGCCTTCAATCTTCGCACACTCCAAGATCTCATTCGGAATGCTGCTCATAAACTGCTTCGCCAGAAAAATATTATATACAGTCACAATACCAGGCAATATCAAAGCGCCGTACGTGTCCTTCATATCGAAGATGTTGACCATCAGGATGTATAATGGCACTTGAGTCACCTGATAAGGAATCATCATCGCGACTAATAGAATCGAGAACAGGACTGCTCTTCCTTTAAAGCGTATCTTGGAGAAAGCATAACCTGCCATACTAGCAAAGATTACATTCGTAATCATGACAGTGGTTGCTATAAACAATGAGTTGCCAATCCACCTGAGCGAATGCTTGCTGTAGTCAAAGAAAAACTTATAGGAATCTAGCGATATCTTGGTAGGAAACAAATCATAGCTTATTGCCCCGGCTTCGACGGGATCGCCAAAGGAGGAAATGATCATGAAATAAATCGGGAACAGCGTTGCTAGAGCGAACAACAACAATACAGTCACGATGATCGTATTGCGGATATACTTTGCCTTTGCATTGCCTGTATGTTGGCTGTACAGCGACATATGGATGTCTCCTCCTCTCTTTAATACTCCACGTCTTTACCCAGATACTTAAATTGCACCAATGAAATCGTGGCGATAATACCCGCTAGTACGAGAGACTGAGCAGCCGCTTTGCCGAATTCAAAGTATTTGAAAGCGTTGTTAAAGATAAGCAAGCCTACCATGGTCGTGGCATTGTCCGGTCCACCGCCGGTCATCAGATACGCATTCTGGAACACTTGGAAAGAACCGATAACTCCTGTGACCAATAAGAACAATGTGGTCGGCTTGAGGCATGGGATGACGATATACCACAGCTTCTTCAAGAAGGATGCGCCGTCGATCTCAGCAGCTTCATAATACGTATTGTCGATTCCAAGCAGCGCAGCCAAGTAGATGATGATGCTCGTGCCGTGACTGGACAGCCAGGACATCAGCACTAAGGAGAACATCGCTGTCGCGCTTGATCCGAGCCAGTTCTGATTCGAAATCCCAAACTGGGCGAGAAGCTGGTTCAATATGCCGGTCGGCATCGGATCATAGATCCATAGCCAGACGACAGACAAGGCAACGCCCGATGCGACAGCAGGTAGATAATAGATCGCTTTGAAGGTAGTCTGCCATCTCTTCTTCAACGGAAGAATCAAAATAGCGACACCGAATGATAGAAGCAGATTCACTGGGACGGTTAACAAGGTGTACACGACGGTATTGACGATCGCCTTCCAGAACAGCGAATCGTTAAAGCTGGCCACATAGTTATCAAAACCGATGAAGGTAGAACCGAGCGGTTTATATTCCTGCAAGCTGATGACAAATGCACTGAGCACCGGATATGCGGTAAATAGTGCATACACAACTAGGGCGACAGCGATAAAAGCATATCCCCAAGCCCCATCGGTCATTTTAAACCGCCTCTTGCTTGACTTGGCAAGCTGGGTCATGTGACGAACCTCCTTTCAAGCACTCGTTTAATGAAAAATGTTCGGATAGCCGTATGAACATGCCACACGGCTATCCGAAACGTAAGCTTAGTCTTTAACTACTCCGTCTTCACCGAATGCTTGAATAGCTGCGGCTTTCACAGCATCATACATCGCTTCAGGTGTAATCTCATTCGCAAGCAGTGCCTGCAGCTTCGGAATGATGACCTCATCTTCGAGCTTGATTGCTTTCGCAGCCAGCTCCGTTGGGATGTCTGGACGAGCAGGAGTTGCATTAGCAAGCATCGCCTCAACAGCTGCTTTGTTGTCAGCGTCTCTCGTAACTGTCATGCTTTCTGCCGCTTTCTTAGCGCTATTCGTGATGTGTGCTACGAAGAGCTCGTTGTTCGTATGTGCCGCTACATTGCCGCTAGCAAGGAAGTACGCTGCTTTCACAACGTTAGCCTTGTGCTCTTCAGATGGCTCCTTCTTGCCACGGAATGTCACGAAGCCGTCAACAGCAGCGCTTGCTTGCTGCTTCTCACCAAGGAATGTAGGTACAGGCAACACAGTGTATTGTACTTCAATGCTATCTTTCACGGCGCTGCCGTCATTTGCTTTAATCTTGGCGTTGTTCTTATTCGCAGAGTTTTCGAATGTTGCCAGACCTTTACCTGTAATCATCGTTTGGCCTGTAAGGAACATATTCCAGCGCTTGCCGGCATCAACAGAGCTGAGCTCCTTCGGCATTGAGCCGTCGTCGATCATCTGGCGAACTGCTTTCAATACTTCCAGATAATTTTTGCTCGTATAAGCGTACTTAAGATCTTTCGTGAATGCATGCGGCATGCCTGCATTCTTCACGAGAATACCGAGATAGTCCTTACCGGTAACGCCCGCAGTCGCGAATACGAAGCCATAGCGTGTCTTGTCGCCTTCCTTGACAACACCCTTCTTGATCGCTTCACGGAACTCCTCGTAAGTCCAGCCATCCTTCTGAACCTTCTTCCAGTCAATGCCTGCCTTATCCAGGAATTCGCGGTTGCCGCCTAATGCATGGATCTCCATGTAAGCTGGGAAGCCGTACAGGCCTTCGCCTTTCTTCATGTATTCAAGTGGAACTGCGTCAAAGTCACTAATCATGTCTTTCGTTGCAATATCCTTGATGTCTATTAACATGTCTTGCTGCAGATACTTGGAGATGCCGTCAGAACCGATGAACGCAATATCAGGAGGAGAGCCCGCATTAACTTGTGTATCGAGCTTTTGAGTCATATCCTCCCAGCTTGCAGGTTCAATCTTCAGTGTCAAATTTGGATATAAAGCGTTAAAGTCCTTCTCTAGCTGTTCAAATGAGTCTTGGAACGTTGCAGAAACTGGAGGAAGAAGTGCTGTAATAGTGTCTTTCGCATCTGACTTGCCACTCTCGCCTGACTTGCCGCTTTCACCGCTGCCGGTGCTGCCGCTTCCGCTGCCGCCACCGCACGCTGCTAACACGGATAGTGCTAATGTTACTGCCATAACTGATGCCAATACTCGAAGCTTCATTTTCATCAAAATAACCCCCTTGATCCTATTTAAAGTTATCGTGAAACCGTACTCTACCGAGCCTCAAGTTAAGAAGTGCTGACATAATGGTGTATGGCTCTCTTCAAGCTGCCGTCGCTTGATTCCAACATTTGTTCAGAAGCAGCTGCATCCAAACCTGTCTTAATCATCATAATCGCTAACTTGCAGTTCATGGAAGCGTTTTCTAAATATTCAGCAGCAGTAGCGGCATCTACTCCTGTCGCCGACTGAATGATCCGTACGGAGCGATCATGCAGCTTGTAATTGCTAGCCTTCAAATCTACCATAAGGTTATTATAGGTCTTACCGAGTTTAACCATCGTACAAGTCGTTAGCATATTAAGTACTAACTTCTGTGCAGTGCCCGCTTTCAAGCGCGTAGACCCCATGATAACCTCGGGCCCAACGACAGGCGCTATACAGACATCGGCTGCATGCTCCAGCTTGGAATTGTTATTGTTGACAACACCGATCGTAGCGGCGCCCAGGCTCTTCGCCTTCTGCAATCCAGCAATAACGAATTGCGCGCTGCCGCTCGCTGTAATGCCAATCACGACATCCTTGCTCGTTACGCCGCAGCGTTCAATTAGTGCGATCCCCTCCTTCGCATTATCTTCAAAGCCTTCCACAGCTGTCCTCAGTGCGATATCTCCCCCAGCAATATGTCCTTGCACCAGCAAGGGATCTGTTCCGAAAGTAGGCGGACACTCAGATGCGTCGAGAACACCAATCCTGCCAGATGAACCAGCGCCGATGTAGAACATTCTGCCGCCATTCTTAAGGGCATGATGCAGAAGATCAACTGCCTTCGCAATTTGCGGAATAACGGCGGCTACAGCGGTCGGAACTTTTGCGTCCTGCTCGTTCATGAGAAGCAGCATTTGCTCCGTTGTACATTCATCTATCATGAAAGTCTTCTCGTTAATCTCTTCGGTTGTCAATCCCGCAAGGTACTCATCCATAGCTATCCTCCTATCAAAGTTTTCCATTTTTAATGCTATAGTAACGAAAAATTTCATATTGGTCAATATAGTTTGAAATTTTATTTTAGAATAATTCAACTCATAACCATAAAAAAACACCGGTTCCCTTGTGGGAAGCCGGTGTTGGCAAGCATTATTTGCGGTATTTAGTCGCGATGACATTGTGCGTCATCGTCAAATATTTCTTCACGTCATCGTACTCCGCGCTGGCAACACCAGCAAACAAAATATCAATAACCGTCAGCATCGCAATCCGCGATCCCATAGCGCCGCTTCGAATCGTGACTTCAGGTGTTGAAATATTGAGCACGATGCTGGCTTTCTCAGCCAACATGCTCTTATTGTATTTCGTGATCGCAATTGTGCATGCGCCATTCTTCTCCGCGAGCTCCAGCGCATCCAGTATATCTATGGTTTCACCAGAGTTCGAAATGAAGATCGCTACGTCGCCCTTCTCGAGCATCGTCGCGGCAGTCAATTGGCTATGCCCGTCTACATAAGCGTGGCATATCTTATTAATTCGAGAGAATTTCTGTTCCGCATCAATTCCGACCAAGCCGGAAGCCCCGATGCCGAAGAATACGATGCGCTTGCACTCGCGAAGCACCTTGACAGCACGGTCGACCTCGTTCTTGTCGATGACGCTCAGGGTGTCTTCAATTGATTTCATATTGTTTCTCGAAATGTTCGAGATAACGATAGACAGATCATCGCCAGGCTGAATATCCGTATATTGATCCTTCTCCTCATCGTCCATTGAGCCAATGGATGCAGAGATGCTGACGATGAAGCTGCGGTAGCCCGTATATCCCATCGTCTTGCAGAACCGCAGGACAGATGCGTCGCTCGTCTTCGTCAGCTGCGCCAGATTCTTGATCGATAGATGCGGGATGTCCTCTACATGGTCCAGCACGTACTCCGCGACAAGCCTCTCAACGGGAGTCAAGCTGTCCTTCATACCCCGAATCTTAATTAAAATGTTATCGTTGATTGACATATGTACTTTTACTCACCTCTGCATTCTGTGTGTATCATGCTCGATGCTGTATCTATGCTTTAAGCTGTATGAAACGTTCACTAAGCTGAACAACTCACCGCGATTGATTGTAATCAAACCTCAAAATCATTTTTATCATAAGCGGATTATCTCTGAAAAACAAGGATGTCTGTCCACTTGAAACAAAATAGATTTATCTGCTTTTGAAATTTTATTTCGAAATTAATTCACAATAATAATATTTTATTTCCAAAAGTTATTGAATATCTTCTTCTACCGGTGCTATAATAGCTCCGAAAAATGGTAATGATTAGTTCATTTTATTTCTCATAGAAGGGGCGTCATGTTCATGAATAACAAGTTGAAGATCGCGATCATCGGATCAGGCAGTACCTATACACCTGAATTGATAGAAGGCATGATTAAGCGGAAAGACAACTTGCCCATTGACGAGCTTGTCCTGATGGATATCGACGAGCGGAAGCTGGGTATCGTTGGCCGCCTATGCGAGCGTATGATTCAGGCTGCTCATCTCCCCTGCAAGGTTACGATGACGATGGATCTGGATGAAGCGCTGCGGGATGCTAGCTTCGTGCTGGCACAGATTCGTGTTGGCAAGCTGCCAGCGCGCGTGCTTGATGAACAGATCCCATTAACCCATAACATGATCGGCCAAGAAACCTGCGGCATAGGCGGGTTCTTCAAAGCTATGCGAACCATTCCGGTCATGCTTCATATTGCGGAACGCATGAAGGAGCTCTGTCCGGACGCCTGGCTCATTAACTTCTCTAATCCTGCTGGAATCATTACGGAGGCGTTGCTGAACCATAGCGAGGTTAAGATGCTTGGCCTATGCAATGTACCGTTTAATATGTTCAAGAGCATACGAGAAACGCTGCACCTCGAGGATCCTCGATTCACCTATATTGGGCTGAACCATTTGAGCTGGATAACCGCTATAGAGCAGGATGGAACGGATTATCTGAAGCAGGCTCTACAAATGGGACTCAACAGCGAGGCGATGAAGAACATTCCTTCCAGCGGCTTCAGCAAAGAGCTCATTCAGATGGTTGGAGCGATACCTTCCTCCTACCTCGAGTATTATTATTTCAAGAATAAGAAGCTGAACACGCTTCATGCTAGTGAACAAACACGTGGACAGAAGTGCATGCAGATAGAAGAGGAACTGTTAGCGATCTATGAAGATTCCGAGCTGCATACGAAGCCGGATCTGCTCTCCACACGCGGAGGCGCCAATTATTCGGAAGTCGCGATCAGTCTAGTGGATGCCATCTATAACGACAAGCAAGAGGTGCATGTCGTGAATCTGCTGAACAACGGTGCGTTAGACTTCATGGAAGATAGCGACGCCGTTGAAGTGTGCGCGATCATCGGCAAGGATGGAGCTAAGCCAATCAAGGTTCCTCACTTCGACAATCGCCATATCATCGACTATATGCGTATGGTAAAGGCGTACGAGCGCGAAACCGTTGCTGCTGCCGTCACGGGAAGCGAGGATACGGCCATGCGCGCGCTGCTTATGAACCCCTTGGTAGGCGATTATGATGCTGCTTATTCCTGTTTTCAGGAGATGAAGGAAGCGCATAAGGCATACCTCCCGCAGTTCTTTTCCGAGGCTGTGAAGTCATGATGGGCCTAAGCCGACAGTATGTCATCGGCGTTGACGGTGGAAACAGCAAGACAGATTACTTTCTGTTTGATATTCACGGCGGCTTCGTTGACCATATCCGTGCAGGCACTTGCAGCCATGAACAATTCAAGGATGCCTATGAAAGCTCCTACCGCATCATGAATGAGAACATTCAGCCCCTGCTGCAGCGTAATCAGCTCACGATGGCGGATTGTGCCGCGGGCGCCTTCGGCTTGGCTGGAGCTGATGTTCCTACGCAGAAGAGCAAGCTGCGCGAGGTGATCGAGCGAATCGGCTTTACCTTATATGCCGTGGACAATGATTCGTTCCTCGGCATTAAAGCGGGAAGCGAGAAGGGCTATGGCATCTGCTCCATCAATGGCTCCGGCACCTCTACCGGCGGCATCTCCCCGAGCGGGAACCGCCTTCAGGTCGGCGGCGTCGGCAGCGAGCTGTCCGGTGACGAGGCCGGCGGCTTCTATCTCGCGCGCAAGGTGATTCGCGCGGTGTATGACAGCTTCTACCGGATGGGGCAGCCGACTCAGATGACCGAGCCGGTTATGGCGCTGCTCCAGCTATCGGATCGAGCGGCGTTCATCGAGTGCGCGCTGGAAGGCGTGCTGAAGCGGACGCTCCCCAATACGGAGCTGATGCGGATTCTGTTCTCCGCTGCTGACAACGGAGATTCGGCAGCGCTCGATATCATCGACAATTGTGCGCAGCAGCTGGCCCGTTCAACGGTCGGCTGCATGCACAATCTCGACTTTGATCAGGACGTCGAGATCGTGCTGGCGGGCTCCGTGTGGGTCAAGGCGGAAAGTCCGCTGCTGCTGAATAAGTATAAGCAGGCGGTCGCGGAATTGACCGACCATCGCTGCCATTACATCATGCTGCACATACCGCCTGCGACAGGCGCTGTCCTATGGGCGTTGGAGCTTGCTTACGGGCATCCGGTAGATGCAGATACCCGCGAGCGAGTCATCAGCGCCGTCATGAGCCTGCAAACGTAGCAGCCCATGCCCTATTGTCAGGCGACGAAGAACGTCCCGTTACACTCTTATGAGTGCGAACGGGACGTTTTGGCGTTATGACGGCAATGCTGAATCAAACTAACCATTTCCAAGAGAGGATGATAGCAATGAACTTCGAAGAAGCACAAGCTTCGTTTCACGAGCACCATCTAGCAGCAAGGTCTGGTGAACGGCGCGGGCGTTTGGAACGAGGACAGCGGCACGCCGAAACCTTATTCCTGCGCAACGTGTGGTGGCCGCTGCAAGGCCATTTCCACGATCTTCATCCCGAGTATGAAGTTTTGGATTGGAGAGGAAGATCTTATTTCTCTGACTACGCATGGCTGCCGGGACATGTCAGGTTACTAATCGAGATCAAAGGCTACGCCTCTCACGTACGCGATATGGACAGGCAAAAGTATTGTAATGAGCTGAATCGAGAAACGTTCCTATACGCTATGGGTTATCACGTTATCTCCTTCGCCTACGATGATGTGGAACAGCGGCCCGAGCTGTGTTTGACCCTGCTGCGCATGGTGATGAGCAGACATCAGCCCTCTTCCACCTCTGTAACAAGAGCTCTCATGGCCGAGAAAGAAATGATTCGTTTTGCGATTCAGTTAGCTCGTCCCATTCGTCCAAAGGATGTGGAGCGACACTTTGAGATCAGTCATCGTACAGCGGTTAAGATGCTGCATCGCCTATGTCAAAAGGGTTGGCTATCGTCCGTTCACCGTGGCAAGGGAGTGCGAGTCGTTCAATATGAGCTAGCTCAGGATGTGCTGAAGTATTTTGACTAGTTGCTTAATGCAGATCGTGCAGTTAATTTACAGCATTCATTTTTATGGCACAGCTAACTGCATTTCCTACAGTTAATTCGCCCAACTTTCCGCCCAATCAACCAATACCTCTGAATTAGATGTACGATTTGCAGTTAATTCATCCCATTCCGCCATATGAAGCATAAATAACTGCACGAAATGCAGTAAGTCTCAAGCATATTGCAGAACCCATTTTTTAATTTGAGCTGCCACATCAGCTACGTCGGTATTCGTAGTATCTACGATCGGCATAGGCGGCGTATATTCTTTTTCCGCGTTATCTACCAACCATTTCGCAAAATTCTTATACTCTTGAATCATCTCATCCGGCCAGTTTCTTGCACGCAATCGTTTCTCGCGAGTATCATCATGGCAATGTAAATTCAGATAATAGACATGCTTAAAATAAGAATAGTCGGGGCACTTCTCGATATCCCACGTCATAGCAGTCCCACAAATAATCGTCTTCCGTCCGCTTTCAGCTGTATTTCGCGCAATACGCAGCCAGACGTTACGTATCTGCTGTTCATCTGTTACGCCTAGCTCGCGGAGATTATCGATATCGAAGATATCGTATTCCGGCAATATTTTGCGCAGCTCCGCAATAACGTAGGTTTTCCCTGAGCCGCTAGAACCCGTCACGATAAATAGGGGGATCTTCCGCTCCATGATCGAACTCATTTCGTTGCCCATTTACGACTCCACCTTTGCTGAAAATGTACCTGCTCCATTCATCTTATCTACACGGACAATCACGAACAATTGACTATATAGTTATAGTTAATTATTACGATCAGAACGCACAAAAGCGGCTTACCTCCCGACCTAACCGATCAGGAAGCAGCCGCTCTTTTCATTTTCTTATTTAGAGCCTTACCAGCTCAGCGATAATCGGAGTCAGCTTCTCCGCCATGCGCATAAATCCGAGGTCTGTCGGATGAACGCCATCTACAGTTGACTCAAAGTCTGTGCCGGCAATCTCTTCACCATCACAGAAATATAGATGCTCATCTCCCGCATTACGCAATTCCTCGATCAAGTCGATCTGGAACTGTTTGCGCTCTAGACGAAGCTCTTTGGCCTCTTTCTTCAGCACTTCGTCAGATATCGCAATCCTCGAGACTACCAGTATTGGCACTTCTGGATACTTCGATCGATAGATGCGAATAAATTCAGGCAGTGTCTGCTTGAATAGCGTTAAGTTAACGCAGTTTGCTTCATAATCCAACACGAGCAGGGCAGGATTCTCAATCTCGCAGATCAGCTTGGCGAGCTCAGGTTCTCCTTTGCCATTGCCAGAGAAGCCTAGATTGATATGCTCCAACGGTATCGTACGGCTCACGATGTTGGTATAAGCCATACCCGGTCTATTGGCGCATCCGCCTTGAGTGATCGAAGTTCCATAATAAATGACCTTCTTATCGCTCACGTATGGAATAGGCGCAGCAATTTCTGCCTCCCTGTTGAATCCGATATGTACTTCCTCCACACCCGAATACAATGGGAAATTCAGCGTAATATGCCGCATCTCAGCTTCCGGGATATCGATCAGCACGCACTCATACTCTTTATTGAATATGCTGAATCGAGTAGTCGAGTAATAACGCATATCGCCAATCGTGCCAATATAACAATCGAAACCGCATTGCCCTGTAGCCGGCATATGATCCATCAAGGAAGGTTCACTCAGCTTAACGCGCACACATAGCTTTGTCGCATTTGTTTGAAAACGAAGCTGCCCTCCAGCCGTACAATTCGCTAATAGATTAACCGGACCCGTGATGCCGTACTCATCATGTACAGGAAGTCTGCGGTAAGCGTGATCGCGCTCCCACCAAGCGAAACCCGCAATCTGTATGGGCTTATCCATTGGCGTCAGCCAGATCAATTCGGAATCAGACTGCTCATTGGTCTTCATATTCGAATCCAGATCGCTAATGCGTGTGACTTTCGTTGTATTAGACATGAAACAAGACCTCCATATCGTTATGTGAAATGAATGATATATAGTCTAAGCTTGTCGCTCCTCATGAGGCGGCACTTGCTAACGAACAGTGGGCTCTTCCTTATAATGCTGAATATCTCCATGCAGCAAAATATCAGGAATATGATCGGTCAGCTCAACCTTGCACAAACAAGCTGGATGTATATAAGGCGGATTCCAAATATCCCTCAGTTCCCGACCTTCAAAATAAGCCATCAGCACTTTAACGACGACGGTATGCGCGACAATTAATATAGTCTTACCTTGTTCCTCAGCAACGATCTGCTGAAGCTTACGAACGGCACGCTCAGATACCTCTTGAAAGGTCTCGCTCTTATGAACATGGAAATGTTCCGGGTCATTCCAAAAATAATGAAACTGCTCTTCGTCTTCACGCTCTGCAGTCTCTTGAGATTGGCCTTCCCAGACGCCAAGGTTAATCTCCTTCAAATCATCGCTTTCGATAATCTCCATGTCTCGCGGAGCGATAATGATTTCTGCTGTTCTGCGAGCTCTAGGACTTGAGCTTGAGTACACTGCATCAATCCGCTCATGCTGCAGGGATTCACCCAGCCACTCCGCTTGTCTAACGCCTAGTTCGGTTAAAGGAGAATCTTGATGACCCTGGAATCTGCGAGCAACATTCCACTCCGTCTGTCCGTGTCTCACCAACAATATGGTCGTTTTCTGCTTCACCATCCACCCTTCTTTCTATCCCAAATATTTCAATATCACCATATAGCTATTCGCCAGCATTTAGTAAATACCTTCATATTGCATGCTGTAACATCGGCAACCTTAATCTAGAATTACATCCTTCAGCTCCCTGCTCTCACATATCTCCCCCTCTCCTGAATACATTAAGTAACAACGCGCTTCGCGCGGTTTGAGCGCTGGGAGGTGTCAGGTATGGATAACAGCAGCTTCAGAAACTTTGTCGTGTCCCGCGAGGACTGGTCGCTGCATCGCAAGGGGTATCAGGACCAAGCCCGCCATCAGCAGAAGGTGCGCGAGGCGATCAAGCAAAATCTGCCCGATCTCGTAACCGAGGAAAATATAATAATGTCAGACGGCAAGCAGATCATTAAAGTTCCAATTCGCAGTCTGGATGAATTCCGTTTCGTATACAACTTTAATAAGAAGAAGCATGTTGGCCAAGGAGACGGCGACAGCAAGGTCGGCGACGTCCTCGGCACCGATAAGGAGCAAGGACCAGGTAAAGGACAGCAGGCTGGAGATCAGCCTGGCGTGGATGTAGTCGAGGCGGAAATTAGCATTGCGGAGCTGGAAAATATGCTGTTCGACGAGCTCGAGCTGCCGAATCTTAAGCCTAAGGATAAAGATCTCATCGAAGTGACGGATATTCGTTTCAACGATATCCGGAAGAAAGGCATCATGTCCAACATCGATAAGAAACGTACGATTCTAGAAAATATCCGACGCAATGCGATCGACGGCAAGCCGGGTATTCATCATATCAGCCCCGACGACCTGCGATATAAGACGTGGGAAGAAATCGTAAAGCCGCAGTCCAACGCGGTTATCATCGCGATGATGGATACGTCGGGCTCCATGGGCTCCTTCGAGAAATATTGCGCGCGCAGCTTCTTCTTCTGGATGACCCGCTTCCTGCGCCGCCAATACGAGAAGGTCGAGATCGTCTTTATCGCTCACCATACCGAGGCTAAAGAAGTGACCGAGGATGAATTTTTCACCCGCGGCGAGAGCGGAGGGACGATCTGCTCATCCGCCTACCTAAAAGCGCTGGATATCATCGATCGCCGGTATCCGCCTTCCAGCTACAACATCTATCCATTTCATTTCTCGGATGGCGATAATCTAACGAGTGACAACGAACGCTGCGTGAAACTCATCAAGGAGCTGCTGAAGCGCACCAATATGTTCGGATACGGAGAAGTGAACCAATATAACCGCAGCAGTACACTGATGTCAGCCTATCGCAATATCACATACCCGGACTTTATGTATTATGTGATCAAGGAGAAGGCAGAAGTGTATAAAGCGCTCAAGCATTTCTTCAAGAAGCAGCCAGTTGTTCAATAGTAATCGTGAACCTTAGGAGGACACACCCATCGTATACTGGTATATGGTGTGGTGTGTCCTTTTAGGTTACTTACTCATTTTCCGTACTCTTGAGCCAATCCCCAGTTCCGATCAGTTCAAGCTGTGAAGCCTGCTCCTCTAGGAAAATGTACGTCCAGACACGCATATCTCCTTGCTCCGTATGAACGGTGACGGACACACGCTCATACAGATTGCGAGGATCCCCCTTCGCATAGTAGTCCTCCAACTCATCCAACCGCTTCAGAGTAGGGGCATCTATCCGATACACCTCTCCTTGCACGCGTTGATGTCCTGACAGGGTTAGAGCAGGATAACCGCATCCGGTATCATACAACCTACCTCTCACATAAGCCTTTTCTGAAATGCATTCCGCATCCCGAAGCAGTCCCGCATTCACCTCATCTCTTCGCAATGTGCCGTACACAAATACTAGATCTATCATCTGATTACTCCCTCTCTGTGCTGTCTGTGGTCTCGCGATCTTCGGCTGATTCTACTGCGCTGTCTGCTCGGGAGTGGACACACAAGCCGTTATTTGTGACCAAAACCGCTATTTCGCCACATTCGCGGACCGTAGAGCCGCTATTTGACCCAAATCCACCGAAAATGGCTAGTTTTGATGCCAATAACGTCCTCTGTGTCCGCAAAACTCAAAATATGCCGCAAAAACCTAAAATAGCGTCTCCTGTGTCCGTTTCAGTAGGCTAAGCTACCTATTAACCACTTACTACCCAACGAAATAAGGCTTCCTGCTCGGTAGCGGACACACAAGCCGTTATTTGCAGCTAAAACCGCTACTTCGCCCTACTCGCGGACCGTAGAGCCGCTATTTGACCTAAATCTACCGAAAATGGCTAGTTTTAGTGCCAATAACGTCCTCTGTGTCCGCGAAACTCAAAATATACCACAAAAACCTAAAATAGCGTCCCCTGTGTCCGTTACACTAAGTAAAGCCGCCTATCAACCATTTGTTACCCCACTAAAAAAGGGAACCGGACAGCCAAGGCTATCAATCGGTTCCCGCCTCTACCTAGAGCACAATATATCGTCCTGTATCAATAAAATACAATCCCGCTTCCTTCACCGTTCCGCCAATCGTGCGCTCCCATTCATCCTTATAAGCAAGCACCTGCGGCTTGTAATACTCAACAAACTGCTGCTCTTGCGGCATATCGTACCGATCTGTCTTAAAGTCCACGATGACCCAGCCATCATCCTCCTCAAAAACGAGGTCTATGACACCTCGCAGCAGGGTAGGCATTGCCGAATCCGAACCGCTGACCTCATGAGGACGAGCAGTCATGAAAGAGAAATCGTGATATTTGCGCCGCGCATTCAAAGTACGCTTCCACAGCTCTGACTCTGCTACCTGCAGCACTGCTGCTTCTGCCGCTGAGAGCCACTCTGCTTCGAAGTCCTCATCCTTCTCTGCAGCCAAGCGGCAGAAGTCGTACAGATCGCTGCGCTCCATCCCTTCCCCCAGCGCCTGAAGGCAGCTGTGAACGAGCGTGCCGTACGCCATGCCCTTGCCGTCGGCGGAACGCTCCAGCACTATCTCGCTCGCCTCCTTCGTCAAGCCGGTTACGCCCGCGATCTGATAGCTGGGCTGCACGCTTGCCGCCAAGCGCTGCTGCCACTCAGCCAAGCTTCCCGCGACATCCGGGATCGCCGGCAGCTCCTCCGCGCTGACAGGCGCGATAGGTGGAATGTCCAGCTCCGACTGATTGCGCAGCGAGTCCGCGAGCAAGCCCCACGGATCGATGGCTGGACGCGTCGGATACTGGCTCACTATCAAGAGCTGCATCGCGCGAGTCGCTGCTACGTACAGCAAGCGTTCCGCTTCCGCGTGCATGAACTCCCGCTCCTTCTCGCCGCGCTCTGCCCAGCCAAAAGGCTGGGCCACGATCTCAGACGTGTACATGTCCCGCTGCCTCGAGATCGTGAAGTACCCGCGCTGCGGCTCCGCCATGCGGTCCACATGCTCTGCGGCATCGTGGTCCTTGTTGCCGCACGGGCATGCTAGCAGCACGACTGGAGCTTCCAAGCCCTTCGCCTTGTGCAGATTCATGATCCGCACAGCGTCGCCGCTGCCCGCGAACAGGCTCGAGGCTTCCATGCTGCCCCTCTCGGTCAGCTGCTGCAGCCGGCTCGTCAGCGCCTGCCAATCCACCGAGGCAGCCGCATCCCTTTGCAGCACCTCGAGCAGCTTGATCAATGTCCCGCTGCGAATGGCGCCTGACTCGCCGCAGGCCGCAGCCTGTACGAGTCCGATGTCATCCACGATGCGCATAAACGCCGCAAGCGCAGGAAGCTCCGCTGCCCAAGCCGCATATTGGCGCAGCTTGCCTAGCGCCTGATCGACCTTGCGGCCCTTTGCAGACAGCTTATCTGGGTCTGCCGCGATGTGCAGATGAATCTCGCAGCTCTCACAGCGGTAATGATACAATTCATCGTCGCTGATCCCGAACAGCATACCCCGAAGGACCGCTAACAGCGGGATGCGGTCTGTCGGGTCGCTGAGCGTCAACGCCAGCAGAGCCAGCGCGCGCAGCTCCTTCGTTACCGCTATACTGCCGGAAGTATCGGCAGCGATGCCGTACTTCTCTAGCCTCTCCGCGTACAGGTTGATATACTTGCGATACTTGAGCAGGATCATAAAGTCGCCCGCTCGTGCAGGCCGCATCATAGGCTTGCCGTCTGCACTGGCTCTCTCCGCGATCTTTAGATTGCCGGAGCAAGCCCAAGCTACATACCGCGCTAGCTGCTCGGCATCATAGTCCGCAATATGATCCTGCTTATCACGAACTTGCCCAGGGATGGTGACAGTATACACACCGTGCAGAGCGCCCTTGCTGCTCGGGTTGTTCCGCTGCGTAATCATTCGTACAAACGGAGCCTGGCTGTCAGTTGCAGCTCCAGGAATTGCAAATCTACTCTCGAATGCATAATTGACATAATCGCCGACCGACTTAACCGAGCGAAAATTGCGTGTCAGTTGCAGCACTTCCCCGCACTGCTCAATCCGCTGCTTTACATAATTGTAGGTGGATATATCCGCGCGGCGAAAACGATAAATGGCCTGCTTCGGGTCACCGACGACAAACAAGGAACCTTCTCGCGGCAGCTGCTTGCGCCAATCCGATTCCTTTGCGTCTGCTCCGGTCAAGAGCATCATCATCTCAACTTGAATCGGATCCGCATCCTGGAAATCATCGACAAACAATCGGGTATATCGCCGTCCGAAGTATGCTCTAACCTCTGGGTACGAACGCAGCAGCTCAGACGCCTTCATCAGCAGATCCTGAAAATTAAGCTTGCCAGCTTCCGTTCTCTTCTGTCTGCAATAGCGCACCGCAGGCAGGACGAAAGCGATCAGCTTCGGATGCACATACTCCCGCCAGCTCTGTAGAAAGGGCTTGAGTACATTAATTTTCCAATCCTGAAAATGCTGCTTAAACGCCTTGGCCATCTTGGCATCTGTCCAGCGATTCTGAGTCACATCCAGAGTACGGTCGAACAGCTTCGCCACCGACAGCACGTTCATGTCTTCCGCCATATCCTTGCTCCGCACATGACGCATCGCCTCCTGAATCGTCTTCTGCAGCGAGTCCCAGCCTTTCTCCGGCTCATTCGTGCCGATATATGGAGCAGCTGACTCCATCAATGAGAACAACGTATCACGAATCCGGTCAACATTCGGACGTTCGACTTCACATGTATAGATTTCAATATCCTCATATTCAGAGACTCGATTGTAAACCGATCGCAACACTTCAACATCGATCTGCAGCGCAGCGATCTCCGCTATCTGTTGAACGTCGCCGCGCAGGCGCATTTCCTCCAAATATTCATCCCAGCAGCGATCGCGAAACTCCTGATCCTCATCTTCTTCCATCTCGCGAAATGCGGGATCAAGCCCCGCCTCAATCGGACGTTCTCGCAGCAGTCTCCCACAGAAGGCGTGAATCGTCCCGATAAAGCACTCCGGCATTTGACGCAGCGCCGCTTCAAGCTTCTTACGCTCCTGTCCATTAACTGCCTGCGCCAGCTCCTTCTCCAACTGGATGCGGAATCTTCCCTTCAGCTCAGACGCCGCCTTATTCGTAAATGTTATCGCAGCAATGCTGCGCGCTTCCGCCCTGCCTGCCCGAATCAATGCGATCATTCGACCGACCATGGAGGTCGTCTTACCCGAGCCCGCCCCTGCTTCAACGAGAAATGTCGTATCCAAATCCGTCGCAATTCGATCGCGTGCAGCGGCGTCTTCCCTCATCAGATGTTCGGTGCTCACTTTAGACATATCGGTACACCTCCAAAATGTGGCGCAAGCGATCAGCATTTTCGGGAGCCTCTAGCTTCACTTGAAATTGCTCCGCATGACTTCCACATACATCCGCATAATTACACCATGCACAGCCTATCGGATCGCTTGCCGGCGGGTATAACCCCTCCCGCATCGCTTCCAGCATGTGATAAAGCAGATCGGCTAGATCACCTCTGCGCTGCTGCGATCGCGTTACTTCCTCGCCCATTCCGCGCTCCGTCGGAAACAAGTACGCCGAATCAACGACCTGCGCATCCACATCATAGCCCGTCTCAATCATCCACTGCTCAACTGCAGCACCGTACAGCGGAAGCTGCAGCTGTGTGCCCTTGGAGAAGCATTCATTTTGCTTATACATCTTGGGTTTGCCTGTCTTGTAATCGTATATCTTATATTGATGCGGTGCGATCTCATCGATCCGATCGACGATGCCTCGTAGAGGCAAGCTTATTCCATTCTCCAGCGCTAATTCAAAAGGCTTCGAATCTTGATGAAGCTGGAGCTCCGTTTCCTTATAGGTCGTGCTTGAAGCTCGCTTCCGTTCCCCTACTAGGAAGATCTGTACATCCTTGCGGATGCTCTCTGCTTCTTTGCGAAAAATGTGCTCGCTTGGCGCTGGTACAGCGTCTGCATATCGAGCGATGACGTTCTCGGTGATGTCGCGCAGCATTGAGGCATCATGGCTGATCGGACTATTCGAGGCTTGCTGTAGCTCCTTCATCGCCATCACATACTGATTAAAGATGTCATGAAGCAAGCTCCCCCGCTCCATCGCATCCAGCCACCTTGTACGATCGTAAACCGTGACCTCTTTCGCGCGAATGCCCAGCACTTCCTGATAGTAGTATTGAAGCGGACATCTACCGTACTGTTCCAGCTTGCTTACGCTGAAGGCATCTGAGTCCGCGCCTGGTTCACCAGGCAGCGCAATCGGGTACTGCGATGTGTCTATAATCCCATCGTACGGAGACACGCTTGCAGACAGCCTCGCCTGTGCAGCCTTCACTCCATCCATCAACAGCGGATATGCGGCATATAGGCTCTGCTGTGCAGACTTCAAGCCTGCATGCTCTGTCTGCAAAGCGCGCATCCAGACGTCAGTCGCTTCCGAATCCAATCCGGTCGGACTGCGATAATATCGCACAGCCTCTCCCATCGCTCGGTGCAGCGCGACATAATCTGCGTCGGCCTGCGCGGCGCTGCGTCGATAGGCTTGCAGCATTTCATGCGCTGGCATGTATTCCCTATGATCCGCCACGTTGTAAGAGCAATAGCTCAGCGTACAATGCCCCCCCAGCATGCCAAAGCGCTCATATCGTTCCTGCTGTCTTCGAGCCGCTATTTCGGAGCTCAGGCGCAGATTAGGACTGATGCGAGCGCGCTCCTCATCAAGCAGGACAGGATCTTGGCGCAGAGCCAACGACCAATTCGTCTCAGACATCCCCATGATGAAGCTGTATGGACGTCCGCTGTGCCCGCCGCCGTTCAAGGATGTTACATGAATCGCACCAGGTGCTGGAGTTGCTGCAACCTGAACCCGAATCCCCTCAACACTTTCCTGTATATAGAGCAGAGCCAATACACTGCTCATCACGATATCACCAGCTGCACCTATCGACTTCTGAAGCAGCTTTAACTGCTTGATAACCGATCCATCATACTTATCAAGCAGAACATACGATTCGACGAAGCGAATCAGCTCGCTAAGCAATCTGCTTGGTGAGTTGAGCGCTTCTTCTGTCAGCGGCTGCAGCAGCCTCTTGAATACGCGCTGCAGCAGGCTTAATACAGCCCGTCTTTCTTCAGAAATATGCTCTGCTTTCGCTAATTGCTCAAGAAGCGCGTATCGTTCTTTACCCCAACCGATCCCCGATTGCTCCAACTCATGAATGAGTAACGCCGATGAAATGCTGTTCGACTCGTCAACCTGAAAACGAACAACTCCTTGCTTCAAGGCTGTCAGAATCGGATTCAGATCGAATCCGGAACGCAGCCATTCCAGATACAGCTTCGCTGCTTTCCCTGCATTCATCACCCCAAGCGGCAGTCCATCTGCATAAGTGCATGGGATCCCTGTAGTTGCTGCAGCCGTAAATATTGCGGACACATTCGCATCATAATTAGAAGCGATAATCTCCACTTGATCCACCCGTAAATCCCTCTTCATGATACGGCGGATAACTTCGCGAGCTTCAGCAAGCGCCCCATTTGCGTGAAAGAATTCAATGGAGTCAGCATGAAGTATGAACTCCTGCTCCGCCTCAGGCGAAAGTGAACGTAGTGAACTACATTGCCCGCCCGTCGTGAGTATATGGAGCAGTCTTCTCTCGATCTCATTGCGAACCGCATGTTCATCAACGATGATAACGCCCTTTGACACGGTAAGCTGCGAGGCATAATCTAGGATTCGAGCCAGATCCACATAGCGATGCTGCTCCAGATAAGCCTCGTATCTTGTAAGCAGCTCCTTGACCAGCACGCCTTTGCTCTGCTGTTCGAACTGCCGCGGCTCCAGCTGCTCCGCCTTTACACCTGCTTCACGGAGCTCAACAACCGCTTGATGAAACACATTTGTTAACCCAGGCGTTAACACAATTCCTTGGATATAAGAAGCCTTGCCGGAAAGGGACATATCCTGAAGCAGCTTGCATACGATCCATTTCGATTCAGAGGATGTGAGATAGCTCAGCTTCTGTCTAGCCAATATCAGTCTGCTGCGCTCCTGCACCCATGATTCAAGTGTCCGTACTTCAGTATTGAAGACCGGACCATGGAGTCTCGTTATTTGTTCGAGCCATTGATGGCCCTGCGCATAACTGCTCACGAGCAGCCATTTTCGTTCGATCGGATTGCCGTTCATGATGTCGTACAATTGTTGAATGGTCGTATTCAACATACACGCATCAACGCTCCTCTTCATCTTCGGCATATGTTCATATTATTGTCTGTAATTTCGGCCTATGCCTAGTAGACTCTTGCTATTAAGAAATTGTCGAGGCGGCGTACCTTCCAACACAACAAAAAAGCCAGCATCGCACATGCACTACATGTCGTTGACTGGCTTGATCGTATTTAGATTCTAATCGATTAATTCCATTTAAATATCCAACTGACGCAGCTTCTGAAGAAATACCTTCATCGCCATAGTTGACGAATGCTTCGTACTTTGCAAAATATAAAACTGCCTAGCTGCACGAGGTCCTGCAATGTTCAATTGGCTCAGCTCGCCTGCTTCGAGCTCTCTGCGGATGACCCAGCGAGATAATATCGCGATCCCTAACCCCGCCATCACCGCCTCCTTCACACCCTGGTTGCTGCTAAACACGAAGCTTCGTTTTACATTAAGCTCTAAGTTCTGTATATATTGCTCGCAATAGGATCTTGTTCCCGAACCGCTCTCGCGCATAATCCACACCTGATGCTGCAGCAAGTCGGGATCTACCATCGGTATCGTGGATAACGGATGATTATACGGCGCAACTAATACCATTTCATCTTCCATAAAAGGCATCTTCACTTGTATATCCGGATAGTCGACTTGACCTTCTACAAGTCCCAGATCCAGTTCATCTCCGCGCACGGCTTGTGCGATGTCTTCCGTATTGGCTATCGTCGTCTGAATATCAACATGAGGGTAATCCTGCGAGAACTCCGCAATCAATCGCGGGAGTATATATTCGCCGATCGTATAGCTGGCCCCAATCTTCAATGCGCCTGTCACTTCATCGCGCAGCAGGTGAATCTTTTCCTTCGCTTCATCATAACGAGTCAACATCTCTTTAGCGCAATTGTATAGAATCTTGCCTGCCTCGGTCATCTTAACGTATTTGGATGTTCGATGCACCAGAGTTACACCGAATTCATTTTCCAGATTGCGAATATGTAAACTTACCCCAGGCTGAGACAGATTCAGTACTTTAGCTGCTCTAGAAAAGTTGCTTTGCTCCACTACAGTTACGAATACTTTCAGTGTGTCGACGATCATGCTCATTCCCCCTGTTCTTGCTTGTCAGCTTCCAAATGATGTGTAATACAAAGTTTACAGCTTGTACCATAAGTATTGTTAATACTTTAGATAGTATATCGGTATTTCCATTATGAAAGCATCCTCATTATAGTAATGGTTAAGCGAAGGATTCAAGTTCAATTTAAGTTGAGTGTTGGATTATTCGACTCTTATTACATGTTTTATACGGGAGATGTCGTTCATATGAGTTATGCAAACGATTATAAAGTAGTGAAACCGCAGCGTAAAGCAAGAATTGACTTTGCACTCGGTATTGGACTGACGCTGGCGATCTCGTTGGCGGCTAAGTACTTAGCCGGATTTCCATTTCTGAACATTATGGGGCAATTGGTCATCGCAATCCTAATCGGTATCACTTGGCGCGCAGTCATTGGTTTGCCTGAACAACTCGTCGCCGGGACCAATTATTCGAGTAAGAAATTGCTTCGACTAGGAATCATCCTCCTTGGGATGCGGTTGAATCTCATAGATATTGTAAATGCCGGACCAAAAGTATTTCTTATAGCTGTTATCGTTATCCTGTTTACCATACCTGTCGTATACGGACTGGCACGTTACTTCAAGGTCGAGAAACGCCTCAGTATATTGACGGCTTGCGGTACAGCTATCTGCGGTGCGGCTGCAGTTGTTGCGATTGCGCCTGAGATCAAAGCCAAAGACGACGAAACCGCGATCGGTGCGGCCCTGGTTGCTATACTGGGAACCATATTTACGTTGGCGTATACATTCTTGTACCCTGTATTAGGTTTATCTCCGACTGGCTACGGTATCTTCGCAGGCGCAACGTTGCACGAGATTGCCCATGTCATAGCAGCAGCTGATCCTATCGGTACCGAGGCTGTAGATATCGCGATTATCGTCAAATTAACGCGTGTCGCATTGCTCGTACCGGTTGCCATTCTCGTCGGGCTCTGGGCGAAACGCACGGATCCAGAGCGGAAGGATTCACACACGAAAACAACCTTGAAATCATTGCCTATTCCTTGGTTTATCGTCGGATTCCTGCTCGTCAGCGCATTCAACTCTCTTGGAATCGTTCCTTCACACGTCGCTGAAATGATCGTTACGTTGGCTTATCTGCTCATTGCGATGGCAATGGCGGGTCTCGGTCTTAATGTGGATCTCGTCGCCTTCAAACGCTTAGGCACGCGTTCCTTTGTAGCAGGGCTGATCGGCTCCGTGCTGTTATCGATACTCGGATTCGCATTGGTACATGTATTCGGGCTCGCTTAATGGTGGTTATTTAGCGCCCCCCCTCACTTCCCATGGTCGTATTCGATATTTTACGTTACAGAAAGCAAATACAGTTGTTTTATGGTAGGTATTATCTAAAAAAAGTCGAAATTTTTCCCTTTATTTAGGAGATTGGTTGTGCTACACTGAACTCATCTAAATAGTGGTTGTGAAGAACACACCGTCTAACCCTGAGGCTTTAGGTCTCTTTGTTGGCGGTGTTTTTTTATTACCTAGTCGAAGGGTGTGAGGATAAGTGTTTCAATCTATGTATGAAAGGTGGTATCAGGGGCACATCAAATTAAGCAGCGGCAATCGAAAAATGAGGCTAGTGGAAGGGCACGGTTATGCGGAAAAGTTATTTTTAGAGCGAGTATGGTTTCCTGCATTCAGAAGCTTTGATCGCCTGTATCCTGAATATGAAGTCGCCGACTTTCGTGATGGCAGCCGCTTTATCGACTTTGCTTATATCCGTTATCCGCTGCAGCTAGCCATCGAGATCGATGGTTATGGAACACATTCAGCAAAGGCTTCACGATGGCAGTTCTCAGACTCGCTCATTCGTCAAAATCATCTTGTCATAGACGGCTGGCGAATTCTTCGCTTCTCCTGCGATGATGTGGAGGAGAAACCTCGTATGTGTGAACAGCTGCTGCAGCAGTTTCTAGGGAGCTGGATCAGTGGTGAGCCCTCAAAGCTTGCTGATACATCGGAATTGTTGGAACGCGAGGTGCTGCGTTACGCCTTAAGCTTGAATCGCAAGATTCAACCTCATGACGTATGCGAACTGCTTAAGGTTAGTATAGACAAGGCCTATTCTATTCTGCACAGCATGCTTAGGAACGGCAGCTTGCTTCCAGGTGGCAAAGGTGAGAAGCGCACTAAGCTGTACGAGGTAAATAGAAGCTATATCGACAGGATGCGCTTGTTTAGTTAGATGACAACCTCCGGTACGCTTCTGGCGCTTCCCAGCGCTGTTACGGGGTAAAAACCTGTTACAGAACGTGCAGCTCCTCTTCCGCGATCCCCTCAAACGCGTGTAACACGGTTTTTACCCGCTATCTCACTCCAGCAGCCGCCTCCCAGCGCTGTTACGAGGTAAAAACCGGTTACAGACTGCGCGGCGATTCTGATGCGCACCCCATGCGCACGCGTAACACGGTTTTTACCCGTTATCTCACTCCGACAGGCGCATCCCAGCGCTGTTACGGGGTAAAAACCGGTTACAGAGCGCGCGGTTCCTCTTACGCGCTCCCCTCGCATGCGTGTAACACGGTTTTTACCCGTTATCTCACTCCGACAGGCGCATCCCGGCGCCGTAACGGGGTAAAAACCGGTTACAGAACGCGCGGCTCCTCTTTCGCGCTCCCCTCGCGCGCGCGAAACACGGTTTTTACCCGCTATCCCACTCCATCAGGCGCCTCCCGGCGCTGTTACGGGGTAAAAACCGGTTACAGACTGCGCGGTTCCTCTCACGCGCTCCCCATGCGCACGCGTAACACGGTTTTTACCCGTTATCTCACTCCGACAGGCGCCGCCTGGCGCTGTAACGGGGTAATAACCTGTTACAGACTGCGCGGCGATTCTGATGCGCTCCCCATGCACACGCGTAACACGGTTTTTACCCGTTATCTCACTCCAACTGGCGCTTCCCGGCGCCGTAACGGGGTAAACCTGTTACAGAGTGCGCGGCAAATCTTCCACGTACCCCTCGCGCACGCGTAACACGGTTTTTACCTGTTATCTCACTCCGACAGGCGCCTCCCAGCGCCGTAACGGGGTGAAAACCTGTTACAGATTGCGCGGCTCCTCTTTCGCGCTCCCCTCGCACGCGCGTAACACGTTTTTTACCCGTTATCTCACTCCAACAGGAGCCTCCCGGCGCTGTTACGGGGTAAAAACCTGTTACAGGGCGCGCTTCACCTCTTTCGCGCTCCCCTCGCGCGCGTGTAACACGGTTTTTACCCGCTATCTCACTCCGACAGGCGCATCCCAGCGCCGTAACGGGGTAAAAACCTGTTACAGACTGCGCGGCTCCTCTTACGCGCTCCCCTCGCACTCGCGTAACGCGGTTTTTACCCGCTATCCCGCTCCAACAGGCGCCTCCCGGCGCTGTAACGGGGTAAAAACCCGTTACAGTACCAGCGCAGCGTAGCGCAACTAGCTCGCCCTCTCACTCACACCGCGCCAAGCTCCCCCTCAGCGCCAGCGCATAACACAAAAAACTCCAGTACCGCAGCACATTCGCGGAACTGGAGTTTCATCATATCACTACGCTCAAATATCACTAGCGTACATTTGGATCCATTTGTACAAGGTCGCTCCATCAACTAACGTTATTGGTTTGTTCCGCACATAGTCCATGGCTTGAGCCGAGAAATGGCCTGCCGTAACGTAAAATCCTTGTTTTAAGCCCAGCTCAGCAAGACGTGAAGATAAATCCTCTACGTCCATAAGGCCAATCTCGGTGCCGTCTCCTAGGTTGCATTCGACCAGATACTGCACACTGCCCTTACGAAGGAGAATATCCTTGCCGCCATCTTCTACTGGATCAGTGGCCTCATTTCGATATCCCATAAGCACGAATAATTGGGCGACATATTGCTCAAAAACATACGGATCCAGCTCCATCAAACGTTCACGAGAATCCAAGTGACGCCATTCGTCTATAGCCCTTACAGCAAGTTGCAGCTCATCGCTGCGTTCCGCTTCCTCCTGGCGCCGCTTGATAATGCCTCGATACTTCATAAGCCCATAGACGGTCAGTAGTATGAACAAAAATACTACCGCCCATTCCAACAATGTCAGCCCATATAAGAAGTCTCTTGATTTATTCAGAAGTTCAATAATCTTCAATACTAACAAGCAAGTTAATAACAGTGCTCCAAATAAAAACGCAATTAAGACCTCTTGAGATTTATCACTGTATATTCTGCGTCTGCCGCGCGCCACAATGCATCCCTCCTATTCATGGATTATTGTTCCACAAATCAGAAAGATTTACACACGACATGTTACATTTCAATATATACTAGACAGGCTGGTCAGGTTCACTCTGCTTGATCTTTCGACTTGCCATCCTCCTCTTGGTGTACACGACTATCAACAAGATCGGAACCGCTATTAAAAAGATATAGATGGACACATTTTTAACCATGCCTTCAGCTGCCCGACCGTACAAATAGATTAAACCGCCGACCACATAGAACTTCACCGCTCTGCCGAATGCTGCATAGGCCATAAGCTTCCACAGCGGAAACTTCATGCTGCCCGACAGGATCGTGAACACCTTGAAAGGTATCGGTGTGAATGACCCGATGAGAATTGCAGCCTCGCCGTTCTTCTTAAACATCTTCGTAGCGCTGTCGATCCACTCTTGCTTAAGCAGCTTGCGAAGCACCTTTTCGCCTAACAATCTGCCGATCATATATCCGATTGGAGTTCCCATTAAGCAGGCGATATACCCAATCGTCGCCAACCACAGCGCATTCGAAGGATCCAACAAGCTTAACGACACTTGAAGTACAAATGCAGGTATTGGAAATATTATGGCATCAACGAACGAATGAATTGCTAAGCCCCAAGCACCAAAATCCATAAAGAAGTTAATAATATTCTGTACCAATTCGTTCATTGCCCCTTTTCACTAGATCGCATTGCTGTTGCACTCAAAAACCCACCTTAAACCATCAATCTAGTTGGGTTATATAATAAATTATACCTATTAATACCAAGGCGTACAACTAAAGAAATGCGTCAAAAGGTTAGTAAAAGGTTTCAATATCGTAATCTTTACGTATAACTTTTTACAAACTATTTACTTATAATACGTAATTGATCGAGCACAGCCCTTCAAGCGCAACACATTTAAATTTGAATATACAAATATACTTATCTTAAGAATATTATTTTTCCGGTATTAGTAGAACCTCATTTCACCATAAAACAAGACCGCAGGAACCTATCCTACGGCCTTGCACTGCTGAAATATACAGAGTACGGACTAAAATTGATAAAATATTCGTTCTCCCAATAGGAATGGCATGCAACGTTTGGCGCATAATTGCGGCATACGCTCACGCATCCACGGATGTACATCCTCATTTTCCATTTGAAATGCATAATAACCGAAAATACTTACAAGTATGAGTCCCTCCACTACCGTTAGATCTGCATCGCTTAATTGGCGCTGACCATAATACCCTTCGAGCAGTGCATCTCTCTTATCAGCCGGAACCATTGATGCTCCCATGGCAACATCCATAGCATAATATCCGTATCCAAAGAAGCCATAGTCAATAAAGCTGATATCTCCTGTAGGGGTCAAGAGTATATTGTTCTTTGCCAAATCAGCATGGATGATCCCCCATTGTTCCTCTGAACGACCTAGAGCTTCGAGTTGAGCATTAATCGCATGCATCGTCTTCTCCACAATTGCATAATCGGAAGGTGGAAATAACACCAACTCGACACCGCGGTGAATCTTATGAAGCATTACGATGTTGCTCTCGGTATCATAGTGCGGTCTTGTCTCAGGCTTCACGCGATGGTAACTTTGGAAGAAACGATGGAGTTCCGCTATTTTAGCCCCTATTTTCCTCACCAAAATGTCATCAGATACGTCATCCTTGTTCAGAATCTCCCCCTCAATCCAAGTGAGCAGGGAGCAGCAAACCTCCTTGTCACGGTATTGAAGCTTTGTGATATATTCTCCGTCGCAATTGCGAATGGGCGTCTGAACGATAAGGTTGGTTTGGTCTGCCATATCCTGCAGCATCTCTAGTTCACTTAATATACCGCTGTACGTATGCTGAAGATCGACCATATTCTCTTTCAAGGATTGATGAATACGAAATAAGTACGCGGCTCCGCTATTCGGATCTTCGACTTTATAAGTTCTATTTTCGTTGTGTCTAATAAATGTAATCTTCGGTTCATGAACTCCATATTTGCTTAGAATCTCGATCAGTACGTCATCCCTCACGCGGTAACATCCTCTCATTCTGAGTTGAAATAATAGTTCGTATAACTATAATCAATTCTTTGCGTTCCCACCAATTTCCTGCCCCATCAAACCTGTCAAGAAGAGAACTCGATTTACAAACACCAGCGGACATAAGACGTTATAATAGATAGAGAATTGTGTTTTGCTAAAAGGAGTACAAGATATGCCTACTATACATACATCCATTCACATTCATGCTCCTATTCAGATCTGTTTTGACCTGGCTAGAAGTATTGATATTCATATGGAATCCACATCTCAGACGCGTGAGCGCGCAATAGCGGGAAGAACGAGCGGATTAATTGAGCTGCATGAGACTGTGACTTGGGAAGCCGTTCATTTCGGTATTCGTCAGCATTTAACGGCTAAGATAACAGAGATGGAGGCCCCGAACTACTTCGTTGATGAAATGGTGTCAGGAGCGTTTAAGCGATTTCGGCATGTTCACGAGTTTATTCCGCAGCATGGCGGGACGATGATGCTCGATACCTTCGATTACACTTCTCCGCTCGGCTATATGGGCAAGCTTGCAGATGCAATGTTCTTGAAGAACTATATGAAGCGCTTCTTGCAGACTCGCAATGAGCATATTAAGAAGGCGGCGGAGGAGATTGTTAGCGGGAATAGGGGTATATAACTTGATTTCCTAATTTGCCCCACACATCTTCCAAGACAACAAAAAACCGGTCGAGAGATGTTCTCGCCGGCAAATATATCGATCAGAAAACATTTTAATATCCCATATCCTTTAATATTCTGGATAACATGCGCAAACGCTCGCCGATCATTTCATCATCGTCGCTCAGCGCTTGGCTGAACAGCTTAATATCTTCATTAATTCTCTCATTGTCCGTACATATAGCTACGGTCATGGCATCCCCCTGCAAACCAACCCGGTCGATAACGGGCTTTTCCGGGTCATATAAATCTTCGTAACGATAGGCTTCGCGAAAATGTTCCAAAGACCGACAAATTAGAATGGACAAATCAAGAACACGATGGAGAGGCAGCTCCTCCGATTGTCTTGACCATTTTTCACCCGTGTATCTCCATACCTTGGCCGAAATATCGACCTTGCCTCTATCGTTCCACTGGGCTAATCCCAGGGAAAGACCTTTCGCGTCCGTGTTCCCGGCCGTTCGTCCGTCAATCTTCTCATAATTTTCAGACACAACAACAGGTTTATGTTTTAACGTTGTAGGTATATTCATCTTCATTCCCTCATTCCGTTTATCAATTTACTAATTTACTAAACGACGGTTTCATCTTATCTTGAATTTTACTGCTAGTCAAATCTGTTATTGATTAGATCTAATGAATCACAAAACCCGCCAATGTATCAATTGACGGGCTCAGGATTACAAATACCGAGCAATAATCCGAACTAATTTTGCAGGGAACTCACGTAATTTCGTAATGTCCAAAAATCTTTCTTGACCATAAATCTCACTAATGACATCCTTATCTTGGCCGATTGCAGCCGCAAGGAAGGTAATGCCTTTCCGTTCATATTCCTCAATTGTCTGCTGCATATCTGTGACGGCATACCTTCCAGTATAATTGTCCATTGCTTTGGGCTGTCCATCACTAATGCTAATCAACAGCTTGGTCTGCTCTGGTGAAACAGCTAGCCGTTCCCCCATAATTCTAAGGGCCATTCCATCCCGATTATTGCTCCGAGCCTGAATCCGCATCAGCCTGAATCGATCGTCAGCATCCGGTTTATCGAAGTCAGCATAGGCAAAGATCGACATTTGTTCCATTTTAGAAACATCCGCAGTATCGCCATAGATTAATACAGGTATATTGCATATTTGACAAAATTCATACACCGCAATGACTGCCCGTTTGGCCGCTTCCAATCTCCCAAAGGCTGACATCGATGCAGATTCATCAACCCTTAGTCCAACCACAAGTGAAGGGGATTCGGATGGAGGCCGTTTTTTGGAAAAATACCTATAATCCCTGTACGCCACGTTGTCTGCCTGAAACTTACTACCATAATAACGATTTCGCTCAAATTCGGAAGACGTCTCATGTTCCAGTAGCGGAAGGGTCTTTCGGGCAATTTCCTGGACGACTGGCATAAGCTCCTTGCTTAGACGGACATATTCCGCTTGGAGTTCCTGATCGTAATCCGGACGGTGAACGATAAGCTTTACTCTATCATGAATGGATTCGGACACTATCACTCTTGCGGCCTGATTAAGCTTTTTACGAAAATCGCGCTCTTGTTGTATTGCCTCTTCAGACATGGGTTCGGGGTTGGCCTGATGATATTGCGGAGAACCATCTTCTTCGGTATCTGTACTTCTCATGTTAGTTGAGTCATCGGATACACGGGAAGAGCTTTCTTCACTATCGATAGACTTTTTTAGTGTGACCGCCTTATCATCTTCAATGTTCTCATTATCAACGGCAGTGGCGTCTATATCCCCCCATGGCTTGATTTCTATGGCATCATCGCGAGATTCTCGTTTTTTTTTACCTCACTCGTCACAGTTTCTAAACTGGTAATCAGACCATGCTTTTCGAGTGCTTCCTCCAAAATTCTGATTTCCTCTGAATCCGTAGTTATTTTGTAGATGACCTTATGATACAGAGACTCTTTGGCCGAGGCTCCTCCTGCAACTGCATCTGTCCAGTAGAATAAGGAACGCATGCCCGCCACACCCTTGATCGCATTGGCCCGGGCTGTTGAATCCAAAATCATAATCGTATCTGCCAACACGCTCAGTACCTTTTCATCCTGATAACCGGTTTTAACTTTTGCTCGTTCAACCATAACTTCTTTATTGGGCAGATCCATCTTCTCCGAGTGTTGGACTCTGTCCCGAAACGCTTCATTGAGCGGCCTCGCACCTGCATAACTTCGATTGGTTGTAATGACCGCAATGAAGTCCGGATGTCTGCGAATAATTTCAGTAGGAAGATTAATGCTGCCATCCAGTTCGAGCGCAGAGTTTAGCGTCATGAGTACCGCGGCATCCCGAATCACGTTAGGTTCTTGAATTTCGAGAAGATACCCTTTTTGATAGGCTCTGACGATCTCCGATGGGTAAAAGCGGTACTCCACAGCTTCACCGTTAGTCTGTTCCTCAGCAAGCTTCAGCAATTGCTTCATCTTTAATGCTGCTTGCTCCTGCGTAAGCCCCAATGCTTCCATTAAAATTTCTGTCGTGCTTTGAAAACCATCGCTTTCATATAGAGCTTTGAGAACGCTACGCTCTACAGGGTCCAGTTTCTCTAATTGATTAGAAGAAATTACCGGCAAAATAGCGCCAATAATATCCGATTTATCCATATCCGCAAAGCAGGTCACTTTCGTATAGGGCAACCCGAAATTAGCTGATAATGCTTTCGCTAATTGGGTTTTGCCGGAACCGGCATCCCCTTCTAACAGAATGTTGGTAATTTTCATTTCCCCGCGGTTCCAGTTCCGCTTTACTTCCTGACTAATGCGCCGTTCTTCCTCGCTAGTCTTATGAGATGCCGGCTTTTTCCAGACCAGCATTTTTTCTGCATCTGTTAATTGTCTCTCAGGTGACAAATAAAAATCTTTTTGTTCTTGCATTATTTTTCTCCTCCTTGCCTGTCATGCTGTCGGACCTGCCTCGGCTTTACTACTCTTTTTAACTACAATAGGGAGCAGAAAAAGCGCACCGATAACCACTAGCACACCACTCGCCGTAAATACTCCAAGTAAGGAAAACGTATCTTTCAGATAGCCGGAGATGAACATGCCGACCACCATCATTCCCATAAAAATAGGCGTAATCGCTCCTGATACCCGGCCAATAAACGCCCCTTCGGTGTTTCGCACAAGAAGCGTCTGAATTCCGCTTTGAATACAAGGGTAGAACAATCCGCTGATCACGAGCAAAACGATGGTCAGCCAGATTTGCTTTGACGCACCCATACTAACTGTACAGAAGGCATTGACAAGTAAACCGACCAACAGTAATAACTGTGGCTTCGCCTTCTTGGCGACCGCGATAATTGCGGCTCCGCCTACCAGCATGGCTGCCCCATTGGCCATCACGAGCCATTGCAGAAATTGTTTATCCCGCCCCAAATTCTCGATGACAAGGAAAATATGAAGCGGCTGAGTCAAGCCAGATGCCAAGCCGACTGCCAAGAATGTCATACTCAGCGTTCTTAAGGACTTATTAAACCCAATATAGCGTAGTCCATCCGTCAACTCCTTGATGAAGCCGCCTGCTTTCCCTGTCTTCGGTTCCTCCTCATCACGAGGAAGGGTCGATAAGATGAAGGAAGAACCAAGGAACATCGCTGCCGTCAAAATCAGAGAAACGTTAATACCAAACTTAATAAAAATAAACGTACCGATAACCGGCCCCAGCATTATAAAGACAGCGACCAGCGTTTGAGACATCGCCATGACGCCCTGCAATTGTTCAACAGGCACATGCCGCTTGTACAGTTTCATCGCCGAAGGCTGAGAAAATTGCGACAAGCTGGCAGAGACAAAGGATCCGATCAGAAGTGCAACCCAGCCGCCATTCATGACCGCCAGCAGCACGGCTCCGACGGACAAGCCGGACAACAAATCGCTCCATACCATCGTTCTCTTCGGCCGCCAACGGTCGGCAAAGGTCCCGCCAATCAGGCCAAATAAAAAGATCGGTGCAAATTCCGCAACCGAAATCAGTGATACATCAACCGGATTATTATGCGTCAATTCGGAAACATACAGAAGGACGGCATAATTCCGGATCCATATTCCCAGCTGCAGCAGCACCCGGGAGAGGATAATCGTTCGAACATATCGATTCGCAAACATTTTAATACCCCATATCGTTAAGAATTTGGGATAACGCGCGCAGGCGTTCGCTGATCATTTCATCATCATCGTTCAAAACTTGGCTGAACAGCTTAATATCTTCATTAATTTTTTCATTGTCCATAGAAACCGCTACAATCATGGCATCGCCTTGAAGAGCAATGCGATCGATTACCGGCTGCTGCGGATCATATAAGTGCTCATATCGATAAGCTTCTTGAAAATGAGCCAGCGTCCGACAGATCAGAATGGACAAATCAAGCACACGATGGAGAGGCAGTTCCTCCGATTGTCTTGACTCCTTTTCTTCCGTGTATCTCCATACCTTGGCCGAAATATCAACCTTCCCTCCATCGTTCCACTGGGTCAATCCCAAGGAAAGACCTTTTGCATCCGTGTTTCTGGCCAACCGCCCGTCAACATTCCCATAATTTTCTGACACAACAACAGGCTTATGCTTAAACGTAGTAGGTGTTAACATCTTATCACCTCTTCTTTTTTACTAATTTACTAATTTACTAAATTACTGATTAGAATCTTATCTTGAATTTCATCGTTAGTCAAGTCGATTTTCATACCCTTTTTTTGACCGGAACATGTAGGTGGAAGATAATACAACAGTCCCATATTGTTCATTTCCACTTCTTATCCGCATACATATGGTAAGAAACGCATTATGGGCACGGAGGGATCATGATATGAATCAAGACGATATGCGGCAGTTGGAACGGTCGATCGATGAGATTACGGAGATTGCTTCTGGATTCGGCCTCGATTTCTACCCGATGCGGTATGAGATCTGTCCGGCGGACATCATTTATACATTTGGCGCGTACGGCATGCCTACGAGGTACCATCACTGGAGCTTTGGAAAAACTTTCAATAAAATGAAAATGCAATACGATTTCGGACTCAGTAAAATCTATGAGCTCGTCATCAACTCCGACCCCTGCTATGCCTTTCTGCTGGAAGGCAATTCCCTCATTCAGAACAAGCTGATCGTAGCCCATGTACTCGCCCACTGCGATTTCTTCAAAAATAACTACCGCTTCTCCAACACCAACCGCAGCATGGTCGAGAGCATGTCTGCAACCGCTGAACGGGTATCGAACTATGAGCTCGAATACGGAGCGCAAGCTGTCGAGAGCTTCATCGATGCGGTGCTCGCGATTCAAGAGCATGTGGACCCTCAGCTTCACCGACCTCGCAAGCTGGATAAGAAGCAATACATGGAGTTGAAAACGCGTGAGCTGAAAGATAATCAGCCGAAAGCGCCTGGTCTCTACGACGATCTGTGGAACATGGATAGTACCGCTCAGGCCGCAAATAGCAGCAGTCGCAGCGATGCCTCAGAATGCCCATTCCCGCCGGAGCCTGAGAAGGATCTGGTCTGGTTCATTCAGGAATTCTCAACTGTGCTCGAGGATTGGCAGCGCGACATCATGTCCATGCTGCGCGAAGAGATGCTCTACTTCTGGCCGCAGCTCGAAACGAAGATCATGAACGAAGGCTGGGCCTCCTACTGGCATCAGCGCATCATTCGGGAGCTCGACCTCACGACCGACGAAGCTATCGAGTACGCTAAGCTGAACTCATCCGTCGTGCAGCCGTCGCGTCACAGTCTCAATCCGTACTATCTCGGCTTGAAAATATTCGAGGATATCGAGGAGCGTTGGAATAAGCCGAGTAAGTTGGAACAGGAGCGGCTTGGACGCGAATCTGGGCAAGGGCGCGCCAAAATATTCGAGGTCCGAGAGTTTGACTCGGATCAGTCGTTTATTCGCAACTATTTGACGAAGGAATTGACGGATAAGCTGGACCTGTACATTTTCGAGAAGAAGGGACCTGAGTGGAAGATTACCGACAAGTCGTGGGAGAACATTCGCGATCAACTGGTGTATGCACGGGTAAACGGCGGATTTCCTTACTTGGTTGTGCAGGACGGCGACTATCAGCGCACGGGCGAGATGTACTTGAAGCATCAATATGAAGGCATGGAGCTGGATCTTAAGTACTTAGAGCGCACGCTGCCTTACGTTTACACACTGTGGGGCAAGTCCGTGCATCTCGAATCGAAGGTTGAGGAGAAGAGCGTGCTGTTCACGTATGACGGCAAGAAGGTATCACGTAAATTTTTATAACCAAAGAGAGCCGAGAACCTATATGCCATAGGAACTCGGCTTTTGTCATTCATTTTATGACGAAGGAAGCATCCAAGCATACGCCTCACTGAAGCGGCGCAGCCCATCTGTTGGATCCTGCCCAGGCCGAGGCATATATTCCAATGTCAGCATATCATTATACCCTGCGGTGCGAAGCGCTTCGATCAACTCATCGTAATTCACTTCACCTTTGTCGAGCTCATGACGACCAGGATAGCCCGCAGCATGCAGGTAAGCGATCTGATCCAGATTGTCCGACATCGAAGCTAGTATATCCCCGCCATCTTCCGTCACGAGCTGGTGATACATATCGTACAGCAGCTTTACATGGTCACTGCCAACCTTTCGAATGATCTCGAATGCTTCATCTGATTCAGATAAATAATACCCTTGATGATCCACCTTCACATTCAACGGCTCAACAGCAAGACATACGCCCGCTCGCTCTAGCATCGGCACACACGCCTTAAGACCATCCACGACTGATTGATGCTGTTCCGCTCTCGATACTTCCGCTAGCTCAGGACCGACTTGAGTTATGACTCGACGGCAGCCGAGACGTGCGGCAACATCCAGAGTCTCCTCCAACCCACGAATATAGGCTTCTCTCTGTGTTGAATCCGTCAACGGAACAAAACGAGTGCAGATCGCGTGAATACCTACGCCAAGCTTGACTGCCTCCGACCGAATCTGTTCGATGTCACGATCCCACCAAGACCATAACTCAATCCAACGGAAGCCTAGGCGATGAACACGTCTCATGGCTTCCACGGTATCCAAGCCACCATTTCCACCATACACTGCATCTACACATACTGCTGCTTTCATACTCGTCCCCCTCCCTTTTTCTCATTCAAAATCAGCATATCGAATACAACCAGTATATCTAATAGTAAGCAACTGCTAAAGATTTCATGCTTGCAGAATGCAGAGACAAAGTACTTATTCAGTCGCCCGCATATGACAATGATAACCTATGTCAATTAGAATTTTTTTCAAGAAATATATATCTTAAATTGTGACCTTATGCTATAATACAACTAAGAATAAAGTTTCCTTTGTACAACAATTATGTACACCTGCAACAAATGATACTCATTCTCATTACATGCTGTTCCCGTTCGCGGGAGCAGCATGACGCATTTTAAGGGTACTAATATTAATTTTCATTCTCAATTGAAAGGAGCGTATGATCATGGCAATTGCCCAGCAACAGCAATCAGAAACCAAGTCTCAATCTCAGTCACAATCATCTCCAACTTCCACTAGCGGCAAGCAGCACTCATGGATTGCTCAATACGGAGAGCTCATCGCAGCACTTGCAGGAGGCCTGCTTACTGCGATCGGCTGGTTCTTGCACTCAGGATATCCTGCTGCAGGAATCACATTCTTCGTCCTCGCTTACATCATTGGAGGATATGCCAAGGCGAAGGAAGGCTTAGAAACACTCATTCATGAAAAGGATCTAGATGTAAACCTGCTCATGTTCGCCGCTGCAATCGGAGCCGCATCTATTGGATACTGGACGGAAGGAGCTGTGCTGATCTTCATCTTCTCCCTGAGCGGAGCCCTTGAGACGTTGACTATAGAGCGCAGCTCACGAGACATCTCGGCCTTGATCGATCTGAAGCCTGAAACAGCAATCCGTTTCTCGAATGGAGTTGAAGAAACTGTACTGGTTCAGGACTTGGCGGTAGGCGACATCGTAATTGTGAAAAATGGCGAACGGATCCCCGCAGACGGTACAGTGAAAGAAGGTGCCTCCTCTGTCAATCAGGCTTCCATTACAGGTGAAAGTATACCTGTCGATAAAGCGCCTGGCGACGAAGTATTCGCTGGTACTTTGAACGGTGAAGGCGCTCTGTATATCGAAGTAACGGTTTCCAGCGAATCTACGCTGTTTGCCAAGATTATTCGTCTCGTGCAAGATGCGCAGAGCGAGATGCCGAAGTCTCAGAAATTCATGGAGCGCTTTGAGCGCATCTATGCACGGGCTATCGTTGCGGTTACGATCTTATTAATTCTACTTCCGCCTTGGCTGCTCGGATGGAGCTGGACTGACACATTCTACAAGGCTATGGTCTTTCTCGTCGTCGCATCTCCGTGCGCCCTTGTCGCATCCATTATGCCTGCGATGCTGTCGGCCATATCCAACAGTGCGCGCAAAGGCCTGCTCTTCAAGGGCGGCGCGCATCTGGAGAATCTCGGAGGCGTTAAGGTTATCGCCTTCGATAAGACCGGTACGCTGACACTGGGTAAGCCAGCGGTTACCGATATTGTGACTTTCGGCAGCGAGAGCGAAGAAGAAGTGCTGGCCATCGCTTCTGCTATCGAAGCGTTGTCCACGCATCCGATCGCGCGAGCGATTGTGAAGGAAGCGGAGCAGCGCGGATTGAATTCAGAGCGCTGCTCCGACTTCCAGGCCTTGACCGGCCGCGGGGTGCAGGCTAACGTACGAGGCTTGATGTGGACGATTGGCAAGCCAGCGCTGTTCACCGCTGAACTCGAGAAGCAAGGCGCTGCCGCAGACATTCATCGACTGGAGGAGCATGGCAAGACAGTCGTCATTCTCGAGCAGGAAGGGCGCATCGTTGGAGCGCTCGCCCTGCAAGATCGCATCCGGCCGGAGGTCGTGCCGATGATCGCGAAGCTGCGCGGCTTGGGCGTTACGGTCGCTATGTTAACCGGCGACCAGAAGCTTACCGCTCAATCGATCGCTGAGGAGGCAGGCATCGACCGCGTATATGCGGAGCTGCTGCCGGAAGATAAACTCCGCATTATTAAGGAGCTTAAGGAGGAATTCGGCAGTGTCGCCATGGTAGGCGACGGCGTGAATGATGCGCCTGCGCTTGCAACAGCGACAGTCGGGATTGCAATGGGCGGCGCAGGCTCTGACGCTGCGCTCGAAACCGCCGACCTCGTGCTCATGAACGATGATCTGAATAAGATCAGCTTTGCGATCCATCTTGGCAGACGGATGAAGTCCATCGTGACACAGAACATTGTCTTTGCAGCGATCGTCATCATCTGCTTGATCGCTTCGAACTTCATCGCGAACATCCCGCTTCCACTAGGTGTAGTTGGGCACGAAGGAAGTACCATTCTCGTCATCTTGAATGGGCTGCGTCTGCTGCGTTAATCGTGAATTCCATGCAACAACAAACAAGACCACCGAGCATCCACATGGGATAATCGGTGGTCTTGCTACTTAACGTCTCTATTCCTCCTGCGATAATTGGCGCAGGAATCGCTGCGCCCGCTCTGTCGATGGCGCGCTAAAGAACGACTCTGGGTCGTTCTCTTCTACGATTCGACCGTCACTCATAAACACGATGCGATCCGCCACCTCGCGGGCAAATTTCATCTCATGCGTCACGACGATCATCGTCATGCCTTCCGTCGCAAGCTCCTTCATGACCTTCAGCACCTCGCCTACCAGCTCAGGATCAAGCGCTGATGTCGGTTCATCAAACAGCATGATATCAGGCTGCATCGCCAATGCGCGCGCAATTGCTACCCGCTGCTGCTGCCCGCCTGATAGACGAGAAGGATGCTCATCCTTCTTCTCTAGAAGCCCGACCTTGGACAGCAAGGGTTCCGCAATGGCAACCGCATCCGCCTTCGACATCCCTTTTACCGTGATGGGAGCCTCGATCACATTTCCAAGCACCGTCATCTGCGGGAATAGATTGAATTGCTGAAATACCATCCCGGTGTGAGCGCGAACTTGCTTCAGCGCCGCCTTGCGTTCCTTAGACTTCGTGCTAGCATTCCAGACTGTCGTACCGACTTGAATCTCTCCCCCGTCAGGCAGCTCCAATCCATTCAGGCAGCGGAGCAAGGTGCTCTTGCCTGAGCCGCTTGGGCCGAGCAGAACGACGATCTCTCCTTCCTTCACCGTCATGTTAATATGGTCAAGCACTAGCTGTGTGCCGAATTTCTTCTGTAAGTCCGTAACAGCAATCATGATATAACCGCACTCCCCTTCGTATCCTAGTAAGCCTTAGCCAGTTTCTTTTCGATACGGCTTAATATGGCTGAGAACCCTGTGCTCATGATCCAGTACATGATGGCGATCGCGATGTAAAATGGCATCGCCACATAGTACTGCGCGATTAGCAGCTGCGCAGATCGCAGCAGCTCCGTCGCCGTCACGAAGGAGACGAGCGACGTTTCCTTCAGCATGCCGATGAACGTATTCCCCATCGGCGGAATGGCGATGCGCGCAGCCTGCGGCAGCACCACGCGCTTCATCACCTGCCACGGCGACAGGCCAAGCGATGCTGCCGCTTCCCATTGCCCCTTCGGCACTGAAAGGATCGCCCCGCGGAACGTCTCAGACAAATAAGCACCCACATTGATGCTTAATGCTATATAGGCCGACGTAATGGGGTTCAGATTGATCCCATAATCCGGCAGTCCAAAATAAATAATAAATACCTGCACGATAATCGGCGTCCCGCGAATGATCGACACGTAAAATTGAGCAAGCAGCCGAAAAGGCTTACTTGCTTTCAATCGAACGATGGCGACAAATAGACCGATCAACAGTCCAAAAAACATCGATACCACCGTCAAATTGAGCGTCAAGTAAGCCCCCTGTAATAAAAATCCGAGGTTTTCTAACACGAGATCCATAATGCTCCGTTCCCCCTAATTAAACAATACAAGCGACGACAGCGCTGCTCTGTTTCGCTTAAAACCAACAGATCATGAACGCTATCGCCGCATCTTAACTTACATTAGTATATTACAGTGTTGGAGCAACACCAAACCATTTTTGATGGATGCTCGCCAGTGTGCCATCCGCCTTCATATCAGCAAGCGCCTTATTGATCGCTGCAAGCAATTCAGGCTGATCCTTGCGGATCGCTATACCAGCAACGTCTTCTTTAATCGGCTCTCCAACTGTTTTGATCTGCATATTGTTCTTATCGGCCAGCGGCTTCAAGGCAAAGAGGTTGTTAATGGTAGCGTCGATTCGCCCTGTGTTCAAGTCCATCAGAGATGTGAATACATCGTTGTAAGTCACAATCTCAAACTCTCCGACCTTAGGCTGCACAACATCACGCAAATACTTCTCATCATTCGTGCCTAATCCAACGCCTATTTTCTTCCCTTTAAAATCATCAACGGATTTAATCTCATTATTGTCGGCCTTCACGACAACACTCACCGCATTCTTAATATACGGGTCCGAGAAATCCATCGATTTCTTGCGATCCTCTGTAATCGTTACTTGGCTGACTAACGCATCGAATTTATTGCGCTGCAATCCTTCAATCAGACCGGAGAATTCACCTGTCACGATCTCTGCTTCCACACCGAGCCGCTTCGCGACTTCGCGAGCAATATCCGCATCATATCCGTCAATCTGCTTCTGTTCATTCATAAAGTTGTATGGCGGATAAGTGCCCATCATCCCGATAACCATCTTGCCATTCTGCTTAATCGTCTCAAGCGAATTCGCTCCTGCTGGAGCCGTACCCCCTGCAGATTTGCCTGCTGAGCAGCCTGCGGCTATAATGGTCATTATGCTCAATACGCTGATAATCAACAATCGTTTACTCCACAATCTATTCATAGTGCGCCCCCTAATGGTGTATATACCAACAAACGGATTTAATTCCTATATTCCGATAAGTGTAGTATGGATTATAACTCTTCTTTATGTTCATGACAATACTTTTCTCTGAAAATGTTTAAAAAATACCTTACCACCATTTTAGGTATTACTAAATTTGGTTTACCTTAAATAGAAAAGCCGCAACAGTCAGTATTCTGACAATTGCGGCTGCTTCTTATTTGACTAGCGGTCTTACCGGTCTAGCCTCTATATAACCTCGGTATCCCAGCGGTGCGAGCTGGAATCGCGGTGCGTCTTCATCTGCCCACTCAAAACCATATAGCTCAGGATTATAGGTGTTCATCGTACTCCACAATTCACCGATAGCTTCGCTGAACTTTTCATCGTCATACGGTTGACCCTGAAATACCATCATCTTGCATGGAGGCAGATCTATGATCTCGAATCCCTCCGGCACTGCTTCCGCATAGTCTGCCGCCATTTCCACACCTTGAACATAATGGGAAGTTCCCTCCGGCTGCAGATTAGCAGGTATCCACATTCCAATCGGCTCGTACAGCGCATCTTGGATACTGGTGAGTACGTCCCACACGTCACAACCGACCTCTTTACAATATTCAAAGTATTCTGCAGCCTTCATGCCCCGTTTCAGAATCACTTTTCTTGCCGGTCGATCAACGACTTGAACAAACACAGTGCTTGCCTTCTTCTGTTCGCTCATCTTTATCTCTCCTCCGTGCATAGTAAGGTAGTCTTCATGGATACGACTAGGAATAAACAGCTTAATGTCCGGAGTATGCTTGCTGTAATACAGAGGAGATACTCCAAATTGCTTCGAAAATGCTCTCGTAAAGCCCTCGTGGGAGCCAAATACGAAGTCAAATGCGACATCCACGATTCGTGCCTCTCTCTCTTGAAGCATCATGGCCGCATGCGACAGACGAAGAGCTCTTATATAATCGAAAGGCGCTTTACCTGTCAGTTCTTTAAATATTCTGGCTGAGTGCCAAGGTGAATAGTTTGCTGCTCTTGCCAGCATTTTCAGCGTGATCGTTTCCTTCAAATGGGTATGAATATAATCCTGCATCTGCTGTACAGCTTGAATCTTCTCCCATCGTTCCATATCCTCACCTCCTATTACAAGAATAGCTCATCCTCCAGCATCGCTTCTTGACTTACAGTGCGAACTCATGCGTTTCATATCTATATTAACTCTAGCGAATTTAACTATATTCTATAAATTCCATTGAAAATGAATCCACACTGTCTCATTATGGATTATGCAGCTGACTAAGTCATGTTTTCATCTTGTAGAGAAAGGCGGACAGGACTTGATGCATCTATTTCAGGAGGAGATAACGGACTGGGGTTCATGGGGAAATGTATATCAATCTATACCTGCATTCGCACCGCTCATTCAGGCAATCATGCTGAAAGAGACCGGAGTGGACTGCAAGGAGAGCATCGAACAGGTAACGCCTGGAACCAATGCGGTCTTTAAAGTAGGACCGTATGTACTGAAGATCTTTGCTCCGATTGAATCGGGGTTAAATACGGAGATTGATTATCATGCAGAACTTTCCGGTATGCGTAAAGCTCATGCGCTCGGGATACATGCACCTCGGATCATTGCGGCATCCAACATGCAGGATAAGTATCTATTTCGATACATCCTCATGGATTATGTTGAGGGGACTGCAGCAGGTGCTGCTCTGAAATCATGCGCTGAAACCGAACGAATGGAATTTGTGCGACAGCTCAGGTTGAATATGAGCAAGCTGAATATTTCAGCCTCGAATGAGCAAGAGCTTCCTAGTGTATACATAAGAGCCATGCATAATCCACGCTGGAACAGTTTTTCCAGTGTAGTTCGAGATCAAGTGCTTGCGCTGCTGCAAGCGTACGACACCTCAGAGCTCATTTACGTGCATGGTGATCTAACGGCCGATAATGTCATTATTAGCGGCGATGGCGACATTTATATAATCGACTATGCTGACAGCAGCATCGCTCCACTCGAGTATGAATATCCGCCCATTCTGTTTGATCTGTTCGACTGTGATCCAGACTTGATTCGGGCATTTGCTGGTGATACTGATCGTGAAGCTTTTGTGGAAAAATGCTTCTATGGCGTGTTGATGCACGACTATGGTGCGAACTTCGTCAAGCTGCTGCTAGAGAGGTTCACAGAGAAGGATGCATCGCAATTATCCGATATTCGCGAGATTAAAGCGATTATCGAGAGGCTTATTTAATGCAGTGGAGTCTGCGCACTTTTAGGTTCGAGACGTCGATTTCCGAAGTCTCAGCCCCGCTCGCGCCGCATTGAGCCGCTGAGACGTTCATTCTGACGTCTCAGATCTACAATGACGGGGTTGCTCGCGCGAGATTACTGGTTTTTTCCCCGTTACAGCGGGTGAAACTCGCTGGTTAGGTGAGTTAACAGGGTAAAACCTGGTTACAGAGTCGTGACTGTGTTCGGATCGGGAGGCCCCGCGCGTGCTAACTGGTTTTTTCCCCGTTACAGCACGCGAAACTCGCAGGTAAAGTGAGTTAACGGGGAATAACCCGGTTACAGAGACGAAGCTGTGTGCGAATCGGGTGGCCTCGCGCGTGCTAACTGGTTTTTTCCCCGTTACAACATGCGAAACTCGCATGTAACGTGAGTTAACAGGGAAAAACCCGGTTACAAAGTCGAGACTGTGTGCGCATGGAGAGGCTCGCACGTGCTAACTGGTTTTTTCCCCGTTACAGCGCACGAAACCCGCAGGTAAAGTGAGTTAACGGGGAATAACCCGGTTACAGAGTCGAAGCTGTGTTCGGATTGGGGAGGCTCGCGCGTGATAACTGGTTTTTTCCCCGTTACAGCGCGCGAAACTCGCTGGTTAGGTGAGTTAACAGGGATAAACCCGGTTACAGAGTCGTGACTGTGTGCGCATGGGGAGGCCTCGTGCGTGATAACTGGTTTTTTCCCCGTTACAGCGTGCGAAACTCGCAGGTAAAGTGAGTTAACGGGGAAAAACCGCGTTACAGAGTCGGGGTACCACAGTGATGGGGGCGCTCGCACAACAAAGGGGCCTTCCCTCAGGCGGCTTAGCGCATGCCGTCGAGAAAGCCCCTCAACTATCTATTATACCGCGTGAACCTTCGGCCATTTTAATTGAACGCCGGCTTGCACCAGCTGCGCTTGGAATGCTTCAAGCAATTCCCGCTGCGCGCGCACTTGGCGAGGGAGCACGTTGTTGTCGATGCAGAACGCCGTCAGATGTCCAACAGACTCGCCAATGTTCCACTCTACAGGGTGGAGGCGGTAACAGCCGTTCGTGATATGCGTCGTGCCGATATTTTTGCAAGCAGGAAGCAGATTGTTGACCCGCTTTGGAATAAAGCTGCCGAGCGGAATCTCAAACGGCAAGCTCGATACGTCAATGTAGTTGCGCAGTCCTGTGCTCGGATGCAGGTCAATCCGGTAGCAGCCGACGCCGACAGAGTCGTTGTAATCAGCCGCCCTGCCATCTGGTCTGCACGCTTCGCTCACATCCTGCTCCACTATCGTATATTCCGCCTGAATGCGGCGAGATTCACGAATGTACACGCTCTTCGCCAGACCGTCCTTCGTGCCGACGACATCTGCACGCAGACGTAATCCTGGGTATCCAGCACCGCCGTCTGAGCGCGGCGCTTCTGTCTGCATCCAGTACAGCAAGGACAGGCTCAATTGCTTCGCATTTTCCAAGTGCCGCGCACGTTCTTCTGGGCTCACATCGATAATCGAACCAAGCCAGTAGTCGTTGGCCGGCCAGTTAACAAGCGTAATATCGCTCTTATAGGTGCCTTCCGCATACAGTGTCTTATCTGCGATACGGCGATATTCCCATAAGGAGAAGTACACGTCATCAGGAAATAAACTGTATTGAACCGGTTCAAGTGTATGCGGCACGAGCCCCATCCAGCTGAGGTGTTGGTCAGGCCAGAAATCCGCTTTATATTGTCTCCAGAAATCATAGTTTTCCGGCTTCTCGATCGTATGGTCTTCGCCTTCGATATAATCCATCGCGAAGCAGTAGGTGAATGCTTGCATATCCTGTGGATCAGCCTCTCCATCCAGAGCGTGCGGCTCACCCGTTTGCGCCTTGGATTCAGAGCCTGTGACGTATTCAACACCAGCGAGCGGAAGCAGATCGCCCTCTTCGGTAGCATCGACGAAGTAAGGTGCTGTCAATACAATCTTGTCGCCGTCCGCCGCGCTGTGAACCGTAACCGACGCAACGTCATCTCCAGAAGTTTCAGCCGCACATGCTGTGTAGCCATACAGAATCTGTACTCGCCCGCTATTGACATGCGGAGCCAGCATCTCAAGCAGCACCGCAAGCGAAACGCGCGGTTCATGACTGATTCGGCTGACGATCGCGTTACCGGGATTGAAAGGCTTATAAGGATCAACCGATTCTGCAATCGGCATGACACGGCGATAATAATCGCGTACCTGTTGTCTAAACCGGCGATAGCTCGCGGTACAGCCAAATTCCTCTATCCAAGGATGCTCATCCGGTGGAACGGCCTGGCTCGTCAATTGACCACCGATCCAATCCGTCTCTTCTGTCATAATAACGGTCTTCCCCATCTGTGCAGCGGATAACGCAGCAGCACAGCCTCCTGTACCTCCGCCAATAATAATGACATCTGCACACATCGAATTCGTCATATCACAATCTCCCTCCACAGGCTTTAAATGATATCTGGCTTATGATTTCTATAACCACCGTTTTTCTGCAGCGTTGCCGTACAGATCTTGATATTCACTCGGAGTAATTCCTGCTGTTTTCTTGAAGGCTTTGCTGAATGAATGAACGGATTGATAGTGATTAAAGACGATACCTTGCTTCACATGGATTGGAATGTCGTCATCCATCATCGTTTTCTGGTTATGCCCTGATCCGAATCGTGCCTTCCTTATGAAGGACGATAGACTTGGAATCAGGCTTGTACAATGAAAAATTTCCAAACGGCGAATCCCATATGGCGTCCATACCGTCAGACTGATCAAAAATAGGTACCTATACTTTCTGTATCTATGGAAGATATCACATATTTTTTATCCTGTGAATGGATATCTTGTCAAAAATACCGATATTATGATTATAAGTAAAATATTATGGTATCGCCTTCAAATAAAAAGAACTCCCAAATTCCCTCGATAAGTGGATCTGAAAGTTCGAGTTACACATCATGTGTTAAAGGCATTTTGCTCAATAATCAAGTATAATGAAGAGTATTAAGTTTAGAGGAGCGTCACGATTCTATGGCGGTAACCATCAAAGATATAGCTAAAATATTGAACATTTCACATACAACCGTATCCAGAGCTCTGAACGACAGCCCGCTCATTAACGAAGACACGAAGGTCAAGATCAAAGCGCTCGCAAAGGAACTGAACTATGTCCCGAACTATAACGCGAAGAACTTGGTTCTCTGCAAATCACATAATATCGGTCTATTCTTCTCTACGATGAATCAAGAAACTTCTCACAGCTTTTTCTTTGAGACCGTTAGAGGGGTAAACAATAGTATTGGAGAAAACTACAATCTGGTCGTGAAATCGATCGATCACTATAACGACAACTTTACAACTATCGATTCGCAGCGTTTCGATGGGATCATTCTCATGAGTCAGAGTGAACAGGACAATTCATTCATCTACCATGTGTTAAGCAAGAAGATCCCTCTCGTGGTGCTGAATCGAGATATTAATGATAGTCAATTGATCAACATCCTGCCTGCGGACCGAAAGGGAGCATACGATGCGGTCAGCTATCTGATCGCGAAGAGGCATAAACGCATAGCAATAATTGAGGGCAAGAGCGGCTTTAAGGCGGCTGAAGAACGAAAAGAAGGATACATGAGAGCGCTGATGGACAACCATCTCCCTGTTGAAGGTGACTTGATGATAAAAGGAAGCTTTACCATGGAGAGCGGCTATACCGCGATGCAGCAGCTGCTTCAGATCTCTAACCGACCAACAGCTGTATTCTGCTGCAATGACGAAATGGCGGTTGGGGCTATGAAGGCTATACATGAAGCCGGCCTGCACATTCCGGACGATATTTCAATCATGGGCTTTGATGACAGCCCTTTTGGTTCATACATAACCCCATCGCTATCGACAGTCAAGCGATCGATCTGCAGCGTCAGTGAAGAAGGAGCGACGAGACTGCTGAAGATCATGCACCAGCCTAATTATCCTGGAGAGAAGATATTCATTGGCACGGAAATCATGGAACGAGCTTCAGTTGGCGAGCTCGATTAAGATTGGAGGCGGGTGGGATGGCGGAGATTGCGGGGATGGCAGACTAGCGGACACACGATCCCTTATTTGCTGACATTACCGCTTATTCGACGAGCTAACGGACCGTGGAGCCGTTATTTGCTCCAAATCAACCGAAAATGACCCCATCCGAAGCAAATAACGGATTCTGTGTCCGCCAAACTCCATATTTGCTCGATAATCCCAAAATAGCGGATTCTCTGTCCACTTCAACGGAGTAGGCTACCTCGCTGCTGCCTCTACTCGTGCAGCGCATAAAGAGCCTTTTTCCTGCATCCAGTCCGCTGATGAGATTCAGCCATATGCATAGGAAAAGGCTCTTCAATTACAACAAGCTATCGTTGAATCTTATACCCTTCGGTATTAAACGTGTCCTCGACCTCAGCAACTGCCGCAATAAGCGCATCACCTGGCATCGTATGCTTGATCGCCGCCGCTGCCGCACCGTACTCAACCGCATATGCGAACTCTCGTCCGGTGAGGTAGGCAAATAACACACCCGCAGCATACGCATCGCCGGTCCCGACTCGATCGATAATATCGAGATCATAGGCCTTGGAACGATACAGCACCTGTCCATCGAACAGCACACCCTGATAACGATTCCGCGAAGACGATATCATCTCGCGAATGCTGCAAGCCATTAACTGAATCTGCGGATATCGAGCCATAAATTTACGATAGAGATGCTCGATATAAGCAGCCTCCTCGCCTGTCACAAACTCGAAGTCCGGCTCTATACGAAGCAGATTCGTCATATCCAGATGCCCTGCAAACAGCACGTCTACCGAATCCAGTATGTCTAACATGCCGGCCCGCGCTTCTTCAAGTGTCCACAGCTTGCTTCGATAATTAACGTCGAAGCTCACGGGAATGCCCTTGCGCTTCGCCGCCGCAATGAACGCCTTAGCGATCTTTCTGGCATGCTCGCTAATTCCAAGCGTAATGCCCGACACATGAAACAAGGAGGCTCCTTCTAGAGCGCGGTCGATCTCAAACTCCTCAACCTGCGCTAACGAAACAGCCGAATTCGCGCGGTCATAGATCACTTTGCTCGGTCGAATCGAATAACCTTGCTCTAGATAATAGATACCTAATCTTCCTTTGCCTTGAACGATATATGAAGTATCTATTCCCGCAGATCGCAAAGCCTGCACCGCACTATCTCCAAGGGCATCCGCAGGAACCTTCGTAACATATGAGGCTGGGAGCCCCCAGCGACTCAGCGCGGTCGCAACATTGGCTTCGCTTCCGCCGAAGTGCACGTCGTAAGACTGACTTCCTGGGAATCGCTGATACGCCGGCGGCGAGAGACGAAGCATCAGTTCCCCGAAGGCTACGATGCGATTCATGCGATCCCCGCCTTAAGCCTGCTTCTCGCTTCGTTCACTTTTGCGACAAACTGCTCGGCGGTCGCTCGAATCTGTTCTGGGCTGCCCTTCGTCAATTGGCTGCCTGCACCAACCGCTGTGACGCCATGGCGTATCCATTCGCCGACATTGTTCAGGTCGACACCGCCAGTCGGCATGATTTGTGCGTGCGGAAGCGGCCCTTTAATGTCCTTCACGAAGGAAGGGGAGTAGGCGCTGCCTGGGAACAGCTTGATCACATCACAGCCGGCCTTCATCGCGCGAACGATATCCTCGATCGTCATGCACCCCGCCATATAAGGAATCCGATATAGATTACACATCTCCGCAACTTCCTGATCGAAATAGGGAGATACAACGAATTTTGCGCCTGCTAAGATCGCGATTCGCGCCGTTACCGCATCCAGCACCGTGCCTGCGCCAACGATTAAGCTTGGCTCCTCCTCGTTTAACTCACGGATAACTTCAGTTGCGCCAGGAATCGTATACGTGACTTCAATAAGCGGGATTCCCCCTTTCGCGCACGCGATTGAGATCTGCTTCGCTTCCTCTACCGTATTCGCTCTCACAATCGCAACTACCCCGATCTGTTCAACCATCTGCAGCACTTCGTATTTATTCAACACTATTCCTCCTCTATTTATGCAATAGGGGCAGTGCTCTTATACTAGGGTTCAGCCCCACAATGTCCGTAAACGATCGTTTATACCTCACATCCTCTATTTAGCGATTACGTTCCCGTTCTAGTGAATCCCATACTCCCCACAAATACATGATGCCGAGCGCGCGATCATACAGTCCGTAGCCTGGACGGCACTTCTCATTCCACAGATGTCTCCCATGATCCGGACGAACATAACCGTTGAACCCATTTTCGTGATAGGCCTTCACAACATCGGTGATATCGACTGAGCCGTCGCATGCGCGGTGCGATGTTTCTATGAAATCCCCGTTCTCATAGACGCGTACATTCCGAATATGCGCAAATGGAATGCGACTTGCAAATGTTCTAATGATGTCAGCCACATCATTATCGGGATTAGCGCCCAGAGAGCCTGTACACATCGTCAAGCAGTTGGACGGGCTGTCCACGAGATTCAGCATGCGCTGAATATTGGCTTTATTCGTAATAATTCTAGGCAGTCCGAAGATTGGCCACGGCGGATCATCCGGGTGGATCGCCATCTTGATGCCATTGACCTCTGCCACAGGAATGATCTGTTCCAAGAAATATTTTAAGTTGTCCCACAAATCGTCGAGGGAAACATCCTTATACTTTTCAAACATGGCACTCAGATGCTGCAAGCGCTCAGGTTCCCAGCCTGGCATTGTAAATGCTGAATTGTCCGCCACTTTATGTACCAGATCCATCGGGTCCATATCGTCAACGATCGCTTTTTCGAAAAATAGGGCTGTGGAGCCGTCCTCCATCTCCTTGAACAGCTCCGTGCGTGTCCAGTCGAACACAGGCATGAAGTTGTAGCAGATGACTTTAACCCCGGCTTGACCCAGCTTCTCAATCGTGCGTTTGTAGTTCTCGATATATCGATCTCGTGTCGGCAAGCCTAACTTAATGTCCTCATGAACATTTACACTTTCGACGACATCCATGTGGAAGCCATGCTTCTCGATGTGGGCCTTCTCCGCCATAATGCGTTCTAGCGGCCACTCGTCTCCAGCAGGCATATCGTGCAGCGACCACACGATCCCTTCTACGCCTGGAATCTGCCTGATCTGATCAAGAGTAACAGAATCATTGCCTTCACCATACCAGCGAAACGTCATCCTCATCTTGTACGCCTCCTCGTATCTAATCAGATGAATCTATGAGTTCTACTTCTTTACAAACCTCCAGAAATTGTTGGCTAACAGATCCTGAACATCCCGCTCGATCTCATGCTCCTCTAATTTCCAGCCCGTCCGCATAATGTCCTCGTACTTAGAGGTCAACACATCAGCAATAATCTCGCGTGAATGACTCCATTTGTACAACAGTTGCTCCAATACACGGCAGTCCGAATGCTGAGGAATGACGCTTGTGCCAAGCAGCTCGAAGCGCATCGCGGTCATTTCCTGAATCATGGACGGTACATTCAAGAACCACCAGCAGCCGAATACCATCAGATTGCGGAATTTGCGAGCAAGCACTGCCAGTTCATGCTGATTCTCGCGTGCCAGCATCGTGACCAGGAATCGATTGTGCGGAAAACGACGACATAGCCGCTCAACGGTCTCGATATCTGAACGTCCAAGCATGTCCCCGGCTAGCCGAAGCTCCGGATTCACATTCCGCTTGACGCCAATCATTAGGGCCATCGGGATATTAACCGCCGAGCACGCGGGTATGATGCAATGATCGATCAGCAGCGATCTCGTATCGTCAACAGGGTAAGCGAAGTCGCTCGGCAGGGAAACGGCCATGTAGAGCGCGTCCATGCGTCTTGCCCAATCGGTTAAGAAGCGGACAACCTCAGCGAGCGCATCGGTATCGTCAGCCGTGATCCGCTCCTTCACAACGTAGCCCCACGCTTGCAGCTTCTTATAGCTGTTAGGCCAGTCGTTTAGCAGCGGATCGATGCGCAGTGCCCGATGGAAACGGGCATCCTTCACCAGCTCGCTGTCCGTATCAGCCAACCAGAGCTCTCGCTCAGCATCATCGAACGGATCGTTGGTCATCACGACATCCTTAACATTCGCCTTCTCAAGTACGAAGCGAACAACGTCTTCAGTCGATTGATGATCATACCACTGGCGGTATGCTGCTAAGTCCCTTGTCCTCGTGTCGAGACCGAGCTGCTGCAGCGATGTCAACACGCCGCGGCAAGCCTCGCTGTAAGGGGAATGATCGAGGAACAGCGTCTGCCATATGTGATCGGCTTGCTCTCGTTTGGATAATGCCCAGTACTCTTCATAAGATAGCGAGGAATGGCGCAGCACTTCCGAGATCAAATAATGATACGTTAGCTGCTCATCCATACCGTACAGCAGTAAATTGTTGTATGATGGCGCATACAAATGCGTATGCATGTCTGTAACTGCTGTCTGCTTCACGGTTCTGAACACAAATCGTTTCAGATCAGTTGCATTGGATATGATCATGTCGATATGAACCTCCACCAGCGCATATTTTAAAATGTTAACGCGTGCATTTTTATTATTGAATATATCTTCTATATCTTAGTTATTAATGTATATCATATTGCACACGTTAACAATATTAAAAAATACTACTTATTCTCTTAACTGTTATTCTGCATATGTTCACAATATGCGGATATCTCTAATCACGTCATATGAAATGCCTTTGATAACCTATTTTTGTGGTTTACTAGTGAATTCCAATCCCTTTTGCTAGAAGGATGTGATACAATGGCACAATGCGAGGCGTACTGAAAGGAGGACCTAATATGCTAGCTATAGTCTACGATCTGGAGATGACCGTCACTCGCAAGAAAGGGCAAATATCTGAAATCATTGAGATCGGAGCCGTGAAAGTAACCGAAGAAGCGGGACGTCCGGTTATTATAGATCGATTTCAAGCGTTTGTGAAACCTTCCCTGACCCCCAAATTATCGCGTGACACGACTGCATTTACAGGCATCACCCAACAAGATGTGAATCAGGCAAGCGGTCTGCAGGATGTATTGGATCAGTTCATCGCATGGATCGATACAGATGAATATGCGTTATGTTCATGGGGCTTGGACGACAAGATCCAATTTATCAAAGAATGTCGGATGAAGAAGATCCCGCTGCATTGGCTGCGCAACTGCAATAATCTGCAGAAGCCGATCTCTACACTGATGGGACGCACAGGCAATCAACAGATTGGCCTCAAGCCGGCCTTAGAAGCTTTGAACATCGAATTTGTCGGTTCTCAGCATAGAGCCATCGATGATGCATACAATACGGGACTTGTTTATTTACACTTTGCCGATCGAATTGAATTGCAGCGCAATGAAACATCTGATCATGCCGAGTATGAATCCAATCTCATCTATCAAGACGCGTCTGATGAAGATACAGACGAGAACAACCCCTTTGCATCGCTTGCGATGCTTCGCTTCAATAACCCGGGCAACAGCTTGGACCGGTAGTTCACAATAATAAGTTATCATTCTTATCGTATGATGAACTGCCGGCCCATTGGGGTCGCCCTTGCTTTAATTAAGATTCATTTCTTTCCACTCTACCCCGTTTGGCAGCACTTCACGCACTTTCTCACGCACATGTTTATCCAACTGCATTTCCTTACCGAGTATCGCCACAACTCCATGATCTTCTCTCGAACGAATTAATCGTCCGATTCCTTGTCGCAGTCGAAGCAGCATGTAAGGCATATCCACTTCTTCAAATGGTGAAGCAGATGCTCGACGTTTGGCCGTATACACGGGATCATGCGGCGGGAACGGCATGGACCAGATGATCACATTGGATAACGACGGTCCTGGAATATCTAGACCTTCCCACAAGGTAACGGCACATAATATGCTATGCTCATCCTGCTGAAAGGCGGATATGATATGGCTTATTTCTCGATCACCTTCATACCAGAACTTCAGATTTGCGACATCAGGTCGATCTGTGATGAGTTGCTTGAATACCGCCATCTCCTCATGGCTTGGAAACAGGATCAGCGCTCTGCCTTCCGTTTGCTGCAGAAGCTTGATGGTGAGCTTGAGCTTGCTCTCTATTGACAGATCGCTTCCCGCAGGAGGAATGAAGAGCTTCATCTGCTCGGCATAGTCATAAGGCGATTCTACGGAAAATGATAAATAGTGCTCGATCCCCAAGCTGTCTGCTACATAGTCAAATGAACCGTCGAGCGACAACGTAGCAGAAGAGAATATGATCGGCTTCTGCTGCGAGAACACACGCTCCTTCAGTACTTCCTTAACCAGTCTTGGCATAATGACCAGCGTCAGACCAGATGAATCTTCTGTAAGCCACGAGATCAAGCCTTCGGATTGGCCGAATAAGCTCAGCGCGAGCCCCATCATCTCCAGGTGCTCCTCGACGATTCGCAGCTGATAGCTGTCAAGTGAGAACAGTCCGCTCTCAAATACGAGCTCTTCCTCAATCGCAGCAATCATCTCACGTAATCGGTTCATATCCGAGAGCAAAGCTTCATCGTAATGAATTTCTTTGCGGTCAGAGCCCGCAATATGCCGACTTTGACGGCTAAGCCGCTCAAATAAGCTGTCGCTGTGCATGATCGCTTCGTCTACTGCAACAGCAAGCTCTTCCCGTACTTCACCTTGGAGTAATCGCGAAACAATTTCCTCAAATGCCGAGTGCTTAAGCTTGTACGTCAATGCTTTCTGTGCGGCCGCTTCCAGCAGATGGCCCTCGTCAAAGATGACCGAGCTGTGCTCTGGCAAGAGCGGCAGTTGTCCTTCACGCTTGCGCCCCTCATAAGTCCACACATGCTCCATATAGAAATCATGCGAGCATATGATGAGATCCGTGGACTTGCGGTAATGTTCCCGCGATAACGTCTGCCCGCAGCGATGGCGCTTATCACACACGAGACAATCCTGGAATGGATCCCAGCCAATTCGCTTCCACTGCTCATCATTCAGATCTGGATATTCCTTGCGATCCCCATACGGATAGAAGGATTGCATCGTGTTAGGTGAGTAAACGAAGTCAGGAAGCTCCGCCTTGATTGCAAAATAACGCTCATCATCTTCCCCTTGGCCGCTGATCTGATCCAGCTTATTCAGACATACATATTGATCAGGCGATTTCCCTAATCGCGCATCGATCTGCAGATCCAGGTGACGCGCCAGCTTGGCGATATCACCTTCCGGCTTAACTAGCTGCTCAATTAGCGATTCGTCCGCGCAAGCGATGATCGCTGGCTTCCGGCTCTGTCTGGCATAGCACACGGCATACAACAGATAGACCAAGGTCTTGCCTGTGCCGACACCCGCTTCAGCGAATATCGTATTCTTCTCCGCAAATGCCCGCTCCATCTGAAACGCCATATAAATCTGCTCATCACGAACTTCAAAGCCCGCTTCAGGCAATAGGTCATAAAATACATCTGCTATCCAGTCGCTTACCTGCTGATGAAAGGATTCGGTCGGATTATATGCAAAAGGGTATCGTTCCACTACTATTCTAGCCTCCATTAAGACGGTACTTGATTCCATTAATCAAAACTTACTTCATAAGCATGCTCTTTAACAATGCTGGTCCAAACCCCTATTATTGCATACATTGATTTCAATACGCTACAGTAATATATTCTTATTTAATGGAAATAAAAAAGCAGACCCCCTGAATGAACTTCAGATGGCCTGCTATTGATATTATGATTCTAGACTGCGTTCATATCCTGCGGATCTGGTCCAACACGCTTGTCTTGGTTCAAGTCGCTAACTGCTTCCATATCTTCATTCGTCAATTCAAAATTGAATACATCGAAGTTCTCGCGGATACGAGCAGGCGTAATCGACTTCGGAATGACGATATTGCCAAGCTGCAGATGCCAGCGAATGATGACTTGCGCTGCAGTCTTATTGTATTTGCTGGCGATTGCCACAATCTGCTCATTCTGCAGGATGTCTCCGCCTTGCATCAATGGACTCCATGCTTCCAGGTAAATATCATGCTGCTTGCAGAATTCACGCATTTCGCGCTGCATCAAGCGTGGATGGCATTCCACTTGGTTCACCGCAGGCTTAATGCTCGTTTCTGACATTAAGCGCTCCAGATGGTGAATATGGAAGTTCGATACACCAATAGCACGAACGCGGCCATCAGCATACAATTGCTCCAGCGCCTTATATGTATCGACGTACAAGTCGCGCTGCGGTGTTGGCCAGTGTACGAGATATAGATCCACATAATCCAACCCAAGCTTGCTCGCGCTGACGTCAAATGCTTTCAGCGTTGCATCATAGCCTTGATCAGCATTCCACACCTTCGTTGTTACAAAGATATCTTCACGAGCGACCCCTGATTGCTTCAATGCTTTGCCTACGCCTTCTTCATTACGATATACAGCTGCTGTATCAATGTGACGGTATCCGGTTTGCAAAGCTGTCAGCACCGCATTCTCCACTTCTTGTCCTTCTGCCACGCGCCATACTCCCAAGCCAAGCTGCGGCATACGTACGCCATTGTTCAATGTAATGATCATAATAAACCTCCTAATGAAGTAGGGTTATAAGCTATTCCATATGATAATAGTATATGTTCTCAAATAATTGGAAGCAAATATGCTTTACATCAATACCGACTGCTTCTCACATGCTCGGAATTGTTCCTGATACTCGCTCGGAGTAACTCCTACCGACTTCTTAAACGCTTTGCTGAACGAATGAATGGATTGATAATGCAACGTTTCCGCTATCTTGGTTATGCTCAGTTGACCAGCTTCCAGCAGCTTCTTAGCTTGAAGTGTTCGTTTGCGTGCCCAATACGTTTGCAGTGTCTCTCCCATCTCTTCCCGAAATACATGCGACAGATGCGAGTAGCTGTACCCCAGAATCTCAGACATATGCTTGAGTTCCTTGGTCTTCAAGTTATGGTCATCCATATATCGAATCATTTGGTAGATCAGTTCTTTCTTCGAATCTATAGATGGAGATATATCCGTCCCCTGTTGATCCGGCAATGATTGCTCCGCGCGACAGATACGGATAATAATCTGACGCAGCAAGCTTTCCGCCATAGCGGGCGCGAACAAGTCTTCATTTGCCAGCTCCTTTAACAATTCAACTAACTGATCGTATAGCATTCCCGTATCTTTCCCTTGCAGGGGGCGCTCAACACTCGAGTGCATGCTGTCTACAATCTCCATTTCGATCGGGCTCATCCATTTATCTTGTATGTAAAGTGTAAGGATTCGCATCGGAGAGAAGGTGTTGCTGTTGATCAATCTCCACTTCGATGGAGCATCCACCAGAATATACTCCTGTTCATTCACAACCCATTCTTCATCTCCAACGGACAGTACACCCGCTCCAGAAACCATGTAGATCAATAGATATTCACTTTTCTTCAACGGATGACCTTTCATTTCATCAATTAAGCAAACATCCATCGCTTGATTCAGGATCATATGACCCAGCTTCAGCGGACGTTCCAAGTAGCTGTACTCGAACACAACTTGTTTATTGCGAAGATCAGATATGAAATCATCCATCCTATCCCTCCTTTGGTTTTTACTGTTATTTTGTTCGACGCTGCTTAGACCGAAAAGGTTTCTGTCTAGCTGCAATTTTAGGAAATAATTCATACAAATGTCCTGTTTCGACAGCATCTTCTGTTCGATTGCGTCGAATATTCAGTTAATTATTCTTATTCGATATCTCGATAAATCGGTACTAAAGGCCCGCAACTTTTATAAACACAAAAAATCCGGAAAAGACATTCGTCTCTTCCGGATTTTGCTTGATCATTAATTGAATACGTCTTTGAACAGGTTGTAGATCATCATTGCACTCTCTGCTCGAGTTGCAGTAGCCTTCGGCTCAAACTTACCGTTTGGATTGCCTTGAACCCAGCCTTTGCCTGCCGCGATGCTTACTGCTTCTTGAGCCCAACTGCTTATCGCATTAGCGTCTTTGAACTTCTGCTTCAGATTAGCTTGCGTACCATCAGCCTTTGCTCCAGAAGCTCTCACGAGCATCACGAGCATCTCCTCACGAGTAATTTGTGCGTTAGGTGCGAAGGTGTCCGCCGATATGCCTCTCGTTACATCAGCCGCATAAACTGCTGCTACTGCTTCTGCATACCAAGCGTTCTCGCTGACATCCTTGAACTTCGTCTTCACATTATCTGGCGCCTTCAACTCGAATGCTCTTGCCACGATAGCCGCGAATTCTGCGCGGGTGATCAAGCCATTCGGGCGATACTGTGTATCGTTAACGCCATTGACAATGTGCTTAGCAGTTAATGTACGAATCGCCATCGAAGCCCAGTGGCTGGATGGGACATCTGTGAATGACTTATTAAATTCATTTATTGCATATTCACCATTGCTCTGAAGGTTTGCTGTCAGCATATTGCCGCTGCGCTTACCGCCAACAAATGTGTCTGCCTTGTCCTTAACGATTGAATAGATTCCGAGGAATCGAGCATCTTTGCCTGTTGAAATCGGCATCAGCAGCTGAACCTGCTTCGAGTAATCCTTATAAGCATGTACTTTGCCGTTCTTCTCGATAACCGCCAGCTCTACCAGTACTACTCCGTTAGTCGTCGGCTTCAACGTAATTGAGAAATAATCGACTTTATCGGCCTTAAGCTCCAATTTATCCAGCATATCTTTAAGCATGCTTGCAGGAATTCTTAAAGTTGCTTCATCTCTCACAACTTCCAGTATTCCATCCGCCAACCACTCGATAGCACCAACAGGTACCAGCAATTCATGCTTGCCTTTCTCGAATGTAATGCTGGCTACACCATTCTTAAGCTGAAGCTGTTCTTTGGTTGCTTTCTGCTTGGCGCTATTGTCCACTGGAGGGAACCAGCCTCCACCGCCGCCAGTGTTTCCACCTTGAACGGTCAGTTCAAATGTCGCTTTGGTATCATCATATACAGCTTGAATTACTGTAGTACCATTAGAGGCACCAGTTACCTTGAGTCCGTCTATTTTGACGATATAAGAAGGATTTGCTGTTAATGTAACGCCTTCCTTGATCTCTAACGTCTTCAGATCTCCGCCAATCCAATAATCGGCGTATACTGCCGCATAAACGGATTCTTGAACGGAAATCGTAGTCTTAGGAAGCTTTATTTGTAAAGATTCAATGAGGTTTTCCGTGCTGTTGCTGACCCTAACCTTCAGCTTCGCTTGCTTCTCACCGTAAGTTGCCGTAACTACAGTGACGCCTTCTTTTACTGCCTTAACTTGGCTGCCGTCAATTTCAACGATGTTCTGAGGAGATGCTTCCAGTTTAACGAAGGAAGAGATGTCCTGCAGAACTGGACCGTATACAGCTTGCGTTACGACAGTGTGCTGTTCTCCTTCTTTAAGCCGCACATTTTCCTTATCCAGTTGGATGCCTGTAAAGGCATGAACCGTGACTGCTGGAACTTCAACTGCTTGACCTGAACCAAGTCCCTTGGCATAAGAAGAGACTTTGTATTTATGCTCTCCGACAGCAGGCGCATTAATGAGCAGTGATACTTCCTCATCTGCCTTCCCTTCGCCTTCCGCAACAATCGCTCCGTTCTCAGTTACTTCAATGACTGCATCCTGATCAGCTTTAACTTTAAGCTCGAAGTTAGAACCAGCAGCAAGATCTGCTGCTTTAACAGGATACACGACTTCTGTAACTGGGAGATCTGCTGGATCAACGTCAGTGGATACGGCTACATCATCAATATAGAATGATGCTGTATCTTCAACTGCGCTTGAGAAAAGTATTCTCATCGATTGCGCACCAGCTGGCGCGGTATTCTCGAGCTCAACTTTTTTCCAGTCATTTGAAGGACCGTCCACCACTGTGCTCAGCGTTTGATCATTAACAGAGATGACATCTCCATTGTTATCAAGGTATTGAACTTCGAATGCTATCTTATTGCTATTCTGTGGCTGCTCTGCATTCGTTGTTGATGTAGGATTAAAAGCATAGAAGTTAGCGCTTGTTACATATTTTCTTCCCGGCAGTACGTCGATCTTATCGGATTGCAGGGAAGCGTTAGCTGTAGTGCTTGTGTCTTTCAAATGTAAGCTCATGCTGCCTGATTTAAATTTCTCGGATGATACCGTCAGTGATGATTGCTCATCTTCTTTACTTGTCACTTCCCAGCCAGGAATCTTCTCACTGGCCTTCTCCTCAAATCCGCTGTTGCGAACCTTCAAGAGCGAATCCACTTTCGCCTGCTGCTCTTCTGCGAAGACAGGTTGCACGCCCCCGAGTCCCAGCACATTCATGCTAATCATGGCTACGGCTAGTGTCGCAGACAATCTTCGTTTAAACAATGATGAACTCTCCTCTCATTTGCTAAATGTAGTTAAGCTGATTCAACCTAGACATCAGCTCTCCCCTTATTGTATTGGAACTTTTTTCATATGTATTTGTCTTTCGTAACAGTCGATGTTGTTCAAAGTAGCAGTGATTGCGTTAGCCAACCTCTGCACACAGCAAAACAAGCCGAACCATTCGGTTGCGGCTTGCAGCTGGGAAAGCATACAGATTATTAAGACTGTTCGCTGATTCGAGTTGGAGGATTGCCGATAACACCAGGATATTGGTATGTGAGCGGTTCATCAAACGTGATGTAGTCAAGATTGATCATCAGCAGCAATATGCGTTGACCTGTTACAGGATCGCTAATAATGATATGATCGCGGCCAGCAGCTTCAAGCACGCCTTTGAATATTTTGGCATTCCATTGCGAGTTATTCTCATAGGTCATGTAGAAAGTGCCTACTTTGCCAAGGTTCAGACGCAAAATGTTTTCAACATATGACTGCTCATAGCCAGGTCCCGGAACAACGGTGCCGCCTGGCATGACGTAATCACCGCTGCTTACTTGCGGAGGCATAGATCCTGTCTGTGACTGCATGTGCATATGTGGATGCATCGGCATTTGCATCATTGGTTGCATCGACATTGGCATCTGTTGTTGCATTGGCATTTGCATCATTGGTTGCATCGGCACTGGCATCTGTGAACCCATCATTCCTTGAGGAACCATACCTCTTTGCTGTGTAAACATTGGCATACTGCTACCTCCCACTCTATTGCTGCAACCGCAATTTTTTGGATGTACTCCCACGAATCCGCCGCTTGCCTGCTGCGCCGGAAAATTGTAGGTCGTGTAAGACATTGTTGCTCTCTCCTCTCAGCACTCTGCTGTCTCTTGTTATTGGTCACACCTTATTAACACAATGCCGCATGTTAGGAAACATGCAATTAAAAACTATAAACTCGCGGGCAATCATCACCAGATGGAGCAAAGAAGCAGTGTGCTTTGAAACGTCCTGTATTTTCTTGATCGTACCAAGTTGGCGGACAGTCACCGACTGGTCGAAAAAACCATAATGCATTATTAGCAGGCCATGTGCGCTCGCCATTGATCGCTCTAGTCGCAAGTCGAATTTCCCTGTCTCTGGCACTTTGATAAAAATAGCTTTTCTGAACTGCTTCAAATCCTCCCGGATTCTGATATACCATATCCGGAATGCTGCGTATACCTATGAAGTCCAAACAATCGCCTAAGACACGATTAACGCCAACATTGCCTACCATCAGCATCCCCATCTCGCCTTCGCCTTCAGCCTCTGCACGCATGAGACGCGCCAACAATTTGGTGTCTTCCGAATTTGTTTTAATTACTGCCATGCCGCTCATTCCCCCCCTTTCACACGATATCAGTATATGTGTGTATGCCTATTTGGTTACAGGAACTTCCTACAGCATGGAGCAGCTAGTGTTCAAGATACTGTTGTTCATCATGCAAGCGTCCCACAATGAATAAGGCGGATTGCTGGAATGTGACATCCATGCAACCCGCCTTTATTGGCAGTTCTTTGACTATGTGTTATTCGTTATGCGTTTGAGCTGTGATGCTTTGTACTTGTCCGGAGGACTGGTATTGATTTGGAACAACATTTTGATGCGCGCCTTGGGTCTGTGAAGTTACACTTTGGACTTGTCCAGCTGGCTGATAGTTCGAATAAGCTCCAAGTTGATAGCCGCCAAAGGACTGATTGGCTGCATTCGAATAGTTATTAGCTGCCGCATTCATATAGCTGTTGTTCGCTGCGCTTGTATAGCTGCCGCTTGCTGTGTTCGCGAGGCTGCTGTTAGCAGCATTCGTGTAGCTACTGTTTGCTGCATTCGTGTAGCCACTGTTAGCTGCATTCATGTAGTTGCTGGTTGCTGCGTTCGTGTAGCTGTTGTTACCAGCGTTCGCGTAGTTGCTGTTTGTTGCGTTTGAATAGCTGTTGTTTGCCGCATTGGTGTAGCCGCCATAGGATTGAGCTGTCACGCTTGGCACGTACCCTGCCGATTGATAGCCGCTTGTCGCTGCATTTGTATAGTCAGCAGCTGCCGCATTCGTATAGCTGTTGTTCGCCGCGCTTGTGTAGCTGCTGCCCGCTGTGTTCGCGTAGCCGCCGTAAGCCGCATTCGAGTAGTTGTTGCTTGCCGCATTCTGATAGCCGCCATAGGTTTGCGCTGTCATGCTTGGTACCTGACCAGTTGCTTGATAACTGTTAGGCACTACATTCTGGTGTGCCCCATGAGTTTGCGCTGTCACACTTTGTACTTGTCCAGATGCTTGAAAGCTGTTAGGCACTACGTTCTGATGTGCTCCGTGCGTTTGAGCTGTCACGCTCTGTACTTGTCCAGATGCTTGAAAGCTGTTAGGCACTACATTCTGGTGTGCTCCATGGGTTTGAGCAGTAATGCTCTGTACTTGTCCAGATGCTTGAAAGCTGTTAGGCACTACATTCTGATGCGCACCATGAGTTTGAGCTGTGATGCTCTGTACTTGTCCTGCTGGATTAAATGAAGAATTCGCATAACCTTGAGCTGACATATTAGAAGCCTCGCTCGCAATACCACCGCTCAAGCTATGGCTTCCATATCCTGCAGATGCCATATTGCCGCCTGCATAGCCTCCTGCATAATTGGAAGTACCCATACCAGCTTGATTATAGAACCCTTGATTGCTCTGCGCTCCAGCATTATTGCCGCTATATGTACTAGCTACAATCCCGCCAGATAAACCTGCACCAAAGGCTGAAGCGCTACCTTGCTGCATGTTCTGTCCCTGAGACATTGTTATTCCTCCTTCAATGTGATAACACAGCCGAACCATAGCTCAGCTCTCGAAGTTAGTATGCATAATTGCTTGGGATATTTATGCACCATTCATTTCATTTACCACATTGAAAATGCCTTGTAAGGTTAGATATATACTTGGAAATCCCGAACATACAGTGTACAATCGATGTGAACAATTGATCGCGCAGCAAAGGAGATTCATGCATGTTTGAATGGAGCAACATATGGCGCGGGATGCTGATCGGTACGAGCGATCTGATTCCAGGCGTCAGCGGCGGTACAATTGCCGTCATACTAGGCTTCTATGATCGGCTGATCGCAGCGATAAGCGGCTTCTTCAGCAAGGATTGGAAGAAGCATATTGGGTTTCTACTTCCGCTTGGAATCGGAGTAGGCATTGCACTCGTACTATTAAGTAAAGTCATGAAATGGCTGCTCGAATACCATCCCCAGCCGACTTTCTTTTTCTTTATGGGACTTATACTCGGAATCATTCCGTTTCTGGTTCGAGCAGCGGACGTGAAGACCAACTTCCGTGCGGGACATGTTGGAATACTTATCGTTGCAGCTGTACTCGTCGCCCTAACTGGAGTATTTCGCCCTGATGAAGTGATGTCACAGACCATACCTCTAACATTGACCAGCGGAATCGGCTTATTCTTCGCTGGATGGCTTGCCAGTATGGCTATGCTGCTTCCAGGCATCAGCGGTTCGTTCGTATTACTGCTGTTGGGCGTATATCCAACTGCTATCGAGGCGTTATCAACGCTTAACATTCCGTTAATTATGGTGATTGGCGCTGGAGTCATCGTTGGCTTCGTCGTCAGCAGCAAGCTGATTAAGATGCTTCTCTCTCGGTGCCCTCATGTTATGTACGCCATTATCATCGGGATGGTGATTGGCTCTCTGTACGTCATCTTTCCAGGGATCCCGACGGAAATAGGAACGATTGTCCTCAGTGTGCTAACCCTGCTGCTTGGTCTAGGCAGCGCTCTGTATCTTGGAAAGCACGAATCCTAGACAACGCCAACCAACCTCTCGAGATCATCTGTCTCGAGAGGCTATTTGGGGTTCGCCTAAGGATAAACTACAATCAATCTCAAATCTCCAAATATGCACCTTGCTCCTTCAGTATCGTTTGCACTCGCTTGATATCTACATCCTGCACATCAACAGCATCTTTGACTGCGAGCGCTGCAGCAACCCCTCCGGCTTGACCTATGGCTCCCGTAGTCGGTGTGGTTCTCATCGCCGCCTGCGCCTCGAACGTCGCTGAGATGCATCTTCCGATCACAATCAGATTCTTCACGGTCTTCGTGATCATGCAGGAATAAGGAATGCTGTACATGCCGCCCCATTCCAGCTTCTGATACTTCGTTCCTTCTCCGTCAGGACTGTGTATATCAACCGGATAGCCGGAATGCGCAATCGTATCTTCAAACAGTCGCTGCCCAAGCAGATCCTCCACCGTAAGGGTATACATGCCGACGATTTGTCTGGAACTGCGCACGCCGATCGACGGACCTGTTGATTCTACGACAGCATGCTCAAAGCCCGGAATATACTTGCGAACGAAATATTCCAGCTCCCGGCACTGCCTGCGTCCTTCTATCTCCGCTCGGCTCAAGCTGAACGCATCTGTTGCATCATGACCGATGATCCGAGTCGTATTCAAGATCACTTCTCCTGCATTGTTGGTCTCGAAGAACAAAATGTTCTCCCTCGGGATCGATATCTCGCCTCTAGCCTTTGCCTTTTTGAACAGGCTGTCAAACCCTGCAATGGAAAGGCGAGGAGCTTTCTCAATTATTGATGTATCCCCTTTATAGTTCGGGAAGTCTTCCGGATGGGCATGAACGTAAGCCTTTACTCTCGGGATGTCCACATTATACATCTTCATCTTCAGCGTCAGTGGCTGCATAGCGCCATCCGATTCTCTGCCTTTCGTATACGCTGCTCCAGCACCGACAGACAGATCTCCGTCCCCGCTGCCGTCTATGAATACAGACGCTTCTATCTCGCTTAATCCGGACTTGTTGCATAGGGTTATGCTAATAATCCGTCCGTTCTCAGTCTGAACGCCGGTCAGCATTGTATGATAGAGAATATCTGCTCCCGCTTCCGTCACCATCAATTCTAGTTCATGCTTCATCGCTTCCGCGTCGAACGGGGTTACTGAATACGTAAAGCCTACGGTGTCGAAGATATGACCAGGAGACTTGTTCAGCTTCTTCAGCCGCTCGATCAACTGATCAGTGAAGCCCTTAATCACATGCTTCTCCCCTGCGTGAAAGGTCATCATGGGTCCTACTCCGTTTGCAGTAAGAGTGCCCCCTAAGAATCCATGCGACTCTACGATCAGCGTCTTTGCGCCTACCGCCGATGCTGCGATGGCGGCCATTGCACCTGAGATTCCGCCTCCCACTATCACAACGTCATACCTTTTATTAACGTTATTCATATCACTCTCACCTTTCGAATTCATCGATAAGCATTTGTAATATTCATAGCTGTAAATAAGTACTCTATCAGGCTTATTCCTACTCTATAACGTTGTTGACTCTGCATTTGGCCCGATAATCACCAGGCGTTAAGCCATGAGCCTTCTTGAACGTTCGGATAAAGTTCTGGGAGTTGTGATAACGAAGATGCTCGGCGATCTCAAAGATCTTCATGTCTGTGTCCTGCAGCAGCTCCTTCGCTTTATTCATTCGAAATAAGATGAGATAATCACTGAACGTAATACCCAGCTCCTCTTTAAACATTTGACTAAAGTGAGATGGCGGAATCTCAGCTATCTCTGCAAGCATAGGCTGGGAAAGATCCTCGTCATAGTGTTCGGAAATATAATGGAGTACGAGCTCCATCGTCTTATAGCTATGCTCCGTTCGCATCGATTGTATATGACCAGCTATAATTACAAACACATGCTGGTAGACCCAGTGCTGAATATGCTCCATCGTTTTCATTTCTCCTAGCTTGCCATACATATTGTAGTTAAAGAGTGCTGCTGCTTCTTCAGGTGCAAAGTTGTAGAACTCTCTTACGGCGTAGGAGATTAGCTGCGTGTACATCATTAATACTTGCGCAGCATGAAGATTCGGCGCTTCTCGAAGCTTGTTCGAAAACTGCTCCAGCAGCAGGCTTACTTCTTCTAAGTTACCTACCTTCATCTGCATCATGATCTGCTGCTCAATCTCATAGGGATACTCGTAGGTTCGATGTTCTTGCAAAGGCTCTACCTGATCCACGTAAATAACATGCCCAACGCCAATCACCAAGCGATATTGAAGCGCATTCCGCGCCTCCACAAACGACTTGCGTATATCGGTCCGTTCATAGCATCGGCCAATTCCAATAGTAGATTCTAGCTTCAATGCATGAGCAATGGCTTCCGAGATGTTCTCCCCATATTGAAACGCCGTATTCATCCTTGCTTGAGAAGTTGCGTCTCCATGGTTCATGATGATCACGAACTGATTAGGACCTATCTTGGTCAGTATGCCCGGCGATTCCTTCGGAATTATTTCTTCACATATATTAGTTGCTGCATAGACTAGCAGTTGAATATCTCGTTCACTTAGCTGCTCGTGGACATTAAGCTCAACACAGAAGGCCGTGTAATAGGGACTTATCTGCGGCAGATCAAAGTACTCAAACTGCTGCTCGATATCTTTCTTCCTTACGTGCTCTAGCAGCATCGTTTGGATAAAACCAGAAGCCAGAATAGGCTTCGATCGCTCCACCTGATTGTGCAAGGAGGTGTTGATCTCTTGAAGGGTATCCATATACGAATTAATAAACCCGATTTCATCCTTCTTGCCTGCAGACTCAGGCAACTGAGATTTACCGCGAATTCGATTAACAATCGAATTAATTCCATAATAGAAATTCCGAGATAAAAGTAAAGCAGCTACTAAGCAAATGACGATTAAGATAAAGCAAGCGATAAAGGTTATCTTCTTGATCTGATTAAAGTGCGGCAGCAATTCGGTCGTTGGTACGACGGACAAATAAGTCCACTGATTCAAAGGCGACTTCCAATAGCTGACTAGCATTTTTTTCTGATCCATATATTCATAAAAAGAGCTTTCAAACTGATGATGATTCAACACCTCAGAGACAAGCGGGTATTGAGATAGGTCATCTTGAAGTAAATCACGATTCCAATCTGAAAATACAGTGCCTGATGGAGTAACGATGAGCATTTCGCTTTGTCAATCACTATCCATCTTATTGTAAACTTCAAAAAAAGCACGGTCCTTTAACCGAACAATAATATAGCCTAAAGGCTTCTCTGCCGATATGGGTACAGCACGCACATATGTAATATTTTTGGCTTTACGGCGATGACTAGGGTGTTCATTGAGATCATCCACCCAAAAGTACAGCTCCTTATTCTGTTGAATCTTCTCATACAATAGCGGGTCCAAATATTGCTTAGCAGGACGGGGTCCTCCTTCGTAAAGAACGATCTGATCGGTTTTCGTTAGATACAAGGTGGCGGACTCTACATTATCTACTAGCACTTCAATTGTGCTCAATAAGGATTTCATTTCACGATATGTGACGTGATCACCCGTTACATTATCAGAAGTAAGAAACTTATCTAATGAGGTCGTGAATAGATGCTGAATAATATTTTTATTTAACGTAATAAGCTTATCATCAATACGCTGTTGAACCTGCTTTAATGTTTCGATCTTAGCTCGACCCAACTCCTGCTGCAGACTAGATGAAGTGATTGTGTAGGAGACCACACTAAAGATCAGAATCGGTATGATGGCAATTAAGCAGGTGCCTATTATAAATTTCAATCGCAATCTGCTAGTGAATGATAGCCACTTCAACATGTCACTCCCTCGTATACAGTGGGTGAAGATAAAATTAGGAAAAGAGGGAGAAGTCGGCTCCCTCTTTCCATTTATTGTCCTTTATTACTTATTCTTAGCATACCATTCATTTACTTCTTTTGTCATTTGTTCGCCGCCCTTGCTCTTCCATTCCGCTACAAAAGCATCAAACGAATCGATCGATTTTTCACCGGTTACGACTTTAATGGAGTACTCCATAGCAAACTTTTCGAGATCGGCCATTTTCTCTTGCATCGTCGGTGTTAAGACAGCAACCGCAGGATTCGTCACACCGAGCTTTTCGATCTTCTTCCACTCATCCAGTTGAGCTTGCGCGACTGCTTCAGGAGCACCTGGTGTCGTATAGTAAGGGTTGAATTTGTTGTGTGCGACGAGGTTGAGCACTCCGTCAGCCTTGTATTGATCTGTCAATACAGGGGCTCCATTCACCATATTATGGTGAACTCCTTCAACTCCTACACGTTTGAAATCAAGCGCATCCTGTGTTGCCTGCCAGTCCAGAACCTCCATAATCTTCTTCAGCTTCTCATCCGAAACCTTAGCGTTAATGACCCAGTGACCATAGAAGCCGTGGGATTGCATAACACCGTACTTGCCGGTTGGACCAACTGGCGGATCGATCATGATAATCTCTGCTTTAGGATTCAGCTTTTGAGCGTCAGCCACTTCTTGACCGTAGTTTGTAACGCCTGCGCCTATCATAATCCCCATCTTACCAGCAATAAACTTCTCATGAACTTGAGAATAATTCAATACAGGAAAATCCTTGTCAATAGCACCTTGCTTATACAGGTTGGCCAGCCAATTCAGCGAATCCTTGCGTCCTTGACTTACCAGCCAATTCTCTAGCGTGCCATCTTCCGAAGCTCTCCACATATTCCCCGCATCAAACGCCATCCACAGCTGATCCAGGAAGGTGAGCTGCTCACCAACTGCGATTCCAAATGTATCATCCTTTCCATTTTGATCAGGGTCCATCGTCGTGAATTTCACAGCAACATCAGCAAATTCCTCTACTGTCTTAGGAATTTCGAGGTTTAGTTGATCTAACCAATCTTTACGAATGAACACGGTGCTTGTTTGAAGGGGACGTGTTCTTGGGATGGAATACAACTTCTTATCTACCTTGACGTTATCAAATGTTTGCTGAGGTGTTTCCATAATGTTTGGATATTGAGTAACGACAGAATCCAGCTCTTTAAATGCGCCTAGACGAATGTATTTGAGAAGTTCTGGGTCAGGATATGTCGTCCATACCATAAGGTCTGGCAGCTCTCCTGAAGCAACGGTGAGTCGAGTCTTCTCCAAATAACCGCCTGATGGAATGGCAAGAAGATCCAACTCAACATCCAACTTGTCTTCCATCCACTTCCAAGCTTCACTCTTCTGCGGCGCATCGCCGTTAAGCGGATACATCATGCTAATCTTGAGCCTTTCCTTAGGCTTATTGTCTGTCTTATTGTCTGGCTTAGTTGTCTGCTCGGGCTTTGCTTCCGTTCCTTCACCTTTAGCATCCTTCGTGCTTTCCCCGCCGCATGCCGATAGTAGAGACAGCATGATAACTGCGACTAGCATGAACGCGAATTTCTTTCTGATTTGGTTCACGATTACCCCTCCTGTAATGAATGATCTATCAGAAAGGCAAATGTCCTAAAAACCATTAGCCTTTTACTGATCCAAGTAATACCCCTTTAGCAAAGTGCTTCTGTAAAAACGGATAGACGAATAGGATAGGTACGGTCGCTACGATAATGGCTGCCATTTTAATCGTCGTCGGCATAATTTCCAATGCTTCATTTGCAATTGCTGCTTGGAATTCTTCTGTTGAGCCTTGAATAATCATCTGTCTCAATATCACTTGAATCGGCCATAGCTTGGAATTGGTTACATACATAATAGATGAAAAGAACTGATTCCAGTGGCCTACAGCGTAAAATAGAGTGAATGTAGCCATCGCCGGCAACGATAACGGGAGAACGATGCGAAATAGAACCCCCATATTGGTACAGCCGTCCATCTTCGCGGATTCTTCCAGTTCTTCAGGAATCCCTTGAAAGAAGTTCTTCAATATAATTAAGTTGAACGCGCTAATGCCGCTTGGAATAATGACCGACCAAAAGGAATTAAGCAATCCAAGCCATTTCATGACGAGAAAGCTTGGAATCATCCCGCCTGAAAAAAGCATGGTGAACAATACGAGGAACAGCATCACTCGTCTGCCCTTTAATCGCTTCTTGGATAACGGATACGCCATAAGCACAGTTAACACGAGATTGGTAAGAGTGCCGACAGCCGTTAGTGATATCGTCATCCACAGTGCTCTAGTAAAGTGCGAGTTGTTTAGAATCAGCTTGTAGGAATCAAACGTAAATGTTTCTGGCCATAGAATGAGTCCACCTCGCATGACCTGCTCCAGCGGTGATAGCGAGACGGCTAGAATATACCAGAAAGGAAATAATGTGATTACCGCGCAAAATATAAGCACTACATAGTTCAAGCCATCAAAGGCGATCTCTCCACGGCTGCGAATCTTAATCATTAGTAAACTCCCTCCTCGCCAAACACTTTCGCTAGTTTATTAGCAAGTACGACGAGTATTAAGCCAATAACGGACTTGAATAGACCAATTGCAGTCGTATAGCTGTAGTTCCCTCCCACAAGTCCTTCTCGATAAACATAAGTTTCGAACACATCGCCTACACCATATGTTGTCGCGCTCAGCATAAGAAAGATCTGTTCAAATCCATTATCAAGCACGTGACCTAAGCGAAGAATGAGAAGAATGAGTATCGTACTGCGAATCGCCGGCAGCGTAATATGCCAGAGCTGCCTCCAGCGATTAGCACCATCCACTACTGCAGCTTCATACAACTGAGGGTCGACACCTGAAAGTGCCGCTAGAAAGATGATCGTTCCCCAGCCTGCTTCCTTCCATATGCTCTGCAGGATAATCAAGGGCCTGAACCACTCACTTGAGGTTAAGAAGTTCTGCGCTTGTCCGCCTATTTTCACAATGTATTCGTTTACAATTCCATCATGAGTAGACAGCAGCAAGTATGTCATCCCTGCAACGACCACCCATGAAATAAAGTGCGGCATATAAATAATCGATTGAACGATGTTTTTGAAATATTTTTTGCTTACTTCATTAAGCATTAATGCCAAAATGATCGGCACCGGGAAGAAGAAAGCTAAGTTAAGCATGCTAATAGCAAGGGAGTTGCAAAAAATCGACCAAAACCCATCATAATTCCAAAGTGTTATAAAATGCTTTAAGCCTACCCATTCACTTCTCCATATCCCTGCGAAAGGATTATAATCTTGAAACGAAATGACAATCCCCCAGATAGGCAGATAACGAAATAGCAGGAAGAAGATAATGCCTGGAATTAACATGAGATATAAATCTCCGTCGCTGAATACACCAAGACGTGATCGACGTCGCTTAGGCGATGGCGGAGTGATAATAGAAGTACCCTGCTGCATACGCTCGGCTCCTTTCTTAGAGGTATCTCGTGTACACTCATCATAAGAGCTGAACACGGGCTGGATATATAATCATTTAAAAAGATTATCTGGTAACGTGAGGCGAAACAGCTTGTTGCTTCTGTTAAAGTAGATGCGATGCTCCGCATCAATCGCGATATGGCCGACAATATCATCGGTGAAGGTGCGATGCTCCAGAGTATGAGGATCTAAGATGGTAATTCGCCGTGCTAACGTGGTGTACAACAGCCCGTTCTTGCCCCAGCGAACACAGATGGGCCGCCACTTGCTATAAGCATAAGCGGTAGGGTAGACAACCTTGCTCTTAACGACCTGATACGTTTCAGGATCTATTGCGAATAGGGTACCGTCATCAGCTCCCCAGATTAAGCCGTCCGGACCAAGCGACAATTCACCTATCATGAGCGGCTGTTGAACAGCATCGGGAATATGAGGAACAAACTCAGCTATCTTCCTCTTGTTCTCTACATCCCAAACAAATATTTTGGCTGGCCCCTCAACAGGAGGATTGCCAAGGCCTCCCCATACCGATGAGCTTCCGAACACATAACCATTCCAATAGGCTAGACCTAGTATGGATTGATTCTCTACCACCTGCGGAAACGTTTCCAGCGTTTCAGCTTCAGTGTCCCATACTGCAAGCGCACCACCGTGCCGTCCGTAATCAGGCACTGTCCCCGAGAATACATATCGGTCACCTGCAATCATTGTGAACGGTCGATCCTGTTTATGCTCAATCTGTCCTATCCAATCAGGATTGCTACCTTTGAACCAATCAAAATGCAGCTGCTTCTGTGGATCATATCTGTAGAGATGAGCATGCGTATAAGTGCCGAAGTATACCTGTCCGTCATGAAACGTCATGCCTTCTGTTTGCGGAAACAATCCGATCGTCCAATCTATCTTCTGTGACACTGGATCATATTTGGTCATCCCTCTATGATAGCCGCCTATGTATAGACAACCATCATCAGGACTTACCTCGAAGCATGTTAGCAGCAATGACTGAGGTTCAATTTTGAGCATACTACGCATGATACTCAGATCAGATAGACGAATAATGGCTTGCTCAGCGTTTACAGTAACGAGTGCGATATAATCTTCATTTTCATACTTTACCCATTCCAACGCCTTGCAGCGTCCAGTCGGCAGACCGCTATCGATGATCGTAACAGAGGTTCTGAGCTCCTTGTGCCAAGCGCAAAGTGTATCTCCAGCCTTATACAGTAAGAGCTTGGCGTCCTTCGGATGAGTAACCAACATCAGATTGTCGAAGTCAAACTGATCGATCAGCTCGTAGGTATCTAAGTCATAGACATACATATGGATGAAGTCTGATGCCACAAATAAGAAACGATCCACTATCCAGAGCCGGTCCAGAAAGCCAGATGTATGGGACAGCTTCTCAAGCATGATTTCCTCCTTCACTTGTGTGCGGAGGTTATATCGCATGAGGTACTTCGTACTTCCTGTGCTTAGATACAGCCAGTCTTCATCCCGAACGATGCCGCGAAGATAATCCTGTCCTTCTAATATCGTCCCGTAATCCTGATACTGCCCAGTTTGACGATCATAAGAAAACAACTTCGATTGGGGATAGGTTCCACCCCATATACATTGCTCATCAGGCACTAGATTGATCACCCATGGATTGGAAGGATTCTCGCCCAGCTGCTCTAGTTGTCCGGTAGTACGATAACGATATAATATCGAATCTATTGTGCCGCTGAAGTAAACCTCTCCTTCAGGAGTGCAGCAGATGCCCCATACACAATCTATTGGCGGCAGCGCTTGTGAAAACAGCAGCTTACCTGAAAATAACTCAAATTCATAAAAAACAGCAGGACTTCCATTGCTAATAAAGCAAATAGAGCTAGTTCCCTGTTCATGACGAATTGCTGCGCCTTGTCCAAAGCTAGCATGGACCATCGCTCCCAGATCCTCTACATACAATTCCTCAGTAATCACATTCATCAAGCCTCCTTATCTGTACTGCCCCCATTGTATGAGCCATGAGCTGTCACGGTAAATAATCAGTTAAGATGATTATCCAACACATAAATGAGCTTCCTGTAATAGAGCGGTTAGCTATCTACAAGGGCCGGGAGCGGACACAGGAGCCGTTATTTGACCCGAATAAGCCGTTTAGTGCTAGTTTTGAAGTAAATAGCGGCCCCTGTGTCCGTTCAAGGGCGGGTCATACGGCCTTACTGTCACCGTATGTGCTATCGGACAAAAAAACCGCTTACCCAGTCTCATCGACTAGGTAAGCGGCTTCTTATTGGTGTAGAAACAAACAACCTAAATAACTCAAAACAGCCCCTTAGGACCTTTAATCCTGAGAGGCTGTTTACTGGCCTTTATGTAACATCAATTCAACATTCACTTTGAAATAAATGACTCCTCTACATTCAACAAGAACGATAGCGTTAATGAAGCGGTTGTAGGCAGCACAATATCAGCACCCGAAGGCTTCAATACATGCTCTTCGCCAATTCCGACCGCAACCATGCGCGCAGCTTTAATCGCCTCTACTCCTGCTTGAGCATCCTCAATTCCAATGCATTGCTCAGGCCTAACGCCAACAGCTTCAGCCCCGCGAAGGAAAATATCTGGCGCTGGCTTGCCATGCTTAACCTCATCTGGATTGACGATGTAATCGAACATCTTGGTTAATTGCAAGGAGTTCAGGATCTGCGGCGCATTCTTGCTAGCGGATGCGACAACCGTGCGCACTCCTGCTTCCTTCAATTCAAGCAGCAGCTCCCGGATGCCCGGGTAAGTATCCTCAGGAGTTACCTGCTCCAGCAGCTTAATATACTCCTCATTTTTCTGAGTCGCCAATGTCAGCTTCTGTTCAGGAGTATATTGATGCTGGCATTGGCTATGACGCAGAATGCGCTCGAGCGACTCCATGCGGCTGACGCCCTTCAGCAGCTCATTGAACTGACGGTCGATCTCAATTCCAAGCTGATCTGCAAGCTGCTTCCATGCTATAAAATGATATTCCGCTGTATCTGTAATAACGCCATCTAGATCAAACAGTACGGCTCTAACATCCATACATAGTTCACTCCTTCCATCCAGCCGACAATCGTGCCGGATCCCAAGTCCAAGCCTACAACTTTTAAATGAGTCAATGAAACCTGCTATCCTTTCATCGCAGAAGAAATCGAGATCCCTTCAATAAAGTACTTCTGCGCTACGAAGAATACGATCAACACTGGCAGCATGATAAGAATAGTCGCGGCCATCAGCATGTTCCATTCAATGTTGTACATGCCCTTGAACATGGATAAGCCTAATGCGAGCGTATAGTTATCCGTCGAGTTCAGGTAAATCAACGGACCTTGGAAGTCATTCCATACCCCCATAAAGGTAAAGATCCCTACTGCGATTAACGGCGGCTTACTGAGCGGAAGCATGATCTTGGTGAAGATGCTCCAACGGTTCGCCCCATCCATGAATGCAGCTTCATCCAAATCCTTCGGAATGCCGCGCATAAACTGACGAATCAAGAAGATGTTAAATGCGCCGCCGCCGAAGAAGGCAGGTACGATCAATGGCAGGAACGAGTCCACCCAGCCAAATGATTTGAACAGCAAGAACATCGGAATCATCGTTACCTGACCTGGCAGCATCATCGTTGCCAATAGAACAAGGAACAGTCCCCGTTTTCCTCTAAATTTAAATCTGGCAAATCCGTACGCACATAACGCGGATGTGAACACCGTACCGATCAGCACCGGAATGAGAATAATAAGTGTATTACCTAAAAATTTGAAGAACGGTATGGCTGTAACGGCATCTTTATAGTTGCTCCATTGCCACACTTCTGGGAAGAAATTGTCGGCAAACACTTCAGCAGGCGTCTTCAGTGAGACTGAAAAAGTCCATAATAAAGGAACTAATATGATAGCAGTCCCGACGATTAAGATGAGAAACGCGATCATTTTAGCTATATTGTTTTTTAAATACAATTTGAAGTTCATGATCTATTCCCCCTCAGTCCCTATCATCGTCGCCATTGTAATAAACCCATGCGGATGAGCTCTTAATTACAAGCAGCGTGAATACTAATATGATTGCAAATAAGATCCATGATAGTGCAGAGGCATATCCCATCTCATAGCTTACGAACGCCTTATTATATAGGAACAAGTTATAAAACAAGGTTGAATTCAACGGTCCGCCATTCGTCATCACGAATGCTTGCGTGAAATATTGGAAACCACCGATTATCCCCATTATCAAGTTGAAGAATATCGTGGGAGATATCATAGGAACGGTCACACTTACAAAGCGGCGAATAACTCCTGCCCCATCCAGTTGTGATGCTTCATACAATTCTTCCGGAACTCCTTGCAGACCTGACAAATAAATAATGATTGTATTCCCTACTCCCCATAGACCCATAACGATAAGAGCACTCAGCGCATAATCCGGGTCCTGCAGCCAAGCCGGTCCTTGAATACCAATGAGTGCTAACGCACGATTCAATAACCCATATTCTGGATTCAAAATCATTAACCACATCATCGAAACCGCAACTGCCGGAATGACTGAAGGCATAAAGAATGCAAGTCGGAAAAATTTCATTCCTCTAGTTCGCATGTTCAACAGCATCGCAGCTAATAAAGAGGCGATCTGATACAAAGGAACTGACACTAATGCAAATACAAACGTAACCTTCAAGGATTGATAGAACAATTCATCATGAAATATATTTTTGAAGTTTTCCAAGCCTACAAATTCGATAGAATCTAGACCCGTTATTACATCCCACTGACTGAATGATAGAACTAGCGAGAAGATCATGGGTCCGATCGTGAAGATCAGCAACCCTAGAAACCAAGGCAGAATAAACCAATACCCAGTGCTTTCTGAACGAAGTTTGCTTTTCATAGCGACCTCCTTGAAGATAGAGGGTGAAGCTGAACCATCGCAGCTTCACCCCATGATTAGCTTACTTCTGTATTTTGCTGTCTATCGTTTTGGCTGCTTCGTTCAAAGCGTCTGCTACAGTCGCTTTATCAAGCAGAATCTTCTCCATAGCCTTATTGAATTCTTCAGTGAAGATTGGGCCGTAGCCAGACAACATCGTAACTGGCTTCTTAGCATAATCCATCATATCGATTACAGCTTTATCCGCAACTTCAGTCTTCTTCACTTCTTCCAGCTCATCAACTGTAGCTGGCAGAACGGTACCGCCTTCAGAACGAAGCTTCTGTGCTTCCTTACCGGACAACCATTTTACAAGCTCATAAGCTTCTTGTTTATGCTTGCTGTTAGCGTTAATCGCCCAGCTTGCGGAACAGATGATACCGTTGCGGCTTCCATCTTTACCCATAGGAATCATAGCTGTGCCATAGTCGATGTTGGAGCGATCCAGGTCGTATTTCACCCAACGGCCTGTTGTCATCATCGCGAGCTTATCCGTCATAAACATCGAGCTGTCTCCGCCCAATGTCTCCGCATCCTGAGGTGTCGGAGATACTTTATCCGCTCCCTTGGACATCGCTACATAGTCTTCAACCGCAGCAATTGTCTTCTCGCTGTTCATATAGCCTTCAGCTTTCGTGCCGTCCTCGTTTGAGATGTCTGCACCATTCGACCATAAGTAGGTGTATACGGCATATTCCCATTTGGCTGCGTTATAACCGAACTGCGTATATTTGCCGGAGTCATCCTTCTTCGTCAGCTTCTTCGCAGCATCATTCAGATCCGCCCAAGTCCAATTATCATTAGGATATTCCAATCCAGCTTCATCAAACAGCTTCTTGTTATACCATAAGGAGAGCGGATTAAAGTCTTTAGGCAGATAATACTGTTTGCCATTAATATTGCCCTGCTCTAATATTGCTGGATGAAAAATATCCGTTTTGAATTCTGGGTCATTAGCAAGATAATCATCCAGAGGCTCTACTACGCCTTTATCCACATATTTATAGTAGTCTCCTTCACCAATCAGAAACACATCTGGAGCATTGCCTGCAGCTAGAGAAGTCGTGAGCTTTGTCCCATAACCATCACCAGGAACCGGTTCGAACGTGACTTTAATGTTCGGATGCGCTTTGTTAAACTCTTCCGTTAATTTGGCCTCAGGATTATCTCCTCCAGGCTCGCCCCACACTGTGAATTTCAATTCAACAACTTCATCCTTCTTCTCAGGAGTCGTAGCAGCTGGGTCTCCTGCTTGTGTAGCATCGTCCTTACCACCACATGCCGATAATACAAACGTTGACATCATCGTTACCAATAACAAGACAGCTAATTTCTTCATTCTTAAAGACCTCCCTGAGTTCTTAGAGTTGAATATAAAGCTCTTTATGGAAAACAACGTTGTTACCTCGGATAATAAGTTCTACTTGCTTGTCACTTGCGGATTCAATCCTGACTGTATCGTGCGTCATCTCTACATCCATTCGAACGCCCTGCCAGTACAGAGGGAAGCTCAATGCGGACCAAGTCTTAGGCAATCTTGGATTCAAGTGCAGCGTGCCACCCAGCATGCGCAGTCCGGCAAAGCCCATGACTACACATTCCCATATCCCCCCAATCGAGGCGGTATGAATTCCTGCATCGGAAGAGTGCGGGTTTGGTCCTAAATCGATTTCGGTTGCCTTTTGGAACAGCGAGTATGCCAATTCATTGTCGCCAAAGTCGCCCGCCAGAATGCTGTGCGTCGAGAGCGATAACGAGGAATCGTGCAATGTCTTCGGCTCATAATACTCATAATTCGCTTGCTTTACCGCTGGAGTAAACTTATTCTCCAACAGGAAGAAGAGCATCATGATGTCCGCTTGCTTCGAGATCTGCATCTTGCACACTTGATCCAAGCTGTAATCATAGAACAAGCTGCCTACTTTCTTCTGCTGCTTGTACTTCGTCAGATCGATCGTTTCTAAGGTGAGATAAGTATCATCCTGCGGAACGATCTGATCTTCATTTGGCTGCGGCAGATAGATCTGATTGATCTTGCTAGTCCACGCCTCGTAAGCGGATTCAAGATCGAGTGTTCTGCCGATTCGCTCCAGCAGTTCAGGTCGAGCAGCCGCCAGTTCCTCATAATATTGAATGGCCAATTCTATATTGAAATGTGCCATGTAGTTCGTGAACGCGTTATTGTCTACATGCTCTTTATACTCATCTGGACCGATAACTTCGTTGATGTGGTAGCGCTTACGATCTTCGTTCCATTCTAAACGGCTGGCCCAGAATGTCGCTGTATCGAATAGAATCTCATAGCCGCAGCGGTCCATGTAGTCCTGATCACCAGTGGCCTTGTAATAATGCCATACCGCATACGCGATATCCGACGTTATATGCTGTTCTATAAATCCAGACCATATCTTCGTCTGCAAGCCGGTCACGATGTCTACCGCACCCCATACTGGAGTAACCTCGCCATCGGTTGGCCACGCTGCTTCCCAAGGGTACATCGCTCCCTTGTAGCCATTCTCCTTCGCTTTGCGGCGCGCGCCCTCTAGACCTTGATAGCGATATTCGAGCAATGATCGTGCAATCTGCGGTTGGCTGTAGATAAAGAAAGGCAGAATGAATATTTCCGTATCCCAGAAGGAATGCCCTTTATAGCCTTCACCGCTAAGCCCTTTTGCACCGATCCCCATTCGATTATCGTGCTCTGGAGCCATAACAACGAGATGATAGATTGCAAAGCGGATTGCAAGTATATCAAACGATTGTTCGGTCTTAATGTCAATGCTATATTTTTCCCAGATACGTGCCCATGCTAGCTTGTGACGTTCAAACAGCGCATCATAACCTTGCTCGTCTGCCTGCTTCAGCTCCTGAAGCGCTTTCTCGCGCATGCTGGAGAGATCATAAGCTTCAGCAAATTCTTTATCACGGCTAGTATGAATGCTGCTCACTTTGTGCATCGTGAACGTTTCACCTGCACGAACCGATTGCTTGTACTCAATCGAGATCTTGCGGCGATCGATTTCCATCTTAGGCGTCGGATCAATCGCAGCTCCATTAAGCTGAAAGCGATGCGCAGCATGTACTACGAAGTCTACCTTCGATTCTGTCGTCGTTTGATTGAGCTGCATGATTCTCTTGTCAAAGATCCGCTTCTCACCTTCATGAAAATGTTGACTGCCTGAGTTGGCCAGTTGTGCGTTAATGCCTGAACTAATCGTAAACTCAATGTCATCATTCAGAGGTGTAATCTCCAGCTTCATTCCGATCACATGGAGCTGGTCCAACGATACAAATCTGCGGAACATGAAGCGCATTCTCTTGCCTTCAGCGTTCTCCCATATGAAAGTTCTGACTAGTTCTGCGTGCCGCAGATCAAGTGTACGTGAGTACTCCTCAACCTTGCCGTTCTCTAAAGAGAAGCGATGACCATCTATAAACATATCCATTCGAGTCACATCTGCTGCATTCGGAAGCTCCGTTACTTCGAATTCGTCAAACTTGTTGAACGTTCCATTTACAAATACATTTCGCTTCTCACCTATGTAAGGTTCTTCTGTTGCCGAACGAAGTCCCATGTATCCATTGCCTAGCGACATGACTGATTCGCATTTAGCAAGATTCAAAGGATCAAACTTATCTTCACTGAAAGCCCAGTTCATTAATTCACCTGAACACTTCTTGTTGTAATTTAGCATAAGTCACTCCTTAATCCGAAAACGATTTCGCTTTCTGTAATAAAAAACGAAAACGATTTCGCATTATCCAAAAAAATATTTTTTGTATTTCGAAAACGTTTTCATTTCGATTATAGCATCCGATTTTATTTCTTGTCAATGTAATTAATCTTTCATTTTTATAATTTAAAATTGGTAAATGTTGTGGTTGAAATACATCAAACTACATCGATCAAGTTCTACTATTATACAAGCATAGAAGACGGCATAATTGTTTGCTTCTGTTTGGATGATAGATCTGTCGCGAGCAAAGTCGCCATCGTATACAGATTGTCTGCGCCAGAGATCGACGGCTGACGATCTTCACGAATGGAAGCTGCAAACTCGGATAGGACGGCATCAACAGACTCCTTTTCAAGCTTCAAGGTGTTAAGCTTGGTAACCTGCCCCTGCTCATCAACCATGTATACACCATGTCCTTGCCCCATATCCGCAAGATGCAATGAGCCTTGCTCGCATTGAATACGCCAGATGCCTTCCCATGGAGTCGCTAAGCCCTTGCTGAGCAAGCTGCCCGTATAGAATGCGGATAGCCCGTTCTCATATTCAAACATTGCATGAACACTGGGCTCGCCTGCATAACCGCTGTCTGTTGCATTCCAAGTCTTGCCCGTTAGGCTTGCTATGTTCGAATCCAATAGATAACGAATCATATCGATGTGATGTACCGCCATTTCCATAAGCATATAATGATCCATCTGACGTTGATAAGGCTTGCCGTCATGATAGTAGTAGAATTGTCCATCTACAAACTGAGGCTTGCCAGCGATCTCGCGAACGATAGCATCCTTCAATGTTACGACTGTCGGGAAATAGCGGTAGTTCTGATTGACCATAAGCTTCAGATGCCGCTCGTCAGCGATTGAAACGAGATCCTTCGCTTCTTCAAGTGTAACTGTAAACGGCTTCTCCACTAAGACGTGCAGGCCATGCTCCAATGCACATTTGCATATTTCATAATGAAGCGGCGATATGACTGCGATAAATACGGCATCCGCTTCACACTCCTGGAAAGCTTGCTTATAGCTAGAATAACAGTTGGCCTCGTTTACTTGAAAGGCTGCCGCTGCTTGCTTCAAGCGCTCTTGATCAATGTCCACTAGCCCTACGATCGAGAAGTCAGTTGATGGGACAATGACATGTTCAGCGATGCCATACCCATGAGCGCCTAGACCTACCTGAATGATCTTATACGTCATCTGAATAGCTCCCTTCTAGTTGTGTTCACGATGAAGATGACCGATTACTCCGTCTGCAGGCATGATTCCATACAAATATACGGCTATCATATCTTCAGTCACGATAAGCGAGTGTTCATCGCCTTCCTTTGTCAGCACCATATCCCCAGGACCGATCTCATATGTATCACCCTCTGTCGTGCAGGTTCCTCGGCCGCTGATAATAATCCAATATTCGTTGCAGTTATGATAATGAAGCTCAACCTCTTGTCCAACCTTGAGCATATTTATGCCGTATTGACTTACTTCACTCCACTCCGGAAATAACTCTCTTGGCTGATGATCCATTCGAATAACTGGCATGCAATCTCCTCCTAACAATAATTATAAATTGGTTTGAATGTTATGAGTATCAATTCTATTATATAAAAAGATGCGGTATATCCCATAACTGATCAAACAAAGAATCAATCCGACAATGAACAACGTTCTAATCTGAAAGGCTTCCATCACCCAACCGTACAGCACCGAGAATCCAATTCCAAACAGCGATTGTATGGATGCGAGCAGACCAAAAGCTGTATTCAGATTATTCCTGCTTACCGTTTGCAGGACAAGACGCTTGCCCACGATGAAGAGCAGCGGGTATGTCAATGCCTGCAAGATGCTTAGCGCGAGCACAACGACGAGCGAATAGCTCGTCCAATGCAGAATAAATCGTAGTGCATAGGCTAGGAGCATGAACAACATGATACTCCGCAGCGAATATCGATTAAATATACGATCAGAGTAGATAAATAGCGGTATTTCACATAGAGTCATTACCAGTGTATACAACCCTAGATAGCTAGAGTCTCCGCCTAGCTCTTGAATAAACAGCGGCATAAATCCGAAGATACCCTGGCACTGACCAGCAAAGGTCAAAAAGAGCACAACAGCAATAAACAGAGATCCAAACATTCCTCGGTACGATCCATTCACACTATGATTCTCTGCCTGATTGGAGCTGTCCGATTCACCACTCTCCGATACACACCCTGCTTGTGCTTCAACTTGAGCTGGTGATTTTGTCGAATACCTCATGACCGCGATCATCACCGCCATCGGAATGATGAACAGCACTGCATACAAGGGAAACATCGCCTCGAAGCCGAGCCATCCGATTAAGGTTCCCGATACGAGCGAGGAGAGTCCCCAGCCAAGCGAGCCTAACCCGCGAATGAATCCAAATCGAGCCGCCAGACTTTGATTGCCCGTAAGCGCCCATGTTTCACTTAATAGGGTAATTGGAGATTGCAGAAACACAACAGCTAGAATGAAATAGACACGCCAAGCGTCAGGAACTGCGTTAATGCTGAATGAGACACCGATCATCAGCAGCATGATGATGACTAGCAGCTTCGGAACGGAGACGCGATCCGCTATCGCGCCCCAGAACAGCTGCGCTGCTATGCCCACTATGCCGGACAGCGCTGTAAATAGACCTATTTCAAATGCAGTGTAACCCGACTCACTGAGATACAGCATAATATAGACGCTGTACACGCACATAGCGAAGTTAACACTGGAATAATAGAAAGAATATTGTTTAGTATTCATACTTCATTCATTTAAGCTAGTGAAAGTTCGATCATCGTATCGGTAGATCGATGTTCTTGTCCATTCCATACGACAACAACTTCATAGCCCGCTTCATTCTTCACTTCAATGCCCAGCTTTCCATCCGCTGCACACAGCTTGATGTCGAACCTAGCATCGCCTACGCGCACTTGCTTCAACGTCACGGTCTTGCCATACCATTCAGTTGGCAGATTAGGTGCAATCGTAACCGATCGTTTATGCGCTTCCGGTTGAACGCCAACGAAATGCACGATGGTTGGAACAGCCATTGCATATATCGTCCATGCCTGTACCACACACCCGTAATCAGGCGACATTTCGCTCATCGAGCCAGGCAAATTCTTGGAGAATGTGCGGCTCATTCGTTTAAGCAGATCAAGCGCAGCATCGGCTTCTCCGTACATAGCTTCTGCAACAGCGTGAACACCCGTGCTAATGGTCATCGTAGCTTGCTGGAATGTGCCCGACAGATAAGAACCATACTCGCCGATGAAGTCGGAATTGCGCATATTCTGAATAGCGAGCTTCCCTTTATCCAGATCCGCGATGCCCGCTTCCATCGGAGTTGAGATGACCCAGTTCTTATTAATGATCCAGCCTAGATCTACATTCACATCTTCAACGCGTGCAAGCTGCCGCTCTAGATAGCTCCGATAGCCTTCAATACCATTCTGTTCAGCCATGGAGACCATGAAGTCAACCTTCTCCATCACATCCTTCTTAGGCGCAACAGCATCCGCATACAGCTGCTGCTCTTCATCCCAATAAACATCATTGATCGCTTGAACAGCACGTTTCGCGATCTCATCATATCGAGCAGCCTGCTCTTCATCTCCCATCTCCGTGCATATTAACGCAAGAGATTGCAGCGCTTTCGCTGTATAAACTGCGGAATCAATCAGCTCCATATTCAGGCCGGCAATCTCAATGATGCCATATCCGGAAGGAAACAGGTCGCCGTCAGGGTCCATCTCATGAAGAAGCCAATTCATGCCAAGCTTGCAGTACTCATAATTCTCAAGCAGCAGCTCCTTATCTCCTGTCCAGCGGTACATATCCCACACCATGCATATATAATGAGCTGTCTCCTGCGTATTACCAGGGTTCGAGACTGCCCCCATCGTCGTGATCTCATGCACGATTCTCCCATTGCCATTATGGCGTTTCGAGGAGTCCAGCAATAAACGCATCGTATCCTTCGCAAGCTCATGGTCGCCAATCGCGAGCACGCCTTGCAGAGAATAGGAATTATCACAGCCGAACCACCATGGATAAGTCGGACTGCCTGCTGTTAAGCCGCGACCAATCCCATCTACCTTCTGCACGAGCCATTGGTTGTTCCATTTGAGCCATTTAAATATATCATTGAATTCGGTTTCGCCCTCAACTTCTAAACTGGATCGAGCTTGCACCGACTCATAAACTGCCAGCTTCTCTTGATACAAGCGCTCATGATGGTTTGAAATGGTATTGTAGGTCTGTTTGCATTCCTGCTCTGATTTATAGGAGCCTGCAATGAATAAGTTAAAGGACAAGCGCTCGTCAGCCTTAAGCGTAACCGTTGTTTCGAAGCGCATACCGCATCCATTGCCGCTCGTATATTCTGGACCGTACAATTCCTTTCCGATCTCATAAGCTTCACCCGGCAGGTCCGTACCTACTATCGCATACCAGTCATGATCGCAATCTTTTGCCAACATTAACCGATTATGAACCGCTTTCACTTCATCCTGCGCACCGTCAACGATACCAATCTCATCAGAAAACCACACTGGACGCAAATCCGTACGAGCGAGCAGCTCGAGCTTTAAACGAGTCTCGCCCTTGGCATAATTGTGTATTTCATAATGAGTAACAAGTCCCTTCTCGAGCTCCGGCGCGAACTGAGTTCGCTTAATCTCTACTGGAATGTGCCCTAATCCCGCATCATAACGAAATGAATTGCCCCAAGGGTACGTTTCATATTCGTCTGCTTTCGACCACACTGAGATGTTGCGATCCAGGTCTGTAACTCGAAGCCAGAATCCATCCAACAGTTTAATCGGATGCAGCCATATGCCGCCCATCTCATTCGCTATGTGATGTCCGAAGTCCGGGAAGTATCCATCTTGTGTGCCCGATGCTTTCATGTATTCTCCTGATGTCAAATAAACATTATACGGATGCCTGCTGTTCATGCGTCGCACGCCTGTTAGCTCCTTATTGTTATACATGCCCATTTCCCCTTATGGTTGGTATGATGTCTGAAGTATAAGGTCTGCGAAAACGATTTCGATTCTTATAAAAAAATAGAAACCGCCTTCAAATGCACAAGTTGAATCGTGTTCCGAAAACGTTTTCTATTTGATTATAGTTCTTTGATTGACTCTCTGTCAATAACCCTATACGGCATCATGATATGCTTTCCCTTTTCCTCTTTCTCGAGAATGCTAATCACCTGTTCGCACGCTCTATAGGCAAGCTTATGAAAGTTCTGCTGAATGGTAGACAGCTTAGGCGTCGTATAGCTTGACAGCACGATATCGTCAAAGCCCATAATCGATAGATCTTCAGGGATACGGATTCCCAATTCACGACAACGGTTCATAAAGCCAATAGCCATCAGATCAGATGCGAAAAATAGGGCTGTCACATCCGGGTTGTTCTGCAGATAGGATTCCGCCAAATCATAGGCCGATTCTTCGAGAAAGTCCGAATAAACAACGATGCTAGGGTCATAAGAAATTCCTTGCGACTCCAGCGCCGCTCTATAGCCTTTCATACGCTGACGGCTGACTACCGCAAAGTCATGACCGTTGATCATGCCGATTCTGCGATGGCCCTTCTGAATCAAGTATTCAACCCCAGCCTTCGCCGCGCTGACATTATCGGTTGATACCGAGCCTGTATGCTCACCCTCCATGTCCGCATCCAGCACTACGCATGGAAAGTCACTATTTACAATTTCCAGAAAATAAGGGTCTGTCGTCTTGAGCCCGGTAATAACAGCACCTGATATTTTATGATCCTTGCAAAATTTCCAATAGGACATATTCTTCTGTTCCGATAAGCTTCTTGTGTAGATAACTACTTCGTATTGATTAGCGACCGCCGCAGCGTAAATGCCGCTCATCATTTGGAACAGCACCCCGTCCTTGCCATTGGCAAACTCAAAGTTGGAGAAAATAAGCGCAATGGATCTGGATACCTTCTGCTTTAAATTTTTCGCAAGCATATTCGGGGTGTATTTAAGCTCTTCCGCTATCTTAAGAACTTTGCGACGAGTATCCTCACTCACATCAGGATAGCCATTCAACGCCTTCGATACGACCGTAATCGATACGTTAGCCTCTCTTGCTACATCTTTAATCGTTACCACCTGATCACCACCATCTTCATTCATTGTTAACAAGCTTAAGTTAATTTTTACATACCAAAGTGTATTAGAGCAATCTTTTTTCGATTCACTACTCTAAAGTCTCAGCTAACATCCATTATTTCACTGTTTATCGTAAGCGCATACAAAGAAATAAGCAAGCCTTTCGAGATTACAATTCAGGCACTCCGAAAAATGTACAAGTTCCTCAGCAACCTCCCAGCGGTCAAGTATTTCACTTTTCCGCTCCCCTTCAGAAATTATTCAGAAATTTCTTAGCTCGATCCGCAGAAATATTTCTTAGGATAAGGGTACTCAACTGAAGGAGGAAAATTTATGATGGAACATATTCATGAGAAGCTGTTGTTTCTATACAAATTTTCACGTGCGCCCAAACTAATCGGCAGCCTAACGCCAAGCTCGAGTTTTCTGGCCCTAAAGATGATCGAGCAGGTAAATTGGGATCAGGTCCAGCATATCGCTGAGCTTGGGGCGGGTACCGGTGCCATTACCAAATATATCGATGCAGCCAATTGGGAGAATGCGAAGGTGCTGTTGTTCGAGCAAGATACGTCCCTGCGCAGCAAATTAGCTAAACAGTTCCCTGCGTTTTCCTGTTACGCCGATGCATGTAAGCTCCAAGATGCGCTGCGTGCCGAACACATCGAGCACCTGGATTGCATTTTTAGCGGACTGCCGTTTTTCAATTTTCCGCAGCAATTGCGCTATCAGCTGATGAATCAAATCACGGCTTCCTTGAAGCCAGGCGGCTTGTTCATCGCCTTTCAATATTCGCAGCAGATGAGGAAACTGCTTAGCAGCTTGTTCGAGATAGAGCACATTCATTACGTCCCTTGGAATATACCGCCGGCATTCGTATACGTATGCCGCCAAAGGGGTTGATACCGGATGAAACAAAAGCTTATTGCCTATTCCCCATTGGCCTGGCTCCTTGCTATTCCAATCTTAAATGTGTTCTACGGTATCCTTAATCAAGGGAGCCCGCATGTCACTCAATTGATCACCGCATGGGATCATTTCATTCCTTTCGTACCTTCTTTCATTATTCCATATCTGATTTGGTACCCGTATATCTTCTTGATGCTCGTCGTTTTTTTCCGGAAGGACCGGAGCGTCTATTATCGCAGCCTGACACTTACCTGTATCGGCCTCGTCATATGTTTCCTCATTTATTCGATATTCCAGACGATGATGTTACGGCCGGAAATCGGCAGCGATGGCATGCTGAACTGGCTAGTCCGTTTCGTGTATTCGACAGATGCGCCCTATAACTGCTTCCCAAGTATCCATGTGCTGACTAGCCATATCGTCTTGAAGGCGGCCTATCAATGCAAGCTGAGTAGACGTGCAACAACAGCGACATTCATAACCTCCTGGATGATCATTTTATCCACCTTGTTTGTGAAGCAACACGTCTTGATGGATGCTGTTGGAGGTATTTTACTGTCGGAAATGCTCTATTATGTGATCGGGCGTAAAATATTCGGGTTTCGCAAGATGGAGCGTGTCAGTCATGAAATATGAGGCGTTGTTATGGTTCATTCAGCATTTCGGTTATGCAGCACTGTTCTTCGCTTTGTGGCTCGGCATCGTCGGCATGCCGATTCCTGATGAGGTTGTCGTGATGACAGGAGGGGCTGTGACGGCAAACGGTCTGCTTCACACTCTTCCCGCATTTGTTCTGACCTATTTAGGCGTTGTCTCCGGATTATCGTTAGGCTATGTGCTGGGCCGCTTGCTTGGAAGATCGGTGCTCGATCGCTTGCGCAGACGGAATAAAATGAACAAATATATTGATTTATCTGAGACACTTACGCATAAATATGGTAGTTTCTCCTTATGTATAAGTTATTTCTTTCCGATTCTACGTCATGTCATGCCTTACGTAATTGGACTTAACCGGATGACGTTCAGACGCTATGCCTTGTTCTCCTTTACATCGGGATTGGTCTGGACGGCGATCTTTTTCATCGTCGGCCGATTTGTCGGCGATCATGTGCAGGAAATCGGCGAATTCGTGTATCGTTATGGATTAAAGCTGCTATGGATACTGTTCGTGGTTGCTATCGTATATTTAATCATCCGCTATACTTCGAATCTGCATAAATGGCAAGGGAGAGATGAAGCATGACTCAGAAAGTGCTTGTCGTAGATGATGATCCGGAAATTCGCGATATCGTTCATATTTTTCTGCGAAATGAAGGGTTTCACGTATTAGAGGCTGAGGATGGCATGCAGGCCTTGGACATATTGCAGCGCGAAACGGTTGATCTGATCATATTGGATGTGATGATGCCTAATCTCGACGGGATGAGGGCATGCTTCAAGATCCGTGAAACGTTGAACATCCCGATCATTATGCTGTCTGCCAAAGGCGAAGATATCGACAAGATCACCGGACTCACGACGGGAGCAGACGACTATGTCGCCAAGCCGTTTAATCCGCTGGAGCTGATCGCACGGGTGAAGGCCCAGCTTCGCAGGCAGAAGCTGACGGGAGGGAGCAGCGGTAAGTCTGTGTCTGACAGCGGGATTATCGAAATTAACGAATTGATCATAGATAAACATCGCCATATTGTGACGGTGCGCGGCAGAGAAGTATCGCTTACACCGCTTGAATTCTCCATTCTAGAGCTGATGGCGAGCCACCGCGGTCATGTGTTTCATGTCGATAAAATATACCAGAGCGTATGGAAAGAGGACAAATTTCTATCCGATAATACGATCATGGTCCATATCCGCAATATTCGCGAAAAAATCGAAGACAACCCGCGAGAGCCGAGGTACATCAAAACCGTCTGGGGAGTGGGATATAAAGTTGAATAATAATTGGAAGAGCAGGATCCTTTCCAAACTTAGCGGAAGAAAAAATATTCGAATTCGAATGTTCTGGGCAGCTTTGCTGAGCTTTATGATGATGATAACTTTAATAGGGCTTCTCAATCTTGTCGACAATAGTTTGTTTGGGACGCTCGGTGATTTCATATTCATGGTTGCTTCATTTATGTTTTTCTTCTTTCTGTTCACGCGACCCATGGTGCGTTATCTGCGGATGCTCGCCGATGGTCTCTTGACCATCGCGGGCGGAAATCTGGACTATCGGCTGCCGATATCCAATGAAGATGAGCTAAGTGAGGTCGCGAAGAGCATCAATTATATGGCCGAGCAGCTGCAGGACAAAATGGAGCGTGAGCGCCAAATCGAAAACTCCAAAATGGAGCTGATTACGAATGTTTCGCATGATCTGCGTACACCGTTGACCAGTATTATAGGCTATTTGAATTTATTGAAAAATGACAACTACGAGAATCTCGAAGAACATAAGCGCTATATCAACAACGCTTACAATAAATCGCAACAGCTGAAGAAGCTGATTGATGATTTATTTGAATACACCAGATTAACGAGCGGATCGACGCATCTTTCTTTTACGAAGATGGACTTGACCGGTTTGCTTACACAGATCATGAATGAATTTGAACCGATTGCTCTGGAAAATTCACTTACGGTTCGTACGATTCACGATTCTAAACCCATCTACGGTTATATCGATACAGAGAACATGGTCCGTGCGATCGATAACCTCTTGATGAATGCGCTCAAGTTTTCGATCAAGCCCGGTGAAATTACGGTGCGGCTGTCCGTGGAAGAGCCGTATATTTATTTTGCGGTCGAAAATATCGGTAAACCGATAGCGGAAGAACAGGAAGAGTTGCTGTTCGATAGGTTTTATAAAGCAGATCCGTCGAGAAAAGACAATCACGGGCAGCCCGGCGCTGGTATGGGACTGTCGATTGCCCAAAATATCGTTGAACTGCATGGAGGGCGACTCGGGTTAAAGCATCACAACGGACACTTTATATTTTATATGGAGCTGCCCCGCATTTCAGAGAGAAGCGAGAGCATTGGGCTTAGTCATGTTTAAAACAATGTAATTCAAAATAGATGACCTCTCATCCTGTTAAGTGAGATGAGAGGCTGACTTTTTTCATATCCAGCCCATCAAGACAGCTTTCTAATCCTCCATTCTTGTCCAATTGACGAAGTTCATGATCAAACACATTGATCGTAAATTGCTGTGCTTTATTCAATATTCGTGAAAGATCCTCCACAATAACTTGGTGATGTTCAGCAGCATTTCTATAGCTGTTTGCTATGAACAAAGGCAGCCGCTCCTTATACTTGTGTAAATAAGCTTGATAGTACATTCAAAGCTTACGTCAACCCCGGCTTCTATTAGCTGAGTGATAGCAAGACCGTATAACCCGCGCTTGAACGGACACAGGGGCCGCTATTTCATGATTTCGGGGTATTTTTTGAGGGCTTGCGGACACAGATGACGCTATTTGCTTGGAATCTAGCTCTAAACTGCTTATTCAGGTCAAATAACGGCTCTACGGTCCGCTAGTATGGCGAATTAGTGGTGTTTGCTGCAAATAGCGGCTCGTGTGTCCGCTCCCGGCTAAAAGTTGGCAGAAGGATATTAGTAAGATCGATAATTAGGAATTTAACACAGAAGAGGATACGTGGACATGCGCAAATGGTGAAAAACTAATTTTCATTCGCAAAAGTAAGGAATGCACTGAGAGCACAGCAGTCAGGGCATAGCCTCTGAAACTGTTGTTTTTTTTGTTTTTGAGTAATTACGTAAAAAAGGAGCTTGCCCCTTAGGTAGAATAAATCTACTTTTGGGACAGCCCCTATAGCACTTGCTGCCTAAGCTCAAATATACAATTGTCGTACAATCTTGTTTCTTACAAAGGTTTGCAAGAATCGCGGATGATTAATTCAGTCTTCATCTGAACATACTGCTCCGCTGGGTGTCCCTCTAATCTCTGGAATATTAACCTGGCTGCAGCTGCCCCGCGTTCAAACTTCGGTTGTTTAATCGTCGTCAAGGCAGGTCTAATATGCTGCGCTAATTCAATATCGTCAAAACCGATAACGGAAATATCGTTTGGTACATCAATTCCGGCTTCGTGAAAAGCCCGAATCCCTCCAATCGCCATCTCGTCGTTCGCAAAGCAGATGGCGCTGGGAAGACGACCCTGAGCAATCAACAATTTAATAGAGTTATAGCCGCTCTCCATGTTGAATCCACTTAAAAAGTAGGATTGAGCTTTATGCCCGAGTCCATGTTCTTCCATCGCCCTTACGTACCCTTTATGACGCAGCTTCATCAGCCGAGACTCCACAACACCGCTCACATAGGCGATATTCTTATGCCCAAGCTCAATTAAATATTCCGTGGCTTGATGGGCTCCTGACTCATTATCGACGTCAATGGAGGTAATATACTCATGCTGTATGATCCGATCGAGCAGCACGATTGGAAATGACTGCCGCGCCGATTGGCTGATGATTTTTTCACTGATGTTATGAGCAAGAATAATGGCTCCATCGGTTCTCTTCTCCGTTAAATACTTGACCGCTGTCGAATGATCTCCCCCCATTGCACTGCAAACAACAAGGTCGTAACCATTAAACACCACCACTTCTTGAATGCCCTGCACCAGTTCCCGATAATAATGTCCAGCAAGGTCCGTTACCGTAAATAATATCGTTTTGGTACGATTCCGTTTTAAATCAGAGGCAAACCCATTTTTTTTATACTCTAATTGATCCGCCGCTTCCAACACCTTGTCCCGAGTTTCCTTGCTAATTTTGGGACTGCCGTTCAAGGCGTATGAAACGGTAGAAATTGAAACTCCTAGCATTTTTGCTATATCTTTAATGGTTGCCATATATTACCTCTGGTTTACTGTTAATATTATGAAAATCATATCCTAACCGATTCTCACTGTCAAATTTCTATTATACACTTAAGTAGATATACTCGTAAGCGGTAAATTTGCGTATATTCGTTGCGCGCTCATTCTCCCGTAATACCAGTCTTATCAATGACTTCGACAAACCATTTCTGTGCAAATAGATATAAGAATAATAACGGCAATATGATCAGCACGGTTCCCGCCATCTTGATCGATTCGTTAATGTTTGCCGCTGGGTTCGCCGTCATTTGGACTGAGGAGAACACTTTTTTGTACGAGTCTTCGAACGTCTGCAGCTGCAGCGGAAGCGTCGTCATACTATCGCCCAAGTATAACGAAGTCATATACGTCTCGTTCCAATTCCACACAAATGAGAACAGAAAGACAACGACGATCGCTGGAACCGAGATCGGCAAAATGATCTTGAAGAAAATTTTGAAATGCCCGTAACCATCAATTTGCGCCGCTTCTTCCAACGTGTCTGGTATCGTTCTGAAAAACTGCGTGTAAATCAAGATGAACAATGCACTCTTCAGTCCTCCGGCAAGAAGGGCCGGTGCGACAATCGGCAGCGGCGTTCCCAACATGCCGAACTGTTCAAACAGGACGAACAAAGGGACCATAACCACTTGAGTCGGAATGATGAACGTCAACAGCATCAATCCGAATAACACCGTTTTGCCGGGAAACTTAAATTTAGCAAATCCGTAACCGACAAGAGCACATGTTACCGTTTGGGCTATTGCCGGCAGCAGCGATAACAGGATCGAATAGCCAAGCGTCTTCGGATACTCGAGAACCTCCCACGCTCTGGCGTAGTTGTCCCAATGAATCGATTTCGGCAGCCACATGACTGTCGGATCGAGCAAATCTTGAAGCGATTTGAAGCTTTGCGAGATCATGTACAGAACTGGGTATAAGTAGACAAAGCCAATACTGATCAGCAGAGCATACGTAATCACCTTGAACAGCAATCCGTCACTGCCTTGTCGTCCCATCACAATCTTTTTCGCTTTAACTGCCGCATGGCGGAGCTCAAATGGCCGGCCTTTTCTAGAGCTAAGTACGTTGATCTTCTTCACGACCGATCACCTCCTTACCTTTCGTACGGATTTGATACTGTAGTTTTCGTTTCTGCCCAAGACCAACATGACCAGGAGAAGCACGACGAATATGATGGCGAAATAGATCCAGGCAAGCGCTGAGGCATAACCGAAGCCTGTGTCCACTTGGAACATCTGATCTTTAATTAATGTAATCACTTCGTTCATCGAGTTCGTAAACAAATCGACTATGGTGTAAATGATGTTGACCAGGATAAACGGTTTAATTTCCGGCAGCGTGATCTTCCAAAATATTTCCCAAGGCGATGCACCGTCAATTTGTGCCGCTTCATAAACCTGCGTGTTCACCTTCTGCAATCCAGCCAAAAAGATTAAGATCTGTACGCCGGAAAACCATAGTATCAGAATAAACTGCTCGATGATGGCGATAAGCGGCCCGGCCAATGCAGGACTCAAATTGTTCTGTACGAGTTCTACTACGCCGTACCGTTCGACGAGCGGAATCGTCGTTGCCCCTTGGTTAAACAGTTCATTAATCACTTGTCCGCTCGTAATGACGACCGGCAGGAAGAAGATGGCGCGAAAGAATCCTTTGAACTTGATCGGCTGGTTGATGAGCAGCGCCACAAAGAGTGAAAACACGATAACGATCGGTACCATGACGACGACTTCCTTCAAGAATCCAACCAGCACTTCGATAAACTTCGGATCGGTAAGAAAAGCGTATTGATAATTGCCCCACCCGAGCGCTTCAGTCTCTATACCGTCGGTCGTGATGTACACTTTATTGAAGCTCATAAACAAGGAGTAGATCATCGGATACGCCATGAACAACATAAAGCCGAGTACCCAAGGTGAGATAAACAGGAGACCTACGAATGTTTTTCGATTTCTTCGGAAAAACGACTTATTCATGGTCTCCCCCCTTGACAGCAAAATCCTGACCCTGAACTGTGATTCCATCAACTTGAACCGGTTGAGAATTATAGTTCACTATAATTTGAACGCCGTTAGAGTATGTAACGGAAACGACGCCCCAATCCCACACTTGACGATCGATCATTTCAGCGCCCTTCACTTGGCTCAGCGCCTCATTCATTTGCTCGTACACTCCATTGACCTGTCCTTCCCAATCCTCGAACGAAGAAGTGAATAGGGAGCTGGAAGGCGTATCCTTTAGCTTCCAAGACGGCTCATGCGTTAAGTAATACGATGGATAAGCTCCATACTCGATCATTCGCAGCATCTCTTCCTTCGGGCTGGCGTAAAAATTAGCGATCGGCGCGTAGTACTCGATATAACCGTGCAGCACGATCTGCAGGAAAGGTACTGTATCCGTTGCGAACATGAACTGAGAGGAGTTCATCGCCACATCGAATATTCGGTCAGCGTGGCCCCACATATATTCATTAGGTTCATACATCGAGACCCCTTGCATGCCGTCCTTCAACGTTCCTGCAAGATTCTGATACTGCTCGGCTGACTGCTTTCTCGTCATTTGGTTAGCGGTGTTGTAATCAGCGAACAGTGTGCCAGGCGTCTTATCAACGGCCAGATGCTCGATGCCAAGCTGATTAAACTGCTTGAGATCTTTCCCCGCTATTTCTGCAGCTACCTTCGGATTCATATAGTTTATTTTAGAAATTTCACGCAGCTTATCGGATAAAAACCAGCTTTGGTTCTTCAATTCAACAATTTCGTTGGAAGGCTTCCGAACCGCTTCATTTCCAACGGAGAAACCCTTTTGGCTGCCATATGCCTGTGTATAATCGGCATGCAGGTATAGCGGAATCCCCATCTCCTTCAGATCTTGCTGCAGCTTCTCCAAACCGTCATTTCCGCCCAGCTTCTTTTCCGCTGGAAACTTGCTTGGATTGCTTCCGGTCAGGCCGCCGCTGCCCCAGCCTCGGTACACCGCCACAATGTCATTGATTCCATCCGCTTGAAATTGCGTAAAGATGTTCTTCGCCTGATCGAAATCAGTCATCGGTACGAGCTCTGTTCCGACAAGTCCCGGTTCCACTTCCGCACCGAGCAGCTCGATCCGGATCGGCATGTCATTGGAAGTCACCTCTTGTTTGGCGAGTACACCGCGATCGACCAGATAATTGCGGTATGTCTTCGCCATTCCGATGTAATCCGCATCATCATCAGATAAGAACATATAGCGGAGCTGCTTGTCCTGCGTGTCCCGCTCCTTCTCGAACATCACGAAGCCGCCCATATTTTTGCTCGTAGGCTGATAATACGGTTCGCGGAATACAAAGCTCGCACCTACCCGGTAAAAGTCCGTGTTGATTCCGCTAGGATAAGCGATAATTTGCGCATTGTACTTACCGTCTTCGATCACGGTTACAAATGCATTCTGCTTCACCCCGTGCACGATGCCGAACACGGGAATCCGGACCTCCTCTGGATCGTTCCAGCCTTCCGACGTTTGAATCGCCTCGTTCGTTCCGTAGATTTTACCTTTGTAAGGCTCGTCATAATGCATATGTGCATTCTGAAAACGGATGAGTGCTCCGCTTCCATCTGGAATGAAGATATATCCCGGCACGGAGTCCTTATATACCGCTCCGAAGAACGGATACATCTGAACGGAAGCGAGCTTATACTTCCCTTCCTCCTTAACAGACTCATTCGACAAGTACACGACAAGGCCATCCTGCTCAAGACGCAGCTCGAGAGAAAAACTGACCTGTATTTTATTCAATTGAAACGTCCCGCGGATTCCACCTTCGACTGGAGCCGTTTCCGTCACCTGTCCGTCTAACGAGAAGAAGGTTCCTTCCTTGGCAAGCGAATCTTCCCCGAAGTATTCGACCATAAACGGAGATCGCACCGTTCTTTTCCACTCTTTGTTCAATTCCGCCTTATTCATCTCTTCTTCAGAAGGAAACGAACTCCACACATACCCGCTGCTCTTGTCCGTTACCGTAAAGGAAAATGTTGCTGGATCCACATGCAGCATTAACTTCTCGTTCTCGGCCACGAGCTCAAATCCGCTCGGAACCTTTCTATTTGGCAGCTCCGCTGTCATAGGCGTTTCGGGAGCTGTATAAGAGTTCACTTTGTTCTCAATCGTTTGCGGCGCTGTTTCCTGCTGCATCACAGGCGTTGTCTTCGCTTCATTATTACTGTAAGCGGCTGCGATGGTTGTAGCGAAAACGACGAAGCAGATAAGGCAGGCGAAGGACATCTTTTTATAAATGGACACGCAACTTCACCTCCTGGTAGATAGAAACGATGAAATCTGTTACCTGATTGGATAAACCGAATAAGATAAAGGCAATCATGCCCATTACCGCAATGCCGAATATCGTAAGGCCGATATTTTTGAACGATTCGCCGATTTCATAACCGTGCACTTCCTTCACTTTGATGAAGATAAGCAGAGCGCACCAGATCACAATCGCCATATTCGCAAAGTCATAGACGACGATCTCCATTTCGGTAAGCCCTTTGGACAGTATCGTTACGGGAACGGTAAAAATGATATAAGGACTCATGGCATAAATAGTTCCCTTGTACACATCTTTAAATTTACCTTCTCCGTCGTTGATCGTACTGACAAGGTAATTCGATACGACCCAAGCAAGCAATGGGATCACGATTATGCATACTTCAGACAACAGATTGACTTGTTTCAAGTCGACATTGGAAAATAGGAAGTTGGTCTCAAACACTTTAAATAAATGAACACCTACCATGACCAGCAGCAGGATTGTCGCGGAAAGCACCGAACCTTTCTTCTCCGCTTCTATCTCCCAGTAGCCGTCAATCGGGTGCCGCAGCATCCGGAACACTTGCAGAAGCTGAGCAACCAGCGTCCTGCTCCTGAATGAACTCCACCTTTTCACAATCGCATTCGCGATACCGTATTTGCGGTGCAGAGCTTTAAATATATACCACGCCACGATAGCGATAACAAACCCGATCATAAATTTCGACGCATTGCTCATTAGCCAAGTGCGGCGAATCTCCCAGTACGCATCGGAATAGTACGTCTTGTTATTCGCTACTTCAAATTGTTCCAGCGCCGTAGCATAATCTTCTTTCTTGAAAGCCGCCATACCGATGCCGGTGTGGGCTAGATCAAAAATGCTGTTCAGTCTCAGCACATCCGTCCACGGTTCCTCACTTTGCACGTATTTTCCGTCCAAATAGTAACCGATTGCCTCATGAACGAGACCGGTAAATTCAGTCGGTTTTAAGATTTGAAAGTTGTTTCTTTGCTTATCGAGCACGTACAGATTACCTTCTGAGCTGACGGCAATGCCGGAAGGAGATTTAAACAAGCCCATCCGCTGGTTTCCTGTGTCCGTTCCTCCGAACATAAACAACAGATTACCGTCCCGGTCATATTCATATACCCATCCCGATTCGCTGTCTACAGCGAAAATGTTACCCATCTTGTCGACGGTAATATCTGCAATCGACGTTTTATAGTTGATAGAGTATGATTTGGACGGCAATAGGTTTTTGCCAGCTACGTTTAAACGTTTAATTTCTTCGCTCTTTACGCCGACCGTACTCGTATAGACGAGCCCTTCATCATCTATCGCCACATTCGTTGCTGAAGGCGGAAGCTTCTTGATCATCCTGTCCAACTGAGCATCGGTATAGAATTTTTTTTGCAAATACCGTTTCAAGTCGAAGCCTGTCTGATTCCCACCGAAAAAACCGAGAAATTCGCCTTCCTGACTCATTTGAATTAATCCGTGCACAATCCCTTGTCCAACGATGTACAGATTGCCCCGCTTATCGACAATGACTTTAACCGGTTTAAATAGATTGTCTTTCCCGTACAAAGCGGAGTCCGGTTTTCCGTATTCTTTCACGACGTTACCTTCTTGATCGAAGCACACGACAGCACCTTTGCGTTCGTCAGCGACATAGATAAGTCCGTCGTCCGTGACGAATACGCCAGTCGGTTTCTTTAACACATCCTGTCCAAAAGAACGTATGTAGCGACCTGACGAATCGAACACGACAATTCGGGAGTTGTCCGAATCCGCGACGTAGACGCGATCCTGATTATCAATGAATATATCTTCCGGACTGGATAGCGGTATTTGAACAGCTTCACCTGTATCCGGGTCTATCTCGATAATCTCATAACCGTCGACGACACCTACTGGCTGATAGGCGGTTTGCGTTTGCACGATATCGTAATCGCTCGTCAAAGTCAGCGTTGTATAAGGAACTTGAGCGAACGCCGCAGTCGGACTGAATAGGAGCAGGACGGCCATGAGCAAGAATATAACCTTTTTCATTCGATTCATTACACGCCCTCCTTATTTCAGACCTGAGTGTGACATCGTATCGATCACTTTACTTTGCATGAAGATAAAGATGATCAAGTTAGGGATGAACATAATGAGTGCCGCTGCAGCAGCCATCCCCTGCCCTGCAACCTTATTGCCCATGTTGGATGACAAGGAGCTCATATAGAACGCGAACGTCTTCATACTTTCGCTGTTCATGTATATTTGCGAAGTTTCCGTGTTGTTCCACGCCAATTGAAACGATAAGATCGCTACGGTTGCAAGCGCCGGCATTATCATGGGGATAATCATTTTAGTGAATACGGTAAAATTGTTCGCCCCATCAATCTGCGCCGCCTCGATTAAGGCATCCGGAACCTGATCAATAAACTGTTTGATGAGGAACAGACCGACCGGCATAGCCAGCAACGGAAGAATGTGCCCCATCATCGTGTCGGTCAATCCCAACTTGCTGACGATAAAATATCTTGGAATGGTAACCGCCGCTGGCACGAACATGATCGCGATAATATTCATTTCAAACAACAGTTTCTTTGTCTTGAATTTCAATTTAGATAGAGCAAATCCAGCCATCGCACTGATAATAATGCTGAAAAATACGACACAAACTGTCACGACGATACTATTGAACAAGTACCGTATCATCGGAATGGCCGTTACACTCGTCGCTTCGAACAATTGAACGAAGTTATTCCATGTCGGCTTCTCTACCCAGAAACGCGGGGGGAATAGAAATAACTCATCCATCGGCTTCAACGACTGTGTGAAGATAAACACGATCGGAAGGATCATGAAGAAGGATAACGGGATCAGAAACAAGTAAAACTTGAACTGACTTCGATCAAACCTGCTTGGATTAATTTTACTTCCTTGGAATGAAGCCATCGTCGCTCACCTTCTCTACTAATTTCGCATCATCAATCTTTTTCTCCGAACAGCCTCCAACAGAATTTAGATAATCCGTACACGACGATGAGCAGCACAACCGAAACGGCGGATGCATACCCCATGTCGTATCGTATAAATCCATAGTCGTCGATATGGTTGATGATCAATTGACCCGCATATTGCGGTGTTGGATTCGATCCTGAGAGCTGAACCCCGATCGCGCCGGCCTGGAAAGTGCCGACAACAGCCATTACCGCACCGAACAGCATCTGAGGCTTCATATTCGGAATCGTGATATACCACACTTCCTGCAGCCTGTTCTTAATTCCGTCGATGTAGCCAGCTTCGTACTGCTCTTTGTTGATATTGAGAATACCGGCCATCATCGCTAAGAATCCTACACCCATGCTGTTCCACAGCGTGACAAGGATCATCGTCCACATAATATAATCCGGAGATTGCAGCCATTGGATCGGCTCGTTGATCATGCCAATGCTCATTAGAAAATGATTCAAATAGCCGGTTGCGTCGCCGCTAAATACGACCAGCCATACAACAGCCATCGCGACGGCTGCCGTCATGGAAGGCGAGTAAATGGCCAACGTCATGAGCATGCGCGATTTTTTGGGTATCTGCGTAAGCATCCAAGCGAGAAAGAACGATAGGATATATCCGCCGGGACCGACAATCAAGGAAAATTTAAAAGTGTTCGGCAGGACATGCATCATAAAGACGTTATCCTGCGTCAGCAAGTTTACATAGTTTTTCAGACCGATAAATTCAGGCGGCTGAACGGTATTAAAGTAAGTGAATGAGAGCACGATGGCGGCAATTACCGGGATGACTATAAATAATAGAAACATCACTACGAAGGGACCGACAAACAGATACGCGCTCAATTCCCTTTTAAGACCAGCCTTGAAGCTGGACTTCGTTCTTGATTTTGGCTTCAGCTGTTGATTTAATGGATTGCTAGTTGCCGTGTTCAACGTCATCCCCCCTTGCACCGTTGTATTCGATTGTCGGAACCGTTATGGTTTGTACCGTTTGTCCGTTCACGATATAACCGAACTCTTCCAGCTTCTTCTTGATCTCACGGTTAGCTAATAGAACCGCGTCCTCCAACGCCTTCCGCTGATTGTCTCCATCAAAGACTACTTTATTCCACGCATTGCTCAATTCCCGATCAAGCATGTAGTCGCCTGGAATATGCGGAATGTCCTTCAGCCACTCCCACTGTTCAAGGATGACTTGAATATCTTCTTCCGGCCAAGACAACTGTTCGAAAGCGTTCAGATTGGACGTGTTCCAACGATAGGATGAACCATAAATCGTTTCCATTGAGTTGCCGAAGATCACCTGTGTCTCTTCAGATGTCCACCACTTCATAAATTCCCATGCTTCTTCTTGTTTACTGCTGCTGTTAAACATAATGACCGACTGTCCGGTTCCCGGAGCCCAACGCACAACCTGTCCGTTCTCGTCCTCTATTCCAGGATATGGAGCAATCTTCCACCATCCGGCTAATTCCGGCGCCGCCGTTGTCAATTGAATGTACGTGTTAAAGTCGGAGATGCCGATCGGAAGGCTTCCTTCCCGGAAATGGTTATAGAAGTTCGGCACTTGAAGCGGCAAATTATAGATCGTGAACAGATCCGTCATCAATTTAAATCCGTCCAGCGCCTCTTCGCTATCGATCGCCGTCTTCATTCCGTCTTGGGTGAACAGTTCTCCACCCTGCTGATAAATAAACGGTGCTGTCAATCTGAACGATTTCATCGCACTCGCATCAGACAACGGAACAAAGAAATTCATACCATATCGCTGCAGCTTAGGCAGCATATCGAGTACATCTTTCCATGTATCCGGTACTTCCAGCTCGAGCGCATCCATAATATCTTGCCTGTAGAACAGCACCCAAAAGTTTTGAGTTTCCGGCAAAGCGTACTGCCCTTCATCAAACGTTAACGGCAGTAAGGCACCTGGTGAGAATCGTTCATTGATCTCTTCAAAATCAGGGAACTTCGTTAAATCGGTTAACGCCCCTCTCAAGGCCAAATCGTAAGGCAGCTGCTCGTTGACCCCCATGGCTAGATCGGGAGAATCGCCAGCCGCATTTGCTAGAATCAGCTTTTGCTCAGAAGGCATAAGCGAAAACGACACCTTTATCCCTGTCTTAGGTGTAAACTGTTGATCGGCCAGCTGCTGCATGAGCATGACGTATTGTCTAGGCCGGTTCACCCATATCTCGATGGCATCCTCATCATCGCTCGAGAATTTCGTGTAATCTGTCGTAAAGGTTTGGATGAAACCAGCTGCCGATGCCTTCAGCCCTTGCCAATACGTCGCGGTAGGCGAAGGCAGCTTTTGACCGGAATAAACGTAAAACTTGTCCAGTTGAAGCGGCTGGCTAGGCAGTGTTGTCAACAAATCTCCGAGCTTCTGTGTGACCGAACCTGATCCTTGCGCCAGCTGAGCGAAACGAACAGGAATTTCTTTCGGTTCAAGAGCAAGCTGCTTCAATTGCTCAGAGGCCAGCTTCAAGTTTCGAGCATCGTCCGGCTTCTGACCGCTTAACTGCTCCAGATACGCATATTGCTCGTCCAATCGTTCGGCTAATCCGTTTAACTGATCAATAACATCAGGAATTTGCTCCGTGATGTCCCAATCTCGATACACATCGAGCGTATTCCCCGTCGCCATTTGGATTTGCAGCGAGAGGTCATTCACATCAGACATGACTTCTCTCACGGTGCTAATGACTTGCTGATATGGCGCGGCATTGGCGATGAGCTTCATTTCATGCTCGCCTTCCGTTAGATAGAACCGGTAAGGTGCCCCATTTTTATCCGACAATATTTCGTTCTTCCAACTGGAACTATAGGCAAAAGGATAGTCCAGCATTTCGATAAAGGGAACCTGCCCGTCTAACTCGATCGTTCTGAATACGGGCATATTGATTTTCAAATTTTGCTTATATTTGAAAGCGATTTCATAATAACCTGTTTTCGCGACGTTTATTTTCCAAGTTACACTCTGGCCGCCATTCTTCCATGTATCTGCTCCAAGTGTGTTCAGTGTTATGAGCCCGCTGCGATTCGGCGTTACGCTCGGATCAGAGCTGGCTGCGACCTGAATGGAGGAGTCGGATTTCGTATACGGATGCTCCGCCTCATATATAGATAGAGACGATTCTCCATCTACCCCGTCATTAATCTGCGAGTAATCCTCGTAAGTTGGTACTACTGTAGGAGAACTGATCGTGACATTGCCCAATACGACGGGTTCTCTCACATACACCATAGATATTTCATTCTTTCCTTTCTTCAAATGAAACTTCAATGGTTCGTCAAACAAATAACTGGCGTCCTTCAAGCTTTCCTTCTGCCATCCGGCCTCTTCAACAGGATAGGAGAATAAATCGTTTCCGATCTCGTCACGGTCGAATTCCGCATTCTGGTCCTTCCATTTCTTCGGAAATACAACTCTTCGTGCTTCAAAATACGGGAATTTGCCATTGATCTTAATGCCTCGTTCAACTGGTGTCATCTTTCCCGGAAGCGTATAATAATCTATCTGCATTTCGTACAGCCCGTCTTCAGGAACATCTACAATCAATTTCACTTCATCGTTGTCCTTGTCCCACATCAACACAGGCTGCTCCAGCTTTTCGCCATTGAGCTCAGATTGCAGAGAATCTTGCTGCTTCACGATAAATTCGGAAGGGGGAATGACCGTTTTAAATGCGGTCTGCTGAGACTTTACTTCCGTGCTCCAACGGCTTAAGCTTGTCGAATAATGCTCTTCCACAACATTCTCGGTATGTCGCGCAGCATTTGATCGTTCTACCGTTTCGGCGGCCGAACGGTTTCCGTCCTTCCCGTCAACTCGCATGGATTCGAGAAATGCCTTTGTTGGGTCAGGACCGTCGGCGTTTGCAAACGGCAGTTGCCCCATCGGTTGATTCAATGTAACAACGAGTAGAGCAAGAACAATAAGAACAGCTGTAGCCATCTTTTTTCTCATGGGCCGCTCCTTCTAACCGTAATGTTGGATGTCCTCTCTCCCATTTCGGGAAAGAGGACATCACTCATACCTGTTTACAATTTATGAAACTACTTGTTAGCGGCCGCTTCGATCTGCTTCCACGCGTCATCGTTGATCGCCATCGCCTTTTTCTGGAACTCGTCTGCAAGATCTTCCGGCTTGGCCGTTCCTTCTTCGAACTGCGTCATGTATGGATTGATCATATCCATTACTTGCGGATATCCCGGCACTGACTTATGAGCATCAATAAATCCGTTTGGAATCATGTCTACAATTTCCTTCATGCCCTCCGGCACGTCCTCATGGTTCAGATAAGCATCCCAAAGCTCTTGATCCTTAATGATCGGCATCGAGCTGACCGATTCTTCTACTTCGAAACGGTTCTGCCAGCCTTCTTTGGAATAGCTCATCCACTTTACAAGCTCGAACGCTGCTTCTTTATGCTTGGAGTTCTTCGACATCCCGATATAGTCGACCACGAGCGGTACTCTTTGTCCTTCTCCTTTAGGAAGCGGCTTTACAACATATTCGAAGTCCAAGTTTTTCGCGTGTCCTGGGAAAGCCCAGTTGGCATCCAAGATCATACCTACCTTAGATACATTCCATGGCGAAACGTCTTTACCGTACCACTTCTCACGTTCTTCCGGAGTGTAGGCATCAGGTGTAACTTTGTCTTTATAGACCATATCGTTTACAAGATTGATAGCTTCCGCATAGGCAGGGTTGTCGAAGTTATATTTCTCCCCATCCCAAGTCTTCCAACCTAGTGAAGGATCGATTTGGGAAGCAAGCATATCGCGCAGTCCCCAATGACCTGACATCCCGAACTGATGTTCATTGTATTTCGTCAGCTTCTTCGCAATCGATTGGAATTCTTCGATCGTCCAGTCATTAGCAGGAATTGGAATGTTCTCCTTCTCAAACATATCTACGTTAAGCAGCATGAATTGCGCAAACAATCCGTGCGGCATGGCATACTGCTTCCCGTAATAGTTGGCCGTCTGCATGACATTGTCGTAAATTATTTCCGGACTATATTCAGGATCCTTCTCCAAGTAAGGCGTCAAATCTTCTAACCATCCGTTAACGACGCCCGGAGCGATGTCAAACACCCAAAATACATCGGGCATTTTTCCGGCTGCGGCTGCAGCTGACAGCTTTTCGTTCCATGGCCATGTAATGGATTCGTCGCGCTTGACCTTGATGTTTGGATGTGCAGCCTCAAACGCTTTAATTCGTTGATCTTCGACCTTTGGATCAGCCCAGGATGCGTAAGTGATCGTTACAACTTCATCGGATTTGGTCTCTTCCGACTTATTTTCAGTTTGAGCGCTTTCTGTACCCGTATCCTTCGATTGGCTGGAATCCGTACTGTTATTGCTGCTTCCGCATCCCGACAGGAACACGCTAAAACATAATATGAGAGCCATTGAAAGTGAATAAACCTTTTTCATAATTCTCCTTCACCTCTTCTATATAATGAAAATCACTTGCTAGCAGCTAAATGTCTAATGAACACGCAGCGGACATCGCGATCACTTCTTCTGCTGTCACTTCTCGGTTCAAACGATCCGACAAGTACACACCTTCGCTAATCAGCATCGTCTGCAGGGCGATCTCTGGAGTCGGCAGCAAGTCGACTCTTCCCTGCAGCGCAGCGATCCAATGATGCTGCGACGAATCGTAAGCATCCGGATTGTCCTGCAGTTGGTGCCAGCGGTAATTGGCTGCTCCCAGATCGAAGTGGCCGTCCATATCCATCCCGCATACGTTCGTATGGAAACTGAAAGGCACATGCTGTCCATTCACATTGCCTGGGAATCGGACGCCACCCAGCGTACCCGCCAGACTGTCGCCTTCAAATTCGTTCATATGAATCGCCCAAGATTCGATAATATCCATCGTCAGGCCGCCTTCAAAACGGACAAATCCAACACCGAGCTCCTCCACGTCAAAGCCGCTGATCTGTCTGCGCTTCTCATCCATATCCAGCTCTTGATAGATTTTTCCGGTAATGGTGCTTACTTTCGGCATCTGAAGCAGATAGAGCAGGCGGGAGATGTGGTAGACTCCCATATCGAACAAGGCGCCGCCGGCAGCGACTTCCTTCTGATTGAAATATTTCGTTGCGTAACCGTCAACGTACGGTCTCCCCCGGCGTCTGAAGCCGGAAGAACGAACATGGTATATCCGGCCTAGCTTCCCTTGATCAATCAACAATTTCGCTGCTTTCGTCTCCGGTGCAAATAGGAAACTAAGATGGATATGCAGCTTTTTGCCGTATGCCTTGGCCGCTTCTAGCATCGATAAACCGTCCTTGTAAGAGCCAGCGATCGGTTTCTCGCAGTATACATGCTTACCCGCTTCCAAAGCGGCAATCGTAGCTGGGGCATGGAGATTGTTATGCAGCGCAACATCGATCGCATCGATGTCGTCGCGTTTCAGCATCTCGCGGAAATCCGTATAGATATGAGGAATGCCGAATTGTGCCGCTACTCGTTGCAGTTCTGGCTCATCGATATCGGCCGCTGCCACGATCTCGACACCTTCGATGTTTTTGTAATTCTCTAAATGAACTTTTCCGATGATGCCTACGCCGATGATGCCTATCCGAATCTTATTCATGAGACCACTCCTCTTCGAATATCACCCGCTACAGGTTAAGCCACGTATTGCGAGCGGTTGCCAGCTGCCACGCGACTTGGCTGTATTCGTTCTTTTCTGAATGATGCTCAATCCCAAGGACGCCTTTGTAGTTCGCGTCTTTCAGAATTTGCAATTTCTCTTCGCATGCTGGGATCACCCAAGCGGCCAGATGTGTATGAAATGCATACTGGGCAGTTAAACGGTCGCCATTCTCTTTGTCGACGTCCCAGTTATCAAAGTGGAGCAGTATCCCGAATGACGGATGATCTACAGCCTCCACTAATTTCTTAATGTTTTCCGGTACGCGTGATATTCCCCAATGGTTTTCCGGTCCAACCTTAAAGCCGCAGCGTTGGCCAATTTCGCAATACTCCTTATATCGCATCACGATGTATGCCAATTGCTCATCTGTCATTTCCAGTCCGTGGCCGCCCATATCGATTCGGACCGTTTTCGCGCCTAGTATTTCCGCCGCACGCAGGTTTTTCAGCGCATTCTGATAGTTTTCTTCCCGCTTCTCCTGCGTCTCTTCCCATAAATGCGCGCCATCAACGCACAGGTTCGCGAGTGTCATCTCTTTCTCGTCCATCGCTTCTTTAATTTTCAATAGATATTCTTCTTCGTAGCTCGTTAACATACCGCTCCATATGTCGGCTGTGTTCAGGTGATACCGGTACTTTACTGTTTCTAAATAACCAAAAACGTCCATCATGCCCCGTCCTGCTAATCCGTGAAAAGAAAAAGATGCAATTGAATAATCCATTGTCTACTCCTCCTATCAATCCATTCCTAGTGAAAAAATAGATTTGACTAAGACCACCTGTTTCTTACGGTTTCTAATATTGCATGCGGTTACATACAGTTAAAGGATTCCCGGCGTCACCACCTTTCCTATGACCCTTGTTACAGCTTCTTCGTGAACCCGGTCAAGGCGATCCCGCTCTGTACGAACGGATTATTCATAAACGTTTTCCATACCAACTCCGTCCGGTAATTCTCAATCATTAAGAGCGTGATCCCTTTATCGATTCCGATTACATCACTCGCTACCCAAGCCGGCGACACGTCGAAATTATAAGCATCCTGAAATCCATAGGTCCCCCACAAGGAAGGAATGGTCGAGTAATGCATCAATGCTTCGATCGATTCATCTGGCGTGAACACGATGGAACCGGCCGCGCCGCAAGGAGGAATGGTACTATCGACGAAATCGTGTTCATTGATATTTGGATCGGCCCCGTAACCGCCGCTGTACCCTGTCGGTCCATCACAAGCCGTTAACCCCCATGAATTCGCTCCGAACGTCTTGTACTGTTCAGAACGGTCGATGCAGAATTGTCGGCTTGCGAGCGATGCGAGAACAGAATTCTGGAACCAATCGATTCCGTCGCGATCGACTTTATCCCTTAGATCAAACCACGCATGGGAAAACTGATAGACAAATATCGCCCCTTGACTGCTATGTATAATCGGGCCGATCTCGCCGTACGTTCCGAACCAGCGTTCAAACTGATAAAACATTTCCGGATCGATCGGGTGTGTCGGCGATGCCGCGCCCAGAAAATACATCATGAACTGCTCTGCGTAATGATCCCATTTTCCAAAGTGCGCGCCCTTCTCGTCGCTGTAGCCCATATAGAACTGATTCGTTTCCGGATTGCAATACCAATCCCACTCCACCTGCTCATAGAGCTGCTGCGCCTTCGTTTTCACCTCGCCGCCGAAATATTCGCCGGCAGATATAGCCCCGCATATGAGAATCGCCGTATCGATAACCGACACTTCGCAATCCCTGTATTGTCTTGCTGTGTTCATATCTAAAAAGTGGAAGTAGAATCCGTGGCGTCTATCAGCATGTTCCAGCAACGTGTTCAACGTACCTAATGCACGTGTATAAGCGGCATCTCTATCAACCCAGCCCCGCTCGACGCCGATCGTATAAGCTGTCAATCCGAAGCCAATCGAGGCGATGCTGGCCATATCCGGCCGCCCAGGCGCACGGTCACGGATCAATCCATAGCCAGGACTATCAGGAACCGTATTCACTTCGTTCCAGAAGAAATCGAAGCATGACCTGCTCTCTTTTTCTAATAGCTGCTGAACAGAATCTGACAATAATCTTTCATTTGAAATAGACATTGTTCGACATACCTCCGTTTAACCAACTAATAAACTTCCAATCTTCCTTCCAGCCCTTCCTCCGAATGAGGCCCGATCCATAAAGTGAAGTATCCAGGCTCTACGATCCGCTTCCCTTCCGGTGAAATAAAGCCTAGGCTTTCGTCATCAAGGGTGAAAGTGACTGTCTTGCTTTCCCCTGCTTTCAGGTTGATTTTCTTGAAGCCTTTCAGTTCTTTGACCGGTCGAGTTAAACTGGCGAACTCATCGCAAATGTATAACTGCACGATCTCCTCTCCGTCACGGTCGCCTTTATTCGAAACTCGCACGCTGACGGCAGCGCTTTCACGAATGCTTATCCGTTCTTTGGTTAGTGAAAGATCGCTGTACTCGTATTCTGTGTAGCTTAAGCCGTATCCAAAAGGATACAGTGGCGTATATTCGCAGTCCGCATATCTTCTCATCTGCGGTCTGCCTGTTTTCTTCATGTTGTACGAGATCGGCACTTGGCCGACCGTACGTGGAATCGTGACGACCAGCTTGCCGCTCGGGTTAACATCTCCGAACAGCACATCGGCTACGGCAGCGCCTCCTTGAATTCCCGGATGCCATGCCTCCACAATAGCCGGAACATGATCCTTCAGCCACGGTATCGACAGCGGTCTGCCGTTTATTAACACAACGACGACCGGTACGCCTGTTGCATAGACAGCTTCCAGCAGCTTCTGCTGAGGATCCGTCAAGTCGAGCGACACTCGGCTGTTGTTCTCACCGCTCATGTCCGCTGTTTCTCCAACTACGACTACAGCGATGTCCGCTTGTTTGGCGGTTTGCTCGGCTTCGGCAAGCTCCGCATCCGACCCTTCCCATATGTCGCATCCTTTGGCGTAAAGGATATCCGCCTCTTCAGACAGCGCTTCTTGAATGCCTTGAAGTACAGATACAGCGTCTTCGCTTCTGCCTTGACCGGCCCAGCAGCCGAGCAGCGCGTCTCGGCGATCGGCTAGAGGTCCGATGACAGCGAGCTTACGCACTGATTTGGACATTGGAAGCAATCGATTTTCATTTTTGAGCAGAACAATCGATTGACGCGCCATTTCTCTTGCCGTTTCTACATGAGAAGGATTCATCATAATGGAATCAATCAGCTGCGGATCGGTGTACGGCCGATCGAATAGCCCCAGCGCAAACTTAACTCGCAAGATCCTGCGGACCGCGTCGTTGATCACCTCTACGGACAATACCCCTCGCTCAATTAGAGCGCTTACATTTTCGCTATAGACTCTCGCGTGCATATCCATATGCACCCCTGCGACGGCCGCTCTCAATGCCGCATCTTCTCTTGTTGGAGTGTATCCGTGCTGCACCAGCTCGTCGATGGATTCCCAATCGCTGACGACGAATCCAGGGAATGCCCATTCCTTCTGCAATACATCGCGCAGCAGCCAACGATTTCCCGTACACGGAACACCGTTCAAGTCGTTGAATGCCGACATGATCGTTCCGGCTCCCGCATCCAACGCGTGCTGGAATGGAGGGAAGTACATCTCTCTCAACCGCGCTTCGGATGCGTCGACGGTGTTGTAATCCCTTCCCGCCTCGGCTATGCCGTATGCGGCAAAATGCTTCGGGCAAGCCGTAATCCAAGGCCTATCCGTCCATCCGTTGCGCTGAATACCAGCGACTCTAGCCCGAGCGATCTGTGATCCTAAGTATGTATCCTCGCCAGCCCCTTCGGCGATTCTGCCCCAACGGGGATCCCGGCAAATATCGACCATCGGCGCAAATATCCAATGGATGCCTTCTGTCGAAGCTTCCAGCGCAGCAATTGCTGCCGTTTCCTCCATGAGGGACAAGTTCCAGCTGCATGCTTCTGCAAGCGGAATCGGGAATGTCGTTCGGTAGCCGTGGATGACATCATCCCCAATGATAAGAGGAATTCCAAGCCGCGATTCTTCTATCGCGATCCGCTGCAGCTCATTGACATGGTCTGCACCTCTGAGATTGAGGAATGATCCGATCTTCCCTTCGCGAATCATCTGGATGTCGGTATCTTTCAACGATCCGCGTTGGTTCATCTGCCCGGTCTTCTCATCCAGCGTCATCTGAGCAAGAAGAGCATCTATCTTGCGTTCGTTTTCCGGATTGACTTGAAACCGATTCAGTTGACTTTCCATAGTCATAACGCATACACCTCGCACATTAAGCTGTGATTCTTCCTACAGTTCTTATTGCTGGGCTTGCGACTGATAATAGAGCATCTAAAGTAATACGATGTCAAAAATTATGTAAATTGGTTTGTTTTTTTCAATAATAAGGTGGGAGTAAGTAGAAACGTTTCACTTTACACATAGTATCACACTTCGAAAAAGATGAAAAGGCTTACAACTGAAAAAGACTCGCTTTATTTTCGAATTCAGCTGAAAACCTTCTCGATATTGGCAATATTTATGACGATAATACAGGATTTATATTATTCCATTGAAGAGAACTATAGTGAAAATAGCTTAGGTTTAGTGAAATTTCAATAAAATTGAATTGTGAAATGATCATCTACCTTGGCATGCTTGCATGAAGTGATCAGCAGCGAGTCCCCATTTCTCTCGACGGTATAATCATCACTTGGGACAAGGCTGCGTTTCGTTTCAATAGAGATCACATCCTGCGCTTGCGTAAGTCGGAATCCGATAGCCTCTGCTGTTACGCTTGTGATTTCTGCGGTGGAATAAACGATCTTCACGTCACCGAATGTCACATTCATCGGCAGCATAACCCCGTCATTACTCTGCAATAGCAATTTTCTACCGTCAAACAAGGCGCTGCCGTGTTCTTCGACCATTAGTTCCTTATCAAAGCTATCCAGATTGATCATATGAAGAAAACGTTCACCCTGTTGATTCGCCGTTGACGTCATGAAGATCCCATGCTGCGCAAAGTCATGACTTAACGCCGCCTTGGCTCCAAGTCGTTCCAATGCTTCTTTGAACAATGGAATGTCGCAATCGTAGCTCGTTGCAATCACGATCGCTCTTCCCTTTCCGACCTTCGCTTCAAAGCCGCATACTTCACCACTACCGTAGACACTTATTATCGATTCAGTGTCACCAGTCTTAAATAACTGGGCGAAGTTCGCTCGAATCTCAGGACGAGGAGCAGCCCAACCCTCCGCGCACACAGACAGGTAATGTTCAGGTCCAGAAGTAACTGTCCCTGCCGGTACTACACTGAGCGCATCAGCCAGAATCGTACACGGCATGCCTTCCATATCAAACAGCGGAACCTCGCCGTAAAGCAATACACCGCCGCCTTCTCGCATGTAATCAACAAGCTTCTGTTGAACTTGAGCGTGTAAATAACGGGCAGAAGCAATGGCCAGCACTGGCGTTGTACGCGGATCCAGCGTCTTGTTCTGGATATCGACTGAGCCAAAACGGTAGCCGCCGAGAAGCATAGCGCGGGCCATAATCTCCCAACCGCCATAACTGCGATTACTTTCGATATTTTGGATGATGTCATTCATTTTCGCGCTGCCTGGATAGCGGTATTCAGTCATGAAGTAATCCGGAATAAAGGCGAATGCGACATCATCGCGCTCTTCATCCATCGCGGCAATTTTGTTGGAAACCGCCATCATCGTTTGAATGACTCGGGCCATCCGCGGATAGGTATAGTTGATTTCACCTTCAGGGTTAATAGGAGCCGCAAAGCCATGTCGCTCCCCGGTAAAAGCGATTCTGTCATTTCCGTCATAAGTCTTTGGAGTCAAGCGATAGTTAATACCGCCGGAGAACAGATAATAGTTCAACATCCGATTGCCCTGCGCAATACACATTCTCGTCTTAAAATCAGCAGCGGACGTATCGTATCGGCCCCCGTAAGTGCTGCCGTAGTTGCCGTCCCCACATTCAAATTCGAGAGATGTAAGAGGCTGATCTGGAAGGTGGACAGCATCCATAAAGCCGTTGATCAGGTACAGATCCTGAAAGTTATTCATCGTTAAATTGCCAAAGTATATGTCGGAACCGGACATGTAACCCGGTGCTTGGGTGTATGATTCGTATAATTGGCTGATGCCGATCGGGAATCCAAAACCGCGTCCGCCTCCCGTACCGTGAATGTTCACGAGAAACGGAATGTCGGTAACGCCGGATTCCTCCGCATAAGCCCGTAATTCCGCGACGTAGCGAGCAAAGCGATTCCGCATAAAGTGCCCAAGATCATGAAGCAGTTCAGCCGCATATCCTTCCTCCGGCGAACGTAACGCAGTCTTTCGCGCTTGCGCATCGTTAAGATCGAATGGATATCGCCCTTTCAATGTCTCTGCATCATATTGTTTGTGCAGCCAGCCAGCGAAATCCGCAAGCAAGTGATCGGTCAAATCTGGACTATTACTGCACCAAGCAAGCATTCCGATCTCATTGTCGAGTTGAACTGCAATAGTGTTGCCGCCCTTCGTATACAATCGTGGCGCAAGGACAGCCATAACTTCGGCATACCAGTTGCGCGCCTCCTGCAGAAAGCCGGGAGCCATATAATCAATCGTTCTCGTCGGCGCCGGTTTGCCGTCCCAGCCGACCGGAATGATGTCCGGATGCTTCTCGTAAACCCAATACGGCAAGCCCTCATTCTTCATTTCCGCCATAATGAACGGACCTGGGCGTGCGATAAAATAAAGATCGTTGTCTTTACACATATCGATAAATGTGCCAAGATCCAGCTCCGGGCGAGTGGCTCCCGTCAAATCGACCTGACCTTCGAGCGGCTCGTGACAGATCCATGGAATATAGGACGCTACAGCATTGCAGCCAGCCGCTTTCAGTTTAGCAATGCGGTCCTGCCAATCTTTGCGTTCGAGGCGAAAATAGTGGATCTCCCCACACATGATTAGCTGGGGCTCTCCATTCATGATGATTTGCTTGTTCCGAATATCGATCATTTCGCATGCCTTCCCCTCAATTGGATTCGAGTAAACGCTTCCACAAAATCATGTTACTGCTAAGACTCGTTACGGAGCAGACAGCACAACACGAAAACCTTGGTTGAAACGTTTCACTTTAGCTTAGAGTTTAAATCAACAAATGCCCGAAAGCAATACCGTCAATTGTTACCGATTATTCCTGCTGTTTCCACCAAAGTGGCCATTCGCGCGGGATAACATCAGCTTTCGCTTTAGAACAAAGAAAAGGATAGAGCCTCGGATGTACTCCTAGAACTCTATCCTCTATCGATTTAATATCTACTGTAAAACCGCTATCATTTCACTTAAGCCATTGTTACTTACGATTTAAGTGGAATGATACTATTTTCGATCTGCTTCATGGCCTCGTCTCCTATTTGACCCAATCTCCATACAGCAGTCCCCTTTAATTGATATCGCTTTGCGAGACCTATCTTAGCTTGAATAGATTGAGCATTCTCACTGCCCATCGATATTCCCAACAACAGCTTATCTTTAGGCACTTCCTTAAGAGCAAGCTTGATCGCTTCGTTGACTTTAGCAAGCGGCTCAGGAGCGTGTTCGCCCTCATATGCATATGCCATGATGATCAGATCATCTGCCAACGTGGCCAGCGTCTTGTAATCATACCCTTGATAAGCACCGTTTAAAGGATGCAGCACAAGCGTCAGCTTGAGGTCAGCTGCCTTCGCCTGTTCAGAAAGCAGCTTCACAAAGTCATTATAGTCCTTCTTGGCCTTAGTCTTATCCCCTGACAATCCCAGCCCTTCAAAGTCAAGCACTATCCCTGCAAAATGGTTATCTCGAGCTAACTGAATGATGTTCTTAATTGCTGCCGCGCGCAGCTCTTCATCCTCTAGCATCTTCGTCAGTTCACCCTTGACATCGCCTGCAAACACCATTAAATAGGGGCTCGTTCCACCTTGCTCCGCTTCATTGACGATCACCTCTGGTGTAATATCACCAGCTGCTGGCGGCCAATAGAAGTCTCTGCCTTCCGTCGTAAGCGTGCCCTCTTCCGTGAGCCGCGCCCAACCAAACGCGACCATATCGAATTGCGAGATAAGATCCCGCTCCTTAAAAGAAGAGATGGCGTAGAACGCTGCACTATACATCTCCTGAGGCGGAGATTGTATCGAAACCGTCTTGGTCGATTGATCCCAATTCACTTGCGCACCGAACTGGGTGCTGAAGAAGCTCAACGGTATATAGCTCGTTCCTGCTTTGGAGAATGGAGCGATCGCAAGCTCAACTTGTTGCCCATCAACGATGGCTGTCTTCTTATTCAGCTGCAAGATTACATTCTTGCTCCCTTGCTTTGTCTTATGTGTAGCTGTGATCGTTTGCAGCTCCTGATTCCATTGAACAGAAATGTTCATCGCTTCTGCAATTCCACGGAACGGGACCATCGTATAGCCATTTGTAATGATAGGCTCAGCTGCAAATTCGAGCGGATAACCATCAAGCATTATAACCGTTCGCTGCGATTGGGTCGCCTGTGCTGCCGAGGTCTCTTGTGGAAGTAGAAGTCCGATGAATAACGTAATAATTAGCGTGGTAACACATATGTAGACATAACGGCGTTTAAACAATATTATCCCTCCAATATTGCTAGACTAATAGATAGAGCTTATTCTCTTATCATACATCCCGTTAACAAATACTGATAGAGAGCACTAAGACCTAGACAAAATGGACGTGAATACTAATCCTTATATACATATAGATTCAAGGGCCGCTCCAAAGCCATAATCATGGCTTTTGGGCAGCCCCTTTGGGTATAACATTTAACGATTCAACAAGCTGCCTACATATCGCAGCAGTTCGTTCGCGCACACTGAGCAATACCCATGCTCATCGATTAAGCGCGCCGTCACTTCATTAATTCGTTTCAATTGATTCTCATCCGGAGTCTTCGTGGATGTTGTAATCTTCACGATATCCTTCAAGTCAGCAAACAGCTTCTTCTCAATCGCTTCGCGCAAGCGATCATGGCTCGTATGATCAAACTTCCGACCTTTGCGCGAGTAAGAGGACAACCGGATCAGAATTTCTTCGCGGAATGCCTTCTTCGCATTCTCCGATACACCGATCTGCTCCTCGATGGATCGCATCAGACGCTCATCCGGATCCATTTCCTCATCCGTGAGCGGGTCGCGAATCTTCTTCCAATTGCAGAACGCTTCGATGTTGTCGAGATAGTTCTCGAACAGCGTCTTCGCCGACTCCTCATAGGAATACACGAACGCCTTCTGCACTTCCTTCTTCGCTAATCCGTCATACTCCTTGCGTGCCACAGAAATGAAGTTCAAATACTTCTCCCGCTCTTCCTTGCTGATCGACGCATGCTGATCCAAACCATCCTTCAATGCACGCAATACATCCAACGCGTTAATGCACTGAAGATTCTGCTTAATAAGAGCACTCGAAATCCGGTTAATGACATAGCGCGGATCTACGCCAGACATACCTTCTTCCGTAAATTCACTCTGCATTTCCTTCAGATCATTTTCCTTGAAGCCCTCCACTTCTTCCCCATCGTACATCCGCATCTTCTTCAGCAGGTCGACGCCCTGCTTCTTCGTTTCCTTCAAACGAGTCAGGATAGAGAATATCGCGGAGGCGCGCAGCGCGTGCGGTGCTATATGGATATGCCCCATATCGCTTTGACGGATCAGCTTATGATAGATCTTCTCTTCTTGAGTCACTTTCAGGTTATAAGGAATTGGCATGACGATCATACGCGACTGCAGCGCTTCATTTTTCTTATTTGAAATAAAGGCTTTGTACTCCGATTCATTCGTGTGAGCGACTATAAGTTCATCCGCCGAGATTAACGCGAATCTTCCAGCCTTGAAATTCCCCTCTTGAGTTAGCGACAGTAAGTTCCACAGAAATTTTTCATCACACTTCAGCATCTCCTGGAACTCCATCAATCCTCGGTTTGCTTTATTCAATTCACCGTCAAAGCGGTAGGCACGCGGATCGGACTCAGAGCCGAATTCGGTTATCGTCGAGAAATCAATACTTCCCGTGAGATCCGCAATGTCCTGTGATTTAGGGTCTGAAGGACTGAACGTTCCGATGCCGATTCGATTTTTCTCTGAAATGAGTACCCGTTCAACCAGCACCCGCTCAATATCTCCATCATATTCGGTATTAAGTCTCATCTGGCAGGAAGGACACAGGTTACCCTCAATGCGAACACCCAATAATTGCTCGACTTCCTCACGCAGCTCCGTCGGAATCAGATGGAGAGGTTCTTCGTGCATAGGACAGCCTTTAATGGCGTACACAGCCCCTTCCTCCGTACGTGAAAACTGCTCCATCCCTCGTTTTAGAAGCGTGACAATTGTCGATTTACCACCGCTGACAGGGCCCATTAACAGCAGAATTCGTTTGCGAACATCTAATCGCTTTGCTGCAGAGTGAAAGTATTCTTCAACAAGTTTTTCGATAGCGCGATCCAACCCGAATATTTCTTGTTCAAAAAATTTATATCGAGTATGGCCATCACCCGCTTCTGCTCCGTACGATGCGATCATTTCATACACGCGTGCGTGTGCGGTCATCGCTGGTCGAGGATCCTGACGAAGAATATCAATATAATCTTTGAACGTCCCGGTCCAGGCTAACCGTTCGCTTTCGGCGCGGTGCTCAGCAATCCGTTTGAATATATCCATCCCCGAAAACCTCCCATGCTCCCGATTTGCAACTTAATCCTCCATCGCCGTCATCTTCTATCTGCTCGTTCTGGTTGCACGAACGCTATGATTCTCGACAAGCAGCTTGATGCAAAGCAGCTCTTTACTCAGCTTAAATTCGATATCAAAGTGTACTACATACCTATGCGAAGGGAGTGGATTAGTTTCACGAAATTTTGCGCACATGGCTCCATATCATGAGGGAGTTGGACAGATTCTTCGATAACTGTCGTGATATAATGGCAGAAGGACTGTGTCGATTGAACATGGAGGTAACAGGCATATGAGTGAAACCAAGATGAAGGAGCGACGCAAGGAAACCGATCTGTATCTCCCGATCAAGGGCTATTGGGAAGCGCGCGGATATCATGTCAAGGCGGAAGTTCGTCATTGTGACATCGTCGCCCTTCATCCAGATGATCCTGAAAGTCCGGTGATCATCGAATTAAAGGCTTCTATTAATCTGACGCTCGTGCTGCAAGCGCTCGAGCGTCAGAAGAGCTCAGCGGCTGTATACATTGCTGCTGAGCTAAAACGCGGACAGGGCGCCGGCCGCAAGCGGCTGAACGCTATAGCCGTCCTATGCCGAAGATTGGGCATAGGCTTGATGACGGTGACGTTCTACGCGCGCAAGCCTGCGTTTGTAGAGGTGCACTGCACGCCGCATGGCGACAGCGGCGTGCTGTACAGCGCGGCCGCAGCGCAGCCTAAGCGTATGCGTGCGCGCACCTCGCGGCTCGTGCGCGAATTCGACGCGCGCAGCGGCGACTACAACGTCGGCGGCAGCACGAAGCAGCCGCTCGTCACGGCCTATCGCGAGAAGGCGCTGCGCGTCGCGGCTGTGCTGCAGGGCGGACCGAACCGCCCTGTCAAGGTACGCGACGCTTGCGGCGTTGGCGACGCCGCGGCCATTCTGCAGCGCGACGTATACGGCTGGTTCACGCGTGTGGAGCGCGGCATATACGCGCTCACACCAGCCGGCGAGGTTGCGCTCCGCACCTACGCCGACGTCGTAAGCGCAGCCCTAGCCGCCGCCCCGTTAAACATCGCTCCGCCGCCCGAACGCTCGCTCACCCATGGGCCGCGGAAGTAGTGAATCAGTCCTCCCCTCCCTTGAGTTCCTCAAGCAGTCGGAGGACTGATTCCTTTTCCCCGCCACCTATCACTTGTTTACTTGTATTTCACGCCTTCTCACTCGTCACCTCGAACGCAGGCACATCCTCCTCCGACTCCATTTGACCATTATCCCATTCGCTCAGATAGCTCCGATCCTAGTGCTCTACACTTACCGCCATTCTTTAATCTCTTCTCGCTAGTCACCTCGAACGCAGGCACATCCTCCTCCGACTCCATTTAACCATTATCCCATTCGATCAGATAGCTCCGATCCTAGTGCTCTACACTTACCGCCGTTGGTTCATTTCTTCTCACTAGTCATGCGAGCGCAAGCACATCCTCTTCTGACTCCATTTGACTATTATCCCTTTCGCTCAGATAAGTCCATCCTGAGGCCTTGGGAGATTGGCCAAACGCTTCTTAAGAGGTTCTCTCTGGGCTGAGAAAAGATTCTCATATTTGATCAATCGTGCCTGTATCGCTGACATTTCCACAACGAGCGCCATCTACATACTTTCCCACTCGCTCAGTCAGTGCCTTACCTGAGTCTTTGGGAGAATGGCCAAACGCTTCTTGAGAGGTACTCTCCAAACAGAGACTCGAGTCTCCTTTTGATTAACCGCACCTTTATCGCTGACGTTTCCACAACCGGCGCAATCTACATACTTTCCCTTTCGCTCAGCTGGTACCTTTCCTGAGTCTTTGGGAGAATGGCCAAACGCTTCTTAAGAGGTACTCTCTAGGCTGAGACTAGATTCTCATATTTGATTAATCGTACCTGTATCGCTGACATTTCCAGAAATAGCGCCATCTACATACTATCCCACTCGCTCAGTCAGTGTCTTTCCTGAGTCTTTGGGAGAATGGTCAAACACTTTCTGAGAGGTACTCTCCAAACAGAGACTCGAGTCTCCTTTTGATTAACCGCACCTTTATCGTTGACGTTTCCACAACTGGCGCAATCTACATACTTTCCCTTTCGCTCAGTCAGTGCCTTTCCTGAGTCTTTGGGAGAATGGCCAAACGCTTCTTAAGAGGTACTCGCCAAACAGAGACTAGAGTCTCCTTTTAGATTGATCGTGCCTGTATCGCTGACATTTCCACAACGAGCGCCATCTACATACTTTGCCACTCGCTCAGTCAGTACCTTTCCTGAGTCTATGGGAGAATAGCCAGACACTTCCTGAGAGGTACTCTCTTGCCCAGAGCAAAGGGGTGAATGGCTAATTGGGCACACCGAGGCGATATTGACATTGATATAGGGCAGAGCAGCTGAGCGCGACATAGGTTGCGAACACTTATCTGCAGGGTGGAGGGTATGATGGCCATTTCAAGTAATATCAGCATGTAAAAACGCTATCAGCTTACACTGAATAGCGTCCTAGGAACTCGCTCATGGCCTCGCTCAATCGCTCCATGCCGCGATGGATGATCGCAGGCTCTGCAAATGAGAAGTTAAGCCGAATTGTATTTTCTTTCTTATTACTCACGTAGAATGCTTCTCCCGGCACGAAGGCAACCCCCTTGCTAAGCGCGCATTTAAGCAAGGCTTGCGGTTCCAAGCCGTCAGGCAGCCTAACCCAGATGAACATTCCGCCCTGCGGCAGCTTCCATACGGCGTCCTTCCATACTTGATCATGCTGAAGGAAACTCACCATCGTCTCCATCCGTTCTTTGTATGCTTGTGTGATCTTACGAATATGCTCATCAATTGAGAAGGAGTCCAGTTTCATCAGCTCCGTCAATATGTGCTGGTCCAAGACACTGGAATGAAGATCTGCGGACTGCTTGCCGCGCGCCATCATCCGGATCACTCGCTTATCTGCTGCAGCCCACCCTGTACGAAGACCTGGCGCTATAATTTTGCTAAATGTACTCGAATATACTACAGTTCGATCCTTCACAGTTCCTTCAAGCGCGGCAATTGAGGGAACAGCTTCACCACTATAGCGAAGATCACTATAAGGATCGTCTTCAAATATTAAAGTTTGATACTGACGACATAGCTCCAGTAAAGCCATTCTCCGCTCTAGAGTCCACACTCGTCCAGTCGGGTTGCTGAAAGTCGGTACTACATATACAAACTTAGGCTTATGGGCCCTCAGCTTGGCTTCTATGTCCGATGGAATCATGCCATTTTCATCACTCTTTACGCTTATGATATTAGCTCCATACAGCCTCAACACCTGCAAACATGCTAGATATGTAGGATTCTCTACCAACACGACATCTCCAGGATCAATCATCGTCTTTGCTAACAAATCAATGGTCTGCTGGGAGCCTGATGTGACGATAATCTCATCTATTTCTGCTCTAATGTTGCGATGAGTAGTCATCCAGTTTGAGATTATGTGACGAAGTGCTAAAGAGCCTTCCGTTATACCGTATTGGAGCATCTGTGGTCCTTGAAGGAATACGCGTTCTGCAGCTTGCTTAATGGCCTCTATCGGAAAATGCTCTTCCGCAGGCAGTCCCCCAGCAAATGAAATTAGATCCTGACCTTGAGTCAGTGTCAATGTATCGCGCACCGCTGAGCTTTCCAGCCCTTTCATCCGACTCGAAAATGCATACATCCCGCACCCCTCCATGCCAATAATTCAATATTCGATACATTACAGCGAAATTTGATGCCCTTGTGAACCCAATCTTCAATTATGGAGTCATTATTCAAATAGTTGTCACATGTAAGCGCATCCGTTATCATATTAACCATAATATCAATTCTATGCGCAGGGTTATTCCCGCATTATTTATCAATGATAATGACACCTTGAGCCCCCTGCTCTTAATAGTTAGTCTATGAGGAGGAACGTCATGTGAGCAGTTATATCTTATCTATCGATCAAGGAACTACGAGCACAAGAGCAGCGCTTGTAGATACTCAAGGCTGTATTATCCACATTGCACATCAAGAAATCAATCAGATCTATCGTCATCCAGGGTGGGTGGAGCATGATGCCGAAGAATTGCTCTCCTCCGTTAATATCGTCATCGCTCGCTGCTTGGAGGAAGCTAGCGTACCGCCGTCCTCTATTGCAGCTATAGGCATTACGAATCAACGAGAAACCACCATCGTCTGGGATAAATCGACGGGCAAGCCGATCGGAGACGCAATCGTATGGCAATCGCGGCAGACACAACCGATCTGCCAAGCACTAAAGGACGCCGGCTTAGAGCATCTGTTTCGTGAACGCACAGGGCTTGTAATTGATCCGTATTTCTCGGGGACGAAGGTAGACTGGCTGCTGAATCAGCACGAGGGAGCTCGAGAGAAGGCCGTTCGAGGTGAATTGCTATTCGGTACCGTTGACACTTGGCTGATCTGGAACCTTACCGGCGGTAAGACGCACGTCACTGATCGATCGAATGCCTCTCGAACGCTCATGTACAATATTCATACGCACGATTGGGACGATGAACTGCTCGAGCTGCTTAACGTGCCGCGAGCGATGCTGCCTACAATATGCGGCAATGCGGAATTGATCGCTTCCATATCCGGTCATCCGCTTCTCCCGGATGGAACGCCGATCAGCGGCGTCGCGGGCGACCAGCAAGCTGCCTTGTTCGGGCAGGCATGCTTCAAGCCTGGAATGGCTAAGAATACATACGGAACCGGCTGCTTCCTGCTGATGAACACGGGAACCGATGCCGTCGTATCTGATCACGGCCTGCTGACATCCGTCGCCTGGGAGCTTCACGGACAAGTAAGCTATGTGCTCGAGGGAAGCATCTTCGTTGCAGGCTCTGCCGTACAATGGCTGCGCGACGGAATCAAGCTGATTCAGACCGCTGGGGATTCCTCCACGGCGGCAGCATCTGTCGCTTCGTCCGAAGGCGTCTACGTCGTACCTGCTTTTGTCGGACTCGGAGCCCCTTATTGGGAGAGCGATACGCGCGGAGCAATCTTCGGCCTGACGCACGGCACGAATGAATCACACCTCATTCGCGCGACACTAGAAGCCATCGCCTATCAATCAAAAGATGTTTTGCAGGCAATGGAGCAAGATGCCGGCACCTCGCTATCCACACTCCGTGTTGACGGAGGTGCAACCGCGAATGATTTCCTGATGCAATTCCAGAGCGATATCCTGGACGTTCCTGTGCAGTGCGCATTGAATCAAGATACTACTGTGCTGGGCGCGGCGTATCTCGCTGGTCTCGGAGTCGGCATCTGGAAGGATGTTTCGGAGCTCGATGCTTGCTGGCAAGCGAGCAGGTCCTATTCACCACAGATGGCCGCGAACGAACGCGAGCAGCTATATGCGGGATGGAAGCGTGCGGTTCGCGCTTCTATCGCCTACTAATACAACAAAGAGGCTGTGAGATTAAGCGTAATACCCGCTTACTAATCTCACAGCCTCTTTACTTATTTCAATGGAAGCCACTTCAATACATGTTGAATGTGCTCGTCCCAATATTCCCAGGTATGGTCACCTGGACCCTCATGGTATTCATGCTCGATACTCGTATCACGCACAGCCTCAAGGAAATCCTGATTCTCTGCATACAGAAAATCCTCCGTACCGCAGCACTGATACAGTTTAGGCTTCGGCCCTTCGGCTTTATCACAGGTTTGGAGCAGATGCAGCAGATCTTCCTCAGTGCCCTTCGGACTTTCTTCACCATAGATAAGCTTGAAGTCGTTCGAGAACAAGGCAGCATCCTCGCGTCGAGCCACATTCAGCGCGCCTGACAAGCTCGCGGCTGCCGCGATTGAATCAGGCCGGCGAAGCGCCCACTTGAATGCGCCGTAGCCTCCCATAGACAAGCCTGCGACAAATGTATCTTCTCTCCGTTCAGACAGCGGGAAGAATTGACGTGACAGCGCAGGCAGCTCTTCCGATAAGAACGTCCAGTAACGGTATCCGTACTTCATGTCCGTGTAGAAACTGCGATGGACCTGCGGCATTACGACCGCGATCCCCATCGATGATACGTAGCGCTCGATTCCCGTTCGACGCAGCCAGATGGAATGATCGTCTGACAAGCCATGAAGCAGATACAAGGTCGGATACTTCCCCTTGCGCGCTGCTGCACCTTCCAGTCCAATCTGACTAGTCGTCTCCTGCGGCAATATCACACTCATCGTTGTATTAAACCCTAACGCTTCTGAATAAAAATGACACTCCATTAAAGCCATAGTACGTGCCCCTCCGCTAGAAAGAATAATAGCAATAAATATGTACAGCATAGTCTGCTATCTTTGGTTGTACGGTACTCTACGCAAAATGTCAATGAACAATCTATTTATTCCCCAGCAATACTATTCATCTTTCATTCATTCCCATTACTTACCTTCCTTAAAAATAGTAACTTCCAACTGCTTACACTCGTCTAAAACAAGAGGCTATTAAACTGTCATCTTAGTCTTTTGGAGGAGATATCTCCTTCTTTTTTTGTCAATATAGGGCAAACATGATAGAATAGTAGGACAATTTTGAAGTAAAAGAGTCATTATTAGCCGACTTTTGTCAGAGGTGATTGCAATGAATTCTGCTGTAGAAGCCGAGCAAACAGCTACGCGCAGGGGCAACAAGAAGAACAAAGAGGTTCGTCCAGCAGCCTTCTTGCTCTTCTGGGCCATTATGATCGCGATTGGTGTCATAACAGCCTATTACTACAGTCAACACATGAAGCAGTCGATGCTTCAAGAGCTTGAAGCACAAACTGCCGCACAGATTCAGGAAGTACAAGCTTCTTACGAGAAGCAATTGAAGGATATTGATGCTAAGCTTACTCAGCTTCAGAGCAAGGTAGATTCCTTTAACGAGCTGCTGACCTTTACCAAGGATAACGCATCCGATAAAACAGACAACAGCAATAAGCTGTATACGCAGCTGAACCAAGTGATGAAGCAGATGGACGCTCTCAAGAAGGAGATGGATTTACTGAAGTAAGCGTGAAGTAAGAAAGGGTATGCATAATGAAAGTCAAAGTGATCAATCGAACCTTTATGATGATTACAGCGCCGTTTATAGGAATGATCATCTGGATGTTCATCTCTTCTTTAACGGTCGCAATGGAGCCCGTCAGTGTGGAGCTTCCCGCTGCAGACTCCATATATGAGAAGCAAGCCGCCATATCACAAGAACTGGATAAAGCCGCTGACATAGCCTCCTATACGATAGACTCCGTCAAACGTGTCTCCACACTGTACACAGAGACGACGAACACGATGAATCAGATCGTCAATACTGCATCAGCCCTAGCGAAGCGCCCGGAAGCTATCTATAACAAACGAATAACAGCCAAGCTCGGCACCCCTGTCGATCGTGTGAACAGCGACAGAATTACAGCTGAGCTGTACAAGCTGCATCAACCGACTTATTCAGGGTATGCGATGAAGGTCAAGCTAAAAGACCCTAAGGCGATGAAAATGACGCTCGGGAAGGATAAATTCGGCGGGGCAGAAACAACACTTGAAGCTGCGAACCGTTACGGTGCAGTAGCAGGAGTGAATGCTGGCGGATACGCTGAGAATGGCGGGAAAATATATCCACTCAGCACGACGATGATGAACGGCAAATATCTGAACGGCTTTGAGCCCAGCTTCAAGGACTTGTCCTTTGTCGGTTTGAACTCAGTCGGTAAACTGATTGGCGGAAAGTTCTACGATCAATCCGATCTCGACGATCTCAATCCGATCTTTGGCGCCAGCTTTGTGCCGCATCTGATTAATGACAGTGTCATGCTGCCAATACCAGCCAAGTGGAGCAATTCACGCGCGCCGCGTACGACAATCGGAAATTACAAAGATGATCAATTGCTCATTATGGTTGTCGATGGCTATGATGAGAAGGGCGGTTCCGGGGCAACACTAGAGGAAATGCAGCAGAAGATGCTCAATCTTGGAGTAACAGATGCTTATAATCTTGATGGCGGGGGTTCTTCTACGCTCGTCTTCAAAGGCAAGGTAGTTAACCATCCGTCTGACGGTCAAATGCGTAAATTACCAACGCACTTTTTGTTCTTTGAATAATATTATGGCATCATTTTATAGTGCCGAACCAATACTTATGGATAAACATTACATAATTCACATGTTTTACATTTATTTTTTGGAATGAATTGGGTATAATGTTATCAATCCATTGGAGGTGTGCACTTCATGTCAATGACATTCGTCATTATTATGCTGGTTCTCGTCATGTTTCTGCTTGCCATCTTCACTGCCGGCTATAACGAAGACAAGACAAGCGGTTTATAAGCGCTCGATTTAAGAGAAGCCTCCCTTCACAGGGAGGCTTCTTTCCTATCTCAGTATAAATGCTTGCTCTGTCGCTTATAGCTGCGTCAAGATGATCGGGCCTTCCGCTGTAATCGCGATCGTATGCTCATACTGTGCAGATAACCCTCCATCTATTGTTCGAGCAGTCCATCCATCTTTATCGACTTTCGCATGATAGCTGCCTGTATTCAACATTGGCTCAATCGTGAAGACCATGCCTTCCTTAATCCGTGGACCTCTTCCAGCCGGGCCGACATGCGGTACTTGCGGATCTTCGTGCATCGTTCGCCCAATGCCGTGTCCGATGAATTGACGAACAACGGAAAAACCTTGTGATTCCGCATACTTCTGAATCGCGAAGCCGATGTCCCCGATTCGGTTTCCGATAACGGACTGCTCGATACCAAGAAACAGACATTTTTCAGTTGCCGTGAGCAGCTTATCCGCTTGCTCCGAAACTTGGCCAACTCGATAGCTCCAAGCGGAGTCAGACAATCCTCCGTGAAGATTGACGACCATATCGATCGTTACGATATCGCCTTCTTTCAGCGGCTCATCTTTCGGAAAGCCGTGGCAGATCACATCATTAACGGATGCGCAGGTTGCATAAGGAAAGCCGTGATATCCTTTTTGCTCCGGCGTCGCCCCTCGATCTCGCATATATTTTTCAACAAATTGGTCAATTTCGGCTGTTGTGACACCCGGCTTGATCATCTGCTGAAGCTCCTGATGGATCTGAGCCAACAGCTTCCCGGATTTCCGCATATGCTCGATTTCTTCTTTACTCTTATAATAGATCATTTTCATTCCTCCTTCTCCCATCATAAACCACGTCATGATGTAAGAGACAGTTCTTAACGTATATGTTACTCCCAAAAAAGTGCTAACGGACCGAATTCATGCTGCACTATTCTCTATTCTACCAATAATTAAGCTCTTCATGTATGAAAAAAACATAAAGAAGAGGCATTCCCCGTCATTAGCACACGCTAATGGGGCTGCCCCTAACTTTTTACCTACCCCATCCGCACGATTCACGACCTAGCGCGGCAGATGAGCCATATCCATCATACATTGCGTACATATGTGACGTTCTTTAAACTCGGAGACCTCTTCCATTGAACCGCAGAACACACATTTGGGACGATAACGTTCCAATATGATGTGATCACCTTGAACCAGTATTTCGACAGGATCCCCTTCGTTCATTTGATAGCGCTTGCGCAAAGATTTTGGTAAAACAATGCGTCCCAATTGATCGACTTTTCGGACAACACCGGCAGGTTTCATCAGTTACACCTCTCTCGTATAATTTCTCTCTTATGATTGCGTTTGAGAACTCTGCCCCTATTAATTCGCTAAATGGGCAGGAATCCCTGCTGAAAAAAGTAATAAAAACTCATTTCATGTCATTTATATCGAAAAAGTGTACTTAATGCTCCACATTCACATGCTATGTCACTGCAATTCAATAAAAAAATAAACGAATCAGATAAGAAATCATATTGGGGTTCTAGTAGACAAGTCCTATCTGATTCGTCATTTAGCTAGTCATTCATACCCTAGCTGGAATCACGACATTCCGGGATAATCCAGCTGCCGCAGCGCTTCATATACGATGATCGCTGCTGAATTGGACAGGTTAAGCGAGCGAACCTTATCCGTCATCGGCATGCGTATACAGGTCTCGCGATTCATGGCAAGCAGTTCCTCAGGCAATCCCTTCGTTTCCTTGCCGAAGACGAAGAAGTCGCCATCCTGGAACTGAAAGTCACTGTAGCGTTTATCTGCTTTCGTTGTCGCATAAAAAAAACGCGCTCCCGCGTACTTTTCCTGCACTTCCAAAAACGAGTCATGATATTCAATCTGTACGGCATACCAATAGTCGAGTCCCGCACGCTTCAACGTGCGATCATCCGTATTAAACCCGAGCGGTCTTACCAAGTGCAGATGAATGCCCGTTGCCGCGCATGTACGCGCGATGTTGCCTGTGTTCGCCGGAATTTCCGGTTCAACCAGCACAATATGTAGAGCCATCTGTGTTCACCTCACATTCATCCTTATTATTATACATCATATGGCAACGCATGTCAGTTTACTCAGATTAGATAAAGCTTCACATTCAGGATTAGAAACATTTTTAATAATTTCATCATTTTGTCATTAAATATTATTTCATTGTAGAACTATTCGCGTATAAAACTAATATGGTAATATATTCTAAATGAATCATGAGATGCAGGAGTGACCCCTATGAGCAATTATAAACCGCATATTGATCGTTACATAGCAGCCCATTTCACCGTTACCAAAAGCATCTCCTTGATAATCGAACAGCTGCACCCGAAAGACATTACAAGCGAGCAGTTTCAAGTGTTAAACATTTTGCATGAACGCAAGAGCTGTACCTCTACCGAATTAGCAGCCGTGTTCTTGGTTGGCAAGAGCTCCATTACCGCTATCATCAATCGCTTGGTCGATCGCGGTCTCGTCTTGCGCACTCCGAATCCGCATGATCGTAGACAGATTGACCTCTCATTAACAACGGCAGGTCTGGATTTATTTCAACAAGTTGAAGCACAGCTTGTCGACATGATCTCTAAATGGTTAGTTCATTTTGAACAAGAGGAGATCGAGAGCTTCATCTCCAATTACGAGAAACTGGCTCACATTATTAGCAAAGGGAGTGTATAAGGATGAAAATGGTTTTAAAGGCGAGATGGTTTATCATGCTCGTCTGGGTCATCATGGCCGCAGCGCTCATGCTGACCGCCCCTTCGTTGAGCGAGTTGGTCAAGGAAAAAGGCAATCTAACCGTGCCTGAAGAGTATTCTTCCGCACGAGCAGCACATCTGTTGAACAAGGCAGCCGCCGGTACTGGAAAAGAGCATGAGGCGTCCATTGCTCTCGTCTTCCATCAGCCTGAAGGCTTAACTTCAGAGAGCAAGGAGCAGATCCAAAAGACTATTCAGGATCTCGAGCAAAATAAAGCGAAGCTTCATGTCGTCTCAATCCTAAACCCCTACAGTTCCCCAGAGCTTGAACAGAAGCTAGTTGCCAAGGACGGCAAGACGGTGTTGACTTCGATCACGATCTCAACTGCCGAAGTCGATGCCAGAGAGGTTCAAGCTGGGTTGAAGCAAGCATTGGAATCATCTCCTGTCGAACACTATATGACGAGCAACCATCAGATCGAACATGATCAGATTGTAAGCTCGCAGGAAGGTCTCAAGAAGTCGGAATTCATCACACTCCTCTTTATATTAACGATTTTATTCGTCGTATTTCGTTCAGTCGTAGCTGCGTTTATTCCTCTGCTGACAATTGGACTGAGCTATCTGATCTCCCAATCGATTGTGGCTATACTCGTAGACACCGTAGAATTCCCATTATCCACTTTCACGCAAATCTTTATGGTAGCCGTACTCTTCGGTATCGGTACCGACTACTGCATCCTGCTCATCAGTCGCTTCAAGGAAGAGCTCGCACAGCATGAACATACATGGGATGCGATAAGCGCCACTTACCGTTCGGCTGGCAAAACGGTGATGTTCTCCGGCCTAGCCGTACTGATCGGCTTCTCCGTTATCGGCTTATCGCAGTTCATTCTGTACCGTTCGGCAGTGGCAGTAGCCATCGGCATCGCGGTCATGCTGCTGGCGATTATGACCGTTGTTCCATTCTTCATGGCCGTGTTCGGCAAGAAGCTGTTTTGGCCGGCTAAAGGATCATTGGAGCATCGCGAAAGCCGAATATGGGGCGCTGTCGGCTCCTTCTCCCTTAAGCGGCCTTGGGCTGCGCTGCTGATCGTTGCAGCTGTGACGATCCCGCTTATCTTGACGCACAGCGGTAAAGTTTCGTTTAACAGCCTAGAGGAAATTAGCGATGACTATGAATCCGTCAAAGCCTTCAACATCATCTCAGAGAGCTTCGATCCTGGTGAAGCAATGCCGACCCAGATCGTAATTAAGAGCGACAGCGCGCTGTCCATCTCGGAATATACGATCTTAGCTGAACGCGTCAGCCGCGAGCTCGCCAAGGTTGAAGGCGTAAGCAGCGTACGAAGCTTGAGCCGCCCGGCAGGCGAGCCTATCGCTGAGTTTCAAATCTCGGAGCAAGCCAAGAGCCTTGAAGAAGGCTTGAATCAAGGCAAAAAGGGCCTGAACGAGATTCAGACTGGATTATCGCAAGCGGCGGCTTCATTAAAGACGAATGAGCCGCAAATCAAACAGGCGGTGGACAGTGTCGGCGAGTTGAACAAGGGCACCACCGCATTAAAGTCAGGTATCCAACAGCTGAACACCGGCCTCTCGGAGATTGAAAAGGGCATACGCAGCGGCTCCACAGGCGCAAGCAAGCTGAAGGACGGCTTGCAGCAAGCGAAGCTCAGCGCGCAGCAGCTAGCGAGCGCGCATGAGAAGCTGCTAGCCAGCTATCGCCAGCTTGGCGGTGGACTCGAGCAGCTTCAGCAAGGCATTAAGCAGATCGAGACACAACTGGGCGGAGCCTCACAGGCGCTGCAAAGCCTTAATGAGCGTTTCAGCAATCTGGAGAGCCGTTATCCCGCTCTGCTGACGGATGAAGATTACTTGACGATTCGCGGTACGATCAGCGAATCAAGCAAAGGCTTTGAGCAGCTGACAGCAGCCTTATCGCAGTCCTCCGCTAGCCTTGCGCAGTTGAGTGAAGGCATGAAGCAGGCGAATGCTGGATATGCGGAAGCTGCTGCCGGGCAGTCGCAGCTCGCGGGCGGGCTTAGCTCCATCGTGGCAGGACTTGAGCAGCTGGCATCCGGGCTGGATGAAGCGGCCTCAGGACAACAGCAGATCGTGACCAAGATCCCGTCCATTGTGACGGGGCTTGAACAGATTCAGAATGGGCAGACACTGCTGGCAGGCGGCTTCTCTGAATTCAGCAGCCAGCTGAATGAGCTTACATCCGGACTCGAGCAGAGCGCAAATGGCATCGGGCAGATCTCAGGCGGGCTTACATCAGCCAACGATTATTTGCGGCAGATTCAATCATCGTCTGACAGCGAGCTTGGAGGCTGGCTCGTTCCGGATGAAGCGCTGCAGAACGAAGCCTTTATGCAGGCAGCAGATATATACTTGTCTAAGGATCGTAAATTGATGACCTTGGACGTCGTATTTGCGGAGAACCCTTACGGCACACAAGCGATTGATCAAGTGGATCAACTTCAGACCGCCGTTGACCGCAGCTTGAAGAACAGTTCGTTGGAACAAGCAGAAACCGCAATCGGAGGGGTATCCAGCACCTACAACGACTTGAAGCATATGTCTGGCGAGGATTACAATCGTACCGTAATGCTCATGATGGCTGGTATTTTGCTCATCTTAATCGTGCTCATGCGTTCATTTATTATGCCGCTGTACTTGATTCTGTCCTTGCTTGTCACCTACTATGCTTCGCTCGGAGCGACAGAGCTTGTCTTCGTAGATCTGCTCGGCTATTCCGGCATTACATGGGCAACGCCATTCTTTGGCTTCGTCATGCTGATGGCGCTCGGTGTCGATTACAGCATCTTCTTAATGGACCGTTTCAATGAGAATAAGCAGATGAAGGTTAAGGATGCTATTCTATACGCCATGCGCAATATGGGCACGGTTATCATATCGGCGGTCGTCATTCTGGGAGGTACCTTCGCCTCATTCTATCCGTCCGGCGTATTGTCGATGATGCAGATTGCAACCGTTGTGTTAACGGGCTTAATCCTGTACACTTTCTTGCTTCTGCCATTCTTCATTCCTGTGATGGTGAGAATGTTCGGATCCGCCAATTGGTGGCCGTTTACGGCAAAGGAGCAGAACAACCCGCAGCAAAGGAAACAGAGCGCGTAATTGTTGCAATACGATAGTTGTCCGACTTGAATCGTAAATTTAACACCACGTTTACGTTACTTTAACATGACGCTGATAAACAACCTTCATAATGGAGACATCTGTTATTTCTGAAATGGGGATGGGATGTTATCCGTAGGAGGTCACGATGAAGCCTAAAATATTGGTCGTTGACGATGAACCGTCAATCTCGACTCTGATCGAGTACAATTTGAAATTAGCTGGCTATGACGTATTATGCGTTTTTAACGGCGAAGCCGTATTTGATGTGCTGCCTCTATTTCGACCGAATCTGATCATCCTGGATCGCATGCTTCCAGAATCAGACGGCTTCGAGGTATGCCGCAAGCTGCGCGAGCAGCAGAATATGGTTCCAGTTATTATGCTTACCGCAATACAGGATATTGAGGATAAGATCGCCGGCTTAGATATCGGGGCTGACGATTATATGACTAAGCCTTTCAGCTTAGGTGAGCTGTTGTCCAGAATAAGCGCAATCCTGCGCAGAGTTCGCTCGCTGCCTGCATCAGACGGCGGTCAAGTGTATGAGATCGGCAATCTGACCGTTAAAACTGATTTACGGGAAGTACTGCTGGATGGGCGTGCGATCGAGCTCACTCCGAAAGAGTTCGAGCTTCTGGCTTTCCTCTGTCGTCACCAAGGCAAAGTGTTAAGCCGCCAACAGCTGCTTCATGAAGTGTGGGATTACCACTTCGTCGGCGATACCCGGATCGTGGATGTCCACATCAGTCACCTGCGAGATAAGCTCGAGAAGAACGCTCGCAATCCGGAGTATATCGCGACGATTCGTAACGTCGGATATAAGCTGAAAGAACCGACCAAGCTGCACAGCTTAGCCTAGCATTATTTCTATTTCTTATTTTCGAATCGAGCAGGAGGGGGCGCCTAGCCCCCACTCTCACACCACTGTATGTACCGTTCGATATACGACGGTTCAAGGTATAACCCTAAATTTTGCTCACATTCGCATTCAGAATATTCCTGCATTTTCTAATTTTTTGTTTGATTTCCCGATTATCAAAAAAATAAACCTCTGTACCTGCCCATATAAAAACCCAACACACAATGCTTAAAACTCCTGCAAGATAGGCATAAGAATTTGAATACTTCAAGAATATCACCCCAACAATAATACCAAGCACAAACAAAATAATAGCCTTTTTTACATTTCTAGCATATGTATATTCTGCTTCGTGCAAGATGTCGGAAAATGTGTTAACCGTGGCAGCCTGCAATGACTTTTCGTCAAAATCATTCTGACCTAAAATAAATATTTCTACTTCTTTTCTTCTACCGCCGTGTAGCTTTGACATAATAAAATCTTCAAGATCAGAGCTTAGGTGAACATCATCTAAGCTATGGTATCTTGCGAACGGAGTATCCGTTTCATCCAAATAGATATTAATAGTTAATTCATCACTCACATTAACCATCCTTTAACTCCAATGTACGAGTTGAAAGTCAACCTTTTATCAGTATGGTCAATATAGCAACAATTCTTACGAGAACGCCGAAAAAACCGGAGTTTTTCTGCTTCATCTAACATACACAAGAAGGGCGCCTGCAAACGATGCAAGCGCCCTTTCTATACACAGATCTTATTGATCAAAAGTAATGGTCTTGCCATGCGCAGCGCCAGCTTGTTCTGCATAATGCGCAAAAATTGCTCCCCCGCCATAAGTGGTCATCAGCTCTTGACGGTACTTAGGCCAGTTGGATGCGTCTTTTTCATCGAAAATGATCTTAATTTGGAACTGGTTCATATTCTTACGAAGTGTACCAAGGTCCATGCCTTCTTTAACAGTCATCGAAGTTCCTACGCCTGGAACGATCTTGTAAGATTTCACTTTCTCTACGATTGCACGGTCACGATCCGTTTCATTAGGATCTACAACTTCCAAACCATAAACATCAGCAGCTCGCGGTGTGAACAAGCTGTAGATCTCTACAAAGTTGCCTTGATCGATGATGTCTGCTTTGTACGCATCTTGGTTAACCATGATCTTGTTGCCGTCTCGAGTATAATGCTTGCCTTCAATACCATACTCAGTCAACAAGAAGCCTTCTTCCCCCATCAGCCAATCAACGATCTCAATGGTCTTAGCTACTTTTTCATCAGAAGATTTGGAGCTGATCATGAATGGGTTGCCAGGTACTTTCTCAATCCAAGTACCTGTTGAAGCAAATGGGTTAAACGGCTGCCAGTCAACTGTTTGTACTCCTGTTACAGCTTTTGTTTGTACTTGCAGGCCATTAGGGTTGTTATCGAATGCAATGTTTTTAGTTGCATCCTGAATGATGCCGGCTTTGCCCTGAAATGCTTTCTCCAGATGCTGTCCGGACTTGTTCAATAACCAATCGGGATCAACAACCTTCAATGCGAGCATTTCTTTCACTTCGTTCAACACTTTCTCCATGCGAAGGTCAGTACGCGTATCGATGAACTTGTCGCCTTCCAGGATGAAGTCGCCGATCAAACCGTTCTTCACATACTGCGGGAAGTCAAGTGACATATTAGCTCCGCCGCCGAACGTAGTGAAGCCGTAAGTGTCATTTTTCGAGTTACCGTCTGGGTCATCAAAAGTAAAGGCTTTCATAACATTGATCATATCATCATAAGTTTCCGGCATTGGCAAACCAAGCTTATCCAACCAGTCCTTACGCACATAATAGGATCTGTAAATTTGCTTTTCAATCGGAACGGGTGCACGTGCAAATTTGCTTTGGACTTGGTAACGATCAAGTTCATCTTGATTCGTCCAGTACTTGAAGAAGTTAGGCATCTTCTCTGGAGTTACGAGGCCAGTCAGTTCTTTTGCTACGCCGTCTTTAATGTACTGGTTCGAGGCTACACCGTCAGAGTAGAACAGATCTGGTATATCATTAGAAGCAACGTAAGAGTTCAGCTTCGTCTGGAAGTCAGTACCTGCTTGCATGTTTTCAAATGTAATTTTAACATTAAACTTCTCTTCGATTGCCTTCTTAACGAAGTCCTTATCTTCACTTGGCAATTGAACACCGTTATAGCCTGGTACAAACCATTTTAGTTCAATTGGTTCCGCCTTTGGCGGGTCCGTCTTTGCCTCTGTCTTAGGTGTTTCCGTCGTTGGCGCAGGTGCAGTTTCCTTTGGCGTTTCGGCCTTGCTGCATGCTGACAACATCAGAACTGAGATCATCATCAACGCAAGCAGCATGTTTAACCATGCTTTCCCCTTCATTTTCAATGATTAGCCCTCCCCCAAAATGATTTCAATCTTGCAGTACCAGCAAAGCTTGTAATGCGATGACTTCCCTTTTGATATGTCTTGATGCTGCCGTTACCCTGCCTTCAGCTGCTGGATGATTCCCCCCAAACGCATTCAGCATCTGATAACGGCAAGCCGATACGATTCGCACGTATACAGCCCATCTATTAAGGTCAATGACTTAACCTTTGACTGCACCTAACAGCATGCCTTTCACAAAGTACTTTTGTAAGAACGGGTAAATGATAAGAACCGGAATGATCGCTACCACTACGGTTGCCATCTTGATCGTTTCAGGAGGCAGCGCATTCAATTCATTGACAGGCAGCGCTAATTCCTGACTGACGCTCGGTGACATAATCATATTTCGCAGCACGACCTGCAGCGGATACAGCTCCGGCTTATTTAGATACATGATGCCTGGAAAGTAAGCATTCCAATGGTTGACACCATAGAACAGAGCGAGCGTCGCCATAATCGGCATTGACATTGGCAGAATGATTCGAATAAGTGTCGCCATATCGCCGCAGCCGTCAACCTTCGCCGCTTCTTCAACTTCACTGGGAAGCCCTTCGAAGTAGGTCTTCATAATAAGCAAGTTAAAGGTTGAAACCAAGCCAGGAATGATAAGCGCCCACATCGTATTCATAAGGCCGGTTGCCTTTACCGTCAGGTAGAGCGGAATAATCCCACCTGAGAACAGCATTGTGAATACGATTCCCAGAAGCACCACATTGCGTCCAGGCAGATTCTTTTTCGATAATGGATAAGCAAGCATCGTAGATATAATCAAGTTTAGTGATGTACCAATTACCGTGATCTTGACCGTTGTCCATAATGCTTGAGGAACGACTTTGCTGCTGAAGATCGTGTCATATGCATCCCAGGTGACTTGGCTCGGAATGATAACAAAACCGCCTTTAGCCAACACTTCGGAATAAGGAGTGATCGATACGATCATGACGTACAGTATCGGGAATAGCGTAAGTAATCCAAATATGCTGAGTATCGTTATAATGATTCCATCGACAAACTTATCTCCTATGGAGCGGCCTATGGCTTGATTCATGATACTCCCTCCTTATCAGCGCTTACCATATGCCGGATCCCCCTAGCTTCTTGGCTAGACGGTTAGCTCCAATGACGAGAATAAGTCCGATTACGGATTTGAATACACCCATCGCTGCAGGCACACTGTATTCCATCTGCTCAATCCCTCGCCGAAATATCCAGGTATCGAATATGTCTCCAACCTCGTATGACCGAACATTTAGGAAGATATAGATTTGTTCGAAGCCGGCATCCATAATGTGACCTATTCGCAAAATGATTAACAGAATGAATACATCGCGAACACCCGGAAGCGTAATATGCCATAGCTGCCGCCATCTGCTCGCTCCGTCTACAACAGCTGCTTCATAGAGCTCATGATTGATTGTGGCTAATGCCGCCAGGTAGATGATAGCGCCGAAGCCTGTGCTCTTCCATATATCAGTTAGAATAATCAGTGGTCGGAATGCCGCAGCATTCTGCAAAATATCAATCTCGCCAAGTCCTAAATCGCGGAACAAGGTTGTAACTAAGCCGGAACTTGGTGAAAAGAAGGAAAATACGATGCCGTAAACGATAATCCAAGATAAGAAGTGAGGACCGTAAGTGAGTGTCTGGATGGTGCGTTTAAACCAACGAATTCGAATTTCATTGAGCATAAGCGCAAGTATTAAATCTGGGAGCATGTTGAACAGGATTCGGTAAATGCTGATGATGAGTGTATTTTTCAGGAGAATTCCAAAGTCAGGCGATGAAAATATCGTGTGGAAGTTATCAAACCCTACCCAAGGGCTGCCCGTTATACCTTTTAATAAGTTGTAATCCTTAAAAGCAACTACCAATCCAAGCATCGGGACATAATGATAGATTAAATAATATAGAATGCCCGGGATCATCATAAGGTATAGATATCGATATCTGAGCCAAATGCTCTTTCGCTTCTTAGGCCTAACCCTCTCTGTATATGGACTAGGTTGCAGCGCTTGCGCATCGATGACGGGATCGCTCAATAGGATTTCCTCCTTTCGGATGAAGAACATTCGATCCGGACGAGAATATGCTCGAGTATAATCCTCGAATCCACTAGTTCTACAACTCTGGCTCCTCCATTAAAGCTTTGGATGATTCTCATAAGATGTATCCCAGCCCCCTGATTCTTGTCTGATTTACATTCAAGATTGTAGTATGTCGACGTCCATATATCAGATGTATTTGTGATGCACCAATTATATAGTCGTATGAAAACGCTGTCAATATTAAAATTTGAAATATTATACAGTCAAAAACTGTGATTTGAACTAACATACAGCTTTATAATTTCCATCTGATTCCCCCTCATATATAGGCTTTTCGCTTAAATGTTGTGATAAACTGGTAGGAGCATGAAGTCAGTTCCATGTATAGTGGAAAGATTGGAGGAAATGTGTGAAATATAGTGTGCATTGCTTCGCAGGGTTAGCGGATCTTACAGGACAAGCTATTGTAATTCTTGACTCGAATCAAGCTTCTATGTCTGTCGCAGACATCAAGAAGCTGTTATCCGAACTGTATCCCAACGCTGCTCACGCGTTATCACGCGCGTTCATGGCTGTTAATCAAGAGTACGCCACAGATGATCGCATCGTTCAACCCACGGATGAATTGGCGCTCATCCCGCCTGTTTCCGGCGGAGAGGGTCATATAGAGGATTCTTCCACTGCCGAGCCGTCCATTCAAACAGAACACGGCCGCTATGTGCTTACATATGCACCTATTCATGTAGACGAGCTATCCGCTTATGTCGCGCATCCCGATCACGGGGCCGCGCTCACATTTGTCGGTACTACGCGAGAGCATACGGGTGGCTTACGCACAATCCGGCTGGACTACGAGGCATATGCTCCGATGGCTATCAAGCAGCTAGCTGCCATAGGTCAAGATATCGGAACACGCTGGCCAGGTACGAGCTCTGCTATCACCCATCGGCTCGGCACCGTACCTATTGGTGAAGCAAGCGTCGTCATCGCTGTATCATCGCCGCATCGCGCAGAGTGCTACGAAGCCAGTCGCTATGCTATCGAGAAGCTGAAGCAGGTTGTTCCGATCTGGAAGAAGGAAGTAGGCGAAGACAGCGCCGCATGGGTCGAGCCGCATCAAGGAGCATGGAACCCGCTTAGTCCGATAAATTAATACTTGTACAAAAGAAAGACACCAGCTTATTGGCTAGTGTCTTTCTTTTGTACAGAGCTCGAATTACGATCTAGGAGCTCCGCCAATTGCTGATGGAGTTCTGCTTCCTCAATAATGCCTGCCCAGTACTGCCTTAACGAACGCCGGAACAAGCGCAATTCCTCTAAGCGAAGACCAAGCTCCGCATGAGTGCGGTAGGAAGGGAACGTCTCTCGATACATTCGATATCGAGACGGCCGATACAACGGATCTATTTCCGGCTCTTTCACGTCCATCTTCACCGGAATACTTAAAGTGTGCTCCCGAATAAAGGCTTGAGCTTCCTCTGACGCTAGAAAGTCCGTGAATCTCCGTGCGGCTTCCTTAACTCGAGAACGCCGGACAACCGCCGCCCCGATCGTCAGCAGCAGCGTTTTCTGTGGTTCTCCCTTATGCAAGGATGGAACAGGTGAAATATTATATGAAAATGGCGCATCCGTCAGTTTATTCAAATTGTAGTAGGTAGCGAGTATCATCGAGACCTGTTCATTCTGAAACAATTGAATCGTATCATCATTTTCCTGAGCTATATATACCGGGAATATTTCACTGTTTCGAACAAGCTTGCTGAAGATGCGCAGGCTTTCCATCATACGTTCAGATAGGCGTACCTTGCCTTCTGCATCACGTGTAGTTTCCATCCCACCCTGCAGCAGAAAGACTGAAAACCGATTCTCTGAAGCAGGCATGAAATATATCCCGTGTCTTCCACGGTGACGAGCTAATTGTTCTGCCGCATGAATTAAGTCTTCCCAACTCCAGTAGCTGTCCGGTTCGGGTATTCCCACTTCCTGAAAATGATGCGGATTATAGCAAAGAACAACAGGAGAGAAGGTTATAGGACGCACCTTTAAACTGTCCTTAACGACAAACGCGTCTTCTATAATGGGGTAAACCGATCGATCATTTTCCAATGAGTCCAAATAATCCGACCAGCCATTCTCAAGCCACTCTTGAAATTGCAGGCTGTTCAGCATCACGCCATCCAGCATGCCATTCATGATCAGCTCATGTGAGGAGCAAATATAATTATTATAGTCAAGCGTGATTCTTCGAATTGCGATATCTGGATTCTTCTCTTCAAACAGCTGAATCAATTCGTCTATTCGTAGATCTGTAGGGAGAGTAGAGCTGCAGCCCCAATGTACGGTCACCCGTTCACGAGCAGGTTCATTTACCAAGCTGCCAACGCGATCAATCTTCGTAATCAGCCCTTCCTCTACCAGAACTTCAAGACCTTTACGAACTGACTTATTGCTCAAGCCGAACTCCTTCGCGAGAGCGCTTTCAGAAGGAAGGTAGCTTCCTGATTGGCGTATGCCGCTATGTATCTCGGTACGCAAGGCATCAACCAATCCGTTCAATTTTTCTTGAAATGTTTGACGGTTCGAAAATCGACTCATGATTCTCCCCTTTTTTCGTTCAGCTTAATCGTAGCTCTATTTTGAGGGAAGAATCATGAGAAGTCAATTTATTAATACATCAGATGGGAATCAACTACTAATCATATTTTTACAAGGAAAGACCTGATTTCCAAGCTTGCAGATTCTTCGCTACGAATTCATCATCCGTGAGATGAGGATAATCGCGCGTTACTCGATCCAACTCCTCTGCTTGACCAGGGGACAGCGTCTCATTCGGATTCAAGCACCATGTCCCTTCCAGTATGCCTTGGCGGCGAAGGATCTCATGAATTCCTGGAATACAGCCATGGAAATCATGGCTAACATCAAACACAACTCCGTTGCTGTCTGTCAATTCCACATTTCGTGTCAGCCACTCTTCTGAAATACTTCCTGTCGCTCTTGCTGCCTTCAGCTCCTCAAGCATCTGAACCGCTTGATTCGTCCACACTGCCCACTGGCCAAGCAGACCGCCGACTATGCGTTTCTCTACCTGCTGTCCATTGATGTTGAAGCGGAACTTCGTGAGCAGATCGTTAATGATGTTGTCATCATTGCCTGTATAGAGCGCAATCTCATCACGACGGGACGAAGCACATACCGCGCGCACGACATCAATCGTTTGATAACGGTTGAATGGAGCCATCTTGATCGCCATAACACCCGGAATCTCAGCAAACTCACGCCAGAAGTCGAAGCTCAGTATTCGTCCGCCTACAGCAGGCTGTAGATAGAATCCGAATACCGGAATTTCCTCAGCCACCTTAGCCACATGGTTGATCAGCTGAGACTCACTCCAGCTTCCAAGACCGCCAAGGCTAAGTAGACCAGCGTCGTAGTTGTATGATACAGCTGTAGCCGCTTCACCCAAGGCTTGCTCCGTCGGGCCGCATATACCTGCTACTTTTAAGAAAGGACGGTCCAGCTTAGCTTGTGATATTTCTTCAGCCGCCAATTCCAGAACACGTTCATAGAGGCGATGCTTCGGATCACGAATTTCGAATTGTGTGGAGTGAACACCGATTGCGATACCGCCTGCTCCAGAAGCTGCGTAATAGCGAGTCAGCAAGCGCTGTCTAGCTTCATCTAATTGTCTATCCGCATTCAAGGCAAGCGGATGCGCTGGAATTGCAAGTCCTGCTTGCACTGCTTGTTTAAGTTCCGGGCTCCATTCTTTACGATTAGCCATTAGAATTTACCTCCTCGCTCTTGGAAGTGCGTCGGTTTGTTGATCGTTTCTCCATCAAGCGCTACCCACTTCGCCGTCCATTCGATCATCTGCTGCAGCGATACGCTAGGATAGCCGTATTCCTTCATACAAGCTGACGAGTTGTTAAGCAGCGCGTTCTCGGATTCAACGCCTTCGAACTTAGGCTCTATGCCCAAGAGCGCTCCCAACTGTTCTGCAGCGTAACGAACGGAGACAGTTTCCGGTCCCGTTACATTCAAGATTTGCGGCGGAGTATTGCAGCGAAGCAGTGCGCGCAGCGCAATCTCGTTCGCATCGCCTTGCCAGATGCAGTTGAAATGACCCATTGCCAGATTGATAGGACGCTGTTCCTTAATCGACTTCGCCAGCTCCAGCAGCACACCGTAGCGAAGATCAATCGCATAGTTCAAACGATACATCAGCATTGGCGTTTTGTTCGTCTTGCTAAAATGTTCAAAGACTCGTTCCCGACCAAGGCACGATTGAGCATACTCACCGAGCGGAGAAGGAGGCGTTTGTTCCGTTGCACCACCGTATGCGACTGGAAGGAACGGATATATATTTCCAGATGAGAATACAACAATGTTGGAATTGCGGAAACGTTCAGACACTCTGCCAGGCAAGTAGCTGTTCATCGCCCAAGTCAAGCTTTCGCTTCCCGTTGTACCGAATTTACGTCCAGCCATATAGACAATATTCTCAACATCAGGCAGTGACTTCAGGCCTTCATCATCAAGCAAGTCACAAGCGATGGTCTTAACTCCGATCTGTTCCAGCTGTTCTCTTAGTCCTGCTTCCGAGAAGCGAGAAACTCCATAAACCGTCTTGTTCGTTCCAGATGCTTCGATCGCTCTCACAGCCAATCTCGCCAAGTCCGGCCCCATCTTGCCGCCAACACCAAGCAGCATAATATCACCATTCAGTTTACGAATATCTTCTACTAAGCGAGATGATGGCTCAGACATCTTCTGTTCCAATTGTGCTAGCGTTTCCATTTCGTTTCCCTCCTGTTCATATCCGTCGCATCACTGCAATCGTTTTACAACTTCAGTGTAATAGACGCAATCATTTAAAGACAAATCTATTAATCGTCCATAAATAACAGGAAAAATACAAAATTGAACTATCTCATCGCATCATGCAGAAAGGAAAAACGGTAAATATTTTTAGGGCGTCCGCGCTCTACCTTCTCACTGCCGACGATGCTTACTAGATTCGCATCCATCCATTGCACTAGCAAACGATGCGCAGATCGAATCGTAATCGACAGGATAAAAGCCAGCTCGTGAACATCCATGTCGAGATGTCCTTTTCGCGACACATGCGCGATCAGCTTGCTTAGGTACACGCTGTTCATGCCTGCCTCATTAGCCGCGGCCATCAGTTCTACATCCGCAAGAGAGATCGTAGCCTCAAGCGGCATCGTCATCTCCAAAGGACCAACTATCGTTCTGTCTTCACGTACGATGTAACAGCCGTTTCCACCGGCTGATTGCGCGACATGCAGCGCTTGTCTGGCGTGGGTTCCACTTTCATTGGCCGATCGTCCGAATCCGATTCCAACACTTAACGTGATGCCTAGATCCCGAAACAGCTCCGGAGCTAATCCGAGAACCTTGTAGCCATGTGTTTGACGTTCAAATATGCCGCGTGTCGTAAAAAACAGATACTCCGCTCCACCCAGATGTGACATAGAGCCATCCAGCGACACCACATAATCCAATAGATGGCGGTATAGCTCCAATCTTAATCGCTGAACTTCATGCTCCGATCCAAGCTTAGCCAACACCTGATCCATCTTATCGACATGAATAAGTCCAACTGCGATTTGCGCTTCTTTGCTCTTTCTCGATTCCGTGGATAGGAGCGCTCGCTCTAATGCGACGACCAAATTCGCTTCAGTCGGAGCCAATACCGCATGCGGTATCGCCTTCTTCTCCAGTTGCCTCGAAACAGCATAATCAGAAGTAATCGCCGCTTGCACCTTTCCCGCTTCATAGAGTGCAATATGTGCATCTGCTGTTGCCTGCGCTGTCACCTTAGTTGACATCTCACCATCCGTTACACCAGACAACACGTGAAACTGATCTTCGTCAACCTCCAGCTCCTTTAACCGGCGCTTCAGCTTAGACTGTTCTTTAACATCAATCGAGATGATTTCGCCAGCATCTAGGACATGCCTCATCTGAAAGAGAGCCTGAACAAAGCCCGTGTCCGTTAACGTAATACCGTGAACGGGAATTGCAGACTTCGTAACCATTTGAATAGGCGCAAGCCAATCCGCTTCCAGTATCAGCAGCACCTCATTATGCTCCATCAAGCGCTCCGCATGCTGTATAGCCTCATGGATATCCTCCGCCAACTCCATTTCCGGACGAAATGTAGGAAATGCACGCAAAGCACCCGTCACTCGCTCCAGCATCGGCGGCGTTCCTATTATTCCAATTCCGATCTTGGTAGCTTCATCCTTCACGTTATAGTTAAGCATCTCTAATGCCTCCTTATAGAAAGAGCAACCACGCTTGGCTATATAAACCATAAACGAGGTTGCTCTCTACTATAACATATTAGCTATTGATTTGTTGGAAATGCTTCATAAATTGAGCTAAAGCTTCACAATTTTCATGTGGTACAGCATTATAAATAGATGCCCGCAGGCCGCCGACACTGCGATGACCTTTAAGACCGATAAAGCCTTCTTGCTCCGATGCTTTGATGAATGCTTTCTCCAGCTCCTCATTGGCAAGACGGAATGTGACGTTCATCCGGGAACGGCTGCCTGCTTCCGCAACTCCACGATAGAATCCAGAGCTGCCGTCGATCGCATTATACAGCACGTTCGCTTTCGCTTCATTCATCGCTTGTAATCCAGCAAGTCCACCGCGTTCTTTAATCCAATGCAGGACCTGATTCACCATGTAAATGGAGAATGATGGCGGCGTGTTATATAGGGAATTGTTCTTCTTATGGATGCTGTATCGCAGCATAGTCGGAATCGACTTCGGACTATCGGTCAACAGCTCGTCCTTCGCGATCACAACCGTAACGCCTGAAGGACCGAGGTTCTTCTGAGCGCCCGCATAGATCATGCCGAACTTCGAAACATCAACTGGACGGCTTAATATATCACTTGACATATCAGCGATTAACGGAGTATTTCCCGTGTCTGGATAGGTCTGAAATTGTGTGCCTTCAATGGTCTCATTGGAAGTAATATGAACATACGCCGCATCAGCGGGAATCTGATCGCAGCTCAGTTCAGGGATGCGTTTGTAGCTGTCCGCTTCAGAAGAGGCAATGATGGCTGTCTCGCCGATCAGCTTCGCTTCCTCAAGCGCTTTGTTAGCCCAGCTGCCTGTTTGTACGTAAGCGCCCACTGTGCTCGGCTTCAGCAAGTTCATCGGAATCATAGCGAACTGTGTGCTTGCTCCGCCTTGAAGGAATAAGATATCATAGCCATCCGGAATGGATAGAAGTTCTTTCAGCAATTCCTTCGCTTCATTATGAACTCCTTCATACACAGCACCGCGATGTGACATTTCCATAATAGACATGCCGTTACCTCGGAAATCAACGAACTCTGCCTGCGCAAGTTCCAACACTTCTAATGGAATTGCTGCAGGTCCCGCGTTAAAATTTAATGCTCGCTCTCCATGTGCCATTGCTCTCCCACCTTCGATTTCTAGTCAAGATTTATTCGTTATGATAACAGTTAATGCTAAGCTCTTCAAGCAGTTAACGTAAAAAAGCATCAAAAGTCCGCATTGAAAACACTTTCATCTAAAATAGTAATTTAGTATTACTCGATGCAGAAAAAAAGTGCCCGCATTCATCTGAATGCGGGTGACAAGATAAGGGAAAAACGAGAACCATCTGAACATGTTCAGAACTAACAATCGAAATAAAGGCTGTATTCCTGCGGATGAATGCGAATCGCTACAGATTTCGCTTCAGTACGCTTGACTGAAATATAGTTGGCTATGAAATCATCCGTAAACACGCCGCCTTCCGTTAAGAAGTCGTGGTTCGCTTCCAGCGCATCCAGCGCTTCTTCCAACGTGCCTGGCACACTGCGGATTTCTGCTTTCTCCGCATCGGATAGCTCATAAATATTTTTGTCGAATGGGCCGTATCCAAGTGCTGTTGGATCCAGCTTGCGCTTGATTCCATCTAAGCCAGCCATCAGCATAGCCGCAAATGCCAAGTACGGATTCGCAGTGGAGTCAGGCGTACGGAATTCGATTCGACAGCCTTTAGGCGTGACTGCAGCGACCGGAATACGAACCGCAGCCGAGCGGTTACCCTTGGAGAACACGAGATTTACTGGCGCTTCATAGCCTGGAACGAGACGTTTAAAGGAGTTCGTGCTCGGATTCGTCAGTGCGATCAGGGACGGAGCATGATACAGGATACCGCCGATATAGTGCATCGCGGTTTCACTTAGGTTCGCATAAGCCCCTTTTTCATAGAACAGAGGAGTGTCGCCATCGAAAATGGATTGGTGAACATGCATTCCGCTGCCGTTATCACCAAAGAGGGGCTTCGGCATAAAGGTAGCCACCTTGCCAAACATACGCGCTGTATTGTGTACGATATATTTATATTTCATCAGATTGTCTGCTGTAGCAGTCAACGTATCAAAGCGAAAATTAATCTCTGCTTGGCCTGCAGTCGCCACCTCATGATGATGACGCTCGATGCGCAAGCCTGCTTCTTGCAGCAAGCGGCACATCTCACTGCGTAGATCCTGCTGTGTATCAACTGGAGCAACCGGCACGTATCCACCCTTGGTGCGAATCTTGAATCCGAGGTTGCCGCCCTGTTCCTTGCGATTCGTATTCCAGGACGCTTCTTCGGAATCAACATAGAAGGAAGCGCTGTTCATCGTGTTCTCATAGCGAACATCGTCAAATATGAAGAACTCAGACTCTGGCGCGAAGAATGCTGTTGTACCTACGCCAGCCGTTTGCAGATACTCCTCCGCTCGCTGAGCGATGCTGCGAGGGTCACGCTCATAACGTTCTCCATCCGGCGTATAGATGTTGCACATCACGATCAGTGTCGCATGTGAGGTAAATGGATCCACATATGCCGTTTCAGTATCCGGCATCATCACCATGTCAGATTCTTCGATGCCTCTGAAGCCTGGAATGGAAGAACCGTCAAATGCTACTCCGTTCACAAATGTTTCTGCCTCAACCTCTGTGGCTGGCAATGTGATGTGATGTGCTTTTCCGCTTAGATCAACAAAGCGGAAATCAACAAACTCGATACTTTTCTCTTTAATAATAGTTAACACTTGGTCGATAGACATGCTAATTCCTCCCCATATCCGAACATTGTAACCACATCATCAGCCAAATGTTCCGTTTTGTAACTTTGTTAATCACATTATAAAACCATTTATTCGCACCGTCAATACTCATGTAAGGTATTTTTCTATCCAATGTCATGTTTCCTAACATAATATTTTTTTCAGCATAAATACTTTGTTTTATGGCTATGAATATATAACAAACAGCCGCCCCGCGACGAGTAATCCGCAGGACGGCTGTTATCTATTGCTATGATTTAGTTATTCCACGCTTCAAAGTAAGACGCATCTTCCTTATGCGTATTGAATTGACTGCCGCATATGGATGCTAACTGCTCTAGCTCTTTCAACAAGCGGGCGAATTGATCCGGGAATAAGGATTGCACACCATCACCTGTCATCGAATTATTAGGATCTGTATGCATCTCAATAATCAATCCATCCGCGCCCGCCGCAACCGATGCCTTCGCCATAGGCTCCACTAGCTCGCGTCGGCCAGTTCCGTGGCTTGGATCAGAAATGACAGGCAGATGCGTCAACTGTTTCATCGCTGGGATAGCAGCCAAGTCCAGCGTATTGCGCGTATAAGTCTCGAAAGTGCGAATGCCGCGCTCACAGAGCATTACGTTCGGATTGCCTCCAGCTAGAATGTACTCGGCAGCATTCAGCCACTCATCATATGTTGCGCTGAAGCCGCGCTTCAGTAGTACCGGGCGATTCGTTTGCCCCAGCTTGCGCAATAGATCAAAGTTCTGCATATTGCGGGTACCAACCTGCAGAATGTCAGCATACTCCGCACAGATATCAACATATTCAGGCGTCATGACCTCCGTTATCGTCAGCAATCCGTGTTTCTTGCCGGCATCCGCCATCATCTTCAGCCCTTCAACGCCTATCCCTTGGAAGCTGTAAGGTCCAGTCCGCGGTTTAAAGGCGCCTCCTCGCAGGATCTGTCCGCCTGCCGCTTTAACCAGACGAGCAATCTCGTCGATCTGCTCTGGCGACTCAACTGCACAAGGACCGCCCATGACGACAAGATTGCCGCCTCCGATGCGAACATCCCCAAGCTCAATAATTGTATCCTCAGGATGATAATCACGGCTCGCCAGTTTATATGATTTGGAAATCTTCACTACCTTCTCAATTCCTTTCATTTGCTGCAGATGCTCAACAACCGCAGGTTCTACATTGTCAATAACAAAGAACCAGCAGGATGAACACTTGTCTTGTACCCAAGCATCATCCTGCGGGTTCTTATTTTTCTTCAGACATCACAGCCTATTTATCGCCGGCTTTTGTACGTACAGCAGGAAGCAGCTTCTTCATATTCACAGTCCGAACCTTTTCCCAAGTAGACTCGTCCTCAGGATCATACTGCTCCAGGAAAGTAACAACTTCCTTCGTGATCGGTGTTGGAGTAGACGCGCCCGATGTGACACCTACAACCTTCACACCTTGCAGCCAGTCCAATTCCAGCTCAGACAAATCAGAGATTCGATGCGCCGGAACTCCCGCGATCTCTTCCGATACTTGAGCGAGACGATTCGAGTTGTTGCTGCGCGGGTCTCCAACTACGATAAGGAGATCACATTCTGAGGCTTGATCAGCAACAGCTTGCTGACGCAACTGGGTAGCCATACAGATCTCGTTATGAATCTCCGCGTGCGGATACTTGGCAATCAGCAGATTCATGATATTCTTAATATCCCATTGGCTCATCGTGGTCTGATTGGTAATGATGATCTTATCATTCTCTACGTCCAAGCCGCCAATCTCATCTTCCCGTTCTATTAAGTGCACCTTGTCCGGAGCGACGCCGATTGCGCCTTCTGGCTCAGGGTGACCTTTCTTGCCGATATAAATGATCTCGTACCCTTCAGCCGTCTTCTCACGAATTAGATCATGCGTACGAGTCACGTCTGGGCAAGTAGCATCAACCGTTGTCAGGCCTTTCTCGCGAGCTTTCTTCCGCACCTCCGGCGATACGCCGTGTGCTGTGAAGATTACGGTCCCTGACTCCACTTGATCTAATATATCCAACCGATTGGCACCGTCTAGCGTAATGATGCCCTCTTCTTCGAACGCATTTGTGACATGGCTGTTATGCACGATCATGCCAAGTATATATATTGGTCGCGGCAGGTCAAGATTACGGGCCGTCTGCTGAGCCATGACCATGGCATCCACAACACCGTAACAATAACCGCGCGGCGTTATCTTAATGACATTCATACACACACCTGCTTTCAATGGTAGTTCCCTAACATTTCGGGAGTACTGCCCTTCTATTATACGTCAATAATCTCAGTCACGTCGACCTGTACCAAAGGAAGCCAGATTAGAAATGTAGTTCCTTCCCCTGGCTTAGTAACAACCTCAACTGAACCCGAGTGCTCATCTATAATCCATTTTGCAATGGAAAGACCAAGTCCTGTACCCGAAGTTACACCGCGGGAGACATCTGCACGATAGAAGCGCTCGAAAATATACGGAACTTCTTGCTCATTCATCCCGATCCCCGTATCTTGAACACGAAGTCCAATCAGATTGTCTTCATGAATCGCGGTTAAGGTTACTTTGCCGCTTGGTGTATATTTAAACGCATTTTCAATAAAGATGAACAGCATCTGCTGCAAATAATCCTTATTGCCGTTGACATACAATCCTTCCAACTCAGTAAAGTCGTCAAATATCCAATCTGCCTTCCGCTGCAGGAATTGTGCTCGACGTACGACTTCCTCCACCAGCGGCTTAATTGCGACATTTTCCTTGTCCATCATATATCCCGCATCAGCTCGTGCCAGCGACAGCATATCGTTAACGAGGCGGCTCATTCGACGCGCTTCATCCGATATGTCCTGAAGTGCCTCCATGGACATTTCTTCCCGTTCCTGTTCCGTCAGCGGCGATGGCTCAGTATCCCTTACCGACATGCGCCTCAACAGATCCACATTACCGCGAATCGTGGTAAGCGGAGTTCGAAGCTCATGCGAAGCATCCGATACGAATCGGCGTTGGGCGCGATACGCTTCATCAAGCTCGTTATAGAATATTTCCATACGCTGCAGCATGTTATTGATCGTCTCCGTCAGCTGACCGATCTCATCCTCAGGCGGTCCTTCTCGCGGGATGCGCATGCTAAGATCAGCGCCCTTCTGAACACGATTCGTCGCACGTATTATATTCTCGATTGGCCGCAGCGTCTTCTGCGCTAAGAACAGACCTAGAGAGAAGGCCAATACGACTGTCATCACTGACGCTACGAACAAAATATCTCGCAGCGTGCGCAAGAACGAAGCCTGCGCCTCCGAAAACATGCCGACCTGAACGGCGCCGATCACAGTGGTCTCCTTCGTTAACGGATTCAGATATTCGATCGGTTCTTCGTAGATTAGAAACTCGCCCAGATCACCAATATTCTCACGGCGGAATCCTTCTATAATCTGCGATGGATTCTCTCGCTTGCCAAAGCTCAAATCCCAACCTTCCAGATTACTCGATTTGGTCGTTACGCCATTCGTAAAGTTGTAAATAAACATGTACAGATAGTCATCCGTTATGCGCTTGTTGTCGAAAGCGGAAAGGTCTAAATTCAGACCATTCTGAAAATCGACCGACATTTGTATGGATATTTTGTTCGCAGTTTTCGTAATGCGATCTTCCAAATCACCATACAGAGTACTATCCAGAAAGATGTAGATGGTTATACCGAATAATAACAGCATGCAAGCAACTAACGAAGAATACCATAATGTAAGACGGAGTCGAATTGACATACCTTATGATTCTCCTCTAAGCACATATCCTGTCCCACGAATCGTTTGTATGATCCGCTTGTCGCCAAACTCCTCCGTCTTCTGACGAAGCATAGCAATATATACCTCTAGAACATTCGATTCACCGCTGTAGTCAAACCCCCATATCTTCTCCATAATGACATCTCGCGGCAGCACCCGCTTCGGATTCTGCATAAACAGATGCAGCAGCTCAAACTCCTTCGCTGTCAGCTCAATATTATGCTCTCCGCGCTTAACCTCCCGTGTATGAAGATCAAGAAGCAAACCATCATATTCTAAGCGATGATTGCCATTATCACTCTCTGAGCGACGGCGCAGCAAGGCTCGTACGCGTGCTAACAGCTCTTCGAGAGCGAACGGCTTCACTAAGTAATCGTCTGCACCAATATCCAAGCCCTTAACACGGTCCTGCACTTCATCCTTAGCAGTCAGCATCAGCACAGGCACAGCACTGCCCGCTTCTCGCATACGCCGGCATACTTCCCAACCATCTACTTCAGGCATCATGACATCCAGAATCAGCAGATCCGGCTCGCGAACGATCATTTCCTTCAAGCCTTGCGATCCATTCGTCGCCGTATTCACTTCAAACCCTTCAAACACAAGCGCTCTTCGAAGCATGGATATTATTTTTTCATCATCATCAACGATAAGTATATAGGGGCGCATTTTTTATATGTCATCCTCTCTCAAATAGCTTCACTTGCTATTGTACCATCTTCGACACCATTTGCGAAAAAAAGAGCTGCCTCTCGGTCTACCCAAGAGACAGCTCCTCGTTTATATTGCATTATTGCTCAGTAGGTTGGAATTTGTTCTTGTCGCCGATCTTAACATCTACGTCAATGGATTTTTTGTTGCGCTCTACAGTTAATGTAATAGTATCGCCAACCTTCTTACTCTGCACCGCTTCGATTAGTTCTTCTTTCGTCGTGATCTTCTTGCCATCTACTTTGGTAATCACATCATAAGCTCGCAAATCTGCTTCATATGCTGGAGAACCGAACAAAACTTGGTATATAAGAGCTCCCTCTGTATTAGGAATGCCAATCTGGTTCGCGACATCTTCCGTCATCGTGTACAGAGTAGCACCAATGAATGGAACCGGTTCTTTTGGAATTTCCTTGTTCTCTTTCAGATTATCGACTACTTTTGTAATTGTGTTGGAAGGAATCGCGAATCCGATACCTTGCGCTTCCTTAGATACCGCAACGTTCATACCGATAACTTCACCATTCATGTTCAAGAGCGGTCCACCCGAGTTACCTGGGTTAATAGCAGCATCGGTCTGAAGCAGATCGTTGTAGGTCTTCACTTTACCGTTATCATTAACATCAATGGAACGGCCTTTAGCGCTCAACCAACCAGATGTTACACTATGGTCAAAGCCTGAAGGGTTACCAATCGCAACAACCTGTTCGCCTACTTCTGCTGCATCCGAATCGCCAAGGCTAACAGTAGGGAAGCCTTTACCATCTACTTTCAGAACAGCCAAGTCAAGCTCAGGGCTTCTGCCCAACACTTTTGCTGTCAGCGGCTTTTCATAGCCTTCGATCGTAACTTGTACAGCTTCGCCGCCTTCGATAACGTGATTATTCGTTAGGATGTAGCCATCCGATTCAAAGATGAAGCCTGTACCGATTCCAAGCGGCTGCAGCTTCTTGGAATCCTTCGGCTGCGACTCCTGATTGCCTCTGTCACCGTATGAATCACCGAAGAATTGACGGAAGAGCGGATCCTCCATCCACCACATGTTGCTCGAGTTATTGCTTGGAGTTGCAAATGTTTCGATCTTAACAACAGCAGGACTTGCTGACTTCACGACATCGGATACGGAGTTCATGGAATGAGCTCCCGATGAATTGTTGGATACCGTCTGCGCGGTCCCGTTCGCACCTCTTGCGGAATCTTGAGTACTTCCACCAGTAAATAGATTCGTGTAATCCGCCGTGAACATGAGGCCCGAGATTACGATCGCGCCAGCCAAGAAAGAAGCAACGATTGATTTGAAGGAAGCACCCTTCTTCTCATTGGAAGGTTTGAAATTCCATTTGCCTCCATCGGATGGAGCAGAGCCTCCATTGCCGCCAGCACCATTACCAGTTGCTCCGCCAGGTCCATAGTTAGCATAGCTTTGACGAGTCGTACTTGAGAAAGGCATTGGCTTTACGGGTGCAGGCTGCGTTACTTGAACGTCGCTCGCTTGACCGTTTCCATCTACAGAAGTAGTTGCTTGTGCTTCTCCGCCCTTACCGGACTGATATGGGCCATAAGCGAAATAGTGTGATTTAGTAGTTTCCGATTGATCTGTTTCCGTTGTGTTTGATGGATTAGTAGATTCAACACCATTCATTTGTGTATTGTTATCCTGATCAGATGTTGAGTATGATTTACGTTGGTCTTCCATGATGAACCCCTCCTGAGGAATGTATGTGAATTGAATGTATAAGTAATAACCTTATGTCTATATAATGAACCCCGAACCTTAATTCTACATTAAAATCATCATAAAACGTGATAAATGATGAGATCATTCTTCCCATCATGTAAAAAAAGCTTGCGCTCCAACTGAATGCTGTCATTGGAGGCAAGCCGTATGAAAATGCTAAATTAATTCTTAACCAAACCGTTGCGGTGCGCGTACACAGCTAGTTGTGTGCGGTCCTGAAGCTCACATTTCATCAATAGATTCGATACATGTGTCTTAACTGTCTTTATACTTATATGAAGCTCTTCAGATATATCCTTGTTGGTTTTGCCGTCGGCAATGAGCAAAAGCACTTCTTTTTCGCGCTCTGTCAATCCCTCATCATCCGGCTGCGCAGCCCGTTTACGCAGTCCACGCGACAAGGCTTGCGATACATCACCGTTCATCACCGGCATGCCGCGGCACGCTCCACGAATCGCACAGATAAGATCCTCTGCGGATACTGTCTTCAAAACGTAACTGAGAGCCCCCGCCTGAATGGCGGCAACTACTTGTTCATCTTCCATGAAGCTGGTCAGCATGACGATTCGCAGCTTCGGAAATCGCGCAATTAGCTGTCTAGTCGTCTCTACACCATCCATATCCGGCATCATTAGGTCCATCAGCACTAGATCCGGCAGCTGATCAGGATTAGCGCTGATCTTCTTGATTGCTTCCATCCCCCCGCTTGCTTCACCGGCAACCTCGATCTCTGGATCGAACATCAAATACGTGCGCAACCCCAGCCGCACCATCTCGTGATCGTCAACGAGAAAAATGTTCATTTTACTCATCCGTTTCGCCTCCGTCCAGTTCCTCTGCCACATGCTTAATTGCTGGTTGGTCTCTCTCTTCTTCTACTTGTTCAAATAAAGGTATATGTACTCGAATGGTTGTTCCTGCTCCAGGTTGGCTAATAATGTCCATCGTCCCGCCCAGTTTATCGCACCGTTCTCTCATTGTAGTTAATCCATAGCTTCCCGCATGGGTGTTCTTATTGATGTTGAAGCCCTTGCCGTCGTCCGCAACAACGAGCAGCACACGCTGCTCGATTTCATGCAGCGACAAGTTTACATGCTTCGCTTGAGCATGCTTCACCACATTGGCCATCGCTTCTTGAATCATTAAGAAGCACTGATGCTCCTTCGCTTCAGACAGCCCTGCATTCAATTGGATCTCAATCTTCCCCTGCAATCCGTTCTGATTGCAATAATCCGGGAACCAACGTTCCAATGCTTGCTGCAGCGTTCTTCCGTCCAGCTCGATCGGACGGAGCTGTGCAATCAGTCCTCTCATCTGTCTCTGCGCTGAATGCGAGATCTGAATCAACTGGCTCACAACCATATGAGCCCGCTCCATATCCATCTCCATGACCTTGGGAAGCGATGAAGAAGCCATATGCATAGCAAATAGCTGTTGGCTGACCGTATCATGCAGATCACGAGCCAATCGCTTGCGTTCTTCCTGAACGATCGCTTCGCTTTCACGCTCATGATCAACGACCTGCTGTTCCGACAGCTTTTGAAGCAATTTAAGCTTATGCTCCATCGTTTGAATCATAACATTAAAGTCCGAATATACTTGAAAAAAAGCATCTTCATCATTATCCCGAATCCGAACGGACCAATCGCCTTTCGTTACCTGCATCATGCCTTCATGCAAAACATCCAGTCTGCGCTGCAGCCGGACGCCCGCAATATATCCTGTTAGGATGGAAACGATGAGTACGGTTACGATGCCGAATACCCACCAATTCCATCCTTCATACCACATACCGTTAACCAGCCCTAGCCATAGCACACTTATGATAACACAACCCGAGACAATGAAGGTAAGGAGCAGTTCCCATTTGACACTTCGGGCATTGCGAAATAATTTCTGTACCATAGTATACTATCCCACCTTCTTCACTCTTACATCACCGATGAAGGTGCTGACAACGATGCGAACTTTCTTGCTTGCATCATGATAATACGGGGATTCAACGTTAGTCGTCCTCATGAATCCACTTTCCTTCTCATCAAGTACACGCACATCGCCAATAAATGAACTGGATGTAACAGTGACGCCAAGATCCATATCGCGTGGTATATATACCTTTACGTCGCCGATAAAGCTGGAGACGGTAATCTTAGTCTCCCCGTATGGAACTTGAGCTTTCGTCAGATCGATCGTCGAGTCGCCGATAAAGTGAGAGATATCCATTGGTCTCAGTTCCCAATAATCCTGTCCGATGTGAAAGTCACCGATAAAGGTTGACTTGTTAATCTTATTTTTCTTGGAGCCGTGACTACCTGCGCCCATCCCGAACTCGAACTCCCATGAAGTGGTTGAGCTTTCCTCATTAGTTCCTTTTTTCGGTTTGCTTGAGGTCTCGACATCTCCATATACCTCTTTATTGAATATATCCTTCGAATAATCAACATCCTTAAATGGATCGGGGTAGTTAGGATCGCCGTAGTCTGGAATGGATGAAGATGCTGGAGCCTGATTTGACATCTTCTGCTCTTGCTTAAAATCATCATTCCAGTTCTTATTGTTCCCTTGCCAATCGCTGTTGTTGCTTCTAGACTTCCGCGGCTTGAACAATACCCATAGACCACCGACTATCAGACCAAATGGAAGCGCATAGCTCATGAAGTCAGACCAGCTTAATGTAATAATATTGAGATTTCTCAGTAAATAGTAAACACCTATACCTAGCGGGAATATCCCCCAGAATCCCCCTTGGAGCAGACCGCTCAGCCCTACAAACACCAATATGAGCGGCCAGAACGTACGAATCATTTCACCAAGGTCAAAGCTAATATATCCCATCTGCTGCAGCAAGAAGATTACACCAGCGCCGATTAGAATAAAGCCTAACATCCATCTCTTTCCTAGATTCATATTAATCCCTCTCTTTGAATATTGCTTTCGTTTATCTTATATCTGTATTGTATAGCACACACAGCCAAGTAAACAGCGGCGAGGGATTGAACTTGGCATCAGTCTCTAGACTGAGCTGCTGTAAATAGAATCCAATACAAGCATGCACAAAGAGACTGCCTGCAGGCAGCCTCTTACTTCCATTATGTCATCATCGAATCTGAGACGACATTATTGTTGAGCATTTTGGTTTTGGCCTTTAGATGCTTTATTAGATACACCAGCAGTACCTTCGTTTTCAACTGCAAACTCAGCGTCGAAGTTTTGATTTGCTTGGTTCTGACCGAACTGCTGCTTTCCAACCTGTTTGGAATTATACTTCGAACTTTGCTTATTCATCACATTTCACCTCCCTCGTGCCACACCATCCGCATTAGAGCGGCTAGTGAACATTCCGAGAAAACAACTGTTTCCCCAAGAAGTATTATGCGATGATCCCAAAGTCGCTATGCATGGGCAAAACTGTTAAAGCATCGTCTCTGGAATCCTGTGATGCTTCATAACAGCTTCATTCAGCTCTTGCAGAAACTCCTCTGTAATCTTTCCGTTGCCCTTCTTAATGACCTGCACGTCGACGTTTTTCTTGCCCCACTGCGAATAGACCTGCTTTGTTGTATCAAAATATAGATCGATCTTCTTTCCTTTGATGGCTGAACCAATGTCAGCTACGATCCCATACCCATAACCCGGCACATAGAGAATGGTGCCAATCGGAAATTCTTTAAGGTCAGCGGCAATAGTGGAGACGTAGTCGCGTCTTACCTTGACACCGGAATACGTTATTCCATACTCTGGATGACCCGGTTTCTTCCCTGTCGATTCAACGCCGGCTGTATAGCCAGTAGCTGTAACCTCAACTTCATTCAATACTCGCGTTTGTTCCGGTGCGAGTAGATCATCCGTGAACAGTATCTTGCTATTAGCAGCTACTGCGTTCGTCTTAGCAGCGGAATCTGGATTGGCAGATTGAGTATTAGTTGGTGTTAATAAAGAGGCCAATCTTGAAGCATTAGCACCAGGCATGTCGACATAAACGAACAGATTCGAACGCAATTCCATTTCAGGATTCACTGCTGATTCAAGTTTATTGCTTCGGTTCAACATCTCCATTACTTCATACGCATTGACGTTATTACCTCGCTGCAGCTTCTGCAATCGAACCTGTTCCGAAATTACATGCTGTGGCATACCGCTCCATAGAGCAGATTCGTATATCCGATCTCCATAAATGATACTGTCTGTACGCATACGATCCCAATCATTCATCTCAGCGAATGAATAATTATCTTGCTGTTGAATGTGAATGGCCTTCTGTATATTCCAAGTTGATAAAGCGGCTTGTAATTCATCATTGGATGCTTGCGCGTAAGCGACTTGTCCATAACCCGTGATCATCAATAAACCTGTTACGGCGATTAGACATCCCGTTTTGAACGACAACCTGCTGTATTTCACGATCCTGCCACTCCGCTTCTTTAATGTGTTATTGCTGTTCCCCTTTTCAAATGTAAGCATTTGGTTATCCCCTCCTAGTCGGAAGGATGTCCGCTATAGCCTACAATTATTCATAATCGACAAAAATAGAACGTCTACGACATAAACAAAACGGCGACCGCACTCTGATTGTTAATCAGGAAACGGTCGCCGCTGCGTTTAAATCATAGATCAATCGATGCTGTCTAGAGCATCACATCCTATTGACTTGTTTTTCTGCTATATCACCAACTATTGGGAGCTTGAACCATTTTCCTGAATACGCTTTCACCATAAGCACGATCCACAGAATGACACCTATTGGATAAATGACAACAGATAATATCCACCCTAATATCGGTATAAATCCTAGTACGATATTCAGTACGAAGAGTCCTCCAAACACAAGCAATGACTGCATCGCATGAAACTTAATGAATCGATTGTTCTTTTCTAGTATTAAGAAAATGATTCCCGTAACCGCTCCAAGCAGATAGCATAATAAGCCTGCAATATTCTGATCCAGACCTGTAGAAGACTGTTTGTTATTATTCAGATTCCTCTGATTCAAACTTACCACTCCTTGAGTAATATATTTTCCTCGCAATAATGCTATGAGAGTTATTGGTATAATATTCATCTCATTCTATATGCGATACTACTCAAGATAGTTTTCCTCTTATCTCACTGCCTCTTGCCTGCCTTGGTTGCTGTAACGGGTGTTTCAGCCACATGAAAAAGAGGCTTGTCCCTAGGTAGAGTAATCTACCTGTGGGACAGCCCCTCATATCATACGGCGTACTTTCTACGCTAACAGCGAGAAAGCCCCCTTATGCTTCAATAATGCTTATTCCTCAGAAGACTTAGCATCCGGCACTTTGCGTGTACGAATCTCTTCGTCCAGCATTGCGATTGCATCGGACAGCGGCATCATGCCGAGATCGCCGTGACCGCGCTTGCGCACGGAGACAGAACCGTTGTTCTTCTCGTTCTCACCGACAACGAGCATGTAAGCCATCTTCTCAAGCTGCGCTTCACGAATCTTGTAGCCCAGCTTCTCATTGCGAAGATCTGCTTCTACACGAATGCCCGCTTGACGCATCTGTTCTTCCACTTCCTTCGCATATGCTTCATACGTAGGTGAAACTGGCAGAATCTTCGCTTGCACGGGTGCGAGCCACAACGGCAGCGCGCCTGCGTAGTTCTCCAGCAGAAATGCAGTCATACGCTCCATCGTACTGATAATACCGCGGTGGATAACGACTGGGCGGTGCTTCATGCCGTCTTCGCCGACATATTCCAGCTGGAAGCGCTGCGGAAGCAGGAAGTCCAATTGAACGGTACCCAATGTTTCTTCCTTGCCAAGTGCTGTCTTGATCTGTACGTCAACCTTCGGACCGTAGAACGCAGCTTCGCCTTCTGCTTCGAAGAACGGCAGACCGAGCTCGACAACAACCTCACGCAGCATGCGCTGGGACATCTCCCACATTTCATCGTCCTGATAGTACTTCTCTGTATCCTGCGGATCGCGATAAGACAAACGGAAGCGGAATTCCTTGATGCCGAAATCCTCATATACCTTCTGCAGCAGATTGATTACGCGCGCGAATTCATCTTTAATCTGATCCGGACGAGCAAAGATATGAGCGTCGTTCAGCGTCATTCCGCGAACGCGGTGCAGACCAGTCAAAGCGCCGGACATCTCATAGCGATGCATCATGCCTAGCTCTGCTATACGAAGCGGAAGATCACGATAGCTGCGCAGCTCGCTCTTGTACACCATCATATGGTGAGGGCAGTTCATTGGACGAAGAACAAGCTCCTCATTATCCATCGCCATTATAGGGAACATATCCTCTTGATAGTGATCCCAGTGCCCTGAAGTTTTATACAGCTCTACATTAGCCATTATTGGTGTATACACGTGGTTGTAGCCAAGACGTTCTTCCATGTCTACGATATAGCGCTCCATTGTACGACGAAGTGTCGCACCATTAGGCAGCCAGATCGGTAAGCCTTGACCCACTTCTTGAGAGAATGTGAACATCTTCAATTCTTTGCCGAGCTTGCGGTGATCGCGTTTCTTCGCTTCTTCCAAGTAATGTAGATGCTCCTCAAGCTGAGCCTTCTTCACGAAAGCTGTACCATATATGCGCTGCAGCATCTTATTCTTAGAATCGCCTCTCCAGTAAGCGCCAGCCAGGTTCATCAGCTTGAACACTTTCAGCTTGGATGTGCTTGGAACGTGAGGTCCACGGCAAAGGTCAAAGAATTCGCCTTGCTCATAGATCGTAATCTCCGCATCTTCTGGCAGATCGTTAATGAGCTCCAGCTTGAGCGGATCGTTAATGTCTGTATACACACGCAAAGCTTCTTCTCGGGTTACGACTTGACGGCGGATCGGCAAGTTTTCGTTGACGATGCGTTCCATCTCTTTCTCAATCTTCGGCAGGTCTTCCGGTGTCAGCGATATATTCATATCGATATCGTAGTAGAAGCCGTCTTCAATGACAGGTCCGATACCAAGCTTTACGTCTGCATCTCTGTACAAGCGTTTAATGGCCTGAGCCATTAGATGCGCAGAGCTGTGACGGATCACTTCCAGCCCTTCTTCAGAATCAGGCATAACGATTTCTACAGAAGAATCTGCTTCGATTGGCGTGTACAAGTCAACCACCTTTCCGTTCAGCTTGCCTGCTACTGCATTTTTCTTCAAACCGCTGCTGATCGAACCTGCAACATCTTCAATTGTAGTGCCTTGCTCGTATTCGCGAACAGCACCATCTGGTAAAGTAACTCGTACCATAGACATGTGTAAGCTCCTCCTTATACGCTAAATTAGCAACAAAAAAACACCCGCCCTATAAAAGGGACGAGTGTTATGTTATAACCCGTGGTTCCACCCTCATTCAATATATACATAAGCGTCTATGCTTCGCTTGCGCCATATATGGTGAAGCCGCATTCCAAGTATATATCCTTGAGCATTCTATAACGGGAATGAACCGTTGCATGATAATGAGAAGCGAATCCTAGCAGCTTCCGTTCCCATACAAAGCTCCGAAGGGGTAAATGCAAGTAATCGCCGAAGGGACTTTCAGCCGAGATCCCTCTCTCTGGACGGTTACAACCCTGCATCCATGGCTTCGTCAACGCCATATTGCTTGATGTAATTCAATATGGCATATTATATGCGATAACATCCCTGTTGGTCAAGGGCAATATCATGTGCATTGATCCTGTGAAGTCCAGTTTGGATTTAGAAATGCGGCGCACGATGGGCAGTAACCGCATACATGAACTCTGGCTTCAAATATTTGTTCAATCGTCTTGATCACTTGAGATTCTGGTTCACATGTGTGAATGACGATATGGCCTGGGGAGACATGAATAAGCGTGCTCACAATCATATCCTCCATTTCCATATCACAATCGATCGTCTCGACAACCATCCCGTCCATAATATGGGATGATTCCAATGGAAGCCACTGCTCATTCAGCAGCGTAAATTCGTGTCCGCCCTTATGAACGAGATGAGCTAACGGTATTTTGGTGTCCTGTATAAACACAAAATATTTTAACAAACTGATGAATTCCTGATACTGTCGTTCCAGCACATACTCATCCATGGCATATGCTACAACTTCACGGAGTTCTGTCACATAGCTGTCCAATCGAAACCGGATAAACCCATCGATGTGGAGCTGTGTATGTTCCTCCAAATAATGAAACAACACTTTCCGAAGCTTCATACAGCGCCGTTTTCGAGCTTCATGGTGAGTGCTGTCATCCATGCCGTTCAAGAGTTGGATGCAATACGCTTCAATCTTCTCTACATCAGACGGATCGATGTTTTTTTCTTTCTTGATTAATTCACGCAGCAGCGGAAGCTCCTTCACAGATAAAATGTATTCTGCAAGCGCTCTTGCAGCGCGATTCCACACATCCTGAGCTTGTAAAGCCAACTGGAAACCAGGGAGTCGACCTGAGCAAGTAATACTTGCCGACGAACCGGAATCAAACTTTTCCAATATAACGCCATTCGCCTGTGTATGTAAATCGTCCATTTCCTGCATCAACAGCCGAGACAACGATTCCAGCTCATTTCGAGCTCCATTCGATACCGATATGGTGAACAGCTCCATGAACTCACTCCTTTCTGTTCCTTATTCAGTATATGGGGGGGACGAAACAGATATACGAAGTGAGTATTGGTAATCCGAAGGAGCTTATATTGTCTGGCTTTTACATAGAAAAAGCGCAACGAGGACAGATTGCTCTGCTCCCCAATGCGCTTTATTAGATCGGTATATTAATTTTGCATAATAAAGTCCCGTTCAATCGTGTTCTGATCTTCATCAAATACGCGAAGAATATTGTATTGCGTATCACGCTGCGCAGGGATCTTACCCGCTTCACGGATATGGTCAAGAATGCTGCCGATGTTTACTTTGTGAGTCGCTCCAGCAGCAGACACAACATTCTCCTCAATCATCGTGCTGCCGAAGTCATTGCAGCCATACGAAAGCGTCATCTTGCCAATTTCCGGTCCCATCGTCACCCAAGAGGATTGGAAGTTCGGAATATTGTCCAGGAACAAGCGGCTGATCGCGAGAGTCTTCAAGTATTCTTCCGGCTTGACACGCTCCGCCTTCTTGATGGCTGTGTTGTCCGGTTGGAACGTCCATGGAATGAAGGCAAGGAAGCCTTTCGAAGGATACTTGCGCTCTATGCATTCATCTTGCGCAATACGCGTACGTTCCAGATGAAGCGCCCGCTCTTCCATCGACTCACCGAAGCCGATAACCATCGTCCCTGTTGTCGACATCCCTACCTGATGAGCAGTCTGCATCACATCCATCCACTCGCGCCATGTGCCTTTCAGACGGCTGATCTTGCTTCGAGTGCGGTCGTCCAGAATCTCTGCTCCACCACCCGGCAATGAATCTAAGCCCGCTTCATGAATCTGGCGGACAACTTCTTCAAGCGATAAACCGTCAGACACAGTCTTCATCTTCCAGATCTCCGCTGGAGAGAAGGAATGCATCGTAATGTTAGGGAAGCGCTTCTTAATGTTGCGCAGCAGCTCTGTATAATATGAAAATGGCAAATTCGGATTCGTTCCGCCCTGCATTAATATTTCTGTTCCGCCAACATCTATCGTTTCCTGAATCTTCTGGAAGATTGCTTCATCAGGAAGCACATATCCTTCCTTCGATCCTGGAGGTCGATAAAAAGCGCAGAAGCGGCAGTATACGTCGCATATATTCGTATAGTTAATATTTCGGCCGATAACGAAAGTTGTAATCGGTTCTGGATGCCACTTCAACATGACCTGATTCGCGGCATGCCCCATCTTCTCAATCTGATCGGATTCAAACAAAGTGATACAATCATCCGTAGTCATGCGCTCTCCGCGCAATACTTTATCCAATATGCGATCCACTGGAGATATCATCGTCATGGTCACTTCCCCTCTATGTTATTTTATACACAGGATGGGTCTACTCGAACCGCCCTGCTTATGCCTCTAATTGGTCTATACTCTTTCAGCTCATTAATTATGGTAATATCATGCAATAATGATTAAAGTCAAAGAACCATTACCCATCGTATCACAGTTTATCCATATTGTTAATCACTTGTTGTTCATCGTATGACGTATGCATGATGGAATTATTCCCATCGCCAAATAGCCGTTTCAGCACAAAACAGGAGTCCAAGGGCCACCCCTTGGACTCCTGTTCATTAGCTGCCACGAATGCTTCGCCTCAGGCAGCATCACAATGCTTGATCGAGATCCTCGATCAAGTCTTCAATATGCTCCAAGCCTACAGAGAAGCGTAGCAATCCATCCGTAATGCCGCGCTCATGACGCACAGCTTGCGGCATAGCTGCATGCGACATCATTGCTGGATAGGATAAGATGCTCTCAACAGCGCCTAGGCTTACGGCAACGAGCGGCAGCCGAACTTGATTCAGCACCTTCTTGGCACGCTCGCCAGAGCCGACATCAAAGGATACAACGGCGCCGTATCCTTTCGATTGACGCTCATGAATCTCGCGATGTGGATGGCTAGCCAGCCCCGGATAATAGACATTCGCAATATCCGATCTGCTGCTTAACCACTCAGCCAATCGGCGAGCGCTCTGCTCGCTGTGTGCCATCCGCGCCTCGAGCGTCTTCATACCGCGCATTAACAGCCAGCTATCTTGTACGCCGAGCACGGTACCGAGCCCATTTTGCAGCGCCTTAACTCGATTACCCAGCTCCTCATCATGAGTAACCGTTAATCCAGCCAGCACATCGCTATGTCCGCCCAGAAATTTCGTTGCGCTATGAAGCACGATATCAACACCCTGCTCGATCGGCCGCTGGTGATAAGGGGTCATAAAGGTATTATCCAATAAGGTGATAAGTCCCTTCGACTTCGCCCAAGCGCACACGGCGGCAATATCTGTGATCTTAAGCGTTGGGTTGGACGGCGTCTCCATCAAGACGCCTCTCGTGTTCGGTCGCAGCGCCGCTTCCACTCGATTCAGATCGGTCATGTCCACGAACGTCGTTTCAATCTGCAATCTGCTGAGAATTGTAGATAATAAACGATAGGTCCCTCCGTAGACATCCTCTGTTACGATCAGATGGTCCCCAGCGGAGAATAACAGTAATGTCGATGAGATGGCCGCCATGCCTGAAGCAAAGGCGAAGCCTCGAGTCCCGCCTTCCAATACAGCAATATATTGCTCCAGCGTTTCGCGCGTCGGATTGCCGGAACGAGAATAATCATGCTTAGGGGGATTATAGATGTCTTCGTGATGAAAAGTTGTCGCTTGAATGATGGGCACGCTGGATGCCCCTGTATGTTCGCAGATCTCACCGCCAAAGTGAATCAGCTTGGTCGCGAAGCGATCTGAATTCGGTTGCGTTGGTTCATTCGATTGGCTCATCTTCTATGCCTCACTTCCTACCGGCTGCTGTTCCTGCTGCGATACTTGCTCCTGTGCACAGCGGATCGCTTGATCGAGATCCGCTATCAGGTCATCCACATGCTCGATGCCTACCGAGAAGCGCAGCAGCTTATCATCCACGCCGACAGCATCGCGCACTTCCTGTGGAATGTCCGCGTGCGTTTGAACGGCGGGATACGTCATCAGCGATTCGACGCCTCCCAAGCTTTCCGCGAATGCGATCAGCTTGATCGAGGATAGGATCGGAGCGACGTAACGAGCATCCTTCAAGCGGAAAGAAAATATGCCGGTATTGCCCGAGCATTGCTTCTGCTGAATCTCGTATCCTTGATGCTTAGGCAGCGCTGGGTAATAGACCGTTTCAACCGCTTCATGCGCCTGCAGCCATTCCGCGATGCGAATGGCGTTATATTCATGGCGCTCCATTCGCAGTGCCAGCGTCTTCATGCCGCGCATGAGCTGATAGCTGTCCGTCGGTCCAAGACATGTGCCGATGGAATTGTGCAGGAAGGCCATTTCCTCGGACAGCTCTTTGCCCTTCGTCACGATGATGCCAGCTAGCACATCATTGTGTCCGCCTAGATACTTAGTCGCGCTGTGAACGACGATGTCAGCACCAAGCTCAAGCGGACGCTGAAAGAATGGTGTCATCAGCGTATTATCGACGATCGTGAGCATGTCATGCTTCTTCGCCCAGCTTGCCGCGGCCTCGATGTCCGATATCATCATCAGCGGATTCGTAGGCGTCTCGATAAACACCGCGCGAGTCGCTGGAGTTCGTAGCTTCTCCATCGTCTCGAGATCATTCGTGTCGACATATGAAGCTGTGATGCCGAATCGAGCAAGTATTCTTTCCAATATTCGATAAGTGCCGCCGTACAGATCCAAGGAGGCAATCAGATGATCACCCTGACTGAATAGAGCAAATACATTCTGGAGCGCGGCCATCCCCGAGCTGCAGGCGAAGCCGGCATCGCCTTGCTCCAGCAAGGCGGCGGCATCTTCAAGCACTGCTCGAGTCGGGCTCTTCGAGCGGGAATAATCATATCCCGTGCTCTGCCCGAGCCCTGGATGGCGAAATGCTGTCGCTTGATAGATCGGAAAGTTGATCGCTCCCGTCTTCGGGTCTTGGATGGATCCGATCTGAGCTAGTTGACTTTCTATGCGGTAGGAGCGTTCATCTCGTTCGATCATATTAGATACCGGCTCCCTCTTTGCGAGATTTAGCCGAGCTGAGAACATACGGTGTCTCTTGATATACGTAGTAGTTCAGCCAATTCGAGAACAGCAGATTAGCATGTGCTCTCCATGTGGAATATGGTGTTTGACTTGGATCGTTATTCGGGTAGTAGTTGATCGGAATATCCATCTCCATACCCTTGGCTATATCACGATCATATTCCCATTTCAGTGTATAAGGATCATACTCGGAATGACCCGTAGCAAATATCTGCCGTCCATCCTTGCTCGCAATGAGATACACTCCTGCTTCTTCCGACTCTGACAGAATGATAAGGTCTTCTACCTTAACGATATCTTCCTTTCGAACCTCCGTGTGACGGGATTGCGGAACAAGAAAACGTTCATCAAACCCGCGTGTGAGTCGAATATTCTCGGCTGTTAGAGAATGTGGAAACACACCGAAGCATTTCTTCTCAAGCGGAACCTTAGGGACACCGTAATGATAGTAAAGGCCTGCCTGTGAAGCCCAACAGATATGGAACGTTGAAGTCACATTTTCTTTCGACCATTCCATAATGCGGCACAGTTCTTCCCAATAGGTAACTTCTTCGAAGTCCATCTGCTCGACCGGAGCTCCCGTAATAATCATGCCGTCAAACTGCTCTTGCTCAATATCCTCAAATGTCTTATAGAAGCTAATCAGATGTTCAGCAGATGTGTTCTTGGATACATGTGTCGCAGGATGGAGCAGCGTCACATCCACCTGCAGCGGCGTATTGCCGATCAAACGAAGCAATTGCGTCTCCGTCGTTTCTTTCGTCGGCATTAGATTAAGAATAACAATTCGCAGCGGCCGGATATCCTGCTTATACGCGCGGGATTCAAGCATGACGAATATGTTCTCCTGAGTCAGTATTTCTTTAGCTGGTAAAGTATCCGGAATTTTAATCGGCATGACGTTCTCCTCCTTTGGAATGTGGTCTCAAATGAGACAATCAACTTGACAGGCATGGAAAGGACTTATGATCGCAAAAAAACCTTTCTCAATTCTTGAGAAAGGTTCATGTTAATAGAATTCATGCGCCTCTCTCATCTGTCAGCCCGTATCGGGATCTCCCCCATTCGGTTCTGCAAGAATTAGCACCGCTGCTTTATAGCTTGAGCTATAAGCCGGTTGCCGGATTTCATCGGGCTTGTCCCTCCACCTGCTCTTGATAAGATTGCCGTTGCATATTTAGTTCGGTCTTCATTTGGACTTGGTAATAATTTAAAGCATGCATGAGCATCCCGTCAAGCACTAATTCACAAAAATTTGAATTACTCCATATTCTAATTAAGGAATTGGTTGGCACAATATTTTGGTTGAAAGCCATTTTCATGAGGGTTATACTATACAAGTGCTTGGCATAGTCAAGCAACTAAACTTCACTAATAGAGGTGAATTCGGATGGATGGCGACCCGAGGCCGCGCCTAGGTATGAGCAAACAACCGAAAACGACGATTCGACGAGTGTGCAGGACTTGTTCAAGACCTGACGATTGTCGTCTGCCTGCATGGGTATCATGCACAGGCTGAGTAAGTCTATCTACCTATAACCATAGGGACCGACGCTAAGCCTAGTGTATGCGCGTGTCCGATGTGTACTTACCACGTCACACCTCGAGCTAAGATTCCCCATGACAACAAGGACGGCTTCGTTTGTCATGATTCATCCTCCCTCGCATGAATTGTCATTACAATGACAACACAAGCTACCTATATTATGGTGGCGAGAAGGAGTGGTGAACATGAAGATACGTCTCGTCCACGAAGGTGTATTTACACCTGTCGAAGACATTCAACTCACATTAACCCCGCCCGAGCAAGGTTTTTATTGGATCGACGCAGATTTAGACGATCTTGTTGTGCTGCAACCGCTGTTTAACATGCATGATCTTGCCGTTGAGGACTGTCTAAGCGAAGATGAACAGCGTCCAAAGATGGAGATTTATGAAGATCACTACTTTATAGTGGTAAACAGCATTCGATTCGATGACGAAGAAATCTTCTTGCGTGCACTCAATATTTTCTTAGGCAAGCATTACTTAATTACGGTTACAAGACAAAAGATCAACGAGCTCCGCACCATCAAACCCCTCTTATGGGAACAAGAAGTAGATACGTCGGATCGTATGCTTTATATTCTTGTCGATACGGTAGTGGATAGCTACTTTACGGTTGCTGATCGCATTGAAGCGAAAATCGATAATCTTGAAGAAGTCGTGCTGGTAAACGCCAAGAAATCACATCTGAACGAAATCATTAATCTGCGAAGCGAAATTCTGTGGCTGAAGAAGGGTCTTGGACCGCAGAAGGATGTGATCTTCGTGCTATATAACAAAGATCTGCGTTTGATTGATGATGATCTGCAGAAATATTTCCGAGACATTTATGAAAATGCCGTCAAAGTGGCTGAAACATTCGAAACGTTCCGCGACCTGATGGCGAACTTACGAGAATCTTATCATTCCAGCACTGCCAATCGCGCGAATGAAATTATGCGCGTATTCACCGCAGTAACAACGATCTTCATGCCTTTGACCTTTATTACCGGATTCTACGGAATGAACTTTGATTTTATTCCATTTCTACACCAGGAAAATGGGGCTGTCTATGTTGGCATCTTTATGCTTATTCTTGGATTGACCATGTTCTTCTGGTTTCGCAAGAAGGATTGGCTCTAAACGATTAGGTATCATTCAGAGGGGCATTCCCTTCATCCTGGTTACACGCCTCGATGATAGGGAATGCCCTTTGCTTTATGCGCTTTGTTGATTGCTTGCTCGTTTGCGGCTAGTTCTCGACGATTGTCCACTTGCTGCCGAGTCCATGGTAAGACGCAGCAGACGAATGCGCTCATATCGGCGCTGCAGCTCCGAACCAGTGCCCGTCAGCGCTTCTTCGCCGTATATGCGTACGAACACTGGCTTTAAATACTCTGGACCAAGCTCAGTCAAGGCATTGCGAATCGCCAGAAGCTCCTCCTCTGGAGTATCTGCCAGTTCTATGTTTACAAATGAAAGCACGTCATAGCCTTCTTCAGCTAAGGTTTCGATGCGCATCAGCAGTTCACGACGATCCACCTCCAGCCGCTCCATTAGCTCTCCAGCGCCCAAACCGTCGCGCACCCCCTCCAGCAGGACACGGCGCTGCATTAAACGGCTTAACTCCGCATCCATCTTCGTCCGTTCCTGTTCGTATACCCACTGGACAAATGCAGTCTCTGTAACCGCCCCTTCCACCCAATCGAGCGGAAAGCTGGTGCTGCGCTCTACCGTCTTCGTAATCGCTGTAATCGCATCCGCGAAAGATTTCACCTTGGCTTCCCCGAAGCCCGGGAGCTGGCGGAGCTCTTCTGCATTATGCGGTACGAAGGCGCTCACCAGACGAAGCATCCGATTCGTCGCGATCCAGTACGGCGCTCGTCGCAGACTGCTTGCCGTCTCTCGGCGCCATTGCGCAAGCCGCTCGTAGAGCTTATCATCGGAATGCAGCTCGCCATAACAGCTGATCCATTCATTCCGTTCCTTCATCCGCCGCTCATGAAGATTCGTATCCGGCATAAATCCAAGCGCCGGCTGATAACCTTCTCGCAGCAGTCGTGCAACTCCCCCGCGAAGCGCTGCCCGCATCTCCATCCATACGCTTCCCTCATACCATGTACCAGACGTGTCTACATCTGCTGCTTGCTGTGCCTCATCATGCCCAACTGCTTCATCCGGCTCCCACAGTACAATCCACTTTCCTGCTTCTTCACCTGCACTCAGCAGGCCTGAGCGAAGGCTTTCACCTTCAACCTGTTTTTCCATTCGTGCCATCCATACAACTTGCATATCCCATACCTCCATATGATCAGTTTCACAACGAGACAACAGAGTGAGGAGGATGAGCTTCTATAGGAATAGAAAAGCACCCCTTCGACGCCTTCTGCCGTCAAAGAGGTGCTTCCTCGTTCTAGTTATGAATTAATAACATTATAGCACGATACTCTTATCTGTCAATGTTTGGAATATGATAGAGTTGATAGAGTTGATAATAACTAGGACCACACTTCCAACATATGGTGACATCCATTATAATGATGAGTAGGATTTCAACGCTGTGTTGATGAATTGCTGTGTTCACTGAAGAGGGGGCATCAAGATGAGCCAAGATCTGGACTTTTTATCCGATCATACAGAAGATACATCCTGCCGCTTCGTCACCTTTATCGGCGAAAGTATGCGTCGGTTCGATCTATGTGTGACAACAACGAGCCGTTTCTACGGCAAGAAGCTGGTTATGGATCTTCAGACGGGTTTGACTGCGATTCTAGGTCAAGACGACTTAGAGGAAGAAGGATACTTGGAATCCTTCTATAAGCTGACGGAGGAGGAAGCTGAGGATCTTCGACATTTCTTGTACATGGTAGTTGAAGAGGCTCACTTCACCGACTAATCTTTACAGTTCAGCTTGAATAAGTGCGGTTCGTGAGGCTATTTGCTGGACCGCTCCTTCATGGATGCTATCCATGACAATAACCTCCAGTATCGCCATTCGTGCGGTGACGGAGGTTTTTTAGCTTTCATCAATAGATACCATCTGGTAACCCTACATAGTTATCAGAAGTTTCAAAGGGACAACCTTTTCTTATACGTCTTAACCGGCACAATCACCTCGGCATGCTGGAAATTTGCCCGAGACGTCGAAAATTTGCATCTCAGCTCCAAACCCAGCTCGCACGGAGGCTGAGATGTAGAAAATCGACGTCTCAGCCTTCATAATCGGCTTCGCAAGCCGAATATCATGCCTGAGACGTCGAAAAATTGCATCTCAGCTCCAAATTCAGCTCGCTCAGGGGCTGAGATGCAGTAATTTGACGTCTCAGCCTTCATAATCGGCTTCGCGAGCCGAATATCATGCTTGAGACGTCGAAAACTTGCATCTCAGCTCCATATTCAGCTTGCGCTGGGGCTGAGATGCAGATAAACGACGTCTCAGCCTTCGAAATCGGCTTCGCGAGCCGGATATCATGCCTGAGACGTCGAAAACTTGCATCTCAGCTCCAAATTCGGCTCGCTCAGGGGCTGAGATGCAGAAAATCGACGTCTCAGCCTTCAAAATCGGCTTCGCGAGCCGGAATTCTGCCCGAGACGTCGAAAAATTGCATCTCAGCCTCCACAGCCCGCGTGCGAGCCAAAAAAGGCTTGTCCTAATACTTATAGGACAAGCCCCTCAGGCACTTATGATGACTGCGCGATACCAGTCAGCGTCAGCACACTTTTCATCTCCAGTCGCTCACAGATGGAAACGACGCTCTCCGGATTCGGAGCGAACCGGCAGCTATCCACTTCACAGCTGATCGGTACATCACAACGAATACGAGCAAGCTGGCGAGAAAGATGCAGCATCTCCATATCCGCTTCAATCTTCGCGCGAACTCCCTTCGCAAGGCTTGTCATATTGGCAAGGACACCTTCGATCGAGCCATGCTCATGAATCAGCTTATGGGCTGTTTTCTCACCAATTCCGCGTACACCTGGATAATTGTCCGAAGTATCGCCCATCAGGCCTTTCACGTCAATTACCTGTTCCGGCGTCAGTTGACGTTCTTCCATCAAGTAGTCCGGGGTATAGATAGCATAATTGCCATGACCCTTCTTCATGATGATGACTGTTGTATGTTCATGAACCAATTGCAGCATATCATGATCCCCGGTAAGCACATATACATCGTGTTCATCACGATACTGCTTTGCCAAGGTGCCGATGCAATCGTCTGCTTCATATCCTTCACTCGACACATTCGGTATGTTGAACGAGTCCATCACTTCACGTATGAGCTCAAACTGCGGTACGAGATCCTCCGGACATTCCGGACGATTCGCCTTATAATCGCTAAACTGCTCCGAGCGAAATGTCTTGCTGCTCAGATCCCAGCAGCATGCGATATGGGTCGGTTCGAACTTCTCAACCACATCCCAAAAATAACGCATAAATCCATAAACCGCATTCGTCGGTGTTCCATCCTTCATACGGCGAATGGAGCCACCGTATGCTGTCGCAAAGTAAGCTCGAAACAGCACCGCCATTCCATCAACCAACAATAAACGAGATCGATCTTGTTGCTCAATCATCAATATATGGCTCCCTTCTATATCATTAATTCGACTCTGTAAAGTATATCACAACTACGTAGACTGAAAGCTGTCGCATTCTGCCAACGTTAGTTCAGATTATCTATCAGCTCAATGAACGCTTGCTGCAGCCCAAGCTTCCTGATAAGTTTCTTCCTTGAAGCCTACAGTCACTCGCTTGCCATCTGTTACGATCGGACGCTTTAGCAATCTTCCGTTAGAAGCGAGCAGTTCAATCCGTTCTTCCTCCGTCATCGTTGGCAGCTTGTCCTTCAGATTCATGGCTTTATACACTTCGCCAGATACGTTAAAGAATTTCTTCAGCTCCAACCCGCTCGCTTGAACGAGACGCTTCAATTCGGAAGCCGAAGGCGGCGTATCGAAGATCGGAATCAATTCCAGCTCATGCCCTTGCTCCTTCAGCCATTTGACCGCCTTGCGGCACGTACCGCATTTGGCATATTCATATACTGTCAACTTCATGTTCATCCCCCAGTTGCAATCTTGATCGAGATAACCGTCTCACTATCAACCTTCATTGATATGTCAACAAACGCTCCAAGCGCACCAAGTCATCCGGCAGCGGTGCTTCGAACGTCATGCGTTCACCAGTCATCGGATGAAGGAAGGACAGCTCACCTGCATGCAGCGCGTGGCGTTCCATATCCAGCTGCACCCTCGATTCAGGATTATAGAATCGATCGCAGAGCAGCGGACAACCGATATAGCGCATATGCACGCGAATCTGATGCGTGCGCCCTGTTTCCAAAACGCAGCGTACTTTGGCTGCGTCAATCCCCTCTGCCGTGCGGTAGACTGCGATCGTTTCATAGTGCGTGATAGACGGATAGCCGTCTGGTCTTACGACACGCAAATGCCGCTCCACGTCATCACGATCGATAGGCGCATCTACCGTACCGGCTTCTGGCTGCGGTATTCCTTCTACATATGCCGTATACCGCTTGTGCACCTCACCTCGCTGCAGCTGCTCAGACAGCTGCTGATGCGCAAAGGCGTGCTTAGCGATCAGCAAGACACCGGAAGTGTCCTGATCCAGCCGGTGCACAGGCCGAAAACGCGTCTGCTCGCCTCGGCTGCGCCAATAGTGCACAACGCCGTTCGCCAGCGTGCCTGATGGATATCCCTTCGTCGGATGCACGACGATGCCTGGTGGTTTATTCAGCACCAGTATGTCTGCATCCTCATAGATGACATCAATCGGAATCGGCTCGGGCGGAATCGTCTCCAGCTGCTGCTCCGCAATTCGAATTCGCACCACATCTCCGACGGACAGCGCCTTATGATTCCACAGCCGCTCCCCATTCACCGTTATGCCGTCAGGCATCTGCTTCAGGCGCGTAATCAGCCTCCTGGACATGCCCAAACGCGACAACATAACAGTACGCAGCAGGATGCCGTCTTCATCTCCACCTACTGTATAGGTCAAGGAAGCGGCATCCCATACCTGCTGTTCTTCTTTCGAATCATCATGCTCCATCATGAATCGTAATTAACCTCAATTCTCATCCTTATGATCTTTCCGTCGGAATACAATCGCGCTGCGAGCGTATTCAATATCCGGTACGCCCGCGAGAGCGTTGGCTCGACGAGAAGCGGCGAAGAAATAATCCGATAAGCGGTTTACATATTGCTTTACCTCAGGATGAATCTGCTCTTGACGCGCGAGCGAGACAATCTGTCGTTCTGCTCGCCGGCATACCGTTCGGCATACATGCAGCGCTGCGGCAAGCGGTGTTCCGCCTGGCAGGATGAAGCGCTGCAGTGCCGGATTATGGCGCTCGTGCTCATCGATCCACTGCTCCAGCCGTTCGATCATCTTCTGATTCACCTTGAACACAGCCCGACCCTGCTTCTCTTCTGCAAAGGCTAAGTCTGAGCCGCAATCGAACAGCTCGTGCTGAATTTCCAGCAGCTGCTCAGCGAGCTCCGCTAAGCTATCATCTTTGCAGTGGGTAAGAGCTGCGCCAACAAATGCATTTAATTCATCCAGTTGACCATAAGCTTCAACGCGAAGATGATCCTTGGAGACGCGCCCGCCCTTGAGAGACGTCATCCCTTCATCGCCCGTTCTAGTATATATCTTCATTCTTCTTCCCTCGCTCAGCAATATTTCATTCCTATCGCTCGCTGCGGCTGCGAAGCTCTATCGCCATGCCGGAAGACATCCAGAACCATTGATGACTGTGCTTAGCTGCATGGCGATTGAATGCCGCGAGCTGCTCATGAAAGCAGCGCTCTTGATCAGACATGAACGGCGTCAGTGACGCAGGCTCATTCGAAACGATGAACAGCATGCCCTGATAAGAAAAAGCTGCGTTCTCAAGTTGCTCGCGATAAGCGCTCATCCGTTCGCGATAAACCTCAATTCCCGCTTCTGTTTGCATAATCAGTCTATGACAGGATGCTAAATAATCTGCAACGCTCTTAATAACGACGACACGACGATCAGCACGAAACAGATTGGATTCCCGATTTATTCGCTCCAACACAGCTGGCAATTCGATATCACTCGTTACGGTCTTCCAGCGAAAGCTTCCGTTACCCGGCAGATCAACTGGAAGTAAAGCATGACCGACTGTTACGACAAGTCCTTCACGGCCAAATGACGCAGCATAGCGGAGTATGTAAGAAGTCTTGCCACTTCCTACATGGCCAGTAACTCCGATTATCACCTGTCATCCCTCCCGTATCAGTCTTGCCCTAGTTCTTATATACATTAAGGCTTCTCTGCAAGCAACTGCATGATTTTCACCGATTGCTCCATGTTAGGTGTTGTTCCCGGTATAGCAACAAACCATTCTTCTTGTACGAGTCCGTGCTTCTCCATTAACGGAAGCTTAACTGTCGGCAATGCATATAGGTATTCACCTGGATGATCGACATACTTCTCTTCTTTCTTCTTAGCGCCATCTACCTTTTCAACCCAGTATCCATCCATTACACCTTCTTCATATTGGGCCTTATCGAAGTAATCATCGAGTGGCATATGAGCGCCATTTTCAGTATAGTTCTTAATATCTTTATACGGCAGTACAACAATTCCGTCTTCTCCAGCAGCATATTCAAGCATAATCTTTGGAGCACTGTACAACGGAGCTGATATGACATCTACTGTGAACTCGCCGTTTAACTTTTCGTTCAAATCAGCTTCCAATGCGGTGATACTCGCTTCTGGGATTTGATATTCATGCGACATAAAGATATTAATATCCGCTTTAGGACTACCACAGCCAGCTAATACAGAAACAAACATGAAGACAACAATCATTCCCATCCATTTCTTTCTATTCATAGAAGTTCTCCTCTCTCTCTATCAATTCAATACAATCTACTTAATATGTTTCATGATACCACAAACAATCACGCCAGAAAACGAACGTGAATAGAACAAGAAAAGGCATGCCTAATTGATTATCAATTGGCATGCCATAGTTATACTTTAATAGGTCTTCCTATATAAACAAAACGTACATTCAGACATTGGATTTCATATATTCGTTAATCTTAACATCCAGTGCGCTGCTAATCTCAATAACATTCTTAGCTGTAAACGAATTCTCCTCTTGAACCAAGAGCTCCATCTGCTTGCGCAATACGCGAATCTCATGTTCAAGATCAACCAGTCTGGATGATACGTTTCTTGCTTTGCTAGACCACATAGGTTGAGTACGGTTATCCCTTAACAATTGTCCTGAATAAGGTGACAATGTATAGTCCGAACAAAACAAGCCACTTCTCCTCCTTCAAATGCTGAACCTGATATCGTATGCGCTATCGATTATCCTATATTTATCGATAAATAATTTGAATATATCACGTATATTACCATGGTTTCAGTTGGAAAACTAGTGGTTTTTAGAATTATATACTATTTTTTCACATTTCTTGATTGATTTTGCGGATAAATTTACCGATTCGTTCGATAGCTTCCGTCAATTGAGTGACAGAAGTCGCGTAAGAGCAGCGAAGGAAGCCTTCACCACCTAGACCGAATACAGTGCCAGGAACGGCAGCCACCTTAGCTTCATATAGCAATCGCTGTGCGAACTCTTCGGAAGTCAGACCAGTCGATTGGATAGAAGGAAACGCGTAGAAAGCCCCTTGAGGTTCATGACATTCCAATCCAACCTCTCTGAAGCCCTTAACGACCAATCGTCGGCGCATATTATACGCCTCCATCATACGATCCTTCTCTTCATGTCCATTCTTCAGCGCTTCCAGGGCAGCGACCTGCCCCATAATCGGTGCGCACATAACCGTGTACTGATGGATCTTCAGCATCGCAGAGATCAACTCACGATGAGCGCACACATACCCCATCCGCCAGCCAGTCATCGCAAACGCCTTAGAGAAGCCACTGACTAAAATCGTCCGATCCTTCATGCCAGGTATTGAAGCAAAGCTTACATGCTTCTGGTCATACGTAAGCTCAGCATAGATCTCGTCCGAGATCACGATCAGATCATGCTCTTCAACAAGCTTGGCAATCGGCAAATAATCTTCATACGTCATGATACCGCCTGTTGGATTGCTTGGATAACAAAGAATAAGCACCTTCGATTTAGGTGTAATCGCTGCTCTCAGTGATTCTGCCGTCAGCTTGAACTCATCCTTCGCAAATGTCTCGATGCCTACCGGCACGCCTCCGCCAATGGATACGATCGGCGAATAAGAGATGTAGCTAGGCTCTGGAATCAGAATCTCATCACCAGGCTCAACAAGTGCGCGAAGCGCCAGGTCGATGGCTTCAGAGCCGCCTACCGTAACGATCATTTCCTTATCCGGATCATAGGTTACGTCGAATGACTCGTGAAGATATCGCCCAATCTCCTCACGCAGCTCAGGCATCCCTGAGTTGGATGTATACCGTGTCATGCCGCGCTCCAAGGAATACACGCAGGCTTCACGCACATGCCACGGCGTGCTAAAGTCCGGCTCACCTACGCCCAGTGTTATAATGTCTTTATTTCCGCTTACTAGATCGAAGAACTTGCGTATCCCTGATGGTGGAATATCCCGTACCAGAGGGTTTAGATATCGCTCCATCGGTCTTGTTGATTCCTTAGTGAATACTTCATTAGTCATATTCCATCACCTCACGGAGAAATTACAAGGCGGTGGTCGTCCTCATGATCTTCGAAGATGATGCCGTCCTGCTTATACTTCTTTAATATAAAATGCGTCTTGGTTGACAGCACAGATTCAATTGGGGACAGCTTATCCGATACAAAGTTTGCTACTTCACGCAAGCTCTTTCCCTCTACCTCAACCAAGAGGTCATATGCTCCCGACATCAAATAAACGGACTTTACTTGTGGAAACAGATAGATTCGTTCCGCAATGCTGTCAAAGCCTCTGCCTCTTTCCGGCGTAATCTGAACTTCGATCAGCGCAGTTACTTTCTCATCGTCAACCTTACTCCAGTTCACAACTGTGGCGTACTTAACGATGACATGATCAGCTTCCATTTCCTCAATCGCTGCACGCACCTCATGTTCTTCTGCTCCAAGCAGCGTTGCGATAAGATCAGGAGTGCGGCGCGCATCCTCCTTGAGCAAACCCAAGATCTTCAAGTTTAACTCGCTAAGTTCCTTCATTATTGCCCTCCCACGATTTATTCCGCTGTCAATTATGCCATTAATCGATATTCTCCATGCGAAACAAACCGATTTGTGATATGCAATTATGATACACCTATTGTATCTTCATGCCAAGAACCTGACTTGCATTGGACTCTAATAATTTGCCGCTTTAATGCGTTCAACCTATCTAAAAAAAGATCAATCAGCGCTGGCTGATTGATCTTTTTACGTAACCCGACCATTGTCTACATATACGAATGCCCGCCGGAAGTGTTATAACGCTGATCTTGCCCTGCGGATTGATTCTGGTTGTATGAGCTAGGATGCGCTGCATGCTGTCCCTGATTCGATTGCCCCAGCTTCTGCTGTACAAACTGCTGACTCTTTTGCTGCATCTGCTGATTCTGCTGATAAGCCTGCTCTACCGATTGCCGCAGCGCAGGTGAAGAAAGTGAGTACATATTCTGTTTCTGCATCAAATTATACAGATCGCCTTGCATGCGCAGCGTGCTGTTCGTCAGGTCCGTGAACATTTGACGGACAACAGGGCAATTCGCTTCAGTCGCTGCTGTCACATACTCTCGAACCGTCCTCTTCAAGTCAGCTAGAATCGTGTACATAAGATCTTCTTCTTGCATAAAGTTTGATGTATTCATGGGCTGTTCTTCTGGCTCCTTTCGAATAAGATTGTTATTGCTGCATATTGCTTTGCTGAGGATGGGTCGGCGCCATCTGGGTGTGATGCTGCAGAGCATTCAACAAGATGCTCATGTGCTGTTGATGAACCTGGACCATACTTGACAGCGCCTGCGCATTGTTTGATTGAGCGATGCAGGCAGCAGTAGCGGCGCATTGCTTCAACAACAGATCTTCGTTAGACAAAGAATCTGTAATATACTCCAGTTCCTTCGGCGTTAACGGCTTTGCATTCATTCCTGGATTGTGCATATCTTACATCTCCTTTCGTGCATGAACATGATGTATTATGCTTCAACAGATGGGGAATTATGTAATCGTTACCCACCAAAGTTAAGGAGAGGAGATCATTCCCATGGATCTGAAGTCTGGTACATTCCCTTGGATAGGGACCCTAGAGCCGAAATACACCTATCCTACGCTGGATGAAGATCTTAAGTGCGATACCGTGATCATCGGCGGCGGGATGAGTGGAGCGATACTAGCTTATGAATTAAGCAAGCAAGGCCAACAAGTTGTGCTGCTAGAGAAGCATGCGATTGGTACCGGCAGTTCTTCTGCGAATACGGGTTTACTACAATTTTGCAATGATAAATCAATATCTTCCTGCATTCATACCTTTGGAGAGAAGCACGGCATTAGATTCTATCAATTATGCAAGGAAGCCATTGATAAGCTGATCGCCCTTAAAGATGAACTGCTATTCGACACTCAGCTCATACTTAGAAGCAGTCTGTATTATGCCAGCTGTGAGGATCATGTTAAGCTTCTGAAGCAGGACTATGACATTCTTGTTCGTAACGGCTTTCCTGTCGAGTGGTGGAACGCTGAAGATGTCGAGCGGTCGTTTGGCTTTAAGAAGCCTGCCGCTATCGTTTCGCATGGTGATGCGGAAGTGAACGCATTCCGCTTTATCCATGCCCTGCTGCTGACAGCAGTAAAGCGTTATGGACTAAGAGTGTATGAGCATTCCAAAGTGAACCGTCGCACCAATACTGCAGATTCGATCGTCGTTACTACTGACGGCAGGCATCATGTGACAGCTCAACACGCTATCTTTGCTATGGGCTATGAGACGCAAGAGCTTAAGCGTGATCGCAATGCGAAGCTCGAAAGCACATTCGCAATCATGTCTGAACCGATTGAAGGACTCGATCAGGTGTGGCATGAACGCATGCTCATCTGGGAAACGGCGCGACCTTATTTATACATGAGAACGACGCCTGACCACCGCATCGTAGCGGGCGGACTAGATGAGTCGACCATGAATCCTGCGGAACGAGACCGCATGCTTCCACAAAAAGCGAAATTACTAGAACAAGAGGTCATGAAGCTGTTTCCATCGCTTGCACCGATTCGATTCTCACATGCTTGGAGTGCAGTATTCTGTTCTACGCATGATGGCTATCCATACATAGGCGCACATCCCGACTATCCGCGATGCTATTTTATTGAGCCCTACGGGGGCAACGGAACGGTCTACTGCATGATTGCGGCAGAGATTATTCCTGCCTTAGTCACACAAGGCAATCATCCTGATGCAGATCTGTTTCGCCTTGATCGATCACCGCACCCGTCACCATTTTCCGAATAAGCTATGGAAGATTTCTCGTGCTAAGACTTAGCAGCCCTTCTCGATGCAATCAGATTCTTCATGAACCATGCACTTGCTACTGGGACGCAGCCGATAATCGCCAGAAATAACACGATGACATGTATCTCAGTGGACCAGCTGACGACCATAATAAATATTCCGATTGAAATGATTCGACCAACCAATAACCCGGATTCTCGTACAACGGTTAGTTCCACGCGATTCTGAGCCGCTTGATCGCTCTCTCCCATCAAATCAAACGTGACAGAGGTCATCGGTATCGTAAAGAAAGGAGAAGCAAGCGCCATTCCGATTCCGAATAGCAACAGGTTAAAGTAATTGACTCCGAAAAAAAGAGGAATAACGGTTAAAGCCATGACCGTAGATCCCCACAGCATCCCATTACCTCGATAGTGTGAGCTGAGCCATTTGCCAACAACATAAAATGAAACCAGAGCCGCGATTGAGGTGAACAGCGTATAGTTCCCTAGCTTGACCTCATTGGTTGTAGCTACGAACACGATTAGCCCTATTAAAAAGCCGTAAGCTCCATCACGTACGCCCTGAAGAGCTAATGCCAAGCTCGTTACTCGCCATGGGCTCTTAGCATCCTTCCAGACACGCAGGGGAATGGACCAATCATACTGTCCTTCCGGAGGCCGCTTCTTCAGCCAAAAGCTAAGTACAACCCCAAAAGCAAAAATGATCAAAGAAGCGGAGAACATCAACTTATACCCTCTGCCGCCGAATGCACCTATTAGTAGACCTGATGCCCAAGGAGCAATCATCGATGAAGCTGAGCCGATCAACCCTACCCAGCCATTAAAGCGATCTCGGTTATCCGCGTTTGTAACTTCAAAGTAAACGACATTAAAGGACAGCCAGAAGGCACCCAACGCCGCGCCCATCAGCAGTCCTAACAACCATATCCAATTCACGGCATCTTTCCCTAAGAAGAGAACAACAGCATAAAACAGACCTGCTAATATGATGCCGGTACGCAGAACATTCATTTTATTGTGTTCCTTCACCCATTTGCCGCCAATGACAAAAACTGCTCCTAAAGCGAACTGCTGCACTAACGCAAACCAGCCAATAAGGGAGTAATCCGGCTTTACCTTCCACAGAAAGACGTTTACAAACGTTCCAGACAATGCGTTAGCGCAGGCAAATAAACCAAATACGATCAACAGCAGCCATGATTGACGATCTAGACGAGCTTGCATGATACCCCCTCCTCATTTCCATATTTGCTGGAGCATTATTTGGAATCGGATTGCGAATCAACAAGCTGTGACCCAGAATGTTTGAGCAGTTCAGTGACAGTTACAAATTGAAAGCCTTGCTTCTTAAGCTCAGGCAGTATGATCTCCAGCGCCGCCTTCGTCTGCGAACGACCGCTCACAAAATCGTGAAACAGCACAATATCCCCATTGCGCGCATTATTCAGCACCTTCTCCGTAATCCGATTCACACCAGGCAAGCTCCAATCCCTTGTATCTTGATGCCAAGACCACATAATCGACTTCAGCGGGATACTCTTCGCCGTATTTACGATAAGATCGTTGTACATCCCCCCAGGAGGTCTAAACAATGTGGGTTCGTAATTAGCCGCTGAACGTATGGCCTGTTGTGTCTGCTCCAGCTCTTGTCGGATCCTCTGTTCACTTGTATGGCGATCAAAGTAAACGTGGTTATACGTGTGGTTAGCGATCTCGTGTCCATCCGCTAATATGGTTCGAACAAGCTCGGGATATCGAGCTACTCGTTTTCCAATTACGAAGAATGTGCTTTTCGCTCCATATTGATTAAGCAGTTTCAATATCTCGGTCGTTTGACGCGGATCTGGACCGTCGTCAAAGGTCAGGGCGATCAGCTTCTGCTTGGTCTTGACCTCCCAAATAATATCCCCCCGCTTTTCATAATAAAGCCTATCCTTCTTGGCAGGCGCGCTGTATGCGGGAGTGCAGATTAACATGAAACATAGCGTAAACATGACCATCTTTTTAAGCATATCGTTCTCCTTACTCACTGTGATATCGTTCCCAATAAGCTGGGATGCACAGACTTCTTGCTGTAGATCAAATGCGATTGTATTATTTTGCGTCAAATAGCTTATTTCAGTCATGGCCATTTATTGACACTACGGTTAAAAGCAAATCAGCTTGTGAAAGGTATAAGTGAGCAGAATTGCAGCTATATACAATATAACGTCCATCTAAGATTGGTTGCCGTGAATGGTTATCATTTAGGGATAGAAAATGTTCAAAGGAGCCGCTAATGCGATGTTACGTAGAGGAATTGCAGTATTATTAGCATTTATACTTGTCTCAGTTGTTTTCCCGATTGCCGTGCATGCGAGCGCCAAGCCATTGTACAAGGATTCTGTTGCTGTGCTCATGTATCATCACATTCACGATCAGAATAAGAGCTCGAGCACAATCGAAACGAAGCTGTTTCGAGAGCAGCTTATGTATTTGAAGAAACGGGGATTTCACTTTATCTCGATGAGGGAATTTCGCCAGTATATGAATGGAGCTAAAGTACCTCCTAATGCGGTGCTGGTTACATTTGATGACGGATATGAAAGCTTCTACACCCATGTATATCCGATCTTGAAGGAATTCAATATTCCCGCAGTAAACTTCTATATTACCAAGCATTTGAAGGGAGCGTATCCTAACGGTGTACCTCATATGCGGCAACATCATTTGGCTTATTTGAAAAATAATCAGCTTGGAAACGAGGTCCAATGTCACACGCATAACATGCATCATAAACAGAACCGTAAATCAGTAGTGGTTAGACAGTTGGCCGTATCAGCCACAGAACGAGAAAGCCGCCAATCCTACCACCAACGCTTAATCACAGATACGTCAACCTGTATAAAGCTGCTGTCCCCGTACAATAACAACCCAATCGACAGTCTGTCTTATCCATTCGGTCAGTACTCAGCAGAAGCGTCCCGCTTCATGCGCATGTCGGGTATTCGGTATGCATTTACGATTGAGCCAGGGCTCGCTGTCCGATCTGCACATACGATGTTCATTCCGCGCATCAATGCAGGGAATCCCGCTATTACTCCCGCTATGCTGGTTAATAAGATTGCCGCACAAGTGACTCGCAGAAATTAAAACGCCAGAGTTATGGTCTCAAATGAGAACACAGCCCTGGCGTACTTTGAGATATGTCAGTAATTATTGATCAGATTCACTTAACTGGCGAATCTGTTCCTTGAGCGAATCACGTTCATCTTGCCCTAGACGTTTCGTCACTTGGAAACAGGAAGAGCACACATATACATCTAATTGAAATGGAGCCTGCACCATTCCTGTCTTGCATCCTTCTCGGACATGCGGCTCAAACGATTGCTGGCTCACCGTCTCGCGGCCAATCAGCATCATATATTCTCTGCATTGTGAGCATTCCGGTACATCCAACTGCTCCTGCAGCACCCGGTCCACGCCTTCTTGATACTTCATATCATCTGCAGAGGCGAATAGCATCGCTTCGTCTCCCCATCCGAAGTTAGACCAACCCTTCTCCTCAGGTTCATCCTGTTCATCTGCAGCATCTTGCTTCATGTCATCCTCGTCTACCTCAATCGGTACATTCAAGGAACGATATTCTTGCAATTCATTATGACAGTATGGGCATTCTTCTTCTGGACCAAGCACCTCATCCCATACTATTTCCGTAGAGCACCATGGACAGACTGTATGTGTTGTCATGTTTCATTCACCTTCCATTGTCAATCTTGACTAAATGTTTATCCAATATACGATCCCAATGATAAAAAATACTGCGGCCAATGCAAATAATGTCCCCCACAAATATTTCATGCGCAGTCTTCCTCCACCTTAAAGTCGATAGCATCAAACATACAAGCCAGCGTTCATCACTTCAAACTCGCGCCAATAATGTAAGACAACGACACGGATATAACCATTGCGAGCAATCCAACTGCTCGATTATCCTTCGATATCTCCTTATCCAAACGAAAGAAAGGCATCAGATATCCGAACAAGAAGTATGCAATCAACAACAGCACATATCCGACTATCGCCCAAGATAAGGATGCGTACAACGATTCATGAGCTTCTATACCGAAGCGAAAAATGTTGCATATACCGAATATTTTTCCGCTAGTAGCCATGGCGACGCTGATGTTGCCTTTCTTGATCTCATCCCAGCATTTATAGGGGGTGACCAATTCAAAGATCGACAGCAGGATCACCAAGGCTAAACATGCTACTGAAAAATAAGCGGCCATCGCAAAGTAAGGATTACTCAACCATTGCTCAATCACCTGTCCCATCCTTCCCCTCCCATCGTCAACATGGAACGACCGTTACTTAATCTCCGCTACTGTAACCCCTGCTCCGCCTTCACCATAATTGCCTAGTCGGAAGCTCTTCACGTGCTTATGTCTGCGCAAAAACTCCTGAATTCCTGTGCGGAGCACACCAGTGCCTTTGCCGTGAATAATATAGACTTGCCCCAGGTTGGACATAATCGCTTCATCCAGAAAACGATCCACTTCCATGATCGCCTCTTCCAGATTCTCACCGCGCAGGTCAAGCTCTGTCCGTGTATTCTCATCTCGGGTACGCTTAACCGTTGTTGCCGTCTGCTGCTTCTTGACGGGCTGCGCTTGAACAGGAGTAACGAGCTCAAGATCATCCTTGCTGACCTTCATCTTCAAAATGCCAAGTTGAACTACGGCTTCGTTATCGCTCATCTCAACAACATGGCCCTTCTGATTCAAGCTGTAGACCCTCACTTCATCTCCAGGGCCGATCTTACGCGGCGCTTTGGCAGGACTCGCTGACTTTACACCAAGCTTCTTGGCTGGCGCTGCTTCATCCAGACGTTTGCGCGCTTCGGTCAGCTTATGTTCCTTGTATTCGGCGCCTTCCATAGCTAGCTGGCGAAGCTCTTGAATGATCTGCTCCGCTTCCTTGCGCGCCTTGTCAACAATGGTCCGCGCCTCTTCTTCAGCGCGTTCAACACGCTTCTGCTTATCAGCCTCGAACTTCTCCTGCTGCTCCTTCAAGCCGCGCTGAAGCTGCTCATTCTCTTTCCTCAGCTGCTCTGCGGATGCATGCTCTTCTTCCGCACGCTTACGGTTCGATTCAAGGGAAGCGATCATCGTTTCTACGCGTGTATCTTCTTCCGTAACCTCGCCGCGCGCATATTCAATAATAGCTGTGGATAATCCGAGTCGCTCTGCAATCGCAAACGCATTGCTTCGTCCAGGAACGCCGATCAGCAAGCGATAAGTAGGACGCAATGTTTGCACATCGAATTCCATACTCGCATTAATGATGCCTTGGCGCTCATAGGCATACGCTTTGAGCTCAGGGTAGTGTGTCGTAGCGATAATTCGACAGCCCATTGAATGCATATGCTCCAGAATGGAAATCGCAAGCGCCGAGCCTTCCGCAGGATCTGTACCGGCTCCAAGCTCATCCAAGAGCACGAGGCTCTTAGGCGTCATTTGTCCTAATATTCGGATGATATTCGTTAGATGGCTTGAGAACGTACTAAGACTCTGTTCAATGCTCTGTTCATCGCCAATGTCCGCATATATTCCGTCAAAGACGCACATCTGGCAGCCTTCGTCAGCCGGAATAAACAAGCCTGACATCGCCATCAGGCTCAGCAGACCTACTGTCTTCAGCGACACGGTCTTACCACCTGTATTCGGTCCTGTGACGATGATGGATGTATAGGAGTTGCCTAGCTCTAGATCAGTCGGTACAACCACGTCACGCGGAATTAATGGATGACGACCGCGCTTCAGCTTGATGAAGCCGCGATCATTCATAATCGGCTTCGCGGCTTTCATCTCGAAGCCATAACGCGCCTTGGCGAACATAAAATCAAGCATGCCAACGAGCCCTGTATCATACAACAGCGCTTCAGCTTGTTCGCCAACGAGATCTGTCAAACGGGACAAGATCCGTTCGATTTCCCGCTCCTCACGCAGCTTCGTTTCACGAAGCTTATTGTTCATGGCCACAATTGATTCCGGCTCGATAAACAAAGTCGCACCAGAGCTTGATTGATCGTGGACGATACCGCCAAAGTGAGAGCGGTATTCCTGTTTAACCGGAATAACATAACGGTCATTGCGTATCGTCACTAGCTGCTCCTGAAGCATCTTCGCCGTACTCTGTGAGCGAATAAGCGATTCCAGCTTCTCACGAATACGCGTCTCTCCGATTCGAAGCTCACGGCGTACTGTAGCAAGCTCTGCACTCGCCTGATCAAGCACTTCACCTTGTTCGTCCACACATTGGCGAATGGCATCCTCCAGAGGCTTCTGCTCACTGAATTGCTCCACTACATGCTTCAACAGCTCAACAGGTTCTTCATCATGCACACTTTCAATATGTCTGATCAAGCGTCGAGACGCATTCGTCAACGCCGATATGTCCCATAATTCAGATGGGCTCAAAATACTTCCGATTCTGGCACGCTTTACTGCTGGGCGAATATCCTTTACACCCGCAAACGGAGCTCCGCCTTTCAGACGATCAACCGTTAAAGCTTCGTCAGTTGCTTGCAGCCTGCGCTTTACTTCATCCAGCATGATGCTTGGTGTGAGCTCCAACACCAACTGCTCTCCTAATGATGTAGCTGTATGCTTAGCCAGGCTTTGCAATATTTTATCATATTCTAAAGTTTTAAATATTTTAGGATCCAATCGCAGTCACGACTCCTTTCGTCAAACTCATTATAGCCGAATCAAACCTTAAGAGCTATGTATAGCTGTGTCGGCTAGGTTATGTTGTCCATGCATACATAGTTCGTACAACCCGGGATACACTAATTGTTGCACAAACTGTCCCCTTAATAATCAAGAATGATTGAACTGTGAGCGAACTGTACAAATAATGGCGAGCTTATATTCAGAAGCTTACCTTGCTCACTAAGACAATCAAATTTAACACAGAGGAGGTTAATGATATGAATTTTCTCGGTCATGTAGTTCGATTTATCGTATCCGCTCTGGTGCTGATGTTCACATCATGGCTTGTACCAGCCTTTTCAGTCGGTGGTTTCTGGAGCGCCTTGTTCCTTGCATTGATTATCGCGCTTATCGGCTGGGGTATCGAAGCATTATTTGGTACCCGTGTGACTCCGTTTAGCAGAGGGGTCGTCGGTTTCCTCGTAAGTGCCCTCGTTATATACGTCGCGCAATTTTTTGTCGGCGGTGTCAGTGTATCGATGATCGGTGCGCTGTTAGCGGCGCTTGTAATCGGTCTGATTGACCTGTTCATTCCGATGGGCGCACCATACGATCAGAAAGAAAATAAGGAACAAGTATAGATCTAAACAAGCATAATTTGTCGGTGATGTAAATCACAAAAATAGCGATCGTCACATAATTGTAACATCATCCTTCCAATATTCGACAGGATTTCTAGGTGTGAATGCGTATATTTATTTCATATACGATGATTCAGCCGTTCTGTTGAAGCTCATTTCACGGACAATGGCTGGCCGTAGAAGTGACATGGGAGGATGCACTATTATGAACAAGAAAGTAACGATCGCTGCAGCCATGATGGCACTTGCCTTAGCGCTGACAGCATGCGGCAGCGAGAATAGCGCTTCATCTGCTGAACCATCTGCAAACGAAACGGCTGCTTCTGAAGTTGTCATTAAAGCCGTCAATTATAAGTTCGAGCAAGAGGAATACCGTGTCAAAGCTGGTGAGCCCATCAAGTTTGTGTTGGAGTCTACTGGCAATCACGGACTAAAGATTGAAGAATTAGGGCTCGAGCTTTCCCCTAAAAAATCCAGCCAGGTTATCACTCCTAAAGTTGGGACATACGACTTTAAATGCAACATATTGTGCGGCCCCGGACATAACGGAATGACATCAAAGCTAATTGTCGAGTAAACTGCAATGCGCAAGCCGTTCGCTCTTTTGAAGCAGAGCGGGCGGCTTGCGCATATATGGTTCAACCTTTACAACCACTGAGCCCATTGAACAGCCTCTGCAAACCAGATCGGCAGCCATTCTCCCGTTTTCGCGAACCAATAAGAATCTGCTGCAAGCGAACGTACATTGCCACTTGGCCAAGCCATCAGCAGAATGTATATGATACACCATAAGCATATAAATTGTCCGATGCCGAGCAGAGCTCCTGTGTATCGATCGAATCGTCTGATTGGGCGCATCGATGTCATCTTAGTCAACAAATGCCTAATCAGCCATAATCCCAACAGGATAAAGGCAAACAGTATGCTAAAGGCGATGACAGCATGCAGAACATGCTGTGATGCGGCCTCACCTTGCTCAAGCGCACTGATCGTTGATGAAGTGGATACCTCGTTCGTAAATATTCGTTTACGGACCCAAGGTATCAAGTATTCATAATTTTTCGCAGCGATGATAAATGCAGCCGCATAACCGAACAGCGACAGAACCAGCGAGCGCAGCCCTCTGTATGCGCCCCAGATGATGCACAGGATCAAGCCGATTAGTATAAGCCAATCCAGCTCGTTCCACGCTGCGAACAAATTCAATACAGAATTCCATATATGAACCAATTGATTTACAACAGCTTCCCACATCTCAGCAGTCCATCCTACTTACCAAGATCCATCATTTCCAACCATTCGTTAAACTCACTCTTAAGCTTGCCGTATTCATCCTGCAATGCTTTCAGATCCTGTTCAACAGCCGCAGCCTTCTTCTGCTCCAGCTCACGTTCGATCATCGAGAGTCTGTATTGGTGAGATATCATTTCAAATTGCTCCTGCAATTCCTGCAGATCCGCTTCATTGATGGTGCTTGTCGCAGCCGCTGCTTCTCTGGCAGCTGTCTCAAGCTGAAGTTGAGCTTCTTCAAGTCGTTGCTCCGCATCTTCAGCCAATGCTTGATAGCGAGCCGTACTATGAGCGGCTTCTTCATAAGCTTCTCTAAGCCCGTCCAGCTCCGCTTTCGTTGACGTAAACTCGGCTTGAATCTTCGCCAATTCGGTACGAGCATCTGCAAACTCGCCATTCATGTGCTCGATATCACTCGTTGACTTTTCGTGCTTTGCCTGCAGTTGATTTATCCGTTCTACTTGAGCATCTCTCTCTTGTACGGTTTGCTTCAATTGTTCTCGAATCGATGCTGCCTCAGTTTCCAGTTTAGTCAGCTTGTTGGCGTAATCTTCTTCAAGCTTGCGCGTCTTGATCTCCATATCGTGATTAGTTTGAGCCATGGACTCATCCACTTTTTCCTGCAAATCATGCACACAGCGTTCCATTGTTTCAAGCAGCTGACGATGGTAAGCTTCCTTCGCCTCGGCAAGCGCTTGTTCGTGTACTTCCTGCTCGCGCGCTGACGCTTCACGCGCTTCGTTAAGCTGCGCTTGCAGCAATATGTATGCGTCGCGATCTGCTTGAGTCTGCGCTTCCAGCTGCTCGATTGTTTCATGCTCAGCTTGCATTTGTGCTTCTAGCTGCTCACGCTCCTCGCGTTCAGCCTGCATCCGCGCCTCCTGCTGTTCGCGCTCTTCCAGCGCTGCCAGTACCTGCGCTTTTAGCTGCTCACGCTCTTCGCGCTCCGCCTGCATCTGCGCCTCCAGCTGCTCGCGCTCCTCCAGCGCTGCCAGCACCTGCGCTTCCAGCTGCTTGCGTTCCTCGCGTTCCGCCTGCATCTGCGCCTCCAGCTGCTCGCGCTCCTCGCATTCCGCGTGCATCCGCGCTTCCAACTTCTCGCGCTCCTCGCGTTCCGCCTGCATCCGCGCCTCCTGCTGTTCGCGCTCTTCCAGCGCTGCCAGCATCTGCGCCTCCAGCTGCTCACGCTCCTCACGTTCCGCCTGCATCCGCGCCTCTAGCTGCTCGCGCTCTTCCAGCGCTGCCAGCACCTGCGCTTCCAGCTGCTCACGCTCTTCGCGCTCCGCCTGCATCCGCGCCTCCTGCTGTTCGCGCTCCTCAAGCGCTGCCTGCACCTGCGCTTCCAGCTGCTCGCGCTCCTCGCGTTCCGCCTGCATCCGCGCTTCCAGCTGTTCGCGCTCTTCCAGCGCTGCCAGCACCTGCGCTTCAAGCTGCTCTCGCTCCTCGCGTTCCGCCTGCATCCGCGCCTCCAGCTGCTCGCGCTCCTCGCGCTCCGCATGCAACCGCGCTTCCAACTGCTCGCGCTCCTCGCATTCCGCGTGCATCCGCGCTTCCAACTTCTCGCGCTCCTCGCGTTCCGCCTGCATCCGCGCCTCCTGCTGTTCGCGCTCTTCCAGCGCTGCCAGCATCTGCGCCTCCAGCTGCTCACGCTCCTCACGTTCCGCCTGCATCCGCGCCTCTAGCTGCTCGCGCTCTTCCAGCGCTGCCAGCACCTGCGCTTCCAGCTGCTCACGCTCTTCGCGCTCCGCCTGCATCCGCGCCTCCTGCTGTTCGCGCTCCTCAAGCGCTGCCTGCACCTGCGCTTCCAGCTGCTCGCGCTCCTCGCGTTCCGCCTGCATCCGCGCTTCCAGCTGTTCGCGCTCTTCCAGCGCTGCCAGCACCTGCGCTTCAAGCTGCTCTCGCTCCTCGCGTTCCGCCTGCATCCGCGCCTCCAGCTGCTCGCGCTCCTCGCGCTCCGCCTGCATTCGCGCCTCCTGCTGTTCGCGCTCCTCCAGCGCTGCCAGCACCTGCGCTTCAAGCTGCTCACGCCCCTCGCGCTCAGCCTGCATCCGCGCTTCCAGCTGTTCGCGCTCTTCAAGCGCTGCCAGCATCTGCGCTTCCAGATGCTCACGCTCCTCGCGTTCCGCCTGCATCCGCGCTTCCAGCTGCTCACGCTCCTCGCGCTCCGCCTGCATCTGCGCTTCCTGCTGTTCGCGCTCCTCCAGCGCTGCCAGCACCTGCGCTTCCAGCTCAACGCTTGCTTCCTGTTCAGCCGTAAGCTTGTCCGCAAGCTGCTCTCGGGCTTGACGCTCAGTCTGCAGTTCTCCCTGCGACTTCTTCAGCGCTTCTTCCCACTTAGACTCGGTCTGAGCTTTCTGTGCAACAAGCTCATTACCTCTATCCTCAAGCTCCTTAATCAGCGCTTCATAGGTTACTCGGTCTTCCTTCGATTGCTCTATCGCTTCAGCCTGACGCTCTAGATCTGCTTCCATCAGAGCAGCCTTCGCCTGCATATCTTCGATTTCCTGATTGGCTTCGTCACGAGCACGCATCAGTCGCTCCATCTCAACCTGCCGCGCACGGTCTAGTTCCTCCGCTCGGCTAAGATGACCTTCGAGCTGTTGGATACGATTCTCCGCTTGCTTCCAGCTATTATCCCACTCATCAATCATTGCAGCTTCATGCTCGTCTCTAGCAAGCTTCAGCGATTCCAATGCTTGATCATGCACAGCTTGGAGCTCTTCCACTTCTTTCTTATGCGCAGCTTGAAGCCCATCAATTGCCAGCTTATGCGTACGCTTCAACTCTTCAACAGCAGCAGTATGCGACTGCTTAAGCGAATTAAGCTCCTGTACGGCGGCGGACAGCTTCTTCTGCCACTCTTGCTCCTTCTGCTTCAGCATAGCAGCGTGCCGCTCCGCAGCCCCTTGAGCTGATGAGGCATGCTTCGACTCCATCAGCTTCAGCGCTTCAGCCTGCTCTTGCTTCAAAGCATCGATCATCGCTGTATGCTGGACAAGAGACTGATCAAGCTCTTGCTTATGTGCTGCTTGAAGCTCATCCACAGCCGATTTATATGCCTTCTGCTCCGCTGCCAGCTGCGCTTCATATTGCTCGGCTGATTCGACAGCAGCCTTCTCCAAGCTATCCTTTACAGAAGACAATGCTTGCTCATGCTGCTTATTCAACGCGGCTACTCGATTAGCAAGCTCCTGCTGATGTTCCCGCTTCTCCTTCTCCAACTGCTCGTGGGAACGATTGAGCTTCTGCTCGCCTTCCAACAGCTTGCGCTTCAAGTCTTGTTCTCTGCTGTTAAGCGTTTGTACTTTACGATCCAGCTCCTTCTGCTGCTCTTGCAGCTTCATGAGGCGCTCTTCGAGCGCTTGCTTGTCTGTCTTCAATTGATTCGCCGTATCTACCGCTTGCTTCTCCGAAGCAATCAGTCGGTTCAGCTTTACTTCGTGCTGCTGATTCAATTCCTTTAGCGACTCGGCATGTCGACTCGACAGCTGAGCTTGCTCTTCTTCCAAACGCTGAGCCGTTTCCTTCAGCATCCGTTGCTCTTGGTTCAGCTCACTAAGCTGAGTGCTAAGCAACTGATTATTGTCCTTGAGCCGCTGCACTTCTTCGGCGATATGTACTGCTGATAGTACGGCAATGCGCGGGATATCGAGGCGCGGGTTAGCTTCAGCGATTCCTCGCATATGCTCGTCCACAGACTCTGCAATACTCCGCATATATTCCTTGCTTGTCGTACCTATAATTTTGTATTGTGAACCATATATCTCAACTGTGACCCGATGTTTATCAGATGAGGTCATACGTACGTCCTCCTTATAACCGTTTCCTATATACGAGATGACAATCGTCATCTAATGCTGTTCTTGTGCGATAATTCCAACCTGCTGCTTATGCGAATATCAGACCCAAGTGGACATACGATCCGTTATTTGCCGCAAAACCGTTATACTGCCATACTTGCGGACCGTGGTTCCGCTATTTGCACGAAATAAGTAGAATAGCATGCAAACGGAAGCGAATAACGGCTTCTGTGACCGTTAATGTCCAAATAATGCCGTTATATTGCAATATAACGGATCCTGTGTCCGTTTCAACGGGGATGATCGCCTAACGATAAACAAATTTTACTGACTACCGCTAATTGTCACCACTGCTTCAAACATATTCTCACTTAGCACTCAGCGCCAGCAAGGCATTGGAATTATGAAAATAACTCTTTTCTTCAAATCTATTTTAATCTCTTGTAATTGTTCGATACCCATAAGTATATTTCCTCCTGCTAAGCCCCAAACTTATCGCTGTAACAAGGGAAATATTTGTTGGATGAGCCTACTCACGGTACCCCTACTACCATCTTGTATGATAACGGCAAAAAGGGCAACCCCCTCCCCCCAGCATATGTAAAAACAATATCTGGATAAGAATGGGTTGCCCTCTAAAACACGGGTCACGCCTACCTATTATTTTCTTAATTCTACGCCTTCAGCCTCTAGCGCAGCAACGACACGGCCGTGAAGCTCCGTAATCTCTTCGTCCGTAAATGTACGGTCCGGATGACGATATACGAGCGAGATCGCTACGCTCTTCTTATCAGCAGCAATTCGATCCCCTGTATAAACATCAAATACTCCAACTGAATCCAGCAAGCTGCCAGCTTCAGCTTTCGCCTTGTTGAGCAGATGCCCGATCTCAGCTCCACGATCCATCACGAGCGCCACATCACGCTCAACAACCGGGAAGCGAGGAAGCGTACGGTACTCGATCTTGAAGTCAACAGCGTCGATGATCGGCGCGATAAGCACTTCTGCCACGTAAGTTTCACCAAGATCCTTGCTCCGCTGTACATCTGGATGGATCTGACCCACAGTACCGATGAGTTGCTCGCCTTCGCCATTGCTCAGATAGACGGAAGCAGAGCGTCCTGGGTGGTAGCCTGCTGGACGATCAGCGGCATAACGGATTCGATCTGTCAGCCCAAAGTGTGCGAACAAGCTTTCCAGCGCCCCCTTCATATCATAGAAGTCAACCTTCGCAGCTTGAACATTCCATTGAGAAGCGGAGCTCTTTCCTGTCATCAGCATAGCCAGCACCGGCGTCTCTTCCGGAAGCTTAGACAATGTATCTTCATCCGTCATATAGACGCTGCCAATCTCGAACAGCGCAACATCTTCAATCTTGCGATTGAGGTTATAGGAAGCTACATCAAGCAAGCTAGGAATAAAGCTTGTACGCAGCACGCTGCGATCCTCACTCATCGGCATGGACAACGCAACTGGCTTAACATCGCCTGACAACGCCGTAAAGAGAGTCGTATCAGCAGGATGCGTGAAAGAGTACGTGATCGCCTCATGAAGACCGCCTGCAGTCAATACACTGCGGATTTCGCGGCGGATGCGCTGCGATGTCGTCAGACGACCAGGTGTCGTTGCTCCCTCGATTGGTGTAGTCGGAATGTTGTCGTAGCCATACAACCGCGCAACTTCTTCGATCAGATCCACATTCAGCGTAATATCGCCGCGGCGCGCAGGCACACGCACTTCAAATGTATCACCGTCAGCCAGCGTCGCATCGAATCCGAGGCGGTTCATAATGCTCTGAATATCTGCCGCTGTGAGCGCTGTTCCCAGCATCTGGTTCGTCTTCTCAACGGTCAAATGAATGATAGTCGGTTCCTGAGAAGCGTTCTTCTCCTCAACGATACCAGCAGAGATAGTGCCCCCTGCCAATTCGCGCATCAGTTCCGCAGCGCGGTTCAGCGCAGGAATTACCGCTTCAGGGTTCACTTCCTTCTCGAAGCGCTGTGAAGCTTCCGAACGAAGACCCAATTGACGGGACGTCTTGCGCACGATACCGCCATCGAACTTCGCGGATTCGAGCAGGATGTTGACCGTTCCATCTGTCACTTCAGAATTAAGACCGCCCATCACGCCTGCAAGCGCGACTGGCTTCTCTCCATCTGTGATGAGCAGCATATGCGGCTCCAGCTTGCGCTCTTGATCGTCCAGCGTAACAAGTACTTCATCCTGATGAGCCATGCGAACTTCAATGTGGCCGTTAGCAAGCTTATCTGCATCGAACGCGTGCAGCGGCTGACCGTATTCGAGCATCACGAAGTTCGTAATGTCCACAATGTTGCTGATTGGACGAATGCCTGCAGCAAGCAAGCGATTCTGCAGCCACAGCGGGGAAGCGGCTACTTTAATGCCGGAGATATAGCGGGCAGCATAATGGCTGCAGCCTTCCGGCGCGCTGATCTTAACCGAGATATGTGCGGAAGCAGCGTCGCCCGCTTCTTCCACCTTGCTCTCTGGCAGCTTCACTTCACGATTAAGAATAGCGCCTACTTCATACGCCGCGCCCAGCATACTCAGACAGTCGGAGCGGTTAGGTGTCAGATCGAACTCCAGCACATGATCGTTCAGCTCCAGCACTTCAGCAATGGCTGTTCCGATCTCTGTGTCAGCTGGAAGTACGAGAATACCTTCCTGCATTTCTTTAGGCAGCAGCTTGTCGTTCATGCCAAGCTCTTTCGCTGAGCAAATCATACCCTGCGATTCAACGCCGCGCAGCTTCGCGCGCTTGATCTTCATGCCGCCTGGCATAACAGCGCCGATCATGGCTACCGGCACCTTCTGTCCAGCGTCCACATTTTTCGCGCCGCATACGATCTGCAGCTTTTCTTCCTGACCTACATCCAATGTACATACACTGAGCTTATCAGCATCTGGATGCTGTACACGCTCTACTACATAACCAACTATAATATTGTCGAGCCCTTGATTGCGGTTCTCTACTACATCGATTTCGATTCCCGCTCGAGTGATCATTTCCGCCAATTGCTCCGCATCTACGCCAGAGAGATCGACATATTGCGATAACCATTTATAGGATACGTTCATCGTTTGTCCCCTTCCTTTCTCTTCGTCCCTGAACCTTACAAGCGATCAAACTGCTGCAAGAAACGGACATCATTGGTATAGAAATGACGAATATCGTCAATGCCGTATTTCAACAAAGCGATCCGTTCAACGCCCATGCCGAACGCGAAGCCGGAGTACACTTCAGGGTCATAGCCGCCCATCTCAAGCACCTTTGGATGCACCATACCGCAGCCGAGAATTTCAAGCCAGCCTGTATGTTTGCACATCCGGCAGCCGTCGCCGCCGCATTGCACACAGGTTACGTCCACTTCAGCGCTTGGCTCTGTGAACGGGAAGAAGCTCGGACGCAGACGAATCTGCATGTGCTCGCCGAACATTTCACGAACGAACTCCAGCAGGGTGCCTTTCAGGTCGCTCATACGAATGTTCTTGTCGATAACCAAGCCTTCGATCTGATGGAACATGAAGGAATGCGTTGCGTCGTCGTCATCGCGGCGGTATACCCGTCCAGGGCAGATAATCTTAACTGGAGCATCGCCTTTCATCTTCTCCATTGTGCGAATCTGCACAGGTGAAGTCTGAGTACGCATCAGAATATCTTCTGTAATGTAAAATGAATCCTGCATGTCGCGCGCAGGGTGGTTCTTCGGAAGGTTCAGAGCTTCAAAGTTATAATAATCGCTCTCTACCTCCGGTCCTTCAGCTACTTGATAACCCATTCCGATGAAGATATCCTCGATCTCCTGGATAACTTTGTTCAGAGGATGAACCGCTCCGCTTGCCAATGGACGCCCTGGCAAAGTAACGTCAACCTTTTCGGTTTGCAGCTTGCGCTCTGTCTCCTCGCGAATGAACGCTTCCTGCTTCGTATTGATTACCTCTTCAATCGCGCTGCGCACATCATTGGCCACTTGACCGATAAGCGGACGCTCCTCCGCGCTAAGAGCTCCCATCCCGCGCAGTATTTCTGTGAGCTCCCCTTTCTTGCCCAGCACCTTGATGCGTAAATCGTTCAGCTGCTGAATGTCCTCAGCACCTTGCAGCTCCGCGAGCGCACGATCGCGCAGCGCTTGCAAACGCTCCTTCATCTTCAGTTCCTCCTTTAGTTCCTAGCAATTTTTCAGAAAAATAAGCCAAATACGAAAAACTTCATTCGAAGTATTTTCAACATTATGCGGCCGCTAATTACGGCAAATGTATTGCGATTAGAAATGGTCAACAGCTTCTGTAATCGCAAAAAAGGCCCTCCCGTCTCCATAAAGGGACGAAAAGACCGTGGTACCACCCTAATTAGACATCAGCTTGCATCGTATAAGCAGTGGAAGATCCACTAGATATCGAGCGCTTATATGTCTCACTCAGCACGACGATAACGGATCGCTGCCGGGATACTCTACAAGAATGGCGGACTATTGGTTAGTCTCGGCTGTTCGTTCAAGCTCCTGCTCCGGAGTGAATTTCGGCAAGTCCTACTTCAAGGATGCTCTCAATCTTCGGCAACCTTTCCCTGTTAAGCGGTACATGCTTACTTGTCTCCATCACTGCATGTCAGTTCACTCACACAATGTGTAAGTATAATATCATGAATACCCCTTATTATAAGCAAGATTCGCACTTTTATGCAATAGGCATGTTCTCGCGCCTTTCGTGCAACACTAAAGAAGATATTTTCTGGTATTGCACGGTTAATAAGGAGGATCACTTATGGTCAATTGGCGGAACGAGATCATAGCGGGCTGCGTGAGCTTTTTCGCGGTTATGTACATTATCATCGTAAATGCTACAATTCTGGTGGACGCCGGAATTCCACTGCAAGCGGGAATGATCGCTACCATTATAGCCTCCGCCGCAGGAAGTATTCTGATGGGCTTGTGGGGAAAGGCGCCTATCGTGCTTATACCAGGTATGGGCATTAATGCGATGTTCACCTACACGCTCGTTAATGGTATGGGACTATCCGTCTACCAAGCACTGTTCACCGTGACTGCTTCGGGTGTGCTGTTCGCTATTATTGTATTCACTCCGCTCCTAAACAGATTGCAGTCCGCACTGCCTGAATCATTGCTTGAAGCCGTTACCGTCGGCATTGGCCTACTGCTCGTACTTATCGGATTGAGCAAAGGCGGCATTATCACTTCGAACCCAGCCAGCATCATCGCACTGCGCTCCTTTGCTGAGCCTGAACCGATCGTCACGATGATAGCTCTGCTTATCACTAGTATCCTCTATATTCGCAAGATTCCCGGCGCGCTGCTGATCGCCATCGTGCTGGGCACCGCGCTTGCTTATGCGGCGGGAATTCGCCCAAGTTCCGGCATATCCGGGAACATCCAAGCCGGTTGGAGCGAGTACGGCGCGGCATTCGGGTCACTTTCACCAAGCGGAATGCCGTGGCTCTCCTTTGCGGCAGGCGTATTCGCGCTGACACTTGTGCTGTTGTTCGAGCACATCGGACTGCTGCACGCCCATCTACACACCAGCGGCACTTCGGATCGCATGCGGCCTGCCCTGCAGGCATCTGCGATATCCGTTATATTCAGCGGCATCGCCTCCACCAGCCCGACGGTTTCCGCGGCGGAATCCGCGGCGGGCGTATCGGCGGGCGGCCGTACCGGTTGGACAGCCATTACAGCCGGCCTGCTGTTTATCGTCAGCCTGCCTACTCTGCCTCTCCTGCTGCTTATTCCGGATCAGGCAGTTGCGCCTATTATCATTTTTATCGGTGGATTAATGATGCCCCCTGTACGCAAGATACCATTCGAGACGCTGCATGAAGGCATTCCCGCCTTCTTCATCATTGCCTTTATTCCGCTTATGAACAGCATCATCGACGGAATGGCCATCGGATTTGTCAGTTATGCGGTGCTGCATGTGGCTGCAGGTAAACGTAAAAGTCTGCCGTCCACATTCTACATCATCGCGCTGCTATTTATCGCGTATCTCATTCTGCAAGCCTTTATTGCTTAGCGCGCCTTATTCAGACACAAGGAAGAGCCTCGCACGGCCATAGTCGCGCGGGGCTCTTCAACAATTATCCCTTATCAGCTTCAGTATCCGATTGCTGAGGCTGTACATCCTTCTTCAGCAGCTCATCCAAGCTATGCTGAAGATCGTCTAATTTTTCCTTCGGAATCGCGATTGCCCATTCACTTCCTTCTGGGACAATCCATACGTTATCTTCTACGAGATAGCCCTTATACTGCTTCGATTGTATGTCTGACATGGAGGAGCCGTCCAGCTTGTCCATTGTGATTGACAATGACATCACTTCTTTGCCCTTCACCACTTCAGACGCTAAACGAGGCAGCTCTGTAGCAGACTGGAATCGAAGATCATTCAGCCATGCCAGCACATCGGTTGCTTCAAGCTCCTTCTTATTGATCTTCCATTTCAAGGAGTCAGACTGCTCAGTTCCCTTAGATTGATCCGAGGATTCAGCTTGTTCCGATTGACCGGTTTGATCTGCCGATTTCGCTTGCTCTTCACCAGCCTTCAGCTTAACCGCGCTGTAGCTCTTCTCATTCATGCTCCATTCGAAATCCGTTACTTGGTCGGATACGAATTCAAACGGTTCATTCGCTGTAAAGTTAAGCACGTCTTTATTCAAAGAGGCAACCTCATATTCATCCAGTGCGTACACATTACCGCCACCCGCTTCGCTTCCGCCTAAACGAGCATAGACTTCCCCAGCTATCGGAGCCGCATCTCCAATATCAAGCTGTATCGTCTTCCCATCTTTCAGTGTAACCTCATAAGAGGCGGATGGTGAACTCAAACCGTACTTCTCTAGATCAGCCGCTTGTTCTTCAACCAACGATTGAAGGGACAGCTCAACGAAGTTGTTAATCCAATTGTCTACACCGTATTGGTTAATCGGATAAGCTTGAGGAAGCTCCATCTTCCAGTTCTCATTATCCTTTACAAGCTTAACCTCTTCTTTCGCTTGTTTAAGCGTGAAACTTGTGATCTGATCAGCTTCCACCTTCAATAACGGGACATCTTCAGCAGACTGTTCACGGAAGAAATCTTGACTCGCAGCATACCAGAATCCACCTACACACAACACAACTGCAACAAGGGTTGGCATCCACTTTTTCATCAGCCTTTTCTCCTTCTCCACCACAGCACAGCCCCGATCATAAGCAGCACCAATGGGAACAACACGACAGTCGTGGTAAGGATCCAACTAGCCTGAGTCGGTGTCAAATAAGCAAGCTGATAAGCATCATTCTGGCGAGGTCTAATGGTTACCTGGTTATCCTTCTCCTGCAGCCATGCCACACTATTCAAGGCAAAGTCGCGATTTCCCTGCGTGTAAATGTCGTCATTCAACAGATTCGTCACGCTGCCCATCACAACAGCCTTAGGCTTGCCATCCGTCGTGCTGACTGCATACCCAAGATTGAATGGACCTTGCAAATCCTTGTCGTCATTAGCAGAGCCTTCTCCTGTCATCAAGCTCTTCAGATCTGTCTCGCCATAAGCTTTATCCGTCGTCTTCATGATCGGCTCTACATTATATGCCGCACCTTCTCCTTCTACCTTCTTCAAAGGTACTGCCAATGATAGAAGTGATACCTTCTGATACTCCTCCAGCTTAGCGGTGATATCATGACCAGCATACTCCGGCACAATCGTAAATGGATCGTGCAGAATGCTCTTCTTCGGCTCTACAACGACCGCTGGTTCGTACTGAACGCCGAGCGTTCTTAGCAGAGAAGACAGGTTTGGCCAAGCATTCGCCATGTCCTCATTGAATCCAAGGGATATATACAGCTTGCCGTCGCCTTTCACATACTCCTCCAGCACTGCAAGCTCCTTGCTGCTAATATCCTGATTCGCGCCGAGCAAGAAGATGGCATCTGCATCTTTTGGTATAGCGCCTTCTTCGTACAGATTGAGCTCGCTAAGCTCCACATTTTCCTGCGCCAAGCTTGAAGCGAACACACTCATTTGCTGAAGCGGCGCTTCTTCATGTCCAGTCAGCACATAGCCTTTGGTTACTTTATCATCAACCAAGCTCTGAATAGCTGCAGTCATCTTCTCTTCACCAGTGAACTGATACTCTCCAGGGGCTTGACCCAAGTTGAACATTTCATATAATCCGATTACATTCCGCTTATCCCCGCGTTCAAACACGATCGAACTGCTCGAGAGCTGATACTTCTTCGCCAAGGAAGGCTCCTGATACAAATCGTATTTCTCATACTTAATCTTGTTGCTCGCTTGTGCATACTGCTGCGCGATATCCTCTACTTCACGAGTCAGCATCGGATCTTCTGCTGAACTCATAAACAGCTTCATCGTAATATCTTCATCCAGATTCTGCAGCGTCGTCAACGTCTGTTCTGACAAGGTAAAGCTCTTGTTTTTGGTCAAATCCCATTGAAAGCCGCTTAATGACCCTAGAAAAATAGTCGTGACGATGAAGATGCCAATGACAGCAACGGAAAATACGAGAGAATTAATTCCTCTTAATCTTTTCTTCATAGTTCTACCTCCACCGTTTCCGTTCCAGGATCTGCACGCTCAAGAAGACGAACAATGCCGACATCATGATGAAAAACAGCATATCCGCGCCGTTAATAACACCCTTCATGAATGATTCAAGTCGACGATCCAGCGCAAAATGAACGAGCAGATCATTCATTTTACCGTTGCCAAGACCAGCCGCGTAGTCCATCAGCCAGAACACCATAAGCATAACGAAGGCCGCGATTCCCCCGACCATCTGATGCTGAGATAGAGTTGAGGCGAACAATCCGACCGCTGACATGGCACAGGTAAGCAGAAACATCCCCAAGACAGAGGTCATAATAATACGAATATCCATGTCGCCGAAAAATGACATGACGATCGGATACAGCAAGCTCGTTCCAACGAGCACAGCCATCAGGACTACCGATGCCGCATACTTGCCCAGCACAATCTCGTAGATCCGCGCAGGAGATGTGAGCAGCAGCTCGTCAGTCCCTAAGCGGAATTCATCCGATATGAGCCGCATCGTCAGGAGTGGTACGACTAAAAGAAACATAAATGTCGCGTTCATCGATACAATGCGGAAGTCAACTATGGATGGCTGATACATAACAAAATTGATATAGAAAAGCAGGCTGGTTACGAACACGTAGATCGAGAGTGCGACATAAGTGGTAGGCGACACAAAATAAGCCTGCAGTTCTTTGCGAAATATGGCATTAAACCGCCTCATCATCAATCACCTCTTCTGTCGTCAAGCGCTGGAACACTTCTTCCAGACTTGTCTTCTCACTCTTCATCTCCAGAATAGGATAGCCCACTTCCGCCATCGCATAGAATAGCGATTCACGTATATCCAAGCCTTCCTTCGCTTTAACTCGTACGTGAACCGTATCACTATCAACAGCAGCATGGTCTTGGCTCGAAGCCGAAGACTCTGCTTCACTGTCTTGTTCAGGCTCGATATGATCTTGTATCTCGGTCTTATGCTGCTCTTGTTCTGTATCCTCTACCTCTGACAAGTCGTCGCTAGCTTGTGTGTGTTTATCAAAAATAACCTCTTCCACTTCCGGTATGCCGCCGATACAAGTGATCACCTGCTCCGCAGGTCCTTTTACTTCCAAGCTGACACCTGCTGCCTGTCCCATAACATCACCGAGCCGATCAGGCTTCTCATCCAGTACCAGCTTGCCTTGATTAATGATAATCACTCGATTGCACAGCGAATTAACCTCCGGAAGAATATGTGTGCTCAGCAGCACCGTATGCTGCTCACCCAGCTCCCGAATCAAATTTCTGATCTCCGAAATTTGATTCGGATCTAAGCCGGATGTCGGTTCATCCAATATCAGAAGCTCCGGCTTATGAATGATCGCTTGCGCCAGACCGAGCCGCTGTTTATAGCCCTTTGACAGACTCCGTATCAATTGGCGTTCGCGACCATGGAGGCCAAGCATATCGACCATCTCTTCGATCCTCATTTTCTGTTCACGCGCGGACACATCCCGCAGATCAGCGACGAAGCGAAGATAGGCGTGAACTGACATATCCGGATAGAGCGGAGGTGTCTCCGGTAAATATCCAATCTTGCTCCTCACCCGATGCGTATCCTCCGACATCGATATGCCATCGATGCGAATCGTTCCGCTTGTTGGCAGCAGATACCCTGTAATAAGCCGCATAGTCGTCGTCTTGCCAGCTCCGTTCGGGCCAAGGAAACCGATGATCTCTCCTCGCTCCATCGTAAAGTCGATGTTTTGAACGCCCCTTTGGTTCTCAAACCACTTGCTGACATCTTGAACTTCAAGCATAACGCTCCCCCTTCAATTGGTTAAAGTACGATCCTATGAAACGCATGTTGTCCTTTAACTAACTGTAAGCAGGAAACCCTAAAGCAACCTTAAATCAAACTTAAAATACGCTTAAAAAGCAAATAAGGAGCACCGCGCAGCAAATATATACTGGCGATCGCTCCATTTATCAACAAATCATGTATGATTATCAAAAACGAAATAACAAAAAAAACGGCTGCATCCCATTATTCATGAGAACACAGCCGTGCATTGTATTAGATGGTCGGGACGACACGATTTGAACATGCGACCCCCTGGTCCCAAACCAGGTGCTCTACCAAGCTGAGCTACGTCCCGTTCTTGCAGTTATCTTATTGAGATAACATAGATGAATATATCACAAGATATTCAGGGCTGCAATACTTTAAATGATAATAAGCTTAGTCACTGGACCAACCCATTCTCCAAGGCATATCGCGTAAGCTGTACACGGTTGTCTAAATGGAGCTTCTGCAATATATTTTTGAGATGATTCTTGACGGTATGCTCGGATAACGACAGGCGCTGCGCAATCTCTCGATTAGACTCGCCAGTTGCGACTCGCTCTAGTATTTCCTGCTCGCGAGCGGTAAGCGGCGTCGTATGATCAGAGCGCGATGCAGGCTTCATCGTAAATTCCTGCAGCAGTCGCAGCGCAAGCTCCTTCGACATCGGCGCTTCATCTATTGCCACAGCACGCAAGTACTCGTGCCAAGCAGAGGGCTGAAGGTTCTTGATCAGGTAGCCCTGCGCGCCAACCTTCAGCGCTTCGAACAGATTCGTAATATCATCTGATACCGTGACCATCACGATCTTCACCGAAGGGTACTGTTCTTTAATTTTGCGTGTCGCCTCTAATCCGCCCATGAGCGGCATCGAGATATCCATCAGGAGAAGATCAGGCATGAGCTGTCCTGTCATCGCAACAGCCTCTTCACCATTAACCGCCTCTCCCACCAGTTGAAAGGTATCATCTATCGCTAATATATCAGCCATTCCTTCACGCGCATGCGCATTGTCATCCGCAATCAAGATTCGAAAGCGTCTCATGAGGCAATTCTCCTTTGCAGATTTGAACAACGGTTTCCTGTTCTTGTCGTATGATCACCATGCTCCAACCCATATGCCGCACGCGATCACGCATCATTTTCAGACCGAACTTTCCTTTTATACTGAACGGATCATCCGTAAATCCTACTCCATTGTCCCGTATTTCGCACAAGAAGCCTTCCTCCGTACGCCGCGCATATAGCTTGACTTCTGAAGCCTGAGCATGCTTGCGAATATTCGTGAGGGCCTCGCGTATACACGAGAACAATGTGATCTTCTCCTTCATCATTAGCCATTCATCGTCAAGCTGCCAGTTCACATCGGGCTCCCATTCTGCTTCTTGCTTAATATCAGCTATCATCTGATGCAACGCGCTAGCCCATGAGAAGCTCGCTTCATCCGGATGATGATGGAGGCTGGTTATCGCTTGTCTTACGTCATCATGCACATGCCGCACGGTTTGACGAAGCCTTTCCAGCTGCTGTGCGTAGTCATCGCCAGATGAAGCCTCCAGCCTGTCGATCTTGACCGACAGTAAAAATAAAGATTGCGCGATGCCATCATGCAGCTCCTGAGCCAGACGCTCTCGTTCCTCCAACGCGGCTTTATTGCGCTGCTCACGTCCCAGCTTCCGTTGCACCTCATCAAGCAGCGCGAATAGCTTTTTATGCATGATCAGCGATACAAGGAATACAATCACAGGGGCAAGAAAATTCCCCATATCCATCGATATATACGGAAGCAAGAACGCATGCCGAATGTATTCCCATAGCCCGATCGTAATAGTAGGTGTCCATAGAATCAGCCGCTTAATATTTCGATCACTCATGTCAATTCACCGTCTACTCTCCCTATATGTAAATAACATGAAACTTTCATCAGCTATATATCTCATAATAAACAATAGATGGCTTTATTCCAATATCATCCTGAAAATATAATCCGTTAGAACAGCTTCTATCGAATAATCTTCTAACGTTAAAAACAGCCTTCCTCTAGTTGAGAAAGGCTGTTTACATGTTGTTATGATCATTTATTTGGCTTCTTTATCGCGAAGTTAACCTCAGGTGTCATGAACTTATCGTAGAAATCGGTGAATTTATCACGATCAGGCGATGCGAGCAGCGCCATTGCAGAACGAGGATGCTCATCCAGCGTACCTGTGATCAGATAAGGGATCAGGTAGCCCCATTCCCACTTCTCACGCATTGGAATCATATGCTTCTCCAAGAAGCCCAATACCGCGCGCAAAGAGAATTTGCTGTTCTTCAGATGTGTCAGCAGCGCTTCAGTCGGACAGTTGCCTGCGCCGCGGCCCATACCGTAAACAGATGCATCCAGGAGCTCAACGCCTTTCTCAGCAGCAACCAGTGTATTAGAGAAAGCAAGCTGCATATTGTTATGGGTATGTACACCCAGACGCTTGTTAGGAAGATGCTCTTGAAACTTGTTAACGAGGAACATAAAGTCATTGTGATCCAGACTGCCATAAGAGTCCACGATATAAACGATATCTACCGGACTTTCCTTAATCATCTGGAAAGCTTCATTTAGATCGTTTTCCATAACGTTCGACAAAGCCATAATGTTCAGCGTTGTTTCGTATCCGCGGTCATGGAACAGCTGAATCAGATCCAGCGCTTTATCCACATCTTTAATGTAACAAGCTACACGGATCAAGTCGAGCATGCTCTCACTGCGAGGCTGGACATCATTCTCATCCACACGACCGATATCAACTAGCGCTGACAGCTTGGTAGTACCCTTCTGCGGAATGACCTTACGCAAGAACTCATCATCCAAGAAACGCCATGGGCCAGCTCCTTCGGAACCTGGCAGCAACTTCGGCGAGTTCTTGTAACCGACTTCCATGTAGTCGACGCCAGCTTCATTTAAAGCTGCATACAGATCTTGTACAAATTCAACACTAAAGTCCCAGTTATTTACTAGCCCGCCATCGCGAATCGTACAGTCGACAATTTTACAATGATTCGTTTTCATTCCGCTCTCTCCCTCTACGCAATTTTTCTCTCCATTCTACTGGATAAAGATGCATAAAGCAAAGTAAAGATGTTAAAATTTCGTGGATATTGGCAACTGGTTAATTAGTTTAACATTTTCCAGCACTATATGTGAATAATATCACTAGATTTTTATTCTGTTTGACTGTAGCATTAATAGATGTATAATTGATAAAGATTATCATTATGAATTGAGGGATTCGTCGTGAACGATATATCGGCACAGTCATGCCCACTACAATCATTATGCTGTTTACTACCAGGTCAGGACGCATGTATCACTGATCTATCTAAGACACATAAAGCAGTTTGTCACCGTCTCCTCGACCTCGGAGTTACAGAAGGAACGCATGTACAACTGAAACGAACAAGCCTCTTTGGCGGACCCTTAATGCTGGAAGCGAACGGTCAACTATTCGGACTTCGCCGGCGTGAAGCATTGCGTATCGGGGTGGTAATCGGATGACAACTTGGGACACCGCCCTGTTAGGCAACCCTAACACAGGCAAGACCTCTCTATTTAATGCACTAACGAAGTCGTATGAATATGTAGGCAACTGGACCGGCGTTACTGTAGAGAAAAAAGTCGGATTGCTTCGCAATCAGGCCTCCTCATTAGTAGACCTGCCGGGTATTTATTCGCTGCAGCCAGTGTCTAAAGACGAAAGTGTCGCAGTTCATTATCTGATGAGTGAGAGGCCTGACGCTATTCTCAATGTCATCGACGCTTCACAATTAGAACGCAATCTGTACCTGACGGTACAGTTACTTGAATACGGAGCGCCATTGTTGATCGCTCTGAATATGAATGATGTGGCTGAAGGGCGCGGTATTACTATTGATATAGACAAGCTCTCAGCCGCACTCGGAGTTCCTGCATGGAGAGTAAATGCACGTCGGAACCAAGGCATTAAGGAATTGCTTGCGAATATGGAACCGCAAGCAATTCATCAACAGCCGCGCACCGAAATATCCTTAGATTATGGCCCAACTACGGAGGCGGCCATTGCATCTCTTATCGAGCTGCTGCCGAACACGGGAGACATTCCCGCGCGGTGGGTCGCGCTTCAATATTTAGAGAGCAATGAGCCAGTTCAGCAATGGGCTCATCAAATTAGCCGCGATGCTGAAGCGATGCGGCTTATCTATAAGGAAACGGAAGCGAAGCTGCAGGCGGAAGGAAGCGCGCTGCATCTTCCGCAGCATATACGCTCCGTTCGCATGGCTTTCATCAGGAATGCCGTACAGTTAAGCAGCACAACTCGCGAGCATTCTAGCGTTACGATCACGGACCGAATTGACAGTATCGTTACAAACCGATGGTTAGGCATTCCGATCTTTATCATCGTTATGTTTCTAATGTTCAAGGTTACTTTTGAATGGATCGGAACACCTCTCTCCGATCTGCTTGACGGATTTATCGGAGGAACCTTTACCGAATGGGTATCCACAGCACTAGACAGCATTGGAGCTTCGCCCTTTACACACTCATTGCTGGAAGACGGCATCATTGCCGGTGTCGGTGGAGTACTCGTATTCGTACCACAAATCCTGGCATTATTTTTATTCATTTCATTTATAGAAGATTCAGGTTATATGGCTCGCGTCACGATTGTAATGGATCGACTGATGGAAATGGTCGGCTTGAACGGCAAAGCGTTCATTCCCTTCATTATCGGCTTCGGGTGCAATGTCCCGGGAATTATGGCCGCACGTACGATGGAACAGCCGAAGGAACGACTTATTACGACCTTGCTTGTTCCCTTCATGTCCTGTTCCGCCAGATTGCCGGTGTACGCGTTATTCGCTGGTGTCTTTTTCAAAGGCAATGAAGCCATTGTTGTACTTTCACTCTATTTGCTTGGCGTAGTACTCACTATACTTCTGGCAAAGCTGTTCTCATCTCGCATGCTGAAGGATGAAGAGAGCGTGTTCGTTGTTGAACTGCCTCCATACCGATTTCCACAATGGCAAACCCTGCTCCTCAGCACATGGGAAAAAGGGAAAGGCTTTGTACGTAAAGCTGGAACGTTTATTTTGGGCGGATCCGTACTCATCTGGCTGCTGTCATATGCAGGACCAGGCGGATTGAATGTAGATATGGACGATAGCTTCCTGGCCATGATCGGCGGAATAGTCGCGCCTCTGCTTGCTCCACTGGGATTCGGCACATGGCAAGCTGGAGCTGCGCTCGTTACTGGCTTCATGGCCAAAGAAGTTGTCGTTTCAACGATGAACATCATCTATCACGCTCCAGACACAGCGATGCTGCAAGCTCAAATCGCACAAGCATTCACACCACTATCAGCATACGCCTTTTGCGTGTTCGTGCTGCTGTATATTCCATGCTTGGCGACCGTTGGAATTATTCGTCGGGAGACATCATCCTGGAAATGGACCTTCTTCTCGATGGGATACGCACTCGTCACCGCGTATGTTATTGCGCTAATCGTATATTGGGGTGGCAAACTGTTAGGCTTTGCATAATGAGAGCAAACGGAAAGGAAGTGTTTCGCAATGTCATGGATAGAAATTATTCTTGTCGGCGGTATCTTCGCGTATGCCATATGGGCGGTTGTGCGCCAAGTTCGCAAGAGCAAGCAAGGAGCATGCGCTTCCTGCGCCCTGAATAAGAGCTGCTCTAGCGGCTGCGGTACAACAGACTATACTCATATGAAATCAGCGCTTGCAAACAAACAGCCTGATATAAAATAGACAATTATTTACATTTTATATGTAGTAAAATGCCTGATTGAATTCCTACACAGGAATATCAATCAGGCATTTCTGTATGGTTATGTATTCTCTCCGGCTATTCGCCGTTCTCTGATTTCAGCAATCGTCTGCAGGAACTTCCGCTCTGCCTCCCCCATATAAGCGTCTATGCGGCGGATATACACCACACTCACGGCTTGATACGGTTTAGGTATCGGGAACAGCCGCACAGCCCCTTCACGTTCCAGTTTATCGACTGCCGCTCGCGGGACAAGCGTGATGCCAAGCCCTGCCACAACGGTACCGAGTATCGTCTCAAGTGTACCGAATTCCATCACCTTATGCGGGGCAATTCGTTCGGCTTGCATCCACAGCTGCAGCTTTGCTCGATAGCCGCATCCCTTTGGAAACACGAGCAACGGCAGATGGAGCAGTTCCTCTCCTGAACGTGCCCGCAGCGATTCCTCTCGATTCGTCCCACATACTAGTACCAGTTCCTCTTCGAATACGGGGACTTGATCAATCTGCGGTGTAACGACAGGACCGGTTACAAACGCCCCGTCCAGCTTCCAACCCAATACATCCTCTGTCAGCTTCTCAGTTACGCCCGTTAGGAGTGATAGATCAACCTTGGTGTTGCGTCGGTGAAACAGCGATAGAATATCAGGTAAATCAACGACTGTTTCTACTGAACCGATTAGAAGTTGACCTGCGGGATCATTCTCGTTCTGAAACGCCTTGCGCATCTCGTTCATAAGCTTCATCATCTGATCCCCGTACATCATAAGCTTGCGCCCTTCTGCATTCAACGTCATTCCTCGGCGATGGCGATGAAACAATGGATGGCCGATCTCTTGCTCTAGTGACCGAATGCGTGCAGTCACATTGGATTGCACATAGCCTAATTCTTCAGCAGCACGGCTCACACTGCCGTGCTCAGCTACAGACATGAATATGTGAATATCACTAAAATCCATACCTTATCCCCAATTCTGTTACACCTAGTTTAGATATCATTTTTATTGATATCTTAAATCACTTTCAATTGTTTTACAAGATATCTGGAAAGGGATATGATGATCTCTGTCATCTGACAATGAATAGCCGCTGTTCGTGCATCGATGCCATGATCAAACATCCGGTTCACGATCCGAACTAATCATCATAGAGAGATCATCATAGGAGTGAGTAAGGTGAGTAAATCGAATTTATGGCTGGGAGCACTGCTAAGCTTCTTCGCCGCAGCGGCATGGGGCGCAATGTTTCCAGTTGCAGAGAACGCATTGAAGCATATTGATCCTTTTTGGTTCAGTTCCCTGCGTTACGGTACTGTTGCATTGCTGTTATGCATTATACTGCTAGTCAAGGAAGGACGCCGCGCTTTTCGATTTGAGGGCAGAGGCTTCAAGCTTTGGATCTTCGGAACTTTCGCATTCACTGTTTATAATTTCTTCGTATTCTGGGGTCAACAGCAAATGGGCAAATCAGGCGTGCTGTTAGCTTCCATCATGGAATCTTTCATGCCGATGCTTGTCATCCTGCTGATGTGGGTCATCACTAGAAAGCCGCCGAAACTCGCTACACTGGCTTGTGTAATAGTTGCGTTCATCGGTGTAATATTCGTTGTGACTAAAGGGGATTTTAGCTTGTTTACGAGCAGCGAATTCGAAGCAATCCCGCTTCTGTCTGTGTTCATTGGAGTCGTCGGCTGGGTGTTCTATTCAGTGGGAAGCGGACAGTTTAGAGGCTGGTCTGCGCTTCGTTACTCAACTCTTACTTGTATCTTGGGGTCTGCAACATCCGTGATAATTACCGGGGGCATGACGATAAGCGGATCTTTATCCGTTCCGACCATGACGCAGCTGCAGCCTATTATCCCGCATATGCTATTTATGATCGTAATCGCTGGATTAGCCGCGCTTCTCGCGTGGATGAGAGGGATGGAGCTGCTCTCGCCTGAAAATGGCATGCTGTTTATTAACTTTGTGCCTGCAACGACATTTTTCATCTCCGTTCTACAAGGCTATCAAGTATCCGCAGCTGAGTGGTTTGGTACTACGCTCATTCTCATTGCGCTCGTAGTTAACAATATGCTTAACCGTCGTACATCGCAAGCCTCTGCTCGCGTTCAAAAAGCTGTAAAAGCAGCTTCCGTTACGAGTACCGTTCATTAATACCACTTTTAATACATAAGCTCATTCAGCGTTCAGACTGAATGGGCTTTTCATTTTTCAAGTGATCTCTCTTCCATGGCCATTCATTCACCTTCGCTCCCGCTCCTTCTCCTTCGCTATATCCCCCTCTCAACTCCGTCTGACTGCTCTCCCCTTCGCTCAGAATTCGGTCGCAACTGACAATCGTCGTAATAAGAATAAACATTGTAAATTTTACATTTATTGATTGATTATAGAACATTTGTTTGGTATAATTTTCTTGTATTTAAGAACAAACATTCGCTTACGTAGGAGGGCTAGTCATGGAATATTGCGGTTCATGGGATACGCTAGAGGAACTATCGCATCATTTTTCCGATGAACAGACTTGTGTCTCCTATTTATATAAGATTAAGTGGCCGCAAGGGTTCAGATGCCCCAGATGCCAATATTCACACGCCTATGTCATTAGCACACGACGACTTCCGCTGTATGAGTGCAGTGCCTGCCACCACCAAACCTCTCTCACAGCAGACACTATTATGGAAAATAGTCGAACTCCATTGGTAAAATGGATCACCACCATCTGGTTGGTATCTCAGCATCATATGACCATCAATGCAGTTCAGCTTAGCTCTATCATTCAAGTTACATATAAGACCGCTTGGTCTATGCTCCATAAAGTTAGATCCGTTATTAGCGCGATTGATTCAGACTCTCCATTGGAGGGAACCGTTCAAGGCGTCGTAGAGTACCATGCTAAGCCCCCGTTTAGAGCACTATATGAGCTTAGTTCACGCGAGATCCCCCTTATTGTCGCCGCATCCGTCTCATTAGATGAAGAGATCATCAACCTTAAGATCAAGAAAGTTGATCGTCAGCTGCTTATCAGCAAGTCTTTGCACCCTGCAGCATGCAGCCAATTCATTGAGCGTCACACCTGTGCAAATGTTGAGGAAATAACAATTATCAAACAGCCCTTCAGAACAATTCAATTTGCCTACTTAAAAAAGCAATTCCAGCGTGCCCGCAGATGGATGATTGATACTTTTCACGGTATCGGACCAACATATTTGCAACGCTATTTAGATGAATTCTGCTTTCGATCCAATGCAATTTCTGAACATTTTTCGGCGTGGGAGCTCTTAATGAGCATGTCTTTGTCTGCTCGCTATGGTTCCATTTCCAGACGCAAACTATCTTCCACTCTTCAACTTGCCGCATAAACTTATTACTCTAATAATTTCGGGATCATCTTCAGGGAGCATAACATCTATTATTTAGTGCACCCATCTCCTTCATCGTGGATCACTTGTTAAATAACATTTAATAGATTGATATTTTTCGAGCTGTCCTTTACTTGCACAAGCATCATTTCCTATAGGTAAAATTTCCGAGAATACGCCGTATTCGGCACCTGAGCCTTGGGGAGAATAGTTCGATACTTTCTGAGACACATACCACCTACGTAGCTGCATGTTGTTCCGTATCCCACTCACGTCTCTAATCCCGAACGCACTAGCCTGTCCTGAGCCTTGGGGAGATTAGACCGATACTCTCTGAGACATATACCACCTACGTAGCTGAACGACTTTTCCGTATCCCACTCACGTCCCTCATCCCGAACGCACTAACCTGTCCTGAGCCTTGGGGAGATTAGACCGATACTCTCTGAGACATATACTGCTGGTTCAACTGCAATAAAAAAGAGGCCCGCCCCCGTATTGTCATATCCATGACATAGGGGACGTTCCTCTTGTATGCTTCCAATCTATACTATGACGGCATAACTGCTTCTGCAATCGTACGTACCATTACACCCGTCGCACCCTTTGGATCAACACCACGAGGCTTGCTCAAAAATGCGGTGCCCGCGATATCCAGGTGAACCCAAGGCACTTCGTCCGCAAATGTGCCGACAAAAAGTCCAGCTGTAATCATACCGCCTCCGCGGCCGCAGCTGTTGCGCACATCTGCAACATCGCTTTTCAGCAGCTCCCAATATTCTGGATGCGATGGCATCTGCCACAGGTATTCGCCTGTACGTTTTGATGCTGCAATAAGTTCCGCCATCAACTCATCATTATTTGTTAATGCCGCAGTCGTTACATCGGCGAAAGCGACAACCGCTGCGCCTGTCAACGTTGCCACATCGATCAACTTAGCAGCGCCTTGCTCCTTAGCGTAGGTCATTCCGTCAGCCAGTACCAGACGACCTTCAGCATCTGTATTCAATACTTCCATTGTTCGACCGCTATAAGTAGTCAGCACATCTCCTGGCTTCATGGCAGAGGAAGAAGGCATATTTTCTGCCGAAGGTACGACACATACAACGTTCGCTTGCGGACGAAGCTGACCGATAACAGCCATCGCTCCAAGAACAGTCGCTGCACCGCCCATATCACAGATCATTTCATCCATGCCTGCCGCTGTCTTCAACGAGATACCACCAGTGTCAAACGTTATTCCTTTACCAACAAGACCAAGTACATCTTCCCACTGCTCTTTTCCTTGGTACTTAAGAACGATCATACGAGGTGGGTTAGCGCTGCCCTTGCCTACTCCTAGCAAGCCGCCCATACCTTTCGCTTCAATCTCCTTCTCATCCAAAACATGAGCTTCGAAGCCATATGTTTCAGCCAAAGACATGGCATAGTCTGCTAAAGTACTAGGAACTAGTACGTTGCCAGGCAGATTCGTCAGATCACGAGCGATTGTTGTGCCGATCGCAAATGCCTGACCATTCTCAGCGCCTTTCTGCCAATGTTCTGCTTCCAATCCCTCTCCAATTAGCGCAAGAGATTCTACTGCATAAACTGGATTCGCATCCTTCTTATATGTAACTCGCTGATAGGCTCCCAGCATAAAGCCTTCTACCATAGCATGTGATAACGTTTTAACATCATTTAAGTCTGTCATGCCAAGAAGTTCATTTGGAATTACTGCTGCAACTCGCTTCACTTCAAGCTTAATCGCTTTCTTAGCTGCATTCGCCATCATCACACGAAGATCGTTAGCTGTAAGCTGACCTTCCTTCCGTCCAACGGCGATAATATACTTTACGTTCCCTTCACGAACAGGCACTACATGAATGCTGTTCGCACCTGCCTCATACAAACCTGTATGTACGGCATCCTCAATAGATGTGCTGCCTGGCACAGCATAGGCGCTCTGTTCCCATTCAGACTTGGAAGCTATAACGATAAGCGCTTCTGCTTCCACTTGCATGGCGCTTTGAGCGGATGCTTGTACTGTCAACTCACGAAGCCATTGTGTATTGGTCAGATTCATGGTCACTCATCCTTCTATAATTAGAGTAAAATAACTATCGCTGATTATATCACACTCGCGAGAGCTATCGGTAACCGGATTACGAATTCTGTCCACTCACCTTGCTTGGAATTCACCTCTATTGTGCCGCCGTGATTGCGAATGATCTGGTAGCTGACGGATAATCCCAGGCCAGTACCATCATCCTTCGTCGTAAAAAATGGATCAAACAATCGTTCCAATGTTCGATCATCCATGCCTTTACCGTTATCTCGAATTGAAACGGCTGCATATTTACCCTCGAGCTTCGCACTAATCTCAATCAGGCCCGCTCGCGTGTTGCGCATTTCTACAAGGGCGTCGATCGCATTGCGAATCATGTTTAGAAAGACCTGCTTGATCTGTTTAACATCAATGGATACGAGAATGGAGCTGTCTGAAGCTTGCTCTTCCAGCGAGATAACGCATCCTTTCATAAGCGCTTCGCTCTCTGTAAGCATGATAACTTCTCGAATCAGCGAGGTAATAGGTACTACTGAAGTAAAAGGCGCGGTTGGTTTAGAAGAATTAAGAAACTCATAAATAATATCGTTAGCTCGATCAATCTCGGCTAAAATGATGCGGGCATATTCATCCTTACCAAGCTGCATGAGATGAGGTCTAAGCAGTTGGATAAACCCGCGTATTGAAGTTAGTGGGTTGCGGATCTCATGCGCAATCGCAGCGGCAATCTTGCCGAGTATTGCGAGCTTGTCATTCTGTACTGCAGAATGTTCAATTCTTTTGAAATCCGATACATCCTTGATACTGTATAAATAATTGCCATCCATCTGATCTCCATAAGTAAAGGTTACAACATATGTATGACCCTGCTTATCGGTAACTTCATGGTACCGTTTCCGCAGCACAATAGTCTCACGATAAATTCGCAGAATAATTTTGCGCTTATCGCGAGCAAGTAAAGGATGTCGCAGCAAATCCAACAATGTACAGCCAACCAATTCTTTGCGAGCTACTTGAAGAATCTTGGCTGTCTCCACATTAATAAAGGACAAAAATCCTTCCTCACTAAATAATACAATTGCGCTGTCCATCTGCTGCAGTACATTTTCATAGTTATTGCGTGGGTCTTGTCTTAACAAGATGCTATGAGCTGACTGCAGTAAAGGATCACGAAATGAATGAAGTGCCAGTTCCTCCCCCTCCTTACTATCCTGTTCCGCAGCAATCACGGACAAGCTTTCCATTAAATAAGCGAGTGAACGATGAGACATAATCATCGCCTCGTTTATTTCAACGTGTGATATCATCATATACATCGTTTCTTCATGGAGACACATTATGTCGTAAGGTTGTTGTTGAATGACGCACTTGGCATTGTTCTTGGCTTGCGCTAGATCATCAGCATGTCCAGTTAACATAAACTTTCGAAGATGACGAATATAGCTTTGCTTCCACTCTAGTTGCAATTTTCGATGATCGGCGATAAGACCATTCAAAATGTATCACCCCATTGCAGTATCTGCCTGCAATTTGCAATCGTTTGTGAAAAATTATCATATTCACAAATATGTCAAATACATTAATTGGTAGTTACTATCATAAAAATTACACCTTACAAAATCAAGATGAATTAATGTCGAATATTAGCAAAAAAAAGGGAAAACGCTAAAAGTAATCTAAATTTAATTATGCACGAGCTTAAACATTCATTTTTGTTTCATGATCTGAGCTTTTCTTCTGCTCATTAACGCTAAGCGGCGTTTAAGCTGCATCTCCCATTGCAAATCTCCCCACTGCTTTGCTAAGGCAAGCAGGTCAAGGGCAGAGTCAATCTGGCTGCGCACAAGGTCCAATGGATCTTCATTTTCATTGTTTATGCAATTTTCCAGCAAACGACTATCGTCCTGAGTCACATATTCCTGAAAGTCGATCTCCTCTACTCCATCGATTTGCGCATACTCCGTTAGTATTGAGTATTCATTTTCTACAAGATAATGGACTTCAATTCGTTGACAGACCGGACACAGCAACAGGGGAACATTATGAATCCTTGTCCGATAGTGTTGTAAACTGCCTTGAGTGCCAATCATACTTGCCCCGCAGCAAAAGCTCATGTTCTCCCTCCTTAATGATTGATGGTATCGTTTGTATTGTCACAAATCGCTCAAGCGTTTTCTTGAGGTTCATGTGTTGATGCATATTCGATTATGGCATGACTGATTCCTTTATTTTGAAGAAAATGGAGACTAAAGTCTTATTCTAGATTTTATTATTATGTACTTTTTATCATATATTATCAAATAGAATCATAGTGTTCTTGGATATCTTTATCTCTGCAATTCGTTAGACATATAACCCAATTATACAGGATATGATGATAGGAGAGGATAATTCAATCAATAGTATTATAGGAAAGCTCAGCCTATCGCAGAAAGGAGCCCCTTATGATTCGGCAATCAGCATACTTAGCGGCATGGCCTTATCGCTATAATCATTCCTTTATTCATTTAATGGTACAAACCCCCTATACACTCTTCGCATACTGGGAACTGCATGAAAGACGCAAGCAACTGATCGCCGAGCATTATCGCTCCCATTGGAATGACTTGACGAAACAAGTTCGATTGCTTCAATATCGTCAAGCCCATGAACACGCCTTGCCTGTTCACTACTCCGATACAACAGTAGACGAGCAGGGCTCATGGTACTTCCGCAACGTAAATCCGAGCGCATCCTATCGAGTTGAGTACGGAATCATGAATCCTGATTACCAGTTCATATCACTGCTTCGATCAGAAGTATCACAGGTACCTCGCAATGAGCCTGTTAACTCTGAAACTCAGTTGCTTCAAGATAACCTTGAATCCTATACCTCCATCAGTGCCATATCCCATTTCTCCGATGAAATGAGCGAATCGTATTCGCCATTTGAACAATTTTCAACCTATACACTGTATTCTGTTGTGAATCCGCTTCTTCATTTCCCATATCAAAAGGAGTCGAAACATGACAACCCCATTAAACGACAAAACATTCCCTATTAAAAGAGGATATGCTTCATTCATATTGCACGCACATTTGCCTTATGTCAGACATAAGGACGAAGCAGGAAAATTAGAAGAACGCTGGTTCTTTGAAGCGATGACCGAAACTTACATACCGCTGATCGATATGTTCAAACGGCTTAAACGAGAAGGAATACCGTTTCGTATAACCATGACACTGTCACCTACCTTGCTTGCATTGATGGAGGATTCACTGCTGAAGGAGCGGTATGAACAGCATCTGTTAAGTAATATTCATCTAACAACCCTTGAAGTAGAACGTTTAAATGATTGTCCGGAGCAGAAGCAAGTTGCTGCTATGTATAGGGATCGTTGGCAACAGTGGCTGTGTCATTATCGAAACTGGGATCGTGATATGATTGGGCAGTTTCGCCAATATCAAGAATTAGGATTCCTTGAACTCATGACCTGTGCTGCGACTCATGCTTATTTGCCTTTCATATACAATGAAAAGCTTGTTGAGGCACAAATAGAAATTGGCGTTCGAGAGCATGAACGGCATTTTGGAGTGCGGCCGCGCGGCATCTGGCTGCCAGAGTGCGGGTATACACCGCACTTGACGCCTCTGCTGCGCAAGAGCGGGCTCAGCTACTTTATTGTTGATATGCATGGCATCACAGATGCTGACCCCGCTCCACTGGCAAGCACACTTCGTCCCATACTCGTAGACGAACGCACATATGCCTTCGGCCGTGATCTCGAATCATCACGGCAGGTGTGGGATTCGTCCTGCGGCTATCCTGGCCATCCCGACTATCGCGAGTATTACCGCGATATCGGATACGATCTCGGCTGGCATGACGAAGCCGAGTGGAACTACATTAAGCCGTATGTGCTGCGTGATGGAACGCGCGTAAATACAGGTCTGAAGTATTACCGCGTAACGGGCCAGAAGGATCATAAAGCTTGGTATGACGAAGACCGGGCACGGTTACGCGCGCGGGTGCATGCAAGGCATTTCATAAACAGCAGACTGAACCAAATTGACACCTACTGGGGGCTGCACCCAGATTGCGAAAAACCGCCGTTGATCGTGTCCCCGTATGACGCGGAGTTGTTTGGACACTGGTGGTTCGAAGGGCCGCTCTGGATTGAAATGCTATTCCGCGAGCTTCATGCTGATCAGGGGGCTTGGAGCGATCGCCTTGAATACATAACGCCGTCGGATTATATCGAACGATATCCAGATGCGGAAAGAGCCCATCTACCGGCAGGCAGCTGGGGGCGAGGCGGATATTCGGAAGTGTGGCTTATGCAGCGCAACGATTGGATCTATAAGCATCTCCATCAGGCTGAGGACCGGTTAATAAATACGCTGAACGAAGCCGCGCCTCCCAAGTGGGGATTCACAGAAGTGCATGAGCGTATCTGCAATCAAGCGGTTCGCGAGCTTATGCTGGCGGAGAGCAGCGATTGGGCGTTTATCATGGAAGCCGACACTGTTCCTAGTTATGCTATGGAACGTACCAAGGAGCATATTATGCGCTGCCACACCCTGCTTGATATGCTGGAGCAGCGAGTATACGACGAAGAGCAGCTTAATTGTATGGAAGCAGAATACCCATGCTTCCCTAATATAGATTATCGCCTTCTACTATTAGGAGAATCGACTTCAGAATCAGGCAATTCTATGCCCAAAGCGGCGATTAAGCGAGTATTGATGCTGGCATGGGAATACCCGCCACTTGTGATTGGCGGACTTTCACGCGCCGTTTACGAGCTGTCGCGCCATCTCGCAGCTAAGCAGTGCGAGGTTCACGTCATGACAAGAGATGTCCCTGGCAGTCCCCCTTATGAAGTCATGGACGGGGTTCATATTTACCGTGTTCCTGTACCGAAGTCTGAAACCCCCATCGGCTTTATGGATTGGGTATTGCAGATGAATATCGCCATGATCGATGGTGTAGAAGCACTAATGAACAATAACGGTGTACAGTTCGATTTCGTACATGCCCATGATTGGCTCGTGTATATCGCAGCAAAGGAATTGAAGCATACCTATAATCTGCCGCTTATTACTACGATTCACGCGACGGAGTACGGCCGCAATCTCGGCGAGGTTCATACCGATCTGCAGCATCGTATTCATGATCTGGAAAGCGAGCTCGTTCGCGAATCCGAACATATCATCGTCTGCAGTCATGCTATGGTGCGAGAAGTGAATCAGCTCTTCGATGTACCTCTGTCGCGAGTGACGATGATACCGAATGGAGTAGAATGCGCTGAATCTGCTCCTAGCCCTCTACATCATGCTGCAGATGACGGGCCTGTACTTTTTTGTATCGGCAGGTTGGTCTATGAAAAGGGCATCCACGTCTTGCTTCACGCTCTTCCGCTTATTAGGCAGACCATGAAGCATGCCCGTCTGATTATAGCTGGTGCGGGGCCTATGGCATCACAATTAAAGGCCATCATTCATGAATTAATGCTTGACGACTGCGTTCATCTCATAGGCTTCGTCGATAGTGACATTCGAGATAAGCTATTCCAGGTAACGGACGTTTGCGTGTTCCCAAGCTTGTATGAACCATTTGGCATCGTAGCCTTGGAGGCTATGGGAGCAGGCATTCCTGTCGTCGTATCAGACACTGGCGGACTAGCTGAAATCATTGATCACGATCGCGATGGTTATAAGACACCGCCAGGCGATGTGGAGTCTCTTGCATGGCACACAGTGGATCTGCTGCGCGACCGCGACAAAGCCCAGCGCTTCTCACTGGCGGCAGCACGCAAGGTTCGTTCAAAATACGACTGGAACACGATTGCCGTATCAACACGAAAAATATACGAAGAAGTGATCGCTCGATGATTAGTCATAACAGAAGCCCCGCTCGGATATCGTATCCTCAGCGGGGCTTCTGCTGTTGTTGACTCGAGCTTATACAGCTCTATATTTAGTGATTACACACAGTGAATTCGTCTAATCTTACAGGTTCTTGTCGCCTGGTTTCCAGTTGATTGGGCACAATCCGCCGGATTGCAGAGCTTGAAGAACGCGAAGTGTTTCATCAACACTGCGACCAATGTTGTTGTGGTTAACAACTTGGTATTTCAATTCGCCTTCTGGATCGATGATGAACAAGCCGCGAAGCGCAACACCGTCTTCTTCGATCAATACGCCGTATTCACGAGCAACGTTCTTCGTGATATCGGAAGCAAGCGGGAAGTTCAATTTGCCAAGGCCGCCATCTTCTTTAGCTGTGTTGATCCATGCTTTATGGCTGTGTACGGAGTCAATGGATACACCCAGTACTTCAGTGTTCAGCTTGCTGAACTCACCTGCTGCTGCGCTCATAGCTGTGATTTCAGTTGGGCAAACAAATGTAAAGTCGAGTGGATAGAAGAACAGGATCAACCATTTACCACGATAATCGGACAATTGTGCTGCGCCGAATCCTTGTCCATCACCTGTTGCTGTTTCCATGTTGAAATCTGGAGCTTGTCTTCCTACTAAACGTTCTGCCATTTTAATAAATCCTCCTTATATATGTGTGTAGTCATTCTTGTGATTATATGTCGAGTTGATCATAGTCTTGATGAATCAGCTCACATATAGAATGGTATCACTGCACAATAATGATGTCAAGATTAAAGCAATTATTTATTTAGATTTATTATAAATTGTGTCGAATTTGTTGCGAATGATTCTCAACTAGAACAAAACATAACAATGGCCGATGTCCCCGTTTCCCGACATCGGCCATTATAAAGGCTTCATGTATTAAGCTGTAACTGCTTGCTTGCTAAGCGCCGCCACGATCAAATCACCCATCGCACTCGTGCCGATTGCATTGGAGCGATCGACAGCTATGTCACTGGTGCGGTGACCCGCATCAAGCACTTCTTTTACCGCATTCTCTATGGCATCCGCCGCTTCCGCATAATCAAACGTTAAGCGATACATATGCGCTACTGATAGAATAGTTGCGATAGGGTTCGCGATGCCTTGGCCCGCAATATCCGGCGCTGAGCCATGGACAGGCTCGTATAAACCGAAGCTTCCCTCTCCTAGAGATGCGGAAGCCAGCATCCCGATCGAGCCCGTCAGCATTGCCGCTTCATCGCTCAATATGTCACCGAACATATTTTCCGTAACAATAACGTCAAAGCTGGACGGACGACGCAGCAATTGCATCGCGCAGTTGTCCACGAGCACATGCTCCAGCTCTACATCCGGATAATCCGGTGCTACACGAATAACCGTTTCGCGCCAGAGGCGGGATGTTTCGAGCACATTCGCTTTATCCACCGAAGCAAGCTTCTTGCGGCGCTTCTGAGCGATCTCGAACGCTTGACGAACAATGCGTTCAACCTCTTGCACGTTATACACGCAAGTGTCAACCGCTTCCTCGCCATGCGCTCCTTGTCGGCGCAGCTTGTCTCCGAAGTAGATGCCGCCGGTCAGCTCACGCACGACGATAAGATCGGTGCCTTCCAGCACTTCCGGCTTCAATGTCGAGGCATCCTTCAGGCAATCAAACACGACAGCCGGTCGGATATTGGAGAACAAGCCAAGCGCCTTGCGAATGCCAAGCAGGCCTGTTTCAGGGCGAAGCTCCTTCGGATTCGTATCCCACTTCGGACCGCCAACTGCTCCAAGCAGCACTGCATCAGCGCGCTGGCACATCTCAAGCGTATCCTGCGGAAGCGGCGTTCCCTTCTCATCGATTGCGATTCCGCCAAACAAGCCACGCTCAAATTCAAAGGACAATCCGAACAGCTCTTCTGTTTTTTTCATCACTTTTATCGCTTCCGCGACCACTTCCGGACCGATCCCGTCACCCGCGATTACTGCAATCTGTTTAACCTCTGACATCTATAGCCCTCCTCGTTCGATCTCTATTACTCCTGTTGTAACATACGAATACACGGTTTGACCAAGATATAAAATCTATGATTTTTATAGGTAATAACTATAACCACACTCTTATCAATCTCATATTCGTTAATTCTCTCAGCAAAAAGACCCTGCATCATGCAATAGGGTCAGTCCCCTATTACGATGTGCAAGGTCCATTATCGTTAAGCGTATTTCTTAATCTTAAGTTGTTCCCGAATTATATGATCTGCTTCAACCACATTGCTGGCGTTGATCTCGATTGCATCCTGCTCATACTTCAGAGCAGCATGTTCATAACGAGGATCATAATAATGCTCCAGCATAAGCGCGACAGCTGCCTCATATTGTTCAAGATTTAGCGACTCTCGAATCTGCTGTGCTACCGGAGTATGCAATCGGCGATGAATTCGCTCGAAAGCTGCAATAATCTCATTCTTATGCTGTGTCGGGTCATAGTCCTTCAACAGATTGCGAACTCGCTCTTCCGTCGGCATGTTGATCTGAATGACTCTGCCCCGCTGCTTCGCCTCCATCAGGAAGTTAGGAAGCATTACTTTGCCAAGACGGCGGCTCTCTCCTTCCAGCATGATGTACGGCGCATGTCCCAGTTTAAGCTCATCCAGCCGCTCAACCAGCAGAGCGTCGAACATCTTCTGATTGCGCGGCGCCAAGCCAATATGCCCGAAGATCGAACCGCGATGAGCTGCGAGTCCTTCCAGATCCAACACAGGATATCCATCCTGCGCAAGCCCCGTCAGAAGTTCTGTCTTCCCTGTCCCTGTATGGCCGGCGATAACTATGCAAGGAGCTTCAAGCACATAATGCTCCAGTCGATCCTGTACCCATTGACGGTAATTGCGTATTCCCCCATTCAAGCGAAAAACCTTCATTCCCATCAACGTCATCACCGTTGCCATCGTTCGACTTCGCATACCTCCACGCCAGCAATAGATGACGATCGGTCCTTTCAGCTCACGGAACTGCTTATATAGAGCAGGGAGCTTAGCCGATGCAATCTCCAAGCCTCTTTCCTTAGCCGCTTCAACACTCACTTGCTTATATATGGTCCCTACTTCGCTGCGTTCATCGTCACTGAAGAGAGGAATATTGATGCTTCCTGGAATATGAAACTCCTCAAATTCTCCCGAAGAACGAACATCCACTAGGGTTCCTTGTTCATTGCGGAGAGCAAGACACTGCTCAAGTGTAATATCATGCATGTCTATCACCTCATGTTTGAATCGAAACTGTTATTAGTACTAGATTAACTGATATTTCCCCATTGTTCCACATTAATCGCCATTACATAACCAAACGCTTCAGAATACAATGTTCTGCATATGATGACAAGCCGGCGCTCACATTCAACAACAAAGAATCCACGCTCTAGAAGAGCGTGGATCTATGAATGCTATGGTTAAGCACGAATTATCCTACTTGCCCGCCTTCAACTTTAATCATGCCCGGATGATCAGCAACCGCTGTGCCGATAACGGATGCTTCAACTCCGGCAGATATCAGGCGATCGAGCAAGCCTGCTTCATCTTCTGGATGAACCGCAATCAACAAACCGCCAGAGGTTGTCGCATCGCACAGCATCCAACGCGCGATCTGATCCAGCCGCTCATCAAACTCAATGCTGTCCTGAACGTGCTTGAAGTTATTTTTCGTACCGCCTGGAACTGCGCCTTGCTCTGCCAATTCGCGAACCCGTCCCAAGAACGGAACCTTTTCAGCTTCAATATCCAGCCCTACGCCGCTGCCTTTAGCCATCTCCATAGCATGACCCATCAAACCAAAGCCAGTTACATCCGTACAGCCATGAACGCGATAATCAGCCATTACTTCAGCAGCAGTCTTATTGAGCGTCGACATCACTTGCGTCACACGATCGATCTCTGCATCAGTCAGCAGCCCATTCTTTAAGGCTGTAGTCGAAATGCCAACTCCAATCGGCTTGGTCAGAATCAAACGATCTCCAGCCTGAGCTCCCGCATTCTTGCGGACGCGCTCTGGATGAACCAAGCCAGTTACCGCAAGGCCGAACTTCGGCTCCGGATCATCGATGGAGTGCCCGCCCACGAGCGTAGCACCCGCTTCGCGCACTTTATCAGCCGCGCCGCGCAATATATCTGCCAGAATCGACTTGTCCAGCGTAGAGATCGGGAACGCCACGATATTCAACACCGTCAGCGGCTTGCCTCCCATAGCGTATACATCGCTGAGCGCATTCGCAGCCGCAACCTGGCCAAATGAATAGGGATCGTCCACAATCGGTGTAAAGAAATCGACGGTCTGTACTAGCGCCATCTCATCATTTAGTCGATACACGCCTGCATCATCACTAGTCTCGAGTCCTACGAGCAGGTCGGGGTGAGGCTCGCTCTGCGGCAGCTCCTTCAACACCTGCATCAGATCAGCGGGGCCGATCTTGCAGCCGCAGCCGCCTTTATGAGATAGAGAGGTTAATCTAACATTTGCTTTATGTTCCAACACCAATCACCAATCCTTTGCTCTATATGCGTGATTCAGCCCCTTAGGCAATCAACACATATTAATCCTACAGTCTACCTTACTGCTTTCCCTCGAATGAATCAAGTTGAATATAACGAAGAAACCGCTTGTGATCTATCCATTGCAAAAAAGACTGCACACTCCGTCATGTAAGACAGAACGTACAGTCTCTTCACTTATATGGGCACTATATAAGGCTCATCTTATCACGTCGACCAGTAGAACTCTTCCGCTTCTCAATCAGACGATTCAACGCATCAACGTATGCGCGAGCGCTCGCCTCAATAATATCGGTGCTGACACCTCGACCGCGTTCGGACAATCCATTCTGATCAAGGACGACATGCACTTCACCCAAGGCATCCTTGCCGTGAGTAACCGACTTGATGGAGTAATCGCTTAATTCAACAGCTTCGTTAGAAGCCTGATCGATTGCATTATAGATCGCATCTACAGAGCCGTTGCCTTCTGCCGACCCTTGCAGCACATTGCCTTCCAGTGTCAGTAAGCGTACGGAACCCGTAGGAACAGACTGGTTGGAATAAGAAACATGCATAAATTCCAGCTTGAACACTTCCGGTGTATCGATTAGCTTCTCTTCAATCATCGCTAGAATGTCTTCGTTCGATACTTCCTTCTTCTTATCCGCCAAGTCTTTAAATTTGGCAAATGCCACGTTAAGCTGTTCTTCATTCAGCTCATAGCCAAGGTCAATCAGCTTCTCGCGGAACGCATGGCGGCCGGAATGCTTGCCAAGTACGAGCTTGCTTTCTTTCAGACCTATCGTCTCCGGAGACATAATCTCATAGGTCGTCTTCTCCTTCAGCATGCCGTCTTGATGGATACCGGACTCATGCGCGAACGCGTTAGCGCCGACGATAGCCTTGTTACCCGGCACAACCATGCCTGTCAGCTTGCTGACCATGCGGCTCGTGCGCGCGATCTCGGAGAGCACGAGCGTCGTCTTCGCTTGGAAGAACTCTTGTCTCGTTTCAAGCGCCATCGCCACTTCCTCAAGCGCTGTATTACCTGCGCGCTCGCCGATTCCATTGATCGTGCCTTCGATCTGATCCGCGCCATTCATAATGGCAGCGAGCGCATTGGCTGTTGCCATACCCAAGTCATCGTGACAGTGAGCGCTCAATTGGATCTTCTCAATTCCGGGCACCGTTTCTTTCAGCATTTTAAATATGTTCCCGTACTCATATGGAGTCAGGAAGCCGACCGTATCCGGAATGTTAACGACAGTAGCTCCCGACTTAATCGCCATATCGGTCACTTCGCAGAGGAAGTCGAGCTCTGTGCGTCCTGCATCTTCCGGCGAGAATTCGATCTTGCTGAAATACTTCTTCGCGTACTTAATGGCTGCTGCCGCTGCTTCGAGCATCTCCTCTTTCGTCATCCGCAGCTTATGCTTGCGATGGATCGGTGATGATGCCAGGAACAGATGCAAGCTCGGGTCTTGAGCGCCCTTCAGCGCTTCATAAGCAGCATCGATATCCTGTGTCCGTGAACGGGCTAGCGCAACTACCGAAGCCTGCTTAACCGCTCTCGCTACTGCATTGACTGATGCCAAGTCTCCAGGTGAAGCGGCAGGGAAGCCTGCTTCGATGCGGTCAATGCCGAGTCGCTCTAGCTGATGAGCAATCTCCAGCTTCTCTCTCGTATTCAGGTTCACGCCCGGGGATTGCTCGCCGTCACGCAGAGTCGTATCAAACAAATATATTTTACGCATCCCGTACCTCCTCAATGTCGTCGTGTCTCCGATAATAAAAAACGCCCACCCGCCTTACGACGGGCGGACGCAGTACGCAATCGCCTCACTAAACTATGCTCTGAGCACCGTTCAACGATTACTTCTTAATCCAGTGCATCATTTCACGCAATTGGCCGCCGACCACTTCGATCGGATGATTAGCTTCGTTGCGACGAGTTGCCGTCAGGAATGCACGGTTAGCTTGGTTTTCTAAGATGAAGTCGCGAGCGAATTTACCTTGCTGAATGTCGGAAAGCACTTCTTTCATCGCCTTCTTCGTCTCATCTGTTACGATGCGAGGACCTGTTACATAGTCGCCGTATTCCGCAGTATTACTGATGGAATCGCGCATTGTAGCAAGACCGCCTTCATACATCAAGTCAACGATGAGCTTAAGCTCATGCAAGCACTCGAAGTATGCCATTTCTGGAGCGTAGCCTGCTTCTGTCAATGTCTCGAAGCCTGCTTTAACGAGCGCGCTCATGCCGCCGCACAATACCGCTTGCTCACCGAACAAGTCCGTTTCTGTTTCTTCCTTGAAGGAAGTTTCGATAACGCCTGCGCGAGTACAGCCGATACCTTTTGCATAAGCGAGACCGATTGCCTTCGCGTTGCCAGTTGCATCCTGCTCGATCGCGATCAGACCAGGAACGCCGAAGCCTTCCACATAAGTGCGGCGTACAAGATGACCTGGGGACTTAGGCGCTACGAGCAATACGTCATTGTCCTTAGGTGCGATGATCTGACCAAAGTGAACGTTGAAACCGTGGGAGAACATCAACGCAGCGCCTTTTTTCAAGTTAGGTGCGATCTCATTGTTATATACTGATGCTTGAGTTTCATCAGGCATCAGGATTTGTACAACGTCCGCGCGGCTTGTCGCATCAGCAACAGACATGACTTCAAAGCCATCTTGGCGTGCTTTCTCTGCGGATTTACCTTCACGAAGACCGATGATAACTTGAAGACCGCTGTCACGCAAGTTTTGCGCTTGAGCATGTCCTTGGCTTCCGTAGCCGATTACTGCGATTGTTTTGTTTTGCAATACTCCGAAGTCTGCGTCTTTTTCATAGTACATTGTAACTGCCATACGTATGATTCCTCCTCATATTAGTTCCATTATAGTAGATGTATTGCTGATCCCCAGATGAATGCGGGTGTGTGAAGAGGCAATTCCGCTTGCCCCTTCATACACCCCCTCATCTGGAGGGTGGTTATTGCATATATGCGTTATTACTTCGCATCCGTTATCGAGCCGCGAATCATAGCCGTAATGCCTGTTCGGCTGATCTCGCGAATGCCATACGGCTTCAGCAGCTCAATCATCGCTTCAATCTTAGGTGAATCCCCAACAACCTGCACAACCAGCGTTGTCGGACCGATATCGACGATCGAAGCTCGGAACGTCTCGACGATACCGATGATCTCGGGACGTTCCTTATGATCAGCTTTAACCTTGATCAAGGCTAATTCACGGCCTACCATGGACTGTGAGCTTAAGTTAATGACTTTTATAACATCTATAATCTTGTACAGCTGCTTCTCGATCTGCTCCAGTGTATGATCGTCTCCTGATGTAACAATCACCATGCGAGACAATCCAACCTCTTCAGAAGCTCCGACTGTAATACTCTCAATATTAAACCCGCGGCGTCCGAACAAGCCGGACACACGTTGGAGGACACCGGGCTGATCATTCACAATAACGGCGATGGTATGTTTTGTTGTCATCATTCGCTATCCCCCATTATCATCTGATCTATTGTGCTGCCTGCCGTAACCATCGGATACACATTCTCATGCTTGGCTACGACGAACTCAACAACGGCTGGCCCTGGCGTGTTCATCGCCTCTTCCCATGCTTGGCGCGCCTCTTCCTTATTCGTGGCGCGGAAGCCGCGTACACCGTATGCTTCAGCGAGCTTCACAAAGTCCGGACTGCCTGCAAGATCGATGTGGCTGTAGCGATTATCATATATAAGCTCCTGCCACTGACGCACCATGCCGAGTACTTGGTTGTTAATGATAACCACCTTAACCGGAATGTTGTTGATCGCGCAGATCGCCAGCTCTTGCGCGCACATCTGCATGCCTCCGTCGCCGTTCACAGAAACGACTACGCGATCCGGCTTCGCCATCTGAGCGCCGATGGCAGCCGGGAAGCCGAAGCCCATCGTGCCAAGTCCGCCTGATGTAATAAAGGAGCGCGGATGATTGAAGCCATAATACTGGGCTGTCCACATCTGATGTTGACCAACGTCCGTCGTTACGATGGCTTCACCCTTCGTCATATCGTGGATCATCTGAATAACCCATTGCGGCTTCAGCACTTCATCCGAATCGATGTAGCGAAGCGGCTTCTCCGCCTTCCATTGCTGGATCAGTCTTCGCCACGCTTCCGCTTTATCGGTGTGCTTCACTGCAGTATTGACTTGTTGCAAAGTCGTGCGGATGTCGCCAACGATAGGGATATCCGTCGGAACGTTCTTGCCGATCTCCGCTGGATCAATGTCAATGTGCACTACCTTAGCATTTGGTGCAAAACCATTCAAGTTGCCTGTTACGCGATCGTCGAATCTCGCTCCGATGTTGATCAGCAGATCTGACTCTTGAATTCCCATGTTAGCCGTGTAGGTACCATGCATACCGGGCATTCCCATCCACAGCTCATGACCGCTTGGAAAACCGCCTAGTCCAAGCAATGTCGTTGTTACCGGAATTCCCGTCTTCTTCACGAACTCCAACAGTTCTTCATGAGCGCCGGAGTGTACAATTCCTCCGCCAGCCAATATTACTGGCCGTTCCGCGTGTTTGATCGCCTTCAGCATCTTATCCACTTGATGCTTATTCGGCTGAACTGTCGGGTTATAGCCTCGGAGATTGACTTTATCAACTGGCTTGAACTTGACTTTAGCAGCGGACACATCTTTCGGAATGTCGATAAGTACAGGACCCTTACGACCCGTATTCGCAATGTGGAACGCTTCATGAATGACTCTTGGCAAGTCTGCAGCGTCTCGAACCAAATAACTGTGCTTCGTAATCGGCAGCGTTATGCCTGTAATATCCGCTTCTTGGAAAGCATCGGTTCCGATGAGTGACGTTGCCACATTGCCTGTGATAACTACGAGCGGTATAGAGTCCATGTAGGCGGTCGCGATGCCTGTCACGAGGTTCGTCGCACCTGGTCCCGATGTCGCGATGCAGACACCGACTTTGCCGCTTGCGCGAGCATAGCCATCTGCCGCATGTATTGCTCCCTGTTCGTGACGTGTCAGCAAGTGATTAAAGTCGTCGAATCCGTGCATCGCGTCATAAATGTACAGCACTGCTCCACCTGGATAACCGAAGACGCACTCTACACCTTCCAACAACAAGCTGCGGAGCAAGATTTCTGAGCCTGTAATGACCTCAGGCTTTGACCATTTCTCTCGTAATTCTTCTTTTGATCGCATTGTCGTTTGATGTGCGCTCATTCGCCATCCTCCTTTATATCTTGATCAAGCTAACAAAAAAACCTTTCGCCCTGCACAGCCATTCCAATAGAATGCTGAATAGGGACGAAAGGTTGATCTTCCGTGGTACCACCCGATTTCACTTCACATTTCGCAATGCGAAGCCTCCGGAAGTATGCGCACTGCATACTTCGACGCCTAACGCGCGTCTGACGATTCTTCCTAATTCGATGTGTAGGATCAAAGAACGCTAATGGTTGGATCTTCGTCATCGTTTCAGAAGAACAGCTCCGAGGTGAGCTCGATCATAGGGGTATTGGCGTCGGTTTCAGCTGATCTCCGCACGCTCTCTGTTCAAAAGAGCCCTAAGTCTTCGTCCTCTTCATAGCCGTTGGATAATATTGCTGTTCGTGTTACCGAATGTTTAGGAACATTATAGTCCGACACTTTAACCGAGTCAATAGGTCGTTTTTAAAATATTGTTGTTCCAATTGCATGCGCTTCTTCATACGATATCCCAACATAGATGCTGTAAAGCCATCCCAGATATGTGATATTAGGCTTACAATCCGGAGGAATGACTATGCTTCGGCTTCGGGATCCGAAACTAGATGACCGTGATATTCTGCAGTTGGTTACCACGGAATTGATACCCAAATCGAACAATATGATCCATGGCGAACAAGTGAAACATGATCTGCCAATCCGATTAAAGCGCGGCATTACCTTTGTAGAAACCGACAAGCATGATCGTGTAATTGGCTTCGTTCACATCCTTGTCATACAACATAAATTAATTATTGACCTGATCGCTGTCAAGCATGATTCGAAGCGAAAGGGCATTGGAACCCGATTGCTTGCACATGCAGAATCTGCGGGTCGCAAGAGTTATTGCCAGTCAGCGATTCTGTTGTTCGACCTCGGGAATGAACAGGCTCGTCTATTCTACGAGCGCGCGGGATATTACGTGACCGGTTATCTGCCTGACTTTAAATGCTATGAAATGGAAAAAATCTTGTGACATGTATGTATGCCCGGAGTCCCCAGCTCCGGGCTGCGTGCTCGCTCTCGTATCCTCATACGACCTGCTGATTTCTATTTTTATTCGCGAAAGCAGCCAAATGGCCCACACCCGCACCCGCATCCGCCGCCGAATCCACCACCAAATCCTCCACCGAAGCCGTTATCGAAGCCGCCGAAACCACCGGATCCAAACGGTCCGCCGCCAAATCCGCCAAAGCCAAATGAACCGCTAGCTAGCGTACCTATAGCTAGTAAGTCGAATAGCGCAAGCGCTAGTAACGCTCTCGTCCCAGCGCCTTTACTCGTTCTTTGTTCCAAGATAAGCCTATTCCCAGATACTTCAAGAAGTCTGCCTGTTACAACAGATCCGTCCTTGCGAACTGCACGGATATGCTCGCCTACCCACTTTGCGGCCTGTTCTTTCGATACCCTGCGCATGAGAACCACCCCTTCAACATACGTACCCTATACAATATGTCCGCTCTACTCTATCTGATTGTATGAATATCCTATCATTTTACAAACTAAACTAGGGTCTGCAGTTGATCATCCTATGCTCCACAATGCGCTAAAGCGTTCGCCATTTCGAGCCATAATTATTTATCACTGGTCAATTAATAGAGAAAGCAGCAAATCCGATAGATTAAACAAAAAGACCGCTCGCTGCTTCGCGAACGGTCTATTCATGATTAGCGGGCATCCCTCGCTATTCTTCCTCGTTGAAATATACCTTGTAATAATACATCTGGCGCTCTTCGTCATAGCCTCGCTCCAGATAAGGGAAGGCTTCCTCATTCTTCAGCTTCAATTCAATGCCTGTATCGGTGCGGATATTGTTCTGAATCGTTCGCTTCACCTTCTTTAACGCTACCTGCGAGATCGGCATCGCATCGAATGGAGGCAGGTCGTTCACTTCCTCGTACGTCTCCTTATACGCCTTGAACATTTCTTTGTGCTCTGGACGCTCTGGGAGTACGGTCTCGACGAAGGCTTCCGGCTCAAACGTGTCATTCTTCGCAAAGTACTCCATCGTGCTGCTAATGAACTCCAGCTTCTCCTTCTTCTCCGGCTGCTCGGCCGCTGGCGCGATAACACTGTCATAGAACTCGCTGCACATTTGAATCGCCGCATCTGTATAATAATGCTCGTCCTCTACCAGCTTCAGCTGCAGGAAGTCCTCCTTCCAATACTGCGCCTCTTCATTGGCTCGGCTGCCTGTGTCCACGATACATACTCGGAAGCCAGAATCCGCGTAAATATTGAAGATCAAACACCCTTTGTCCAGCTTCTTAATGTTCACGCCTTCTTGAACAGATACCCCCAGCTCGTTCTCCGATTGCTGCTTCACCTGCAGGAACGTATCTTTATTCTCCGACTTAAAGATACCGATGGCATCGACGCTGAAGTTTCCATACAACACATTCGTAAAGTGCGCGACATAGAGATCACCCGGCTTAATCTGCGGGTGTGTTGACTGGGCATATAAGTGATTCAGGATGTGAACCGATTGCTCATGAAAGGATTGCGGCTGATAAAATATTCGACTTGCAAATGTATACACTTCATTGAGTTGAAGATCCGCCTCATGATGGAATTGATTAAAGACATCAAACTTGAATGGACGGACGAAATAATGAGTCAGCGCTTGGCGCAGCACCTCATCATCCGACACATCGCTCAATTGCTGTGATACCACAACGCCCTCATCTCGCGCTGCGCTTCCTACCTTATGAATTACAAGCTGATGAATGTTTATTTGAGATACATCGATCACGGCTTACTCCCTCTCTGCAGCAACTATTCGTATTAGAATTGTAATTTACATATAGGCACAGGTCAATTCGTAATCCTTAACCGGACTAAGCGAATAAAACACAAATGCGCCCTATAGATTAACGCTGGTTCATCTCCAACGCTCATTCCATAAGGCGCACGCTATTGCAACACGGTTCAGAAGACTCTGAGTTACGCGTTAACTTTCTCTTTTGCTACTGCTGCAAGGGAGTTGAACGCATTGATATCGTTCACTGCCAGATCAGCAAGCATCTTGCGGTTGATGTTAACATCAGCCAATTTCAGGCCATGCATGAATTTGCTGTAAGACAAACCGTTCATGCGAGCTGCTGCGTTGATACGAGCGATCCACAGTTTGCGGAAGTCGCGCTTCTTTGTACGGCGATCACGGTATGCATAAAGCAAGGATTTCATTACTTGCTGGTTAGCTGTTTTAAACAAACGGTGTTTGGAGCCAAAGTAACCTTTAGCCAATTTCAATACTTTTTTATGACGACGACGTGTTGTAAATCCGCCTTTAACTCGTGCCATGTCGAATACCTCCCAATCGATTCGTGTCCGTATAGTAGTACCGCATGCTCAACATACGGCATGTTAGTTTGAATAAATTACTTCAGGTTTGCCAATTGTTGCTTAATGCGGCGTACATCGCCAGCTGCCATTACAGGGTTGCCTGCAAGAACACGCTTCGTACGCTGGGATTTGTGCGACAACAGGTGGTTTCTGCCTGCTTTATAGCGGCGAACTTTACCGGAACCTGTAATTTTGAAGCGGCCTTTCAAGCTGCTGTGTGTTTTCATTTTAGGCATAATCATGTCCTCCTCGATATTGAATGTCCCCGCTTACCCTTATCTCGTCGGTAAGCATATGCACCTCAACTTAATTCGTCTTCGGTGCCAGAATCATTATCATGCTGCGGCCTTCCAGCTTCGGTTGACGCTCAACCGAGCACAGCTCAGCCGCTTCCGCTTTCACACGTTCCAGGACGCGTTTACCGATCTCCGCATGTGTGATCTCACGACCGCGGAAACGAACGGAGCATTTTACTTTGTCACCGTCGCGTAAGAACTTTACAACATTACGAAACTTCGTTTGGTAGTCGTGTTCCTCGATATTGGCACGGAACCACACTTCCTTGACATCGACAACCTTCTGGTTCTTACGAGCCTCTTTCTCCTTCTTCTGCTGCTCGTAACGGAACTTTCCGTAGTCCATAATGCGGCATACCGGCGGTTTAGCCTGCGGAGCCACATTAACTAGATCCAAATTGGCATCGAAAGCCATCTGCAGTGCTTCACGGAATGGTGTAATACCAATCTGTTCTCCGTTAGCTCCAACCAAGCGAACTTCCTTCGCACGAATCTCTTCATTGATCAAATGTTCCTTGCTAATGACGTAGCACCTCCAACTTCAATTTCCCCTTCTCATCAAAAAAGGGATGTCGGCTACAAAAGAGCCCACATCCCTCACAAAGTTTCACGTGTGAGAACCGCATGGAGCGGTTATATCCGGAACCAGCCAACATAAGTCGGTCAGGTGAGAAGCGGGCGCTTCTGCTTAGAATTAACATACTCAAGTACTATATCATATGCTCTCCAGCAATGTCAACTGCGGATTCAAAGTTTTATCCCTGCTTACCGTGAACTTCTTCAAGGCGCACAACGCGCGAGTGCTCGGTATGGCTCCACACTTTGTTGTTCTGCGTGAAGAACGCATAGAACGTGATTGGAAACCATGACAGCAGATAGATCGGGAAAGTAACCAGTGACGCATAAATCTTCCATGAACGAACGCCTTCCAGTACAAGCGCCAGTACGAACAAGCCTCCTGACAGCACAAGAGAGGCAACCGCGAGCCACGCAGGGATAAATTCATACAAGGTTGGGAAGTTCGGGCCGTTTAAGAATACCGCGTCCACCCAAATGTATACGGACAACAACAACGTCAGCAGAACGGTGTAAACATTGGTCGTGTACAGCGCTGTATCGAACTTCGCCAGGTTGCGCTCCTTAAGGCTCTGCCAGAGCAACGGGAAGAAGTAACGGCGAGCTACTGTGAAGTGACCTTGCATCCAACGCAAGCGCTGACGAGCGGAAGCCTTGAACGTAAGCGGCTTCTCGTCATATACGCGAGCGCGATAGCTGAATACCGGGTTAACGCCGTGCTTGACACAGCGAACCGTAAACTCCAAGTCTTCAACGAGGCTTGTTGCGCCCCAGCCCATTTCTTTCAACAACTCAGTCTCGAAGCACATGCCTGTACCGCCAAGGAAGTTCGCTAACTTCAGATTCGTACGTGCCAGCTGCCACAAGCGGTTGCAGTACCAGTAAGTTACTCCATACGCAGCCGTAACCCAAGAATCTGTTGGGTTCTTCGTGTCGATATAACCTTGAATGACGCGAGCGCCGGAGCACAGCTCATTGTTCATGTGGCGCAGGAAGTCGTCACCGATCAGGTTGTCCGCATCCAGCATCACGACAGAGTCGTATTGCTTCGGCATCTCCCACAGCTTGCTCAGCATCCACTCGATAGCAAAGCCCTTACCGCGCTGATTCGGATTATGACGCTCGCAAGCATTCCAGCCATGAGCGCGGACGATGTCCGCTGTCTTATCTGTGCAATTGTCACAGATCACGAACACGTCATACATGTCCTGCGGATAATCCAGATGCTTCAGGTTATCCATTAACGCATCGATTACTTTTTCTTCGTTATGTGCAGCAACGAGAACTGCAAATGTGTTTTTTGGTTCGTATTGTGTATAGTGCTTCTTGCGATAAATGCCGACCAGCGATAAAGAGAACTGATACACCCCTATTGCCGCCAGCAGCACTTGCAAAGCAACTAGCCATTTGTCCATCATTAGTTGATGTCCCCCTTTATGATATACCCCTTGGAACATAGACCTGTCATCTTTCTATGTGTGATCAGGACCAGAGCCGCCCTATATATGAGCTATGTTTTATCTATTATCTATTATCAGCTTCAAAATAAAACGGTCGAACACGATTTTCTATCTTTTAGCCGCATTTGTCAAAACCTTTTATTGGCTTTCAGAGCGTTTTTACTGCTTCCTCCTCATTAAACTCGAACAAAACAGCACGATATTGAGCAATAAAGCTCCAGTTCGTTAAGTTTTCATTCATTTTCGTCTTTTTTGCGGCTAAAGACCCCCTTTACGCTATTCTTGTCAGATAATTGTACGGAATCACATACAGGCTCTTGGCTTACAAAATCTAACGAAACAGGTTAGTCAAAGGTTTCAACCACCTCTTACTTGCTTATCCATATATAGGATACGAACCATTCTTGGTCGGTGTACGAAGCAGTTGGACAGGGCATATTTTTTCCAAATAGGGAGTAAATCATACAAAATGTTTGGAAGTTGATTCTGAAGTCCCTGTTGTGCAGGGTGCAAATTTTTCAATAATATTAATGTGAAACCGAAGTGAATTGCCTCAGAATAGTATATTGCCTCATCCAAGGTTTAAGGTAAAATGAAGATAAGGGTCTCATTTAAATAAAATTCACAATTCCCTCAACTTCTGATAATGTTACGTTGATACGATATAGAGAGATTCCCGCATAAACGGAGGGATAACGATGGCCATGACCCGTTTCATCTCGCGGCTCGGACAGCGAGAACGTCAATTTTTCTTATGGATCAATCATCGATTAAATAACCGGTTCATGAATATTGTCTTGTATACGCTGACACATCTTGGAGGCGCAACCTTCACGATAATCTTCACCGTTCTGCTCGGGCTGCTGGCCCCGGAACCTTGGAGCACGATCGGCTGGCAGGCCTTGGTTGCTCTAGGAGTAAGCCATCTTCCTGTGGCGCTGATCAAGAAGCTGTATCCAAGAGTTCGACCGCACCTAGCGCTGCCAAATATTCGTACGTTCAGGAAGCCGCTCGTCGATCATTCATTCCCGTCAGGACATACTACGGCTATATTTTCGATAACAGTTCCTATCATGCTAGCTTGCCCGATCTTAATCTGGCTGCTGCTGCCAATTGCACTTATTGTTGCATTATCTCGTATGTATCTAGGACTGCATTATCCTTCTGATTGCCTGGCAGGCGCTGCACTCGGTACGCTGTCTGCGGTCGGAACCGTAGTACTCTGGCCTGTTTGACCATTAACAGTTCATTATTCTTGGTAAACGTACTAAGCGCTGAGTTAAAGTACCATAATATCATGAAGAAGGTGACGATCATGCAGAACGATGCTCCCTCTCCCTCTGAGGCAGAGGAACTAAGTACGCATGAACAAGCGGGAATTCATAAGAAACGCATTTTATTGTTGTCAGAACGCTTTGGTGCAGGTCATACTCAAGCCGCACACGCTCTTGCTGTCAGCTTGCGCAAGCTCTCGCCCCATGTACAGACCAGGGTGATGGAGCTCGGCAGTTTCTTAAACCCTAAGACAGCACCGCTAATAATTGAAGCCTACAGAAAAACGGTAAGCATACAGCCTAAGCTGGTCGGTTTCATGTATAAGACTCAATATAAGCGCTCGATCAATCCACTGACTTCAATGGCGCTTCATCGCCTGTTTTATACGCACGCGATGTCTGTCATGCGGCAATTAAGACCTGATATGATCGTATGTACGCACCCTATTCCGAATGCAGTCGTGGCACGTCTACGTCGCCACGGTTTGAAGGTGCCGCTCTATACGCTAATAACGGATTATGATGCGCACGGCTCTTGGGTAAGCCCTGGAGTATCCAAATACTTAGTCTCAACTCCCGAAGTACGTAATAAGCTGATTGGACACGGTGTAACGACTGATCTTATCCATGTAACGGGAATTCCGGTACATCCCAAGTTCTCTGACAAGCACGATCTCTACTCCAAATTGATCATTCGGGAACAGTACGGCTTGAGGGAAATGCCTACCATACTCGTTATGGGCGGTGGATGGGGATTGATGGATTCGGAGCAAACCAATGAGCTTCTAACGCGCTGGAGCAATGAGATTCAATTCATCTTCTGTATCGGCAATAATGAGAAGTTGCATCGGAGACTGCTTCTCAATCCACGCTATCGACACCCGAACGTGCATATCATAGGATACACGAACGAGATCGATAAGCTGATGGATGTATCCGATCTGCTGATAACGAAGCCTGGCGGCATGACATGTACAGAAGCGCTTGCGAAGGGCATTCCGATGCTGTTCTACAGTCCGCTTCCTGGTCAAGAAGAAGAGAACAGTCTCTACTTTACGACTAAGGGATATGCCGAAGCGATTACTTCACCGATCACCATAACTCACTGGATGAACATGCTCATCCATAATTACGATGAGGTAAGCAGTCGCAGACGTCAGTATGAACAGAATGCGGCTCGTTATGATCAATGGGCCTGCGCGGAAACGATTCTTCAAGCGTTGGGTATGCAGATTTCGTACAATTTTAAGCAAAATGACCCTGTTGATATAGTCAAGGTTGTTGACGAGATGGAAAACAGCGTTGAACGCGAGCACAATCAAGACAATCCTGAGGGCGATCCTCGTTAGATGAATACAAACGCTGCTTAGCACAAAAATGGTTCTATCCACGAGCATTCGCTCTGCAGATAGAACCATTTATGCATTCCCTATTGGATTAATATCTACGGCGCGCCTTCGCCTTCTCTTCCTCGTATGACCGTAGGGCTTCAGACCCCATAAGCACCTCTACTCGATGGATATTCATCCCTCTACCCACAAACTTCTGCTCATATTCCGTCATCACATGTTCTTGATTGATCTCATCGCGATGCAAGTTAAGCGAAATATTTCTCATCTGCAGGCCGAGCTCAGCAAAGCTGTTCAACGAGAATTCGAATAGCGTTTCCGAATCCGTCTTCAGATGAATTTCTCCTTGTTCATTCATGATACGGCCGTACTTCTCCACGAAACGCGGATGAGTCAATCTGCGGCGAGCATGCTTCTTCTTCGGCCATGGATCACTAAAGTTCAGATAAATCCGATCCAGTTCCCCAGCCGCAAAAATAGATTCTATAAATTCAATATTCGCACGAACCAATCGAAGATTGGCAGGATGCTGAAGTCCGCTGCCCGATGGATCACCCAGTTGGAGCGCCTTCTCAGCAGCGCGAGCAATTAATTCATCGTACATATCGATGCCGATGAAGTTTACGTTTGGATATTTCAAGCTCATTTCACTAATAAATTGTCCCTTACCCATACCGAATTCCACATAAATTGGGCGATCGTTGCCAAACAACTGCTTCCACTGTCCTTTATGGGCTTCCGGCTCGAGCACGACAAGCGTAGACAATTGCTCCAATTGCTCGCGCGCGCCCTTCTTGCCGCGTAAACGCATAATGATGCCTCCAATGTACATATGGTATAAAGCTCTATCATGTAAATATTAAATCTGCTAGGCATGCTATTATTGCATGTCCCAAACCATTATTGTGCCGAATCTACGTTAAAATGTAAAGCGCGAAAAAAAGGAATGCCAATCGCATTATCTGCGCTGGACACTCCTTTTGAATGTGCATATAATCATTTGATTAAAATACTGAATTATCGTTCTGCTGCTTCCAGCTTGCGGTCAATGGCATCCAGAAGCTTGCGCGTTGCGCTCGGCTTCACTTCCAAGTTCGCGTTAAAGCGTTGTCCGGATAATGCCATTGCTTCCTTCACTGTTAATTCAACCGTTATCTTGTCCTCGCCGCGAGGAACCGTTAAACTGGACTTCATCATCCATCACCTCACTAGTCATCTGTACCTTCTGTTCCAAGTATGGCTGTGTCTAATGTGGGTTTGCGATTATGTCGAGTTAGAAGAGCTGAGCGTGCATCAAATAAAGTAAATGTTTACTGGAATAATATAACATATGATGTAAGGTATTTCAAGCTAAACTTCGCTTTTGACGCGGATTCTGCTACAATAAGAACGGTGTTTCAACCGACTCATGATTAGCAACAAATCAAGATTTCAAACAATAAATCACGCTATGCTGAAAGGGCTTGCTGCAATTGAAATATAATCAACATGTTCCCGCCATCGGCGGGTCTGATGCTCCTATATCCGAACAGCCTCTCCTCTGGGGAGACAAGCGTTTTCACACATGGAATGTAGAAATGCGCGAGCAGTTCGGCGAAAAAGTATTCAAGGTCATGCTCGATGCCGGATTCACCTGTCCCAATCGAGACGGTCGGATCGCGATCGGCGGCTGCACCTTCTGCAGCGCGCGCGGATCAGGCGACTTCGCTGGTCGACGCCGCGATGACCTCGTCACGCAATTCAATACGATTCGCGATAAACAGCACGCGAAATGGCCGAATGCGAAGTACATCGGCTACTTCCAAGCTTATACCAATACGTATGCGCCAGTGGAGACGCTGCGTGAATATTTTGAAGTGATTCTGGAGCAGCCAGGCGTAGTCGGGCTGTCGATCGCTACGCGCCCGGATTGCCTGCCGGATGATGTCGTCGAGTATTTGGCAGAATTAAATAAGCGCACTTATCTGTGGGTCGAGATGGGCTTGCAGACGATTCACGACTCTACTTCTGATCTGATTAACCGTGCGCATGACTCCGCCTGCTACGTTGAGGCGGTAGAGAAGCTGCGCAAGCATAATATTCGAGTCTGTACGCACATCATCTATGGACTTCCGCAGGAAACCCATGAGATGATGATAGAGACCGCACAGGCGGTTGCCCGCATGGATGTGCAGGGCATCAAGCTTCATCTGCTTCACCTAATGAAGAAGACCCCGATGGTCAAACAGTATGATGCAGGACTGCTTCGCTTCTTGGAGCAGGATGAATACGTGAAGCTTATCGTTGATTCGCTCGAGATCCTGCCGCCGGAGATGATCGTACACCGTGTAACGGGCGATGCGCCGCGCGATCTGTTGATCGGACCTCTCTGGAGCTTGAAGAAGTGGGAAGTGCTGAACGCGATAGATGCGGAGCTGAAGCGCCGCAATACATGGCAGGGCAAGTTCTGGAGGGGGAAGTAACATGGGCTTCCTCTCCGTGCTGAGCTATGCCCAGCAGATCGTAAAGGAGCGCGTCCACCCCGGCGACCTCGCGGTGGACGCTACGATGGGGACGGGCGTGGACACGCTGTACCTCGCCCGTCTCGTGGGCGAACGCGGCCAAGTCGCCGCGTTCGACATTCAGGCGCAGGCGGCGGAGCTTACCCGCCGGCGCCTGATCGACGCGCTCGGCCCGGATGCAGCCGCGCGCGTCGATCTTCGCATCGCGAGCCACGCTGCGATGCAGGAGGCGCTCCCGCCGGCGTGGCGCGGGCAGACGGCTGCCGTCATGTTCAACCTCGGCTATCTGCCTGTGGCAGAGGCCGATAAGGCGGTCATGACGGAGCCGTCCACGACGCTCGAGGCGCTCGAGGGGGCGCTTGCTTTGCTGCGCCCAGGCGGCGTGCTGAGCGTCGTGCTGTACCCGGGCCACGAGGGCGGCGATCGCGAAGCGGCGGCCGTCGAAGCCTGGGCCGCCGGGCTGCCTGCGCACGTCGGGCAGGCAGTCGTGTACCGCATGCTGCAGCGCCCGCATGCGCCATATGTCATCGGCGTCGAGAAGCGCCGCTAGACCACAGCTTTGATTTATCAAGTACCGCTCTTACATGTTGCGGTTGCTTTTTAAATAAGATACAGCAAGAAGAGACTAGAAGAATCGCATGGGAGTGAAGAGCATGACAACACCATACCCTCTGAAATTTCAACCTGTATTCCAAGAACGCGTCTGGGGTGGACGCGCACTCGAGCAGTTCGGACTTGAGCTGCCAGAAGGTCATATCGGCGAAGGCTGGATGATCGGCGACCATCCGAACGGCACGACGAAAGTCGTAAACGGCGAGTTTGCTGGCAAAGGACTTGACGAAGTACGCGAGGCAATTGGCAAAGAGTGGTTCGGCACTAAGGGCTTCTCTGAGAAAAATGGCCGTTTCCCGCTTCTTATCAAGCTGCTCGATTGCAATGATGACTTGTCCGTACAAGTGCACCCGACTGACGACTATGCTGGTTTGCCTACAGGCGAGCTCGGCAAGACGGAAATGTGGTACGTGCTTGATGCGAAGCCGGGCGCTAAGCTGATCTACGGTCTGAAGGACGGCGTAGATCGCGCAGCAATGGCTCAAGCGATCGAAGAAGGACGTATCATGGAAGTACTGCAAGAAGTTCCTGTACAAGCAGGCGACTCCCTGTACATTCCAGCAGGCACTGTGCATGCATTGTGCGCTGGCGTCGTTGTAGCAGAGATTCAACAGAACTCCGATACAACTTACCGCTTGTATGATTACAACCGCCCTGGCTTGGATGGCAAGCCTCGTGCGCTGCATGTCGAGGATTCCTTGAATGTCACTGCCTATGAAGGCGCTGGCGCAACTCGCATGACGACAGATCACGCGAAGCCTAACGAATGGCTTCAGCTTGCGGAGTCCCCTTACTTCATCGTAGAAAAAGGGATCGTTCGTGCTCCTTGGGAGCTCGCAACTACTCCAGAAAGCTTCGTCATTCTTGTCATTTGCGAAGGAACAGGCTCACTGAAATGGGCTGACGGCTCCATCGATCTTAACGCAGGCGAATGCTTGTTGCTCCCTGCTAACCTAGGAGCATATACACTTGACGGCAACTGCACCGTGCTGCGTTCTGTAGCACCTTAACTCATACCGCAATCACAACAAGAGCTTGCCCTATAGATGGACAAGCTCTTGTTTATTTATTCCGATCATTGCTCCCCCGTACAGCTATCACGTTCCAATCACCAACGCTCAGGGTCGCTCCAACTAGCTAACCCGGTTTTTACCCGTTACAGCCCGCGCCACACTCAACTCGACACTCGTAACCGGCTAAAAACCTCTTACGTGCTCCATTCACCAATCGCTCAAGGACGCTCCAACTAGCTAACTCGGTTTTTACCCGTTACAGCTCGCGCCACTCGCACCTCGACACTCCCTAACGGGCTATAACCCTCTTACGCACACCATTCACCAACCACTCACGACCGTTTCCATACACTCAGCCGAGCACACCTTAGCCTCGGTCGATTACATGCTTCTTCTGCGCTTCCCGCCAGACCGCGTGGCGTAGCCCGCCTTGCCGCCCCTTCCCAAGAACGATCGCATCGACATGCGCGCGCAGACTAACGCGATAGCGACGAAGAGCAGCGCCCATACGATGGAGTGCACTCCGGTCGCGTTGTACAGATTCGCTGCGTCGCCTGCTTGCAGCGGCTGCGTGACCGAAGCCGCCAATATGGTGAGCGTGCTAATAACCGACTCGACCATCAAGATGAAGGCAATCAGCAAATAGTACCCCTGTCTCAGCCATTCCCATGGCACCAAGTAGGCAATCACATTGATAACAATGAAGCCAATGCACCAGAGCACACCGAATTCATTGCGCACAAAGAATACAACACTCACAAGCGTCACCAGCGTCACAGCAATCAACCCAATCTTCAGCTGATTCCGTCGGTAGAGCGCAAACATAAGAGACGCGAACAACGCAGAAGTTGTATAACCGGCAAGTGCGATCGGTATAAATTTCCACGAATCCGTCACCGTCGAATATGTCACCCCGCTGTAATCCGCAAACAAGTGAATGTACATCACCTTGCCAGATAATACAAGCGTCATCAACGCATGACCAAATTCATGAATCATCGTATCTACATTGCGAAAAAATGATGAATAAGGTATCCATCTCGTCAATACCGCCGCAACAACAATAAAGATCAACGTCTTTAGCCATTTATTCAAAATACATCCCCCCATTCATCGCAACAGTCCATTTTGTTCAGCCTGCTATTCTTTCGGAAAATGAATACCAATTGCCTATTTATACGTATATTTCAATTAGAACTAACATCCATATATATCCATCATTGAAAAATCTGCTCGACATTCATCACGGGCAGTATATGACAAGGAGTCGATCATATGCAATATGAAATTTTGCACAAAGGCGCATTCCCCCTGCTTCAAGTTAAGATGAGCCCAGGTGAGAGCATTAAAGCCGAATCCGGAGCAATGGTATCCATGACACCCAATATTGACCTCAGAGGCAGCGTCGAGGGCGGAATTCTCAAGGGCATCGGGCGAATGCTCGGCGGCGAAAAGTTTTTCTTTCAAGAGCTAACCGCTCAGAACAGAGATGGCGAAGTCACTCTTGCCCCCACTTCCCTTGGAGACATCGTTGCAGTAGAGCTTGACGGTTCTTACTCACTATATGTGCAGAAAGACGGCTTTCTAGCAGCGACGAGAGGTATAGAAGTATCCACTAAAATGCAAAATTTAGCAAAAGGCTTCTTGTCAGGTGAAGGCTTCTTCATCATCGAGATCAGCGGCAGAGGCACCGTGTTCCTCTCTTCGTTCGGCGCGATCGAGACGAAGCAAGTTCGAGCAGGTGAAGAGCTTATCGTGGACAATGGCCATCTCGTAGCTTGGTCAAGCAACATGTCCTATCAGATTGAGCGAGCATCTAAAGGGTGGGTATCCACGTTCACAAGCGGCGAGGTGGCGGTATGCCGATTCCGCGGCCCTGGCACAATCATGATTCAAACGCGCAACCCGCGCAGTATCGGAGTATGGTTAGGTCAATTCGTTCCGAAGTCTTAACCGGTCACATCATACAACATCACTACACCGCTATCCCGTAAGCTGACTTTCCCTTGATTAGACGTGATCATGAATCTTGATTACGCCAGAACAAATGAAAACTGCTGCTCTTACACGTTACCAAAGCCTATGTCCTTCAATCGCTTGTAAGAGCTGGCGGTTTCCCATCATCCGTTGGGATACTTGGGCTTATTGAACACCTGATCAACAAAAGGAGTTACAGCCGTACGCTCTATCTCCCCCAAGTCTATCCACCTCGCGCCTAACGAATCTTGGCCATCGCATCCATTTTCAAGTTAAATGCTTCACACTCCAGCTCGACGTCATAAATGATTCCAATGTGATGCAGTTCCTCTAGCTCATTATCTTGATACGGAGCGATCATGGTGTAAGATCATGCGTCTCTAATCGTACCACGTATATCGGTGATCCCCGTTTCTTCCTCAAACTCTCTTAACAAAGTCTGATAGGGCTCTTCTCCAAATTCAACTGTTCCACCAGGCAGATCCCATTTTCCCTTATGAGGTCCTCTGCCTTTCTGAATTAATAGAATCTTGCCATCCCTTATTAGCACGCCGTATATCCCAAGATGAGTGTATTTCTGCAATCAAACCACTCCTATCTATGAAAATGAGCACCTTGATCCCTCCCCCCCTGAACAAAAGGGATAATGGTCAGATACTCGTAGAGATACTCTCTGCTCTGGTTGGCTATTCATCTCACCAGCATGTAAAAAAGGGATGCCCCCTCCGTCAGTTATCATAACTTACGCTTACGGGACATCCCTATCATTATGCTTGCGCGTGCAGCAGCACGTTCTCTGGTACGAAGAACAGTAACGGCTTCTCATCGTCGGTCTGCTGGAACAGCACGATGACAATCGTCGCTTCTTGGGAGCCGCCCTCTGACGCGATCCAACGCTGCGGATCGAACGACAGACGCTCGACTACCGCATGCTTATGCAGCTCCTTCTCGCTTAAGCATAGCTCCGCAAACGCTGCTGAGATACGCTCAGGATGCTCTGCCGCAGCACGCAGCGCCGCTGCAGACTCTTCCTTCGACAACCCGGCTTCCCACCAGATCTTGCGCGGCTTGTACTTGTGGTTGCGGAAGTAGTCAAGCTTCATCATTCCTAACGCTACTTCCGGACGCTCCACGCCATGCGCTGATAAGAATCCTTCCAGACGCACAAATAGATCTTCAAGCTGATGGCCAATCTTCTGCCATCCATTGGCTTCCCAATAGTCGCCGAAGGCTTGGAAGAAGTCAAATGGCGAACCAAACTCCCGCTCCATCAGATGCTCCATCGTCCAATCCAGCCGATGAGAGTTCCAGTATTTCTCGAGCACATCCTCCAGCCGCTTTAAGCGGATGACGTCTTGGAACGGCATCATGTCGTTATACAACATTTCATACGGCGCTTGGTCCATGTACACATAGCCGTACTTATCGGCGTCCAGTCTTAAGCCTGTGCCGCGCAGCAGCTTGAGGAAGCCAAGCTGCAGCTCTTCTGGACGCAGCGCGAATACGTCATTGAACGTCTTACGGAACGTATCATAATCCTCATGCGGCAGCCCCGCGATCAAGTCGAGATGCTGATCGATCTTGCCGCCCTCCTTCACCATGTTTACGGTACGAGACAGCTTGGTAAAGTTCTGGCGGCGCTTCACCGCTTCATTTGTCGGGTCATTCGTGGACTGAACCCCGATCTCGAAGCGGAATACACCTGGTGGCGCGTTGTCCGTTAAGAATTGCAGCACCTCCGGTCGCATGATGTCAGCCGTGATCTCAAACTGAAAGACACATCCTTGGTGGTTATCAATCAGGAACTGGAATATTTCCAGCGCATAATCTCGTTTAATGTTGAATGTGCGATCGACGAACTTAATGAGCTTGGCTCCATTTTCAATCAAATACAGAATGTCTGCCTTCGTCCGCTCGATATCAAAGTAGCGCACCCCTACTTCGATGCTGGATAAACAAAATTGACAGCTGAACGGACAGCCTCTGCTCGTCTCAAAATACACCACTCGCTTGCCCAGCTCCGGAATATCGGATGCGAAGCGGTAAGGTGTAGGAATCGCATTGAGATCAAGCTTAGGACGTCCTGGATTAATGATAACCTCTCCCGAGGGCTTACGGTACGCCACACCGAACACGTAGTGGTACTTCTGATCGCCGTCAATCTCTCTCAGCAGGTGAAGCAGCGTTTCCTCGCCTTCTCCCATTACGATAAAGTCAACGTCAGTCAGCCGCTCCATCCATTCTGCCGTGTCATAGGATACCTCTGGGCCGCCTAATATGATCTTCAGCTCAGGCTGCACTTTGCGCAGCATGCTTACGACCTTAATCGTTTCTTCAATGTTCCAAATGTAACAAGAGAATCCGATCACATCCGCTTGATGCTGATACAGATCCGATACAATGTTCATCACGGGATCCTTAATGGTATATTCCGTTAGCTCCACATCGTACTCCGGCTCACAAAACGCCTTTAAGCAGCGTATGGCGAGGGAGGTGTGGATATATTTTGCATTTAGAGTAGTAAGTACAACTTTCATAAGTTCTCCTTTCCGAACAGCAATACAGCCATTACCCATTATAACCATTTGCCCAGCTATTTTCGACAACTCCGATGATAAAGAGTTCACAAAGTCAATTAACTTTGTCACGTTATACAGAAAATAAAAATAAAAAAAGCCAGACGTTGATTTCGAATATCAGCGCCCAGCTTCTTGTCGGTTATGAATGATTTTTCATAATTGTACAACTATTTTCGACATTTTTCAATATATTTCTGCAAATTCCATTCATGAATTTATCGACATCAACTGTTTATTCCTGCCATTCAAGTCGTTCATCCATCTCATCAACTGTATCCGACATCTCGCGGAACAGCTTGAGGAACGGCAGTCCGAACTTGCGGATCTTCGCTTCGCCGACACCTTTAACTCGCAAGAACTCGGCTTCCGTCGTCGGACGGAGCGCCGCCATCTCGCGCAGCGTGCTGTCGTTGAACACGATATATGGAGGAACGTTCTCGCGGAGCGCGATATCGCGGCGCAGCAGACGCAGCTGCTCGAATATCGTCTCGTCTACGGCGGCGGCCGTTTGCGGCTTAAGTGAGTGAGCTACCTTCTGGAATACCTGCTGCTGTCCCTTAAGGACTTCCGCAGCTGGAGGCAGCAGGCGAACGAGCGGATATTGCCCTTCACTAAGCGCAAGATATCCATCCGCGATCAGCACGTAGATCAGATCCGCGATCGCTTTCTCTGTTAGATGGCGCATCTCTCCATGTGTAGACAAGCTATCAAACCCGTATTGGATCACCTTTTTGTTCCGCGACCCTTTCAATACTGACGCTACCATCGATACACCAAAGCGTTCTCGCATGCGATAGATACAGGAAAATATCTTCTGAGCCTCAATCGTGATGTCGATCGATTCCCGCTCATCCTTACAGTTGCCGCAGCTGCCGCACGGCTCGCCGCCATGCTCTCCGAAGTAGCGCAGCATGTACAGCTGCAGGCACTCCGGCGTATAGCAATAATCGATCATCGATTGCAGCTTCTTATACTCGTGCGCCTTGCGTTCCGGCAGCGCTTCACTCTGCTCGATGAAGAACTTCTGTGTCTGGATGTCCTGCGCATGGAACAGCAGCACACATTCACTCGCTTCACCGTCACGACCCGCGCGACCCGCTTCTTGAACATAGGCTTCCATATGCTTCGGCATATTGTAATGCAGCACGTAGCGCACGTTGGACTTGTCGATCCCCATGCCGAAGGCGTTTGTCGCGACGATGACGCGAATATTATCATACAGGAACGCTTCCTGCATGCTCGCGCGCTCTTCGTCTGACAGGCCGGCATGGTAGCGCCCGGCTTGGATGCCCGCCTTGACGAGCATCTCATGGAGATCCTCGACCTCGCGCCGCGTCGAGGCATAGATAACACCGGCTTCATTCAAGCGGTCTCGCACATAGTTCAGGGTAAATTCGCGGCGGTTCTCCCCGCGAAGCACGGTAAATGCGAGATTCTCCCGCTTGAAGCCGGTAATGACAAGCTCCGGCTGCTGCAGCTCCAGCAGCCGGACCATGTCCTCCGTCACTTCCGGCGTAGCCGTCGCCGTGAAGGCGGCCATCAGCGGGCGCTCGCCATACTCCTGCGCCGCCAAGCCTCGGACGAACGGCGCAATCGCGCGATAGCTAGGGCGGAAGTCATGCCCCCACTGCGAGACGCAGTGCGCCTCGTCCACTGCGACGAACGCGATGCGCAGCGATTGCGCGCGCTCGCGGAACCAATCGCTCTCTAGCCGCTCAGGGGCTACATACAACAGCTTCAGCTGCCCTTGCTCGGCACGGCGCAGAATGCGCCCCACCTCCTGGGCATCCTGCGTGCTGTTGATGTAGCCCGCTTCAACGCCCAAGCTGTGCAGCGCATCCACCTGGTCCTTCATCAGCGAGATGAGCGGCGAGATCACGAGCGTGAGCCCATGCTGCAGCAAGGCTGGCACCTGATAGCATATCGACTTGCCCCCGCCGGTTGGCATAATGCCGACCGTATCTCTCCGCGCTAACAAATGATCAATGATTCGCGTCTGTCCTTCGCGAAAGTCATCATATCCATATATTCGTTTCAGCGTCTCGCGCGCTGCTGACATCGTTAAAGCCATTCAATCATCTTCCCCTCTGCCACTCCCGTGACTCCATCCTTCTACTGATTATATCACGATGCGCAACTGATGCGCGGAATGACACGTACACCCGATTACCCTTCAGAGTCGAAGAAATCGTATCTCTCCTTAGGCACACTTCCTAGAAGCGGCGTGGGCTCTCCCACCGTATACAGATGGAGCTCATGCATCGCCCGCGTGCATGCTGTGTAGAAGAGCTTGCGTTCGCTCTCTCTTCCATATCGGTCTGCGGAAGCATCGTATATAATGACCGCATCGAATTCCACACCTTTGGCAAGGTAGGACGGGATGACCAAGATGCCCTGCTCATAGGAGACGGTCTCCTTATCAATCAAGCGCACGGCTATATGCTGTCGCAGCGCTTCATGCGCCGATCGGCTCTCCGCCGCCGTCTTCGTGATGACCGCAATCGAGCGATGCCCCTCCTGCTGCAGCCCGCGAATGCGATCAGCAATCCGTTCTATTAACTCGGCTTCATCTGCAGCCTTCGTTAAGGTCGGCTTGCTTCCTTCGCGTTGGAACGGTTCAATCTCCTCGCCGTTCGGCATGAAGCTGCGCGTAAATTCAATGATTGGCCGCGTCGAACGATAGCTTCGCGTCAGCACATACGTTTCCGATTCAGCCGCTTCAAACAGTGCAGGCAGCGCGCTCAATCCATTGCCCGCACCCGTGTGCGTGAAGATCGCCTGATTCATATCGCCTAGCACCGTCATTTTCGCGCGCGGGAACATCTTCTTCAGATAGGCAAACTGGTAAGGTGAATAATCTTGACCTTCATCTATAAATAGATGGCGAATGTCGCCATTAATCTGCAGTCCTTCGATCTGTCCTTTTAAGTCCAGATATGGCGTTGCGTCCTCGTACGCCAGCTCACGACGATCCAGCCGCTGCACGGTCTGCTCGGCTATGCTCAACCATGCCGCGGGCAGCTTGTCGCCCAACGCTTGCAGGGGATTCGCAAACAATTGGCGATAGATCGCTGGAATATCGACGAACTGCAGCTTCTTAATCATTTGCCGCAGCGGCTTGAACTCGCCTTGCACAATTCTCCGGGCCAGCAGATTCCGCTCGGAATCATAGTCGTCAAATGATTCCTCCGAGTATTTCCCTTTGCGCTGCAGCTCTTTATGAGCCCAATCGTAATCTTCATTATCGAGAAGCTCCAGCTCCTCATCAACCCAAGCCTTTCTCATTTCCAATCGAGACAGGGCTTTGAGCTCTTTAAGCAGCCACTCCTTCAGCATCTCAATACGATTCGGGAGGGAGAAGGAGGTATCGAATTGATAGAACTGCTCCCGTATACGGTCCGCTGTGATGATGGCCGCTCCTCTAAACTTAATCGATTTGAACAGCATGCCGCTCTCCCCTAGAGAGTTCGCATATTGACGAATGACACTCATGAAATCAAGAGAAGACTTAGCCGTGATCGCGGCCATCCGCATCTCATATCCAGGCTCATCGAACGCTGTATGCTCATATTCCAATAAGCTGAATGGATCCTCGAGGGTGAAATTATCGCTCAATCGATGCTCCAGATATTCTTGGTACGTCACCTGCTGCATATTTTCTTCTCCAAGCTCAGGCAGTACGGTCGATACGTAATGGTTAAACATTGGATTGGGTGAAAATAATACGACATGCTCAGCGCTCAGCACACCTCGAAAACGATACAGCAGATACGCGACACGCTGCAGCGCAGCCGAAGTCTTGCCGCTTCCAGCCGCTCCCTGCACTACGAGCAGCTTGCTGTGCTCATTGCGAATGATGCGGTTCTGATCTCGCTGGATCGTCGCAACAATGCTTCTCATTTGCGCGTCAGCTTGCTTGCCAAGCACTTCCTTCAACAGCTCGTCACCGATCGTAACTCCCGTATCGAACATACTTCGAATCTGTCCATCACGTATAATGAATTGGCGCTTTAACTCCATTTCCCCGTGAATCGTACCGTTCGGGGTTTCATACTGCGCCTGGCCCGGAGGGTAGTCATAGTAAAGGCTCGAAACAGGCGCGCGCCAATCATAGATTAGAAAGCTCATGCCATCTGCGTCAAGCAGGGAAGCAATGCCTAAATAGACTTGTTCCGTCGAGCTTTCGCCCTCTTCTACAAAGTCAATTCGACCAAAGTACGGAGACTGCTTTAATCGCGTTAACGTCTTCATCTGCTTATAGGCATGTCTATGGCTGCGTTCCCGCTCAGAGAGCAGCTCAGCTTGCTGCTTGATACTGGCTGCCGTTTCAATCGCTTCATTCTCATCTTCTAAGTTAACCGTCACATCTTCCCAGAACTCCTTGCGAATGTCGACGACCTCGCCTTTCAAACTGCCAACTTGCTGCTGCAGGTGATCAATTCGTCCGTCAATCTCCACAATAACGCGGTCAACACGCTCCTGCTCTTCCTGCCACTGCTGATGCTCTGTACTCATGACACCGCCCCTTATCTTATTAAAATGCGTTCTACAAAACGTTTGACATGTTCATTGAACTGTGATATTATATAATTAGGATAAGACTGTTTGTTAACGTATCACGGCAGATGAACATTCCTATTTTATCACAAATTAACCTGAACGACAATGCGAATACGACACATAACACGGAGGCGTCTCGAACGTCTCCGTTTTTGTTGCGATATTAGAGTGTATAAGTTCTCATCCCACTTCATAACCGAGCGCTAGCTGAAGGGAATCCGCCATGGCGAAGCTTGGGCAATAATGTTAGGATAGAACTAGCTATGAATAGAGAGGATCGAACAAGAACCTATGAACGATAAGCCCTACTCCAAACGTACATCCCGCCACCATTTTCGCAATGGAAGCACTGGAGCTGCAAGCAGCAAGCCTAGCCCATCCACTGCTTCACGCCATTCGGAAATTACGAAGAAATTGAAGACAAAGGATACTACGCCCGTTAGAACTCCTAAGCCGGTACAACAACCCAAGGTGTATACGGTTAATGAGCCTTCTGAGCTTCTGAGCTTTCTGCTGAATACGATTACGAATCGCGGTCGCAATTCAATCAAGTCTCTGCTCTCACACGGACAGGTATTAGTCAACGATCGCGTTGAAACAGCATACAATTATCCGCTGCAGCCTGGTCAGTCTGTCACGATCCGCAAAGAAAGAGCGGCTGACATCCCCGTGATGTCAGGGCTTCGTATCCTGCACGAAGATGATGATCTTATCGTCATCCATAAGGACGCCGGGTTACTCTCTATCTCGGGCGCGCAGGATGAGGAATTGACGGCCTACCGTCAGTTGATGACTCATGTGCGGCTCGCTGATCCGAAGAATCGGATCTTTGTCGTGCACCGTCTTGATCGCGATACGTCTGGAGTGATGATGTTTGCCAAGAGCGAACATGTGCAGCAGCAGCTGCAGAACTCTTGGAAAGAGTTCGTCCAGAAACGCCTATATGTCGCCCTCGTAGAAGGTGCGGTGAAGAAAACGGAGGGAACGATATCCTCCTGGCTGAAGGAAACAAAGACGCTGAAGATGTATTCCAGCCCGTTTCCGAATGACGGCCAGCATGCTGTTACCCACTTTAAGCTGCTGGAATCCAGCCGCTTCTATTCCTTGCTGGAGGTTGAGCTGGAGACAGGACGCAAGAATCAGATTCGAGTTCACATGTCGGATATCGGGCATCCTATCGTCGGCGATAAGAAATACGGCTCTAAGTCGAAGCCTATCGGCCGTATGGGGCTTCACGCTCGAGTTCTCACCTTCACGCATCCTACGACTGGCAAGCTGATGCACTTTGAGACGGAGATTCCTAAGAAATTCACGAATCTGATTCACGGTGCCTCTAACTAAACGCAATGAACGTACACATACAAAGCGCTGGATAGGCAGATACCGCCCGTCCAGCGCTTTATTATTTGCAACGTATGATGTCGTATTCATCAAACTGTTCGAAGCAAGGAAGTATAGTTCTTTTCCATATCATGGAGCAGCTTGTCGGCAATCAGCTGATGCCCTTGCTCGTTAGGATGAATGCCGTCCTCACAGATGAATTGACGGTAATCGTTCGTGCTGAGAAAGGCGCCCCTCACATCGATCCACTTTACCTTCATCTCCTGCGCAACCTGCATAATCGCAGAGTTATAACGTTCATGCCACCAGTAGATACGGTTGACCGTACCCAGCCATGAAAGTATATTTCGCTCGGAAGCCTCATCATTTTTACTTATCCATTTGAAATATTTATCCGCGTCCAGCGGCGGGAGTGTCATGAGTACTGGAACAATCCCCTCTTCTCTAACCTTCTGAACCATCTCTTGCAGGGTTGATATGAATTGATTCAATGTCGTATTAGGCGTGTATTCGCCTCCAGGATTCTGTGCGATCGCATCCCAGTTGAAGTCGCAATCGTTGCCGCCGAATTCCAGAACAACGATGTCCGGCCGCTTGTTCAGTACATCACGTTCCAATGTCGCCTGCCCCTTCGTGATGACTGAGCCGAATCTGCCCGCATTATGAATAATGCCCTTGAATCGCTGCTGTACGAGCTGCGCAAAGCTATTTTTGAGAACCGAGTATTTCCCTTTATCTTGATCATATATGACGCCCTTGGCGATAGAATCTCCGAACAATACGATGTTATAGCAATCCTTCTTATCCATCACTCAACCTCCTATAGAATACGACAAAGCTCGTATGTAGTTTTCATTACTACTTGTTAAGTTAACTACATTATATCACGAGTTTTCGACATGTAAATATTGAAGTTCAAGGTTATTTTGCTGTTGTATCGGTATCTATATTCATTGTAAGATAGGTGTGAAAGGGAGGGCTCGCATTGGATCAGCCAGTAAACCCATTATTGAAGCTAATTATGGAGCAGACCGACATTGAGACGTCTGATATTCCAAAGATTGATTTATATATGGACCAGGTGATCACGTTATTTGAGAACGCATTGGGTTCGAGTAAGCGCAATCTGGAAGACAAGCTTCTGACCAAGACGATGATCAACAACTATACGAAGGATAAGATTCTTTTACCCGCCAAGAATAAGAAGTACACACCTGAGCATATTGTTCAGATGGCGCTTATTTATCACCTGAAGCAATCGCTGTCGATTGGCGATATTAAGAGCCTGTTTCAAGAGAAGCTGCATCAGCAGGATGTAGACATCTGGAACGTGTACGAGGAATTTCTTGAGTGGAAGAAGGCACAGTCACAGGGCATCGAGTCGCAGATCGAAACGCTGCTCGATACGAATGTAACGGAGCTTAATCAGAACGAGCATACACTGCTCACGATTCTGTCGCTCATTCATCAAGCGAATACGTACAAGCGGTTGGCTGAGAAGATGATTGATCAGTTAACCTAAGCGCAATCCGGCAGTTGGAACGTCACCTACGTGCGTTTCGACTGTCGGATTGTCTATTTTTCCCACAAACTTTATAATAGATAAAGTAGTTAAGTTCCCATATTACTTCGTGCCCGTAGTGCATCTATACATAGGGAGTTATGCTTAATGGACAAGAGATCGTTCATGAACGAAAGTCATGTAAAGGCCGCTGAGCAAGCTATCGATTATATGAAGAAGCATCTCGACGAAGAAGTTACTTCTGAACAGCTCGCAGCGCATGTTGGATACAGCCCTTATCATTTTTCAAGAATATTCAAGCAGGTCACCGGCATATCCCCGCGTCAATATCTGGCCGCACTCCGGATGGAGTCCGGGAAGTCCGTGCTGTTAAGAGAACCATCGCTGCTGATGAAGATACTGCTGTCTATCGGCTTTCGGAGCGCTGGGTCATTCCATACCCGCTTCAAACAATATGTCGGACTCTCACCTAAGAAGTTTCAAACGACCTCATCCTCATTAGTCCAGCATATGAACCAATATGAGCATCTGAAGCTTGCCTTCGATGAGCTCATCCATTCTCGTCTACCTATTATTCATTGCAGGATCGAAGCGCCGCTGTCATTTAACGGCATTATATTTGTCGGACTGTTTCCGCGTCCGATTCCGGATCAGAAGCCTATCGTCGGCACCGCGATCAACCTACGAGAGCGAACGTGTCAGCTCAGGAACATTCCGACCGGAACTTATTATGTTCTAGCAGCCGGTATTCCGTGGAGCTTGAACCCGAAGGATTATTTCACGCTCGACAAATCGCTGCGCGGTATATATGAATCTGCTCTTCAAGTGGACGATGCCACTGAGTTTCAGATCAGCATCACGTTAAGAGAGCCCCTTCCTACTGATCCGCCGATCGTCGTAAATTTACCGCTGCTCTTATTTGAGAAGTCCAGCCGCAAACGAGCAAACTAGAAGAATTTATTTCCAATAGATTCATTTATAATAAATGCATGATTAAGATAGGAGGTTATACCTAATGCCGAATCTATGCGTCATATCCATTAATGTGCCTGATATGGAGGCAGCGCTTCAATTTTACTGTGAGAAGTTGGGCTTTGAAGTTTCAAAAGTATATGACGAGTGCATCATCAGCTTGAAGCATGAAGGAATTCCGATTATATTAAATAAGGTGGAGCGTGCTACTACCACACAATATCCGCTCGAAGCGCAGGTTGTGATGGGGATCCAAACGCTTAATCTACTCGAAACACTTGCTGAATATAAGGAGCTGGGCATCGATATCATATACGATACTCCTCTCGATTGTCCTCCAGGCAAGTATTCCGCAATTCGTGACCCCTTCGGTAATGTTATTGAGATACTGGAATTTAAATAATTGCGCTATCAGCCGATATGCCTCCGCCGAGGATATCGGCTTTTTTATTTATGAAATTGGTTTGTTAAATAATAGGTAATTTCTCCTTTACATAAGAGCCGGGACTATATAGAATTAGGCGTAATGCACCATTCAGATCGTCACAGTACCTACCTCATCGGCACAGCACTTCAAGATTCATACACGAATAATTGACGTTAATAAATTGATGATCATTTTGAACAGCATACATATGCTAGGGAGCTGCAGCACATGAACCTGAAAGCACTATTGGCTACGTCTTTCTTATCGATTCCAAAACAATTGAAAGAAGAATTCAGCCACGAATTATTCAAGAAGAATGTATGGATCGGCAAGTTTCTGCTGCCGCTTATCGCGTTGTATGAGCTTTATAATATTCTATACCTTGTGTTTGTTAGAACCGACCGCATCAACAGCTTCCCTGGCAATGCCTATCTAACACTGTACGTGCTGTTATTTACCATAAGCATCATCTTCTTGATCATTGCTCATTCCATAAGCAAGCGTAACATAACAAGCAGCCCAATCATGAGAAGCTTTGCGGTTATCTTTGTTTCATTTTTAGCTTTATGGGGGACAAGCATTACACTGCTTGATTTAAGAAATACGGATAGTGTTCACGTGTACCTTATTATTACGATTTCAATAGCGGCTACCATCTATATAAGACCACGGTCAGCTATTCTATTATTTACGATCAATCAAGCTATCCTATGGAACTTCTTCGAAACGTTTCAGCGAGTTGATGCAGACAACTCTGGCAATTATATCAACACAACTTTTGCCGTCCTTATCGCGATATCGATCTCTATATCTCGTTATTACAATATGACTGTAGAATTCAATAATAGGCAGATCATTATTAAACAGAATAACAAGCTGGATAGGCTGAATCAGGAGCTTCAAAAATTAGCCGTTACAGACCCGCTGTCCGACTTATATAATCGAAGATTTCTAGATGCTGCATTACTAAAAGAGTGGGAGAAATGCAGATCCGACTGTTCTCCGATCACTGTGCTCATGATTGATATCGATAATTTCAAAACATTTAATGATTATTATGGGCATAAAGCAGGCGATGGCTGTATCGAGCAAGTAGCTGAAGTAATGTTAAAATGTACGGAAGGTTTATCGGCATGTTCATTTCGCTATGGCGGTGAAGAATTTACAATACTGCTGACTGAGCTCAATTCAGAACAGGCATATCAGGTTGCTGAACTGATTCGCACAGAAGTCCATCAATTGAAGATCATGAATCAGACTAAGACACCTTCTGCATATGTAACGATAAGTACAGGCATGTATCATGGTATTCCGGCAAGCGATCTGGAACCTGATGATCTGCTCAAGATGGCGGATGCCGCCCTCTACGAGGCTAAAGCACGCGGCAAGAATCAGGTGGTCATGTATAATGAAGAAGATATTAACATGCATAACAGATGTAAAGAAATAATAGCAGCCACCACATAAATAAAAAGATGTTCTCGAAGGAGCCTACATGAATATTCGATTAGCGCACACCTATGATATTCCTTCAATTAAAGAGCTCTATCTTGAGCTGATAGCAGATATGACGGAGCTTCAACCAAGCTATTTGAGCCCTGCTGCACAGGACGATGCGTTTATTGCCAATATGATCATTGCGGAAAATGCATCATTTCTATTATTAGAAGATTCAGAGCGCATCATCGGCTTTGTCCTTGTCCAGGAACTTGATACCCCGAGCCATGATCAGGCCACGTATCAGCGTTATGCTTATTTGACCGATCTCGTTATTACGAATCGTTATCGGAGTCAAGGTCTTGGCACACATCTGCTTGAAGCTGCCAAGCAATGGGCTAAGCGGCGCAATCTAGATTATATCGAGTTAGATGTGCTGTCAGAGAATACCCCAGCGATACAGTTATACGAGAGATATAGCTTTACAGAAACGATGCGAACCATGCGCTGCTCATTAGATACTTGACGGTGTTCCCTGTGAAGAGTACCCTATTTTCATGAGATATAGATAGCACATATATAATACTAGGGGTGAATATTGTGAGTTGTTTGGGTAATATTATCTGGTTTATATTCGGAGGGCTATTTAACTCTTTAGGCTGGCTGCTAATCGGCTGCCTTTGGAGCATCACGATCATTGGTCTTCCTATCGGCTTGCAATGCTTTAAGTTGGCTAAGCTTCAGCTTGCTCCCTTTGGCAAAGAAATCGTTACGGTCAACGATAGCACTGGCAGCCTTCTTCTCAACATATTATGGCTTGTATTCGGCGGCTTGGTGCTCGCGATTGCAAATTTGGTCAGCGCCTTCTTCTTGACGATCACCATTATCGGCTTCCCATTCGCATTGCAATCATTGAAGCTTGCTAAACTATCTCTAATGCCTTTCGGCAAGGAAGTAAGATAGAATTGAATTTCTTACATTTACACCACCTTATTCAGCAATCCGCTGTAATGGGGTGGTTTTTAATATGTCCACAATAAACAATAAAGGCCGCAAGCTATAAGCCCACGGCCTTCTACTAATCGCAGAGCACAGTTCTCTGCCCTACCTGATCGTCAGATTAACCAAAGAATAGATCGAGAATATTGCTGCCTGTAGATGATTTTTTGTTATAAAATTCGGAGTAGCCGCAGTTTCTGCAAGACACAACTACAAACTGATTATGTTGAATATCAAACATCTTCGATAATCCCGTCCCTGTCATCGCCACTTCTTTCTGATCCGCATCCGGACATCCACACTTAATACAGCCTGGTCTGTTCATTACCAATCACTCCTAAGTTGATTTATAATCTTGTATACGATTGTATGGCCACAGCGTTCCATAATATAGGATCTTTGTTACAACTATTTGCAACAAAAGAGACGCCGGTTCAAGCGAAGCTTAAAGTTTATCCGGCAATATTGCCTCTTTGTGAACACCTTTTGACCGCACTCCCATGGGCTCAGGTCGTGTTCACTTCTAGTTTCCTTCGTATCGCTTGTTCCTCTCTCGGCTACATATCTCTCCGCAACACATCTGGCTACTCTCCCACTCGCTCAGGTCTTGTTCACTTCTAGTTCCCTTCGTATCACTAGTTCCTCTCTCGGCTACATATCTCTCCTCAGCACATCTGGCTATTCTCCCACTCGCTCAGGTCGTGTTCACTTCTAGTTTCCTTCGTATCGCTTGTTCCTCTCTCGGCTACATATCTCTCCGCAACACATCTGGCTACTCTCCCACTCGCTCAGGTCTTGTTCACTTCTAGTTCCCTTCGTATCACTAGTTCCTCTCTCGGCTACATATCTCTCCTCAGCACATCTGGCTATTCTCCCACTCGCTCAGGTCGTGTTCACTTCTAGTTTCCTTCGTATCGCTAGTTCCTCTCTCGGCTACATATCTCTCCTCAGCACATCTGGCTACTCTCCCACTCGCTCAGGATATCCATCCTACAATGGACTTCACCGAGTCACCCTACTCTTTGCTGCTAAGTGTGTAATCTTTCTTCTTCCTGACTCAATGGGATAATGGTCAAACGCACCCAGGACATATCCATCCTACAACGGACTATACCGAGTCACCCATCCTTCGCTGCTGAATGAGTAACCTTTCTTCTTCCTGATTCAAAGGGATAATGGTCAAACGCACCCAGGACATATCCATCCTACAACGGACTATACCGAGTCACCCATCCTTCGCTGCTGAATGAGTAACCTTTCTTCTTCCTGACTCTACGGGATAATGGTCAAACGCACCCAGGACATATCCATCCTACAACGGACTATGTCGAGACACATCCTTCGCTGCTAAGCCAGTAACCTTCCATCTTCCTGATTCAAAGGGATAATGGTCAAACACTCTCTAGGATATATCTCATCAAGTCCACCTCAACAGCTAATCAAAAAGACTCTCCCTACAGTTAACTAGCAATCCGTCACTAACTCCCCCCCAACTACTATGGAAAAAATTCGTATAAGTTATTCTCTCTACTTACAAAAGTAAGATTTCGTTATATGTTAGATCTTGGCACAATGCCAATGCCATAACCATACCTTAGCTTCGAGAAGGGAGTGACGCTATTTTGAAGAAGAATGGGTTTCAATCTAGCACACCAGAGAGAGGTCAAGCTTCATAACAGCATGCTGTCCTCTCGCATGGTAATGGGAGGAAGATGAGCCATGATGAATTTAAAAACGATGGTCACAGGACTATCCAACGACACAGTCGCGTTAAACCTGATCAAGCATTGGAGCCATGACGATGGCACCCTGCGCTTCTGGCGCGCCAGCACGAATTTTGTGTATGTATTTGAACAGCAGCAGCAAAGGTACTTTCTAAGGTTCTCGTCCGAGCAGGATCACTCGATCGAACAGATACAAGCTGAACTAGATTATTTGCTGCATCTAGATAAACATGGTTATCCGTGTGCCCAGCCTATTAGCTCCATCAACGGAAAATGGATTGAAACAGTCAGCACGGAAGCTGGAACTTATTTCGGTGTCGTATTCAGTCAAGCCCATGGCAGACCATTGGACGCTGCGACGATCACAGTTGAGCAGGCAACCCTATGGGGAGCATCACTTGCTTCTCTACATGCCATATCTCAATCTTATGAGCCTTCCAACATAAGACGCAGAAGCGTGGATGACGTACTTCAAGCCGTACAACATATTCTGCTTCAACACCCTTCAGAACAGGAAGCGATGCGAGAATTAGAGGATTTGCGTGATTCGCTGCACTCATTGCCGGTGTCGAGGGAATGTTATGGACTCATTCACTATGACTTTGAGCTCGATAATGTACTATGGAATGAGCAGGCTCACCGATACGAAGTTATCGACTTCGACGATTCGATGTATCATTGGTTCGGGATGGATATTGTATCCGCGATTCGCGATCTAACGGATCTAACGGGAGCTAATGATCCGGCTGCACAGGAGAAGATCGATTATTTTCTGCAGGGATATCGTTCAATATTGCCGTTGACGGAAGATACTCTGCGGCAGTTCCCTCTATTTCAGAGATTCGAAGCCTTGTTTGGATTCTCCAGACTGTTATGGGCGCTAGAGAATAGTAACATCGAAGCTGACGCAGTACCCGAGTGGTATGAAGGATTAAAGACTAAACTAGAGCATTACCGTGATACGACTCGACTTAGATTTAGCTAAAAAAACGTTAAGTTACGAAAGAAACTGTCCTGTATGATGTTATTCATCATAAGCTGGGCAGTTTTTTATGTTCAATTACACCCACAACCAGTTGACAATCATTTCCTAATGATTTAATATCTATTTTAACAAACATCTAATTAGATATTCGTTAAATTACATCTAAGGAGTGAATTCCACTCATGCAAATGGATAAGGTTGTCGCATACCACAAGGCAATGGCCGATCCAACACGAATCAAGATGCTCATTCTACTGGCTGACGGAGAATTAAACGGACAAGTGTTGGCTGAGAAGCTCTGCGTAACCCCTGCAACGATCACACATCATGCCGCAAAATTACGTGCTGCGAGCTTGATCAACGAACGCAGAGATAAGAACACAATCTACTTTTCACTGAATCATTATTTTATAAAGAATAGCGCCAACGGGGCACTAAATTTAATTTACAAACATAACAAAGGAGAACCAGAGCTTATGGATGATACGAATGAACGAATAAAGCAATCCGTGATCAAGAACTTCTATACAACAGATGGGAAGCTCAAGAATGTGCCTAGTCAGTTGAAGAAGAAGCTGATCGTACTAGAACACATGGTCTCTCAACTGGAAATGGGCAGAACGTATACCGAGAAGGAAGTTAATGAGTTCATCAAGCAGTATCACGCGGACTTCGCGACCATACGCAGAGAATTCATCATGCATCAGTTCATGTTCCGTGAGAAAGAAGTATACGAGTTGAACCCACGAGAAATGTGGGCGCAATGGGAGACGCTGACATGAGCAACGACATCGTGCACATCACGGAAGAAGAGTTGGACTACACGATCATTTTCAAAGAAATCGCAGCTAAAGGAAAGGCTTATATCGCTATCGCTAAGTGCTCAATTGAAGATCGAAACCTCGTCATAGACCAAGCAGTACGAGACTTACGATTGGCTGGCGCGAACAGCATCTATCTGACGATTAAAGATGAACGCATCGAACCTGGCTCCGACATGATCAGCACGATAGATTATTCGTTCCTATATGACAGCGACATGGACTATTTAAGTAAGGATCTATCTCAATTTGAGGTCACCCATTGCTCAACGTGCGGCATTTCAATCGAAGAGTTAACGGATCATAATAAGGAGCGGTATATAGAGCTGGATAATGAATGCTTCTATCATGTGCCGAATTCGGCAACATGTGACGATCAGGATACAGCCAGAATGATGAGCGATTCTCAAATTCACGCAGGATTGCTTATGTTTAACGGTGAGCCTGTCGGAATAGTCGAAATCTCCTATAAGGATCATAAAGCTGTGCTTAGCTCGATTGGAATCACATCTCCGTACCGCGGTAAAGGATTAGGCACTGCAGCGTTAGAATATATACTGGCATCTGTACAATCAGCGGGATATAACAAGTTAAGCCTGACTGTATCTTCAGCTAATCCTGCGGCTTACCGACTCTATCTCAAATTCGGATTCTATAAGACCCATACTGTTTCTAAATGGTACCGATTAGAGCCATGAGTCTCCGCTTCATCATGTCAGACTAAAGCAGCAAGCAAACTAAAGGGACTACCCTTTTAGCATATTGCTAATAGGATAGTCCCTCTCTAATAATCATATCTCGTCTCGCAAAAATAACGACACAGCTCCTAACACACCCGCCTTGTTGCCAAGTGATGCTCTTAGCAGCTTCACATCCCGGAAGCTCTCCATAACAAGCAACTTCATTCTCGCTTCTATCATGCGAACAAGCTCTTCCTGCTCCATTACACCGCCGCCAACAACGATGGCCGACGGATTGAAGATATGAACAAGTGAAGCTAGGCCAATAGCCACTTCATCCATCCACCGATCCAAAACCTGCTGCAGCTGCTCGTTACCCTGGTCAATTTTATGAAATAGAATTCTTCCATTTACACACTCGGGATCCACATGCGCGGCCTGCTGCACCAAAGCAGTTGTTGACGCAAAGGCTTCATAGTAAGGCTTCCTGCCTGTTGTCGTATGATCCGTCAATGGATGAGTAAAGATATGACCAAACTCAGCCGCTACGCCATTGGCACCCTTGTATATTTTCCGATTGATCACGATGGCGCCGCCGATCCCTGTCCCAAACGTTAGACATAAGAAATCATCGAATGCTTTAGCCGCGCCGAAGTGCGCTTCCCCTAAAGCAGCTGCGTTCACATCATTTTCTACCTTAACAGGCTTGTTGAATTTCGCCTCAACGATTTCTTTAATCTTCATCCCCGTATATCCGGGTATATTCTCGTTCGCGTAAACTATGTAACCTTCCTCAGCGTTCACCTGACCGGCGGTGCTGATCGCGATTGCATCGTAATCTTGATATGTCGCAATCTGTTCCAGAAGCTTGTCGATGACACGCTGCCCACCTTTATGGCTCTCTGTTTCATACTCTGAGAACTGTTCTATATTCCCTCGTTCGTCACAGATACAGATCTTGGTGTTCGTTCCGCCGATATCAACGGCTACCCATTTCATAATCTCATTTCTCCTCTCCTCATCATGAGAGATGTGCTGCAGCTTAATGAATAGCCTGAATGAATCTCTTCGTAATCTCCATCGGTCTTGTAATAGCCGAGCCCACAACTGCTGAGTGTGCGCCCAGTTCAAACATCTTCCTTAATTGTTCCGGAGTAGTAATGCCTCCTTCTGCGATAAAAGGAATGGAAAGGGAATGGATTATTCTCTCTGCCATTTCATAATCAGGCAGGGCTCTCCCTTTAGTGGCAGCGGTATATCCACTTAAAGTTGTGCCCACACAATCAAATCCGAGCTCCACTGCATGAGCCGCTTCTTCGTAAGTGGAGCAGTCCGCCATAAATAATTGATCCTTGTACTTCCACTTCAATTCAGGAAATAACTCGGTTATCGTAGAGCCATCCGGCCTAATTCGATCTGTAGCATCCATCGCGATAATATCAACGCCCTCGTGATACAGCGCATCGACTTCCTTAGCAGTTGGCGTAATAAACACATCGCAGTTACCATACACCTGCTTGATGATCCCGATGATCGGCAAATCAACCTGCTTCTTGATCTCTTGAATATCTTCAACGCTGTTCGCTCGTATGCCTGCCGCTCCACCCAGCTTAGCCGCATAAGCCATTCTTCCCATGATAAACGAGCTATGCAAGGGTTCCTCAGGCAATGCCTGACAGGAAACAATTAATTTCTTCTCTATCTTCTTCAATACTTGACAGCTTGTCGTCATATAATTACATCTCCACTATATGATTATTTTTATTCTCTTAATGCACCTGCCGCAATGCCATGTGGAAGGCGTGCCTACATGCGCATTCATTTCTTCTTGATAAGTATGAATAAAAGTATTTCAACTATTAAACCATTGCCTAATTAAATTATATGCGAGCGCTATCAAAATGCAATCAAAAATAGAAATATTCTTTATTTTGATGAACAAAAGTGGAAAATACATTCACAACATTTCTATCAGTATAGATACTCACCCAACTATAGACATACATCTAATTAAATGATTGACACGCATCTAATATAATGTTTTACTTACATCTAGAAAGGTGGTTAGATGATCATGGAACAAAGCTTAGTAAAAGGAAAATCATACAAGGATCTATTAACACAGCGCCAATACTTAAAGATGATCGGCGCTAATGTAGTGAATCGTTTTGGGGACTCCATCGATATGATTGCATTCTCCTTAATGGTGTATCAGATTACAGGCTCCGCATCATGGGTTGCACTCGTGTTTGGCATTAATGCTTTACCTACCATATTGTTTCAGCCTTTCGCCGGCGCCATTGTTGAGGGGTTGAACAAGAAGTATACGATGGTGATCTGCGATATCGGCCGCGGCGTCGTTGTCGGATTAACTGCCTTATTGCTCTTAGCTGGTATTCTCAGCCCTTGGATACTGCTCCTGCTCACTTTCATCAACTCCACCCTAGAATCCTTCCGCATCCCTGCCGGTCTCGCTGTTGTTCCAAAGATTCTGGACAAAGAATACTACACACATGGATTATCCCTTAACTCAACCTTGAGCAAGACGATCGAAATTGTTGGCTTGGCTGCTGCCGGCGCTATTATTGGCTTGTTCGGAATAGGAACTGCGATCCTGATCGACGCCATCACCTTCTTCACATCTGCAATCATCATTCTATTCATTCGTACGCCTGCAGAAGAACGAAAATCTATCAGCATTGATATGAAATCATATATCAACACTTTGGCTGACGGATTTGCGTATTTGAAGCAAGCACGGGTTGTATTCGCTATATGCCTCCTCGGCGGTCTAATTAATCTAGCTCTCATTCCCATTAGCTCGATGTCAGCTCCTTACACCACGGGGGTGCTCGGACTCAGTTCAATCGGAATGTCCGTTGGAGGCATAGGAACAACTGCAGGATTCGGAATAGGGGCTTTCCTATATCCATTCCTAAAAAAGCATTATACGGGACGCACTCTATTTATCTTCGGCGGAGCAATGGTCGGACTTTGCTATTTGTTATGGGTAGTTATCCCCTATATCAATCAGAATGAAATGTTGACCTATGTGCTGCTCGCATTATCGATGTTCTTGTTTGGCTTATTTGCATCCTTTATCTTGTCCGTCATTCAAGTATCCTTTATGCAGCATATCGAAGAGGCTTATATCTCTAGGGTCGGCGCAATATTCAATGCTATAGCCAACTCGACTGCTCCGTTAGGTTCCTTGCTAGTGGCAGGCTCCATGATATTCATGTCTTTGCCTCAGCTGTTTGCTGTGGTAGGCATTTTTACAATTGCCCTGTTTATTGGTATGCTTTCTATTAAAGTACTAAAGCAGTTGTAAAGGAGCTTGTGTATGAAAATTACAGTGCTGCAGCAACCCAATACATTAGTTGAATGCGTTGAACTGCTCTATCGATATACGAATCATGATGAACATCGAAAGCTTAAAGAAAACTTTGTTCACAAATACAATCTGGATGAAACGGATCTTAACGAACCATTTGCACACATTATTGCGCTTGGAGAGCATGTTTATCACAATCTGGATGTGCCCCAAGATCGAATTGACTATTTCTTCACAGAGAAAGGTCATGCGAAATGGACAATAGCCCATCTGCTCCTCATGAATAAGCACCATCTGAATGTGCTCAATTCGGAAGAACAGATCAAACAGATCCGATCGCTTACCAAACAAGATGTGTTGACACCATACGCAAAATGTCTGGTAGATACTATTTCAGGAGTCGGCGGCAGTACCTCACTTCCTGACATCAAGAGCGAAGCAGACCTGTTCCATGTAATTGAATCCTTAGAGCTCGAAGCTCAGGACAAATGGCTCTGCATGCTCATCTATCAGAACTTTGAACGCTATCTCAAAGAGCTGTTAGCTATTCTGGAGCAGGCGATTATGCTGTACGAACAGAAGCTGTCTGCTCTGCAGCCGATGCTGTCGGAATTCTATACCACTTACCATAAAATCGCTCAGCATAACCCAGAAAGCTTGCTGCAGGAAAACTTTCATATCAAACTGGGGCCAATTGAACATATATATGTGATCCCGTATATTATGGGCTGCAATATGCTGACAAGCATGAATCCGGAAGGTCAAGAGGAATCTGATACGGATTACCTATTCTTAGGCGTGCTGTTTGAGCATCTCGCCGCGTCGGTAGAACATGTGGTAAGTGACGAGAAGCTCTGCAAGATGCTGAAATCGTTAAGCGATACGAGCAAATTTGCGATCCTCAAGTCGATTCGCAACAACTCGGCCTATGGACAGGAGCTGGCAGAGCGTCTTAATCTGACAACCGCCACCATTTCTCATCATATGAATTCGTTGATCAACAGCGGCTTTATTACAATCGAGAAACAAGCGAACCGTATCTACTATCAGATGGATATGCATCGAGTTAAACAGTTTATTGAACAACTGCAAACAAGCTTGTTGAACCCTGATGAACCGAGCAAAGGTTAATGGATTCAGACCAAGAAAAAGAAAAAGTCATCCTGTGGGATGGCTTTTTTATTGAAATAGTTTACATATTATTGTCACTGGATTATTACTATATTTACCAGTATAATCTATTGAAATACAATATTTCCCCAATAACACAGGAGGATTCGATGGAACTCAGAAAACAAATGCTAAAATCACTCTTCATTAGCATGCTTTCATTTATACTCGTTATCTTAATTGTGTTGTTCCCCCGTGATATGGCCGTTAAGATTCAAGGATACGGCTTTGTTGCTGACGAGTATAAAGTAAACATCGAGGATTATACCAACAACATCGTCGCTTTCTTCAGTGATGTCTTGGAGAATAAAAGTCTAGGAAAGCTTGCTCATACTGAAATAACGACGGAATCGATCATTTGGTCCGCTTTCCAAAAAAGCATACTCATTATATTATTCGCACTTATAATTGGATATCTGCTAGGCGTATGGAAAGGCATAGTAGATTATAAGCTATCGAAGACAAAGTTCAATGTATTCGGCAATTGGTTCACCTGGTTCTTTCAGTCGATACCAGACTTTCTGCTTATATTGCTGATCCAATGGTTTCTGATCAAAAAGGTGCGTGTGATCCCTTTCTTCGCTCAGGGTGAGTGGTATGATTTCATCCTGCCATCCATCTTGGTTGCCATCTATCCTGTCATATATATCGCTAGAATTACGAGCGCGTCGCTCGCCACCCAGGAAGGTCAACTATACATACTGGTTGCGCGCGCTAAAGGGATATCTGAATTTCTCATCTTGTACAAGCATATGTTAGCCAACTGTTTCTCCACGATTCTAACTCATCTATCACCATTATTTGTTTATATTCTATCTAACCTGCTGATGGTTGAGTACTTTACCAACTATCCGGGTCTTGCATATCGGATGTTCCGAGCTCTTGATTACAGCAGCTCTTTCGGCACAGGAACCAATTATAACCCAGGCATGATTATCGGCATTTCATTTTGCTTTATGGTCCTAATACTGTTTGTACAACTCATTAGCCAAGCAGCCAAGCGCTTCGTAGGTCCAAGATAAAGGAGGCGTCAGAGATGAAAAATGTGACATTATGGATCGGTGGAGCGATGCTTGCGCTTCTAGTGTTTGTGATGTTTGCAGGTCCTTACTTGCCATTTGTCGATCGCGAGCTGACACCGGAAAAGCACCGTTGGACGGCAGACGATCATTTAATGCTTCCGCCTTATCCGCCTTCTGAGCTGAACCCGATTGGTTCAGACGCGGAAGGGGTAGACAATCTAAGCAAGCTTATTGTTGGGACCAAAGAAACCGTATTTATCATATTTGCTGTAGCACTGGTTCGATACCTGATCGCAGTTCCATTAGGGTTATTGTCCTATCGCAATAAAGGCCCATTTCATTTCATAACGTCAGGCATGAATCAATTCTTCTCTTATTTGCCTACTATTTTTTCAGCTATTCTATTAATTAATTTACCATTCTTGTTGTTGTCACCTAACCGACTGCTGTGGGTTATCTTCATTCTAGCGCTGCTTGAAGTTGGACGAGTTGCCTATATTGTGCAGCAGCAGGCGCATCATGTGTCGCTGCAGCCGTTTGTTGAAGCAGGTGTCGTACTCGGATTAAGCAATTCCCGGATGGCTAGAAGCTATTACCTGCCTGCGCTTGGCCCGGAGTTAATCGTTAACTTTTGCGTCGATTTAGGTAAGGTCACCCTGCTGATTGGACAACTCGGCGTGCTCGGCATCTTCCTTACGCATGAATGGGTTGAAGTTTACGTTATGTCGATGCAGTTCTTAAACACTAGCAACAACTGGGTATCTCTATTAGCAGAAAATAGAAGAGATATATTCCTAAGTAAATTCGAATTCATCTTCTACCCAGCGGTTGCCATCATGTACACGATTCTAACCTTTAACGTGCTAGGAGAAGGGCTTCGCAAGCATTTTAACAGCAAACTGAAAAGTTATGTATAAGCGCAGACTATCCGCCCTTGAACGAGGGCGGATTTCCGTAAATAACCAGAAACACTTTCCATAATTGTATACCCTAACTGTTAAACAAATGATATAATGCCACTAGCGATATGTAATCGCTTCATTTTTCAACACTAGTGTTACCGTTAACTCATCACTACATTACGAAATGAGAGGTCAAAAGAATATGAATACGAACAGCCCTATTCTCGCTGGATATGCCGGTGATTCTATTCTCCCACAAGTAACGGCTGAAGACGCAGCTAAGCTAACTCACCTGAACGTTGCATTTGGTCACGTTAAGAACGATCGAATCTCGATCGAGCACCTAGCTAACTTGAAAGAACTGGCCGTTCTTAAGTCTCATAATCCGAACTTGCAAATTCTGTTGTCTGTCGGCGGCTGGAGCGCTGGCGGCTTCTCTGAAGCAGCTTCGACTCCGGAAGGAAGACAGAGCTTTGCCGAATCCGCACTAGAAGTGCTGAAGGCTGCTCCATTTGACGGAATTGATCTGGACTGGGAGTACCCTTGCTATGCTGTAGCAGGCATCGCTTCCAGCCCGGATGACAAGCAGAACTTCACAGCATTGTTGAAGCTTCTTCGTGAAACATTAGATCGTCAAGGTCAAGAAGATGGACGCCACTATCTGCTGACGATCGCTGCCGGTGCAGATCAATACTACATTGATGGTACAGAAATGGACGTTATTGCACAGTATCTGGACTTTATTCAATTGATGACTTATGATATGCGCGGCGGCTTCCAGACGCTGACTGGTCATCATACGAACCTGTATTCATCTACAGGCGATCTGTTCCGCATCAGCGTTGACGCATCGGTTCGTCTATTCATCAACGCAGGTGTACCTCGTGAGAAGATTGTTATTGGCGCTGCATTCTACTCTAGAATGTGGAAGGATGTTCCGAACCTGAACAATGGCTATTTGCAAATGACAGCTTCATCAGGCGGTTACGGACCAGACTATACTAAGCTTGATGCTGATTACATCAACAAGAACGGATTCGTTCGTCACTGGGATGACGAAGCGAAGGCTCCTTATCTCTATGACGGCAGCTCATTCATCACATACGATGATCCCGAGTCACTGACTCATAAGTGCAACTACATCAAAGAGCATGGCCTCGGCGGCATTATGTTCTGGGAATACACATGTGACGGCACACATACATTGCTCGAAGCGATGTACCAAGCCTATAAGAAGTAGGTTCTCATTGGACCGACAGCTCCCTTCTGGTGGACTGTCGGTTTTTTGCTGCATATGTAAACTCAGAAACAGCACCATCAATACAAAAAAGACTGCTCCTCGATTCAATATCGAAAAGCAGTCGTTCTGCTACCTATTCCGTTATTCCCCTATACGGATCGGCTGTCCACCGTTCAATCTGGATTGCTCTGCAGCAAATGCCATCAAATGACTTTGCAAGGATGCTGTCGCGGAAGTCAATCCTTGAGCAGGATGAAGCTCAAAGCTTCTGACATCCTTCAAGAACGTGCTAACCATCCGTTCATCGCCGCCTCCATGTCCGTCACCCTTCGTATTGCACTGAATGTCCAGCTTCTCCCCTGTCGCATATCGATATAAGGTGAAGGAGCCTTCATCCATATCTCCGATAATCTCGCCTCTTGTCCCCATGATCTGAACGCGGCGGGTTCCACTCTGTGTCAGTCCTGACATGATGAAGGAGGCATTCGCGCCGTTCGCAAATTCCATATTGACGATCTGATGATCGACAACATTATTATCGCAGCGATAGACACAACGACCGAACGGTCCTTCCTGAATAGCCTTCAGGATACCCTCCTGAGACAGATCATTTGTCATATATCGCGCCCATGGATGGTCTGGAGGCTGAATATACATCTTCAACGCGGAAAACGGACACTCCTTCTCAACTTCACAGCCATTAATGCAGCGGTCAACGGATCCTTCAGGAGCGTTCTCAGCTCGGAAATGCATCAGGTTGCCGTATGAGCTTACACTTGTGCACGGCTGCCCCATCAGCCAAGATATCAGATCAAGGTCGTGGCATGACTTCGCTAATATCATTGGGCTCGTTTCATCCGAATTACGCCAATTCCCGCGAACATAGCTGTGTGCCATATGTAGGAAGCCCACATTCTCCGTTAATTGAATGGTTGCTACTGTACCCAGCTCTCCATCCTCTATGCATCTCTTTATCCCTGACCAGAAAGGAGCATATCTCAGTACATGACTGACAACCAGCAGCCTTTCATGCTCATGCGATGCCTGTTCCAGACGAATGCATTCATCCTTCGAAGGCGACATCGGCTTCTCCAGCAGGACATGATAACCTAGCTCCATGGCTTTCATAGCCGGCACATAATGCATATGATCAAGTGTACTAACAATCATTACATCGGCCATCCGTCCACGATCGAATGCTTTCTCCCATGAATCATATACATATTCGGGAGCAATATTGTGAATGCTCGCAAACTGATTTCTTCGTTCCTCGTCAGGCTCAGCCACAGCGACAAATTCTAATTCATTCGGAAATTTTTCTGCATACGGCCCATAAATATAACGTCCTCTACTGCCGATCCCTAGAATAACTGCTGTTATCTTTTTCAATTCTGCTCCTCCTTACCGAGTTCACTGTGCATACTACTATTCTAGTAAAACACTTATACGGGATAAAGAGACTGCTGCTGACATTTGATATACATTTATTGACCTTGATGCTGCGCCTCCGAACGTACCCCTCTATATTCCTGTGGAGTCATTCCGTTTTGCTTCTTGAAGAAGCGAATGAACGCAAGCGCGGAGTTATAGCCAAGCGCAGAGGCTACTTCATTCACTTTCTTGGATGTATTCAAGAGCATTTCCTTCGCGGCTAAGGTTCGGTAATCCGTGATATATTTAGACAGGCCAATCCCCGTGATCTGTTTGTACAATCTGGACAAGTAAGATGGATTTAGGCCTACATAATCTGCAAGCGCATTCAAAGAAATGTCTGATGCTATATTCTCTTCGATGTAACTATGGACCTTCGTCACCACTTCAGTCGGCGAATGTGTGGCATTAGATGCATTCCATTCCAACAAACAATCAGCCAACTGCCAAAAATATTGCGTAAGATCCGACCAAGAGGCCGAATCGCTGGGCTGAAACAAACTATCCAGATCCAGCAGACTATTGACATAATCGCGGAGATCCCGATGCTTATTGATATAGAACAAAAATACAGCAGACAGTGAATGGTACAATTCTGCCTTCCGCTCATAAGATGCCATCGGATCACTCCAGATGGCTGTCAATTCGACAAACAGCTTATTGAATTGTTCCCGATGATTGTTCTCCAGACAGGTCATCAACAATTGAACACGCGTATGAAAAAACACATCATGATCGGTACCCGTACTAACGCTCTCTATTTCTTTACGAATGTCCTCATCGGTCATAATAACCTCGCTGGACCAGCCGTAACCGTAAACAAAACCATACTTAATCGATTGAAATTTATCGGATAGATGATCCCATGGCAGCCACTCGCTTCCAAGAACAAAAGAAACAGACAGCCCGAGCATTCTCTTACAAGTTCCTTGTACGGTCGCAAGAATGCTGCTTGCAGAGCGGTGAGCTCGAGTCCATTCCAACGAGCCATCGTCTCCATTAAGCTGCACTTTGCTAATAGGTTGAATAAGCCAGACGATCTTAGACAAATCGTATACACAGGAATAGCAGCGTACTTGCCCAGACAAATATTCGTCGGCTATATTTTGAAAAGCATAAGTTAGAAGGGCTTTATCAGCCGTCGTAAACTTCTCTTTCCAGACGTCTACTCTGCCAAGCAGCAAGTAGACCGGCATCTCCGCATCCAATGGAATATGAATCTCGGTAAATGCTTCCTTCAATTGATCTTTCGTCACATGCTTGCCTTGAAGCAAGCTCCACATATACTCTTTCTGCAGTGAAGGCAGCGCCAGCCTCATATTGGAATGCGCTTGAGCGATAATCTTCTGCTGTACATTTTCCTCTTCAAGCTTTTCAATCGCTCGCTCAACAGTCTCGATAATTTTCTCGTCACTTTCTACTTTCAATATGTACTCAAAGCCGCCGTAGGTAAGAGCGCTTCTAGCATATTGAAAATCATTATACCCAGTCAGGAAAATGACCTTACACGAAGGCCATCGGGATTTGATCTCCCTCAGCAATTCAATCCCTTCGAGGCCAGGCATCTTGATATCGGAAATGACGATGTCTACCTTATTCTGATTCATAATTTCTAACGCTTCTTCGCCTGAATAAGCCTTCAATACATCGAGACTCAGATGATCGGTTTGCTCGAACAGCTCAAGAAGGCCGTCGACGATAATCGGTAGATCGTCAACGAGCAGTAAACGGTACATGTTGGTTCCCCCTTTAGCTCACGCTAAGATTAATGGTTACCTTCATTCCTCCTAGAACAGAACGTGATATCGATACTCCATAATCCTCTCCATAACGAAGCTGTACTCTGCGATGAACATTTATGAGTCCTGTCGTCTCTTCAATACGATTAGCAGATTGCCGCAGACGATCATTAAGCTTCTCTATTTCCTCATCACTTACGCTGTCACCATTATCCTCAACATAAATGGATAGAACGTCTCCCTTTTGATCACTATGGACCCATAGCTCTCCTTTTCGAACCATATTGCCCAGCGAATGCGCATAAGCGTTTTCAATAATAGGCTGCAATATGAGTCGTGGAACGATCATCTCGGGGACATCTCCCTCAAATTGAACATGAATGCGTTCACCGTAACAGATCTTTTGCATTTCTACATACGTGCGAGAATGCTCTACCTCAAGCGAAAGCGGTATTTCGTCCTCGGCGTTTCGTGTTATAAATTGAAAATACTGTCCGATATAGAGGCAGAATTGATATGCTTTCTCCTTCTGTTTCTCGGACTTAATTAGACGGCATAACACAAAGAAGCAATTGTATAAGAAATGAGGATTGATCTGCGACTGCAATCGTTTCAGCTCTGAACGCTGGTTACGAATTTGCTGCTCATAATTTTCCTCGATTAGCGTCTTTAAAGAACGAACGGTATTGTTAAAGGCATGATATAAATAGCCGAACTCATCATGTCCCCGATCAATCGGGATTAATTCCAGCTTATTCTGTTGGACGCGTCTGAACGAATGAACCAGCTGCATAAGCGGTCGATAGATAAGCCGCAACAAAAAGTATGAGAAGAAAAAGACAATGAACACAGCGAGTGCACATGCTAACCAAAACCAGAAACGATACTTTTCCAGTGGACCTAAAATATTCGATTCCGGAATACACGTTACAGAATACGAATTCCATAGCTTGGAATACTTATAGACGGTCAAGTATCTATTTCCATCATACTCCAATGTTTCGTATCCCTCAACGGATTCGGCGGTTTGTTTCTCCATGGCAAAGCTCTTCATTTCCTCAAGCAGTCCTTCATCAGAGCCGCTAACGATCTCCCAATCTTGATCCAGATTGAGAAGCGCACTCTGACCGCCTCGTGTGCCAATGATCTGAGCCAGTGTCTCTTTAATCTTGTTAGTAGACAGTTCAACCCCTACGATGTATATGGGCTTCCGTGACGTATGGGCAGGGTACTGCATGCTGATAAACAACCGATCGTTCCAGTATATAAACGGTTCTTCATACAGCTTCGTGCTCTGCTGCATCGCGCGATATTCTTCACTATCAACAGAAGTTTCGTAATTCAGGCTGTAGATTGTACGCTCGATGAGCGGTACGTATGCCTTCGCTTCCTTGATGAAGGGACTTGAGTTCTTCATCAGATCCAGACGCTTTTGAATGTCTAGTATTTTGAGCGTGCGTTCGTATGGACTCATGTCATTGCCTGTAGTAGCAATCTCCATCAGATCATCGTCCATGACGTAGTTCGGCAAATAGCGGCTGATCCGATCCGCTTCCTTCTCCAACGAACCCAGATAGAACCGAGTCGTGTTCAAGATAGAATCTGAAATTTCCTTGCGTATGTATTTCGAGCCTTGGTCGTTGATCGTCCACGTAATGACCATAAGAGGCAGCAAGGCAGCCAGAAAGGCCGCCATAATCTTCTTAAATATAGAGGAATCGCGAAAAAAGATGTGACTTTTCATCGTAAGTTCTCCTGCGATAATGTAATAAAACCCCTATATTATTCTTTGACACTCCCCATCACAATTCCTTTAATGAAGAACTTCTGCAGGAACGGATAAACGATTAGGATTGGGAATGCAGCTACAAAGATTTGCGCCGCTCTGCTCGTACGGTCGGACAGCTGAAGCATCAACTCAGCATTCTCTGCTTTGATAAATCGGAAATCCAAGTTGATAATAATGGTCTGCAAGAAGGTTTGCAGCGGATAATTATCGGGATGGTTCATATAGATCATGCCGTCGAACCAGCTGTTCCAATGACCCACCACTGTAAAGAGGCCTGTCGTCGCCAGTGCTGGCAGGGACAATGGCACATAGATTTTCCACAATGTTTTAAAATGCCCCGCGCCGTCAATTCTAGAGGATTCCTCCAGCTCCTTCGGCAGATTGCGATAGAAGTTAAGAAGCAATATGATATTGAATACCTGAACTGCTCCTGGCAGTACCAGCGCCCAGATCGTATCAATCATTCCCAACGACTTAATGGTCAGGTACGTCGGAACAAGTCCGCCATTGAACAATATTGTAAATACGAATATCCAGGCATACAACGTACGCATTCGAAGCTGTTTATTATCCTTAGATAATGGGTAGGCGGTTATAATCGTCAGCAGCATACTAAGCGATGTTCCTAATATTACCCGTTGAATCGATACCCAGAATGCACGCAGGTATTCGGGTTTACCAAACACATTTTCATACGCTGCTGTTGTGAATTCTATCGGCCATAGTAAAACCTGGCCCGAAGCAGCTGCAGATCCTGAACTGAAAGAGATTGCCAATATATGAATTAGAGGCGTTAGGCATAAAAAGGATACCCCCCCTAAAAATATGTAATTGCATACGAGAAACAGCTTTCTACTCCATGTTTTGTTCGAAACCATGCTGTGGCCTCCTTCTGAATTAGTCGCAACACGATTAGAAGATGCGATAATTCGCTACACGATAAGCTAAGAAATACGAGATCGACATGAATATAAACGAAACGACTGACTTCAACAGCCCTACGGCTGTAGCTAAGCCAAACTGCGACTGCTCAATACCCAACCGATAGACGAAAGTATCGATAATATCCCCGCTTTCATACACGGTAGGACTGTAGAGGTTGAAGATCTGATCGAAGCCGGCATTGAGAACATTCCCGATATTCAAGGTAAGCATTAAGACAATGATCGGCATCATGCCTGGCAACGTCACATGCAAGGTCTGTTTGAAGCGTCCAGCCCCATCGATCTCTGCGGCTTCATATAGTGATGGGTTAATGCCGGTAAGTGCGGCCAGATAGACAATCGTGCCGAAGCCAAACTCCTTCCAAACGTCAGATATCACCATGACGTACGGGAACCAATCGTTATCGCCCAAGAAGAATATCGGATCTATACCGAACAGGCCGAGTGCTTGGTTCAAAATACCAGAAGAAGGAGATAGAATATCGATCAATATACCGCTTAACAATACCCAAGATAAAAAGTGAGGTAAATAAACTAGCGTCTGAAACGTTCTTTTTACCCATTCTTTTCGTATCTCGTTTAGCAGAATCGCAATCGTGATTGGCACAACGAGTCCAGCAATAATTTTCATAGCAGCAATATATACGGTATTGAAAAATATCTGCCCGATATCGGGATACTGAAGCAAGAATTCAAAGTTTTTCCACCCGACAAAGGGTGAACCGAACAAGCCTTTATTCGGTACATATTTCTGAAAGGCCATGATAATACCAGCCATCGGAATATAGCTGAATATGAAGATCATGACCAATCCCGGAATTAACATCACATGAAGCGGCCATTCCTTCTTCCACATCCGTTTCAAAGCATGCATGCTGATCACCTCTCTGGAATAGAAAGAGGGATTGCTATTGCTCCAACCCCTCCACATTACTAGTTCATTTATTTGACACTAGCGTACCATTCGTTCACTTCTTTAGTAATTTCGTCTCCGCCAAGCTTCTTCCAATCTTCTACGAATTTATCGAATTCATCAACCGAAACTTGGTTCATAATAATCTTGTTGAACACTTCATCGCGCTTCTTGTTCAGAATCTCTTGGCGCTCAACCATACCAGGAGTCGGTGCTCCATAGAATTTATTTTGAAGGAAACGGTTCTCCTCCTTGACCTTCGGAATATGCGAGGATGCGCCATTTGGTCCGGAGATCAGGTATTCCCACCACATGCTCGTATCGCCATCAACATATTTCATCGCACGAGCATAGCGAGTTTTTTGATCCTTGGTCTTCAAGATGCTCTCGTCGCGATTCGCAATTGCCTCCGGCAGAATTACACCGTTGTCATCGAATTGACTGCCAACTCGAAGCGGGCTAAGCAGCCAGTAGTTGCTGCCTTTCTCCACACGGTCTTTACCGAATTCATATACCTTCTGTTCTTCTGTCGGATTGCTTTCAACAACGATGTATTGATTCAACAGCTTAATGACGCCCTCAGGATGCTTTGCATCCTTCGCGATGACATAATATTCATCAGCGCCTAATCCGATCTGCGTGCTTGCGCCTTTGTCGTCAATCGAAGGGATCGGGAATACGCCCCATTCTTGAACGACTTTTCCGTCCTTTACAGCGCCTTTAACAAGCTGTGCCGGTGTCCAGAAAGCGCCGTATACCATACCGATGTTGCCGTTATATACGAGCTCAGCTTCTTTTTCTACATCCTTAACGGCAAATTCAGGGTCAATCAGACCTCGCTTGAACATATCCTGCAGTGCAGCTAGAGCATTCTTCATTTCCGGCTGGATATCGCTGTTCATTAATCCGCCTTTGCCATCATCAAGCCACATGTTAATATAAGCGTGGTAGCTGTTCATGAAACCAATAAGTCCAGTTACACCTGTATTTTGATCGAATGGATTCTTACTGACCGCCAATCCGTACGATTTGCCTGTACCGCCTGGATCTTTGGTTGCAAACGCTTCCGCAATTTTGAGCAAGTCATCCATTGTTTTAGGCTCTGACAGCCCCAGTTGTTTCATCCAATCGGTACGAATATAAATATACTGCATGTTGTAAGGATTATAAGATCTCGGAATTCCCATCAACTTGCCATCGAACGTAGCCGACTTCAACTGCATACCGCCGTCCATCGACATGAACTTCTTCGTTTGTTCTGTGGCATATTGATCATATACTTCGGTGATATCCATGATCATATCGTTTTCCGTAAGCTCTTTTAATTGAGTAGCATTGACTGGGAAGAAGTCAGGCAGATCATTGGAAGCGATCGCCATCTTCACTTTCTCATTGAACTGACTGCTGTCGGCTATCCACTTATTTGTAATCTTTACACCGATGTCTTTCTCGTACGCATCATATACGGCGTTCTTCTCAAAGCTCTCACCTGGGTCAAACTTTAAATATTGGTCACTTGGAGAAACCGTCGATACTTCAATTACTCCTGTGTCTTTTTCGTCTTTTGTTTCTGTTTGAGACGACTTCGTTTCTGACTGCTTCTCTCCTTCTGGCGTCTTAGACTCTGTCGATTGTCCACATGCTGTCATGGCTAAGCTGAGTACCAGTGTGCAGATTAGAAGCATACTCCACTTTCTCTTCATATAACCCCTCCGTCATGTTTCGTAATAAGCAGCATATTTGGTATCACTGCTTTACTTCACATCTTAAGTATAGAAATGAAAGGGCTATCATTCCATATACTAGTCTTTACTTTCATATACACCTCTTGACTATCGACGCAATATCGATGGGATGGCTTCATCTATCCGCCGATAGATTGAATTAGCCGCCTAGCAGAATGCGGCGTATCTCCTCATAGCTCTTAGCTGCGTACTGCGGCTTATAATCCGATTCCGGTTCAACCTGCCGATGATTAAACCAGATCATGGTCCAGCCTGTACCCTTCGTACCCATCACATCATTGCGCCAGGAATCCCCCACATAGATGCTGTTGGATGCTGATACCCCTGTTTTCTCATTTACATGGGCAAATAACCGTACATCAGGCTTATCCCACCCTACAGCTCCAGACACAAATATTCGCTCGAGAGGTATGCGCTTGTCCAGCGACATGGCGCTGATCTTCTTGAATTGATGTTCTTCCAAGCCGTTTGTAATGATGCCAACGACATATCCCGCAGCCATCAGTTGATCGATCAGTTCCTCAGCGCCTTCGAACATCTCAATATCGTACTGTCTGCCGATATAATCGTCCTGAAGCCTACGAGCCTGTTCATCATCAATCTCAATGCCAAACTCCTTCAGTGTCAGGATGAATCGGCTTACACGGATATCCTCTAGAGCTTCTATATTATCTTCGGAAAATGAGCCTTCCTGCTGCGCGGACAAGATATCGCTGTAATATCGAAAGCGATGATAGATCTCTTCATATGGATAATCCTCTGGCAGCTTCAACACCTCGCGCAAGGTGTGACGCAGCGGTCCCATATGGTCATACAACGTATCATCTACATCAAAAAAGACACCTTTTATTGCATGTTCACTATTCACATTGCACCTTCTTCCTAACTAGTCAAAACCTTTACCGTTACTGTTTTGATAATCCACGATAGCATTCAGCAGCTGGTCGATATAATATACTACTTCCTTCGAAGCTTGCTCAATCTGAAGCATATGCTCCTCTACCAGCCCCATATGGCCTGCCGCATATGCCTCAACAGCCGCGCGCGCATGTTGGTGAAGCTTCTGATGCGGTTGATCAAGCGACTGGAAGGCAGGCTTCATCCCGAAACGCGACATCGAATCCGCATCAAAATACCATTTACCAAGGCGGCATTCATGGTGAGAAGTAACTTGTTCCGGCGTAACCTTCTCATAGCCTAGCAGCATATTGTAGATCCGCCATTTCCACAGAATATGATCGGACTTTGCTAGCTGCAGCAGCGCAATCATCGGCATCCCTGTTTGACTTGTAAACATTGAATTTCTAAACTGTTCTGTCGTCTTACTGAGCTCATGCACAGCTGTACCGGTTGAGTTCGCGAGATCAGATACTTGATCCGTTACTTCGGCCATCTCCATGACTTGACTTGATGCTTCTTCAACCGATGCATGCTGTTCTTCGGTTATAGCTGCGATAGATGAAGTAGCCGTCCCGATGTTGATCATCTGATCGGTAAACGAGTTCAGAATGGACACAGCTTCATCCGCTTCACTTACCCCCTTCTGAATGACACTGGAAGCGGACTCGATCGATACCGATACATCTGAAGTAAAACGATTAATTCTCTTTACTTGATTATGCGCTTCCTGAAGCGACTCTTTCGTGGAATGGGCCAATTTACGAATTTCAGTGGCAACAACTGCAAACCCTCTGCCTTCTTCTCCTGCTCTAGAAGCTTCTATGGATGCATTAAGCGCAAGTAAGTGCGTCTGATTCGCAATGCCGTCAACCATTTCTACTACGTTCTCTATCTCTTCAAGGCCTTCTCTTAGCTCATTAAAATGATTCATGATCTGATCGATCGTCACACTAGAATGAATAATCTCTTCCAGTGCCTTCGTGATCACTTGCTTGCCGCGATCCATATACTTAACCGCATCATCTGTTCGATCTGCTGCGAGCGCCGCATTACTTGCTACTTCTTTAATAGAAGCTGACAACTCTTCCGAAGCAGCCGCAACGTTATGAGATAAGCTTCGTTGGTACTCCATCTTCTTCAGCAGTTCACGGATATAGCTGATCTCGCTGTTCTTATCTAAGAGCTCAACGATCCCCTCTGAGGCTGTTATCATCATACTGCTCATATATTCATCTGCCAGCATCTCCAACTCTAATCCAGCCGCCTTCTGCAGACCATTCATGAGCGAATTAGATTTGCTTGTAAACAGGTTATGCTTGTGCGTTATCACTTTGATATAGGAATAGTGCAATTCATTCAGGATCGCGATAGCTTGTCCGAGCGCTAGTCCACTTGCATGCAGCAGCTTATAGAAGCCGGATGCCTTACGATTAAACTGTTCATTCCGCTCTTCTAGAAAAAAAGACTTCGTATGTTCTTGAAACGCCTTCTCTGATATGCTTCCTGACCCAGCGGCTTGATTAATCTGCTTATAACAGGAGTCAACCGCCTCTTGAATCGAGCTGTTCATCTGATTGTACCATGCTCCCAGTTGTTTCAGTTCTGTCTCTGTCAATAGATGTAAGTTTGGCATATCGTTGTCTCTCCCTTTGGATGCTGTACATCGGTTGTCCATATGAGACGCCTCAGACGCATCATGATGTTATTCATTCCAATATAGCAATTCACCAAGGATTATGTAAGCGCTTATTTATGTTCATATTTTCAGTTATAATATATTACTGCCGATTCGATTCAATAATAGAACTCCACCGTAATTTTCACATAGTTGGATACAATATTCAGGTAAGACTGCAGCGCTTCCACTACGTGCCGCAGATTATCACTGCGTCTCTGCTAAACGTACTCAATATGTTTCATTAGAAGACGGACAAATGAATTCAAATAAGCTACAATAAGGAAGTAACAAATATTTCAAGAAAATGGTGATGACTTAATGAATTTATTCGAACAACAGTTAGACAAGTATGCAGATCTGATTGTTAAGGTAGGCATTAACGTACAACAGGGTCAAGCCGTATTCATTACAAGCTCGATCCAGATGGCTCCGCTTGCACGACTGGTCGCAGGCAAAGCCTATGAAGCTGGTGCAGGCAATGTTCACGTCGACTGGAATGACGAAACGCTCACTCGCCTCAAATACGACAAAGCAGATGCTAACGTGTTTACTACATACCCCGAATATGAAGCATTAAAACGCAATACTTTCGTTGAAGCCGGAGCAGCATTCATCTCCATCGTTTCCGAGAGTCCGGATCTATTGAAAGGCGTAGACTCCAACCGCATCAGCAATTTCCAAAAAGCAGCCGGCAAAGCACTGGAGAACTATCGCAAAGCTGCTCAATCCAACAAGGTGAGCTGGACAGTCGTTGCCGGCGCAGGCAAGGATTGGGCTAAGAAGGTATTTCCTGATGCTGCTCCTGAAGAAGCCGTTCAGCAGCTCTGGAACGCAATCTTCGAGGCGGTCCGCTTAAACAGCTCTGATCCTGTTCAAGCTTGGAATGAGCATAATGCGAATCTGCATAAGAAGGTTGAAGTGCTCAACAACAAGCATTTCCGCAAGCTGCACTACACTGCTCCTGGCACAGATCTGACCATTGAGCTTAATGATAAACATCTGTGGGTCGGTGCGAGCAGCACGAACATTAACGATGTTCAATTTATGGCGAATATGCCAACAGAAGAAGTGTTTACGGTTCCGCAGAAAGATGGTGTTAACGGATATGTTTCCAGCACGAAGCCGCTCAGCTATAGCGGCAACATTATTGATAAGTTTAAGATTACGTTCGAGAACGGCCGCATCGTGAAGGTGGAAGCGGAAGAAGGCCAAGAAATCCTAGAGAAGCTGGTTGAGACTGATGAAGGGTCCCATTACCTGGGTGAGGTTGCCCTCGTTCCGCATCATTCCCCGATCTCGGAATCGAACATCTTGTTCTTCAATACGCTGTTTGACGAGAACGCCTCGAATCACCTTGCGATCGGCAGCGGTTATGCGTTCAATATTGAAGGCGGCACGACCATGTCCAAGGAAGAGCTCGATGCGAACGGTGTAAACATCAGCATGACGCACGTAGACTTTATGATCGGTTCAGGCGAGATGGACATTGACGGTATTCTTGAAGACGGATCATCCGTACCGATCTTTAGAAACGGCAACTGGGCGATCTAATTCTTAACGACGGATCTAATCTTGGATATGGAGGAGAAGTGTTCATGGCATATTTCGCAGCGATACTGAATATGAAGGATGTATCCAAGAACTTGGTCTTTCGTCAGAACCATCTAGATTACCTGGAGAAGCTGAGAGAACAAGGCAAAGTACATTTAAAGGGTCCATTCAAGGATGGTTCTGGCGGTATGGTCATTTATGTGGCCGATTCGTTTGAAGAAGCAAAGGCAATAGCGGAGAACGATCCTTATGTTGTAGAAGGCGTGCGTGATCTGGATCTGCGCGAGTGGGGTATATAATTGAAGTAAGCCTTAGAACAAGCAGCCGCGGCATACAATGCCCGGCTGCTTGTCTGTTTATCTAATCGGTTAGAGATGCCGTAAATATCGTTCTGGATTCTGAAGGAACGCCTTGGTCAGCTGTACATGCTCCAGCTCCTCATAGACAGCGCGCTCTACGGGAACTGCGTCGAAGTTATAGATTGCCGCTCCTGGGAACGCCATCAGAATAGGTGAATGGGTCACTATGATAAACTGACTATTCTGCTCCACCATTTCCTTCAGCATCGAAATGAAGGTTAACTGCTTCATGGGCGAGAGCGGTGTCTCTGGCTCATCAAGCAGGTACAATCCACCGGGCACAAAGCGAGAATGGAATAGCTTGAAGAAGCTTTCTCCATGGGATCTGGCATCCAGATCTTCTCCATAGTAGCTCTCGATCGCATGAATGGAATTCGTATACGCCATCTTCGCTTGATTCTGCGCGAAGATCGAACGGTCCTTATACTCCTCCTCCACTTCTTCCAATCGGTCCAGCATTTCTTGACGGGTCTGAGACATTCGGCGCGCGAAGTTAATAAAGTCTTCCGATCGCAAGAAGAAGCCCTTCTTCGTCTTTACCTTCCACTCCAGCTTCATGGTGCTTGCCAGATCACGTGCAGGCTGAAGCGTCGGATCGGAATTTACACTTTCAGCACCAACCGTGATGGAGCCGACCGCGGCTGCTATCCCTTCAAGCACCGTCGACTTGCCGGAACCATTTTCCCCGACAAATATCGTTACAGGTGAATCGAACGTCAAATGGTCAAGCTGCTGAATTACTGGAAGTGTAAAAGGATATTGACCTGCCAAGCGCGCAAAAGGCGCGTTAAAGCGTATCGATTTCAGGTTCACGAGCATTTCCTCTCCTATTCCATAGTCACTGAGATTAGCTTAACATAATAAGGTAGGTTTCGTACTCAATTCATTCCTAGCTCCAAAATATACAAGCATCAAAGCGTGGCTGTGGAACATCGAATACGATACAATGATGAAGCACGAAATAGAGGTTTCATTGAACTGTAATCTATTGAAAATCTAATGCGGCTCTTTCTGTATTTGAAAATAGGGATACACAACAATTACAATAGAATTACAACATGACAATCCTGTAAGTTGTATGTAAGAGACATCGATAGAATCGGAACGGGAACTTCGGTAAGCTGTTTGTAAAGGGCAGTTCATCTTATTCCTGTCCATTCGTTCGAAGAGGAGATTAGGCATGATCAAGACAATGCTAACTAAATACGGCACACGTCTATACGCTGCTATAGCAGTCATTGCAATTGTATTTGTATTTATGATCGCGGGATTTATCGGCACCCTGGCTGCAGATTCCAGAGACAGCAAGTATCAGCTGTCACCTCTCAGCTATGACATTCAAGCTCGCTGGGAACAGGAGACCAACACCTTACAGGCTACTGCAGAAGTGACGTTCACGAACTCGTATCCTGATGCGCTCTCCGAGCTTGTCTTTCACTGGCACGGCGATTCGACCAGCAATGTTGCGACACAGACGCAACAAGCCAGAAGCGTCAATGAACAATGGGCTAAGTCACTCGGTGCAGATCATCCTATGCCGGAATCGGATTGGCTGGGCGGAATCAAGACGAAAAGTGTGACAACGAAGAACGGCGATGCACTTGTGTTCGAGCATCAAGCTCAAGCGCTCACGATAAAGCTGCCAAAGCCGCTCAATACTGGAGACAGCATTACCATTAAGATAAACTATGGGGTGGAATATCCGTACGGCGCGAATCTCCTGATGCGTAGTGAAAGCATAACCGGGGGAACATGGTGGACTCCGCAATTAGCGGTATATGATCCTTTGTACCATGCCTGGAACCGTACTCCCTATGATGCTAATTACCGCAGCGATTTCTATAGTATGGCCGATTATAATGTGAAGCTGGAGCTTCCAGCGGAATGGAATGTGATCACGAATGGAGATCATACGCATACATCGATCAAAGAAGATAAACAGATCGTGTCTACAGTTGCCCACGGTGTACGCGAAATGGTGTGGTATGGCGGAGATCTGGAGGAAGTAGGATCGATTAAGCTGGACAGCGGTCTCATCATTCGCTTGTACCGTCAAGACTCATCCGCTGTTCGCCACGATGGACTCCAGCCATTATCGACAGAAGCGGGACAGCAGCTTCTCAGTCAAGCCGCTGCCGCAGCAGAATGGATGACGGAGAAGATCGGACGTCTGCCGTATCCGGAAATTAAATTAGTAGAGGCCCCGTATACGGGAATAACGCAAAGCATGGACGGCATCATGATGTTCAGCCGCAAGCAGGACGGAACCATAGATGAAAGCTCAATCTATCGGATGCTTGCATCACAGTGGGTCCAGCATGCTGTTGGCTCCAACCCGCAGACCGACGGCTTTTTGAGCACTGGATTATCTGAGTATATGGCTTCGCGTTATACCGAAGAAGTACTTCAGAAGCCATGGAGCTCACCAGATATGAAGCAGATGGTGCCGCAGACGCTGCCTGCTGCTGCTCCAGCACAGAAGCTGGGGCCAGAAGCTGAGCTTCATTATCGCTTGTATGGGTCAAGCGCACTGCATCAGTGGACATCCCAATTCGGCACGGAAGCGTTCGATCAAGCACTTCAGCAATTCTATGATAGGTATAAAGGGAAGATGGCTTCAACAAAAGGCTTCATTAATATTGTCCAACAAACATGCGGAGAAGATGCTGCTCAAGCATTGTCCAAATTGCTATTCTAAATGTATAAAGGGGTATTCTGCCGTCCATTCCTGAACGGAGAATACCCCTCTTTCATTATCTGTATTGTTTAATGAACTTTACAGCCTTCATAATATCTTCACCAGGCGAATCGCCTACTTCACGCTCAATCGTCAAGTAGCCTGTGTATCCGATATCTTGCAGCGCCTTGAAGTAAAGATCGAAGTCGACTCCGCCTTCTCCGAGCGGAACTTCCTTAAACGGACCATCAGTCGCCATCTCAGCAATCTTCTCATGGGACATCGGCTCATATCCGATCATGCCGTAAACATCACGAGGATCAACATCAACCAGCTTAACGCCGTCCTTCACATGAGTATGCACGATATAGTCCTTTAACAGATACACGCCTTTTGCCGGATCATCGCCAGTTACCATCACCATATTCGCTGGGTCGAAGTTAACCGCCATTCCTGTACCGGTCAAGGAATCCAAAAATTCCTTCAGATGCTCAGCTATCTCTGGGCCTGTTTCAATCGCGAAGTGGCCGCCTACGCTATTCGCATATTGGCTAAGCGCCTCACAAGCTTCCTGCATCACAGTATATATTTCGCTGCCCTTCTCAGGAATGAGACCGATATGAGTCGTCACGATATTCGTGCCGAGATCAAGAGCCAGATCGAGAATACGCTTCGACTTCTCGATTCTCTCCGGGTTCGCTGCACGCTCCTGGAAGCCGTGACCGCCCATATCACCGCACAATGCGGATACTTCGAGACCAAGCTCATCGATGTAGGCTTTCAGCTCTTTGCGCTGTTCAGCTGACAGATTGTCTGGGTCCATTTCCCCTCTAGTTGCATAGATCTGAACGCCTTCAGCACCTGCTTCTTTCGCTTTCAGAAGCGCTTCGCGAACCGGCAAACGAAAGCTGTCTGTGATAACGCCAATCTTGTTCGTCAATTTATCCATGGATTGATTCGCACCCTCTCTTATTCGTATACAACCTCGCGGCCAGTTGCACTGGATTCGTAGATACCGCACAGCATCTTCATCATCTCAACGCCGTCTTCAACCGGACAGATCGTATCTGCCTTACCTAAGGCGCAGTTTACGAATGCTTCCACCTCGTTGTAGAAGCCTTGTTGGAATTCGAAAGAACGGTGATCGATCTGCGGAGTCATGTTCAGAATCGTGTTGTACTTCTCGCCCACGATCAGCAATTCTGGCTCCAGCTCAGCTCCACCTTTGTCTCCGTACAATTTAACCGCTATCTCGTCCTGCTTAGCATGCAAGGAGAAGCTCACATCTACCATCAAGGAAGCGCCGTTCTCGAAACGAATGATGGCATTCGCCAGATCCTCTACTGTGTTATGATCCGCATCATAGTCAGCTGCTTTGTAGATTGAATAGTTCTCAATATTTTTACGGTTGCCGAGCTTGTTGTAGGCGTTACCGGATACCGATACTACTTTTGGCTTGCCCATCATATACCAGCAGATGTCGATAACGTGTACGCCAAGGTCAATCAGAGGGCCGCCGCCGGAACGCTCGATATCACTGAACCAGCCGCCTGGGTTACCGATCTTGCGCAGGCAAGAAGCCTTAGCGAAGTAGATCTCACCCAAGTCGCCATTATCGATGAATTTGCGAAGCACGCGAGCGTTCATTGCATGACGGCGAACATAGCCGACTTGCAACGTCTTATCGGAAGCGCGAACCGCTTCTTGCATAGCAAGAGCTTCTTCAACCGTACGGCACATCGGCTTCTCAACCAGTACATGCTTGCCCGCTTTGATCGCATCGATGCTGATCGATGCGTGCGAGTTGTTCCAAGTACAGATGCTGACCGCTTCAACATCAGGATTAGCCAGCAATTCATGATAATCCGTATATACCAGCTTAGCGCCATATTTCTCTGCTTTATCCTTAGCGCGCTGCTCGTTTAAATCACACACCGCGATAAGCTCAACTTCTGGATTCCTCGCATAGCTATCCAAGTGGGATTGGGAGATCGATCCTGCTCCGATAACGCCGACCTTCAGCTTTCTCATTATGATTTCCTCCTCTATGTAAGCCGTTAACGGCTTTAAGTACGACTATTGTTAGGATCGCTGCTGCTTAAGCTTCTTCCCACATTCTACGCGCGTTCGCAAGCGCGATTCGCGTGCCTTTCAAGCAATCTTCCATTCCTTCGAACTCAATCGACAAGAATCCGTCATAACCGGATTGCTTCACATAGCGAACAATCTCGTGTAATTGAAGATCTCCTTGGCCTACAATCGCACCGCGCACATACTGACCGTGCACCGATTGGAACCATCCCTCGCCAGGATTCTGTTGTGAAGGACGAACATAGAAGTCTTTCAAATGCACCATAGAAGCGTACGGCAAATTGTTCTGAACCGCGAACAACGAAGGCTCATCCACGCAGATGAAGTTGCCTACATCAAGTGTCGTGCGGAAGTTCGGACGATCAACCGCAATCACGAGGCGGCGCACTCGCTCACTTGCTTGCATATAAAAACCGTGGTTCTCTACACTTGTCGTAATCCCATAAGCTTGCGCATGATCGGCAATGCGTTGGCACGCCTCCACGAGCTTAGGCAGATCCTGTTCGAAGTATTCGGTACCCATTTCAGCAAGCGGACGAGAAGCAACATCATGCCGCATACGCTTAACACCAAGACGATGTGCTGCATCTACATGTTTCTTGACGCGCTCTACCTCTGCTTCGAAGGCCTCGTCGCTCAAGCCGGCAAAGTTCGCGCCAATGCAGTAATTGGACAGTTCAATTCCGAGCGAGGCTGCTTTCTCGCGAATCTGATCCGCAAGCTCCGGTGTTTCAGTCAAGTTAAAGCCTAACTCAACGATCTCCGCGTGTTCTGCTCCCTGCTCCTTCAACCATTCCAACACTTGAAACAGATCCATTCGACCATCGTTCATCGCACCATACAAACTGTAAACACTCACACCTAATTTCATCTGGCACACTCCATTTCCCATCAATGATGCCAACTGTTCGGCTAACCGAATAGCTGACGTTTACAGGCTTCTTATTAGTTGAATCTCCTCCATTATAATTGGTAACCGCTTACGCTCATTGGACTATGTTCCACAAATGTTGGACTATCTTACACGCTTTCCTATAACTTATGGAGATGTGCAATTAACGCATATGAAAAAGCAATCCCAACTGCAAATGTATACGCATCGGGATTGCTCTTGGCTGTTTAAGGTTGTATAGAGGAAGCTTGCTTCTTATAAAGAGTCGGGGCTACGCCCGTCTGGCGTTTGAATACACGTGAGAAGTAGGCATGGTCATTAAAGCCGACTCCATAGCTAATATCGGTAACGGACATATCGCTCTTCAGCAGCAGCTCCGCTGCTTTATGGACGCGATATTCAATCAGATAGTCACCGTATGTTTTGCCCGTAAAGCGCTTGAACAGCTGACAGAAGTAGCTCTTGGATATACTAAACTCACGGCAGACGGTCTCCAATCGAAGCTCTTCAGCATGGTGATCCTGTACGTATTTGATAGCAGAGAGCATCAACTCGCGATACTTCTCCACTCGCTCATCTTCGTCTTTCAGCTTTCCCGCTTGCTTCGCTTGTTCACGAATAATAATAGAAAGCAATTTTAATAGGTCGGCACGCAGTACGAGTTCATAATAGCGCTTGGCTGACTGGAATTCATTCAGCATCCCCTGCAGCAGTCGTGTAACTTCCATATCAGCCTCGCCTATTAATGCGATCTTCGGATTTACATTCCGTTCATCCTGCATAAATGGATGGAGATACAGCGCATCAAAGCTTTCATCTCCTTCATTCACGGCTTGATATCCTTCATATACGAACTGAGGCATGAACTCTAATCCTATGACATGGAAGCCCTTCTCTAGTATCGGATCTACCCGATGAACGGTGTAAGGCGGAATAACAAACAAGTTTCCTTTCACCATTCTGTACGCGTGGTTATTGATGGTGTGCATGAATTCACCCTTCACCACGTACCAGATCTGAATATAATCATGAGCATGGTCATTAATGCTTACCCCGTTGCGCTTCCAATCGTATATCTTAAACGGCATGGCTGTACCAATCTCACGATCCGCACGAAAGAATACGACATGATCGGGCAAGGAATGACGGGACCGCTCGCTTTTATCAGAGTAAGACATGCAGATCCCCCTCCTTACTGTCCTCTCTACTATTAACATCACAAGCTATATTAACTAAACTATACTATAGGAATCGGAAGTTGACCAATTATATAATAGTAAATATGAATATACATATTACTATTTACGAAAATGCGATGACATCATGATTTTGAGCAAGGAGGTATAAGGACTTGAGGGCACATATTGCATCACTTCACGTCGGCAAGCCGGCCGAGTCGTTCACTTATAACGGCAAGCCTGTCCTAACGGGCATGGTTAAAGATCTCGTGATTGTTCCCATTATGCTAACTCCGCTTGGCTTCGAAGGTGATGGACAAGCAGATCAGAAACACCACGGTGGACCAGATAAAGCAGTATGCGTATTTGCGGAAGAACACTATACCTACTGGAGCGAGGAGATAGGCCGCCCACTTCCCTCATCTGCGTTCGGAGAAAATCTGACCACGAGCGGCTTAGTAGAAAGCGATGTTCATATCGGCGATACATTTCGTATTGGAGAAGCGGTTGTTCAGGTGAGCCAGCCTCGTCAGCCCTGCTTCAAGCTTGCGGCGCGATACGACCACAAGGAGCTGCCGATTTGGATGCAGAATACCGGGTATACCGGGTATTATCTGCGAGTGCTTGAGCCGGGACGGGTAACCGTTGGCGACCCGATTGAGCTTCTATCACGTGAGCCCTCTGCGCTCAGCATCCAATATGCGAATGAGGTCATGCATCAGAAGCTTCATGGCGCTGAGGGCATTGAACGGCTGCTGGCCGTGCCAGCGCTGTCCAGCAGCTGGCGCGCCTCCCTGAGCAAGCGTCTGCTTGGCGCGCAGGAGAGCACGGATGCCCGCATAAAAGGCAGCGAATAGCAGAAGCTGCCATAGCAAAGAGACTTCCCTTATCCAGTGCTGGACACGTTGCCGTGCCGTCCATAGATAAGGGAAGTCTCTTCTGTTTATTCTTTATGCTGTTCAGGCTTAGCCGCACGGTCAGCGGAGCTGCTTGAGGATACTTGCACGGCTGCTCCCTTATCCGTTTGAGCAGCATAACCTTTGAGCTGAAGCGCAATCGGGATCGCGATCAAGGCAAGCAGGAAGCCGATGAAGTTAACGTCATTAATCCCTTGAGCATAGGCCTCCAATTGAACAGTTGCCTGATCAACTGCTCCGCCCTGCGACAATACCTCTATATGATGCATCGTTCTGGATACAAGGATTGAGGAGAACATGCTGATAGACAGCGCAGCTAATCCTTGGCGCAGCCAGCTATTGATTGAAGAGCCATATCCCGTCCATTCCCGCCGAATGGCACTCATACCTGCATTAACAGACGGCGTGTTCGCTAACGCGATACCGATGTTTCGGAATATGAGCCAGAATATGATAGCGGCATGCGACGTATTCACGTGCAAGTGGCTCATCGCAAAAGAACTGATCGCGATCAAGGCAAGGCCGAGCGAAATCATCCTGGCTGGTCCGAAACGGACATACCATCTGCCTGTGAATGGGATGACCATTGCCATCAGCAGCGATGCGGGGAGCATAATAAGACCTGCTGTTAAGGTCGATGCTTTTTGTACATTTTGCAGAAACAGAGGTGTTATTAAGGATCCTGAATACAAGCTGATCGTAATAATGCTCACAAGAATCATCGAATACGCAAACTGTCTCGACTGGAACACTTTAAACTGCAGCAATGGGTACTTTTGGCGCAGCGAGCGGAATATGAACAGTCCGATGATCGCTCCACCGATCACAATACATCCGATTGTCTTCCATCCTAGCCATCCCCATGTCTGGGTATTACCGATGGCATACAGCAGCAGAATACTTCCGCTCACTACCATCAAGAAGCCCAGCTTATCGAAGCCTGTCTGTCCGCCAACCTTATACATCGGAATAAATTTAATAACTGCCCAGATCGCGGCTAATCCGATCGGGATGTTAATCCAGAACAGCCATTGCCAGTTGAACACGTGAGTGAGCCAACCTGCAAGAGTAGGTCCAATGGCTGGCGCCAGCATTGCGGACAAGCTCCATATACTGATACCGAATGCCTGCTGCGACTTCGGAATGACCTGGTATACGATCGACATGGTCGTTGGCATAATAATGCCGCTGAACGAGCCTTGCAGTACCCGGAATAAGATCAAGCTCGTTTCATTCCAAGCTAAGGCGCACAAGCAGGAGGAAACTACGAACCCCATCAAGGCAAAGAGATACAAACGCTTTGTGCTGAATCGATTCCCTAGAAATCCAATGGCCGGTGCAACTGTACCCGTTGCTAACAGAAAGCCCGTCATTACCCATTGAATCGAAGTCAGAGTAACATCAAATTGCTCCATTAGCACCGGCAATGCGACCGTCACCATATTCGTGCTAAGAACAGCTAGAAAGTTACCAAAAAATATAGCAAACATCATGCTCCAAAATTTAGATTTCGACAATGCTGAGGCATCGCTCATTCAATTTCCACCATTCCTTACCATAAAATTTAATAAATTAACATAAATTCGCTTTAATAGAATACATCTTTTATTTTTATGTGTCAATTGTTACATATATTCCCCAGTGGATTGTAGCTCCACATGTTTACGGATCAAAAAAAGCTCAGGCTGCCTATTCTAGGCTTCCCTGAGCTTCCTTTTGCATACTAAGCTACCATTATAGATCTTATCTAGAAGGGGATACCCTCTTCACTCCGTTCTTCTTTGATTTGCGCTCATCGAACTTCAAGCGGCGCTGGAAATATCCCAGCACGATATCTGCAAAGATCGCAAGCGCAGCAGCAGGTATTGCCCCTGCATAGAGGCGAAGCGGATTCTGATTGTTGATGCCCGCATATATTTCGCGGCCAAGCCCTTCTCCGCCAACGAGCGGAGCAATCGTCACGACTCCAATCGCGATGACTGCGGCAATGCGCAGCCCGGTCATAATATAAGTCAAGGCTAGCGGGAATCGCACTTTGAGCAGCAGCTGCAGCGGATTCATGCCGATGCCGCGTCCCGCTTCAATGTAGCTGGGATTTACCTGCTTCAAGCCCACATAAGTGTTGCGCACGATCGGGTTCAAGGAGTAGAACAGCAAACCGACCGTCACTGTTGTCTGTCCCAAGCCTAGCACCAACATGAGCAGGACGAGCAACGCTAAGCTGGGGATAACCTGCAGCACGCTCGTAATCGCAAGAATAATCTTCGCCAAGGTTTCATTTTTAGAGCAGATGATTCCGAGCGGAATCCCGATCACAATCGCCAGCCCAACACCGCCTAGCACCATCAATACATGTGATATAAAATACTCCCAGAGCATATCTGAATTTCGGCTCATATAGGACAGCAAATCTACAATTGACCATTCATAATCGCCCATATAGTCCTCCCTTCCGGCATTGTATCTGCCGATTGAATTATTTGCTTAATAAACCCTTGTCACGCAGATATTGCTGCGCAACCTCGCGTTCACTCTTCTTCTCGATATCTACCTGATAGTTAAGATTAATCATGGTTTCTGCATCTAAAGTACCCACTAATTCCTGAATGGCCGCTTCTACTTCAGGATGCTTTTCGATCACATCGTTGCGTATGACTGGGGATGCATCATATGGAGGGAAAAAGTGCTTATCATCCTCTAGCGTTTGCAGATGATAGGCCTTAAGACGAGAATCCGTGGAATAAGCTAATACAATATCAACCTGATCATTGCCTACCGCCTGATACACTAAACTCTGTTCCATTGGGAATTCCTTCCCAAACTTAAAATCATATGCTTTCTGAAAAGCAGGGTAACCATCATTCGAACGCTCAAGCCACGTCGTATCCACACCTAGACGCAAGCTGTCCGCATCTTTCGCTACATCCGATATAGTCTTATAGCCCTTCTCCTGCGCGAGATCTTCTCGCACTGTGAATGCGTACGTATTCTCGAAGCCGAGTGAGTCCATCCATGTAAAATCATAATATTTGTCGAATCCCTGCTGCGCCTGCTCCAGTACACGCGCGCGATCCTTCGTTTCTTCTATCGGAAAATAGTTGTTGAATATTTCTCCGCTGTAGAGCGTTGCAATCTGAATATCATTGCGTTTCATCGCATTAATAATGACTGGACTAGCAGCCAAGTCAGGAATAATCTTAGCTTTCAATTCTGTCCGATCTTCGATCAGCGCCTTGTACATCTCTGCAATGATCTTCGACTCGGTATAGGTTTGGGTGCCGATGACAAGCTCAGAACTCGATCCGCAGCCTGTGAGCACCGTCATCATCATCAACAGCATGGTTAATCCAAATGCTATTCGTTTATGCTTCATCGTTATCTTCCTCCTTATCCAGACTAGCTCCGGCAATCCGCCTATCTGCCCATTTGCCTAGAACGTATTAAGCAGCAACAGAGCTCGTTCTGCCATAACGTCGTGTCAGCACACGCTCCAACCAGCCGAGCAGCATATCTGCCGCAAATGCTAACAGAATAGCTCCTACAGCGCCTGTGACGATCAACTCCACCTTGTTGACACCGAGGCCGGCAACGATCAACTGCCCTAGCCCGCCGGCGCCGATGAGTGTCGCCAATGTCGCCCAGCTAATAATGTAGACGGTTGTGATGCGGATTCCCGACATCATGTACGGAAGAGATAAAGGGAGTTGAATACGCAAGATGCGCTGGATCGTGCTGTAGCCCATGCCGCGCGCAGACTCTAATACGCTCGCGTCCACCGACTGAAACCCGTCATAGGTGTTGCGAAGAATCGGCATGATGGAATAGAGAAACAGGGCAACTATCGTAGGTTTCATACCAATGCCAAGCAGTGGGATCAAGATAGCGAGCAGCGCCAAGCTTGGAATCGTCTGCAATAGATTGGCCAAGAAGAATACGATACTGTTAATCCATTTGAAGCGGTTATACACTAACAGAATGCCGAGCGGAATGGATACGATACATCCAAGCAATACAGATATGAACGTGATCGTCAGATGCTCCTGCAATGCTATCAATATGTCTCCGCCGCGCTCTTGCAAGAAAGTGAATAGCTCGTTCATTACTTCGCCTCCTCTCCGAGGCTCTTGCCGTATTGATCAATGAGAGCCGGGTACACTTCGTTCAGATGGCTGACGATACTGCCCCGTGTCAGCAGTCCTGCCAAGCGTCCTGTTTCATCTACTACAGCTAGGTTCGATAAGCGATGATTCGTCATCATCTCAACAGCTTCAGGCAGTGAAGTTCCAGGAGCAACTTGGTACCCAATCGGACGCATCACATCCTGAACCGTCTTCTCCTCCCCGCCGAATTCACTTAGAACGCGATAAATAGAAACAATTCCAAGCAGCTTGCGGTAGCGGTCTACTACGAACAGGGTATCCACTCGGCGCGCTTCCATAATCTTGATCGCTTCCGCCAAGCCTCGAGTCGGATAGATCGTCGCGGGCTGTGTGACCATTACATCGTCAACCACAGTCATTTGCACAGGCTCGCCTTGAACGGTATCTTCGATCTGTTTCTGTCCGATAAATGTACGAACAAAGTCATTTGCAGGATAGCGGAGTATTGTCTCCGGCGATCCAGACTGTACAATCTCCCCATCCTTCATGAGAATGATCGTATCGGCTAACTTAATCGCTTCATTCATATCATGCGTTACAAATATGATCGTCTTATGCAACTCTTCCTGAAGGCGAACGAGCTCATCCTGCAGCTGCTCGCGGCTGATCGGATCAAGCGCGCTGAACGGCTCATCCATCAAAATAATATCCGGGTCCGCAGCCAATGCGCGGATAACACCGATCCGCTGCTGCTGCCCGCCGCTTAGTTCAGAAGGATATCGATCACGATAAACTTCTGGATCCAGATTGACCATGCTCAATAATTCATCTACACGCTGATCTATCTTGCCTGGATTCCACTTCATTAGATTAGGGACAACGGCGACATTTTTAGCGATTGTCATATGGGGGAACAAACCAACACTTTGGATGACGTAACCGATTCGGCGTCTAAGCTCAACCGGGTTCTGAGTGGAGATATCTTCACCATTTATCAGGATGGTTCCACTGGAGGGGGTAATCAGGCTGTTGATATGCTTCATCATCGTTGATTTACCACAGCCGCTCGGCCCAATAAGTACAGTTAACTCCCCTCTATTAATCGTCAGATTAATATCTTTGAGAGACTGAAAGCCGTCTTCATAAATCTTATTTACATTCTTAAATTCAATCATAATCCTCTCACCTCTACTTTTATTGATCAGTGTTTATCCAATAGTTTCCATAAAACGTTCTCCTGCCAAGTTAATCACTACAGGACTCTTTCTAGATATTCCATCTCGATTATAAGTACCGTTCATGACCTGGTAGATCATCAAACCATGAAGCACCTTCCGGGCAATCCAGCGTCATAAACTTCCCATAATTTCCGTTCTTCGATTGATGAAACTTCAAATAGGCTTTGCCATCTTCGATCGCCAATATCTCAATCTTGCCGGACGCATGACTCATGGACAATCTAACCCGCTTACCAAGCCCCGAGGTCCGTGCCTTCGCCTGCTCGACAATTTCATATGCACGATGCAAGGACAAGACAAAATCAGAATTGCCCGCAACTGGACGATTGATAAAAAAGTAATACGGTGTAACACCAGCCCATGATAATTGGTCAAGCAGTTCACTCAACACCGCTGGATCATCATTAATCCCCTTTAATACAGGCGTTTGATTCACCACGATAACACCAGCGCTATGGAGTGCATCAAAGGCTCGCTTCGCTTCAAGAGTAATCTCTCGCGGATGGTTGATATGCGCCATCACATAGATCCGCTGATCTACACTCGAATTCTCACGGAACACCTGAAGCAGCTCTTCATCTTCATAGATCCGCATCGGATTAAACACCGGCAGCTTGGAGCCGAATCGCACAATCTTCACGTGCTCGATACTGCGAAGACGTTCCAATATCTCACGAATCTTCTTCGTAGAGAGAATAAGGCTATCACCGCCCGTGAGCAGCACATTGTTGATCTCAGGATGCTGTTCGATGTAAGCTAGGCCCGGCTCTACATTCAATGAAGCCTCATTCACATCATTGCGGAACAAGCGTTTACGGAAGCAATAACGACAGTAAGCGCCGCACACCTCCGATACAATGAGAAGCGCCGTTGTTCCATACTTGTGCTGACATCCAGGTGCTACATAATTGGCATGCTCATCAGATGCATCCCAACGTCCATACTCCAACAGCTCTCCTTCATTCGGAATGACGAGCTTGCGGATAGGATCATGTTCATCGTTCCAATCAATCAGGCCAAGGTAGTAATCATTCACACGGAACACGAATTTCTCCGTGATCTGTTTGAGCTTAGCGCGTTCTTCCTCGGGAATAGCAGTAATTCGATCAATCTGCGTAATGTACTTTGGTTGCGGCATTACGATCGCCCCTTTACTCAAGAATTGGCTTACTCAGTCCTTCTCTTTCAAGTGATGTGCGGATCATCATGATGATCGGTGATTGGATTCAGTCTAGATGCGTCTTGACTGAGACGGGGGGGGGGAAAATGGTTCTTTCTTGCTTGCAGAAGATAATACTGTTGCGGGTCAATAAAAAAGACCCCAACACAAATAATGACTCATCGGTCATTGTTGTGAAATAGGGTCAGCAAAAAAATAAAAACCCGAATAAAGATTCGGGTCATGGTGATATGTTCATAATGGTGATGTGACCCATCTCCTGCAAACGAGGTTAGCTGACGGACTCGGAAAAGATGGTTTCCTACGCATTGCTGCGACTAGCCCCACTGATTGGTTCCCCCGCTTCCCATCGCTGGGAATTAAGCGTACTTCTATGCTATATGAATATTGACATATTGTCAACATGATTACCACTCAATATTTTCCAGAAACGCAAAATGTGAGCACCACAACTGATGTATGATGTTTCCGTTAGTCATGAGGAGTGATTCCTGCAATATCGTAAAGAAGCTCCATTCGCAGATGCTCGCGCACTGTATCAGCCAGCCTGTCAAAAGCCTCTTCTTGTCGATTCACGAAGCTAAAACAGCTATTGAGCGGCAATAAACCCTTCTCTTCCCTCAGCTGATTAAGCCATGCACGGCGAAAATGATCATTATGAAATATACCGTGCACATACGTTCCCCATGCTTTCCCATCTATCGAGGCAAAGCCATCGCCAAAGGCTTCTCCGGCGCCTTGAAGCATGAACATAGGACCCATGGCTTTCTCGCTCACATTTACCGTTGAACGCCCCATATGAATTTCATAGCCTGCTATCTTCAACCCCTCTAAGTGTTCCTTGTCGGTTAGATTTCGACTTACCTCGCCAGACACACGCTCAATCTTCTTCTCCGCGTAGAAGCACGTCTCTATCGGCAGATAACTCAAGCCCTTAACGACCGTCCCCGGTTCTGTCTCAGCACCATCTGGATCACTTATTAGATTGCCTAGCATTTGATAGCCACCGCAGATTCCGACCAGCTTCGCACTGCGGTGAACCTGTACCTCAATCGCCTGCTGTATCCCCGTTTCTCGCAAGAAATGCAGATCCTCAATAGTGCTCTTCGTTCCTGGCAGGATAATAGCATCAGGTGTGCCAAGATCTGAAGCTTGCTCCACATATCGAATTCGCACGTCAGGTTCAGCCATGAGCGGATCCATATCTGTAAAATTAGAAATGCGAGGATAACGAATCACAGCAATATCTAGCTCATAGCTATCTGACTCGCTGTTAGAAATGTGCTTATTCATCTGCTCCAGTACGACAGAATCCTCAGCTTCTATATTCAGATTGCGCACATAAGGCAGCACTCCAAGTACTGGCTTGCCTGTCCGTTCCTCCAACCAGTCTAGACCAGGCTGGAGAAGAGCAACATCACCGCGAAACTTGTTGATGATAAAGCCCTTAACTCGATCCCGCTCATCAGGCTCCAGCAGCTCTAAAGTACCAACAATAGAAGCAAACACCCCGCCGCGGTCAATGTCTGCGACAAGAATAACCGGCGCTTCCGCCCATGCAGCCATATTCATATTCACGATATCGTTGTGCTTCAAATTAATCTCTGCTGGACTTCCCGCTCCTTCCATCACCACTACGTCATACTCCGACTTCAAGCGGTTAACGGATTCCGTCACCATCACCCGAGCCTCCGGCAAAAATTGACGACGATAATCCATCGCGCTCATATGCTGATAAGGCTTGCCATGCACAACAATCTGCGAATGCATATCATGAGTCGGCTTAATCAGCATTGGATTCATATCCGTCGTGGCAGCTATGCCGCACGCTTCCGCCTGAACCCCCTGCGCACGGCCTATCTCTTTGCCATCCAGCGTCACATATGAATTCAAGGCCATATTCTGCGACTTAAACGGCGCCACCTTTAGCCCGTCCTGCTTGAAGATGCGGCACAGCGCTGTCGTCACAACGGACTTGCCCACATCCGAGGCCGTCCCTTGCAGCATAATCGCTCGCCCTATCCCATTTGATTCCTCCACTATAAACCAACCACCCTTCATCGAGATGTGTCTCTATCCACGCCATTTGACCGTTATCCCATTAGCTCAGTAAGCATCTGAGTAAACGGGATAGTGAACACTGAGTCATTGGGATAATAGGCAGACACTCTTTTATAGGCACTAGCAAGGCAATGCTTAATGGCTCTATTTCTAATAAAATCGCAGAAATATAACATATCATTTCAAAAAAAAGCAGAAATTCCGAGCATCCTATTCATACGTCCATCTTGAAAAAGATGTATGTTTTGAATTGATGCTCATCTGTTCTGCTCTCATCCGAGTGGTTCAAAATACCTGCCTCGTTCAATCTCATTATATTAATGGATATATAGCGACCTGAATCGTCAAGAGAAGGGTCAGCACCAGCTCACAAATCGCTCCGTACGTATCTCCAGTAAGTCCGCCTAGCTTGTGTACAATTGCGCGTGCCAGTACATACGCAAGCAGAGCAGCCAGCAGCAGCATACCTGCTGTATAACCAAGCACAAACCATATATTATGGAGCGTTTCAGGTCCTGTTACCCACAACTCAGCCGTCAGCAGCAGAACGGACAACAAGAAGCTCATTACCGCCGCTCTGATCACATGCCTAGTACTTAAACCCTGAAACAGCGAGCCAAGTCCAGACTCTGATGCACGAGCGTAAGGCTGCGCAGCAATCGCCCACACCATCACATAGCGGCTGAAGATAAACGGCAGTACAACAGCAATGCTCCATCGTTGCTGCTCCATCAAGCTTGCAATTAACGACCATTGCCAGAGCAGAATGATGACGCAAGCTATGACCCCCATCGCTCCCACTCGGCTATCCTTCATGATCTCCAGCATCCGCTCACGCGAGCGATGGCTTAGTATGCCGTCGGCGGTATCCATGAGCCCGTCAAGGTGCAGCCCACCCGTCATCGCAAGCATGACGAGTACGGTCAGTACGGCTGCGGGCATCACAGGCAGCACCTGCATGAGCAGCCAGCCGCTGCCCCATGATACGAGGCCGACAAGCACACCAGCGAAAGGAAAGAATAAGGTGCTGCGCTTCAGTACCTCATTCGTAAACGGCACCTCTACAGGTATCGGCACTCGAGTCAGAAATTGCACTGCGGCAATCAAAGCCTGCCTAAACTGAGTCATAGCTCCACCATCCGACTCTTCAATTCAATAGGAATGCCGGCTGTCACCAAATAAACTTCCTCTGCCATTCCGGCCATTCGCTGATTCAATCGGCCGGCTGCGTCACGAAATACCCGCCCAAGCTTATAGGCGGGAACGACTCCGTTTCCTACTTCATTGGTCACCATGACCAGCGTCCCGTTATAATTCGCAGCAGCCTCAGCCAACTGCTGAATTCGCCGCTCCACTCTAGCTGTGGAATCAGGCTCGTTCTCAGCAGCTAACAGCTCATTGGACAGCCATACCGTTAAACAATCGACCATGACCGATGGAGCCGTACAAGCAGCGAGCTGCTCCGGCAGATTCAACGGCCACTCGGCTGTATCCCAACGATAAGCCGCGGCGTTGCGTTCCGCTTGATGAAGATGAATGCGCTCCTTCATCTCCTCATCCAGCGCCTCGGCTGTTGCCACATATAAACAGCCTTCCGGCGAGCGCTTGCGCATCAATCGCTCCGCGAATGAGCTCTTGCCGCTGCGAGCGCCGCCCGTTACCAGGATGATGCGCCCGCTCATTGCGCCTCGTCCTTGCCCGATACGCCAGCTTGGGCGAAAGTCGCCATCTCGCGCATAATTCGGCAAGCCGCATCAACGAGTTGGAACATCAGCACAGCGCCGGTGCCCTCTCCCAGCCGCATGCCAAGGTGCAAGGTCGGCGTAAGCTTTACCGCTTGCAGCAGCGCGCGGTGGCCATGCTCATCTGATAGATGAGAGCCGATCATATAGCCCTGTGCAGCTGGCGCAAGCTTTGCAGCCACTAAAGCGGCAGCAGTGGAGATAAAGCCATCGATGACGACAGGCTTGCCATTCATCGCCGCTCCGAGAATGACGCCGACCAATCCAGCGATTTCCAAGCCGCCGACTTTCGCCAGCACATCCAACGCATCATCCTTCTGCGGCTGATTCACCTCTAACGCGCGGCGCACTACACTACATTTATGCTTCCATTGGTCATCATTGATGCCGGTGCCGCGGCCAACCGTCTCTTCCGGCGGCATTTCCGCAAATACGCTCATCAAGGCAGCGCTCGCGGTCGTATTGCCGATTCCCATCTCGCCGGTTGCGAACATGCTGTAGCCTTGCTTCACCATGTCTGTAACGAGATCGATGCCCACTTGTACAGCTGCCAACGCCTCGTCACGCGACATTGCAGGACCCTTAGCCATGTTATCCGTACCGTGCTTCACCTTGCGATTGATGAGCTTCTCATGGACAAGCTCTGCGTTGACGCCAACATCTACGCATACCACATCTGCGCCAGCTTCACGCGCTAGAACGTTAACCGCTGCGCCGCCATGAATAAAGTTAAGAACCATCTGCGGTGTCACTTCAGCAGGGAAAGCGCTGACGCCCTCTTCGCACACACCGTGATCGCCTGCCATCACAATGACTGCTTTCTTCTCAAATGCAGGCATCGCTTCCCCCGTAATCTCAGCCAGCTGCTTCGACAGCACTTCCAGCATTCCTAAGCTGCCAGGAGGCTTCGTCAACTGGTTCTGGTGGTTCATTGCCGCTTGACCGGCCTCCTTATTAAGCGGTGCGATTGAATTAGTCCATGGGTATTTGTTCATGTCATCATCTCCATATGTTGTCGTTTAATAATCGTCATTTCATGATGTGCTGCCGTTCATTTCCGATGCCCCATTAATACTTGCGGACGGCCGCTTTCCGGATGAGGAACAATAACGGTATCAGTCTGAAAAATGCGGCTGATCAGTTGAGGCGTCATGATCTCCTCAGGCGTTCCATCTCCAATAATAGCTCCTTCATTCATTACAATAATTCGATCACAGTACAAGGATGCTAGATTCAAATCATGCAGCACGGACACGATCGTCAGCCCGCATTTTTGTTGCCATTCACGCATTACGTCCATGAATTGCACTTGATAGTGAATGTCAAGATAGGTTGTCGGTTCATCCAGCAGCACGAGGCTTGGCGACTGAGCCATAAGCTTGCCCAATGCTGCGCGCTGCCGCTGCCCTCCGCTTAACTGATTCAACTGTCGATCCGCGATATCCGACAGCTGCAGCTGTTCCATAATCTGATCTACAAACGGACCGCTATCCTCACGTTCACTGCCAAACCAAGACTGGTAAGGAAAACGCCCCATCTCTACGATATCTCTTACTGTAAAATGAACTTCTGGCAGCACCTCCTGCTGGTGAACGGCCATTAATCGCGATAGCTGCTTGCGGCTATAATCTTGTATCGAGGTACCATTAAACTTAATGCTGCCGCGCTTAACTGACTCCGCACGAGAAAGGAGGGATAGAAGAGTAGACTTGCCGCTGCCATTGGGACCGATGATCCCGATCCACTCTCCCAGATGAACTTGAAGGGATATATCATGGAGCACAGCTTGATTGCCATAAGCATGAAATACTCCATTTACATCCAATACGATCGCCATTACAATTTCCCTCCTCGTTTCAGCCTCTTGTTGCGAATTAATAGATAGGCAAAGAACGGCGCTCCTACAAACGCTGTAACGACCCCAAGCGGAATCTCTGTCGGTGCAAGCAAGGAACGCGCAATCGTATCCGCCCACATGACATATAACGCGCCGCCAATCGCTGACATAGGCATCAGCAATCTATAATCAGGTCCAACTACTAATCTAAGCATATGCGGGACAACCAATCCTACAAAGCCAATGACTCCTGACACAGACACCGCTCCCGCTGTGAGAAAGGTCGCTGTAAGCAATACAATCCACTTCGTTCGTTCCACATGAAGGCCCAGATGCGCGGCCTGACGTTCACCTAGAGCCAACAGGTTCAAAGGGCGCACGTAAGCCAGCAAAATGATAAAGCTGATAAGGAAGAACGGCGCGATTACCGCGACATAACTCCATCCTCGCAGCGCGAGGCTCCCCATCGTCCAAAATAAAATCTCATTTACCGTTTGCTCAGACATCGCCACTAAAAATGACACGATCGCACCGAGAAATGCCTGCATGACGACACCGGACAAGATAAGGGTCTCAATCGGCAATTTCCCGTTCGTTCTGGCCATCCGAAGCACAACCAGCAAGGTCAACATCCCAGTCACGAAGGCAACCACAGGAATGGACCATTGGCCGAGCAGGCTATATTGCAGTCCGAAGTAAATGAGCATAGCCGCGCCGACAGATGCACCCGAGGATACACCCAGTGTATACGGGTCTGCCAGCGGATTGCGCAGAACACCTTGAAAGGCGGTTCCTGCAACTCCTAACGAAGCTCCAACGAGCATTGCCAATACGACACGCGGGAATCGCACATTCATCATGATCTGAGCGGAAGCATCATCCCAACTAACGGGAATGAGATCTCCTACGAAAGGAATATGATGCAGCAGAATCAACGCAATCTCGCGAAATGGCATTTTTACTGACCCGATAGCTAGACAACCAATAACGGACAAGAGGAGGAGCGTAATGCCCGCTCCCCCTGCCATGATGCTGTTTCGCCGCAAGCGGCGCGATGTTGTTGTGCTGTTGGGTGTCATCGTTACCACATCCAATCTATTTTACGAGATCCGGGTAGATCGCTTTCGCAACTTCCTTCAAGCCGTCAGCCAAGCGCGGTCCCGGACGACTAATAATATTCGTATCAATGCCAACCACTTGCTTGTCTTGAATAGCCTTGATGTTGGCCCAACCACTGCGGTTAGTAATGATCTCCTCAAGCGGCTTCTTGGAATCAAAATCAACCATACCGTCAGCGTACAGAATGACGTCAGGATTGCCTTTGATCACATTTTCCTCGTTCAGCTGAATCCAACCTGGTTCACTTGCTGCCACATTTACGCCGCCAGCAATTTCAATCACTTCGTTCATGAATTCGCCTGAACCGACCGTCCAGCCCGGAGCAAACTCAATGTATACTTTCTTCTTCTCCTTAACATCCTTTACTGCTGTTTGAACTTCGTCCCGCACCTGCTTCATATGGTCGACAACAGCCTTGGCTTGTTCTTGATGGTCTGTAATCAAGCCATACTGTTCAATGCAGGCGATCACATCATTGTAAGTCTTAGGTTCTACCTTGAAGATCTTGATGCCAAGGTCACGGAACTTTTTAACCGCTTCCTCACTCATGGATACACCTGTAAATACGATATCCGGCTTAGCCGCAATAATGGCCTCTTCGTTAGGCTTCGTAATGTCGCCCATCTTCGGCTTAGTCAGCGCCGCTTCCGGGTAGTCATCATAATCGGATACGCCAACGATTTCGGTATCCAGGCCAATCGCAAATAAGGATTCTGTCTCGGCAGGCGATACGGACACGATTCGCTCAGGCGCTTTCTCAAATATGAACTCTTCACCTGTAGCGTCCTTCACCGTCAATGGGTAAGTTGTCTTCAGAGCGTCAGGAGTTTTTTGTTCCTGCTGCGGTTGTTGCGTTGTCTCTTGTTTGCCGCTTGTTTCATTCGGAGCTTTCCCTTCCGTTGCTCCGCACGCTGCCAATGTCACGGCCAGCACGAGTGTCATCAGCACGCCTAGCGAGCGGTTCCACCATGTCTTCACGTCGTTCATCCTCCCCTTCTATAGTCCATATTCTGCTGCGCATGGCAAGCTACGGACCAACGTATCCGGTTCGATAAGATTGTGTACTCAACGTTCTCCATATAAACATGAAAAGATCCCTGCCTCGCGCTAGGCGAAACAGGGATCATCGTCATCCAATGGATTGCCGGTGCGTCAATGACTGATTCTCTCAACTGAGCAAGAGAGTTCCATGGCGCAAGAGCGGCTGGTTGACGTATTCCTTTCCGCGAAGGATACTTGTCGTCTCGATTCAGGCAGGTCTCCTGACTAACGGGATGCTGCTATGCGCTCGCCTTCCCATCTCAGCTTAGGAGACAGTGGCACAAGAGCGCATCACCCGATTCACAGTGGCGGGACCGTGCCGGATTTACACCGGCTTCCCTTTTCACTTTCTTCCGACAGCATGAAGCTTGCCGAACAGAAAGACCTGAATACGTATATATACGATTGTCCGTACTTGATATGAACTAAGGTATGATTATAGGCTATATAAATCTCCTTAGCAAGTATATCTTGTAAAATGTTTGGCTGCAGGACATGGGCGAGCCGCTCACAGCGATTAGCGCGTGAGCGGTTCGGTGCGCAAGAAGCGATAGCGCTTGCCCTGCCGCTGAGCGACGATGACGAAGCCGCCTCCCGTAGGGGCGGGCACGTCCCAGAATGACGCCGCCGGCCATGCCAAGCTGTGCAGGCGGCGAACGACCCCGCCGTGCGTCACGATGAGCACGGCGATCGGCGGCCGCGCGCGGCGACCCTGGCGTGGTCGCGGCGCGTGGTGGAGGCGGGCGCGCTCCAGTATGGCGCGCCAAGCCTCCTCGGTCCTGGCTGCGAATTGCTGCCAGGACTCGCCGCCTGGCGGGATGACGGCTGTCATGTCATCCAGCCAGGCGCAGTATTGGGCGTCCGCCTGCAGGTCCGCATAGGTGAGGCCCTCCCAGCGGCCGAAATCCAGCTCGCGCAGGCGGGCGTCCACCACCGCGCGCGGCGGTGCGGTGCGCGGCGAGACGCGCTCGAGCGTCGCAATGCAGCGGCGCATATCGCTCGCGAACGCGAGCGGGCGCTCTGCGGCAAGGCGCCGCCGCGCGGGGGCGAGCGCTGCCCGCGCCTCCGGCAGCAGCGCCGCGTCGGTGCGGCTCACGTAGCGCCGCTCCGCGTTCTCGCGCGTCACGCCGTGGCGCAGCACCGCGATGCGCACCACTTGCGCGCGCCGGCTCACAGCAGCCACCCGCCGCGCGCAAGCAGCACGGCGAGGCCCGCTGCCGCGAACAGCAGCGACGAGCCGCGCAGCAGTCGGCATGCCGCAGGGATATGGCGTGCCGCTAGCGTCTCAACGGGCTCACCCATATAGGCGCGCAGACTGCGTACGCCTTTGTACACATTGTAGCCCCCGAGACGCACATGCAGCGCGCCCGCTGTCGCTGCTTCCGGCCAGCCGCTGTTCGGGCTTGGATGCTTTCCTGCATCGCGCAGCGCCATGCGCAGCGCGCCCTTGGCATCCCCTGCCCGGAACAACCAAGCGGCTAGCGCTATAAGTACCGCTGTCAGCCGTGCGGGAATCCAGTTCGCGATATCATCCAGGCGCGCCGAGGCATAGCCGAGGTTCTGGTACTTCTCATTCTTGTACCCTACCATCGAATCGAGTGTATTGACCGCGCGGTAAGCCATCGCGAGCGGCGCGCCGCCGATCAGCGCATAAAATAGCGGCGAGATCACCGCATCAACAATATTCTCCGCCACTGTCTCTACTGTGGCCCGCACTACCTCCGGCTCGTCCAGCTCCGCTGTATCACGACCGACGATCATCCCAACTTCACGGCGAGCGCCTTCCATATCGCCTTCCGCAAGCCGGCGGTATACCGCCATGCCCGCATCCTGAAGGCCCTTAACTGCTATCGTCGTGCCGATCAGCAAAGCTTCGACACCCCACGCGAGCCACGGATGCACAGCATGAAGCCCCCACAGCGCCAGCCACGTCAGTCCAAAAGCACCGCCCGCTATAACTAGCGGCAGCAGCGCACCCAGTGGCTTGAGCGCGGATTCGCTTGGCGCAATGCGCCGCACCAAGCGCTCCATCCCCGTGATCCCCCGTCCCATCAGGATGACGGGGTGCGGGATCCACCTAGGATCGCCGACGATACGGTCCCATACATATGCGGCTATCCAGATCCAAGCAGCGCTGTTCATCGTTCACCACCGCTGCCTTCATTACCTGGCTTCCGCTCCTCCGCCCGCGGAAACAGCTCTGCATCCTCTTCGAACTGAGTGGCTGCCGCTTCCTTCACCGTTCTATATACGAGCATGCCGAGCGCATTCCCTAACGTCGTCGCTACGCCTGCATACTGATGCTCCGACGTATATCTGCCGCAGTTATGTACCGCTATCGCAATCGCATCCGTCGTCGTTCCTGTCGCAGACAGCCCTGTCTCTCGGTCTAGGATGCCGAGATCCTGCAGAGCGGCTGTCTTCGCCTCCGTAATCGTGATCAGCGCGTTGAATATCGCGCTCTCATGCACTAGCCCATCCAGCACGATCATAATGTTAATCGTGCCTGGCGTGTGCTGCTTCCCCCCGCTTTGCTGCTGATGTTCTCGTCCATGTACCTGGTCCTGCGGAGTTACATAAGCAGAATACGTCTCCCGCTCCACTCCAGCGCGCGCAGCATTAGACGTTCCTGCAGATGCACAGCATAAGATTGAGAATTGATCACCTTCAAGTTCATCGACAGACATATGCGTTACTTTAGCTGCGGTTATCAGCCCAACAGTTTCGTTCGGCACGTACCCCCACTGCTCACACCGGTTTTGCATATGCTGCACGGGATCACTGCAATCGAAAAAGCGATCCACCATATAATTGACGATTCTCGTACCAGTGGAATGACCTCCGCGATATACCGCGCTGCTGTATATCTTTACCTTCTCTGTCCATTCAACGGATGCATGGGAATCACGCCATACCACACGCACGCCTGGCAAATGCTCTGCATCATAACATTTCGTTCCGTTCCGATAAGGCTGCACTCCTCTTCCCCCTTAAATGCATTTTGAGCAAGTTTCTTCGGCTATTCTTCTGTAGACTAGCCTTCCATCTCGAACACCTGTCGCATCGTACGGATCAGCTGCGCATTAGCTGCTCGATCTTTTACCGCTAAGCGAAAATGCCCTTCCGACAAGCCATTGTACATCGCACAGCTGCGGATCAGCACTCCACGCTGTCCAAGAGCAGTCTGAAGAGAGCCGGCTGTCCACGGTGCCGACACTTTACATAATAAATAATTCACCTCGCTCGGCCACACCCGCAGTCCGAGCTGCTTCAGCTGCCTGCTCAGCCATTGGCGTTCTGAAGCGATAAGTTCGCGCGTATGCTGTTCGTATGCCGTTAGTTCAGCATCGTCATCGAACATGGCTTCACCCGCCGCTAGAGCTAAACCGTTAACACTCCAAGCCACTTGCTTGCCCGTCATCGCCTTAATCCGATCAGGACCAGCGATCGCATAACCGAGGCGAAGGCCGGGAATAGCATAGAATTTAGTCAAGGAACGAAATACAACCAGATTCGAAAACTTCGTCACCATGGAGAGTACAGATCGTTCCTCACCATCAGCAAGAAAATCAATAAAGGCCTCATCCACTGCCAGCACCGTTCCACAACGCTCAGCTGCTTCAACTGTCCGCTGCACTGTATTAGCATCATACAAGACACCCGTAGGATTATTCGGATGGCCGATAAAGCACAGATCCACTTCCGCCATAAGCCCTTCCAATTGCTCAGCCGACACACGGTAATCGTCGTTGGGATTCCCTACCAAGGATATGACCTCGGCGCCATATTGACGCGACAAGCCTGCATACTCGGAGAAACAAGGCTCTACAATACCTACTTTCGCAGGTCGCACTGCTAGCAGCAGCAGTGCCATACATTCCGCCGCTCCGTTTCCGATCAAGAGAGAAGCAGCGTCCACTCCAAGTCGAGCCGCTAATTTCTGCTTTAAATCGCGATGCCCAGGGTCAGGATAGCGTATGATCCACTTGATCGCTTCGTTCATTACACGGAGCACTTGCGAAGGAGGACCAAGCGGATTAATATTTGCGCTGTAATCGAGGAACCGCTCCTCTCTTCCGCCGTATGCCGACGCAGCGCTCCATATATCGCCGCCATGCCCATAGCGTTCCAAATCATTCATACTGCTGTCCACCTCTTCTTCGCTTCACGTTATATGTCACCGTTATTCTAAGCTGAACCTGGCTCGATTTCAACGAAATGCCGAAAAACATTGGTCAATTACACACTGTATCCGTCCTGACGGTTCATGTATAATGAGCGTTAATATTTGATATGATTACTGGACTATTGATCGGATTGTGTCCGATTGTGCAAGGAGGGACCGCGATGTCGGTACACCAGAAAACTTCTTGGGCGTCGCTCTCGGCAGCTATAGTTGTGACGATATATTACGCGGTCGTTCTGATATTTACGTTTAAAGGAAATCTTGGCCTTTACAGCACAGAGATGATGGCGCTGGCGCGTAACATATTTGGGATTGCCATCGTTTTTCAAGCAGTTATGTACTTTATCAATTTCGTGTCAAAGGATGAACCCGAGGATAAAGAGATTGCCCGCGATGTTTCCATGCGCGCGAATAAAACAGCCCTCACCTTTCTAGTCTTCATGGTAGCCAGCTGCGCTTTCTATCTCATTTACGTGTCAGACACTCAGACACCGCTTCTGAACCCGCTTATTAGCGCACATTTGTTGGTCAGTATATTGCTCGCTGCCTGGATCGTAAAGCATATTGCGGAGTTAGTCGTTTACCATCGTTCTTATTCCATGACGAGAATTGACAAGTATTCTTAACAGCCTTTCATGTAAGCGATTACTTTATAGTTTTCCAGCAATTAACAGCACAGCAAGTTCAGAGGCTCCCCTCTGGCTGCTGTGTTTTTTCATATCCTGCTTGATGACATCCTTTTCCTTTTGGGCGCAAATCGTTTACAATAAAGAGACTGCATATAGGGAGGTTCAACTATGAAATTTATAGATAATCAAGGGATTACGGATCCGCGAATCAATCTCGCGATTGAAGAGTTCGTATTGAAGCATCTGCCGATGGATGAAGATAGCTATTTGCTGTTTTATATAAACGAGCCATCCATTATTATTGGACGTAATCAGAACACGATCGAGGAGATCAATGCCGATTATGTGAAAGACCAAAACATTCATATCGTTCGACGCTTGTCCGGCGGAGGCGCTGTCTATCATGACCTCGGCAACCTGAATTTCAGCTTCTTGACGAAGGATGACGGCGAATCGTTCCATAACTTCCGCAAATTCACGCAACCTGTTATCGATACACTTCAAGGCATGGGTGTTAATGCGGAATTGACGGGACGCAATGATATTCAGGTCGGCGAGCAGAAAATATCCGGCAACGCTCAATTCTCCACCCGCGGCCGCATGTTCAGTCATGGTACATTGCTGTTCGATTCTAAAATGGACAATGTCGCATCTGCGCTCAAAGTGAAACAGATGAAGATTGAATCGAAGAGCACTAAGTCCGTACGCGCGCGCGTAGCTAATATTGCTGAGTTCCTCAGTGAACCGATGACGATTGAGCAGTTCCGCGCAACCATTCTGCGTCATGTATTCGGTATGGAGCCTGATCAAGTGCCGCAGTACAAGCTGACCGAGCAGGATTGGGAGAAGATCCATGCAATCTCCGAAGAAAGATACCAGAATTGGGATTGGAACTACGGGCATTCACCAAAGTTCAACGTTCAGAACGCCAAGAAGTTCCCTGCTGGCATCGTAGATATTCGATTGGATGTAAAGGACGGCCGCATTGAAGGCGCTAAAATATTCGGCGATTTCTTCGGTATCGGAGAAATAAGCGATGTTGAAGCGAAGCTTGCAGGAGTTCGCTACAATGAGCAAGCGCTGCAGGAAGCACTGGCTGAGATTGATGTTAAACATTATCTTGGCAATATCGATCGCGAAGATTTCGTACAACTGCTCCTTCTACAAATCTAAACCGCGTTACTCAAGGCTCTATTCCACTTCTGGCTTGCCAAGGTTGGACTAGAGCTTTTTAATACTCTTTTTCACATGCTCATGAAGCTGCTTTTCTTTACTTCATGACTGTAGTGTCCAACTTTTCCTTGTCACCTTCCTCGCTTGTCCGATACAATATTATGAATAGTATGAATTTGTAAGTTTATTGATAAGGGAGTCAACATCATCATGAAACGTTCGTGGATTGCCGACCTCTGCTTATTGTTCATCGCCTTAATCTGGGGGTCTACTTTCATCGTAGTACAAGCTGCAGTACAGATCCTGCCGCCTCTTTCCTTCAACGCTGTCCGCTTTCTTGGTGCGGCGTGCTTATTCATTCTTTTCATATTGATCTCAGATCGCAGCCTTAAGCGATTTAAGAACCGAAGGCTGCTGCTGCACGGCAGCATTCTAGGTGTCATACTGTTTGGAGGCTATGCCTTCCAGACAATCGGACTGCTGCACACAACAACGACCAATACCGGCTTTATTACTGGTTTATCTGTCGTTCTCGTACCCTTCTTCACGATGTTGATGAAGCGAAGCAAGCTTGCTATTCAAACCTGGACCGCTGCTGCCATTGCCTTATTCGGTTTATATCTGCTAACATTCAATGGAGCAAACATGTCTTGGAATAAAGGGGACATGCTTGTATTCCTTTGCTCCATCTGCTTCGCCCTGCAGATTGCCGTAACTGATAGATTCGCCAGCCTGCACGACACGCTAACGCTCGTAACGGTCCAGCTTGGTACCGTTGGCATACTCGCAACGATCGGCGCGCTTCTCTTCGAACCGCTACAGTCGCCTAGCGCCTTACTGCAATCCATGTCTGAACCACTTGTCTTAGGCGCTTTGCTCGTATCGATCGGATTGTCCACAGCATTTGCTTTTCTGGCGCAAACGTGGGCACAGCAATATACCTCTCCATCCAGAGTGGCGATCATTTATGCCATGGAACCTGTATTTGCTGCGATTACAGGAGTAACTTTTGCCAATGAGCAGCTCGGAGCGTATGCTCTGGCTGGTTGCGCGTTAATCTTTGTCAGTATGGTCACTGCAGAATTGAAATGGAAGCCAAGTAAGGTACAATTAGATACAGAGAGATAAAGATACGCATAAGGAGAGAATCGATATGAATTACAAATTAATCGCAATTGACGTAGATGATACGTTGATCACAGATGAAAAAGTAGTAACAGAAGGAACAAAACGAGCTTTGGAGCAGGCAATAGCACAAGGCACACACGTTACGCTCGCTACTGGACGCATGTATGCCTCTGCCCGCAAGATCGCAATGCAAACAGGCTTGAATGTCCCGCTTATTACTTACCAAGGCTCCTTGATCAAAAATATTATGGACGGCGAAGTATTATACGAGTGCGCCGTACCGGATTCAGCTGCTCGCAAGCTGCTGCAGTACTGCGAGGAGATCGGATTGCACCTGCAGTTGTACATTAACGACGAGCTGTATGCCCGCGAGGACAATGAGCAGCTTCAAGGATATGTCGGGCTTAACAACATCCCGTACAAGATTGAGCCTGACTTAGACAAACTGCTAGCTACACCGTCTACGAAGATGCTAATGATTGATACGCCGGAGCGTTTGGATGAGCTGACACCAGCGATTCGTGAGCTGCTTGGACCAGAGGTCCATATTACGAAGTCGAAGCCGCATTTCCTCGAGGTAACTCATCGTGACGGAACCAAGGGTAACGCACTTCGCTTCTTAGCTAAGCACTTTGGCTGCTCCCTGGAGGAAACGATCGGTATCGGTGATTCCTGGAACGACCATGATCTGATCGAGACAGCTGGTCTTGGTGTTGCTATGGCTAATGCCGTACCATCCCTGAAGGAGACTGCAGATTATGTTACGCTCTCCAACAATGAAGAAGGCGTACGTCATGTAATTGAGAAGTTCGTATTGCAATCGAACCCATCCTAATAGCGCATCAACTATCCGCAACTATAACAATAAGCCTGAACAGCTGGACGGGAAAGTCCAATGTTCAGGCTTATTTATTGTGATAGCTGCAATTCGCTGTACCCTAGCTTCCATTTTATTGGAACATATACCAGATCAAATAACTCAGCAGCACACACACCCAAGAAATAAATCCAAAGATGACAACGATCTTATTCTCACTCCACCCATACTTCAAGCTAAAGTGAAAATGAATCGGCGCCATGCGGAATATGCGCAGCTTCGTCCGCTTGTAATACCAAACCTGTAAGATGACCGACAACTGTTCGGCAAAATAAACGAGGAACAATATTGGTATGAGCAGCTCTACCTTTTCAATTACCGCAAGAAAGGACAGAGACCCTCCGATAGCAAGTGAACCTGTATCCCCCATGAAGGCTCTGGCAGGATGAATATTGTAGATGAACAATCCGAGCAGGCATGCAATCATCACCAACGAGAAGATCTTTACCTCGTTATGGTCAGAGATAAGGAAGAAGAACAAATAAGTAGGTATCGCAACATTGATCAGGAGACCGTCCAAGCCGTCTGTAAAATTAATCGCGTTAGCTGAACCTACGATAAACAGCATCATGATCACGACATATAAAAAGATCGGCAGCTCCATCACCAATGTCTGGCCTATCATAATCTCGGATGTGATTCCGAACTGCGTCATCAATATGTATAAGAGCACGGCTGTGAAGCTGAATTGAAACAGGAGCTTCATTTTCCCTGAGATGCCAGAAGGATCTTGAAACACCGCCTTCTTCACATCATCCATAAAGCCGATTGCGCTAAATAAGATAAAGGTAGCTGCTATAAACAACATAAGCGGCTGCGGATGAGTGATGACAGAAGTGATAACTCCAACGAGCAAAATAATTCCCGCCATCAAAGGAGTTCCGCGTTTTGCCTGATGATCAGGCGGAAGCTCGACACGAATCGGCTGCGTCAGCTTCAGCGTCCGAAGTCCCCATATGAGAAGCGGCATTAACGCTGCAACGAGCAGGAAAGAAAGACTAGATACTCCGAATATAACTGAATTCATCACATATTCTCCCCAGTGAATAATGATTTACCATATGTTATGTTCTAATCGGTCATCTTATTAAGTATTTTTCCATTTTTTAATGCATCGATATTTCTGTACATATACTGATTCGCAGCAAGTCATGCATTTCCTTCATAGTTTGAACATTTTTTTGCAGCGTTACTTCCAGCGTACATGAATCAGACCTCGATAGTTAAGCCTGCATATGACAATTGCACGCTATCTGGCAGCAAGTAAGGATCTCGAATATCCACCCCATGTGACATATGGGTAAATACAGTCCTCACAGGCTGTACCTCTTGAATCAATGCTAATCCTTCCATCATGTCATAAACCGATCGAGTTTCATATGGGTATGGCTCATGATAGAAACTGGTGCCCAGGATCAATACATCGAGTCTCTTGAAATGTTCCAATTCGTCCGCGCCCAAACCGATCGCATCTGACGCATATAACCAACTAAATGAATGACTTCCCTCGGAAGTTCGGACAGGCTCCGGTCGTTCCAATCGGTACGCATAAGAATATCCGTTCTTGCCGTGATTGACCCGAATCGGTGTTATCAACCATTCATCCCACTGCCATTTGTCTTGGATCGAAATGAATTGGATGTGACGTTCAACCCATGGATATATGCGTTTGATCAGATCCAGCACCTCTTGCGGCGCTATAACATTCCCTCTGCACTTTGTCCATCTGCAGACGTCCGCATATGCTGGTATCCCTGCGATATGATCATGATGAGCATGAGTGATCAATATATCCGGCATGAAGCGCAGACCCGTCATTTCCATTTGCAGTGTCCAATCAGGACCGCAATCGATTAACAGCCGCTTATCACCTTTGTATAAGAGGACGGAAGAGCGCAGTCTGCGATTAACTCCTGTCGCGCGCGCTTCATTGCAGATTTCGCATTCACAATATACGCGTGGCACCCCTAATGAATCTCCTGTTCCTAAAAATGTACACCGCCAACGATCACCCGTTTCAAATAGTGAAATCGATGATAATTTCATTTTTGCCACTTCCTATTCAGTCCAACTTTTGGTACATTCTGAATGAAACATATTTCGTTTACGCATTCATCTTGTTTGTACTATAATGAGTCATAAGCGTCATGTGGACAATATCATGTTAGCATTAATCATACGCCTTATTCATCAAACAGATATAAATAATAGGGGTTAGACTCATATTAATTGATTTATTATCCTATCCGCAAAGGGGCAGGTACATATGGAGTTCAATACCCAATCCAACAATGTTGAAATTGTTGCACATCGCGGCTATGCCGCACTCTTTCCTGAGAACACGATGGTAGCGTTCCGGCGTGCGCTGGAGCTTGGGGCTGATTCGATTGAATTGGACATTCACTACTCAAAAGAGGGTATTCCTGTCGTTATTCACGATGATACGCTTGATCGTACGACAAACATGACAGGAAGCATCCGCAAGCTGTCGCTTCAAGATATTCGACAGGCTGATGCGGGAATCAAGTTCAATCCTGAGTTTGCCGGCAGCCAAGTCCCGCTTCTTGAAGAAGCGTTGGACCTATGTTCCGGGCGAGCAGGCTTGCAGCTCGAATTGAAGGAAACGATAACCGAAAGTGAAGGCCGGGCTCTGCTTCATCTGTTGAAGGTTCATGATATGCTCGAGCATACGATGATTATTTCCTTTATTTTTAATAATCTGACGTTAATGCGTGAGCTTCACCCTCACATTGAGCTGGGCTTCCTAACCGATAAGCGCGTATCTTTGGAGCCATTGCACCAATTAGGCCATGCAACCTGCTGCTTCAGCAGTTCACTCGTTATGAATCATCCCGATATGCTGGCGGAAGCAACCTCGCTTGGAATCGATCGGGCGGTATGGACTATACGCGATGAGGAGATGGCCATTAAGCTCTACAAGCTCGGCATACGTCGCTTAACCTCAGATATCCCGTTAACACAAGAAATGTTTACCTCTATCTGATCATAACACAATAAGCCAGCGGCCCCCGTGCTGCTGGCTTTCTTAATATTGATGCTCTGTTTAACAACATCGGCCCTCCCAACGAAAGCCCCTCGCTGCCAACACAATCTTGCTTATGCCAAATAACACCCGATCAACTTCTAACTCTTCTAAACTTTCTTAAGCCGCTACATAATAATACTCCCCTTCTACCGCCATCTGGCTATTATCCCAACCTCTCAGGTGCTCTCACCATTCTGAGTCGATGGGATAATGCTCGAACGCTTTCGCCTGACCACTAATCCCTTCTTCCGCCATCTCGCTACTATCCCAACCTCTCAGGTGCTCATACCATTCTGAGTCATTGGGATAATACTCAAATGCTTCGACTGACCACTACCTCTTCTACCGCCGTCTGGCTATTATCCCAACCTCTCAGGTACTCTCACCATTCTGAGTCATTGGGATAATACTCAAATGCTTCGACTGACCACTATCCCTTCTACCGCCATCTGGCTATTATCCCAACCTCTCAGGTGCTCTCACCATTCTGAGCCAATGGGATAATACTCGAATGCTTTGCCTGACCACTATCCCTTCTGCCGCCATCTGGCTATTATCCCAATCTCTCAGGTGCTCGCACCATTCTGAGTCAATGGGATAATACTCAAATGCTTCGCCTGACCACTATCCCTTCTACCGCCATTTCGGTATTATCCCAACCTCTCAGGTGCTCATACCATTCTGAGTCAATGGGATAATGCTCGAACGCTTCAACAGACCACTATCTCTTCTACCGCCATCTGGCTATTATCCCAACCTCTCAGGTACTCTCACCATTCTGAGTCAATGGGATATTGCTCGAATGCTTCGCCTGACCACTATCCCTTCTACCGCCATCTGGCTATTATCCCAACCTCTCAGGTGCTCTCACCATTCTGAGCCAATGGGATAATACTCGAATGCTTTGCCTGACCACTATCCCTTCTACCGCCATCTCGCTATTATCCCAACCTCTCAGGTACTCTCACCATTCTGAGTCATTGGGATAATACTCAAACGCTTCGCCTGGCCATTATCCCTTCTACCGTCATCTCGGTATTATCCCACCCCCTCAGGCGTTCAACCTATTCTGAGTCAATGGGATAATGCTCGAACGCTTCAACAGACCACTATCTCTTCTACCGCCATTTCGCTATTATCCCAATCTCTCCGGTGCTCGCACCATTCTGAGCCAATGGGATAGTGCTCGAATGCTCACCCCCATAATGAGTCTACGAAATAATGATCAGCAACCAAGACACATACTCAGCAAAATAAAGAAACACCGCATGCCCTCCCTCAAGGACACACGGCGCATCATCCATTCTGCTATAATCCCGCCAATACTTGATACCAGATCCCGCGCTTACTGTACAGCAGTTCGCGGACATGCTTCCAACCACCCATGTCCTCGATCGTAAATACACCTTCATCTACCGCTTTCGTCTCGATGCCAGGCAATGGAATAACAGGGCGGAATCCTGATTCATGCCACAGCTTCTGCGCTGGCTCACTGCGTAAGAATTCTACGAAGGCGGCAGCCGCTTCACGGGTCCCATGCTTATCGACGTATCGATCAACGACGACGACTGGATTCTCTATCAGAATTGTATGCTTAGGCACCACGATCTCGTAGTGCACGCCTTGCTTTTGACGCGCTATCAATTCATTTTCATACGTTATGATCGCATCTCCAACACCGTATTCGAAGGCAGCCATCGAAGCTCTGCCGCTCTTATCCATCGATATTACGCGTTGATGAACGGCTGAGAGCAGCTCTTTGGCATATGATGCGGCATCGACGCCTTTTTCCTTCGCCATGAGCAAGCCAGCGCCATAGATCGCGTTAATGTCCCACTGCGCCCCGCCAGACGTCTTGGGATTAGGGTACAGCACATCCACATGAGGCTGAGTAAGGTCGCTCCAATCTCGAATGCCATGCGGATTGCCTTCTCTCGTGCCGATAACGACGATGGAACGGGTCACCATACCTGCATACGGATCTCGCTGCTTCCAATCCGCTGGTACTAAATCAGCTGCAACCAACTTATCCACATCGCCTTCCATCGCGAACAACGCCACATCCGCTTCCATCCCTCCGGCTATTGAACGCGCCTGTGTTCCAGAAGCCTCGTACGATTGCTGGATGTTCAGAGTCTGGCCAGTCTGCGCTTGCCATTGCTGCTGAAATTCAGGGATGATTCGTTGCAGCGCATCCTTGGCTACCGAATAAGCTCCTATAACCAAGGTTTGTGTTCGGTCTGATGCCATGCCCGCAGAAGCATTCGTGTTTACAGATGCACTAGGCTGCCTTACACAGGCGTTTAGTAGAAGTACCAATAAGGCGATCATAATTAAGACTGCCCCACTCCTCCTCGATCGCAGCCATAGATTCATGCGCTCCAACTCCTTTATTTCACCTGTAAGAATGACAAGTCATTCAAATACCGGCTAAATGTATATGGGCGCAGGATCATTCTTGAGGGCATTCTCCAGCATCCAATGATCATGTTCATGGAACAAATAAATGCGATGCACAAGTACCTGAACTTGCTCACCCGGAGTTAAGGAAGGACTCTCCAGCGAACGATACGTTTTAAGACGCAGGTCACCGACCTCCACTTCGACAAGCCACTCACTGCCACGAAAATGAAGTGCCTTTACTACTCCCTGCTCACTTGCAGATGGCAATCTAAGTTCTCCGGGCTTTCCAATTTCGATATACTCCGGCCGAATCAGCGCTTTGCTGGATGTCCACACAGCCGCATTCTCAAACCCTTTGAGCAAATGAATATCTGAAACGATCGTCGACTCTCCGATAAATGATGCAACAAAAGGGGTCTCAGGGTGCTTATAAATATCCCAAGGTGTCCCTTTCTGCTCCATATACCCTTGCTGTATAATCATGATCTCATCTGCGACTTCAATCGCTTCATCCTGATCATGAGTAACGAATATCGAGGTAATGCCAACCTGCTCAATGAGCTGACGCAGCCAACTGCGCAGTTCTTGGCGAATCTTAGCGTCAATAGCCGCAAAGGGCTCATCAAGCAATAGCAGCTGCGGTTCTGGCGCTAAAGCACGCGCGAAGGCGACTCGCTGCCGCTGTCCTCCGGACAACTGATGAGGGTAGCGCTTCTCGATGTCCTTCAATCCAGTAAGCTCCAGCAGTTCCTTTACACGCGCTTTAATTCGCGCCTTTGACCATTTTTTCACTTTCAGGCCAAATGCGATATTATCGAACACCGTCATATGCTTAAACAGCGCATAATGCTGGAATACGAATCCGATGCCGCGCTCTTGAGGCGGCACCGTGTTCATCACACGCCCTTTAAACCGAATCTCTCCGCTGTCCGGCTGTTCTAGCCCAGCCAGCATGCGCAGCAGAGACGTCTTACCACCGCCACTTGGACCGAGCAGCCCTATCAGTTTGCCTGCTTCGATGTTGAAGCTCACATCCTTAACTGCTTGATAGGGTCCAAACCATTTATTCAGCTTTTGAACCTCAATGTGCATGATCAGGCCCTCCTTTTCGTCTCTTCGCCCATTCCATGACTAGAAGCAGCGAGATTGAGATGATGGCAAGCACAACAGCTAGACTGTTAGCTGCTGCTATATTAAAATTGTCCACATCCTGATAAACAAGCGTGGTCATCGTCTGTGTTTTGTTCATAATATTGCCTGATACGACAAGTACTGCGCCAAATTCACCAAGTGAACGAGCTACTGTCAGCACAATACCGTAAATAACGCCCCATTGAATAGAAGGCCAAGTTACTCTCCAAAATGTAGTCCACGAATACGCCCCCATCATATAGGCCGCTTCCTCTTGCTGAGTTCCTATTTCCTGAAGTACAGGCACTACCTCGCGAACCATCAATGGAAAGGTTACAAACAGTGTAGCTAATACCATACTCGGAAATGCATAAACGATAGGGAAGCCTGCCTCAGATAGCAGCGCTCCAAGAACCGTATGCGGCCCGAGCAGCAGCACAATCATGAAGCCGCCTATCACGGGCGATACTGCGAAAGGCAGGTCGATGATACTGTTCATCCATTTTCGAAGAAACCGACTTAGCCACCCGCCTCTAACTACCAGCAGTGCCGTACATACGCCAAATAGCGTGTTCAGTCCCGTAACCACAAGTACAACTGCGGCTGTCATCCACATGGCATGCAGCGCCTCTGTGCGAAGCAATGCATTTATGATCGTTTGGAAGCCATCTTGGAATGCTCCATAGAGCATTTGCAATAATGGGCTGACGAGAAGCAGGACAAATATAAGGTAGGTTGCCAAGATAAGGAGCTTGCCTATAGAAGAGGGTTTGCTTGGATTGGGGTCAGATGTCATGTGCGATTCCCCCAAGATTGTACGGAATGAACGAACCATAGGATGAGAAATGACATCGTCAGCAGAATTACCGAGATCGCGGCTGCCCCCTGCGGATTGCCGCTTTCAATCTCACCGAATATATATACGGAGGCTACTAAGGTCTTGCCGGGAATATTGCCAGCTATCAGCACAACCGCTCCAAATTCAGCTATAGCTCGAGAAAATGCCAGCATGCTGCCGCTCACGATGCCAGGTCTCATTTGCGGGAGCAGCACCTGCATAAAGGTACGCCATTTGGAAGCGCCTAAGGTAAGAGCTGCTTCTTCTTGAGATCTGTCTCTTTCCTCGAGAAGCGGTTGAATCGCACGTATGACAAATGGAAACGTGACGAACACCATCGCAACCACAATTGCAGGCTTATCGAATACTATTCGCCATCCAAGCTGATCTGCCCAATGGCCCACTATGCTGCTAGGTCCAAGCAGCAGCAAGATCATCAATCCGCCAACAGCCGTTGGAAGCGCAAATGGAAGATCTACTAAGCTGTTCAACAGCACACGACCTGGGAAACGATAGCGATGCAGCACCCAAGCGCATATTGTCCCTAGTACAGCATTAATAAGTGCCGCGATCACTGCCAGCTTGAAAGTTAGCCATACGGATTGCCACGCAATGGGCTCAAAAACGCTGTCCCAAAATGTAGTCCATCCCTCTGACCATGCATGAACATAGATGCCTGCAATCGGCAGGACAATCAAGATTACGATATATAGCAATAACGTGGTTCGAAACCCCCACATTGCTCCTTTATGCCGAAATATCGCATTCATCGCAGTTGTCCCCTCCTCCTCCATATATGATTATTCCAAGCAATTTACTTGGTGTTATGTTACTAGATATCTCCATTATTTGTCAATAACACAAATGTACCATTGAATATAGGCGTTAACATACATTTCAGGTGATACAATTCAAAATTCCTTATGCAACCTATTCGAAATGCTTATATTTGGTTCATATGTACAGGTACAATTGCGGAAATTTAATGTTACTGATGAACTGAACCACTTGAACGTGATCGTCGCGTAACATTAATGCCCCATTAGGTCATTCGACAGAGTTCTATCATTATCGCTTTAGCACATTAGTCCCATGACTCATTACACCTGCAGCGCTGTTCTTTACTAAAGAAAAAAGACGTCAAAAGACGCCTTTTTTTCATAACATATGGGAATTCATGCAGTCTGAGCAGCTTCATCAACTGCTTTTCGACAGAGGAAGCGAACGTGAGCGGAAGCTGCTGGCTTGACTTCTTCAAAGCTGACTTGATCCTGAATGTAATAAGAAATGAAGCCGTGCATGGCCAAGAACAGGGTGCGAGGTATGTTGTGCCGGTCTTGATCATTCGATAAATAAGTACTGAGCGATTGACGGACAATCGTTGAAAATGTCTCAAGGCATCGGCCTTGTTCAGCACGAGCATACGCTAGCAGCTCTTCATCGCGAGTCATAAACATAATCTCATAATGATGCGGGTTGTTTAACCCGTAGCTAATAAATTCAAGCATGACTTGTTCAAGCTTCGACATTCCATCGTGCTGCGATTGATGAAGCACTCGTTCAAACAGACGCCCCAGCTTGCAGAAATCTTCCTGCACAATAGCATAGAACAGCTCTGCCTTATCTTTAAAATGATAATAAAGCGAACCATGACTGTATCCTAACTGCTGACCTATACTGCGCATCGATATGGAACGATAGCCCTTCGTGACGAACAGATGCCTCGCTACCTCCAGAATGCGCTCTCGCGACAATTCCTGTTCTACGGCTTTTCTTGGCATAGCGCTTCTTCTCCTTATTCTCCTTCAATATGATATTCTGAATCTTCCTTTTGAATCACCGCTTGCCCCTGAGTCAAGTCGGTTATCCAAGCAATAAAGGCATCGCTTTCAGACACTACCGGCAAACTAACTAGCGTAACCTTGTCGGTAAATTGTGTCTCCCCCATTCGCGTACCTCTATTTCTTAGCTCATTCTCCAGCTTGCCTAACCAAGTGTAATCCACTTCGATCGTCACTTTCTGGTGAAGCACCTTCTCAATAGCGCCAGCACCTTCAATAGCGGCCACAGCCCCATCTGTGTATGCTCGGATTAACCCTCCCGCTCCGAGCATGATCCCGCCAAAATAACGCGTAACGACGATCGCGACGTTCTTCAGGCCTTGATTCTTAATCACTTCCAAGATTGGCTTTCCGGCAGTGCCGCTCGGTTCGCCGTCATCAGAGGCCTTTTGAATCTCATTTCGTTCGCCTATACAGTAAGCTGAACAATTATGAGTGGCGTTCCAATGCTTCTTCTTGATTTCTTCAATAAAAGCGATTGCGTCTTCTTCTGTTTGAACAGGCTTTGCATAACCAATAAAGCGAGATTTTTTGATGACGATTTCTTTGCTGCCGAACTCTCGCACCGTCTTATATCTTTCCAACAAGTGTTTCACCTTCCAAGATTGCCAAGAAAGCAGCTTCTCATCATAGAGAAACTGCTTCCAGCGGCAATTTGTATATCTAAGCTGTTTGATTTGCCGTCAAACTAACGTTCATAATATGAACCTAAAGCCTTATTTCGACAAACGAGATTCCAATTCTGCTTTCTCTTTCTCGTAGCCAGGCTTGCCAAGTAAAGCGAACATGTTCTTCTTGTAAGCTTCAACTCCCGGTTGGTCGAAAGGATTGACTCCGAGCAGATAGCCGCTGATACCGCAAGCTTTCTCGAAGAAGGTAACCAAGTATCCGAAGGAGTATGGTGTCATGTCTGGAATCGTCACGATCAGGTTCGGTACTTGACCGTCTGTATGTGCGAGCATAGTGCCTTGGAATGCCTTTTTGTTAACGAAATCCATCGTTTTGCCAGCCAAGAAGTTCAAGCCATCCAGATCAGCTGGATCCTCATTAATTGTAATTTGGTTCTTCACTTCTTCAACTTGAATGACCGTTTCAAACAGGTTGCGTGCGCCCTCCTGAACGAATTGGCCCATAGAGTGCAAGTCAGTTGAGAAATCAACGGAAGCTGGGTACAAGCCTTTGAAGTCTTTACCTTCACTCTCGCCGAACAACTGCTTCCACCACTCCGAAACATAGTGCAATGAAGGCTCATAGTTGACGAGAATCTCAATAGCTTTGCCTTTGCGATACAGCGCATTGCGTACTGCAGCGTATTGGTAGCTCATGTTCTCTGCTACATTCGGATTGCTGTATTCCTTAGCAGCGTCTGCAGCACCTTGCATCATGTCATCAATGTTGATGCCTGCTGTCGCAATTGGCAGCAAACCAACTGCTGTGAGAACAGAATAACGGCCGCCTACATCGTCTGGAATGATGAACGTTTCGTAGCCTTCTTCTGTTGAAAGCTTCTTAAGCGCGCCCTTCTCACGGTCTGTTGTTGCATAGATCCGTTTCTTCGCTTCTTCCTTGCCATATTTCTTCTCAAGCGCTTCCTTGAAGATACGGAATGCGATTGCCGGCTCTGTCGTCGTACCAGACTTCGAAATAACATTCACGGAGAAGTCCTTGCCTTCAATAAGCTCAAGCAGGTGAGAAACATATGTAGAACTGATGTTGTTGCCTGCGAAATAGATTTCTGGAGTCTTGCGTTTATCCTTAGGCAGCATGTTGTAGAAGGAATGTCCCAACATCTCGATTGCTGCGCGAGCGCCCAGGTAAGAACCGCCGATACCGATAACGATCAATACATCGGAGTTCGCTTGAATGTTCGCTGCCGCTTGCTTAATGCGAGCGAATTCTTCTTTATCATAGTTAGTTGGAAGGTCAATCCAACCCAAGTAATCGGAGCCTGCTCCGCTCTTATTATGTAGTTGCTCATGAGCCAATCGGATTGGCTCTGCCAAGTAGTCGATTTCATGTTGTCCAACAAAAGTCAAAGCTTTGCTATAATCGAAGTGCACTTTTTTAGTCATTGTACACCCTCCTCTGCTGAAATGAAGTGCTGTGATACATGGAAATGGTTTACTTTTCCACTTTAATCCATGAAAATAGTTATAAACTTAGGATACTGGATTTCACTAGTAAAAACAAGCGAACCCCCTGCTTGAAAGGGGTTACACGGCAAAACTAATTTGTTGAACTCGATAAAAATTCCATATAAATGCGCTATCACCTCCACTTTCCACCATAAGTTTTGACATCTCTTATGATTCCACTACATCAGAACCTTATCCCAATCATTGCCTGCGTTGGTGGATGTAATTATGCTACAATAAGCGATGTAAACAAGCTCTTTATATGTCTAACATGCACGATATCATACAAGAGGTGAACCCGATATGAAGAAAGTAGCATTACTTGGACTAGGAACGATGGGCTATCCGATGGCTCTCAATTTGTTAACTAAAGGATTCGAGCTTACGGTTTATAACCGCACTGCTGCTAAAGGAGAGCCGCTTGCTGCGCAAGGCGCGAAGCTGGTTCATACTCCCGGCGAGGCTGCTGCCTCCGTTGATGTCGTGATCACAATGGTGAGCGATGATCATTCCATCCATTGCATATATGATGGTGAAGACGGTATTCTCGCAGCTCTGAAGCCTGGTACGATCGTCATCGACAGCAGTACGATCTCGCCTTCGCTGGCGAAGAAGCTGGCAGAGGATTGCGCGGCTCGCGGCGCCAAGTTCCTTGATGCTCCCGTAACCGGAAGCAAGCCTGCCGCAGAAGCCGGCACACTGCTCTTCATGGTTGGCGGCGAAGCTGAGGTGCTCGAAGCAGCCATGCCAGTATTCAAAGCGATGGGCACACGCATCGTGCATATGGGAGCGAACGGCAGCGGCGCAATAACAAAGCTCGCGCACAATACGATTGTCGGCATTAATAATATTGCGCTGGCGGAAGGCTTCTCCATCGTTTCCAAGGCGGATGTTAACCCAACCGCATTCCTCGAGGTTGTGCAAAATGGCAGCGCAGGCAGCAAAGCAGCCGATCTGAAAGGCCAGAAGATTATTGACGGCAACTTCGACAATCAGTTCTCGCTCCAATTGATGCTGAAGGACTTGAAGCTCGCTTCCGTGCTGACCGATTCCATGCAGCTGCCAACACCGCTGCTCGAGCAGGCTAAGAGCACGTTCCAGATGGGACAGACCCAAGGCTACGGTCCAGAGGATCTATGCTCTGTGGTCAAGATCTACGAGCAGTGGATCGGACATGCTATCCAACCAAAGTAAGCAGACATAAGGGCACTTTGTATAAATTGATGCAACAAAGCCCGCTGCAGCTATACAGCTGAACAGCGGGCTTTGTTATGTCTTGATGCGTTTATATTAGAGCAGCGCTTTAACGCGCTTCACTACATTCTCAACGGTGAATCCGTATTCGCTCATAACGCGATCTCCAGGCGCCGATGCACCGAATGTGGAAATGCCGAGCACGCTGCCTTGGTCGCCGACATAGCGATCCCAGCCGAACGGATGCGCCATTTCAATCGCGAGACGCGCCTTCACATCTGGAAGGAGCACAGAATCCTTATAATCCTGCGGCTGCTTATCGAACAGATCCCAGCTCGGCATGCTGATGACGCGAACATGGATGCCTTCTTCAGCCAGCGCCGCTTGCGCGCGGACAGCGAGCTGTACTTCGGAGCCAGTAGCGATCAGCTGTGCTTGAGGCTTGCCGTTCTGCGCTTCGGACACCACATAAGCGCCGCGAGCTATGCCCTCGCGAGCATGCTCTTGCGAAGCAGCAAGGATCGGCAGGTTCTGACGTGTCAGAACGAGCACGACAGGATTGTTCTTGTTCTGCATCGCATAGGCCCATGCAGCGGAAGTTTCATTGCCGTCCGCTGGACGAATGACGGTCACGTTCGGAATGATCCGCACAGATGCCAATTGCTCGATCGGCTCATGCGTAGGACCGTCCTCACCGACAGCGATGCTGTCATGTGTCAGCACATACGTGACAGGCAGACCTTGAATAGCGGACAAGCGCACTGCTGGACGCAAGTAATCGGTAAACACGAAGAACGTTCCGCCAAATACCTTCACGCCGCCGTGCAGCATCATGCCGTTCATCGCTGCAGCCATCGCGAACTCGCGCACGCCGAAGTAAATGTTGCGGCCGTCGTATTGACCTGGCTGGAAGTTCGTCAAGCCGTTCATGTGAGTCATCGTCGAGCTCTCGAGGTCAGCGGATCCGCCTGTTAAGAACGGAATATGCTTCGCCAAGCCATTCAGAGCGTTACCGGAAGCAACACGTGTCGATAGAGCTTTATCCTCGACAGAATACGACGGCAACGATGCATCCCAATCTGCAGGCAGATTGCCGCTGACAGCTGTCTTGAACTGCTCAGCCAGCACTGGGTACGCCACTGTGTATTGAGCCACCATCGCATCCCAAGCTTTATTAGCTTCGATACCCTTTTGCTTCGCGTTCTGCTCGAAATGAGCATATACTTCATCCGGTACATGGAAGTCAGCTTCGAATGTCCACTTGTAGTTTTCTTTCGTCAGCTTTGCTTCTTCTGAACCAAGCGGAGAACCGTGAGTACCGCCATGTCCGCCCTTGCCTTGCTTGTTCGGGCTGCCGTAGCCGATAACCGTCTTCACTTCGATCAAAGTTGGCTTGTTCGACTCAGCCTTCCCTGCTTCAACCGCTGCTGCGATCGCAGCCAAGTCGTTGCCGTCTTCAACCAACAGCGTATGCCATCCATATGCGTCAAAGCGCTGGCGTACATTCTCGCTAAAAGACAGGTTTGCTTCACCGTCAAGCGTGATATCGTTAGAATCATAGAGGACGATCATCTTGCCCAGCTTCATGTGGGCAGCCATAGAAGCAGCTTCATGAGATACGCCTTCCATCAGGTCGCCATCACCGCAGATAACAAATGTATGATGATCAATTACATTAAAGCCTTCACGATTATATGTAGCTCCCATTTGAGCTTCTGCCATAGCCATACCTACCGCCATTGCAATACCTTGTCCAAGCGGTCCTGTAGTGGCATCAACACCGGCTGTATGTCCGAATTCCGGATGACCAGGCGTCTTGCTTCCCCATTGACGGAACTGCTTAATCTCTTCCATTGGTAGGTCATAGCCGCTAAGATGCAGCAAGCTATAGAGAAGCATGGAGCCATGACCAGCAGACAATACGAAACGATCGCGATTGATCCATGTCGGATTAACCGGGTTGTGCGTCATTTCCTTTGCAAATAAATGATAACCCATCGGTGCCGCTCCCATTGGCATGCCCGGATGGCCGGATTTCGCTTTCTCGATTGCATCAATTGCCAGCGTCCGAATAGTAGCAATGGACAAGGAATCAATATTAGAAGATGTTACAGTCATTGATGATTTCCTCCCTCTCTAGTCGCTGGAGGCAGACTCGTTCAAGACAGTCTACTCGAGCTTGTTTATGTCATTTTGCATTATTGTACCACTAGTTATACAGGAGCGCTACTTGACTATATGCGAATTTCTCTGAATAATCACGATGCAGACGGTTCACTCGGTATCTTCCTCACTTTAACGCGTAACATCGAGCTTAGACCATGGGTTTCGCTATCATCGCTATCATCGTTTCAACGGCAAGCTCGTCTCAAATGTAGTGTGTCGCTGATTGCTATACACGGTTATCTGTCCGCCAAGAGCTTGAATGATACTTTTCGTAATCGCAAGTCCAAGTCCGGTTCCGCCCGTCGTCACCTGCCGCGACGAATCTACTCGGTAGAAGCGGTCGAATACATAAGGTATATCCCGTACCGGAATAGGCGGACCATAGTTCGTCACCTTCACGGTCGCTCGATCTGCGTCTGCCTCTAGATAGATATCGATAATCTTACCAACATGTCCATATCGAACAGCGTTGGACATTAGATTGCTGAAGGCGCGAACGAGCTGATCTCCGTCTACAATCACTTTGACAGGTTCATCAGGTGCATGAATGCGGCACGTCATATCCGCTTCTTCCAGCACCGGAACGAATTCATCCGCTAATTGCTGCATGAAGTCTACCAAGTCAAGCTCAGCAAGCATAAGCGGCATACCGTTATTTATTCTCGTATATTCAAATAAATCATCGATCAGCTTCTTCAAGCGCAATGATTTCTCATAGGCGATGTTCACATAATAGCGAAGCTCTACCTCGTCTTGATAACGATCCTTCTCGATCAATTCCAGAAAGCCTAGAATAGACGTCAACGGCGTGCGCAGATCATGCGACACACCGGTAATCAAGTCATTCTTTGTCTTCTCTGCATTGCGTTCTTCCTCAATCGATCGACTTAGCTGCGCACTCATCTTATTGATATGGTCTGCGACTTCTCCCAACTCACTAAGCTCCCGAACTGGGATCGTATGTTCGAAGTTTCCAGTCGCAATCTCCTGTAAGCCCTGCTTAATCTCGAGCATATAGCTGTTCAGCTCCGCTACCGCCTCGTTCACCTGCTGGGCAAGCGCGCCAAGCTCATGGGAAGACTTAGAAGACACATTTGACAGCATACGTCCTGATGCCAGTTCTTGAACAACCTGTTCGATCCTATGAATATAACGGACCATCGGCAGACTTAACCAATAGAAGCTGGCAGTGAATACGATGGTTCCGAAGATAATCATAATTGCGGTTGAACCAATATTGTTAATTATCCAATGCATTGGCGTCGTGAATGCTGGAATACCTGTCAATAATAATCTCGCAGCTATTATATTCCCGAGCAGCAATACTAGGGCTGTTATAGCCAGACTGCCAATAAATGCCGCTAGAAACTTCCATCTTATACTAAAACTCCATTTATTCGAATTCATCTATTGCTCTCCTTAGGAAGATTCGAGCTTATAGCCGATTCCCCACACCGTCTTAATGAATCTCGGATTCTGGCTATCCCTCTCAATCTTCTCCCGAAGCTTGCGAATATGTACCATCACCGTATTTTTCGATTCCATAAACGGCTCATTCCATACTTCCTCATAGATGCGATCCATGCTTAACACGATACCTTTATTCTCAGCAAGCAGCTTCAATATAGCAAACTCTCTCGGCGTCAGCTTCACTTCTTTCTCATCTACCATAACCTTATGCGTGCTAAAATTGATAATCAGATCATCAATCTGGACTTCATTCTCTTTAAGCGGAGCTGCAGAATTGAATTGCATATATCTGCGCAGATGTGACTTCACTCTCGCCACAAGCACCAGCGGGTTAAACGGCTTCGTCACATAATCGTCCGCACCGATGCTTAGTCCTGCGATCTTATCAATATCCTGACTCTTTGCAGATAGCATGATGATTGGGATATTGTTCTGCTCCCTGATCTTCATGCAGGCCTGAATACCATCCATCTCAGGCATCATTACATCTAATATGATGAGATCAACAGAATGAGCTTGCAGCTGCTTCAGCGCTTCCAAGCCGTTCGCGGCTCTGAGTAGCTGATAGCCTTCATTTTTCAGATAGATCTCGATCAGCTCTACAATCTCTTTCTCATCATCCACCAGCAGTATTGTTTCCCTTGACATGAGGCATACTCCTTTGACCTATTCTGTTCCAACCACCAAGCATCATGGGAAATAAACCCACGATCACAATACCCTCATCATATCATCCGATGGCTGGTATGTCTTGGTCAAAAGAGCTCATCACACCTATAAAAGCTTACAAATGTCGGCCATCTGTTGCTTGATTCGAAATAGAGCTGTGGTGCTGATGGACTGAAGGACGCTTCGCGTTCGAGCCAAAGAAGATCCAGGACATTGGGAGCCTCCTGGATAAGTAGGCAACGATGAGCCACGTTAGCCCTAAAGCCACTGCGAAGCCGCCCGCGATCCAGAGCGGATACAGCCATGGTGAGCCCCCGTGCCAAGGAAGCTTGCGATAGATAAACAACAGCACCGGATGCAGCAGGTAGACTCCAAATGATACTTCCCCAAGGTTATGCATCAGCTTGACCCATATCTCCTTACCGCGGCGATGAATAAGAGATGAGGCCTGAAATAGCACGAGACAAGACAGCAAGCTCTGCAGCTTAAACAAGGCTTCATAGATAAGCGTGTTCATGACGAGCATCTCCAAATGAGTCATATACCACGCCTGAACATGTGTTAGAGTAACGACTGCCCAACCTATCCACAGCAGCCTATTCCATTTCATGTATCGACGGTCGGCAGCAGGATTGAACAAAGATTCGAGCCAAGCTCTACATCTCTCCCAATGGATCCCGAGGAAGCACCGAGCATCCAGATGCTCATATAAGAGAGAAAGATGCTTCCCGTTCGAGGAAGCTGCCATTCATATTTATTCAGCAGAACGAAAGCCCACTGCAGCAGCAGCCCGATCCAGATGCTGTATTTCACAAACGTCCGTGAACGAGAGAGCAGTAGATGAATTGGAAACAGCAAATAGAATTGTACGATGATGACAATGTAATATAAATGCGTGTAAGCAGTTCCTGTGAGCAATTCTTCCCCAAGCAGACGAAGCTGGGCCCAGCTCAGGCCGAAGTCGCCGCGAATAGTTTGGACGAGTACGAAGTAGCAGAGCGAGGCCATGAAGTACGGAACCAGTATGTATTTCAAGCGCTTATAGTAGAAGGACATGATCTGTGCAGGCTTTAGCCCTCTATGAGCATAATTATAAAATAGTACAAATGCGGTTAAGCAAATGAAGGACGGAACGGCAAACTTCGCAGCGATGTTGAGAAACACATAGATGTAATATAGATCAGAGGTCTTTGCGGCAGCAACCGGCTGGGACGTAGAATGAATGAGTATAACTGCCATAATCGCCATTGCTCGATAGATCGATAAAAAGTCAACTTTCTCTTTTTCCATTAAATAAACAGCTCCATCCATCATTAACCTTACTTACACTTTTTTCATGAGATGAACGGTCTTCGTGTCTTTGTCCCATTGCACGTCGATATCGAACATCCTGCTGAGCTCTCCCAGCGGATACATCATCGTACCCTTGATCTTGCACGGCTGCGCTTCAACGAAACGGATATCCTTGCCATCCATCTGAATGCGAACCATTTCTTTGTTGTCTTCATTTCCATGCAAGGCCGCTACCAGTTGCTCTGGCGTCTTCTCCATCGTCCCCATGTTGAAGCGAAATGCATTGTGATCCGCTCTAGTCGTCATGCCTGCTCGAATCGTAAATGACAGCTTGATCTCCAGTTCATTTAACACATCAAACACATCTTTATTGGATACGCCATAAGGGAAAGCGATGATGCCCATCGTGTTGCCCAGCTCTTCGTGCAAGCGCTGCTCTGCGGTGCTCAGATCAAGCCTCACGCGCTTCAAGTATTCATCCTTTGTCTCGACACGCTTCTCATCAGGAAGATACAGTTCCCCAGACAGCATCGCTGCTTTCTTGCCCTTCTTATTGATCTCCTTATACTGATGTGAATTATAGGTATGGCTGTAGAAGCTCATGCCGGCTTGCTTCATTTCTCTCATCTGATCCCAGGTCATCTTCTTGATTCCTGTCTGCTGATCAATAGCAGATACGATCACAAAGTTGGTTGCAGGATACCCATACTCCTTCAGAATCGGAAAAGCGTACGTATAGAAGCTCTCATATCCATCATCAAATGTAATCATCACTGCGTTATCCGGAACTTCCGCCCCTTCCGTCATGTAGCTGACATACTCCTCCATACTGATGACATGAAATCCCTTGGTGCGAAGCAATTCCATTTGCTGCTTGAATGAATCGACAGACAGCACTCCTTTGGCTGTTGGCTCCAGCTCCAGATGATGATACATGAGCACTGCGACTTGATCCTTGTAATATGTGTTCTCTTCAAGCTGCGCGATCGAAGTCTTAACCTCGAGACCAAGCTCCTGCTCAATAAACTCTTCCGATACCATGAGAAGATTATGATGAAGCTGTATTGTATCTGGATCTTTCGGAAGTACAGTTCCATTTACAGAGACGGTTATGTCTTTCGGAATGATTTGTACACAGCCTTGCAGCAACAGGACGCAAATCACACAAATGAGCAGCTTCTTTATGTTCTGAATCCGATATTTCATCATACGTAACTTCCTCCTCAGTTTGGCTTACATGCCTTATGAGGAGATTATAATCGGGCGTTCTTAACAATTAAGGCACCATTTGTTTAGCAAATGCTTATGTATATCTGAATTAAATCGAAGGGCGAGTTAAGAGAATGTTAAGATTTAATAAAAAAAACCTCTGCAACCGCGCCTTCACACGATGTACAGAGGTTCATTTATCCACGTATTAGTTAAATACGACCGTCTTGTTCTGATGCACCAAGACACGATCTTCAACATGCCAGTGTACTGCACGCGACAGCACTTCGCGCTCGATCGTCCGACCGATTCGCTTCAGCTCGTTAACATCAGCGCGATGCGTAACGCGACCGACGTCCTGCTCGATAATCGGACCGCCGTCAAGCTCTTCCGTTACGTAATGCGCCGTCGCTCCAATAAGCTTCACCCCGCGATTATAGGCTTGATGATACGGCTTGCCGCCAACGAATGCCGGCAGGAAGGAGTGGTGGATGTTAATGATCTGGTTGCGATACTGCTCAATGAATCGCGGCGAAATAATCTGCATATACCGAGCAAGTATAATCACATCCGCGTGCCCTGCCACCAGCTCGACCTGACGGCGTTCTGCTTCCGCCTTCGTATCAGCCGTGACGGGAACATGATGATATGGAATGCCGAATGATTCGACGTATTCACGCATATCATTGTGATTGCTGACGACCATCGCAATATCAGCGTCCAGATCGCCTGATTGCCACTGCCACATGAGCTCAAGCAGACAATGGTCTTCCTTCGACACGAAGATAGCTAAACGCTTCTTCTTGCTGACTCGAGCAATACGCCATGTCATCTCAAACGATTCAGCAATGCTGGCGAAGTCCTGCCTCACTTGCGGCAATCTTTCATGAAGCTGCTCCAGATCGAACTCAATGCGCATAAAGAACATGCCGCCGTCTGGATCCATTGTATATTGATCGGATTGTACAATATTCGCTCCATTTTCATATAAGAAGCGTGATACTGCAGCAACAATTCCAGCCCGATCGGGACATGAAATGAGCATGCGTGCTCTGTTGATTGACGCGCGATCGGCTTCCTGCCGAGCCTGTGCCATAGTATGTTGGTGTGTCATAGTAGTATCCTCCACTCCCTAATATCTCTCTATATCGATCAGAAGCGAGTATAAAGCTTACATCGCAGGTTCTGATCTATCGGATGTCTTTACCGGCAAACCATGCGATAAGCCGTTGATTAATTTGATCTTCTCTCAGATCCGGCAGCACTTGCGCTCCAATGATTTGGTCATAAAGGCGCTCCAACGGCTCACGCGGATCAGCCTTCTTAGCCTTGGCATCATTCTTCAATACATTCCATGTATCCAAGACGTAATCACGGCGATCTACGTTTTCACCAGCGAAGAAATGCTCCAGACGTTCTACATCTTCCAAGAAACCTTCACCGAAGCGTCCCTTTACGTCACCACGAAGCAATGCGATTTCGATCTCATACATCGGGAACTGCTTCTTGGCATCCTTCCCAATCCAAGGTGTTTCCAGAATAAACGGTCTTCCCTGCAGCGCTTCGTGGTTCACGACCCCGCGAATACCGTTGTAGCCAATATATCCGGAGCCTACAGGAGTGTGTCGGTCTTTGCCTGCTCCAGTAGGGTTTTTGCTGTCATTGAGATGCACAACCGCTATTCGATCCAGGCCGACTACACGGTCAAACTGTTCAAGCACGCCATCCAGGTTGTTTACGATATCATATCCAGCATCGTGAATATGACAAGTATCCATGCACACGGATAGACGATTGTTCAATTCCACCTTGTCTATAATAGAGGCAATCTCTTCAAAGCTGCGGCCGATCTCCGTGCCTTTGCCTGCCATCGTCTCCAGCGCAATGCTGACATCTGTATCATTCGTGTTGCTGAGGACCTCATTCAATCCTTCTGCGATCCGATTAATACCGAACTCTGCATCTTTATCCGTATACGCGCCTGGATGCAGCACGATCTGCTTCACGCCGATGTAATGGGTACGGCGAATCTCTTCCTGCAGGAAGTTCACCGCCAACTCAAACGTGTCAGGCTTGTACGATCCCAGATTAATGATGTATGGCGCATGCACGACGATCTCATCGATGCCCTGCTCTGCCATCAATTGCTTGCCTTCTTCGATAAATAACGTATCTATTGGTTTACGGCGAGTGTTCTGCGGCGCCCCGGTATATATCATAAATGTGCTGGATCCGTAGGTTGCGGCTTCTTTCGCGGCTGTTACCAATCCTTTGTCTGAGAACGAGACATGTGATCCGATTTTTAGCATAATACAACTCCTTCAGGTTAATTCTCCTTATTTTACAGGTAATATCGAAATAAATCTAGGAATGAGGTATAATTTGTTATAGACACGCTAGAAAATTAAGGTAATTATGCTGAGGTGATCGAGATGAATCTAGGTCTAAACCTTTTTCCACTTGCTGACAGTTCTCCTCCGAACTGGTTTATGAATTCCATCGCCGTATGGACTTTCATCATGCTCGGTTTCATGAGCATCGGTGGATACTTTATGTTTCGCAAATTTTTAAAGGTACTGCCTAAGAAAGACGGCATGTCCAAGCTTGACTGGCAGAACTATTGGGTAGATCGGAGCCGCCCGCTGTGGACGCAAGATTCCAAGGACTTCTTACAGATTCTGGTCAACCCTGTTCCTAAAGCTTTTCGAGATATTGCTAAGCATTCGATCGCAGCCCAGATTGGACAGATCGCTGTAGAAAGCGGTTCCAACGAGGTCACGCGTGAGCACTGCATCGAAGGATATATCAAAGCTACACCTCGTACAGATCATGCCTTTCTTATAAAACACTTGAAGCGGAATCAAATTGACTACTCACCATACGCGCACCTGCTGAACACAGATTAATGATCGCCATCCGTTATTCCCCTCATAGCTGCACCTTCCCATCATTTGAGCAGGGGTGTCGGGTTTGAATAAGTTATCAGGGAGGAATCTGGATGAAGATGCTTATATGCGGAGGTACAGGATTAGTAGGACATTCGCTTGCGCACTTTTGGCTTAACGAAGGTCATGAAGTGGTCATCGTGACACGTTCCAAGAGTGCGCCGAGACGGGATTTCCCGAACAAGCAGCCGTTATATGCAAGCTGGGCAGATCTAAGAGCCAACACGGGTCCGTGTAAAAATATTGACGTTGTCGTTAATCTCGCTGGAGAAACCATCAATCAGCGATGGACGGAATCCGCACGAAATCGCATCACAGCATCTCGTGTTGTGCCTGCCAGACGGCTTCAGGATTGGGCTAGTTCTCAGAATAAGAAGCTGCCGCTATTTATTAGCGCTTCCGGCATTTCGATTTACGGCACTTCTTATACTGGTGTATTTGACGAATCCAGCGCTGCGGAAGGCGAAGACTTCCTATCCCATGTAGTCAAGCAATGGGAAGAGAGTGCTGATCTCATTCCAGCAGAACGGCATATTAAGCTTCGCATCGCACCCGTGTTAACCAACACAGCTGGAGCATTTCCGCCCATGCTGCTGCCCTTCAAGCTGTTCTTCGGGGGGCCCATCGGCAGCGGCAAGCAGCCCTTCTCTTGGATTCATATCGATGACTTGGTGCGCATGATCGACTTTATTGTCATGGATTCTACGATCGATGGCATTGTGAATGCTTCATCCCCAGAGACGGTCACAAATGAACAATTTGGCCGTACTCTCGGTAAGGTTTACAACCGCCCTTTCTGGTTTCGAGTTCCAGCTTGGGTGCTTAAGATCGTATTTGGTGAAATGTCCACCCTATTGCTAGAGGGACAACGCGTTTATCCCGCCAAGGCGCTGGAACATGGCTTCACATTCCAATATGGTACAGTTGAGAACGCTCTGCGCGCTCTCCGTCATGACCGAATAGCAAAGAAAGAGGCACCCGTCCTTTAAGGCGGCGCCTCTTTCTTTGCTATTCAGCTTGAGTACCGTTCACTCCATCAAAGAGAAGCGATACTCCGTCTGGGCTAGCTTTAAGATATCCCCAGTCTGCAAAGCCGCTTTCTTGTATGGAATAAGAAGCTCGCCTTGCAGCTCTGTACCGTTCTTCGAACCAAGGTCCTGCACCCAATACTGTCCTTCCTCATGTCGAATCTCGCAATGCAGCTTAGATATGCCCGGCTCTAGTATGGACAGGTGAACCCCATTTTCCGCTCGACCAATAATGCAGGGATTATTTACGATATCATAGCACTCCATTGATCTTGAACCGCCTATACGTTCCAAGACCGGGCGAGTATGTCTTGCGGCTGAAGCATTTCCATCAAGCAGTGTAGTCATATCTTGACCTCCTGCGTTAAGCATCGTCGTATGATCCGTAAGTTGATCATAATACCCATCAACACTGTTCCGATTGAAAGAATAATGATCTGCAGCAGCAACTGCGACCTCAGCTTCTATCATGCCTGAGTTATGCATGTATGAAATGCGAGCGCGCTCCTCTCTCTCCGGAAATGGAACGGACTGAATAGGACTTGAATGTTCGATTGGTGAGGTGGATGGTCTTCTGCTTTGAGCGGAAGCTGTCTGCTTATTTGCATAAGACTCTGAGTAACGCCATGTGGTCGGCGGATCGGGAGAGGCTTCTGTGATGGATGAGGGGGGCTCCGTTCTATTGTGCGAATTATTCTTCATATGCTGAACCCATTGAAGGATCAAGCCTCTGTACCATGCATAGCCGCATACGATGCCAATAACGGTAAACAAGATGCTGACCGCTAGCCCCAGCATCCCCTGACTTCGACCGTATCCAAGCTTCCAGCCGAACGCAGCAATAAGGATCGCTGCGCCAACTGAAATAATCCACGATTGAGGTTGAGATTGGGATGGTGAGCGGGAATGCGAGTGCAGCCTGCTGTATTCATGATCTGATTCAACTTCTTCATCACGGTTATGATCATATGAAGCGTCACTCTCCCCCCATGCCGTTTCCCTCAGCCAATCCCTTTCGCTAGCAGCCCGCGCGTCTTTGCGCGATTGCGAGGGATGAACTTGATTATCTGACATCGTCTCTACCATTGATCCATGCGATGAAATCAAATAATCATTTCCAGAATGAGCATGGGGTGCTGCCGCAGCCGCTGACACATCGATTCCTCCATACTGCTTGGCAGTCTGTTGAGGAACAATTAGAGCTTGCACATACTGTCTCAGCTCAGTAAAGGAGGCATCCTCACGGTAAAGCATACGAATCAGACCTTGAAATCCATCGCTCTTCCAATCCTTCACATCGCTCGATAAACGAATCGCAATCCGCTGTAGATTCTTGATCACAGCTCGCGGATGCAAAGAATCCAACGTCGGGATATAAGGTATGTATAAAGTGCCCTCGCTTATTCCACCTTCAATAAACAGCACATCCTCATGAATAAGAAGCTGATTGGGCTGCATCATGTAATTCTGGCAATCTTCAACTGTACGTATTAACTGTAGAAGCCATTCATAATATTGAAGCTCAGTGACCGTTTCTACTGCGAGAAGCGGCATGAGAAGCCGTTTACCGCTTAAGTCGTAATAGAACACAGCTTCCTCATTTATAATACTGACATCCAGCTTCAGCAGATGCGGGACGGCATGCTGCTGAAGCATGCGAATCGGATGGGGGTCCAAATGTTCTGCTTGTACAGCTTCATCGCGATAGAGCTTCAGCTTCAGCTTACCATCATGAATATAATCAGCACGGTATCCGTGCATCTGGTCTCCTCCTTCATTCGACAGATGCTTCTCCTTATCATATGAATCAAACCGAATAATTTGAGAAATAAACAAATACCGCGGCGGGAACGACAGCGATCATGAAAGGAAATGTAGAGGGCTTGTGCAAGATCAATCGAAATGCGGTAATGGACTTTGAACCAGCCAGCAAGCAAACGGATTGCAGGAAGCGGCGTCCAAACGAACGGTAGTGAAATAATAATAATCCGCCTGCGATTATTCCTCCCAGCAGGATGCTCCCTATCAGGGTCTGCCACACGTAATGACTGCCCATCCAACCCCCAAGCGCGGCAAACAGCTTGACATCTCCTCCGCCGATCGCTCTCAAGAGATATAATATAAACGTCGGTACGAAACCCACCAGCATCCCCTGTGAGCTGTAGACTAAGCCTTCCCAACCATTCAATATCGTATGGAGAAGCAATCCTGCCCCCAGCGCCGAGACGGTTAAGAGATTAGGAATTGTCTTCGTGCGTATATCAGTAACTAAAGCCGCAAGGAGCAGCGCTGCTCCAGCACCTTCGGTCAGTAGCATTTCATATGCCTCCTCATTATCGCTTATAATCATCATCACTATGAGCTCCAACGCCGTCTCCAACCATAAAATGGCGGTCTACAGAGCGGCCATCCTCGGCGATGACCTCTAGTCGCCATAATCCTTCTGTCGTATGGCCCGATACTACCCATTCCCAGGAAACGAAACCTTCACTGTCTGTCATCTTCCACACTAAGCCTTGGGCTACACTTTCGCCGCTCTTGTAATACACCTTGAGCTTTAGCATTTCGTTCGGAGCGCCCTTAGCGACCAACCTCGCTTTACCCCAAGGCTTCAACGGCTTAGGCTCAATGCTAATAATCTCTAATGGCGGCTTCTCTGTTACGGTTCCGCCATCATTTCCGCTCGCAGCAGGACCATCACCTACCCAGACTCGCTCGGACGCCCTTGCCGTAAGTGTTATCGTAGTCATCAATAGCGGGACTCTCATAGGAAGATCATACTCTACCTGCAGCGCGATATAGGGGTCGCGCTTCTCTATAAGATCAGGCAGCTTCAGGTGAGTTAAGCGAATTCGATCTGACTGCAGCACCTGCTTCACACCGTACCTATCCAATAACGGCTGGAATACATACTGACCCGCAGCCGCTTGCGCCTGCTCACCTGCAGATTCCGCTGCTCCTCCAGCCCATTTTCCAGCGTCAACAATCCAATCGGACGCGGGCGAAGGCAGCGTCTTCGCAAACTCTTGGGTGAATTGCTCTACTGTAAGCCTCATCCATTGAGCCGGCGGCTTAGACATTGCAGATCCCACAGTTCCTGATGGATCATCAGATTGGAACTTCATCGCAGCCAGCGATACAGGGTACATATGCGCTGCCACCTGTCTTACGGTTTGCGTCGCTGCGGATTGCAGTGCTGTCGATATGACAGCCGCTTGAATGAGATAAACGAAGAATACGAACAGCAGCATAATCAATGGGAGAAGGACCGCGGCTTCCAATACAATACTGCCTTCGACCGAGCGAATGATAGGCAGCCTACTTGTCCTGATTCTAGTATGAATACGCTGATAGCTGATCGACTTCATAGTATCCATTTCTCACCTTTCCCCCTAACAATCCGGCATGGCCAAGCGCTGTCATCACTCCTGGCAGAAACCACAGCTTCATACGAGCCTTCATCTGAATTTGTGCATACGTCCCTCGTTCAGCAGGATTAATTCCCGTGTTGTAGTATATAAGGGCAAGCATCCGAAGCGACATTTCTTGTTTATCCCCGTGCATCATCATAAAGAGACGCAAGAAGTCGCTGTATGATAACGTAATGCTGGAAACGTATTTGGATAACGGGACAGTATTCGTTGTAACGAGATCAATCAGATCCTTCGCAGCCATCGTTAATCCATATACGATAGCCGCAGCAAGGATGACTAGCGGATGAACTAGACCCGCGTATTCCACGAACCCTTCCATCGTACGAATCGCCAGCCTCATCGCAAATATCTCGCCATATGCTGCCGCAATATTGCCCGCGGGATTCTGGAATCCGTACATGATATACTCCAGCTCTTGGTTGCTGATATCGAGAGCTGAGGCTAACTCTTGTGAAGGTGATCCTGTCTGAAAGAGAGTCTGCAAATGATTCGGATCGAAGCTCGTAAAGTACAAGAATGCGTACTCATTGCGATACATACGGTCTCTGGCATCTGTTGCAAGATCACCAAGCTGGGTGAACAATTCGGTCATTCCCTTCATGGCTTCCGCATTAGCCTCTTCGGCGTCTCCGCTTATAGCAAGCCCATTCTCCCCCCGAGACAATGTGGAATGATTGAAAGCTCGCAGAGCTTCTGCCTTCGAACTAACATCATCAAAATTTTGTTGATGTTCTTGAAGTGCAGTCAGATTCGCTAACATCTCCATTAATCCGCTAAGCTCTCTTAGCTGCTGACGAGCTTCCTGCTCGTACCTGCGCTTCTCGCTATCCGTTTCTGTCAGCTTATCAAGCATCCCCTGCCGTTCTGTCAGAACATTAGCAGGGAGCTGAATATACGCAGCTTCATATCGTCGCCACGCTTGCCACGTCTCCGTGATCGAGCTGGCAGCGCTGGCAATTGATTCGCTGCCGCTTAAGACAGAGCTGACCTTGCTCTTAAACCGCGCCGCGTCTCGCTCGATTATAGTTAAGAGCTGACTCTGCCGTTGAAGCTCTTGATCATATTCATCAAAGAAAGATTCGGGCAGCACAAGCGAATCAATAGAGCCGTTGATGCCTTTAATGACTTCGGTATCAACCGAGTCGTTGACAGTCCCGGGAACCTTAGCGTCAGCCGTATGATCATAGCCTTGGTAAGAGCTCGCACTTTCAGTTCGCGCTTTCTGAATGGCATCCTGCATACGTTTGTTGAACTGTCTCGCTTGTACAACTGCCTGCTCAGCCTTCTCAATGAGCTGCGAATGCTTCATTGCTGCCTGTTGGATCTGCTCGTAATATCGATTGCTGAACATGAAGGCTTCCGTTTCGTATTGAGCAATTTCGAAGGAATATAGCTTCTCTTCGCTTTCAAGCTCAGCGTCATCCCTAATCATACGTCGGTAGTCTTCATACATTCGAACAATATCCGATGCGCTGTTTATACTGCCTGTCGAGATACTGCTCCATAACTGATCCACCTCGCCTATAAGACGAGGGATATCCGCACGGCCTGCGCGGTCTCGCGCTTCCTGCTGCATGCGCAGCGCCTCTTCCAATGCACGGTTGCGCTTATCATAATCCTTCGATATCGTGTTCAACAGATCAGCTGTTTGTGCAGCTTCCTTCATCGGATCAGCGACAGGCTTCATCTTATTAATAAGTTCATAAGTAATCTGAATAGGAGCTTTGTACTTCATATCCTCCAGTACTTGATGTTCAAATTCCTCCAACAATCCAATTGGACGTTCGATGCTTGAGTTATGATTTTCAATCTGCAGATTAATCCACGAGAGACTGTCAGAACTCTTTGGAGTGTGGTCCATCATCACATACTCCGTAATGAGTGCGGGATCAGTCTGCCCGTATGCAAACAGTCCATATTGCTGCTGGAGCTTAGGGTCGTACGCGGAGAGAATAGAGCGTGCAGCAGTTTGCCCTAGTGTTTCTGAGCGAAGCTCCATCGCTGCAATTCGCGCATAGTCAATGAACACGGCCATCATCGTAAAGATGATCATAACGACAAAGATGAGAAAGATTGAAACTGCACCGCGCTCATCTGTTAGACGCTTGACTGATTGCGCTCTAGGAGCTCCCCTGTGAGCGAACCTATGGCTTTCTCGTTTCACATGTATTCCTCCAATTCTCGCCTGCCGAGGAGTTAATCCGTCATGAACTACGGCTGCTGCTTCTCCTTCAGCACTTCACCAGCTGCTTGAGGGCTAGCACCAAGCGGTTTTATAGCTTGAAGCTTAGCTGTCATATAACGAACCAGCTCTACTGTTCTTATGAACTCAGCCGGTTCGACAATTGCACTGACTGCCTTTCCTTCCGCACGTACGTCAACTCCGGTCATATTTGCAATCATGGAGCTCCGTGCGCTATGACTCATCGAGACTGTTATCAAACGTTCAATCCAATGGTTATCGTACTGAAGCTCGCCAGATAGCGGCGGCAAGACAAAGGAAGCGCCGGATGCCAGCTTACGAACGGGCAAGCTGTCGGATGATGATTGGTTCGCAGGTACGTTCAGACGATAATCCTGTTCATTACCGAATCCGCCAAATAGCTGATCCAGCATCTGATCAGACAATGCTCGCCAATACAAGTCATCATATTGATGCGGCGCAAACGCCCCTGTGCCAGGATCCTTGCTGCTGTTATTCCATACGACAGCTGATCGCTCCGCTGCAAATGCTGCGGCATGAGAGGTTAGCACCTTCATATAGATCATCATCCCAAAGAACATGAAAACGCACGTACATAGCAGGATCAGAGGAAAAACGAGAGAAGCCTCAATCGCCGCGCTGCCTCGATCTTGCAGCATCAGCTTTCGAGCAGCCAACAACACTTGGCGGCATGAACGGGGTTTATGGAAGAACTTTATCTTTTTGTTCATTGGCTTTCTTAATGATATCGCTCAGCATCTTCGTTATTTCGGTGCGAAAGGTTAGTGCCAATATGAGCAGGATAGCTACAATAACTACGATTTCGATTACGCCAATTCCGTCTTCATCCTTCCAAAGCTTGTACATCTGCGATTGAACAAGTGTCAGCATATTAAATCCTCCCTAATAGTTGGTACTAACTGTATCTCAACATGGACAACATGGACTACATCATCAAAAATGCCGGTCCTCCAACAATAATAAGAACGACGAGAAACATAAGCATTACCGGAAATATGAGCTTCGTGGAAGCTTCTTCTCCTCGTTTGCGCGCAACAGCCTTGCGCTTCTCCCACAGCTGGCGTCCTAAATCCTCCATAGCCAGCACAAATGACTCTCCGCCTCTACGCTGATTCATCAGCAATGTTGTCGCAAACATGGACACCTCCTGCACAGCACAGCGTTTAGCGAATTGCTCCAGCGCTTGTGCGAATGCGTATCCATGCTGCATATCCTTCATCATTCGCTCCAGCTCGTGATACAGCGGATGCTCAAGCTGCTCTGCTTTGCGCTGCAGGCAGGTTTGCAGCGCCTTCTGCACCGTCTCACCCGCTTGCACTAACAGCGTCAGCTTGCTTAGGAGCTCAGGAAGCTCAAGCTGCATATCTTGCTTCCGCTTCTCCGCCCGCCCTATTGTTTCTTTAACGCGGGCTAATGCAAGGACGATGCCCAGCAAGCTTCCGGTCAGCATATTGACTGCTGTCCCTTCTGTGACAGCTGCCCAGATGAAACCGAAAAGAACGCCTGCCGCCAGCATAAAAGCTAATTCGGCCATAAACAGCCGAAATCGGTTATACGCATGTGCTGGACCGTGCAACTGCAGCAACGCCTGTCGGACAGGCATCAGCAGCGGATGCGTATCGAACGTTTGCTGATACGGCTTCAACAGTTCTAGAAAAGCTGGCAGCCACGGCTTCAGCTTCCCGACATTTTCCTTATTCATCAAGTCCAGATGCAATTCCGCCTTGAATCGATTCACGAGCCAGATAGCGGCAGCTCCACCTGCAGCCTGCAATAACCATAACCACGTCGGCAGCACAATCTACACTCCTTCTTGTGAACCAGTGGGCCTTATATACCGAAAGAATTCACACTCGAATGTTCATCATCCTCTTCATCAGCCAGAGCGCGGCCAGGAGCAGCAAAAATGCAGCAGTCGCGATCAAACGCCCAACTCCGCTGTACAGCATCATCATAAAGTCCGGCGCAGTTACGTTCATGAAGGCGATAAATAGAAAAGGGGCAACCATCATCGCTTTCATCTCTAAGCGCTTCTGAGCGATAAGTACATCAATTTCCTGAACGATCTCCATCTTCTCGCTAATAACGGATGCCGTTCTCCTTACGACTTCAATGACATCGCCGCCCATTCGTTTGCAGGTCACCAGCACATCCGCAAAGCTCGAGATATCATCCTGTTTGGCGCGTCTGCTGAAATCAAGCACTGCCGTTTCCATCGGCTCGCCGTTGTCTACTCGGGAGCGGATGATTCGCAGCTCACGAATAACATCAACATCGGTTCCTGGATACAGCAGCTGTAAGTCGGCAATAGCTTCTTTAAAAGCATTCTCTAGGGACCGTCCTGCGGAGAGTGAAGAGCTTATCGCATACAGCGCTTGCTTGAATTGAATCGTTAATTGGCTTCTTCTGCGTTCCAGCAGCGATGTACGCCTCATCTTCGGATACGCGAAACCGGCACTGCCAATAATACAAACTCCCAGCCAATGCTGATAAAATAAGTACCCTACTAATCCCATCATGCTTACACCGAGAGTTACTGCTAATACATACTGTTTCAGCGATAAAGTATAGCTCATATAGTCAGGCAATCCGCGATCTGCTGCCGCATGAACTGTTGATCTGCTAGCCATACGCCTCACTTCGCGGACGAATGGAATCATCTTCTTCTCGCCCATGTTCTCCCTCCCAGCTCAGCCCTGCCATTGCCAGCTTCCACTGATTATTCAGTTGGAACCTCGGCTCCAATCGTCCGCATATCTTCCCTTCTGCTTCCCCTTGCTCCGTAAACAAATACAACGGAGACAAGAGAACCTCACCTCCTTCAACACCAACGATTTCGCAGATCTCCATCACTTTGCGCGAACCGTCGCGCAGCCGCGCAAGGTGCACAACGATATCTAGGGCAGATGCGATCTGCTGACGAATCACGATCAGCGGCAGCGCTGCCGCGTTGAGCGCCATCGTCTCCAAGCGGCTCATCATATCCTTGGCGCTGTTACTGTGCCCTGTTGATAAAGAACCCTCATGGCCGGTATTCATAGCCTGCAGCATGTCCAACACCTCGCCGCCCCTTACCTCGCCAATAACGATTCGATTCGGCCTCATACGGAGCGAGGCGCGAATCAGATCTCTCATTGCAAGTGCTCCTTTGCCCTCGGAATTCGCATTCCTCGTCTCCAGCGAAACGAGATTCGGCACCGTATGAATCTGCAGCTCCGCCGCGTCTTCGATCGTAATGACGCGCTCATCCTGCGGAATATATTGAGACAACGCATTTAAAAAGGTTGTCTTGCCTGAGCCGGTTCCGCCGCTAATAAAAATGTTGTACTTTGCCTGAACCAAGAGCTTCAAGAGGTGAGCCGCTTCGTTATGAATAGCGCCGCGTTCAACCAAGTCCTCCATCGTCATCGGCTTGGCAGGGAATTTGCGAATCGTAACAGTTGGACCCTTTAGCGCAATGGGCGGCAGCACCACATGTACGCGCGATCCATCCTTCAATCGAGCATCTACAATCGGAGAGGATTCATTAACGATCCGATTCACCTGCGAAACAATCGATTGAATCACATCTCCCAGCTTCTCTGGGCTCTCAAACTGGATGGAGCAGCGCTGCATTTCTCCTTCGCGTTCGATAAATATTTCACTGTGGCTGTTGATCATGATCTCGGTGATGCTCGGATCATCGACCAGCGGCTGCAGCGCATCGAAGCCACGAAAAGAATGGAATATGCGCAGCACGAGCGTCTCCAGCTGCTTGGATGTGAATCGGTTGATGCCGGAAACTGCGAACAGCTTCTCTTCGATCCGCTGAAGCAGCTCACCATCTTCGAGCTCTTCTTCCCATTCCATCTGATCGCGCACCTGCTTACGAATCGTTTGATACAATTGATCCGGATCAGTCTGTCCAGATTCGCCAATGCGCTGCTTGCCTGCATTCAGCTTGCTGCGATCCTGTACCTGCCTCGCCTCAGGCAAGTCCCATCGCACAAGATCTTCAGCTCTTGAGCCTGCTTCGGCTGAAGGCAGAATCAAGCTTGTTACCTTGCGCATCATACAGCCCTCTCGTGCAATCTGCCGTTGCCCAACCAAGGCAGCTCAGCCGCTGCCCATTCTTCGAAAGCAGCCTGAAACACGGCCGACCCGAACCACTGCTCCGCTCGATGGAATTGCTTCCATTGAGGGATGTAAGGCAAGAATCCGCTAATCCCTAGATCCAGCCTGCACCATCGATTCTGAATCGCCCCCATGTAACGGTTTACGAGCAGATGCGTGCGGGAACAGAAGGCTGAATAGGGGATGCTATTCTCACGCTTTATGCGATTCCAGCAATGCACCGTCTTGTTCAGATGTGGAAGGTCGTCAAGTATAAGCCATACAACATCATGAGAGATCTTAATTGCCGCATCCAGAAACGGACATCCATCAGATGCATCGATCAGGATAAGGTCATAACGTTTAGTCCCCATTAACCACTCGATTACGGCCTTCAGTTCACGTTCACTGAACTCTGACCATTCCTCGGCCCTGATATAAGGATCGAACGTTTCTGCACGGAGTGAGGTCACTGGCACAGTAAATGAATCGAGCGGAATATCCCGCTTGCCTCCAGCATCACGGCGAAGATAATACAGCAGCTGCGAGAAGCTGTTGGATGCTCGCGGAATATGAGCCCCTTCTGGGTACAGCAGCGTCCATTCCGGATACAAGCCTACATTCCAATAAAATACGCGCAAGCCATTAGCCGCTGCATATCGAGCCAATTGAAACGATATCGTCGTCTTCCCGCTTCCGCCGCCTGCAGAGCACACGGTCAGCACTTTAGCGCCTTGCTTGAAGCTGGCAGCCGTTAGTGCTGATGCAGCGCTCAGCTCCGCAGAACCGATCTTCCACAGCTGTTCAAACAGCTGCGCAAGCGGTTGAAAGATACAAACATGGTTCTCCTCATACACCTCCACATCGGTCAAATATATCCGTTTAGCACCTGCAAACCATGACTCCGATGAATCATTCAACACCGCTTCCCATTCCTTGCTCACCATGAATACATGCGCGTCAGGATTCAGACGACTATAATGCTGCAGAGTATCGATCTGGGAAAATACTCGCAGCTGAACGTGATCCGCATACGAACCATTCCTCCAATAATCACTAAAGCGTTCCGCCAAGCGCTTGTCTGGCAGAGCTAAGATCCAATCTTGCTTCATTCCGTGAATCACGCAGCACGCAGCTCCTTTCTATTTCTCATCAGCAGCAGTAAACGCAAAAAACCGCCACGACCTCGGCTTCCCAAATGGGATCCGATATCGTGACGGTGCTTCCGTCAGTTCATATTGAAGTTATTAAGAAATGTACCATATTTTTACTTGAATAGCAACTGCTTAGGTGCAAACTTTTGAAGCCGTACTTCTACAGGCTACTTGCTTCTACGCGAGTTCCTTGCCATAATAAGGGTCGGAAGGAGAGAATGAATCAACATGTACAGCAATACCCGATCACATCATAGTAAGACCATACCAGCAATCAACCGACTTCTGCTCTCGGTTGCTGTCCTGCTGTTGGGCTTGGCCGTCCTCAGCGGATGCCAAACCACAGGCACTAGCACGAAGGGCGACCCTTTTCTTGCAGCAATCATGGCTAACTATCCCGATCTAGAAGGGCATCCATATGAAATCGATTCTGTGAAGCGCGTCGTGGACGGAGACACCTTCGAGACTGAATCAGGCAACAAGGTTCGACTTATCGGCGTTAATACTCCCGAGGTTCATGGCAAAGTTGAGTATTTCGGCAAAGAAGCCAGCCAATATACGAAAGAGCATTTGACGAACCAGAAAGTTTACCTGTTTCAAGACACAGGCGACACCGACCGCTACGGCAGACTGCTGCGTTATGTGTTCATCGATCAGGACCCTGTCATGTACAATGACCGACTTGTTCAGGAGGGCTACGCCAATACGATGAGCATCTCACCAAATGTGATGTATGCGGATCATTTTGTTAAGCTGGAACGCGAAGCGCGCAACCAGAACAAGGGGCTATGGGCCGACGCATCGGCCGACACATCCGATTACAACCAGCCATCGGGCTGTGCGAAGCCAAAGATTAAAGGCAATATCAACTCCAAAAAGGATAGGATATATCACGTGCCTGGCGGTGAAAGCTACGAGCAAACGACGGCTGAGAAAATGTTCTGCAATGTAGAAGAAGCAGAAGCGGCCGGTTTTCGCAAGGCTGCACGTTAAACGGCCTAGTGCGACACTCAGCGCTCCTGCTCATTCTAGATAGCGGCTATCTTACGATCCGCATCAATTCACCGCTGCACGCAGATGATTGATATATCGCCAACGAATAACCAAGAAGTAAATGATCTGGGCAATCGTAAAGCCCGCCAGCACCTTGATCGTTTCTCCAACGATGGACAATTCGATCAAGCTTTGAAGCGCTGTAAAGGCAAACACACTGTGAATAATCGCAACCACAATCGGAATAAAGAACAGCAGCAGCAGCTGTGATGTTGCGATCTTGCGCAATTCCTTATCCTTAAGCCCGATCTTCCCGATCGCTTTATAATGAGCTTTATCCTGCTCAAGATCAGAGTACAAACGGAAGTACAGGAAGCTTCCCGCTGCGATAAAGAATACAGCGCCTACCAATAGTGCAGACATCATCATAATGCTGTACAACTGCCGCTGCATGGACGCCACCTCAGGGAGAGAGCTGAAACTGTATAATGGAGCCTCTCCTTTGAGATCGGAATCGTAATAAGCATCCATTTGCTTATCATACAGCTTAGACAACTCCGTGCCGATCCCCTTGGCATCCTCCCATTTCTTCACCTTATAACCGGTGACAACGTTCGCTTCAGAACTGCCTTTCAGACTGTTATACACATCGTCACTGACAATGGTTGCATTATGCATCGTCCTATAATCAGCAACCAAGCCCTCTGCTACTCCGTTAATCTTAATGGTGATACCTTGTTCTTTAAAGTTGGCCGTTCGATCAGGCTTTTTCTCCTTATCATAGTATAAGGGGTGCACAATTAATCTTGCTTCATTGCCGGTAAGCTCCTGCGTAGGATAATTGAACAGAGCCGCCAGCTTGTTATAGGTTGAATTGCTGATGAGAGTAATCTCGTTATCATTCTCAGGTAGCTTGAGATCCAACATTTCGTATGTTATCTTATCATACGCGACCTGCTTATCCTTCAACTCCTGCTCCAATGTACTAAGATGCTCTGCCTCCAACTTATTGCCAGAATGAGATACGTAATTGAATGTGAATGGATAATCATAATCGAGCTGTTTATAGTAAACTCCGAAAGAAGACAATGTGCCGAGCGCGCAGAAAGCGACCGTCGAAACGATACATACCATAAAGAACATACGCGCATTATCCTTCATTCGATAGGACAGGTCCGATAAGGTTAAGATATTCGTCTTCCGCCAGAAGAAGGAGCGGTTGCGCTTTAGCATATTAATGATAAACACACTTAGCTGTGAAAATAAAAAATACGTGCCAATTATCGTCATCACGATAACCGGGATCATAAGCAGTCCAATCGTTGCCGGGACGGCTGTAGCAGCTAATACATAGCTTCCAATCAGCAGCACAGCGGCAAGCAGCGATAGCAAGATAGAGGCCTTAGGCTCCGGCTTCGGCTTATTCGTGCCCTGCAGCAGTTGAATGACCTTCCGCTTACTGACCATAAATCTGGTTAAGAAGGAGATCACCATAAATAAAATGAAGAAGGAACCAATTGTCAACCAGAACGCCTTGGGCGCAACATAGAACGGTAGACGAACATCCATCACGTTAGAACCGATCATCAACGCTAACTTAGAGCCTATCAGCCCCGCTCCAATCCCCGTTAAGATTGCGGCTAAACCAATAATCATATTTTCCAAAAATATAAGTCTATTCATCTGGCGATGGGACATGCCTTGAATCATTAACACTCCGAATTCATGCTGGCGCGTCTTGAGAAACGCACTGACAGAATACAAGATGAAGAAGAACGAGAATACATACACGATCCACTGCGCGCTGCTCATCGCCGTAACTGCGACCTGCTGAATCAAGCCCGCTTTCATATCAGGATGAAACGCAATAACCGAATAGATGAAGAAGATCATCACGGAAAATGCGCTGCTCAAGAAGTATGCCGCATACGTTCGCTTATTGCGAAAGACATTTCTAGTAGCGAACTGTCGAAAGTTCACGCTCGTCACCTCCAAGCATCGCGAGAGAATCCATGATGTGTTGGTACAGCAATTGGCGATTGCCGCTAGATACGATCTCGTTATACAGCTCTCCATCCTTGATGAAGATGACGCGGTCACAGTAAGAAGCCGCGTACGCATCGTGCGTCACCATCATCATCGTCGTCCCGTCCACTTTGTTAATTTGCTCAAGCGTCTCCATCACATCGCGAGATGACTTGGAATCCAAATTCCCCGTAGGCTCGTCTGCCAGCAGCAGCTTAGGCGCATGAATGATCGCGCGCGCTATTGCGCATCTTTGCATCTGACCGCCGGATATTTCGTAAGTGCGCTTGCTCAAGATCTCCTTAATCCCTAAGCGTTCAGCTAATTCGTGAGCATCCGTTCTCATCTTGTTCACACTTACGCCCTCCAATGTGAGAGGCAGCACGATATTTTCCTCAACCGTGAGTGTATTCAGCAGATTAAAATGCTGAAATACAAAGCCCAGCTCCCGTCGGCGGAATGATGCAAGCTTCTCCTTCGACAATTGATGGGGGCTCGTACCGTTAATCAGCACCTCTCCCGATGTAGGGGAGTCAATAGTCGCAACCATGTTCAGAAGTGTCGTTTTTCCGCTTCCCGACGGACCCATGATCGCTACAAACTCACCTTTCTGTATCGATAGCTGAATTCCCTTGAGAACAGGTGTATTCACTTTACCTTCATACGTCTTGACCAGATTTCTGATCTTTAGCATCTCCACTTGCGTTCATCTCCTCGAACTGTTTCTAACAACAGATTAGCGCAAATGGATATAAAATGAATTGGATTATCCTTTCATTACCCTTTCAATAATGTCACCTCGATGAAGGATGCATAAGGCAACCCATCATCCCTAATACTACCTTCATATGACAATTTATTGGAAGTTCGGAAAGGAGTACACCAATGAACTACGTTTTTGGGATACTGGGTATTGTTGTTCTACTCGGCATCGCCTTCTTGTTCTCAGAGAAGAAGCGCGGCATCAACTGGAGGACAGTAGGCGGCGCGCTGCTCATTCAGCTTGCATTCGGATTCATCGTACTGAGATGGTCTACAGGCCGAGCCATATTGAACGGCATATCTAAAGGTGTCGACAAAATCATCAGCTATGCGAATGAAGGAGTCAAGTTTGTATTCGGCTCAGCGATACCTGTAGATGGATTCGTATTCGCCTTTCAGGTGTTGACAATCATCATCTTCTTCTCTGCGCTGATCTCGGTCCTTTACTATTTGCACATCATGACATGGGTCATTCGCTTCATTGGCGGGGGCTTAAGCAAATTCTTAAAGACGAGTAAGGCCGAATCCCTCTCAGCCACGGCTAATATTTTCGTGGGTCAGGTAGAGGCTCCGCTCGTAGTTCGCCCTTATCTGAATTCGATGACGCGATCCGAGATCTTTACGGTCATGACAGGCGGAATGGCTTCGGTATCCGGTTCGGTGCTGGCGGGATACGCATTGATGGGCGTACCGCTCGAATACTTGATTGCAGCCAGCTTTATGTCTGCGCCAGCGGGCCTGCTCGTTTCGAAGCTGTTAATTCCCGAGACAGAGAAGCATGAGGAGCAGAATATCGAGGTTGAAGAAGTCAGCAAGTCAGCCAACGTCGTTGATGCAGCGGCAGGCGGGGCAGTAGATGGACTTCAGATTGCACTGGCTGTAGGCGCAACCCTTATTGCCTTTATCGGCTTGATAGCCTTGCTCAACGGTATACTTGGAGGCATAGGCGGATGGTTTGGTCATCCTGAATTTTCATTACAGGGCATACTGGGTCTAATCTTCTCGCCGATCGCCTACATAATCGGTGTTCCATTGAACGAAGCTTCTATAGCAGGCAGCTTGATTGGCCAGAAAATAATCCTGAATGAGTTCGTAGCCTTCTCAAGCTTGGCTCAGCTTAAAGATGCGATCACACCTCGCACGCTCATGATTACGAGCTTCGCATTGTGCGGATTCGCGAACTTGGGCTCGATTGCGATTCAGATCAGCGGTCTGTCATCCATGGCGCCTGACCGCAGAAAGCTGATTACACAGCTTGGCTTCCGATCCGTTCTGGCTGGAACGATTGCCAACCTGCTGAGCGCTTCGATTGCCGGCATGTTCTATGTCCTGTGACGGGCATGTCCAACTCAGCCTTTTCTTAAGCGCAGCACATAAACGCCCGCATGCTTCACAAAGAAGCTGCGGGCGTTATTCATCAATCATTTTTTATTCTGCGATATTCCATACCCTATGTTTATTTCGAAAAAGTAAGGTGTTATCACCTTCTTTGAGCACCACATGATCCGGATTGCGAGCCCGTGCATTATGGCGAAACGCGCCGCGAAGCCTATTCATCGCGGCTTTCTGAATCGTTCCGGCTTGCAGGGATTGCATGACATAGGGATCTTCCGGATATACCATGTGTGCAGCCAATATCGACTGTCTCTGATTCAACACTTCTCCACCTTCCCTATTTAATGGCGGTTCACTTCATTCTTATGAATGGTGATCGCCGATTATGAAGGGACAAGTGCAATTAAACTTAATCGAAGCGGAAGTGTGTTAACGATTCCTTCAATTGTGTAGAGACATCTTCCAGCTGCTGCGACAATTCCACAAGTCGTGAGGAGATATGAAGCTGTTCACCGCTCAAGGATGCCACTTCTTCCGATGTAGCAGAAGCTTCCTCCGCAACAGCGCTGACATTAGACATCGCTTCTACTAACGTGAATTGTGCTTGATGAAGCTGCTCGATCGACCCTGTCACGTGCTCCAGATTGCCAATCATTCCGCTCATCTGAGTGCGCACCTGTCCAAAGATGCTGTCCGTTTCCTTAACAGATTCGGTTTGCTTCTCAAATATCGGGAATACCGAGGACAACGCTTCAATCGTTTCGTTTATTTCTTGCTGAATGCGCTCGGTTATCTGATTAACAACGTCAATCGATTGATGCGATTGATCCGCCAAATTACGAATTTCATCCGCAACGACCATAAAGCCTTTACCAGCCGCGCCTGCTCTCGCTGCCTCTATTGTCGCGTTCAGAGACAGAATATTCGTTTGCTTCGTCATGTTGTTCAACACGTCCATGATCTTGCGAATCGAAGCTGCGCTATCGCTTAATTGATTTACTCGTTCCGCCAGTGAACGCATCAAGCTGCCGGTCGACGAAGTGCGATCCATGAGCTCGTTCATATTCGATGCTCCAAGCGAACTGGAATGATCTACTTCCTGAGCAGACGAGTCCATAATCTTGTTCGCATCCAGCACCTTCTGCATCTGCGAAGCCATATGAGTCGTCAGATCATTGCCGCGTTCCGCTTCAACCGCTAGACTTGTAGCGCCCTTCGCGATCTCTTCCGTTGCGACTGCAATTTCTTTGGCTGAGATAGCTGTCGATTTAGATGCCTCTGATAGAGAAGACGCCGTCTCAAGTACGGATCTCGCGCTATTCTCCGTCTGCTTCACGAGACTGGATATTTGCTCCATCATCGTATTAAATGCCCCGGACAGTTCGCCAATCTCATCCTTTGACTTCACTTCTGCGCGAACTGAAAGTCGACCTTCTGCTCCTTCCTTCATCAAGCCGCTGATCGTCTTCAGCGGTTTCGACACCATTCGTATAATCAGTGAACCGATGACTAATGCCAAAATAGTAGCAACCGCAATACTGATAAATGTAACGATTAGAATCATATTGGCATCCTTATAGAGCTCTTTCTCTGGAATAGAACCAAGCAGGAGCCAATGACTGCCCTTCACCTCATGATACACATTAAGTACGGCTTCGCCTTCATCTGATTTTGTTTTTTCAGAGCCAGTCCAGGTCTGATTATCTGCCACAGGCTCTGGCATAAGCCAGCTAGGTACTGTCTTCGATAAATTCACGCGATCAGGTGAGTATATGTATTGTCCTTTATCATTAATAAGTTGAAGTGTTGAACCCTCTCCAGTGTTAATCCCAAACAGCAAGCGTTCGAGTGCGGAATACTTAATCTCGACAACGACGATACAATCTCCCATTGTGGAAGACGTGTTCTTCATCGATCGTGCAAGTGCGAAGGTGGCTGACTTCGTGCCGTCAATTCCATTCACCATTGTTGGAATCCACAACACATCGCCGCTTAAGTTCTTCGCCTCTTCATACCAAGCATTCTGAGCAAGGTCCTTCGTAATATCCTGCTTACCTTGTGTAGCGGTAAAGGTTGGCTGCTCCGTATCCAGCGGGATGAGATACAAGTTTTCAATTAGATCGTTACCCATCGTATAGTTTTGGAGTGACTGATGTAATTCGCTTACCCCTTGGAAATACTCAAACGATTCTTTATCTGAATAATTGACCTGAGATAACAGCGTTGATACGTTCTTATCAAACATAACTTGCAGGCTTAGCTTATTGTACTGGTCTAGCATCATGTCAACCTTCTCAGCGCCTTGAATCATCGTTTGATAAGTTGATTCTGTCACTTTATGCTCTATTGCCGACTTGGAAACCGAGTACGAAATCATCCCTACCGTAAATACAAAAAAGATGATGCTGACGACAAAAATGGTGAATAACTTGCCTCCGATTGATCGAATTGGACTCTTAATCGTTTTCAAGTTTGAAAACTTCAAGTTTGAAAACGTTTTCTTATTCAACAACTTCTCGCGAATACCGCGGTTCATGATTGTCCATCTCCCTTTTCTACGCTAATAGGTTGTCTACGTGATAACAATAACTATGCCCTCGTTATCTCAACAAGGGCAATCGTTTTCCCAACACTTGAGGTTCAAGTCAGTTCCCGGTCAAATGCCTCCACGACATGCAGATCCACAACTTCAATCTCTCGGTAAAATTGAAAATCGGGATGCTCCTCCACCAGCTTCTCCCGTGCTGCTATCTTCAGATCAGACATATCCATCGACTCATCTGATCCGATCACGATTTGGTCCACACGTTCTTTCTCACTGTAATCAAAATCAATTGTTCGGCACGTCACATCCACAATATGTAAATAGCGACCAGGATGATAGCTGACATGCTTAAAAGACTTTGAAATTGCGCTATAAGCTACTTCCAAAGTTATTCCACTCTCCTTGCTTCAGCTTCGATAATATTAATATCGGTAATCAGACCTATTTTCAAAAGACCTTTTCAGAACTAAATCTTCAAAATGTATTTTTTTTTAGGAATTACGGTCTAGTATCTCATGAATTTCCTCATGAAACCTCTATCTTCACCTTTCAATATCGGTTATACTGAATAGGTCTTATTGAACCCGAATATTCATTCTTAATATTCTCGTATATATGCAGGAATTGGCCTGCATGTCTCTACCAGATCACCGTAAATGATCGGACTACGGGAGCAATTCCATTTTACGCTAGAAATATGAAGTGGAGAAAGTTCATGCTTATCGTATGAACTCGTCTTCATGATTCTCTGTTTATGGAATAGACTTCTATAGCCCGATGTGGTCAGTACCTCTATAGGTTGCTGCCCCTCGGGTTTTATTTATTTTCAAATAACTAATAGGTGGGGACAACACAACATGCAGATGCTAAAAGACAAAATTATGAATGAAGGTATCGTATTGAAAGATACCGTACTCAAAGTAGATTCCTTTCTCAATCACCAAATGGATCCTGTTCTTATGCTGGAAATGGGTCGCGAATTCGCGAAACGCTTTGCAGATTGCAATATTACCAAGGTATTGACGATCGAATCCTCTGGAATTGCTCCTGGACTTATGGCTGCCATGGAACTGAATGTTCCACTTGTGTTCGCGCGTAAACAGAAGTCTTTAACGCTGACAGAGGATCTGATTGTAACGAAAGTGCATTCCTTTACAAAGGGAGTCACGAATGATGTGACGGTTTCGCGCAAATATGTAACGGCGGATGACACAGTGCTTGTTATTGATGATTTCTTAGCTAATGGTGAAGCAGCATTCGGTCTCGCTCACATCGTAGAGCAGGTTGGAGGCAAGGTAGCCGGTATCGGCATCGTGATCGAGAAGTCGTTCCAGCCAGGAAGAGCTAATCTGGATAAAGCAGGCTATCGCGTAGAATCTCTTGCGCGTATTCAATCATTTGAGGGCGGCAAAGTTCACTTTATCGATTAAAAGATAGTTTTAGATATTTCTAGGGGGATTATGCAGCCATGTCATCCAATGAACGTGTGTTTCAACGCAATCGCCATCCGTTTAAGACGTTCTCACTCGGATTGCAGCATGTATTGGCGATGTATGCCGGAGCCGTCATCGTACCGTTGATCGTAGGGGGTAAACTCGGATTTACACAGGAACAGTTAACGTATCTCGTCGCCATTGACTTGTTGATGTGCGGTGTTGCTACGCTGCTGCAGGTTTGGAAAAATAAATGGTTTGGTATCGGTATGCCCGTAGTGCTGGGATGCGCTTTCCAAGCGGTTATTCCCATGATCACGATCGGTACTGATTACGGTATTTCCTATATTTACGGTGCAATTATCGCTTCTGGCGTGTTCATCTTCTTATTCGGCGGATTGTTTGGCAAGCTGATTCGATTCTTTCCTCCAGTCGTTACAGGTTCTGTTGTTACGATTATCGGGTTGACGTTGATTCCAGTTGCATTTACTGACTTAGGCGGCGGTAATAAAGACGCATTAGATTTCGGAAGTCCTGAGAACCTGCTTCTCGGCTTCGGCGTGCTCATCTTCGTCATTTTGATGAATCGATTCTCAAAAGGCTTCTTGCGTTCCGTATCTATACTGATCGGACTGATCTTGGGCACGGTTGCGGCATATTTCATGGGCATGCTTGATATGAATAAAGTAGCTGATGCTGAAGTATTCCATATGGTGAAGCCGTTCTTCTTTGGTACTCCTGAATTTGCATTAACACCAATTCTGACGATGATTATCGTGGCGATCGTGAGTGTGGCTGAATCAACAGGCGTGTTTATGGCGCTCGGAAAAATATTAGATCGTGAAGTAACTTCCAAAGATCTGGCGCGCGGATATCGCGCTGAAGGATTAGCGATCACACTCGGCGGTATATTCAATGCCTTCCCTTATACCACATACTCGCAGAACGTTGGTCTGCTTCAAATGAGCCGCATCAAAACCCGTGACGTGATCGTAGTCGCGGGCGGTCTGCTCATATTGCTCGGCTTCGTACCGAAGATCGCAGCATTAGCGACGCTGATTCCTCCATCTGTGTTGGGTGGAGCGATGGTAGCGATGTTCGGGATGGTCGTTTCTTCTGGATTGCGCATGCTAGGTTCTGAAGTCGATCTGAACCGACACGAGAACTTGTTTATTATCGCTTGCTCCGTAGGTATGGGTCTTGGTGTTACAACGGTTCCAGAATTGGTCGCGAAGCTGCCTGCTACTTTGCAGATCCTGACAGGCAATGGAATCGTTGCAGGTACCTTCACTGCTATTCTGCTGAACATCGTGTTTAACGGAGTCGGCAACGGAAAGCAGAGCCAATCGGCTAAGCAAGAAGCGGACCGTGGGGCAGGAGCAGCTTAATCCTCCTGCATTAACGTAAATAGGCATCATTCAGCAGCAGTTCATAGGGGTAACCTTAAGGCTGCTGTTTTTCTATATTGACCGCTCCTTTACAAACTATTAAAGTAAGGATGGTTCATCTTCTATTATGATGGTAGTTGGATAATTATTAGCTGGATACAAGGAGTTGATCAATTGTGTCATCCTCAGCCAATCCTCCAACTATACGTCGAGGAGCTGTATTATTAGAATTATTTCGTGTATCGCTGCGGCTCGGACTGACTTCTTTCGGCGGTCCGACTGCACATCTTGGATATTTTCATGAAGCCTATATTCGAAGGCGGCAATGGCTCGATGAGAAGGCATATGCGGAGCTGGTCGCGCTGTGCCAGTTCCTGCCGGGGCCGGCCAGCAGTCAGGTCGGCATCGGCATCGGCCTGCTGCGCGGCGGCATCCTGGGCGGCATTGTGGCCTGGCTAGGCTTCACGATGCCGTCCGTCATCGCGCTGGCAGCATTCGCCTGGCTGCTGCAGGGCGCGGATGTTAGCGCGGCGGGCTGGCTCCACGGCCTGAAGATTGTGGCCGTGGCGATCGTGGCCCATGCGGTGCTCGGCATGGGCCAGAAGCTTGCCGCGGGGCGCGCCCGCGCCAGCATCGCCGTCGGCGCCGCTTCGCTTGCGCTGCTATGGCAGGCCGTTTATGCACAGCTCGCGATTATTATCGCGGCTGGCTTGCTTGGCCTGCTGCTGTTCCGCAAGCAAGCGGCGCAGGAGGCGCCGACGCTAGCGATGCCAGTCAGCCGGCGCACAGCTTACGGCTGCCTCGCGCTGTTCGCGGCGCTGCTTGCCGCGCTGCCTATAGCGGGAGCGCTCTATCCAGAGAGCCTGATCGCGATGGCGGACAGCTTCTATCGCTCCGGCTCGCTCGTGTTCGGCGGCGGTCACGTCGTGCTGCCGCTGCTCGAGCGCGAATTCGTGCCAACAGGCTGGATCGACGCGGAGCAATTTCTGGCTGGCTACGCCGCTGCGCAGGCGGTACCCGGCCCATTGTTCACCTTCGCCAGCTATATCGGCATGGCGGCTAGAGGCTTTGGCGGCGCCATCGTCGCCACCATCGCAATCTTCCTGCCAGCGTTCCTGCTCGTCGCAGGCGCGCTGCCGTTCTGGAACACCATCCGCGGCAATGCGCGGATGCAGCAGGCCATGACCGCGATCAATGCGGTGGTCGTTGGCATCCTGCTCGCCGCCTTGTACGATCCGCTGTTTACAACAGCCGTACAAGGCGCCGCTGACTTTTCACTCGCAGCAGTGCTGTTCGTGCTACTCGTGTACTGGAAACTGCCGCCATGGCTTATCGTGCTGCTTGGCGCGCTCAGCGGCACACTTATGTCCTGGTGGGCCTAATTCACGGCCCCCTAATTCATTTAACTGCTAAGGAGATACCAAGCTATGTCTTATGTTTGGCTTTCGATTGCCATCGCGAGTGAAGTATTCGGAAGCTCAATGTTGAAGTATACGAACGGCTTCACCCGCTTCCTTCCTTCAATAGGAGTTGTCATCGGTTACGGACTCGCTTTCTATTCTTTATCGTTAGCACTGCGATCTATCCCGCTTAGCTCCGCTTATGCGATCTGGTCAGGTGTCGGTACGTTAGCAACCGCGTTTATCGGCTTCCTGCTGTTCAAGGAGCAGATCACATGGACAGGTGTGCTTGGCATCCTGTTCATTATTGGCGGGGTTGTACTCTTAAATTTGTCGAAGTAATAAAAACACGACAAGAACCTTCATCACACTGGTCGCAGCAGTGTCGAAGGTTCTTGTTTTTATACCAATATTTTACATTAAGATAAAACTATTTGCTACTTCATCAAGCCTTTATCCGTATTGTTTATGTGTTCACCTTATTTCAGCATAATAACTGAAACCTTTAACAAATAAGCATACTGACATTAGGAGGTAACTATTACTTTGATTTATTTCTTACGCCGTCTATCTATTCAGATGCTAAAGATTGAAAACTGGGCGCTGGCTATATTCACACTGCTATTCCTTTTCATAAGCGCTTCAGCTGCATATTTGCTGGAGCCTGAAACATATGGAACCTGGTTTACCGCACTCTACTGGGTTCTAACCACGATGGCTACAGTCGGCTATGGCGACTATTCTCCTCATACCACAGCAGGAATGGCGCTAACCATTTTCATCTATATATTCGGCATCGGTCTGTTGAGCTTGATTATCGGAAAGATCATCGATGGATTAAACAAATTTCATAAGCGAAGGGAGTCAGGCAGATTGCAGTACCTAGGCAAGAATCACATTGTCATTATTAATTGGAGTAAAAAGGCCCAGTATGCCGTTGAAGAACTGTTGGAAAATGATCCCAAGATCGAAATTGTCATCATCGATGACTCCGACAAGCATCCATACATGCACTCAAATGTACAATTTGTAAGCGGAGATCCAACCTCAGAAAGCACGCTCCTCAAAGCTAACATCGATAAAGCAAGGTCGGCCATTTTGTTTGCTGACGCCCGAATTGACGACCCCTCTCTTATGGATGGCAAGTCATTATTAATCGCTTCCGGTATTGAGAGCATAGCTCCTGAGGTGCATACCACAGTTGAAATTATGCAGGAGAAACATATAAAAACCTTTCTTCACATCCAAGTGAATGAGTTCATTCTTTCCTATAATGCTGTGTCGCGTCTTGCCGCTCGCTCAGCGCTTCGTGAAGGGAACATCGACATTATCACTCAACTGTTAAGTAAGCGGAATGGATCTAATATTTATTATGTTCCTAAAAAGAGTGAATGGAAGACTTATCAAGATGCATTTCATCATTTGCTGTTGCAAGGTGCTACACTCATATCAGATCGTAATGATATGACGATTAACTGCAAGCTGAATGAAATCATTCCACATGATGCTAGACTTTACGTCGTATGTGATCCTGAAGTTCATCAAAAAATTATTGCAAACGAAAGTTAAAACCACAAGCCCCTCACTGATGTTGATCAGGAGGGGCTAAGTTAATTAACCATTAAGATTGAGTTATATGAAGAGCAATCCGATTATGAGATGGGTCACTCGTATACAGCACTCCATCCACTTCTTCGAAATTAATATTCTTTACCACCAATGATTGAATTACTCGTTGCTTATAGGACTCAGATGGAATCGCAATCGAATATTCCTTCATTCCTGCACTTCGCGCATCCGGTGCAGGAGCCCCTTCTCCATTCCAGGTATTCAAACCAATGTGGTGATGGTATTTGCCGGAAGAGAGGAACAGTGCTTGTGAGCCGTATTCGCATACAACTTCATAACCAAGCATCTCAGTATAAAATTCTTTCGCCTCCTGCAGATTAGAAACATGTAAGTGAATATGCCCCATTAAAGTACCGGCTGGCATTCCTGTCCACTTCTCACCATTTCCAGCAGCCAGTACCCCATGTGCGTTCAACGGATCAGTTGTCATCAACACCTGATTATTATTCCAGGTCCAAGTCTCGGATGGACGATCGATATATACTTCAATGCCATTGTCATCAGGATCAGAAAAATAAAGTGCTTCACTCACAGTGTGATCCGCTGCACCGATTCCTATCTGCTTCTCTGCCAAGTGTTCAAGGAACTTTCCTAGATCTGCTCGTGTCGGCAGCAATATAGCAAAGTGGTATAATCCAGACGTTCTTGGCTGCTTCGGTTTCACGCCTTGCGGCTGCTCAAGGATGATAAGCGGCGTTATGCCATCGGCTGTTAGAACGACTCTGCTTTCCTCCCGCTTCAAAACCTTAAATCCTAATAAATCAACATAAAATGCAATCGACTTCTCAAGCTGACTAACCTGCAGTGTTATATCCCGAATATATAAATTCGGATGTGAATGGAATCCCACCTTAGCACCTCTTCTCCTCGTGTACTTAACAAAAGCTAATTACTTTATGTAAGTTAGTATAAGATCGTATATTTTGTTTGTCAAGACACTTACTATAAAATGTTTATGGCTTTACTTTTTATTAGTTCAATATATAATAAGAACAAAGAGGTGAGGAACATGAATCAATCACAGCTATGTCCCCGTTTTGAGAAAGCGGTTGGCATCATCAGTCAGCGCTGGACAGCACTTATCGTCTATCAGTTGCTTAACAGCGGTCCTCAACGCTTCAGTGAGATCGAAGCTGCAATAACTATTAGCGGCAAAGTATTGTCTGAACGACTGAAGGAACTTGAACTAAAAGGAATCGTTAAGCGTGATGTATATCCGGAAACTCCCGTTAGAATTGAGTATTCACTTACCGATAAGGGATTATCATTAAAGCCTTTATTAATTGAAATCGAGAAATGGTCCAAAGAGTGGATCTCACCGGATGAAATTTAATTTAGCTGGAATAACTGCCTATAGATAAAGAGGCTTGCCTCATAATCAGCTCAACTGGTTAAGGGGACAAGCCTCTTGTCATTTTTGACCATTCTCCCTTTCGCTCAGACAGCATGCACCTCACGCTCTTCATACCAGCTTCGCTCTACATTCAACTATTGGCATGTCTCTTCCAAGCTCTTTTGACCATTCTCCCTTTCGCTCAGACAGCATGCACCTCACACTCTTCTTACCAACTTTGCTCTGCATTCACCCATTGGCATGTCTCTTCCATGCTCTTTTGACCATTCTCCCTTTCGCTCAGTCTGCATGCACTCACACTCTCCATACCAGCTTCGCACTGCATTCACCCATTGGTATGTCCATACCAAGATCATTTGACCATTCTCCCTTTCGCTCAGGATTCAGCACGTCTGATTACTTCGAATATAGCCATCCGCAAATGCTGCAATGCAAAAATAACATAAAAATGGTTGATAAGAGAACATTTGTTTGGTATAATTTAACTATAAAGCAGGGACATTCATCCATCTTCTGATGTTTGGGAGGTTCTATTTATGGAGAACTGGAACTCGTGGAATACACTTGAGGAGCTATCTCTTCATTTTTCGGACGAACAAGTTTGTGTTTCCTACTTATATAATTTGAAATGGCCGCATGGATTTGAATGCCCCCGTTGCCAACATTCGCACGCTTATGTCATTAATACCAGGCGGCTCCCGCTGTATGAATGCAGTGCATGCCATCATCAAACATCACTCACGGCTGACACTATTATGGAGAATAGCCGCACCCCATTGCAGAAATGGATCACTGCCATATGGCTAGTTTCTCAGCACAATGTTAATATCAACGCCATCAAGCTGCGCTCAATTATCCAAGTTACTTATAAAACAGCTTGGTCTATTCTTCATAAGATCCGATCTGTTATCAGTGCTATAGACGTGGATTCTCCATTAGAACATAACGTTCAAGGAATTGTAGAATATCACTGCAAGCCTCTCTTTCGTTCAACGCTGGAGCTTCTTCCATACGAGCATCCGCTTATTGTTGCTGCGACCATTAGCTCAAACGATCAAATCATTCGCCTCAAGATAAAGACCGTCAATCGACAACACCTTTATGGTAGAAATCTACACCCTATTGCTTGCAGCCATTTCATTGATCTGCATACTTGTACAGAGGCGTCTAGTATCTCGATTATTTCACATCTATACCGAGCACAGAAATTTCATACACTGAAGAGAGCTTTTAAACAAGCTCGTAGTTGGATGATTGATACATTTCACGGAATTGGGATCAAGTATTTGCAACGCTATTTGGATGAATTCTGCTTTCGCTCCAATGCAAGATCGGAGCATTATTCTGCATGGGAACTCTTAATCCGCTCATCCATGTCCAATCGCTATCGTTCATTATTAAGACAAAACACGATTTCCTCTCAATATTTAGCAGCGTAATTACCGTAACCCGAATCAAATATGATCTATTAATTGTTGGTTCGCACGCTAATGCGCAATCATTCGTTAATAGTTGATCATGTTAACCTTACAGGCAGGCAGTCTTATGTACCAGGTTAACGTTTTTTCGCCGTCACCTTTCTTACAATTACAGGATTTGAAACTATGAATGTATAGTGAACACTGCATATATTGCTTCTGAGACAATGGGATAATGGTCAAATGCTTTCTCAGACATACTACTTCTTCTCCCGAAACTGACTACTTATTCTGCTAAATACTAGTTCACAGGCCTTGAGTTCATACCTGACTTCAGGGGATAATGGTCAAATGCCTTCTCAGACATACTCCTTCTTCTCCCGAGACAGAGTACTTATTCTGCTGAATACTAGCTCGCAGGCCTTGAGTTCATACCTGACTTCAGGGGATAATGGTCAAACGCCTTCTCAGACATATGTAGTTCATAACTGTTTATTTTTCCCTACTATTATATTGGGTTACTATTTACGATAAATCTGCTGGCGCAATTATCGATGAACACGCAAAAAAACTCTTGCTGCGCAAGAGTTCTGATTGATAAGTTTATGGTGCGGTAGAGAGGACTCGAACCTCCACGAGCGTACGCCCACTACCCCCTCAAGATAGCGTGTCTGCCATTCCACCACTACCGCACGTTTAAATATCAAAAAAGTGACTACTCGATTAATATAACATTATTATAGTCGATTGTAAAGTTTATTTACATCAGTTCACTGTTGGAACAATAATACAACGATCAAGCCCGAGGTCGTGGATTGGCATCGCTGTTTCTTGAAGCTAGACAGCTATGTCATTTTTACGACCCCGGGCAGAATAGATTGAGCTTACCGTTGCATAGCTCGAATTACGATCATTTTATTGTCAGAGCTTTTTGATAGATCTCAATATACTTATCGGTTTGTAGACCATCAAAGCCCTTTACATAAGCGTCCCACTCTTTCTCAATATCTTTGGAGCCAGTAATAAATTGCGCCATATTCGACTTCACATAATCAATGATCGTCGTTTTTAGCTGTGCTGCAATCTCTGCATCTTCAAGAGCAATAAATATACTGTTAGGATACTTTTCCTTTGAATGATAAGGCACGTATTTCTTCGACTCCATTTGCAGACGGGTGCCATAACCGCCTTCTGCTAACGGATCTTGAGGCGCAACCCATGAATCGCGATAAGCATACGTGCGGAGAGAAGGACCAATCTGCTCCCAGCCATCATTATGAGTCGGTTTCTTCTCTTGCTGTATAAACGCATATTTAGCCTGTTGGCCGTTAATGTCCTTTTCGCCTGGCTCCGCCTTCTTCCAACCCTTTCCTTCCGGACCGTTTTCCTGAAGTACAATCGCTTCCTCGGTGAACAAATAATCAGCTAAGCGAATAGCGGCAATCTGCTGCTCCTTCGTTGCCTTGTTCGTGATCGCAAATTGCGAACTTCCGATCCCTGCAAAGTTAAGCGACTGCTGAACGCCGTTTGGACCTTTTAGCGGCGCAATCGTCACATAATCTTTATGACGCGGCTGCTTATCCGACATATCGTATGCATAGCTTATTAACGCTGACGTAAGAGCACCCATCACATTGTCCGGCTCGCGGTTAGCTAACTGCTGAATGGCATCAGCATTCTGAGTGAATGCCGCAGGATCGATCAAGCCTTCAGCGTATAATTTGTTAAGATAGAGCAGTCCTTGCTTCCACTCTTCCTTGTTCGCCACCAGATCGACCTTGCCATCCCTCACCATAAGGAATGTTCCCGCATTCTTCTCCGTATAATCATCCACTATAAAGGAGTTCATCAAGAATGCAGAGATGTTGCCTACCCACATCTCGTCTGAACCAGTCAGCGGTATCTCATCCTGCTTGTTATTGCCGTTCGGATCTTTCTCTTTAAATGCCTTGAGAACCTGATAGAACTCTTCTGTTGTTGTTGGTATCGGAAGGTTCAGCTTATCCAGCCATGCCTTATTGATCCACAACTTCAAGGCATTATCACAATGGAAGCATTCATTCACTTGAGGCAGAGCATAGATGTTGCCATCCGGCGCTGTGATCGATTGCTTGAGGTAAGAGATGTCCTCAATCGCCTTCTTGATATTCGGGGCATACTGATCAATCAGATCATTTAACGGGATAAATACCCCCTGTTTGCCATACTTCATCTGTTCTTCCTTCGTTAGACCTCCCTGCAGGATTACTTCAGGATAATCCCCGCTTGCCAGCATAAGCTGTTTTCGGTCATTTAACGCATTTCCCGGAACGAGATCCCATTCGATCTTGATGTTTGTCTTCTCTTCCAAAAACTTGGTATAGGTGTTCGTCTCCATATTTTCAATAGTCGAAAGCTGTGGCGCAAACATCTTGATTGTCATCTGTTTATTCACGATTGGGTACGATCCGACTGGAGTGAATAGCTCTTCCTTGACCTCAGTCTTAACCTTGTCTCCATCTTTCTGACTTACAACAGGCGGCTCCTTCGCTACATCAGGATTGCATGCCGTTAGGACGAGCACACTGCATAATACGATACCAAGTATCCCTGCAAATGTTCTACTCCATTTCTTCCCCATTCTGACGACTCCTCTCAACATTAGATCATTGCTCTAAGCTTCACAACTAATTCATACATGTTGCCTTAGTGTGGTACCCATTCCCACCTCCAACCTATAATCGATCTCATCAGCCTTTCAAGGATCCGATCATAACTCCCTTAACAAAATGCTTCTGTACAAACGGATAAATGATCAGCACTGGCGCGCTGGCCACGACAATCAATGAATATTTCAGCAGATCTTTAAGCCCCTGCTGTGCAAGCACCTGATCTGCATTCGCCAGCATCGTAGCGTCAACCGTATTCATAATTAAGATGTTTCGCAGCACAATCTGCAGCGGAAACAGATTCTGTGATCGTAAAAAGATCAGCGCATCAAAATAAGCATTCCAATGCCCTACCGCATACATCAAGGTCATTACAGCTAATATCGGCTTCGATAAAGGCAGCACGACACTCGTCATGAAGCGAATATCACCGCATCCATCCAGTTCTGCTGCTTCTGCCAGCTCATCAGGAATCGTCGTTTGGAAAAATGTCCGCGCAATAATGACCTGAAATACAGCCATCGCACCTGGAAGGATCATAGCCCAGCGGGTATCCAGCAGATGCAAATTTTTCACAACTAAGTAAAAAGGAATTAATCCGCCATCAAAGAGCATCGTAATGACCAGCAATACCATAACCACATGGCGTCCGTAAAATGTCTTTCGCGACAACGGGTAAGCCAGCATCACAGTCAGTACAACATTAAGCATCGTTCCGACCGCAGTATAGAAGAGCGAATTCGCATAGCCTGTACCAATCTGAGGATTCTGGAATACGGCTTTGTAGCCTGCAAATGTCATATCGATTGGAAAGATCCATACTTTACCCGAAACCACTGCCTGCGGCGAGCTAAGCGATGAACTAACGATATACAGCAATGGGAGCAAAATGATGATCAAAATAATCGTCAAGAAAATATAGATCAGCGTGACGAGGATTCGATCCGCCGGAGATTCCTGAATGGTAGATGATCTTGCCATAAGGGACCCCTTTCACCTATAAGATGGTATGGACTTACCACAAGCTCGTGCTGGACAGTTTACGAGCAATGTAGTTCACAGATACGAGCAAGATGAGATTAACAACAGAGTTGAAAAAGCCGATGGCTGCTGAAAAGCTGAAGCTAGAGCCTAGCAGGCCAACCTTGTATACGTAAGTAGAGATGACTTCTGAGGTGCTTAAATTGAGGGGATTCTGCATCAGATATATTTTCTCAAAGCCCAGTTTCATGATGTTTCCCAGGTTCAAGATCAACAAGATGACGGACACCGGTATGAGGGTTGGAATGTCGACGTTAATGATCTTCTGTAAACGTGATGCCCCGTCGACCTTGGCAGCCTCGTACAGTTCTGGATTGACTCCAGCAAGTGCAGCAATATATATGATTGCGCCGTAACCCGTATGCTGCCAGACGTCTGACCACACATAGATTGATTTGAACAGACTCGGCATGCCCATGAAGTTTGTATTTTCCATACCGAAAAATTGAAACAGCTTACTGATAATGCCTACATTCGGAGTGAGATTCACGATGATGATCGACACCATAATTACGGTTGAGATGAAATAAGGCGCATAGGATACCATCTGCACGCTCTTCTTGAACAAGCCGTTTCGGATCTCATTGAGGGCAAGCGCTAACAGTATAGGTGCTGGAAATCCTACCAGCAATCCATATACACTAATCCCCAGCGTGTTCTTGATATACAGCCAGAAGTTAGGTGAAGCGAAAAATTGATTGAAGTACTTCATGCCAACCCATGGACTTGACCATATCCCTTGGATGACATTGTAATCTTTGAAAGCGATTACGATTCCACCCATAGGAATGTACTTGAAAACGATCAAGTAAACGAGAGGCAGGGAGATGACCAGATACAATTGCCAGTGCCGTCTCATTCGGATCCATGCAGACTTCCTTGCCGACCTCTTTACCGAGGAATCCGTCGGTAACCTGTGTGCACCTGCTGCATTCGCTTGCTTAGACATGGCTGACTCTCCTTTCTTCGATGGGCCCTACTTGTCAGCGGTATCTTGATGTAAGTCTATAGCCGCCAGCACACTACCGACAAGAAACAATAATTAACGGATGAACTATTTTCGTATTGAGGGAATGGAGCATAAAAAAGCAGTGCTGGACTCAATCAGCACTGCTAGTTACGAGCAATATTAAGGTATCATATACAGCTTTCTTAGAATAAACCATTTTCAACTGTTCAGTCGTCGCGCTTCGTCCATGCGATATTCTCCAGGTGAATAACCTGTCACCTTCTTAAAGACGCGGCCGAACGAAATGGCACTCGTGTACCCTACCTGTTCAGCGATAGTCTGAACCGGAATCTGGGTCTCCCTCAACAGACGCTTAGCTTCCTGAAGCCGAATCTCGATCAGAAAATCTACGAATTTCTGACCGGTATGCTCCTTAAATAATCGGCTCACATATTTGGCATTAATATTGAATTCATCGCTTAGCCACTCTAATGACATGTTCGGACTATTGAAATTGTGTTCAATAAAACTGCGCATATTCCGAATCATTGCCGCATGCTGCAGCTTGCTCTGGTCAGCCTCTAGAGCCAAAGCAAGTTCATCAAGTACTTCCGCGATGTCATGTTGCATCTGATCTAAGGAATGAAAGGTGTCAATGATCACACTCAACTGTTCCATGCCTGAGTGCTGCCAGATCTCCTTCACCTCTGAGGGCAGATGCGCTGCTTCACGATCCAGATGATAGATGAAATAATTCATGATGCTTATAATCTCATCCTTCGTCAGCAAGCCTTGCTTAAATTGAGTAAAGAGCGCATCATACTTCTCCTTCCAGCCTTCCTCCTGCATTCGGAACGACTGTACAATCGAGCGAATAGCTACAAGATGCGAGTATACTTCCGCCTGCCCTTGTCTGGATATATCCTCGCGAATTATAATACGGTTATCGCCTAGCACCATCTTATAATTGAGCACTTCCTGCGCACTCCTGTATGAGCGCGCGATGTCTGATAGCTGATGAGCTGGCTCGCCAATTCCTATCGTAACGGTGAATTTTAAATTCTGCTCCGTCCACGCCCGTACACTGTCCGCCATGTGCAGCAGCGATTGGGAGTCAAACATGACATCCTCATCGCGAATAAACACCAGTGTGCTCAATTGCGAAGCTGAAATCCATTCCGACCATTGCTTCACTTCTGACCTAGACGCAATATCTTGAATGAGGCTGTGTAATGCAAATTTAAATAAATGCTGATCCTTACGTGAAAATTGATTGCAGAATTCCCCATACTTATCGATCTCGACGATAAATATCGAAATCCGGCTTGTAGGCTCAGGAAGCTGTAAACGTATCGCTTCCTGCTCCCATTGTTCACTCGTAAGCGTAGTTCCATCTTCGATTAATTGATGAAATAGATGTCGCGTTCGCAGATGCAGATCCTCTCGATACTGCTGCTGGAACTGCCGCGCTTGCTCCATGACGTTATCGATAGCCGATTCGATAAATGCAAATTCATCCATTCGTCCTCGCTTCGTACCGCTAGCTAGCGGCAGCATATAGCTGCTGAACCGGGCTGCCATCTGCTCTACCGGTCGTGAATTGCGCCTAGTAATAAACACTATCCAGATCAAGCCTAACACAACCATCGTCAAACCGATGATCGACCATACATTATACAGCATGGACACGATATTCATCATTCCGCCTCGCACAAATCCGCTCTCAAACTGCCATTCGGTATATCCAGAGGTATAGTCCGTAGTCAGGCTGGATTCTTCTATATGGATATCATGGCTAAACATCGCTTGCCCTGATTTATCCCGAACTTGAATAAAGCTGTAGTTCGGATCGTGCATATCGGTAGTCATTCGCCGCAAGCTGTCTGCGGCTACGTTCACGACAATCATCCCTTCATTATTCACCATGAAGGGAGCACCTCTGACTAGGCTCACAACCTGTTTCCCGCCTACCATCGGAAATTGCACAAAGGTCCTTAGATTTGTCCATTTTACAGAAGTAGAGTCCTTGGATTGTTCAATGAATACCTTATCCGGATAAGTGCTGATATAATCTCTTGTTGCATTGCTTAGAACATAGCTGTCTGAAAGACGGACAAGATAGATGGAATCAATAATAGGATAGTAGCTGATCATATCATTCATCTTCTTAACCGCACGGATATCGACATAGGCCTCTTTCTGTTCCGTTTGCGCGAAAAAATCGTGCAGATCTCGGTTATTAATAATCTCCTGCAGCACCATATTATCAATTGCCTTGAGCGAGGTATCCATTAGTCTCATGGCCTGCAGGGAAAGCTGCTTATTGGCTTTCATCGCTTCTGTGCGGCCCTGTTCACTTATCAATTGAAAGCTTACGAAGAAGGTAAACGATATGACGACTATAAAGATAGGCATATAAGAAAGCAGCAGCCTGTTAAACCACGATTTGCTCATCCCCATACCTCGCTTCCTGTGATTTGGATAGATCTATCCAAATGTTGGAACATGCATTCATCTCGATTTTATGGGTTACACATCTGTTACGCAATACAAACTTACTTATATGTATTTATTTGGATGTATAGTGGAGTGCTCGGTGAAGTTACAACAATCCTTACGAATTCCTTTAAAATGATTGATTCAATCATTTTTATGATGTATTATTTCATTATAATGATTGCAAGCTATGTAATTATCATTTTCCTATATGAGGAGGCCTCCAATGAAGTCTTTAACGTATACTGAAACGAAACAGCAGTACAGCGCTTTACAACAAACTTACGACTACATGATGTCCAAGCGGGATGAGCTACAAGCCTTTTTCAAGTCCCTGTCTATTACTTCCGTTACCTTTACAGGCTGCGGCTCCAGTTACACCTTAAGTGAAGCAGCGGCATTCTCTGTTCGCAAGCGAGCAGGCATGCCAGCCGCTGCGCTTGCAGGCGGCGATCTTATGCTTAACTACAAGCAATATGGCGCGATGCTGAATAATACCCTGCTCATCGCACCTTCTCGCTCTGGCAGCACGAGCGAGGTTGTCCAAGCTGTAGATGCGCTAAAGCAGGAGCAGTCGATTCCTGTGCTGGCATTGTCCTGCGTATCAGATTCACCGCTATCGAAGAAAGCGGACTTCTCGCTTGAGTTGCCATGGGCATTCGATCACAGCGTCTGTCAAACACGCACGGTAACCAACCTCTACACCGCTAACCTGATGATTGCTGCCTTTATCGGCAACGATGAACGTTTAATTGCGGATATTGGAACCGCTATTCGTCAAGGAGAAACGTATATGGAGCGTGTGGAAACCGCTCTCGCACAGGCAGCCGATACGGACTGGTCGCATGCCGTTCTGCTCGCAGACGGCGAGCTCCAAGGACTCGCTGCCGAAGGAGCCATCGCATTAACAGAGATTGCGAAGGTGCAAGCGCACGCCTACCATCTGCTCGATGTACGCCACGGACCGATGGTAACGATCGGCCCGAACACGCTTGTCATCGCGGTCCTCACAAGCGAAGGCACTGAATATCAGCATAAGCTGATGCAGGATATTAAAGCCCGCGGAGCATTGGTTATCGCCTTTGGCGATCGCTCCAGCGTCGTTCCTGCGGAAGTCGTTGACCTTGCTGTTATCGCTGAGAGCGAGCTTGATATCGCGGCACAAGGAATTCCATTCATGTTCATCCCGCAGATCGTTGCTCTTGCCAGCGCCAAGCGCCAAGGCATCAACCCGGATCAACCGGACGGACTTACCGCTTGGGTAAAGCTGTAAGCTCCTCCTTCTTGAACATAGCAAAGGGCTGTTCCCTAGGTCACTCAGACCTTAGGGAACAGCCCTTATCCATTCAACACGACAGCTTCAATAGCTTCTGTCGTTAAGCATTATAACCGAGCTCTTCTTGCAGCTTAACATCCTTCCTCTTCCCCGAGTAGTTCACGAAATAGATGCTAATGATGATCAGGATCAAACCGAGTAGAAGCGTATACGTGAACGGCTCATCCAAGAAGATCGTGCTCGTTAACACCGCAATAAGGGGTACGAGAAACGTAAACGATGCGACCTTACTCGCTTCGCCCGTGCTGACAAGCTTATAATAGATAACAAACGCAATAGGAATACCTAGCGTCGCACCAAAGCCTAAGCCGAGCAAGTAAGAACTGTTCCATACGATATCGGACCAACTCTCAGCACCGGTGCCAATTCCCGTCAATATAGCCCCGCCTATCAAAAATTGAAAAGCTACCATCCACATCGGATCTACCTTTGCGCTCTCTTTTTTCACATAGATAACACCCAACGCCCAGCTTAAAGCTGTCAATAGCGCCAAGATTACGCCGATGAACGATATCTCGCCTGTTATTCCATTAGAGCTGACCGTCATTATGCCAAGAAAGCCGACAATGAGGCCTGCAAGCTTAATGACCGACATCCTTTCCCCCAGCCACATCCAGGCAAATAAACCGATCAACACTGGCTGAAAGTATACGATGACCGAGAACAATCCGCCCGGTAAGTATAGTAATCCAATACTTTGAAGTCCATAAAACAATACAGCGTTGAACAGGGCGGAAATAACGTACCGAAACCAATTCTCACGCCATTTCAGCTTATCCCAATGCGGTATCAAAAATAAAGACAACAGCAGCCCTCCAAACAGCGATCGCATCCCTGCAAATAGAATAGGAGGAGTATAATCCAAAGCTACCTTGTATATGGGCCAGCTCAATCCCCAGATCAGAACGAGGCAGCCAATAGCTGCTGCCGTTTTCATTGAAGCCTTACTCACGCATAACCCCCGCATTCCGGATGAAATTCAATTTATGATAGCGTACCTAGAAATTCTCTAATCTGATTAGGTGTCTTTGTGAACTTGCTGTGCAGATGTCCAACCTTCTGACCGTTCTTATAGATAATTAGACTCGGTATACCTCTAACCTCATTCGCTTCCGCAATATGCTGGTACTGCTCAGCATCGATCTCGAGCCACGTCTTATCAGCATGCTCGGCGGTAATATCGCCAATAAAGCGATCAAGATTTTTACAATCCGGGCACCATGTCGTAGTGAATTTCAAAATGGTGTAGCCTTCCTGCGCAATTTGGGTCTGATACTGTTGTTCAGAGCTTACTTTTTCCATTGTTATCATCCTCGCTAATGTTCATGTGGTTATATTTCATTATATAGTAATTCATCTCGTAAATGCTTGATTCACACCTATTTCCTACAGCGCTGTTACAAAATTCACAATTTTTCAACATTTTATGTTCAAAAGTTAACTTTCCCCTCTGTAATTATTTCAATATGTATTTTATAATTAGTTTTATTAAGTGATAATTGTTATTAATTGAGGATGATATTCACTAAGCTCTATTTCAAGTTATGAACTTGTATGAAGGCAGAAGTTAATCTGCCCCCTAGAATCAAGCAGAAATGCTAACTGTAAAGGAGAACTGGATATGTCAGAAACAAACACACAAATCAACGCTGAACATGAAGTGCTGCCGGTATCCGCTAATCAAGATAAACTTGATATTCTGGATCAGCTGATGAAGCCGGAAGTTCAGGAATCACTAACTGTATTGGTAGAGCAGCTGCCTAAGCTGACCGAGCTGGTCAATGTACTGACAAAGTCATATGATTTCGTACAAGCTGTAGCAACTGACGATATCTTAAAGAATGACACGGTCGGCGCGATTAAGGAGCTTGCAGGCCCTGTTACAGATACGGTTAAGAATATCGCGGCGACAGCTATAGAAGCGAAGGATCGCGCTGAAGCAAGTCAAGAAGCGATCGGTCTCTTTGGTCTATTAAAAATGATGAAGGATCCACAAACGCAGAAGATGTTCCGTTTCGCTAACGCTTATCTTCAAATCTCAAGTGAACGAGCTAATCAAAAATAGTTCCATATTCATGGAATAAGTAAGGACGGAGGATAAACTATGTCTAAACATATTGTCATCTTAGGTGCAGGCTATGGCGGACTTCTAGCTGCATTGAATGTTCGTAAATATTACAGCAAGGCCGAAGCGCAAGTAACGGTCATCAATCAATACCCGACGCATCAGATTATTACGGAATTGCATCGCCTGGCAGCAGGCAGCGTTGCGGAGAAAGCTGTTGCTATGCCGTTAGAGAAGCTGTTCAAAGGCCAAGATATCCATTTGCGCATCGCTACGGTAGAGTCATTCAATGTTAATGAGAAGCAAGTGAAATTGTCGGACGGTTCTTTCATGAACTATGACGCTTTAGTAGTTGCATTAGGAAGCAAGACTGCATACTTCAACATTCCAGGCCTTGAAGAAAACAGCATGGTGCTGAAGTCGGCAGACGATGCGAACAAGATCCATCAGCATATCCAAGACCGTCTTCAAACTTATGCGAAGTCGAAAAATGAAGCTGATGCAACCATCTTAATCGGCGGCGGTGGCTTGACAGGTGTCGAGCTCGTCGGTGAAATTGCAGACAAGATGCCTGCGTGGGCTAAGACCTACGGCATCGATCCCGCTGAGATCAAGCTGATTCTCGTAGAGGCAGGGCCTAAGATTCTGCCTGTGCTCCCAGAACATCTGATTGCTCGCGCAACAGAGAGTCTTGAAGCCCGCGGCGTGAAGTTTTTGACGGGCGTTGCGGTTACGAATGTTGCAGGAAACGTCGTTGACTTGAAGGACGGTTCACAAGTCGTAACGAATACCTTCGTATGGACTGGCGGCGTTCAAGGCAACCCGCTCGTTGGCGAATCGGGTCTTGAAATGAACCGCGGACGCGCATCCGTGAATGAGCACCTTCAATCCGTGTCCCATCCTGACGTATTCGTGGCTGGCGACAGCGCCGTATTCTTCGCTCCAGACGGCCGTCCTTATCCGCCAACGGCTCAGATCGCATGGCAGATGGGTGAGTTGATCGGCTACAATCTGTACGCGTACCTTGAACATAAGAATATGGAAGCGTTCAGTCCTATCAACTCCGGTACGCTTGCCAGCCTCGGCCGCAAAGATGCTGTAGCTACTATTGGCGCGAACAATATTTCGCTTAAAGGTATGCCTGCTACCATGATGAAGGAAGCAAGTAATATTCGTTATTTGTCCCATATTAAGGCGCTATTTGCCTTAGCTTATTAATTCATAGCTATGTTAAAACTCCACTCCCAGCCCATACTTTTGGTTGGGAGTGAAGTGTTTAGAGATTCATTTTCCAGTATTGTGGAGGGAACATCCGCATGAACAAATTGCAGCTATTTATGAAAGCGTCGCGGGTACAGGTTGTCCCGATCATGCTCATCCCTGTCATTCTGGGAGCATTAGGCGCTTATGTATGGGAGGGCGTATTTCATCCCCTTCTGCTATTGATCACCTTGCTGGGTTCGGCGGCCGCGCATCTATTTTCCAACATGATCAATGATCTATGGGATTATCGCAGCGGTGTGGATATAGCAGCTAAAGAAACGGCTGGAACCATATCTACGAATTCAGGGTTTCTCGCAAACGGCACGATGAGTGAGCGCACCTTCGCTATTATTACGTGGGCACTGTTCGGATTTGGTATGTTGTGCGCCATTATTTTAAGTATCATCAGTGGATGGTGGGCGTTTGTGCTTGGCTTATTGGGCGGATTAATTGCTTATTTCTACGTTGGACCGCCGCTTCGCTTCGGTTATCGGGGCAAGGGCTACAGCGAGATTGCCATTCTACTTTCATTCGGGGTACTCCCTATCGCGGGTTCCTACTACGTGCAGACGAGCCATTTTGACTACCGGGCTATATTGCTGTCGTTGCCGATTGGTCTCTTGACTACGCTTATTCTATTCAATCATCACTTCCTGCATTGGCAGGCGGATAAGCAATCAGGCAAGAATACGCTGGTCGTCGTATGGGGCGAAGAACGAGCGCTCAAGTTCTCGAAGCTTCTGCTCTTCCTCGCGTACGGCAGTTTAGTCCTGTGTGTTGTTCTCGGTATTCTGCCGTTGTACGCACTCATCGCAGTTATCACAGTAATACCACTCTATCAAACCTATGGCAGAGTTCGTACGAGCGGACAAGCTCACGCCTTCCTGCCATTGATGAAATCGTCACTTCAAGCTACGATACGCTGTGGAGCGATCATGATGCTTTCACTTATCATACAAGGTCTTATTCAATAAGCTAATTCATTGTCATATCACAACGTAGAAGGAGTTATAGACTATGGAAAAACAGATCATATTAGGCGACTTTGATACCATCCTGAATGAAGGGCATGTGTGGAAGATGGGCGGCTTCAAGCTTCCAGACGGCTCATTCTGGGAATATCGCGAGCCGAATGCGACCGTTATTGTACGCAACGGAATCCTCTATGTACGCGCTCCGCTCAGCCGTCAGAACCATCAGGTTCAGATTCTGGATAACGCGAAGCATATGTACTACTCTGTCGAGGACATTCAAGTGCCGGAGCAGGGCGAGATCAGCTTCGAGCTTGATATTCGCGCAAGAACACAGAACACGGTTCCGAACGACCTGTACGATGGCTATGTATCGCTGAACCTGCTCGATTTCTCGACAGGCGGCGCGCTCGATTTCTTCGCTGGCCGAGATAAATATGCGAGCGTGTATGCAGTGTTGCCATTCCCAGGTGTGCAAGTTCCGGAAACCAATAAGACGAGATACTTCTGCATCTTTAAAGAAGATACGAACTTCAAGGCTGGCGAATTCAACAACTACCGCATTACGTATAACCGCGAGAACGATGAGATCGTGTTCTACGTAAACGGCGAGGAAGTGCGCCGCGAGAAGAACGTGCCGATCAAGTTCAACAAGTTCACAGTTGCGCTTGGTATTATGACGGAGAAAGATTTAACGCCGGAAGGCAGTGTATCCGTGCATGGTCAAACCGTAACCGCTGAATATTCGCCTGTAAAGATCACAATTAACGAATAAGACGCAAAAGGGGCTTGCTAGCAGCAAGCCCCTTTTTCATTTCCGTTATGAAATTAGTATGTGCTTGATTGCGCTATTAATAGCCTCTCGCCGCTGCAGCAGCCACGCCGCCTCATGCGGATACTGCTTGAACGTGATTGGCTGCTCAGCGCCCGCTTCGATCAGCTCAAGCACTGCATCGCGGCCAATCAACCCTTCGAGAAGCTGCATCGCGCGAATATCCTGCATCACTTCGCGCATTAATGCTAAGCGCATCGAGCCAACAGGCCCTTCCTTGCCCGGGTACACGAGATATGGATCTCCTGAAGGAAATGCGCGATCCGCATCCGTTGTACGATATGGATCAATCGGTCTGCGGGAGTATTGAGAAAACCAGAAGTTGTATCCCCAATGAAGAAAGCCTTGCAGCTCATATTTGTACATCTGCAAGCCTAGTATTCGCGCTCGAGCCGACGGCATGCAATAGAAGCGATTGGATACATCGAGATACTGTCCCGTGCAGTAATACGTCCATAATGGCTTCACATCGTGCGTCAGGAACGGCTCGATATGATCGCTAGACGGTATCGGCGTAGGAACTAAGCCTCGCTCATAGAAGTCATAGTCTGACAATGCATCGATAATCAGAATATCTTCCCCCAAGCCTTCCTGCAGCAATCGTTTTGCATGCTCGTAGAACGATATATGCTCCAGGATCGGCTCATCCGAGACGTGGAAGTAGCAGTGATCCACGATGCCCTTTGCCTCAATCCAAGCCCGCAGTTCTGGCAGGAACTGTTTTAGAAAATGGGCGTATTCCTCCCCTGTCGTGTCGGTATCCCAGCCAAACAACCGCTCCAACTCCCCCTCTTTCCAGCCTACTATCTTAGGAGCATGCTTCGCACCCCATTGTGTGAATAGGTGAGAAAACTCAATATATTTCACGCCGGCTGCTAGGCATACATCGACCCAGCGATCCAGCTCATCAAACGAGAAGCTATACTGTCCAGGAGCAGACACTTCGACTTCGATCAGTTGAACTGTCGGTCGTTCTCCCCTGACCTCCGTGTCCAGCGGAGGGGTAAATAACGGCGTTAGAATCATATTCATTCCATGCTCTACCGCAGTTTCAATATATGCCTGCACAAGTGTCCAATAAGCCTCGCTAAACACAGGCACTTGATAGTACGTCGCGATACAATCGGTGTGGAGCCATTCGGTATGGATAATTGTCTGTTCCGGGAGCGCGGCAGCGATGACCTCAAGCGAGAATATCTTCTCGCCAATTAATCCCTGTGATTCAGAAATTAATTGCACCTTAAGCTCATGCTTGCCAGGCTCTGTTCGTTTATCCGTCTTCACCGTGATCCAGATCGATCTCCATTGATTCGGCAGCGCCAGAAATGAACCGCCTTCTTGCTCCGTATAGAGCGGATCTGGGTATAGACCTGGAGTTGTCCGCAATAGATTGTCATCATGACCAGCGTGTATGGGATACTCCGATGGCACTACTCCGACGGCATACGATGAGAATGAGGCTTCAAGATCGGTCGCCACATTCACCCTCAAGTCCTTCAATGCATATGGCGCCTTATAAGCAAGTTGAAATGAATAGGCTTCATTCAGCAAGGTGCTGCCTTGTTCATGAGCTTTGTCCTGTAGTTCTTCATCTGGAAATACTTTGGCTAGCGAGGAAAGCAGTATGAGCTCCCATTGTCCTGCCTTATTGGCCATGCGATTATCGCTCCTTATCGGTCATTTCTTCATCCTACAAGAGTTATCGATAGTTCCCGGCTGTAAAAGAAGCATATTCGATTGATACGATGATTACAACACTCGAAGCTAAAGGCGAAGCATAAAAGTGAACCGATGCTGCGGCAATGTCTAGAATTGAATCCAGTCCTTGAAGTAGGAGTCATCTTTCATACCGAAGTAGCTCTTGATAAATCGAACAAACTCTTTCGTATCCACCTGCTTATATTTATAGTAATCGAAGTAGGTTTTTGCAAAGGACATGCCATCAATGCCGTATCTGTCAAATAATTTCTTCAGCTTCGCTGCCGGCTGTCCATAATACTTAAATCCTATATCAGTAGATTGTATTTCTAATACAGGCGTATTCGAATACCCTCTCTTCGACTTCGTAAATAATTCGGCTCGCGTAAAATCATTAAAGAACAATGAAGTAACAAGCTCTGTCATTCCTTCATCAACCCAGCCATCGTAATAGGGATCGTTGCTCACCATTCCGTAGAACCACTGATGCGCAATCTCATGAACTAACGCAATCGTGGTCTGGTCTCCCCATCCTCGGTTGACAGTTACAATTCCGGGATACTCCATCGAGTGATGATCGCCCAGCACAACATCAAGCTGTTTGTGAGGATAAGGACCGATCTTCTCATTCAAGAAGCGCAAAGCTCGATCCGCAACAGGCAACAAGTCCTCCATCAACTGCTTATCGGAATCTTTTCCCCATATTCGAATCTCGGTATCGTCTACTAGCTTCGTGGTAGAGATCGAGCCTATCGCTATCATAATCGTAAATTCTTTAATGCCTTTTGCCTTAAGGCGTCCTGAAGAAATGATTGTATTCGAATCGTCATCAGAGGAAGTCATAATCTGATAACCATCCGGCAGTTCATATTGCAGAGTATAATCACTGAAATCCGTATGATAGGTTTCAGATATATACTTATACGGTTGCTTGTTCCAGCCATTCACATAGGTAGCGAGCATAGGATGCCATTGAGTTAGCTGGTATTCCGTACTTGTTCTCAGCAAACGAATCCCTTCCGTTGAAGGTTTAAATTCATAGATGACTTCAACTTCTGCTTGACCCTTCGGTGATAAGCCTTTCTTCAGCGGAATGGACAGCGTATCTCCTTCTAATGAATAGAGGTTACTCTTTCCATTTACACGCACATCTATCATCTTAAATTTAGCGTCATGGCGATATACACCTAAGTACTTAGCATCCGTAAATACGTTCGGGATCATATAAAACACAAGCTTATCCCACTTATCCGCTGACACATTCGAAACCTTAATCTTAGCGTTGACGTTGAATTGTCCATGCTTCTCCATCTTCAAGTTCAGATCATAGGATGCTTGGCTGCCGTTAGCTATGTATTGGGGTTTATAACTCTTCAGATCGCCAAGGCTTCTTAATGACTTCTGTGCTTCACCGACAACTACTGCGTCAGCGAAGTCAGCTGAATGGGTAGCAATTGTTTGTTCTGCGGATTCTGACTGAACAACCTCGTTGCTCCTATTCAGTGATGAAGTACTAACGTCGGGCGAGGAATCGACAGCGAACCACACGACGAACAATAGGACCAGCCCAAGACCAAATATCAATATATTGCGAGTAAATTTACCAGCCTGCACTTTCTCTTCTCTACTTATCTTGAGCTTCGTTATAACCGTCATAAAGCGCTTTAGTTTCAACGTCATCCCCCCATAAGATTCATGAATCGGCATCAGGTTATCACATTGTTGTCTTACATCCGAATACCATATATGGTAATAAATAGATTATCCCCTAATCCGATGACTAACTCAAGATCAAATATAGAAAAGCTGCCTGGCTCTTTCGCGCCGGCAGCTTTTCTGTTGCTTACCCAATTATTACTTAACGAAATCTTTAAACACTCTGTATACCACTACTGCGGCTTCAGCACGAGTAGTGAAGTCTTGAGCAGCAAATTTCCCTGCTCCCTTACCTTTCATAATACCTAATCCTACAACGTGAGCAGCTTCTTCTTTCGCCCAAGCTTGAATCAGGTCCTTGTCAGTGAATTGGGACAGAGCATTATTCGTTTCCTTCGTTTGACCTAAATGTTTCAACACTCTGGACAGGATAACTGCCATTTCAGCGCGTGAAATATTTTTGTTAGGTGCAAAGGATTCATCGGAGTAACCCTTGATGAAGCCGGCAGCAACAGCTGTCTGAACTGCTTCATAGTACCAGCTTCCTTCTTGCACATCGCTAAACGTCACTTTGTTAGCCTTGTCTGGTTGCAGTTCCAATGCACGAACCAATAAAGCAACGAATTCTGCTCTAGTCACTTGCTGGCTAGGTGCATATTGAGTAGCGCTGCGGCCATTGACGATATCTTTAGCTGCCAATACTTCGATTTCATTTATAGCCCAAGGATATTTTACTTTGGTCACATCTGCAAAGCTTATATCCTTACCCATGAACATGTATCGGCTGAAGCTCTTAAGCTGAACAACTACTTTGCCGTCAACGATGCGGCCATTGCGTTGGCCTATCTTGCCGTCTTCCTCAATCTTGAAGAGGCTTAGCTTCTCTGGGTTAAGATTACCTACAGCCAAAGACTCTAACGGAATAGAAACGTCTACTGCTGCTTTAAACGTAGGATTCGGAATAACCTTTCCATTCTTATCCAACACCAAGATGTCGAAGTATACTCCGTACGGCTTCATCTCAGAACCAAGCTTCAAGCTCTTAATGAGTTCAGCAGTATCAATGTCCTTAGCGATTCTCACTTCAACATATGCTGCGCCTTCTGAAGTAATGGCGTTAGCAGGGATGTTAATTGTTAAGCCATTCTTGAAGGTAATCGTTGTTGGCTCATTCGCCTTGATCTCCTTCTTCACGACATTGTCTGAAGATGTAGTAGGTGGGACGACAACCGAGTTATCAGGGTAGTATACTGGTTTGACTGTTACATTAACTGATGTTTCAAGGTCTGCGTACGTTACCGTTATAACAGTATTACCTTGTTTTTTGGCTTGGACTAGACCTTTATCGATAGATACTACATTGTAATCGCCAACAAGATAGTCTGCATCATAAGTTACATCGGTTACCGATCCGTCTGTACCCTTATACTTTACAGACAGCTTTTTCGATTCTGCCACAGTCAAGGTTAAGCTTTGCGGATCTACTGACAATTCGCCTTTCTCCACAATTGGTGCCTTGTTCACAGTAATTGCTACAGTTTGAGTTAATCCTTCATATGTGACTTCTACTATGGTTTGACCTTCTGCTATTGCTGTAACTTCGCCGGATTCACTTACTGTTGCAATCCCCTCGTCCTTTACAGCATATCCAGCTCGCGCGGACACATCCGTCAAGGATCCGTCTGTATCCTTGTACGTAGCAGTCAGCTTCTTCGTTTCCTTTTCAATCAATGTTAAGCTTTGCGGATCTACGGACAATTCGCCTTTCTCCACAATTGGTGCCTTGTTCACCGTGATTGCCACAGATTGAGTTAATCCTTCATATGTGACTTCTACTACAGTTTGACCTTCCTGCTTACCTAGTATCAGCCCCTTATCGACAGTGGCAATGTTGTAGTCATCTACAAGATACTCAGCTGTTTCTGATACATCAGTGGTCAATCCATCTAATCCCTTGTACATTACAGCCAGTTGTTTCGAGTCTCCACTATTCAATATTACAGCTTGTGGATTGACTTGAAGCTCTGGTCTATGGTTTACGGATACCGTGACACTAGGATTAATATACAAGTCAACAAGCGGATTACCGTTCGCATCCATCAAAACAAGATTGCGAATCTCAAAAGGATACTTTCCATACATAGCGCTTGGGAAAGTGAAAGTAGCTAATGTGCCAGATCCCACATAACCATCTGCTCCTTGCAAGCTTATATAATATCCATGTCTAATCTTGCCCTCGACATCATTATATACTGCGTCAGAGACCGTAAGTGGAACGTTCGGATCATACACAGATTGATGAACGGTCAGTTCCGGGCTAGGAGCTATCAAGACATTAGATAAAGCATCATCGTACAACAAATCAAATTTAGCTGAATAAACAGCATCCGTTACATCAAATGCTACATCTAGCTTGATATCATCTTTCTCATAAATGGATCCGGATTGTACCATAGGGGTGACAATATTCGCCCACTCGTAATACGTAACAATTTGAGCTGGTTCAAAAACATTGTTTAGCGCTAAGTCGATAGCATATATTTCAAACTCATTTTCACCAACTGTAACAGGTACATCAATTGTAAAATGTCCATTCTCATCGATGATGGCGTCTACCCACTGCCATTCATTATCGAAATATACTGCAGCTACTTGTACAACATCACTTATACTTGCTCTACCTGGGCCAACCAGTATGTCGATGAGCAGATCAGAAGTCACTTGACCAGAAATGGTCCCAGTTAATTTTGATCTGTCTACAACGATATTAGGCTCGTCTAATACAATCTCAGGAGCATTTGTATCAATGATGAACGCTGTATTAGATGAGGCTACATTTTGGGCATCATCTGCATTATTGCCTACAAACGCTGCCATAACATAGACCCCATCAGGCAATCCTGATCCATTCCATGGTTTCGTCAAACTATAACTACCAGGAGCAATTCCATTTGTGACTTCAAGTAGTGACCCTAACCATTCATCATTAGCATCAAATATATCTAATGAGAAATACTTCGTAGGAGCAGTGATTGTAAAGGAAATTTTAGTATTATCTTTCAAACCATCTTTATTTGGCGAGAAGATGTTTGGTTCTAATTTAAGATCCTTTACAACATCAACAGCTGGAGATTCGCCTGCATACAGTGCAACGGGAATCTGAATAACATGACCACTCGCTTCAGTTAATACGATCTCGCCTTCATAGCGAGTTTTTACCGCATCCGCATCAACTGCCACGTTTAGAGTCAATGATTGTTCCCCACCAGCTGCAACTTGAACTGTATTTGCACTCATGGAAGATACACCAGGAGCGTCACCATACCATTTAAGTTCAATGTCATATTGAGAATTTTGATTGATAATATCTTGTACAACGATATTGGCTTCTGCAGTTTCTCCTAAGCTAACATACCCGAATGATACGCTGCCTGAATAATACGTTAACACTTCATTGTTTTTTAATGAATCAGTAGTATCTTCAACCTTAGCAATCGCTCTAGCACTTAAAATTTTCTCGAAGTCAATACGTCCTGCACCCTGATCCATATGAGTATATCGATCATTATTGCGATCCTTGAGCTTCACGGTATTGTTCATAAGTAGAGCTTTGAGTTCATATTGATCGAGCGTGTTGTACTTTTCTTTCAGAAGTGCCATAGCGCCTGCAATATGAGGAGCAGCCATACTCGTACCGTTCATTGAAGTATACCAACCTATATACTCTGGAACACTTGACACGATCCCCATTCCCGGAGCTGAAATATCAGGCTTGATAGAGAAGGAAGGTTTGGATGGTCCTCGTGAGCTGAAAGAACCCATAATATCTTCTTCGATGGTTGAACCAAAGCTAACATTTACCGGGTTTAAAGCAAGCTCTTCTTTGATCTTATCTCCGTATCCGCCAGACAGGGCGTATACTGGGATATCAACACCATTACCAAGCGTGCCACTCTCAAGCGGATGAGGTACATTGTTATAGATTATCGCTGCAATTGCTCCCGAATTGGCTGCGTTTACCGCTTTATCCTCGAAAGATAATTCACCGCGCTTAATGAATGCGATCTTTCCATCCAGCTTTTTATCAGTATAATCTCCAACCTTACCTAATCCTACATCTACCAATTCATAGGATCCTGTAAGTGTCTCAATACCCTTAGACTTATCAAACAGGTCCATATAGAATTCAGCATCATCCAGTTCCTTCACGATAACAATCGGTGTCTGAAGAGGAGGCTTAGAAGCTCCCACAGTAATAGCTAGCTCTGCAGAGCCTGGATTACCAACTGTTTCTGGATCTGGACCTGTATTGCCGCTTGATACAACGGCAATTACTCCCGCTTTAACAGCGTTATTAATGGCAACTGAATTCGCAGCCTTTTCATTACTGCCAGGCGATCCTAACGATAAGTTGATAACATCCATACCATCTATTACAGCTTGCTCGATGCCAGAAAGGACACTTGTCGAAGTACCGGATCCATATGGCCCCAATACTCTATAGGCGTAGATTGTAGACTTAGGAGCAATACCCTTAATAGGTTCGAAGTTAGAAACGCCCACTCCGCGAGCTCCTATTGTACCAGCAACGTGTGTTCCATGCTCAGTCCAATATGTATCACCGCGATCATTAACTTCAGGAAGTTTGGGATTCAATAATAATGCATCCTGATAGTCTTTTGGAGTTGTCTCATAAGGAATTGGGTCATTGTCAATAAAGTCATAGCCCCACTTTTCTGCAGGAATTGCGTCGTGGAGTTCAGGATGATCATTGGCTATTCCTGTGTCAAGAACTCCAACTTTGATCCCCTCCCCTTCAATATCAAGATCCCACATCTTTGGTGTACCGATATGGGGAGCACTTCTTACCATCATCGGTGATACTTCAATATTACTAGTAGCATATACTATGTCGTTCGGGTAAACTGCCTTCACTCCAGGAATGTTCAGTAAGCTTTCGACCTTATTAGCTTCAATCTCCAAGGAGAACCCATTAAATACATTGGAGTATTCACGGTCGATCTTAACACCCAATGTCTTCATGGCATGTTTCTTGAAGCTAAGCTGTTCTGCCTTAACCTTCACATGTTGTGGCTCAGCAGCATCATTGAACAGTTGTTTCCGATGCGATGCTTCATACACCTTAACAGGCTCCTCTTTAAGTTCGACGATTACGGAGATCCGTTCCGAACTATCTGAAAGAGGCACATAATTTTGCGGTTGAATAGTTGAAGAAGCTGAAGAATCAACCTTCTCAAGTATTCCATTAGCTTTGTGCAACTTGTTCGACTTAGCCTGTTGGCTTCCTCTAACAAGCTGTTTGTTCTGAGCCAGATCCGTTAAATCAATTTCTGTAGCTTCACGCTCAAACTTTGAAACTAGCTTTTTCCCTGTGTCTGCTAGCAGAGACTGACTCTCAGTTGCCCCGACAGTAGGAAGAATTAAAGAAAAGACTAACAAGAAGCTTAGAACACTTGCAATAATCCTTCTGCTCAAAATGTCATCCCCTTCATAATGATTTTGTATTCATATGGAAGTTCAAACATGATGTCACACGATATAACAATTCGATGTTTTCCTATATTTCCCTCTCAAAACAAGGTTCAAATTACAAATTTTATATTATTTATTTTCTTAAAGGAAAAACTGTATTAAAAAAGCCCAAGTTCAACTGGATTCACCAGTCCCTCTTGGGCTCTTTATCTATATTTATATGAGATTACAAATAGTTGCCTTTCACGAAGCGGCAATCGCTGATATAGCGGCAGGCGCGAATCTGGATCAAACGTTTGCTGAACTGCAGCAGGAGCTAGATCGAGTGAATCTATTTTTTCGAAATTAAATGCAAAAAATCCTTGCGCTTCCGCAAGGATGATCATTCGTAAGTTATGGTGCGGTAGAGAGGACTCGAACCTCCACGAGCGTACGCCCACTACCCCCTCAAGATAGCGTGTCTGCCATTCCACCACTACCGCACATATAAGGATACCAGATAAATAATACTGGTGAGCCATGAAGGACTCGAACCTTCGACACCCTGATTAAAAGTCAGGTGCTCTACCAACTGAGCTAATGGCTCATGATGCTGAAACTCTGATGCTAGTACACGTCCACTATACAGCTAGAGTATTGGTGACCCGTAGGGGATTCGAACCCCTGTTACCTCCGTGAAAGGGAGGTGTCTTAACCCCTTGACCAACGGGCCGCAATTTCATCAATGTTCCGTCACCTCATCGGCGACATTTAAGAGTATATCAAACAGAGATGAAGTTGGCAACCCCTTTTTTTATCCTTTTTCAGCCAAGTTTTAAAAGGGATCACGGGGATGTTCGAACAACAATTATCATCTCCTCAGCGGACATTTTTCATACTTAATTAATGACCCCGAGGCGATCTTGAGCTTGATTGCGTGATGAATTCAAAAAACAAAAAAATCCCTCGCGGGATTTTCAAAAAAAGATCAAGTTAAAGTTAAATGGCGGAGAAAGGGGGATTCGAACCCCCGCGGCTGTTACACCCTAACGCTTTAGCAAAGCGCCCCCTTCGGCCTCTTGGGTATCTCTCCATAGTGGCTCCCCGAACAGGACTCGAACCTGTGACAACTCGATTAACAGTCGAGTGCTCTACCGACTGAGCTATCAGGGAATGACAAGTTCTAATTTACCATGAACAATTAACGATGTCAAGTATCCCATCAAGAGTACGGCAAAAATCTCTTGTGAAGATTGCGCAGGCGCGTTGCCAAGCTTAGGCGGCATAAGCTCTCAATCGAGCAGGAGCAAGCCGTTAGCCTTGCTCCTGTTGATACCAGCGCGAGAGCGCGACGATGAGCGCTCCCATGCGCTCCTCCTGCGGCACAAGAATGCGCGCCACGCCTTCGTCGCTAAGAGCGGCGGCAGTAACCTTGCCGACCGCAGCGGCGAGTGTGCGCCCTTCGAAGATGCCGCGCAGCTCTGCCGCGAGCCCCTGTTCCTCCGCATAGCGGAACAGGTTGCGAGCTTGCGGGGCGCTCGTGATCGCCACCGCGTCGATCTCGCCCGCGAGCAGCTCACGCAGAAGCTGCTCGCTGTCCTCCGGCGGCGGCGCGGTATGGCGATACGGCAGCAGCTCCATCACGCTCGCGCCGAGAGCCTGCGCGCAGCGCACAAGCGCGGGCGCGGGATCGCCGTGCAGCTGCAGCGCGAGCCGCTTGCCACGCCAGGCATCGCTGCCAAGCGCCTCCATCGCGCGCACGAGGCCTAGCGTCGAGCCGTCGTCGTCGCGCACATCCGGCGTGATGACCAGCTTACGCAGGGCATTCACCGTCTTATAGCCGCGCGCGGCATGCTTGAGCTCGCTAAGCCTTAGCAGCAGCTCGTCGAGCTTACCGGCTTCACGAGCCGCCTCAATCAATTGATTGACGCCCATCCCGGTCGTCCAGATCACCCAATCCAGCGGCTGTTGAAGCAGCTTGTCGACTTCACTGTCCAGATGCTCGAACTCTTCGAGCATCGTCCCCTGCATAGGTCGAATCAACGGTATTCCACCCTGCTTCTGTACGAGTATGGACATCTCTTCCGCCTTGCGCGGTCCGGTTATTGCAATGACTTTGCCCTCCAGCTTATTTGCCATTCCCATACCTCCCAAGAGATCATTTCAAGTACGTTCTCCGCTACAAACAGCAATAAACACCTAAACAAGCGCCTCCTGCTTCAGCTTGCCCCTGCATACACCGCATGCATATTTTCGAATATCGACTTTACGTTTACGCATATACTTCTGACCGCATGCATGGCATACAAGCTGGTAGCGATACGGCTCAGATCGCTTACGCTGCTGATCCGGCATCGACTTGCAATATCTCGAGCCGCCAACAGCAGCCAGCAGCTGCTTGAAGTCGGCATCCCGATGCTGATACCCCCTGCCTGCCAAATGAAGATGATAGTGGCACAGCTCATGCTTAATGATCTTCTCCACTTCTTCTGCTCCATTGATAGCATACTGCTTCGGATTAATCTCTATGTCATGGGACTTCAATAAATAACGACCACCCGTTGTAGACAAGCGAGCATTCCAACGCGCCTTATGTCGGAACGGTCTTCTGAAATCACGCATCGACACTCGCTCAATCCAACGCTGAAGTTCCTCATTAGTCACGTTTTTTTCCATATGAATCGCCTTTCTATCCACCAGTCTAGTATGACTATTGTATATTGAATCTACTTGAATTTGTACTTGAACTCCTTTACACTGTCAAGAGAATCAATGATGAATCCATAGAAGGCCTTACATAGCAGGTTCTGAATATAGAGGAGTGGATTACGAATGTCCAAGATGCGCTATATCATCTTTAAACACGATACCGAGTTCGAATATGTTGAAATGCCTGCGGATTACGCCTATCAGCTTAGCGCGCTTAATCTCCGTTTGAATAAAGAAATCGGCAAGCTGACGGCACCTAATGTACCTAAATTGCCAGTGGCCGTCGCCGAATGCGACGGGTTGGAGCTGCTGCGCGAGCAGGAACAGATCATTAGCGGTCTCGATTATATGAATAGACTGGAACGCGCGTTTAGCAGCATCCGTGAAACAGAGTACCCTCTTATCGCTCTCCTGACTGAGATTCGCGCTTTGTTGGCTCAGCTTGAGCAATGGTATGAGGAAGAAGCAGAGCTTTAAGCCTCGCACTTTGTTTCCAACGATGAGAGCACCCTTACTAGTATCAACTACGATCTAGTTATGGGTGCTTTTTTATTCGGACCTGCACCTCTATAAACCTCCGCCCATATGATAGCGATACAACGAGTATACCGTCTCCACCAGAAGGAGGTAACCCCAATGCCGCAATGGTTGAGCAATCAATTGATGCGCGCCTTCCAGAAGAAGGATCGGCGACAAATTAAATTATTGAATGAGTGCTGGTTTTTTTATCGTTCGAATCCGCAAACTCGCTATTAGGTGGCAAAGACTCTATCGCAAGCACCTGACTCGCAGCCACGCCTTGTCCATGACGCCTAAGGACCCTAACCATCCGAGCAACTCAGATTAATCCTCGCTTCTCGATCAAACTACACAATAAATCCCGTCCTCAACTCTCGATTAAGGGCGGGATTTTTTCATTTTGCGCTTCTTTTTGTGCACATTAGATTTATTTCGCAATACCCCAACTGGAGCAGTCGCAACTCCTCCTACAACCGTAGGTTCAGCCTGAGCGTTCTCCCTCGCCTTCTCCGCCTTAGCTAAATATAATGATGCTAAGCCTATGACACTGCTGAGAATATTGACATAAACAGAAAGTATAGCTAAATCATCTGATGTAATATTCTCTTCCGGAAATATATTACTTGCAGGATCCGTATTTACTGTTGTCTTTGCTGGATTATCATTTTTTTGATTTTTATTATTGCTTGGCGGCTCCGTTTTCACTGCTTTCTCTGCTGACTTGTCATTTTTTTTATGCTGAGACTCATTCATAGTGACTTCCCCGTAATATTACATCTTGGCGAGCAAGGTCTGTTCCCTGCAGCAAAGAGCCGCGCGCTAGTATCTGCTTATTTGCTGTCATTCGCATCACTCCCTATACAAAATGCAGGGCAACTACTCCCGCCTATCCTGTAGCATATGAAGGCGGGTGCGGATGCGTATGGATGAATGCCCAACGACTAAGTGGTTGCACATGACAACAAATAAGCCGAGTGCAGTCTCGCACTCGGCTTATCCATTAAGCGTTATTCGGTTTGCGCATCGTCAAGCCGACTCTGCCCTTCTTCAGATCTACATTGAGCACCCACACAGTTACGTTGTCTCCAACCGCTACCACATCAAGCGGGTGCTTGACGAATCGATCGCTTAGCTGCGAGATATGCACCAAGCCATCGTTCTTGATGCCAATATCGATGAACGCTCCAAAGTCGATTACGTTGCGCACTGTGCCTTGAAGCTCCATCCCCGGCTTCAAGTCCTCGATCTGCAGGACGTCCGTCCGGAAGATCGGCGGCGGAAGCTCTTCACGCGGATCTCGTCCTGGTCGAAGCAGGCTGTCGATAATATCTTTCAAGGTCGGAACACCTACCTCAAGCTCGCCTGCCATCTCAGCAACATCGATCGTCGACAGCTGAGACACGAGCTCAGGAGTTTCGATCGCCGATTCCTTTAAACCTAATTGTGTCAGCAAACGCTCTACCACGCTGTATGATTCCGGATGTATCGGTGTCTTGTCCAGCATTCGCTTGCCTTCCATTACACGCAGGAAACCAATGGACTGTTCATAAGCCTTTGGACCAAGGCGCGGAACCTTCTGCAGCTGCTTGCGATCGAGAAACTTGCCATTCTCTTCTCGGTATTTCACGATATTTTTCGCTAAAGTCGCGTTAATGCCCGATACGTAGGAGAGTAGAGAAGGCGAAGCTGTATTCACATCTACGCCAACATGGTTAACGGCGGATTCAACAACCGCCCCCAAGCTCTCTTCCAAGCGTTTCTGTGCGACATCGTGCTGATATTGGCCAACGCCGATCGCTTTCGGTTCTATCTTAACCAGTTCAGCAAGCGGATCCTGCATCCGGCGAGCAATGGATGCAGCGCTCCGTTCAGCTACGTCCAGATCCGGGAACTCCTCTTGCGCCAGCTTGGACGCAGAGTACACGCTCGCTCCCGCTTCATTCACGATGACATACTTCAGTTCCTGCCCAGTGACAGTCTTGCGCTTGCCGATCCAATCCGCGACAAATTGCTCCGTCTCGCGGGAAGCGGTCCCGTTCCCGATCACGACAAGCTCGACACCGTGACGATCCGCAAGCTCCGTGAACTTGCGCTCCGCTTCAACTACTTTATTGTTCGGCGGTGTCGGATAGGTTACCGCCACTTCAAGCAGCTTACCGGTATCATCGACAACTGACAGCTTGCAGCCTGTACGGTAAGCCGGGTCGACTCCGAGCACCGTTTTGCCCTTCACTGGCGGCTGCAGCAGCAAGCTGCGCAGATTAAGAGCGAACACCTGAATGGCCTGCTCTTCGGCCTTCTCTGTGAGCTCCCCGCGCACATCGCGCTCAATGGATGGCGCTAGCAGGCGCTTGTACGCATCCTCAACCGTAGTCGCTAGAAGATCGCGCACTACGGATGGATAATGAATCCATTTACGTTCCATATATGCAGTGATCTTGTCAATAGTCACATCCAGATATACCTTCAGTATCTCTTCACGCTCACCGCGATTAATGGCAAGGATTCGATGCGAGGGCAGCCGCTTTACAGGCTCTGTATAAGCGTAGTACATCTCGTAGACGGATTCCTCTTCGCTGTCCTTCGCCTCTGTCCGCAGCACTCCTTGATCGTATGTAAATTGGCGCACCCATTTTCGAACGTTAGGATCGTCTGCCATCAGCTCCGCAATGATGTCCAGAGCGCCCTGCACCGCCTGCTCAGCGGTCTCAACGCCCTTGTCCGCATCGACGTACTTCGCGCCTTCCGTCTCCGCACTGCCAGACTTCGGTTCACTCAATATCCACTCTGCGAGCGGTTCTAGTCCGCGCTCCTTCGCTACACTGGCACGGGTCTTGCGCTTCTGGCGATAAGGTCGATACAGGTCCTCGACCTCTTGAAGCTTAACGGCCTTTACAATGGACTGCTTCAGCGATTCTGTCAGCTTGCCCTGCTCCGCAATGAGCCGCAGCACTTCACGCTTTCGCACTTCCAGGCCGCGCATATAGCCTAGGCGCTCTTCAAGAGCACGCAGCTGGTTCTCGTCCAGCTCACCGGTCATCTCTTTACGATAACGCGCAATAAACGGGATCGTATTCCCCTCATCCAGCAGCTGAACCGTACGTTCAACCTGCCCTTTGCCAAGAGACAGCTCCGCCACAAGCTGCTTCAGCAGACGCTCCGCTTCTCCTGCTTGTGACTGCTCTAAGTAGCTATCTAGAGAAGTCATGTCCAATACTTCATCAAGTGCGCTCATGTAGGTCCCCTTTTCCTCGTAGTTGCTGTCAACTATCGTATACTTCTTTCTATTGTCGCAAACTTTCGGCACAATTTCCACTCTTTGAATGCGGTAGAATCGACATCAATTCCGAATACGAAAAAACCGCCGGACATCTCCCAGCGGTCTTCAAATCGTACTTTTAAAAATCAATTAAGCCGATGCTAATCTGCAGTGCATCATCCACCTTACGCATCGTTTCTTCATCCAGATGCGTAATCTTGTCTGTCAGTCGCTGCTTATCAATCGTCCGGATCTGTTCCAGCAGAATAACCGAATCCCGATCGAACTCATGACTTGCGGCATCGATTTCTACATGTGTTGGCAGCTTCGCTTTCTGTATCTGAGCAGTTATAGCCGCTACGATAACCGTAGGGCTAAAGCGATTGCCAATGTCATTCTGAATGACGAGAACAGGACGGACTCCGCCTTGTTCCGATCCGACAACAGGAGATAAATCGGCAAAAAACACGTCGCCGCGCTTTACGATCAATGTTTACACCCCGCTTACTAAACGGCCGACAGTGCCATTCGCGTCCTCTTCAGCATAGAAAGCCTCGGATGCCATTGTCAAATTGATCTTCGCCATTTCCATATAACCGCGCTGCATCGAATCCCGAATATGGCGTTTCTTCCGGTCAGTTAAATATAATTTCATTGCTTGTCGAATAAATTCGCTGCGATTGGAGTTCTCCATAGCAACGATGCCGTCCACTTCTTGAAGTAATTGGTCGGGCAAGCTGATCATTATCCTTTTGGTGTTCTGAATATTAGCCACCTGTCCTCGCACCTCCAAAACCTTTGCTGCCTAGTATCCATTATGTCGATCCAGTAGTAAATTTATACAGAATCATATATATGCTGCGTAAAGATGAAGTATGTTGCTCATCCATACAGCGATGTGTTCATACCTGCTCCTACCGCATGGGTAAGTGTGCTTATTCTCTATCCCCATTATTCGTGATAAGAATTCATATTCCTTCCTCCTATCACATAATCAACGCAGGGAATTTATGGGAATACGTACTAATTCCACAATGGATTAACAGTACTGCATATTTGTTCATCTTCGATATAGACACGCGGTACACGATGTGCAAGCATGCACGCGACTTCATAATGGATCGTTCCGAGCTTGTCGGCAAGCTCATCGATTCGAATGGAGGCATCCCCCTGTGTCCCGATGAGTACGACTTCTTCCCCGACGGTCACGCTTGCGGCCTCTTCACCTAGTGGCAAGAGCGATACCATGCACTGATCCATGCAGATCCGTCCAACGACGGGAACACGCTTACCTCGAATCAGCACTTCCACAGACCCGCTCATCATTCGTGAATAACCGTCCGCATAGCCGATTGGAATCGTCGCGATCCATTCCGCATCTCCTGTATGATAATGCGCCCCGTAGCTGATAGCTTCATGGGCAGGCATTTTCTTGGCGTGTATTACCTTTGTCTTCAATGATAGTATAGGCTGCAGCTCGATCCGCTGTTGATCTACTTCCGTAGATGGATATAGTCCATATAAGCTGACGCCAACACGAATCATATCATAACCATACTCCAATAGATCGATTGCTGCTGCGCTGTTGCTCACATGTACAATTGCTGGACGCAAACTAGCTGCATCCAGTGCCTCCACAACAGCACGAAAGCGTGAATGCTGCATCGTTGTATAGCTCTTATCTGCCTCATCGGCGCAAGCGAAGTGAGTAAACAATCCTTCGACTTCTACACCTTCTATAGCCGATAGCCGTCTCACATAAGCGACAGCTTCTTCAACCGATCGAATTCCGAGCCTTCCCATACCAGAATCGATCTTAACATGTACCTTGAGCTTGCGTCCACTGTGGTTTGCTGACAATCCAGGTGCAAGTTGTTCCAGTGCCTCTATGACTTCCAATGAATACACATTCAACGTTATATCATGGCAAAATGCCGTCGGAATTCCTTCCGGCGGCGTATAGCCAAGTACTAATATAGGGGTGTTATTGCCAGACTGTCTTATTTGAATTGCTTCATCTAAAAAGGCTACGTTTAGGTAATCTGCACCTTCTTCAGCAGCAACTCTCGACACAGTTACAGCACCATGGCCATACCCATTGGCTTTGACACATACGCTAAGCTTAACTTGTGCCGGAGCTGCTTGACGAAATGCTCGTATATTATGACGCAGCTTATTTATATCAATCTCAGCGCGCGTTGGCCGAAAATATGCTTCCATGCCTGTCACCTTCTCCGTTCCCTTCTCTTCCGATCAGACCACAACAAATCTATGTTAATGCTCATCAGGAAGACTGTCAACGAAGATGTAAGAAATTGGTGGAAACGCGCGCTGACTGCTATATTATTTTCCAGGCTGCTCAACCATGGATTGGGCAATCTTCACCATTTCGGAATCAGGGAGGTCATTCGTAGTCAGACGATACTTCACACCATCTTCCATCCAAGTGAGTGTCTTCTGCTCTTCACCTACCAATTGTCCTACAGTGAAGCCCAGATCCAATCCACGTCCCCAGATAACGCCTGTTTCGATTTCCTTCGGTCTTGATTCCATAATGGTGTAATTATAAGCTCCAGTGTAGCGCAGCAATACGGCGTGATTCTCATTTTCCGGAACTTCATAATTGTCCTTCAACACTACACCCTCAGGCGTGTAGGTCGGTGTGATCATACCGAATGGTCCCATATCCATCGTATTTTGCTCTTTACCTTGTGAATCTTTACCGTCTGCAGGACCATTCTGATTGTCGGCCGGATCTGCTTTCTTATCCGTTCCCTCCGGCTGCTCTGGAACAGTCGTTGGAGCCGCATTATTCTTCGCGTCTTCACTTTCGGTCACTTGCTTGATCGGATCCGGCATAATCTCAGCTGGATCAATATTAGCGCTGGCTGACATGTTGCGTTGCATGTCGAAGGCATCCTTATCGAAACGCTTATCGAATTCAAACTGGGAGAACTTCATCTCCAATACGACTCTCGATTCCGCATCCGTCACTTGTACATGCTTAGGCTTATAGTCGCTGGAATTCAGCCAGATCTTCTGCTTCACCAGCGAATCCGTCTGATAATTAGCAGCCACCTCGAAGATATAGCTGTCGCCTTCCTTCAAGAACTGGCGGTTGTTGTCCGACAAGATGCTGTGCACCAACGTCTGATACAGGTACACTTGCCCTTGATTGTCCGGCCAATCGCTCTGGAAACGGAAGCTCTTCTTCAAGCTAGGTGTCAGTACGAACACGCCTTCATCGTTGCGAAGCACAATTTGCTTCACATCTTTCTTCGCGTTGGTCAGCTCGATACGGTAATAGGAAGGGTCCTGATACCACACCTCCACCTGATATTCCAACGGTTGCTGGCCTGAGTACAGAATCATCGTGCCGATTCCTGCGTAGCTCTCCAGCTTATTCATCTTCTGGTCCAACTCCTTGACCACTGAAGCAGCGTCTTTCTGACCGCAACCGGCCATAAAGATCGCGAAGCTCATCATAATGGTCAACACCCATGTGAAACGTCGCATGAGATCATCCCCTCTGACATGTTAAATTCTTCGCCAATTGTTCGGCTTCATCACTGATAACATGTCTATGAGGGTACTTGGACAATTATGCAAACAAGCCTGACAAGCGTGACGAGCTTTATTTTATCGGGAATATATTATTGAAGCAGTTGGCTTGAACGGACACAGGGGCCGCTATTTCATGATTTTGAGGTGTTTTTTGAGGGTTTGCGGACACAGATGACGCTATTTGCTTCAAAACCAGCACTAAACGGCTTTTTCGGGTCAAATAACGGCTCTACGGTCCGCTAGTATGGCGAATTAGTGGTGTTTGCTGCAAATAGCGGCTCGTGTGTCCGTTCCCACCCCTGTAGATAGTAGTTAGCTATCGATTTTATCGACGAAGTCTCAGACGCCACAACCACATCGGAGAGCCGAAAAAAAGGGGCTTTCCCAGGTAGAAAAAATCCACTTTGGGACAGCCCCTTATTGGCTTGCAAATTACCTAGTTGAAGTTCACTTCATATGACCACTGATTCTCGCTCAGCCTCACCTAATCACTTGCCGAGATTGTTTCCAAAGAGTGAGAGCTTGCTCAACAGATTGTAGGCAACCTGCACACTCTCCGCTCTCGTAGCAATACCCTTCGGCGCGAATACACCTTCGCTTCGCCCCTTCAGAAGACCGAGCGCACTCGCTCCGGCGATTGCTTCTTGGGACCATGAAGATGCCTTATGGAGATCCTTAAAGCCATTCGCTCCCGGCGCCGCTTGGACGCTCTGTTCTGTCGCATATTCATAGGCGCGAACGAGCATAACTGCCATCTCCTCGCGTGTAATCGAAGCTTCAGGCTTGAACAGCGTCGCGCTGACGCCGTTCACGATACCAGCTTCAGCCGCTGCATAGATAGCGTCGGCATACCATGCCGTTTCCGGTACATCTGTAAAGCCTGCAGTACCATGTCCTTCAAGACCCAGCACACGAACGAGCATCGAGATAAATTCAGCTCTCGTAACAGTAGCGGTTGGTGCGAATGCGGTTGAACTTACACCTTTAACAAGCTGCTTCGCGGAAAGCTCTTTAATGACGTCCTCAGCCCAGAAACCAGCTGGAATGTCACTATAATGCTTGTTGTATTCGAGTACTACGTAGTTTCCTGGATGATCAATATTTGCAACAATCTTAGAATCCGAGACCGTGCCGCCGATATAGCGCAGCTCGCCATCAGTTAGAATTTCATATACGCCTGCCAGCTTCGGATTAATTGACGAATCAACAGCCAGCTCAATCTTCATAGATGGCTTATAAGCTACAACTTCTTGGCTCGCTCCACCTTCCACTGCTCGTGTTAGCTGTATGCTAAACAGCTGACCTGCCGCGCGCAGCTCTGCATGAGTTTCACGAGCCAGCTTATCTACCTGCTTCTTCGTACCCTCAGCAGCTGCTTCCTTATAGCTTAAAGTAAGAATCCCTTTGTTGGCTGGATCACTGATCAAGGAATAAGGAATCGTCAGCTTGATCTGCTGCATCACGATTTGAAGCGACTTTCCATTCAGAATGCTTGCCGCATCAGATGGAAGCTGGATAAACTGTACAGGCTTATCGATGTACAGAATCGCCATTCCGTTCTGAATCGATTCACGCAGTTGATCAGATGTAATGACCAATGTATCCTCGTTCTCTGCTGGCGGTTTAACAATCGGGTCGCTTGAACCCGGATCGACAACCGGAACAGCCTTTATGGTGAAAGTTCGCTCACCGTACACACTTTCTACTACACTTGTCGCCCGTACCGTCACCGTACCTGGACGAAGGGCTGTCAATAATCCACTCTCGCTAATCGATGCAGCACCAGCAACCGAATCATTTTGAATTGACCAAGTGACGTCCTTACTATAGGCCTGCTCTGGCAGTACCTCCGCGGTCAGCTGCATGCTCTGCCCTGTATATAGGCTGGAATCCTTTGAATGAATATTAACCATCTCCGGTAGAATCACGCTGCCTGCAGTCACGTGAATCGTGCTCTCACCATATACACTGTCCACAACACTTGTCGCACGCACGACGGCAGTTCCTTCATGCAGCGCTGTTACAAGCCCATCCTGGCTTACCATAACCGCGGCTTCAGGAGATGAATCAACGACGGACCAAGTTAGACTCTTATCGACTGTTTCAATAGGCAGGACGGTTGCTTGAAGCTGTGCACTTTCTCCTACACCTAGAGTGACCTGCGGCTGATCCATGATGACTTCTGTCGGTAACGGAGGCTCTGGATCGACAACCGGAACATCCTTTATGGTGAAAGTTCGCTCACCGTACACACTTTCTACTACACTCGTTGCCCGTACCATCACAGTCCCCGGACGAAGTGCTGTTAACAACCCGTTCTCGCTAATCGATGCAGCACCAGCAACCGAATCATTTTGAATTGACCAAGTCACGTCCTTGCTATAGGCCTGCTCTGGCAGTACCTCCGCGGTTAGCTGCATGCTCTGCCCTGTATATAGGCTGGAATCCTTTGAATGAATATTAACCATCTCCGGTAGAATCACGCTGTCTGCAGTCACGTGAATCGTGCTCTCGCCATATACACTGTCCACAACACTTGTCGCACGCACGACGGCAGTTCCTTCATGCAGCGCTGTTACAAGCCCATCCTGGCTTACCATAACCGCGGCTTCAGGAGATGAATCAACGACGGACCAAGTTAGACTCTTATCGGCTGTTTCAATAGGCAGGACGGTTGCTTGAAGCTGTGCACTTTCTCCTACACCTAGAGTGACCTGCGGCTGATCCATGATGACTTCTGTCGGTAACGGTGCGTCTTTCTTATGCAGTGTAAATTGATCGACAACGCGTCCTCCAACCGTCTTCGTGATGAAGTTCAGTTGATCGCCATTAATTTCGACGGATGAATACATCTGCGTCTTCTCTTCATCATAGATGTCGATCCAAGGTCTATTCGTTAGGGAATAGAACTTAGGTCCTGTGGACCCTCCGACAACATATGTGGTTCCTTTGCCTTGTTCAACCTTCTGACCGTCCTTCATCTGGTTTCTCAAGTAAATATGATCATGTCCGTTTAGAACGAGATCAACCCCGCCGGCTTCCAATATAGGAGCCCAGTAATTGCGGACGGTATCAGAATCGTAAATGCTGCCATAAGGACCGCGGTGGAAGAACGCAATCTTCCAGCTCTTATCGTTGTTCGCCAGATCCGCCTTCAACCATTCCGCTTGCTCTTGGAGCTGCCCTTCACTGTTGAGTACAACAAAATGAGCATCCTCATAGTCGAAGGAGAAGTTGCTGCCCTTTAACGAATCCAATCCATTGCCCGGTTGGTTAAAATGAGCATTGAAATCACTGTTGCCATTCTGCATAGCCTCATGGTTCCCGATAGCCGCGACAAATGTCGTATTCATCAGCTCCTGTTGGGCTGCGTTGAACCACATATTCCATTCGGCTTCCTTGAACCCGCTGTCTACCATGTCTCCAATATGCAGCATAAATTGCGCATCTGGATGCTCTGCAACTGCTGTTTTCACAGTGTTGCCCCACAGATTGTAGCCTGCTTGATCTGTCGCTTGTGAGTCCGCAAAGAACAGGAATTTGAATGGTTCATCCGTACGACTATCGGTCTGGAATGTTCCTTGAACACTATAATTTCCATTACCGTCACCTACACGGTACATATAGGCTGTGCCTGGCTCAAGCCCTGCAGCAGCAGCCTTATGGACACGGACGGTGCCGAGGTCCTGCGTGCTGTACAAGCTGCTCGAGCCTGTGAATTGCAGCGTTTGCGGCGAATTAAAGCCTGTGAATTCGGACTGCTTCTCGATCTCTACTACAGATCCGATCGTTGTCGGATTAGTCTGCCAGGTGAAGCCTCGAGATGTGGAAGGATCCTGCCCCATCGTTACGACGACATTGGATGGGATTGGAGCTCCAGCATGACCGGATACGGTAAATGTCTCGACACGGCTGTAAGCAGAACCAAGCTTAGCTTGCAACTGATATTTCTTCGGGGTTTTCGTAAGAGCATCCGTCGTTAAGATCCCCTGTGCATCAGTACTGCCAATCTCCGCTCCATCAGCGATTATCTTGGCCTCTTCGACAGGCTGCCCTTGTTCATCGCTTACCTTGAATTCAGTAAGGTAGCCCTGAACGATACCGTCTTTATTCCACGTTAATTGCAGCTTATTCTTAATGTCCGATCGAATAGGGAGCCCGAAGAACGGGAACACCGTCTCGCCTGCATTCGTAAATTCAATCGAGCCGGATTTAAAGCTAAGTGTATGCGTTCCTTCAGCTTCAGGCTTCACTCGATATTGGATGTGAGCAAGAATGTCCTGATCTGTTAATGCTGACGAACTTAACTGGCTTAGCTGAATGGTAGCTATTCCATTTGCTTCATCCACTTCAGAATTCAATTGTCCATCGGTTAGTTTATCTCCTGCAATGACTTGCAGGCTATTGACGAGCTTCGGATCGAACGCTAACGATAGGCTGGCGTTCTTTATAACTGAAGCATTTTTCGCCGTAATATCCACAGCATACGTTTCACCGGCATATAGCGTTGTCGGCGTCGTATATTCGATCTTGGCAGCGCCCGTATCCACCTGGAACGTCCATTGTTTAGTCGTTTGGTTACCCGATAAGTCCTTCACTTGAACCTTCACTTGATGAACACCGTCTGCGAGCGGCACCGTCGGCGTATAATGAATACGACCTTCAGGCGGATAGAGTGTATGCTGAACCCGTATGCCATCTACATACATACGTATGGAAGCAGGATCGATGAGTGTGTTGCCCGGATTCTGCGCATGGTCATATCCGTAGTCTTCAGCATTTACCGATATAACAGGTTTATTGTTCTTAACCGTTAAGCCTTCGGCTGGCGAGATGTTCTTGATAACAGGCGGATCCAAATCATCATTAGCTGGTCCATAGAGAGCTCGAATCTGATCTACGTATATGGTGCCTGCATCTTTCTTCGCAGCGGAAGGCTCCATGTAACGAACAGGCATATCCATAGAGAGCGGCAATGTTCTGCCCTTAGGAACCGTTGCTTCAAGGTATCTCCAGCCTTTGAAGTCAACTCCCGTCTTTTCATCTGTAAAATCAATCGGTATCGTGCCCTTCGGATCTCGAAGCTGAGCGCGCAGCCAATGCTTGTTGCCGTCTCCGTATACCCACATGCTAATCTTCTCAGGATAGCCTGGAATCTGAATATTCATAGATGAATCTTTCGTCTGAAGATAGGCTCCGGAGGTGCCCGACTTACCTATGAAGTCATAATCCAGCTTTAAAGCGCCATTGCCGAAGCGAATGAACTCTTCATTCGTGGATTCGATGCTTGCGACTGACTTCACGTAATTAGCACCTTCTGTAGTCTTGTATTTGTCCAGCCCATTCTCAAAATCTTCTAAAATTACAGGAGGGACGCCTACATTCGCATCCATACTTGTCGATATCCCCTTATAACTGACGGTGATTTTCCCACTCAGGTCAGTGCCGTTGGCAGCGGTAAACACCCCGTCAGCATCGATAGTACCAATAGCTGGATCAGCACTCCATTGAAGTAGCTTGTTGTCCGCTTGGATAATCTGGCCGTCTCTCAGCGCCATAACAGAGAGCTTTTCTGATTTTCCCGACTCAAATGTTTTTAACTCATGGGGGAATCGAAGCTCTGTGAGCTGATCGACGACTTCAATCTGAGCCGTACCTGATATTCCTCCTGCTGCTGCCGTGATCGTTCCAGTGCCTGGACTTAAACTTGCAGTTAACTGTCCGGTCACAGGATCAATCGTTCCGATCGACGAATCAACCGACCATACAGGTGCATCCGAGATCGACGCAGGGTGAAGATTAGCATCGACCCCCGCAGCTGAGAACGTGACAGAAGTCGTTCCGGCCAGAACTCGTTCTAAGTTTGGCTTAACGACGAGAGCAGTCGCAGGGCCTTCTGCCGCTTTATTCACGAGCAATAGACCGTTAGCTGTCGAACGCTCGCTACCATCAGAAGGGCTATTTACGACCTTCCGAGCCGTTTCACCAGCTGGACGAATGACCATAGTAGATGAACCGCCGCCATCCAGATTCAAGGCATTAACGACACCCATATCCTTCATAAGCTGTCCCAGCTGCTGCAGAGTAACCCCTTCGCTATAGCCAGGCTGTCTGCCATCGATCTCGAAGAGAATGATCTTGCCATCCGCTTTCGTACCGATCGCAGTGCGAGGAGCTAGTGTTTTGTCGCCGTTGGGCTGTACCTCACCATCTACAACTAAGATGGTGCTCCCGCCTATCGCCATGGTCACATCTTCCCAACCAGAGCTAAGCTGAAAGCTTGCTGTCACTTGATCGCCAACCTCGAGGCCGGACAGCAGCTGACGAGCGGTTCCTGATGCGGACAAGATGACTTGACCCGCTGCGAGCGGAGTATTCCCTTTGTCTTTATGTATCTGAGCAACCTCGAGTACCATGGTATGTCCACTCTTGATATCACCGCTAATCATATTCAAGACGACTTCGTCACCGAGATTATTCGTATCCGTCGAGGTATTATAATCGAAAGTATACAGGTTTAAGCTGTCATTGCCGCGCGGACGGTTAATATGAGTAATCGAACTGCTTACACCATCAATAGTGATCGTCCGTGTTAATTGAGGACTCCTGGAATACATCGTGGATCCATCCTCTTTAATGGCAAAGGCATTCCAGTCAGCAGGGGGACTGATAAGAATTCGACCATCTCCCATAAAGAAGCCTAGAGGAACGCCATTGGACATATCATAGAAATCGCCATTAATTGCGGCAATTACTTTGTTGCCAGGTTGATCAGCATCGGTTGCCATTTTGCTGACTCCAGTCATCCCGAACACCTTATGATTCGTTAGGCCTGGCTGGAGCTCTAAAGCTGGATTCTTAGGGTCAAATTCAACAACCGCAGCTTTTTGAAATCCGTTCACGTCTTTCATACTATACTTGTGATAGGAAGCGCCTGGTCCAATCTCTGAGCTCCTTTCATCTAGAATTGACGCAGGGGTGGAAGAGGTGTCAGCATAAGCCTGACCGATCGGGGCTAAGACTGATGTTATCAATAGCACTGATAAGAACAGACTAATCTTACGTTGAAGTCTACTATTCATTGTTCATCTTTCCTCCTTGGGTTAATAGATTCAGGATCGTACCCCTGTCTAGTAAATGGAGTATTGCAAACAATTTAAGAATAGAGCCTTAGTGTAAACAGAGGTTGCTTTAAATTTAAGATAATTGTAAATGAAACAATTTACATGAAGCGTCGGTCTCAATTCTATGAGTGTCGTAAAATGGGGTGAAGGAGTACTTTCTTCCTCTCGCGGAAGTGCAATGGGACTAAAATAAAAAACCTCCAACGCCTCTTGTATGAGGTATTGGAGGTTCCGAATTCCTATAGCGCTGCTAGACTTTCAAGAGAAGCTTGCAGCTATATTCTTACTTGGTGTTCAGCGCAGATACTCGAAGACTGTCCCAAGGAATCAGATCGCCATTCGGATGAGAGATCCGAATGACTCGATCCTGACCAGGGAGTAGATCGAAGAAATTGTCCTCGATCACAACCCAAGGAGAATCCAGCTCAATCTTCACCATGCGCGCGAATCGATCAGTACGAATCCGAAGCGTACCTGAACATGCTTCCTGTTCGGACACCTCAACTTGCAGCTGAGCTGTCTCCAAGATCATTTCCCGTTGATCACGCATATAATAGAAGTTATCCTCGGTTAGTCCTGAAGCAGAACGCATGACGATGACAACCTTGGTCGGCTCCTCACCTGCCAAGATATCCGCTTCCTGCAGCTCCTCAATCATCTGTTTACTGTTAGGAGCAATATTCACTTCATAGAGGCGTCGACTTGCCAATCCTCCATCCATACGATAGACAAGCAGTTCAATGGAGTCGTTATAAGCTTCCAGCTTGTCATTCAGCACCCACAGCTTCAGATTGCTTCCTGCATCGTGATCGATCGTCAGCAGCACTGGCGCAAAGAATTTGCGCGAGTAATGATAAGCAGCCTTAGGCAGCCCGTAATAATCGATTACGGACCAGCTCGTCCCAGGCCAGCAGTCATTCAACTGCCAGTACAAGGCTCCGCTCGTCTCCGGCTTGTTGCGGCGGTAATGCTCGATACCGTACTTCAAGCCCTCAGCCTGAGTCAGCATCGAGTAATTCATATACTCCTCGATGTCACGAGGGACTCCCGTGTAGCCTTCCATCAGAAGCACACCCTTTGGATGATGGATGTCCTTATTGCGATACATCATCTCTTCACTGCCAAAGACGAATTCACGTTCCGGAATATTGCGCTGCAACGTATATCGATTCGAGGAGGCATGCATCCCGAATTCACTTGCGAACTTGGTCGTGTCTCCTTTGAATTTCTTAAACGACAAGCCTTCCACGCTGTAATCCTGCAGCTGCGGCTCGCCGAACTGACGAGGCTCGATGTTGCCGTGCCATACCTGCCAGTTATGCGTGTCGCCTACATCGCGAGAATTATGATCGTTGCCGCCATATGGCGAGCTCGGCCAGAACAAACGTGAAGGATCAAGCTGCTCAAGCAGAGCAGGCATCATCTCATGATAGATCTTCTCTCCATAGAACGGATGCGGAATCTCACCGCTCGCATGCAGCGCTTCGTACAGCCAATCGTTCTCGTTGTTGCCGCACCATAACGCAAGACAAGTGCGGCTGCGGAGCCGTTTTACAACCGCTTCAATCTCACGGCGCACATTGTCCATGAAGTTGCGGTTGTAGTCAGGATACAGCGCGCAGGCGAACATGAAGTCCTGCCACACGAGGAGACCGAGACGATCGCACTCGTCATAGAAGATGTCGCGCTCATAGATGCCGCCGCCCCATACGCGCAGCATGTTCATATTCGCGGCCTTCGACATCTCGATCAGGTTCGTGTAGCGTTGATCAGGCACAGCTGCAATGAAGCTGTCGATCGGGATCCAGTTCGCGCCCTTGGCGAACAGCTTCACACCGTTCAAGACGAAGGTGAAGGCATGCTCCCCCTTCTCGTCGTGAAGCTGGAGCTCTACAGTGCGGATGCCAAGCTGCTGCTCATATTCATCCAGCAGCACATCTCCGGCGAGCAGCGAGATGCGCAGGCGATATAGATACGGATCGCCTAAGTCGTGGGTCCACCACAGCTGCGGGTTCAGAACCTTGAGCTGCAGCTCGCTGCTCAAGGCGAATGCGCTGCGGGCTCCGTCCTGTACATACGCGGCGGAGCCCTCTAACGGAGCGGTCTGGCGCGCGACAGCACGCCCGTCCGCATCCAGCAGCTCCGCGCACACCGAATACCCGTGTGCGCGGCTGCGCTCATACGTGCGGATGTCCACTGTGACATCCACCACGGCTTCCTTCGCCTCGGCCGCAATCGCAGCCGTGCGTGCAAACACATGGTCCACATGAGCGCGACTGCGCTTCACCAGGTGGACCTCACGCCAGATGCCCGCGCACACGAGGCGCGGGCCCCAATCCCACCCGAAATGGCTCTGTGCCTTACGGGTCCAGACCCGCTTCTTGCTGAAGCCCGACCATACATACTGCTTCTTGCTCTCCGCATGAAGCGCAACAGGGTCGATCTTCACCGCCAGCACATTCTTGCCGCGCTTCAGCTCGCGCGTTACTTCAAACGTATGACCGATGAACATATTATCGGTCGAACCCAGCTCGACCCCGTTCAGATACACGGTCGCGAACGTGTCGAGCCCGTCAAACACAAGCTCCATACGCTCGTTCACCTCGAGCGTATCGTCCCAGGTGAAGGTCGTGCGGTACCACCAGACCTTCTCTTCCACCCAACGGCACTTCTGATCGTTATGACCGAAGAACGGATCATCGATAATGCCGCGTTCGATTAAGGTGGAATGAACATCTCCCGGCACCTTTGTCGTCATCCAGAAATAATCGATATAGTCTGGCGACGCGATTTCCAGATCCCGCGCTTCCCCGACGTTATAATCCTTTAGCTTCCAGTTGTCAGATAGCAATAGCTTCAACTTCATACTCTCCTTCTTATGATGCAAATAAGATTACTGCCGCGCATACTAACAAGAAAGCCAAAGTCCCTTCCGACTTTGGCTTTCCCGTTATCTTTAAACGTACTTTAAGCTGTCCAATATTTCTTTCACGCTTAATTCCGCACATGCCATTGAAGTGTCGGCTACGCCGTAGTACATCTTCACGATATCGCCTTCTACAAGCGCGCCGCAAGAGAATACAACATCTCCGAAGAAGCCGTTCTTCTCATAATCCGCCTCCGGCTCCAATACCGGATGTTCAGAACGTGCAATAACCTTCGACGGATCGTTCAAGTCGAACAGCACAGCGCCCATGCAGTAGCGGTGCTCAAGCGTCGCACCGTGATAGAGTTCGAGCCATCCTTTTTCAGTCTTGAATGGAACCGCTCCGCCGCCCATACGGCCGCTGTCCCACATTCCCTCACGCAGGCCGATAACATGCTTATGATTGCCCCAGTAGAGCAGATTGTCGGACTCGGCAATCCAGATCTCAGGGTTACCGATGCTCTTCATCGTCGGACGATGCAGCGCGTAGTATTTGCCGTTCGCTTTCTCAGGGAAGATGAGCACATCCTTGTTATCAGGACCGAAGATCATGCCATGATGAGTCGTATTCACGAAGTCTTTCGTGGACACCATTGACTCGCCAACACCGACTGGGGATACTGCTGAGAAATAGATATAGTACGTATCATCAATTTGCGTTACGCGCGGATCCTCAATCCCGAACGTCTCCAACTCATTCGATGGGAAGATAAACGGCTTCTCATCAATCGTAAAGTTGTGACCATCCTTGCTGCGCGCAATGCGGATATAAGAGATAGAAGTCAGGTATTCAAACGTTGCGCTCTTCGCTACATTACGAATGACACGCGGATCAGAGAAATCATAACGCTCATCGTCTGTACGAAGCTCAATGATGTCCAGCTCATTCGTCTTCGGATTGTACACAGGCGCCTTAACAATCATCGGGTCAAGGCTAATTGGACGCTCCGCTACGCGAAGCAGCAGCAGCACTTCGCCATTATAAGAAGCTACACCCGCGTTGAAAGCGCCAATAACTTCAAAGTCATCACGATGAGGCTTTACATCTGCCGGTGTAATAATGGGATTCTCTTCATATCTATAAATGTTCATCATGTTAGCTCCTTAGATGTAAAAAAATCTAGTAAAAAAGCATTATGCCTGCTCGAATGATAAAAATGGATCTTGAATCGTCATACGGTGAGCTTCTGCATCACTGATACCGCAATAGATTGTAGCTGTGCCATCATGGCGACGAACTATTCCGCCGCTGAATACGACATCGACCAGATCAGGTCGCTTTGTTGCACCAGGTAGAAATTTGTCACGAATCGAGATCAACTGAATATTGCTGTGCTCGCCTGTTTGTGGATTGAATGCAAACACGCCAGGGTAGTAGTGGCGATCTCCCGCAGTATCGAAGCATGCGATATGTCCGAGCACGCCGATTAGACCATTCGCAAGCAGATGCGCTTCATTGGCGCCGCCCCACTCTTCGTCCGTGAATTGGCCTTCAAGCAGCGGCGCATCATTAATGATCTCGATGCTAAGATCCTCCAAGCGCTCTACTCGTGTAAAGCCGATCTTGCCGCGGCCGCCCTTGTCGCCCTGTGGACGAGTGAATACACCGATACTTCCATCTTGAAGCTCAACCAAGCGAAGGTCTTTCATGCCGTCCGGACCTGTAAAGAATGGCTTCAGCTCTTGAATGGCAGCGCCTTTGTAGAATACCGTGCGCCACATCAATGCGTTCTCCATCGTTGGATGCGGATAGATCTGTACGCCGCCGACAATCAGCTCGCCACGAATACGCGTGAAGAAAGGATCCTGCAATTCGAAGGTAGGTGCTCCTTCGCGCGGTACCCAAGCTCCGTCACGTTCAACGAAGAAGAATACTTCAGAATGTTCGCTGTCGCGAGATTCCACGCGTCCCGCAATAACCAGTTCACCTTGATCCAGGAAAGGTGCCGTGATGTTGTAAACATCTTTATCGCCTACACCTGTAAAGTTTAGCTTCTCAGCATCCTTCGCCATTGGGCTGAGAGCCATATATTCTTGAAGAAGCGTTTCACATGTCTTTACACCGCTGTTCGTTAACTTCAAATGGATTGCCCCCCATGCTCATTGTTCATTTTCATCACTATTCGATCATCGTATATATAAACTCTCATCACGATTGGAACTATACTCAATTAACCCATACTGCTGCTTCATAAGGTGCCAAGGAATAGACATTCGCAGCGGCCGTTTTCGCTGCTTGGCAGCTTGAACAATCCGGTTGCCGATTGTATGTGGAACCAACAGGAACCTCTGCAGGTTTCTCTCCGAAGTTTAGTAAAATCAACGCCTTCGAATTGCCTGCCTGACGTTCATATACCAGAACATTCTCGGATCGGCTCCAGTTTACATATTGTCCTTGATGCAGAGCGGGGTTCTCCTTGCGCAGCCGCAACAGAGCTTGGTAGAAGCTATATATCGAATCCGCTCGCCCCCGCTGGGCTTCCACGTTCAAGCGCTCTACCTCTGGCCCCATCGAGATCCAAGGCTCACTTGTAGAGAACCCGCCGTATTCGTCTCCGTTCCATTGCATAGGCGTTCGCGATTTGTCACGGCACTTCTCGTTCGCTTCCGCGAGCGCGATCCCTTTAGGCTTGCCGCTGTCGAGTGCCAGCTGATAAGCTGTTAAGCCCTGAACATCACGCATATCCGCGATTCGCGGTGCAACATAATCCCGCATGCCGACTTCATCGCCATAGTAGATGAACGGCACTCCCTTTGCAGTCAGCATCAGCGCAGCCATAAGCTTGGCACGCTTCTCTTCCAGCTCCTCATCCCCATCGCCAAAGCGCGAGATGAAGCGAGCCATATCATGACTGCCGAAGAAGAGCGTTGGAATCTGATCCTTCGCATGGAGCTGCTCCATCCGTTCGAGCTCTTCCATAAAGCGCTCTGGCTTATACGATGCCTGGCTGCCTAGATTGAAGTTGAATACGACATCCAGCATACCGCTGCCGCTGTATCGCTTCAGCTGTTCCATATCCTCGGAGCCAACTTCACCAACCATAAACTTGCCTTCACGATCATGGACATACGCGCATATATCAGCTATTGCGTCAAGTATCCCGTTCTGATCTTTATCATACAGATGCTCCTGCTCATGCTTATCCGAGTTATACGGATTGTCAGGATAGTCATCTGATACTTTCAAGAAGTTAATAACATCCAAGCGGAAGCCGTCCACGCCTTTATCCAGCCAGAAGCCCATAACGTCTTTCATAGCTGCTCGAACTTCCGGATTCGCCCAGTTCAAGTCCACTTGTTCTTTGGCAAATGCGTGATAGTAATACTGTTCCGTAGCTTCGTCATACTCCCAAGCCGACCCGCCAAAGAAGGACTCCCAGTTGTTCGGCGCCTCTCTTTCAACGGGATCTTTCCATATATACCAGTCGCGTTTCGGATTCTCACGGGATGACTTCGATTGCTGAAACCAAGGATGAGCTGCGGAGGTATGATTAAGCACCAGATCGACGATAACCTTGATCCCAAGACGCCGCGCTTCTTGTATGAAGGCATCGAATTGCTCCATCGTCCCATAATCAGGATCAATCGCATAATAGTCAGCGATATCATAGCCGTTATCTACCTTTGGCGACTTGTAAAATGGCGTCAGCCATACTCCGTCGACTCCGAGCTTTACCAATTCAGGAAGCTTGGATGTAATTCCGGGGAAATCGCCGATCCCGTCGCCATTGCCATCACAGAAACTCGGCATGTAGATCTCGTACCATACCGCTTGCTGCCACCATGCCGCAGTTGTCATGCAAGTCTTCCTCCTAAATATATCGCCTGTTCGGCCACTGACCGGAACAGGCGGTACATGTTCTTATTTCAAGCTGAATTGCATACCTTCCTTGAACTTCTTACCGAAGATCAAGAACAGAATAAGAATAGGCAATGTCAGCAGCGTGGATGCTGCATACAATGGTCCAGGGTATCCACCGTAAGGACCGAACATCTGTGACAAGAGTACGTTCAATGTCAACATGCTGTCGCTTTGCACCGCGATCATATCCCATAGGAGCTCAGTCCAGCGTTCCATCAACAGGAACAGGAAGATAACGGTTGTAATGGACTTCGACATCGGCATCATAATCTTATACAGAATCTTAAAGTCTGAAGCTCCATCGAGCTTAGCCGCTTCAATAAATACCGTTGGTATTGCTTTAAAGAAGTTCGTGTACATAAATATCGCCCACAAACTGACTGCCTTCGGAATGATCAAGCCCCAGTACGAATCGTACAGTCCAAGCTTCTGAATGATCAGGAAGTTCGGAATGAGCAAGATAATCGCCGGGAAGAACATATGGAACATGACGAAGTTGTTAATGGTATCGCGGCCTTTGAATTTAAGCTTCGATAACGCATAAGCAACCATGATCCCGAAGATCATCATCAATGCCGTGGAGGCCACGGAGACGATCACACTGTTGAAGAATGAATTGATCCATGGGCGTGCGATTCCAGCTTCTCCGCCTGTAAACAACCACTCATAAGACTTTAGCGTAAAGTCAGTCGGTATAAGCTTCTTATCTACAATTGACCAATCAGCAAACGAGTTTAATACCATATACAGATACGGGTAGACCATGACCAGGAGCAGCAAGGACGCAACGATATAGCGAACCGTCAGACGTGTTTTATTGTTTTGCTTAGACCCAACCATTTCGCTTACCCCACATTTCAAGGAATTTTCTAATGAAGAAGATGGAAATGAACGTCACCACAGAAGCCATGAGCGCTATAGCGGATGCATAACCAGTCTGCAGATTCGTAAAGGCTTGACTATAGATCTCCATCTGCCACGTATTCGTAGCATAGTTTGGCCCACCGCCTGTAAGCTGGTAAATCTCCGTAAAGATACCGAATGTTACACCGAAGGACAGAATCAACGTTGTATACATGGCAGGGTACAGAAGCGGAAGTGTAATCTTCCAGAAGCGCTGACGATCCGTTACACCATCGATAGCAGCCGCTTCGTATACTTCTTTATCAATGCTCTCAAGTCCTGAAGTCAGAATAAGCGCATAGTAGCCTGTAAATTTCCATGCAATGATTAGCGCGACAATAAATAGCGCCGAAAACGGAGTTCCGAGCCAATCAATATCGAGTCCAAAGTTATTGCGCAAGAATACGTTGATCGGGCTGTTGTAAGACAAGAAGCCCTGAGCAATCAAGGAAGCAACAACGCCGGAAGACATATACGGCAAGAAGAACCCGATCAGATACAAGCTGCGAAACTTTGGTAAGCCCTGAACCAGTACCGCAACACCGAGTGACATGATCGTAACGAGCGGTACGAATACAAGCATGAATTTGTACGTAACCCAGAATGCCGCTTGAACGCCTGGTGAGCTTAAGGCTTTCGTAAAGTTTTGTAACCCAACGAAATCATAGGTCGGTGAAATCATGTCCCAGTTGGTAAAGGAAAGATAGAACGAATAGAGCAGTGGCAACAAAAAGAATACGATCGAGAAAATAAGGTATGGACTGGCGAAGAGCCAGCCCAACTTATTATTGTTTTTTTCTATCATGATTGAAGTTCCTTTTCAATCGCCTTCTTCATGTTCTCCCAACCTGTTTTTGGATCAATTTCACCGCGTACGACCTTATTGAACGCTTCTGCTCCAATAATGGTTTGCAGTTCATTGTACTTAGGGTTGTCCATCATAGGCACACCAAGTGGAACGGATTCCGCATATGGACGCAGTTCAGGATTTTTATCCAAGATAGCTTGGAATTCAGGCAATGTCGTCAAGTCATCGCGTGCAGGAGGCAGGTTTGTTGTTTCAAACCATTTCACATCGTTCTTCGCGTCAGAGTATACCCACTTCAGGAAGTCCGCGCCTGCTTCTTGTTCTTCCTTCGGAACACTGGAGAACATGACTAAGCCCTTAGCGTCAGCATATGTCTTAGCCTGGGATGGATCCATTCCATCTGGTACTGGAGGCAAGGACAATGTGTATGTTTCACCATATTTCAACTCAGGATATTTCTCTTTCCAGAAGCTGAACGCCCATGGTCCAACGTCTGTGAACAGACCTACACCTGTTTCAAATGGATCGGTTACATTCTTTGCAAGAATTGCATTTTCTTTTTGCAGATCAGCTACAAACTCTAACATTTTGATACCAGCTTCATCATCAGCAACGAATTTGTCGCCTTCGATAAATTTGTTGCCGTCAGACGCTGCGTCGTACATGATAAAGAAGTCGAACCAACGCTTCCAAGCAGTTGGATCAGCTAGATCCGCACCTTTACCCCATACGAACTTGTCAGGATATTTTGCTTTCAGTTTCTTCGCTACATCAAGCACTTCACTGTACGTCTTAGGCGGTTCGTTATATCCAAGCTCCTTCAGAATATCCAAACGCCATCCAATCAGCATTGGATTCGAATAGATCGGCAGCAAGTATTGATGTCCGTCACTAAATTTCCAAGGTTTAATCGTTTCCGTCATGTGGCGGCTATCCACAATATCTTTGAATTGCGGCATTTCCTCGAGCGGCACAAGCGCTTTACTGTTTGCGAGCTGCGCTGCGAATCCGCGGTTGATGTTCTCAGAAATGGTAGGTGCATTACCGCTTGCAATTGCAGCCTGAATGCTTGCCTCTGAACTTGGTGTTTCTTTAATCGCGCTTACATTAACTTTCACGTTTGGATTAACTGCTTCATAGGCCTTAGCCATTTCCGTCCAGAACACTTGCTGCGGCGGGTTTGGAGCTGCCCAGAATTCAACTACAATTTTTCCGTCTTCTGTCTTTGGCCCCTTGGCAGCATCATTACCTGTCGAGCAACCCGCTAATACTGAGAACAGCATAGTGAGCGAAAGTAACAAAGCCATTTTCTTCTTCATGATGAAGTTCCTCCTGTGATGAGAATAATCTAGGTAATTCAATTAGTAACGTTACTTATTTCTCATTAACATTACTAGATATGATTACAAAACACTTGAAAGCGTTTGTAATCACATTATTAAACTTTTTATGCCGATTGTCAACAATGTTTATATTGAAAGAAACAATTACCAACCTTACAAGTAACGTGAATTCACACTTTACTAACTCCGTTTGTAACGTTACAATTATTTTTAAGGAATTAGTTTTGTAATGTACGAATATCTGGCATAATGTTAGTAGTATGTCATGCATACAGTTCATTTATCCCAAAACATTGTACGAACTCTCCAAGAACGCCTAATATTCCTAGTTCTCGTTAAAAGGAGTACTCTATAGATGAAACCAAAAGTAACAATGCAAGATATCGCAGATCATCTTGGAATTTCTAAAAATTCTGTTTCGCAAGCGCTATCAGGGAAGGACGGCGTGTCTGAAGAGACTCGCAGGCTAATCTATGAGGCCGCTGAGCAGATGGGGTATACGTATTCAAAAGGACGCCGCAAACGTATAATCGAATCGGAGCCTAGCAGAGGCACAGGGAACATTGCGCTGATTGCGTCAGACTTCGCTTTTTCTCAGAAGAGCTTCTTTGGTGAGATCTACTTAGCGATTGAGCGTGAAGCCTCTAACCGCGGCAGTAAATTGCTCATCCAGTCCATTACACAAGAGATGATGCAGAATCGGATCATGCCCTCCTTCATCGCGGATCATCAGGTGGATGGAATTCTGATCTTATCCCATATTGATACTTCATATACCAATGAAGTGATTGCGACTGGAATTCCGACCGTGCTCATTGATCATCATCATCCTGATGTGCATGCCGATTGTCTCTTAATAAATAATCGTTTTAGTGCTTATGAAGCTATCTCTCATCTTGTACAGTTAGGGCATAAGCAGATTGGATTCGTAGGGAACATTCAATTCTCCCCCAGTTATTATGAGCGATTGGATGGCTTTCGATTAGCGATGTATAACTACGGCTTGACTGTACGCGAGGAATGGATTCTGAAGCATGCCGAGGAGAACCAAGTTACGATTCTGTCTGCGATGCAAGCCTTAAAGGAGCAGCCTACCGCTTGGTTCTGTGTCAATGACGGGCTTGGCTTCCTCGTTAACTCTACCCTGCAGCAATTGGGGTACAGAATCCCTGCCGATATCTCCATCTGCAGCTTCGATAATGGCCAACTGTCACAATTAGCTGTTCCGAGTACGACTACGATGGATGTAGATCTGACGCTGTACGGGAGGAAAGCGGTCGAACAGCTATTCTGGCGCATGAAGCATCGCGAAGAACCATTTATGGAGATTCTCTTGCCGACTAAGTTGATCAAGCGTGAGTCTACGGCTGTATGTACAACTTCATAAACAACATGCTATTAGGGCTGCTTACAGAAAAAAATGTTCTGTGTGCAGCCCTTTTGAATACAGCTTCTGACTGTAACATTCATGACATAACACCGTATCTTTGTGACCTTAATTATATTCATTTTAGATCGTTACATGCCGATAATAATAGTAAAGCCGTTATCAATTGTTATAGCGTAGATAAGGAGGTCTCACTCATGTCTGATCTTAATGGGAATATAACGGCCCAAACAGTTGATGTCTCTTCTGATTTCTCACAGCGTTATAACGCAGCTGCACATGCTTTTAAAGGTATATTCGAACGGGTGCAAGCGAAACAAGACATTCCAGTCATGGAGATTCGTCAAATTATTAATTCTCTCATACAGGACATAGATGTTCATTCCAACTTGCTGTTTATACTCAAAAGATCCGAGGATCCCAGTCTATACATGTATGAGCACAGCGTCAGTGTTGGAACACTAGCTTACATAATGGCAAAATGGATGGGTACTCCTTCAAGTGAAAGAATGCAGGTCGCCTTAGCGGGAATATTGATGGATATTGGGAAGACGAGGCTCGATCCGAAGATCTTGTGGGAATCTGGAAAGCTGACGCCTAGTGAGTATGAAGATATGAAGCAGCATACAACTTATGGCTATGAGCAGTTGAAGCATATTCCTGGACTATCACAAGGCGTGGCGCTGGCAGCGCTTCAGCATCATGAGCGAGAAGATGGGAGCGGATATCCACTAGGCATTACCGGTGCCCAGATGCATCCTTACAGCAAGATCGTCGCGGTGATCGATATGTATCATGCCATGTGTTCTGAACGGTTGCATCAGAAAGCGGAATCCCCATTTTTAGTCATTGATAAACTGATTGAATATGGCTTTGGCAAGCTGGATCCTAAGGCTGTACTTGTATTCTCCAATGCAGTTGCCCGATTATCTGTCGGAAGCAACGTCATCTTAAACGATGGAACGGTAGGCAAAGTAGTCATGCTGAATCCCTACTACCCCACTCGTCCAATGATTGAAGTGGATCGCACGTTCATTAATCTAAATGATCAGCGAGATCGATGGATCGACAAGGTCATGTTCTAATACAAGATACTATTGATATACCCATAAACACAGCAATTTAGGACTTTCGTCCTTAAGCAGCTGTGTTTTTATGTGTTATGCCCCTGCAAATTCTTCTGAGCCCATATACTCATAGCAACTATATGAACATTTCCGTATGATGATGCAAGCCTCTTATATCAGTTCCAACCTGAACAGTTCTCCGCTTTACATTTATCCCCTTTAAAGTAAACCAACGTTATTAGTTACAAACACGTACAATGTTACTAGTTATAATCACCTGTAAAGTTAGGTTTTAAGAAAAGAACATTCACCATTTGAGATAAAATTATTGTATAATTCTTTTATAAATTTACCTTTGGAGTGCACTATGAAATCTTATCGACCTACTAAAGAACTATCTCACGAAAGCCAACTTACAGAAATTAACAGCCCTGAAGACCCACATGACGATCCCGCTGCTAAATGTATCCTCTCTATTGAAGATCTGATCAAGGCTTGCATCGATCAGAACAAGCTAATCCGCCTTCTCATTAATAAGGGAAGAGGAACTAAATTGTCTTTGCCTGGACGAATTGTTGGCTATGACAGCGAGACTCAAGTTATCAATGTATACCATGTAGATGAGAAACAGGTCTATAGCTTTTCTATTAATGAGGTTGAGGATCTTATCCCATTCTCCTAACTCCAACAGCCAATATAGCCGCTGCGGCTCGGCTCCTGACATTGCCGGACTGCAGCGGCTATATTCCATTCTCATAAGTTGATCTTAGCTTCTAGGTATTGGCGAAAGCTCACCGGTAGGTGAAGGTTGAGCCTTCCTACAGTACGCTATCTGGAGCAGCACCAAAGAGTGCCGGGCGTTCACAGCGGGACTTCATCTCATAATGGGTTCCCGATGAAGATGCAATATGGAAGCCGTGCATCGCTTCAAGCACGTGATTAGCCAACTGGCCATTTGCTCGATGCGGCGCCCCTGCACGAATAGCGCGCGCCATATCGATGAGACCGATTCCGCGAGAGTTGTCCGCATATCCATAGACGAGCGGGATCTCTTCCCAGTCCGCCGCTCCCAGCCGCTTCAGGTACACAGGTCCGCCAAAGGAGTTCGGATCCGGAACACGAAGCGTGCCATGTGTTCCGTAAATCTCGATTGGCGGAAGATCGCTTCCTGCCGGGATATCGAAGCTGGTAACGAGCGTGGCGATAGCCCCTTCCTCGAAGTCCAGTACACCGGCAATATGAGTCGGAACTTCTACCTCAATCGTTTGCCCGCTCAACGGCTCGCTTGTTATCGTCCGCTGAGGTGATGTAATCTGCGCCGAGCCGGTTACGCGCCGAATCGGTCCAAGCAGAGCGACAAGCGCGGTCAGATAGTACGGACCCATGTCAAACATCGGGCCGCCCCCGCGCTTATAGTAGAATTCAGGCGCAGGATGCCAGCTTTCATGACCGCCGCACAGCATGAAGCCAGACGCGGCGATCGGCTTGCCGATGACGCCATCCTCGATCAGCTTCAAGCAGGTCTGAATGCCTCCGCCTAGGAATGTGTCAGGCGCACCGCCAATAAGCAAGTTCTTCGCTTCAGCAAGCTCCAGCATTCGCTTGCCGTCTTCAAGCTCAACGGCAAAGGGCTTCTCGACATAGACATGCTTGCCCGCCTCCAGCGCACGAATGTTGACCTCCGCATGCGCGGCAGGAATCGTCAGGTTAATAATGATATCTATATCTTCATCACTCAGCATCTCTTCGACGGTTAATGCTCGGGGAATGCCGTGCTTCGCCGCTTTAAGCTGCGCCCGTTCCAGGTCTAGATCCGCGCAAGCTGCCAGTTCAACCTCTGCACAGCGCTGTAAGTTATGACAGTATATATCGCTAATGTTACCGCATCCAATAATCCCTGCGCGCAATGGTTCAACTTTACGATTGTTGTCCGTCATTTCTTGTGTCCTCCTCTTGCTCCCTAATTTATGCTTTTGCAGCTTCTTATTTCGCGGCCCACTTCATGCCGCGTCTCATCATGCCAAGCGTTTCCGGCATCGCAACAATATCCGCCTGATGGCCTAACGAGCAATAGAATACTTTGCCCGCTCCATACTGCTTCGTCCACGCAACAGGCATGTGCACATGGCCATGGAACACCGTATCCGCCAATACATGAATGGCAGGGTCCACATGCATATAATACTGTTCTGACACGACAGTGAAATCCTGCATTCCAGCTGTGATCTCATGCTCGTGATCCTTAATATGTACCTGATATACGACACCGTCATTGCCCGGATGCGCTACCCATTGACCGCCAACCATATACTGATACTCCGTCTCCTTGCGGAACGAATCGCCCATGCCTCCATGGCAGCCTGCAATTCCTACACCATGCTCGTGAACGGCACGCAGCAGCGGCTCCAATTGATCGGATGCAATCTCCCCCATCGTCCAGCATGGGACGATTAGATTCATACTGGACAAGTCTTCAGTCTTGAAGCTATCCAATGTATTCGATATATGAACTTCAAAGCCTTCTTCTTGCAGCACTCCTGCGAGCAACTCCGCAACCTCCTGCGGCTGGTGTCCATCCCAGCCTCCTTGAACGATTAATGCATGCTTCTTCATCGCTATTCGCTCCTCTTCTCGAATGTCTAAGTTGATCCTGCCGAAATCTCATTTTTCAGCACTAATGCGAGAGAACGCTATATTGTCCCCATCCCTATTTCTAAACCTAAATACGGACTACTGAATCATAAGATGGAAGCAATAAGAACCTCCTCTAATAGATATACAAGATAAACACAAAAAATCCTTTGAACCTACGATTCAAAGGATGAGGGAATGACTATTTATTTTACATCCGCAGCATGTACGGATGACTCGTGTGATTGTGTGTGCAGCTCTTTAATCATATGGTTGAGTAAATATTGCTCCTGATGCGTCAACCCCTGTTGGTTATCCTGCATCAAATATTGATGGATATGCCGTTTCATCAGTTCCTGGCGACGCGCTGTCTCGGATAAATGCATTTTATCGCTCCTTGTTTGTCATGAGATCCAGATTGAACGTTTATTAGTATAACGAACAGCGCGAATTTGCGAAAATAAGAAATGACAGCAGGATTCATCATTTTCGGTCTTTAGGCTTCATCTGGAATACTGATCACAAGGATATGAATATATACTGCTTCATCCTTGCATATTCTATCCAACCCCTTGAAGAAAACGCTTCATCAAGTGGAAGTGTGAACTTTTATCTACAATATCTTAACTAACCTGCTGTTAACAACTTGATGCGGCTCTTAATCATCCAAGCGCGCTCTTTGCGTTTTACATATTTCGGTGAAGAACGGTAGATTCGTATCGTTTCTTCCCAAGCATCCTTCGCATCTTTCTTGCGTCCGATCTCTGCATACAAGATACCCATCCGATAGTACCCTTCACAGGACGAAGAATGAATGCCGCCGAACTCTTCCAATAGAGCAATCGCCTTCTGCTTGTCTATAGCTGCATAGTGCTTCGCAAGCCGCAAATAGGGCTGACCATACTTTACTCGCGGATTAATCTGCAGTGCGTAGCGAATCGCAGCTTCGCCGCGCTCCGTCTCACCTGTATACAGATAACAGGTACCAAGGTCGTCCCAATACTCAGCAGATTGATCCATTCGATCCTGCAGCGGCTCCAGCCACTTGCGGGCTTCACTATAATGACGACGTTCAATCAGAAGATGGGCCAGCTCCAGCTTGGCAGACGTATCGTGCGGGTTCGCACTAAGCCCCTGGTTGAGCTTCGATATCCGCTGCATACGCCGAATAGGACGCATCATACTTGGTGATAAGCCTATAAAACGACGATCTATGAAATATAAGATGAGAAGCATTACGATAATAGCTATTAATGGATTGCCAAAGAACCACCACAGAAAGGAAAACCCCAAAAATTTCGACAAGCTCGATCACCTCTTCAATTTTCGTTACGCACACTATACCATGTTTTAGAGTTCATGTCCTACCACTACTTGTTATGTCGTAAGTCTTGCGCCAGCTCCTTGTAGATGGATATCACATCTTCCAGCTTCATTCTCACGAGACCGCTCGAAGAAGGAGCCACGAACTCTTTAACCCCTGCAACTACAGAATCGGGCTGGAATCCCCATGCTGCGTGACGATTGCCGCTGAATGCCTCGTACACCCCTTTTCCTACAAAGCACACTCTCTCTGGGCGAAACAGCTCTATCTTTCGTCTGAGCTCTCGGCTTCCTTCCGCATACTCCTCTGAGGTTATCTCGGCGGCAGTTCTCGTCGGCCGTGGTACGATATTCGTGAAGCCGATCCCCTGGGCTAATAAATCCTGATCTTCATCCGCACTGTAACGCCGCTCCGTTATGCCTGATTGCTCCAGAATCGTCCAGAAGCGGTTGCGGGCATTCGCATAATGATGACCTGTTTCTCCAGATCGAATACTTGGATTATAACCGACAAACATTAATTTCATATTAAGCGCGATATGATCCGGTATAGGTTGAATGCTATCCATCATGCGCACCCCTTCTCACTAAAGATTCTATTTCTATTATTACCTGAAATGAGCTGCAGGAAGCAACTTCATATGTACATCATAGTGATGTTCCGACGCTAATAAAAGAAGTCTCCCCTGTAAACACCCAGAGGAGACTTCACTATTCGTATATGGTTAGTCTGCCAAGATCTGCTCAATCTCGTTCAGTTCCTGCTCATCAAAGCTCAGGTTATCAAGCGCCTTTACATTCTCCTCGATCTGACTCACTCGGCTTGCGCCGATGAGAGCCGATGTTACTCGACCACCACGGAGCACCCATGCAAGCGACATCTGTGCCAGCGATTGACCGCGGCGATGTGCAAGCTCATTCAGCTCGCGCACCTTGTGAATGACCTTCTCATTGACGTCCTTCTCTTGTAAGGCACCGCTCGTCTTATGCGCGCGTGAATCTTCTGGAATCCCGTTTAGATAGCGATTCGTCAACAGCCCTTGCTGCAGCGGACAGAACGCGATACTGCCTGCGCCGTTGTCCTCCAGCACGTCCTGTAAACCGTTCTCGATCCAGCGATTCAGCATAGAATAGCTAGGCTGATGGATGAGCAGCGGTGTTCCCAGATCCTTCAGAATGCGTATGGCATCTGCCGTCTGTTCCGCACTATAGCTGGATATTCCAATATAAAGTGCTTTACCTTGACGAACAATCTGATCCAGAGCACCCATTGTTTCTTCCAGCGGCGTATCCGGATCGGGACGGTGTGAGTAGAATATATCCACATAATCAAGCCCCATGCGCTTCAAGCTTTGATCCAAGCTCGCCACCAAATATTTCTTAGATCCCCACTCGCCGTACGGCCCTTCCCACATATGATACCCAGCTTTACTTGAGATAATCATCTGGTCGCGGTAAGGTTTAAAGTCGGTTTGGAGTATTCTGCCGAACATTTCTTCAGCAGATCCTGGAGGTGGACCGTAATTGTTAGCCAAGTCAAAATGAGTAATTCCCAAATCAAATGCGCGGCGCAGCATCGCACGGCCATTCTCGTATGTATCGACTCCGCCGAAGTTGTGCCATAGGCCAAGTGAAATAGCTGGAAGCTTCAGCCCAGACTTGCCGCAACGATTATAAATCATATGATCATATCGTTTGGGATTGGCTGAATAATCATGCGGATAGCCTATTGGATTCATATAGATCGCTCCTCTACTTTATGAATTATTCCATTCATAATACTATATAACATCTTGAATGTATTATATTACACTGAGTAAGCGATAGCATCTACGGCATATCGAATAGAATGTGAATGATTTTCGATCATGATCCCTCTGTCTCGGATAGCTGTAATCAGGACCAAACTTTTGTGAGGATAGAGCTCAGGCAACCAGACCACTATAAGCATACATTCTCGGCGCTGGTTCGCCCTCAGCCGTCAGGAATGATGCAGATGAGCAAAGGAGAAATGCCTAATGTCTATTCCTAAGAACCGTCGCGATAATGCGAACAAGATTCGTAAGCAAACTCCTCATCCGCACGGAAAGATCAAGTCGTTCCGTGAGCTTGCGGACGAAGTGTAAGGAATAACAGTATCGCTTGCTCTCTTTAGCTTGCCCAGCTTCACACAAAATAACAGTCGGCCGAGCTGCCTGAAGCAGCATAGCCGACTGTTAGTCCATTCTTATTGCAGCGCGTGATCAATCTGGCGCATATGCATCTGATCACACCGCCCCTTAGTTATAGATCACATACAGCTGTACAAGTCCGTATGTAAAGCTGGGTATACTTATTAGAAACATTGCGATGACACCTGCTTTACGTTTCCTTACATCTTCCTTATCATCTGAGCCCAAATAATCCAGCAGGTCTGCCGCACAACCGAAGGCGAAGCTTAGCAAAAATACGCCCAGTATACCATTGATATTATCAATTCAATGTTGTTCCGTTCTACTTCTTCAGATTCTTCAGAAGCATATCGCCGATCCCGACATTGTACCCAGACCATCCGTAAGTCGCAGTTAGCTCTTCCTCCACAATCACGGCCAATGGGAGCTTCTTAACCGTAATATCAAAGCCATCGTAAAGTGGATCGATATCATCGTCGCTCGCACCTACAACAAGCTGGATATGCGGAACCTCCTTCAACGTTTTCATAAGGGTAGGGTCATTCTGATCCTGAGCATCTTTCAAGATAAGTACAGTCGCAGGCTTCAGCGAATTGAACTTGTCCTTCGATTCGATGATCTCATTCAGCAGATGCTCGGTTGGTTCAGCGCTGACATCCAGCCAGGATACAATATTGCGGCTCGGATTCAAGAGCTCGGACAACTTAACGGAGTTCCCGTCCAACGTCTTAAGCTCATAATCCCTCACTGGCACCGCTTTCGTCAGTCCTTTAACTTCCGCCAGCTCAATGGATAACGCCTTGTGTTCGTTCGCTTCCAATTGGACATGATACAGTTTATTATGCAGCGTCCCATCCGCTTGACGATCAGCTGTAATCACGCGATATGTGCCCGGCTTCAGCTCAAAGCGAATCTCGTCACCAGACCAAGCGCTGTCTTCAAAGTTCAAGGTTGTGAAGTGTCCTTCCTCGAGAATGGCGACTGAGTAGTTACGATAATAATCGAAGCTGACATCGCTTGCCTTCTTCAACGTTAACGATGCTGATCTAGAATACGCCTCATTCGGGCATGTTGGAACGATAACCCAAGCGCCGTTACTCCAATACTCGACGACATCGTCAGCCTTTTCAATTCTTGCTGGTATGCCTAATGTTCTCATAATGGATACGCAGAGCAGCTTCTTCGACAAAATGCTGCCAGCCTTCAACGCAAGCAAGCCTGCAGGAGAAGCGCTTAACGTCTCATATTCAAGCTCATTGCACGTCTTGATCGCCGAATCTACGTAGCGGTAAATCGACTGCGGATCAGCTCTAAACGAACGCTGCTGCTCTTCCGAGATGGCTTCTAGTATAGCTGAACGGTATGAACTGATCACCTCATACGCGATGCGCGGGCACAGCAGATAGGCTGTAAATATATCGTTGTCGTATGCTTGAAGATATGGCATAGCTGCTATTAAATGATCTCTAAGGATCAGATTCGTAATATCAGTCAGATCCTTCTTGTTCAAGGACTGCAACAACGCTATCTTATAGGCAAGATGCTCATTCGTCGTCTCATCTTCTAAGAAAGCGATGATCTCAGCATAATTGCCTCGCGATTGCTCCAACAGTGCCGCTGCATCAGCGGCGTACTCACCGTACTTCGCCGCATAATCTGTTGCCCGTTCCCCATTGCAGAATGTAGCCTCATAAACCTTCCGCTTGCTCTCTGCTTCTTGGCTGCGCCGTTTCTGCTCATGCTCAACTTCGGTTGACAGCTCCGGTTCGTCTTCCACTCCACCTACAGGCGGAACAAGTGTAAGATCAACGATCGATGTCGGCACTCGATGGCACTCATCAAGTACAAGCTCGATGCTGTCTGCCTTCCGAGTGTCCATTTTCTCCATGACATAGTGACGTTCATTATGCGCGAATACAACTATATCTCCGTATCCGGTTCTAAAGCTTACCTCACCTGCTTCATTCGTCTTCAGGATGGCAAGCGAAAATAATTCTGCGTAGTTCATGATCTCGAAGCGAACGTTGACGCCTTCTACAGGATCGCCTGCTGCATCCACGACACGCACGGATATCACCTTCGTATCCGCATAGCGATCCAGAATCGTGATCTCTGTTAATCTGGAAGACTGTGCAACGATTTCATCTCTTTCTACGAGATCGGAGAATGCCTTGCTGTGAATGTGCATTCCCTTCGATGCAGCAAGCCTGAACCAGCCTGTATTCAAGCGCATCTCCGGTTCGCATGCGCCGAGGAACTGCCATCTGCCGTCGATCCACACTTCTACCCAAGCATGGTTATCGTCACAATGAGTCCATCTAGGGGCATAGCATTGTCTTGCCGGGATACCGACGCTTCGCAAGGCTGCAACCGCAAGGGTAGACTCTTCTCCGCATCTGCCGTACGCATTTCTCAAGATTGTAAATGGAGACGCTGTACGGATATCCGTGCTCTGATAGGTCGCCTTCTCCAAGCACCAGTAGTTAACGGCTATCGTTGCCTCATGGATGTCCATCTCTTTGATCGTCGGGTATATTTCCTCAAAGAATAGTTCTCGGTAGAAATCCACATTTTCATTGTTGATCCGGTATTGTAGAACATAGTTCAAGAACATCGAATCTTCGATATCTTTGCCCCATGGCATGATCGATCTTACCTTCAGTGCATGTCGAACAAATTTCAAAAATAAATCGCCATCATAATTCGCCATGTCGCTGATCGGCATATGCGCGTACAAATACTGCATACAAACCTTTTCTTCAGCTGTGCATGTGTCGAGTACATCAAATAGCTCTTGCTCACGTTCCCCTGCAAGCAGCTTCATCTGTTCAAATTTGAGTGATAGTTCCTTTTGTTGTGCAGTTGTTAGCATATTATCTCCTATTGTTCACTAAGAAGTTGGTATTGCTGTTACTCTCACGACATAAAACGCTTCCACGTTGATTAACTTTAACCCTTATCGTCTATCATTTCAATGACGAAATGCTGACTAAAGTTCGAAATGATCCGCATGAGACAGTACCTGATCAAAAGTAAAAAGCAGCGGGGTTCACTCCCCACTGCTTGATTGCAAATATGGAGTTGGCCGCTTCTCTAATCATTCCACAGCCTAGTAACTTGGTTCAACACATGACCTTCAAACTCCAGCTTATAGATATCTGGCATCGTCATAGACTTCCAGAATTCGAAATCATATGCCTGATTATAATAGTTCATCATCAGCGTCATAATATCTCCGTGCGTCCCTATCACGATGCTCTTGCCTCTATGTTCATCCAATAGATGATCCATTACCATCACTGCTCGCTGCTGAGCATCGCTGCTTGATTCTCCGCCATCGAATGCAAAGCTTCTGTCCGTATATAACTTGCGTTTTGCTTCTAAAAAATGAATATCCATGAACTGTCCCATCGTTCGTTCTCTCAGATCCTCGAACATTTCGATGCTTGCGCCGCATGCATCCGCCAGATTCTGAATCGTTAGAACGGCCCTCTCGTAGGGGCTCGAGACGAATAGATCAATATTCTCTTTCATAAGTATCGACTTGATGGTAAGAGCGTCAGCTAATCCGCGATCTGTTAACCCGCGCGTCCGCTCCTTGCCCTCAACGAACAGAGACTCAGCGTGTCTCACAACGTATACGATCGTATTCACTTGGCGACCTCCTGCCTTAACGATAGTAGCCATATAATCCCCATTCCCACCCTCGCCAGACCAATAAATCAGCACGTGGTAATAACAATAAGCTGTTAATATTACTTATGTGCGTAAGCACTCTTGTAACATTACTGGGCTAAAGTGTCATAATTGTTTGACATGGCCCCGCGTCTCTCCTATGAGATCCAACATGCCCGTTGGGTGGTTGTGCTCGCTTCTATTGGTTGACTACCTACACGGCTACTCTTCTATCAGATCTGTCGTCCAATTCAGTTGTTGAATCTTAAAGTCTAACTCTCTGTATGACTTGGATAGATCGTCGACCTGCTTCTGAATGCTTGCGACATCAATCGTTCTATAGTATTTAACTTCTGATCGGGTGTACCGATCCTGCTTAATCGTTGCCTGTTCCAAGAGATCATGTAAGATTTTGCGCTGCTGCATAAGCTTATCTCGTTCTGCCAGAGCATCAGCGATGCTTAGCTCGTCATTGAATGCGGTCAGTGCATTCGACTTATTAATCTTTCGAATCCAGCTGGTCAGTTCGTTGACTGTACACTCAAGCTCAGTGATCAAGGCATTAGGCTCTTCTGCGGGAACCTCCCCTTCTTGAACCTTGACAACTCTCTCTAATCTTTGCTTAATCTGGGCAATCTTCTTTTGACAATCCGCGCGTAGAACTAACGCTTCTGCAAGCTTCATGCATTACCCCTCCTATGAATAGCCGTACTTCATGAACAAGGAATCGCTAGTCTCCCAGCGCGATCTTATTCATCTGAGAACTTTAACCCTCTCGCTGCCAGAGCTTGGCGAAGCAGTTCAACCGCCTTGGGACCGATGCCATGCAATTGCTTGAGCTCTGACTCGCGAATCTGTGATAGCTGCTCCAGACTACTGAGTCCTGAGTTCGAGAGCGCGCGCAGCGCGGGCTTCGCCAAGCCATGCGGGAGGTCATTTTCCTGATTCAGCTTATGCTTCATTCCTGTCATAACCTCTTCCCTTTCGCTAGAGCTTGGTTACCATCGTAATGGATGTGCCGACCATACCCACTTCTTGAAATCCGAAGCGCTGATACAGCTTAACCGCCGCCAGATTATCTGGTGCTACGCTCAACGACAGTTCCTTAACTCCCTGCACCTTCAGCTCTTGGATTAGCCGCTGCATCAGAGCAGTTCCAATCCCGCATCCTCTATATTCCGGCAATAATGCCATACCTAGTTCGGGTACATCGTCAGCGACATAACCAAAACCTTGGTTATCCTCCGTAAAATACCGCGCGGTAATAGACCCAACAGGCTGGTCCTCATCATTGACTGCTATGTAGCCCAGATCTCCTTCTCTTCCCCACCCATCCATATACTTTGATATATAAGGATCGTTAAGTATATCTCGGCTAAATGGTTCCTGGCCTTCTGAAACGTGCATGGATTCATACAGCATATCCCACAAAAAAGGTACGTCCTCAGTAGTTACTGGTCTAATCGAATATGATTTCACAATGATCACCTTCTCATTTCTGCATCCAACTGCTTAGCGGGCACACCATTATGGAATGGCCTTCATCAAGTCTTTATTATGCTTCAGCAGCACAACCTTTTCCTGATAACGCTCTAGCAGCTGCATAATCTTCTCTTTATCTACTTTATCGTATTTATGATTCCATTGAAGCATTTTCCAGAGCCCATTGAGAGTCTGCTTGTAATTGGATCGCTCGATTCGAAGCCGTTGCTTCACGAACCGCTTCACGATTCTAACATCTCTAATATAGACTGGCGTATCGATATAGATGATTAGATCCGCTTCTTCCAAGCTCGTCGCAACCCATTTATAGTAGACGCCTTCGACGACCCAGCTCTGCTGCGATACGATGTTGGACAGCATCTCATCTCTGATTTCAGGCGGATTCTTGCCGGAAAATTCAACGGAACTGCTCCACATGACGTTATCCAGCTCATATACGGGTAGTCCCAGTTCCTTAGATAACATCATAGCGGATGTTGTCTTCCCGCTTCCTGTTGCGCCTATAATATGCACTCGCTGAGGTGGTGTCATGCTCGACTCCTTATCCTATTTGCGTATTGATTTTGCACTGCACCCTGCTATAAATAGAAATCATTTCTTCTGTATCGGAATTAAGATCTCAACAAACTCTTCTTCACCATTTTCTTCATAGTAAAATATCTCGATCGGGCAAGAGTTATCAAGAAACTTCTGTCTATATCCGTTCTCGTTCATCCATTCGAATATTTTCGTATATGCTTCACCTATGGACTTGTTCGTGCAGTTCACCTTTGCATACTCCATGGCAGGCAGCTTGAAGCCTATCATTCCCTCCGGCACGGAGTTCAGATCTTCTACTTCAAGGCATGCAAAATAAGTCGCGAAGATTCCATTGCACATATAAGGGGAGAATAGGACTTGTTTATCCACCGCATTCGGTATCTCATCTCGGCGATCTTTGAACTGTTTCTGGATCAGAATCGCTGCATCGGGAAATGATTGCGGAAAATTAGCTGTAATACTCTGCCCAACCAATTGAACCTCTCTCGTCGTAATCTCACAATGCATATGCGCCATGTTCTTCGTCACCATATTATCATCCCTCTCCCTTATCATATAGAAGATCAACTCTCGACTCTTATCTATTCGATAACCCCGATAGTATTCCTTTCTAATAATTCCATAATTATGTTAATGTTGATCAACATGGTCATATGACGAAATCTCTTAGGTACAGTCTGCTTATCCAGTGATCGAACCATAAGCGAACAACCATGCAGTTCTCAAGCGGACCGTACGGACGTTATTTGCGCGAAAATGGGGGGGCATATGCGGTTTAGCGGACCGTAGAGCCGTTATTTGTGGTTGAAGCAGCTGATTACAGCGGATTGTTCACACATAACGGATCGTGTGTCCGTGTGACCTGCCAAATGGGCCACTTTCAAGCAAATAAGGGCTCCTGTGTCCGCGAGCAGGCTGCGACGATTTCGCACAACTGGGCAACCGGCAACCTAGGCAATCGCACAGGTCGCGAGCGGACCGTACGGACGTTATTTGCGCCAAAATGGGGGGCATTTGCGGTTTAGCGGACCGTAGGGCCGTTATTTGTGGTTGAAGCGGCTGATTTGGGCTGATTGTTCACAAATAACGGATCGTGTGTCCGTGTAACCTTCCAAATGGGCCATTTTCAAGCAAATAAGGGCTCCTGTGTCCGCGAGCAGGCTGCGACGATAATGCACAACTGGGCAATCGGCAAACCAGACAGCAGCACAATTCGCGAGCGGACCGTACGGACGTTATTTGCACGAAAATGGGGGATATTAGCTGGTTGGCGGACTGTAGAGCCGTTATTTGCGGTTGAAGCAGCTGATTACAGCGGATTGTTCACACATAACGGATCGTATGTCCGCTTAGCCTGCCGAATGGGCCACTTTTAAGCAAATAAGGGCTCCTGTGTCCGCGAGCAGGCTGCGACGATTACGCACAACTGGGCAATCGGCAAACCAGGCAGCCGCACAAGTCGCGAACGGACCGTACGGACGTTATTTGCGCCAAAATGGGGGCTATTCGCAGTTTGGCGGACCGTAGGGCCGTTATTTGTGGTTTGTGCAGCTGATTACAGCGGATTGTTCACAAATAACGGATCGTGTGTCCGTGTAACCTGCCAAATGGGCCACTTTCAAGCAAATAAGGGCTCCTGTGTCCGCGTGCAAGCTGCGTCCGGCCCCCTCACAGCAGCGTAAAAGGCCGCCCCCGAATAGAAGACCTACTCGAGAGCAGCCCTTCATCAAGCTGGCTCGTGATGAGACTATGGAATTCATTTTCCGAATATAACGCCGATCTTGCCGTCCCGTACCTCAACCTCGTACGTCTTGACCCGTACCCTGTCGCTGAATAAGGACTTCCCCGTCTTGATGTCGAATTCCCAGCCGTGCCAAGGGCAGCGGACAATCTCGCCCTTTCGAGCGTAATCATATTCGTACACAGAAGAAGGAAGATTCGTTCCCGACACATAGCCAGTGCAGAGAGGAGCGCCTTGGTGAGGACAATAATTGTTCAGCGCAAAATACTCCCCGTCGATGCGATAGATACCGATCTCTCTGCCTTCCACCTGAACGACTACACGTCCGCCCTCCGGGATATCAGCCTCATTCAGCACCATATGAACCGCCATATTAGCCCTTCGCCTCCGGCATTAGAGATTGTACAGCTTCTTCGCGTTTTCATAGAATACCTTGCGTCTTCCTTCCGGCCTCATCTTGCGCAGGATCTGATCTGGCGCGTCGAAGTCCCAATGCGGATAGTCGCTGGAATAGAGCAGAATATTCTCCGCGTCGAACATATTGAACAGATCGATCAGATGCTGCGGATTATCCGGTTCCTCAATCGGCTGCGTCGTGAGGTAGCAGTGATCGCGAACATATTCGCTCGGCAGCCTCTTCAGCCACGGAACCGTGGAGCGCAGCGCCTTATAATTTTTGTCCAGCCGCCACATGAGCGGCGGGAGCCACGCCACACCACCTTCGACCAGCACCATTTTCAGGCGCGGGTACTTGACGAACACGCCTTCGGTCACGATGCTCACCAGATGCGCCATAAACATCTGCGCGAGGCAGGTATGCCACTCGATGTACCTCGCGGGGTAACCGGCGGCGGTCGGCGCCGTTGAGCTTCCGCCTCCCTCCGCGCCCGGATGAATCGCGATGGGTAGACCGTTGCGTTCAGCCGCCTCATAGATCGGATGGTAGAACCGATGTCCAAGCGGCATGCGGGCCGCGCTGGAGATAATCACCTCCACGACGTCGGGGTGACCGCCGACCCGGTCAATCTCGCGCGCTGCCTGCGCCGGATCGAGCGTGGAGACGGCGATCGCTCCCTTGAACGCAGGGTGCTTGCCAAGCCACTCCGCGATCAGAAAGTCGTTATACGCGGAGCAGATCGCCGCCGCATAATCAGGATCATGCGTTGACGATATGTTGTAGACAACTCCCGTCAGAATCGCATACTCCAGATTGTATTTCTCTATGAGCTGCTTGATCATCAGGTCAGGGTCTGACCCCGCCCTGCCCCCGCCTGGAGGTATGGCGTCCTTCTTCATCACTCCGATCGGAGAGTAATACCCCGATCCCGAATATCCGATACCGGATGCTGCAACACGTGAGCGCCACGGCTCCGGCAGATACGGCACCAGAGCCGAATCCTCCTGCTCATTATGGATATCGGCATCGATGATCTTGAAAACTTCCGTCAACGTACTCCCTCCCAACTATTTGCCGCCATATGTCCGTGTATAAGCTGTGTTGTACATGTTCAGCAATTCATCAGAGCCGAGCTTCTTCGCTTGATCGATAAATTCTTGATACGTCTTATCATTAATTGGCACCTTGCCCGTTACGAATTCTGTCAGCTTCTGCTCTAGGAATTTGTTCAAGTTCGTCAGCTTCGACTTCTCAAGCTCCAGCTCTTCATCCGTCTTCACGATCTGCTTCGGCGCTGGAATGATGTACTCAGCGTATCTTGCATTGATATCCTTGCTCTTATCGCTCAGGCCGCGTTCCCATACTTCACGGGATCTGGCGTTATCCAAGGTGATCATGTCATACCATACGCCCCAATCCTTGCGCAGCACGGTGAATGGAGAAGTTCCGAATTCCTTCATATAGACCGGCTTGCCGTCCTCCATCGTATATGTCTTGCCTTCAATACCCAGCGAAAGGTATTTCGAGCCTTCATCGCTTACCAGATAGTCGAGGAACTGAACAGCCCGATCCTTATCCTTCACCTTCGCTGAGATCGAGCGGCCTACTGCGCCTACGACCGGACGCGAGAACTGATAATTCTTAATGCCGTTAGCCGCAAATTGCGGGATAGCATCCAGTTCAAAGTCGGCTGTCCCAGCCTTGTGAGCCTTCGCGGTAAGCGATTCCAGATCCGCCTTCCAGAAATAAGTGACAAGCGACTTGCCTGTTAGAATGCGTTCTTCCCACTGGGCTTGCGTGATCAGCGAATATTCTGGATCTAGCAGCTTCTCCGTGTACAGCTTATTCAAGAATAAGAGAGAATCCTTGTAGCCGTCATGGTATGGCGCGAACGCGTATTTGTCTGTCGTCGGATCGATATTATAGAATCCGTGAATACCCGTAAATATTCTTCCGAACGTAGTATAGATCCCCGTATCGCCCACTATAGCATTCGCCGTAAGCGGATAGGAATTCGGCTCCTTCTCCTTGAACTGCTTCAGGAACTGATAGAATTCATCCAGCGTCGTCGGCGCCTTCAAGCCGTACTTCGTCATCAGATCTTTGCGGCTGTACCAGATGAAGTTGAAGCCCTTGCCTTCGGCATCCCCTTCGATTACGGGAACCATATAGATGCCGCCGTCCGCTCCTGTGGCTACCGCTTTGGCTTCAGGATATTTATCGAAGAAGCTCTTGATGTTCGGAGCTTTATCCAGATAATCATTTAAGTTAAGGAATATCTTGTCTGGCCCGTGTTCTCTGCCTTCCTGCGTGGTAACCTGAATGAAGTCTGTCGCGGTGTTCGTCGCGATCATGATCTGTTTCTTCTCAGCGAGTCCTTCCTGACTGACCACCTGGAAGTCGACCGATACGCCTGTCTTGTCCTTAATCTCCTTGAATATATCCCAATCCGTGCGAACCTTGCCCTCGGTCCGATCATACACGAGCCAAGTGAACGTTATCGGCTTCTTAGAGCCCCCGTCTCCACTATCAGAGCCCTTACCTGAACATCCTGCTGCAAGCACACCGATTAGCAAGCATGCGGTTAGAATCATCGCAACATATTTTCTCTTCACGCTACTACCTCCCTTTTTTAGATAAGTACCACACACGATATAGCGATAGATTCCTTGAATCTATAACTATCCTTTGATTCCGCCAATCATGGTGCCTTGAATAAAATACTTCTGCAAAAACGGATATACGCACAAAATAGGCAACGTCGCGATCACAATCATGGCGTACTTCAACGTCTCCAGGTAGGTCAGATCGCCTTCGCCCTGCACATTCGTTCCAGCTATCAATATGTTGCGGAGCATAATCTGCAGCGGATACATATTGCGGTCGCTAAGGTAAATCAGCGCATCGAAGAAGGCATTCCATTGGTTAACGGCAGTGAACAAGCCGATCGTCACGAGAACAGGCATCGATAGCGGCATGACGACTCGAGTCAACACTTGCAAGGTACTGCATCCGTCTATCGTCGCCGCATCCTCCAATTCAGCAGGAAGCGCCTCGAAGAAGGTTCGCATGATGAATAAATACCAAGTGCTGATCAATGTCGGAAGGACCATAGCCCAGATCGTATTCAATAGGCCCAACTGCTGTACCACGAGGAAGGTGGGAATCATTCCGCCGCTGAACAGCAAGGTAAATGCAGCCAGCATCAATATGATTCGGCGTCCAGGCAGCCACTTCTTCGACAGTGGATAAGCCATGGCCGCAGTTGCGATTAAAGTAAGCACAACATGAAGAACTGTATAGCGAATTGTATTCCAGTAGCTGATCCATAGATCCGGGTTATAGATTAATTGTTCATAGGCGATCCAAGTGATATCCTTCGGCCATAGCAGCACATCTCCTCTTGCCACCAGCGCATTGTTGGAGATCGAGGCGGAGAATACATAGATCATCGGATAGACCATGACAATGATAAATAGGATCAAGAAGCAATAATTAAGGATGTCAAACAGCCGCGATCCAACGCTTTCTTTGATCTTCATATCCGCCCGCCTTTCACCATAGACTGGTCTCCGAGTATTTTCGAACGATGCGGTTTGCTGTTACGACTAGAATAAGTCCGATTAGGGATTGGAACAGTCCGACGGCCGTGGCAAAGCTAAAGTCCGCATCCAGAATACCGCGCCGATAAACAAACGTATTAATGACATCTGAGGTCTCATAGTTCATAGAGTTGTACAAAAGCAATATTTTCTGGAACCCGATCTCCATGAAATTACCGAGTGTAAGCACAAACAGAATGATCATGACAGGCAGCATGCCCATAAGCGTGATGTGACGAATCTGCTGAAACCGATTGGCCCCGTCCATCTTGGCCGCTTCGTATAAGGTAGGATCGATCCCTGCGATCGCTGCAAGGTAGAGAATCGTTCCCCAGCCAACCTTCTGCCATATCTCCGAACCGACGTAAATCGTCCGGAACCATTCCGGCATCCCTAGAAACATGATGGGCTCCATACCGAATATTTTCACGAGAAGATGATTAATGACACCTGTGGTCGGCGAGAGAAAGGTGACCAGAATCCCGGCAATAACGACCGTGGACAGGAAGTGGGGCATATAGCTGATGGATTGTACCAGTCTCTTAAAAAATTTACCCCGAATCTCATGGAACAGGATCGCCAGTACAATGGGTGCTGGGAAATGAAACAATAAGTCATACACATTCAGCAACACCGTATTGCGAATCAGCTTCCAGGCATCTGGGGTCACATAGAAGAACTCGATGAAATGCTTAAGTCCGACAAACTTGCTGTCCAATATGCCCCGACCTACTGAATAATCCTGAAACGCGATAACGATCCCATACATCGGCGCATATCTGAAAATGATGTAGTACAAGATCCCAGGAAGCATGAGCAGATACAGCGCTCTATGACGTTTCAATACATACCAGAAGCGAGAACTTCTTGACACAACCTCCCCTCCTCTTCGCAGCGTATTTACGGCGGATGGAACGCCGTAGGTCTAACTATAGGCAGCCGTTATTGGAGCGTAAAGCGTACTTATTTGTGTGAGGAAGCATTTCTTGCAGCCTTGCGGGATATAGGAAAAAGACGCATTCAGGAAAAAAAAGAGACTTCAGAAAATATTGAAGTCTCTCGCTGGCTACTGATGAATACCACGGTATTGAGCAGGGGTGATCCCCTCATATCTGCGGAACATGCGGATAAATGAATTACGTCCCCAATAGCCTACCTTTTCAGCAATATCGTCAATCTTCCAGTCCGTGGTCAGCAGCATCTCTTTCGCTCTCATCAATCTGTATTTCGCGATGTAATCCACATATTTCTCGCCGACTTCTTCCTTGAATGTGCGGCTAAAGTGTCCTACTGACATATTCAAGGTCTCCGCAAAATAATCGATCGACAGCTCCTCATCATAGTGCTCGTGAATGTACGTCAGAATATCGTTGAATTTCTTGGCCTTGTCTCCGAACTCTGCTGTCGGAAATAGGTGTTTGTGAATATCGGCGAAGCACGCCTTGAGCTCATCACCCGTGATGCTTCGATTCAGCTTCTGATACATGTCCGCATAGAAGGACACATTGAAATCCTTGCGGTCAACTTCAACCGCGCGAATCCACGTATTCAGGATATCCGTGCACAATTGCTTCATCTGGATGACTGTCGCATTCATGTGAACGCCCTCATCAATCACATCGTATACATGCTGAAGCAGCTTGTTATACTCGCGTGTCTTGTATTGGTTCAGCATATGCGTTACCTCCTGCACAGATAAGAAGGTATCGCACGGGACAGAATCAACCTCTGTGCTGGCGGTGCAGATCTCAATGTCTGAATGAAGCCTCCGCAACTGGAGCGCAGACATCGCAGTCTCATACGACTGATGCAGGTCTTCGATGGTATGCACGTTTCGACCGATGCCGATCGACGCTTTGAAATAGGTGCTGTATAGCTGCAGCGCCATCTTCAATAGGTTCGCGTCCTCCATCGAGGTCAGATGGAGGATCGGATCTTGATGGACGACACAAGCCAGCGTATCCGGCTTCGTCTGGCAGAACCAGATCGTCGCGGGAAACAGCTGATGAATGCGCTCCTTAAGCTCCGCCATCAGAAACGATCTCGAGGATTCGGAGAGAGCTTCGTATTCCGCGCTGTAATGAAAGGCAATGCACAGAACGGTGCGCATCGCTTTCTTGCTGTACGTGAATCCGATCTCCTTCGCATACGTTTCGATCGACAGCTCATCCCGGTATTGGCCCTGCAGCATCTTCGCGATAAAGTGCTCCTGAACGATAGGCAGCATGCCGTTGATCAGTTGAGATAACTGCTTATTCTCGATAACGAGCAACCGGGAGAAGCGATTAATGACATCAAATTCATTCTCTCTTGCACTCATCTGACTAGCGGCAGGGCGATGGGACTTCAAGTTCTCTTGGATCTCCATGATCGGCCGATAGATGAGGCGGCTCAACATATACGATACGATGCTCCCCACCATGAGGAAGAAGGCAAGGAATAGCCAGATGATCATTCTGGTCATATCCGCAGGCTTCATTAGCAGCTGCTGGTCTATGATACTCAGATAATGCCAAGCATCATCGAATCCGGATGGAACGACTAGCAGCGCATTGTCACCATTGATCATATACTTCGTTTCCTTGCTGTCATTGAAGTCTTGGCTGGGAATCATATTCAGCATGTTGATCTCTTGCGGATCCAGACCGGCTCTGCTTAGAACTTGCCCTTGGGTGCCGACGATAGCGGTTCCCATGACCCATTCCTGCTGAATGCGAATGAGCTCCTGAAGCTTATCATGCTGAACATTAACGACGAGATACACATCTGGGGAATTGGTATTGAAAGGATAGCTTGTCACGGCGGGAATGATTGTACCCTGCTGCTCTAAGAAGCTCATCATCTTCTTACCCATAAAGTTCGTCTGTAGAGACGTTTGCTGTTGTTCGGTCAGTGGATATGAATGGTTAAAATAATAGGATTTGTCCGTATAGATTTCGGCATCAATCACAAGGTCATGATGTACAAAGTACAAATACGCTTTGGACACTAGTGCTTCCGATTGCAGCTTGTTCAGCTGCTCTCGAAGAGTTTGAATCAGCTCAGCGCGTTGGAAGGGATCCTGATTCTTATCCTCCACTGCGCTCAACAGACTTCGAATGTTGGAGTTGCTGAGCATGTTAATCATATTCGTCTTCAGCCTATTGAATTCTGTATCCGCTTGCTCCGTAAATTTGCTAATCATCATGTTATTCAGCTTCTTAGCATCCTCTTCAATCAAGCTGACGACTAGAAGATGCACGAGTATACTGGCGACAATCACCGGAATAAAGATCAACATAAAATAATTGATAAAGTGCCGCCAAAAAAAAGCTGCGCGAAAGGAGGGAGTTGAAGACACAGGAAACATTCAGACCACCACCTATGCTTGATTACCATATAATAGCGTATTCGAGCAAAATAATTTGTCCGTTGGTGTCGGTATTAATATGAAACGAGTAAAAATTTCTCGTGAGGGGAGTATTCCCGATCATTACTGTCTTACTGATCAGATACTCAACAAAAAAAGCCGCAGAATCTGCGGCCGAGTTATAGCGAAACTTGTATATTTAGGGATGATTCAGAGGTTGGTTGCCCAGTTATTTCCATGAAATATTATTTCCTCGGCAATATTCTCAATGATGACATGTGTAAACTAGCGAGGGATCGGATATTCCCCCGCCAGGTACTCATTTTAACTTATGACTCCACCACCGGACCATTAGCAGGACTCTCTAATGTTTCACCTTCAATGCCTTCACGATTAACAGGTGTGATCGCGACTTTCAGATGCATTCCTTTGTCTTCTGCTGTAACTGTATAGCTGCTGGCATTCGCTCCAGCAATCTCAGTATATTCACCATACTTATCCGATGCGGATAACCACTGATAGCGCGTCTTGCCCTCTGGACTTCCATTCATATCGATATAAGTATATGTCCCCGTTAACTCCTCGCCTACAGTAACTTTACCTTCAACCAATGGATTCGTGCCTAGCGGACGATTGGACGCAAACTGGATATCATCCATGTAAAAGGTTCCTTGAACCTGTTCTTCTCCAGGCTGGGCAATGAATATCAATGTGTTCATCGTACCTAGCTTTGCCTTCTCTTCCTTAGAGAACTCCCATACGAACGGGTTCCATTTGTCACCTTTTGAACTAAACTTTTTCTCGATGCTATTGCCCGATTCGCCTTCAAGTTTAACTAACAGCTTGACTTTGCCTTTCACATTAAAGTTTAGCTCATCCATATCGCTGAAGTCGACCTGATCGAATTGAACATTAAAGTAAGACGAGGCGGCATTCTTCTTATCGTATTCGACTTTCATCGACTTTAAGCCCGTATATGATTCCTCATTCGATTCTTGCAGCGTATACACTTGATCGGATGTATTCATCTGCCAGCCGTCATGATTTCGGTTGCCTTCATAATCATCTACAACTTCAGTACCTAGCTCTGTCAGTCCAACCATCTTCATCCCGGCCTGAATGTACTTATTCTGGTTCATTAGATCCCATATGAGCCCTGTGCGATAGTTCTCGATCATAATTATCGAAATACCTTTATCAATTCCGATAACATCCTCTCCATAGTAGGCAGGAGTAACATCTAAGTTATAGGAGTCCTGAAAGCCATATTGGCCTTTCAATTCCGGAATCGAGTTAAAGTGACGCATGGCAGCGAGCACATCATCTGGCGCAAATACGATCGACCCGATCGCGCCAGCCGGAGGAACCGTTCCATCGACCAAATGCTGATCATTGTTAAAGCCAGTCGGCGCCGAGCCGTAACGGCCCTGATAACCATTTGGACCATCAGATGCCGTTAATCCCCATGAATTCGGTCCAAACGTCTTGAACTGCTCCGCTTGATCGATGCTGAATTGACGGCTTGTCTTCGTCGCAATAACGGAGTTATCCCACCAGTTTACATTTTCATCATCAATCTTATAGCGAAGATCGAACCATGCGTAAGAGAATTGATGAGTAAAGATTGATCCGAACCAAGAATGAATAAATGGCGGATATTGACCATACGACGCAGTATCCCGAATGAAATCATAGAACATATCACGATTTACAGGATGCGTTGGTGAAGCTGCTCCAAGAAAGTACAGCATAAACTGCTCACCGTAAAAGTCCCACGCTCCCGAGAATCCATTTTCCGGAGAATACCCCATATAGAACTGGTTCGTGTCTTTATTGCGATACCATTCCCAGTCCACATTCTTGTAGAGCTGCTCAGCCTTCTCTTTGACCTCCTCGCCAAAATATTCACCCGCCGAGATAGCTCCACTTATAAAAATGGCCGTATCGATAACCGATACTTCGCTATTTCCGAAGCGCTGCGCTGTATCCATATCTAAAAAATGATAGAAGAAGCCATTAACCTGCTCCGCCTTGGTCAGCATTGTATCAAGTGTTCCCAGTATGCGCTCTTCTGCTTGTTCCTTCGTAATATATCCGCGCTCTGCTCCGATCACAATCGCCGACATCCCATAGCCAATCGAAGCTACACTGCTCATACTCGGATTGCCGGGAGCACGGTCACGAATCAGTCCATATCCATCGCTATTCGGATCTGTATTCGCCTCATTCCAGAAAAAATCAAATGACTTGCGAGTCTCTTCTTCCAGCATCTCCTCATCGCCAGACAACAGTGCTGCTTGCTTTGGTAACGATTGAACTGATTCAGCTGGTTGCGACAGAATGGGTATCAACACAAGAGAAAGCACGATCATCCCCGTAATGCATACTAGTAATATCCTTTTCGTGCTAACGCTTTCATTCTTCATTGCAATTCTCCTTTACATGCTGTAATAGAACACATAATGAATGATAAGAGCCTTCGCCGTGATCGAAACGTTTCGAAAAAAAGCAAAAAAAGTTACTACCTATGAAGATATAGTAGCATTAATGACTATTCCACCCTGTTTTTTTGTTTGTTATGTACAATTTTAGATATAAACGTTACGATTTATATTTAATATATCGATTGAAACCGCTTTCGTCAATAGACGTTCTTACTGTCCATTTTAATTACTATTGAACCTCAATTACAAACACATAGCTCGAACCGCCCTTGTTCCATCCCGCATGGATGTCATAGATGTACACACCTTTTTCCTTAGGCGCAGTCAGAACGTTTCTGTTGAGGTTAGCTTGTTTCGGACCATTCTCACCCAACCAGATATTCGCGCCTAATGTGTCTTCATTCGGTTTATTCCCGAAACTTATTGTCAGTTGAGCTTCTGGTGAAACGACCACAGGCTTAACGCCTTCATGTTTTACCATCATCGGAGGAGATGCCATATCTGCACATTCTGATCGGAACATTTCGGTCCAGCAATAGGAGCCCTGTAACACAGCAACTTTAACCTTGCCAGCTTGAATCGTCGGTGAAGGGGGACCCCCGCTCAATAGTTCCTTGACTAGCCATCCAGCAGTAACGGTAATGATTACAACAATCGCGACAGTTACAGCTTTCTTCATGCTATCCCTTCCCTTAAACATTTTCTTTAGATCACACCCTGATCATGATAGTAAATTTCGCTTCCATCGATTAACGCTCTCATACCTTGCTTGTAATAAGGCATGAATTCATCTGCTTGATCTATATCCACCCACGCAACCTCAGCAATTTCATGAGGCCTCACAATTTCCAGACTGCCCCCTATGATCTCTGCTCGAAAAGTGATAAACAGTGCATGTTCTCCTCTGTCTTGAAATAAGCATTCATTTACAGCAACTATACCGTGCACCGCTACATCCAAGCCGGTTTCTTCTTTCGCCTCCCTGATCGCTGCTTGCGCAAGCGATTCTGAGCTCTCAACTGCTCCGCCCGGAAGAGACCAGCTGGAGTTTCTATTGTTCTTCACCATAAGCACCTTGGTGTTAGACTCATCTACGACCAATGCATAACATACATCTACTCGCCTCATGGGATGATTCCTCCTTCTAATAACACCCTTACTTTCTGGCAGCTATCATCAAGCCTGTCGACCAATCCAACTCTACCACATGAAAGTCTTCTAGCTCCCTCATCGTCTGAATCAAGCTCTCTGCTTTCTCCGCATGGCCTTCTTCCCACGACTCCACTGGCGTCAAGTCATCAATAATATAGAGGCCGCCAGGCTTCACCATTGCTAATGCCTCTTCCAGCAAATAATACTTACCAGGCCAAGTATCCGCGAAAATGAGGTCATACTTCTTATCCTTATTCTCTTCGATATACACACCGCCATCTATCGTGACAAACTCCACTCGCTCGTCAACAATGCAAGCTCTTGCCACATTTTGAAAGGATTCATTCATCTCAACCGACACCAGCTTAGATGACTCATCCATACCGTCTAATATCCACGCTGTTGAAACACCTGCTCCCGTCCCTAGTTCCAATAACATCCCATTCCGTTTGGAGCTTGCCAGTGTCCGCAGCAGCTGCCCTGTCGCTGTATCACATGACATCGTAAATTTTAGTTCTCTTGCTCTTTCGGCAATAGCATCTAAGCATGCTGGTCTCTTATTCATAGGTATAGTTGCACTCTCCCTTCCATGATCGGCTTCGCCAATCGCATATAACGCACAGTATTTTCACGATTGAATAGAATCCGTAGGATCATCTTCTGTGCAAGCTTTTAGAGTTCCATGCAGTGGCTTGCCTTTACGTATTCCTGATTAACCATGAATCCTATAGATTCATAGAATTTCGCAGCGTCTTTGTTATCCGTGTACAGATTTATCACCTGAAAATGATCTTGAGCCCTGTTCAAAATGTCCTCTACCAAGCGTTTCGCGATCCCCCGCCTGCGGTACTTCTCGACTACGTACATCCGACGCAGCCTGCCTATTCCTGCATGTTCGTTATAAGGATCCTGATTCAATCCGCATACGCCAATCAACTGCTCACGATCATAGGCCCCCAATAACATTTCACCTGGCTTATCAAATGTATTCTTACCTAAGTGATATTCCTCAACTAAGCGCGCAATATGACGATAACCGGCTAGGCTGCTTTCTTGTACCAACTCCAAGGTATCCATCACCGATAGATCGTGTATTCGTTTAATGAGGATATGGTCTGTACCTATACCCTTTAACTCTTCATACGCATCTCTGAGCCATGGATGTATGACCCGAAGTGAATCCTTCCGTTCCCATAAATAATCAATGTAAGCGAATGCCCCGTGAGTTAAAGACCTATCCAAACTACTGCGAAGCTTTTGTATGTATGGCGGTTCGCCTGATTGATCCCATGCGATCTTATCCGCCACAAATAATACTTGATCAAGCTTAGTCGAATTCGCCCTTAGTGTTGTATGGCATCCAACCGCATCTAATATCTCATCATTCGTTATCTTGAATATGTCTCTAGCCATCGCCTTTGATAACTTCTGATGAATGATCATGGGGAATACTTCTTCTTCAGGAAGTACTTCAATACCCAGCCTTCTCGCTACAGCAACCCGCTCCTGATTCGGAAACACTGCGCTTATGTCATGCAGCCAGCCCGCGATCTCTGCTGCAGCAGGATCGGCGTGAAACATGAGAGCTACTCTCCTCGCTTCCGCCCCAACATCCATGCAATGCTCAGCAGTCTTCGGACAATGATTAGCGTTGAGAAAGGAGTAGATATCATCCCTCAAGTTATTCGTGAGCTCGAAGTTCCGAGTAATCTCTCCCCATACTGAATCCATCAGGTATCACACTCGCTTCATAACGACTTTAGTGGCATCGCACAACTCATTTATCACTGCTCTTTTTCCCTATTGCCTCTTCTACAAATGAAATCTTTCCTTAATCATTCGCGCCACTTCTTCTGGACTGAGCTTGGTATTATTGATCCTGATATAGTTCTCCTTTGTTATTTCTCCATCATGGGAATTTAAGCGATGCTTCTCCATAGACCGGATAAGATCACGTTCGGAGAATTCAAGATCTCGTTTAGTCGGCTTGTGCTCGAGTCGATTCGGACTTTTATTGCGTTCAAGCCTTAACTCTACATCCGCCTCAAGCTCAACATAATAGACAGTACCGCCCCTAGACTCGAATATATGACTGATCCTATTTATATAGTCCCAGTCACTCTGAAGATCGAACCCCCATACATAAGTGAAGATTAAGCCGGCTAGATCACTCTTGGATACTTCCTCGAAGATTTCTTCTCGAAATATTCTAACCAAGCGTTTCCCCGCCGCAGTACCATAGCTGAAGAAGTTAGAGACAAGTTCAATCGTCATATGATTGTGGAACAGCTTCAAATCCGTTATCTTGGCCAGTTCCTGCCCAACTGTCATCTTTCCGACAGCTTGAGGTCCAAATATAATAATAAGCTTCATAAAATTCTCCCCCTCATCACTCTATCTCACGTATGAATCCAGTATCTTTGAATGGCTACGCCGTCTACGATTGGCTCAGACTCCAGCTCACCGCCGTTATTCCTTATGGTCTTAGCTGATCCTACATTATTTTTATCGCAGGTAACTAATGCTTTCTCGATCCCCATCTTCTTGGCTTCTTCTAAGGCTAGAGACAGCAATTGAGTTGCATGCCCTTTTCTTCTCTCGCTAGGTCGTATTCCGTATCCGATATGTCCGCCTCTCTCTAACAGCCATGAATTCAATCGATGTCTTATATTGACGGCTCCCAATACTCGCTTATTTGCTCCAATTAACCAATAGGTCGAACTGCTGACTGCATGTTCAGCGAGATTGATACCTGCCTTCAGATCGGCTAACTCCTTGAGTAGTCCATCATAATCACTATAATCAAACCTCAAGACGAATGGGACCATCCTCTCTCCCGTCTGACTCCATTCTTCAATCATTTCGATATATTCTTTCTTGAATTCAGATGTTGGCTCAATTAGATACAGCTTCTCCAAATGGCTCCCTCCGTTCCATGTTATCCGATGTGACTCATTTTAATGAGTTGGAGTTGTTCTTGTTCAAGGCTTCCGTTTGTTTGCGCAATTCTATTAATTCGCTTCTTAATGCCGATAATTCTCGTTTAGTACTCTCTATGGTACGCATCAGTATCGTTCCAAGAGCTATGAGCGCAAGCCCTAATAGCGGTAGGGTGATTTGTTTGATCATCACTCCCATATAGTAGGAATCCGGTGTGTCTGACCTCACCAACCTCGGTATATAATTCCACAGCCCATACAGCAGAACGAGAACACCTATTACAATGACAGCTATCAACCATTTTCTAATCTGATCAAATGCCATAAGTATCTCCTAGAAGTTTAATCTATTTTCACGTTACGATTGTTCGTATCTTCAATACAGACTGATATAGCCTCCAGAACTGCTTCAGGATGTATCTGAGGAATCATGTGGCCGGAATTCGGAAGTTCAATCAGTCTAGAGCCTTTGATTTCCTGATGCAGCCTATAAGATTGTTCTTGCTTATTAAACGGATCCGAGTCTCCTATCACTATAGTTACAGGTAATTGTATCTGTTTATAGCATTGATACACAGAGTTAACGTAGGGACTAAAAAATAATATATCTTCACGATTCGCCTTAAATTGACCCGGTCTCAGCCATAGCGCTGTCGTGACTTGACGATAATCATCTGGTACTGGATCTGGTGAAAATGTCGCTTTTAACATAGAGTCCATCATCATTCTGCCAAGCGGTATAAGCATTGCATATAATAGCCAATGTCCTATGACAGGCGTATTGACCATACGAGAAAGTGGATCACCGTCCCCAGCTGGATACGCCTTGCCCCCATACACAGCTGCACCTAGTAATACGATGCCGTCTATCTCTTCGGCATAATTCAATGCATAAGCCATCACAAGCGCGCCGCTCATCGAATGTCCTACCAATATTGGATTTTCTATTCCCATGTTCTTTAACGCTCCGCGTATCAAGCGCGCTTGCACATCTGGGGTAGCAGGTTCATGTGCTGGCCGCTCGCTATATCCATACCCTGGACGATCAAATGCTATGGCATGATAATGTCGCGAAGCTGCATCAACTACACTTAAATAGTCGTGTACGGATAAAATGCCTCCATGTAGGAATACAATCGGCTTACCTTCCCCCTTACTTACATAATGTAATTTAACACCTTCCACCTCCACGAATTGTCCAATTGGTGGATAGGCCTGCTCCGCTTTATTGACTTCTATTCGATTATAGACCAGCAATAAGGCAGTCAAACCAATTAATATAAGAAGAATAAATAACCAAAGCATCATGTTCCTCCTTATGCGCAGCTTATTATTGGAGTCATACCTCTCTTTATAACCATTAAAAATAAAAGTTGTGATACCTAGCTGCAGATTTGAATCGAATGGTGCTGCCGATTATTCACTCTCGACTAAGATCTTTCCATCCTAATGCGGTCTCCATGAATAACTCTTCCCCGATCTTAAACTCTTTCTTCGTTACGAACTGCCCTCCTAATTTCTCATAAAAATGGATAGAAGGATTGCGTTCAAGCACCCATACCATCAAGGAGTCATATCCCTTCGACTGCAGTTCTTTGATCAATGTGTGAAAGAGCCTCTTACCGTATCCCATTCCTTGAACTTCCTGCAGCAGATAAAATGCATAGATCTCCGCAGTATACTCCGAGTCTACTTCTCTATTTTTGCCGCCGTCTATGAACCCCATGATCTGACCCTGTTCTTCAATAACATAGATAACTTCGTCTTGATAGAGATGATCGAAAATCCATTCCCATTTCTTCGTTCTTGCCTCAATGGATAAGTTAGATAAATACTCCCCCGCAATGATCCCCTTATAAGCGGTTCGCCAGCTATTCACATGAACCATCGCCAATCCTTCACTGTCGTGATGAGTCGCCTTTCTAATGTTCATCAGCCTATTCCTCCTTTATCGAATCTCTTACTGCAATCTCTGTCTGATCAGATTAACCAAGGCTTGCTTCTCTTTCTCCGGTATCCATTCATTTAATCTTGCAGCTGCTATCGGCAATATCCAGTTATCGACTTCATCTCGATCGATCTTGGAGTAACTTATGTAACATTTGAGGTACGTCTTGAGGATTTGATTTCTTATTCGTGAAATGAAAAAATTGATTAGTCTAGGCGTTTCATCAGGCATGGTCCCCAATTGAAGAAGCAGCACGCTTCGAGCAACATCACCTGCAGGATTTCCTCTCATTCCCGTCATCCAATCAATAATCCATTCCCGCTCCCCTAGGATGATGTTGTCTGGATGATAATCACCATGACATAACTTAGAACCTTCTTTAAGGCCATTCAAGTATTGGATAATACGATCTTTTTCTAAGCTAGTTAGAAGCGGTGCTCGCTCGATACACGCGCGTAAAATATCCTTTTGATTAGGCAAATCCAACACATCGTTAGTATGAATCGCAGCGTGTAAGCTAGCCATCCTCTTTGATTCTTTATGTACAGACCAAGGTTTCTTAGAAATGACGCTAAGCATCGTAGCTCCAGTTAGCTTCTGATATACGATACCCTTGCGATCCTTATAATCAACAATCTGAATCGGCTGTGGAATAGCAACTCCACATCGGTACACATTCATGCTTATACGAAACTCTTCCTCTACTAGGTTTGTGGGAATATTGGCCCTGAATAACTTCAGTACGTGTCCCTCGCCATAAGCAAGCAATTCGGCAGTTCTACCATATGCGATGATCTCCCTTGTTTCATTCATCCGCCATAGCTCCTCTATTTAGTAACACTTCTCTTATTTACGACTCCAAATGTTTTAAATAGTTGCTATATGTTGATCTTGTATACCCCAGCCTCACCGAGAAAATCCCTTCTCGTTAATCCGCGCTCCCCTAGAAGGATACGGTAATTCGTTATGGTGCCGTCATGAGAGATTATGAGGATACGATTAGGCTTATCCTTGCACCAATCTAGTAACTGCTTGGCATAGCTCTCGAATCTCTCCTGAGCTATTCGATTAATTCCTTCTTCCCAGCAGTCCACATCGAAGTCGAGGGTGATTGCGTCTTTATTGAACTTAATAATATCATCTTTAGAATAGATCTGATCACATGTGAATATCGGAAACTCTGGATTCTGTGGGAACATTCTGGGACCAACAAGTGGAGATATGATGATAGGATGATGGCCGGTCAGGATATGCGCTGTTTCAATTGTTCGTTTGGTTGGACTTACGAGTATAATATCGTCAGGTTGAATGGGTAGCTCTTGGCGAAGCTGATTGACCTGCATCATTCCATACCTAGTGAGACCCGGATGTATCGTATTTAAGCGATGCGGATAATCCAGCAAATGTTCACCATGTCCATGACGAATAAACAACAGCTCCATCGACGCACCTCCGTTGATCCCTAATAACCTGCTTCATTATTGCCAGCTCTTAATGTCTTGAGCGCGTCGATTCTCTCTTTAACAGTTGCAAGCTTCTGCTGATATATGGTGTTGTTCGGTCTCATCTTTACCAGCATGGAGTACCAGATCCATCTTACATAGATCAGATCATCTTGAAGTTTAGTCTTACGTTCGTCATGAATTAACCTTCTCTTCAAACTCCTCACTCCGTTCTACTTCCTCAACGCTAACTTAAGAAATAGCTAATGATCTCAGTATTCACTTCATCTGACTTCTCATGGTTTATCGTATGTCCCGCTTGCTTCACAATCTTATAATTCAGTTGATTCTCATTCAGCTTGTTTATAGCCATCGGATAACAGCTCAATATATCATGCTCCCCAATTAAAAATAGGGATTTATCTCGGATCAACTTGATCTGCTCGTTGCTAAATATCGTTATCATATGCCGCCTCATGGATAGTTTATTGAAATATTTGTTCAAGTAATACCAGTGCTTCATTAACTCCGGGTTATTCTCGATTGCTGAATAATTTGGGCCGCTCAGCTTTCGCAACAACCTCTTACAATTCGCATCAGTCGGAAATAACGTTTCAGGCAAGAATGCCTTCATCATCTTGAACATCACTTCCAATCGGCAGCTCGCTACTACACCTGCTATACAAACGATCTTCATAACCTTTAACGGTCTAAAAATGGCATAATGATACGCCAAGAATGCACCGTAAGATACTCCAGCAATGAATGTTGAATCAACGTTCATCGCTTCCAGTACTTCATCAAGCCACACTGTTTGGTCCAATTCCTTCGCATATCGATCATTGGGAACACTTTTTCCGGAACCGCCTATGATGTCAATTGCAATAACATAGAACATCTCGGATAGTTGTTGGATGCTATAGATCCACATCATCGCTGAATGATCTGCCATTCCGTGTAGTAGCAACAGCGGCGGATTAGTGGGTACACCTGCAGTAATAATATGAGTCTTCCCATAGACGGATGGAATATCTACTTGTTCATAAGCCACACCCCATGCTGCTAACAATTGGTCATAGGATTCATGGATCAATTCCTGGCCCAATCTTGATTTGTACCTCTTCATATGATCTCTCCAAGCTAAATGAGGTTCTTATCTGCTGCTGCATTTTCATATAACGCTATAGGATGTGTACAAAGCATTATTCTTATTCGTAAAATGTCATGTGCTCTTTATCCGCCTTATAATAGTTCAATCTATCCGATAACCGTCCGGTATGAAATTCAAACATATGCCCATCTGGATCTAAGAAGTAGACCGATTGCTTATCCCTATTATCCCTGGTTCGACCAGGTAATATATCCACTTTCAATTCTACAAGTCTATTAACGAGCGATTCAAAGTCTGCTTCCTCAACGGTAAATGCGATATGTGTATACGACCTGTTGTTCTGACTCCGATCGATCTCTTCTTCATTAAGCGCCAGCCATAAACCATTCAGGTCAAAATAAGCCAATCTTCTTCCCTTCACTAAAAGCTTTGCTTCAAATACATCGGTATAGAAGGCAATTGAGGTATCCAGGTTAGATACGGAGAAGCAGAGATGATTGATTTCTTTTATTTTCATGGTTAGCGTCATTCACCTTCTCAGTTCTTTCGTCTCTGCCAATATAGATTCAAGGAGTTCCATGATTCTTTCATCGTTCTTCTGCTTTTTCCTCAACCCGAGATCAATGTTAAATAATACGGCAATGACTATTAAAATAAGAATATATAACACTGGCTGATACCTCACCCTCATATTATTCTCTAGAATTCAAGCTAACGCTCATAGCATTCACAAATCTAAGAATTCTAAGGAATTATACATCCGTTAATGAATCAGGCAGCTCGATATACATGGAGACACTAGAGATCAGCATCCCGATTAGATCCTCATCCATGTATTGATACTCATCAGGAATGTTCAAGCAGATGATCTTCTTGTTATACGCGGAATCACTGAACTTCTCTTGTATTCTCCTCAGATGCTTCTTCTCCATCACAAATATGAGGTCTGCCCACCCGATATGCCCTTCTGTTACCTTAATTCTTGCATTCGCCTCTGTACCCGCAGATCGAACTTCATAATCATTGATTCCGTGAAATATCTTCTCCGCAGTTAAGCTTCTCCACTTATTCTGGCTGCATATAAATAAAAGTTTAATATCTAGTCACCATCCACTGTTTGTCATTCAACGTGTTCTTCTATTAACTGCACGATCTCTACGTCCGGATGCAGTTCCTTTATCTTCTGTGCAAATGACCTTACCCCGAATATTTCTGTAAACGTGTGGCTTCCCACGATTAAGTTCAACCCCATATACTGAGCATACTGGACCGTATATAATGACTTTTCTCCTGTTATGTACACATCACACTCCAGATCGAACGCGTCTCGAATGTTATCTGTAGAATTCCCTGCACCTGTCAGAATTCCAATTCGTTTAATGAGTCGGTCAGAGTTCTTCCATGACTTCACATCTTCAGCCAATTCATTCTTTACTTTATCTACGAGTTCTTCAAATGTAATAGGCACATCAAGCTCACCTACACCTGGAACACTTCTATCTTCTTCATGAACTGAACGTTGGATCAGGTTCTCGATCCCGAGCACCTCAAACAACGAATAGCAAGTCCCGAACTCCGCATAATCCAATGGCAAATGTACAAATAAATGATTGATATGGTGCTCCTTCAAGAGCGCGTGACATTCTTCTTTCATTCCATACATGAAATTCCACGCATCATGATGCGTAATGATCAGCTGAACCTGCTTCTCGGCAGCCTGTCTCACGATATCCGGTGTTATGTTAGTCGAATACCCTATACGATGAATCTCCTCGGGACCGTAATGATAGTGAGCATATTCTTCTCCCTCTTCAAACTGGTCAAGCCATTCTCCAAATAACCGTTTAAATGTATGTAGCAGTTGCGCCCGCTTCATGTTATCTGCCTCCTTAGGAATTGATTGTCGGTTTCGCTCTGACTAGATGAACCATGTTAAGCCAGTGCCTCTCAGCTTTCTCGATTGTGATACCCGACTCTTCGATCAGACCTAGAATGTCCCTTGTATGGTGACATCCAAACGCACGATAGAGGAGAGGGTTAAGCGTTTTCTGCATAGCGGCTATCATAATTTTCGAACTAATCCCATGCTCCATAAGCAGGATGACCCCATCTGGCTTGCACCATCTGTTGATCTTATTTAATACCATTAGCGGATCTTCATAACTGCATAGTGATAACGTCGAAACGATCGTATCAAACGATTGATCTTCAACATTCATATGTTCAATGTCAGAACATATAAACTCAGCGTTAACACGATGATGCTTAGCTGCCTGTCTCGCTTTCTCAATCATAGCTGGGCTGAAGTCAGTAGCGGTAATTCTAACATCAGGAGGATAGAATGGAAAATTAGCACCTGCGCCTACCGCAAGTTCAAGCACCTCGCCCTTTGCATGACTCAAGAGATGCTGACGCCAACGTGCCATTTCCAGGTTCTCCCGCTTCTTGGCATATTGGTTCGCTTGTTTATCAAAAATGCGGATTAACCGCTGCTTCTTCATACATCTCTCTCCTTATGCGTGGTGTAGGGCATATTATGAATCTATCTGATGAATGTGTTCTGTACTCTCTCAGACTTCAGAAAGTATGGTATCCAGATCATACAAGTTATTATTGCTCTAACCATATCTTTCAATATGCTGCCATCATCTAATCCATTAGCTATCGGTAATTGACTCATTAAGACATAATCAACAATTGCAATGATCAAACTTAAAGTATAGAAAGCAATCATCAATTTAGGAAATATAGTTTTCTTGCGATACATATTAATGAGACAGTAGATACTAAACAGCAGATTAAGAGTATTAAACACTCCTGCGAAAATAATGGTGAAGCCCCACAAAGGATGATACAGGTCTGAATTCACTGAGGTTAAAGGATCCCATATTTCTGAAGATAATGATGGAATGGTGTAGGTAAATAATGAGTTAATTAGCATGATGATCGTTGCATAGAGTCCAATCTGAATTAATACTAACCATCCACCTAGTCCAGATACTCCTAAAGGCAATTGCCTCTCCACATGAATATTGCTCTCTGAAGGCTTAGTTTCCATGATACCCCTCTTTTCAATCCTTCACCATTCAACTAGCACTTGGTCATCTTCATCGTATGCTGTCACATCATACAGCTTCCCCATGAACATATGTGGTTCTATACTATTGAATGATTCTGGCATTTCTAATATAAATGTATTGTTAACCGCATTGGTTTCCTGTCTCTCACCATTTTCATATTCAATGACTATCCTCTTCGCTGGAATGTCCGTATACACCGCACCCCATATGAAATTTCCGATGCCTTCCTTTTGTTCTGCTACAACCAATAGCGGGATTCCATTATCAGGACTTGTTCTCCATCCTGAACTCTGACTATTATCGTAATAGTATTTGTGATTCTTATACTTATACACACCGAATACATACTGTGTCTGATCTAGATAAATGACCAATCTATGTTCCTTATCCTCATTCTTAATTGAGATTGGTGTTTCCCATTGAGACTGTACAGCTTCTTGAAGAGAATTATACCCGCACCCACTAATAAGAATCGAGATCACAATGACTGAAATGATGACGTACAGAAGTCTTTTCATAAGTCTCCTTACCACTTGAATTATTCTAGACAATACCTATCCTTAATAATCCAATAATCCTTTTTCTGTCCCCATGAACTGTAGCTTGCTTCAGCCTGTTTCTTGTACTTCCCGAAGTGAATTAAGCTTTTCAACATTTCGATTCGCTGTCATCGACAGCTTAAGGAGGGCATTCTGTTGTCTTCAGATTCTATGTCCAGATGCGGTGAATCTTCATTTCGCTTCGATCATCACTTACCTGTAACTGATAGATATCCGGGTTAGTCAAGCTTCTCCATTCTTCAAAGCCGAATGCTTGATTATAGTGTCTAATCATAAGGGACATTAGCGCCCCATGGGTCACGACAATCGCGTTGGATTCATGTCTGTCCAGCAGCTCATGAATGACTTCCATGCCTCTTCGCATTGCTTCGTTGGATGATTCTCCACCCTCATATTTAAGATCGGCGTTATGATAGGTTTCACGCAGCTTATCCATCCATTCATCCAAGTGATGTGAGCTCAATACACGCTCCTTAAGCCTCTCATCTATTTGCAGATCTAAGTTCATCCTCTCGCATAACGGCCTTATCGTTTCAACTGCTCTAGTAAATGGACTTGAAACCACATAATCAATATCTAGTTGTGCAAAATAGTCAGCTAATTCTACAGCCTGCTGCTCCCCTTCTACAGTAAGGGTGGCTTCCGCCTCTTGCCCCTCTGCCTTGCAGTGCCTGACAAGGTATATATTTTTCATAGTATCCTTCTCCTTCGGATCTTACTCATACGCAAACCACACTCTGATCTCACTTACTTTTCCGTTCATAAGCTTAAACGATATTCCTGTCTTTTCACCCATCGATATTTGTTTATCATTCTCGAAGAAGTTGTAATATTCCTTGCCATATGCATCAATAACTTCATCCCTGGTCGATCCAACTGTGATACCTCGATTCATAACGAACAGCGGCTTCGTGAGCTCATACCATCTAAGGTATTCATTATCGCCATCCACATTATATTCAACCTTCATTCCGTCAAAATGTAATGTGTGCAGGTTGCCTCCACCATGTAAGTATTCAGTCACTTCCTCGTTCAGAGGTTGACCCATAACTTCCTTGATCTTCGACATCGTCATCGTTCTTGGCGTCAACATGACAGGATCTGAGAGCAGCTTCTCTTCAAATACGTTGAAAGAAGGAGTGCTTACTCCGCTGTTTAATGCTTGAATCTGATTCTCTAGTCTTACTTTCTCCTGTTCGTATCGGGCAATGGCTGCCTCTTTCTCTTTGAGTTCTTCTGTCAGCTTAGTGGTTGTGTCCTTCATCTGTTCTATTTGGCTCTGAAGCTCTGCATTCTGTTCCTCCATGCCTTTGGTATCGCTGCATCCAACTAATAATAAGGCTGCCGTAAAGAAAATTATCGCTGCTGCTCTCAATGCTACACCTCCCACTCTATTAAAACGATTATTGCAATGATATGGCTTGCTACGAGTCGTTCACCATTCTATTTCTCCATTGCATTCTAGAGTGAAGCGCTCTTGGTATGCCCGCTCAAACTCGATCTTCTTATCATATATTTCCTTGGATAGATCATAATTCAGGACATTTCTGTTGTTCTTAATATATTGTGCGTGTTCTGCACTTTCCCATAATCGAATCGCATCGAATACATTTTCCTCTGTATGAGCGCTGTACATGAATTTCAACCACATCTGCAACGATCCAAAATGATCAATCACGTCCGCATCCTGAACTATTTTCACGTAGAATGGTTGATTTTCTTGCTGCCTGCAGTTATGAAACTCAATAATTTCTGATACTTGTGTCAATTCTTGTCCTGTACAATATTCTTTCAGTAAACTAGGTATTAGATATGCTCCGGTTTGGTTATGAGGTTCTATTCCTTTCGTAACATCGTGAAATAATGCACCCATATATATAATGTCATCCATGGAGTCCTGTTCTGGAAATATGGCATTTCTTAATCTCAACGCAATCTTAGCTACTCGTTCGCCGTGATAATAGATGAATCCCCGCTCTCTTTGCAGATGAGACTTTCGTTTACTCATGGTCTTGAACGCCACTTCTTGAATTAGCTGAATGTTCAACAAGAATCACTTCCTTATAGTGAATGATGCTGGACTAAGTCTTATTAGCAACAAAGCCCACCTTCGAGGGTCAACCTTTGGGGTGGGCTTACTTGTTCATGGTGTTATTATGGATTTTACCTTTATTTTCATATATGTACAATCATACTTAGGTGTCGACCCTATAGGGTATTCTACTTCAACATGCACATTATATTGATAGCCTTATCAGCCATATCTAGTTGAATCTTTGTAATCAAAAGTAGATTATTGATCTGAGCTTCGGTAGTGCTTCTTCTCTCATCAAACAATCCGTTTAAGGAGTTGATCTTCTTTATTAGCTTAGGAACTTCCCAGACCGAACGAATGGCTGCTGCTCCATAATAACCAAGCAGTGGAAGGTTGATAGCGTCATCCCATCCTTCAGTCCGAAGACCTTCAATGTAGGAATCGATTATCTTAAACTTTGAGCTTTCATACATTTCTTGGGGGATGCTAGCCTTACTCATGCATAGTCCGAAGAACCTTCCTAACTCCTCTCCTACACCGGAAATGCTTGTGAACTGCCAATCTATCGCAGTTATCATTTTCGATTCGGATCTGGACTCAACAGTTTAAGCACGAATGACCATACTATCGACTGCTCCTTATGCTGAACTTGTCCGTGAATGTGAAAGACTCCTCCAGTTGTAAAGTTAGGCGTCTTGTAATTAAAGGAGGTTATTTCCCACGATCTGAGGATTACAGCTGAGCTGTCGTACATTTTACTCACATAATGCTGTATGATCTCATCATTAATTCCAACGCTTAGATTGGTTGGCATTAACCTATTCCTCTTAGTCCTTACGCTGATTCTATATAAGTTGATCAAGTTCAGGAATTTTCTATTCATTAGGGTGGCGTTTATTCGAAATGTTCTTGCTTTCTTTGACACAATGGATCATCCATATGTAAAATATTGAGTATACGCTTGATTGATCATAATGGAGGGATTCAATTGGACTTTACATTCATAGACCTATTGTTATTAGCAGTCATCGTTTATTTACTCTTTATGATTACTAAACTTGAAGGCCGTATCAAAAGAATGAACTATACTTTGGACCAGATGGCCAAAGAAATGGGAATCAGTGATAAACAAGTAAACAGTTATTTGCGCAAGCTGCTGCAAGAAGGCCATGAGGTTGAAGCCGTTAAAGAGGTTAGAGACACACTAGGACTGTCTTTAGTAGAAGCCAAACAATATGTTGACGCTTTAAAGCTTGAGAATAAATAATCCTTAAGCTCGTTTCATTCCGTCCGATCGGAATTACTCGGCTTGTCGATTCAATAGCTGAGCTCTTCCAGCAACAGCTTCACAAATGTATCCCTCGCATGCCGTTCTGTCCATGGTTTATGCCCGCATTTCTCTAACAGGGTGTAATGGAAGGATTGGACAGTTCCTGTAAGAGGTTCAATCACCCCTTCAACCGGATGTGGATCATAATCTCCATGAAATACGGATACAGGACACCTTATATTAGCGGTCAGCTGTAATAACTGACCACTCTTTCTTAATGCACTCGCTTCCTGCCATATACGATCGTGCATGTAGAAGTTAACCTCAGTCCGTTCTGCCACGTCCGGGAAGATAGAGTCGTAACCATCTACGTTACTAATAAGCTGGCCTAATTGCTTTAAGATGTCATCTTTATGTATGTCCTGTTGAAGAAGCTTCTGCTGCAGCTCTCTAAAGGCCTGCATTTCTTCCTCGCTCATACGCTTGAATCGAGTCGCCATAATCTCTGATGCATAAGACTCTTCGAAGGGTCCGCTGCTAACCAGTATGAGTTTCCTAACCTTATCTGGATGTAAAGATGCATATATGGAACCGAGCCATGCTCCCCAAGAATACCCCACCAATACTACGGGTTCATGGCTGTGTTGTTCGATGAGCTCATTCAACTCTATCACCAGTTCTGAGATCGATGTCTTCGTCTGCAAGGACTCTATGATCCCGATTGAAGCAGATAGTGTCTTCGCCAGTGGTTCCATTTCGCCTATAGCACCTGGTCCGCCGTGCAACAGTATCGTTTGATATGGCGGATCGCCATGAACTCTATAATTATTCATGAAATTGCCCACACGCTCCACTTCACGACCATTTTCCTTATTAGAGGTACCTTCATACATGGTTATAATCTCACGTGATACTCGTCATGATATCACTGTAGGCCTCTTCTTCGATTAGAGAATGATCTCTGTGCAGTATGCTGGTGAATGCCTCGTATAGCTTCTGTATGTCGGGTTCCATATTAATAAGCTGTTGACTATTCTGATACTCTTGTTCACTCTGATAGATCTGTATTTCCTCGATGATTCCTGGCCGTTCCTTACTCTCCATGACCATGATCGTGTAATCCGTATATCGTTTGTATATTTCATGAGCCTCTGCGAGCACTCTTCTGTACTCTTCCATCTTATTGAGATCTATCTGATACATATATTTCTTAATGTACATTCCTTATCTCCCGAAATATCATTCTTTTGGAAACCAAAACGTGTCGCCAGTATCATTCTTACATTCAGTCAGTACATAATACTCTTGACCATTCTCGCTTTTCTTCGTTCCAATCCCCTTACAAGTGGTTGTTGGTCTGCCACTATCAGAACCAAAAGCATCCATGGAATTATCATATGTAAACTGAATAGCATTACCATCAAAAATTAATTCGTAAAAAATAGGGTCTCCTTCATCGGTATATTGAGTAATGCGAATTTGATCTGCTTGATTGTTTTTCACATTCTCAATAAACTGATTCCATTTATCTATATTCATATACTTTCCATGGACGTTAACCACATCACCATTTTCAGCTGCTTGTTCAGAACTATAGGGCTCTGTTACTTTTGGGAAACCCAGCTCTTTAATAGGTGAGTCATGTTCACCACTATTACTGCAAGCAGACAACAGTAAAGACGCTAACGCCAACATAATCATATATTTTTTCATCTAATCACCTCACGTTTACAATAACGCTTAATGCGTTGTAAATGTTTCAAGATGACAGATTCTTCAAGGCCCCATATTCCATGGATGCAGCGTTCCTACGGTAGATACAGATAGCTAAACCTCACCTATAACATTGTCTACATAGTCATTCACTCGACATAACCAGACCATGTGAACAGAATCGGGTCCCCAATAATCCTGAACAACGGTATGGGGCTCGCCAAATTTGCGCGTCCATCTTCTCTGTGCCCTTCGGAAGCCGCTGTCCAAGCAGAACTGCTCAATCCCTTGCTCCTTGAGATGTGTTGCCATAGCTTTAATTAAAGCCGAACCCACACCTTGATCCTGATATTCAGGCAGCACATATAAGCCTCCAAGTTCGCCCACGCCATCTAGCTGATTATGAGTACATGCTTTAACATCTTCACCACACGGACCAAATGAGATTGTACCGATGACTGTCTCATCTCGTTTCGCAAGCAAGAAATAGATACCCGAATCGGTCCGTTCCAGTGATGCATGAAGCAGACTCTTCTTATACTCAATCTCTTGATGGATATCGTCTATTAATTGGCCGAGCCCCTCTTTCTCAAAGGCATCTGGAATTGATTTCTTAAAAACTCGGTATGCCGCTTCCAGGTCAAATGAGGTGAGAGTGCTCAGAGTTACATTAGATCTATTTGATGGTGTCATACAAGTCCACCTCAAGATCACTAGTCTCTCCATTTCCCCATTCACTAGAGATCTCTAGATGCCAAGCTCTATGCAACCGTTCAAGATTATTGGCTTCGATCCAGGCATGCAGTTTTTCATATGTGTTTCTGATTTCAACATTTGGACCCTGGTGTGTAAGGACTGCATATTTTTGTTTAGGGACAACCAATGAAACCATGCCCTCTGGAACTAGACTAATCTCGCTTACCTCCACACAGGCCCAATAACCGTCTTCCTCTTCTGAGTAATCTCCAACCACAAATGCTCCAATTAGCCTTGATGGTATTACAGCATTCTGAATCTCGGTCAGCCTTTCTTTAAGCGTCAGAGTTGCCTTAGGAATTTCATGGACATACTGATCTCCTGAACACACTACTCTGATTCCAACCAATTTCATTTCATCAAGTTCGACGATTCTCACAAGATCCACCCTTCCGCTTCCGCATACGCTCATTTTCCTGTAACAATCCCATTCCATCATCTCCGCAGTATCCTATAACAATCATAATGTCACAATTTCTGCAGCCACGGATGGTCTCCTGTGTGCACGACTTCAAGAGCTTGCTTGAACCATAGCTTCTGCTCATCGTTAAGGTAAGATAGGACCATATTGAAATCATGATGATGATCCTCGGAATCAGGTCCATCTAGATAGGTTGATTTATTGAGGAGTACCATTTCCGGTGATAATAAACGATGTCCGTGCCTTACAACAGTCGCCTTTTCTAGGCTCCTCTTTACGTTTTCATTTCGTGAATAATAGAAGTCATCGTGATCCCTACGATTAAATAGAAATTCTACATAATTAAAATCATGCTGCTCCTCATTGGCAAATGTGAATCGATAATTATGTCCGCCTATTGGCTCTAGGTGACAGCGTGTTTCACTGATTGTAAAGCAGAATAGATTGCGATTCTCGCGGCTGTCATTTGTAAATAGCTCCTGTATTATCCCGCCGCCGCATGCTTCAAATACTCTCCATCCTGCACTCAACATGTAAGTAATGATTGTGCCTCGATCTTCCCAATACACAGCTATATCGATGTCTTTATGCGATCTCGTGTCCTGTCCGATATACAAGTCTATTGCTCCGCCGCCGCAAATAGCCCAATCGAAGCTAGCATGTTCTAAAAAAGCTCTCGCTTGCGAAATGATATGATGCATTGTAGTCTACTCCTCTGGGTAGGTATCATGAATAAGGATTCGCTCAAGGTTCGGAGAGCTTAGAATATTCTTGTGTAATGTTCAACGATCGGGAACGGATCATAATAATGATGCAGCAGCGCCTTCCACTCCTGATATTCAAGCGAACCGCGAAAGCCTATGGTGTGATCCTCTATCGTTTCCCATTTTACTAATAACAAGTATTTATGCTCATCCTCTATACACTTTTGCAGCTCATGATCGATGTAGCCCTTCATTCCTGATATAATCACGGATGCCTGTCTAAAGCTTTCTTCGAATGGTTCAGTCAGTCCCGATTTGACTTGCAATACTGCTGCTTCAAGTATCATAGGCATGCATCCTTTGTTATATAAGATCCAAAACGACTGCTTCTACTGCTTGCTTAATGGTTCATCCCCCATTTCCTTATCCAAGTTGTATTCATGCTCTAATATCGAAAATAGATACGAATCAAGGTACTTCCCTCTGTGCCACAAATGTTCCCGCAGATGACCTTCCTGCTTCATGCCGATCTTCATTAACACATTTGCTGACCCTTTATTCATAGGTCTACATGTAGCAAACACTCGGTGTACGTTGAAGGTCTCATATCCGAGCTTTAACATGGCTCTTGCCGCCTCAGTAGCATAACCGTTGCCCCAATATTCTTGGTTGAAGCAATAGCCGATCTCAGCATTACGACCCATGATGTAGATTCCACAGCCGCCTATTAGCTGATTCGTCTCCCTCAATACGACTGCGAATTCATAATCGGTCCGCTCTGGAGACTGCTGCTTTACAAGCTGCTGCTCAATGTGAGCTATTGTATCCTCTTCGCTATTGGGTCCCCAGGTCATATGTTTCGTGACTTCACTATGGGATGCATATACGTGCACGTCCTTCCAATCCTCCATAGTTAGATCACGTATCCATAATCTGTTCGTTTCTAATTGCATAGCACAACGCCTCCCGCTTATCTAGATTCCATCTTATTCGTTCGATATAGATCTCTAATTTCTTTCCAGGTTACGATGCTGATCCCCTCTTGCTGGATGAAAGACCATAACTCAGGGTCCGTAAATAATCTATATTCCATCACTCTCTTTATATTGCCTGCTGCTGAACTCGATCCATCACTGTTCCACTCCGTAGTTTCGGGATGAATGACGACCTGAGTAATCCCTGGTTTCATATCCTTCATGGCTTTCATCATCATCACTTTAAAGCTCTCATAGGTTTCGCCCTCTTGAAGCTGATAGGGAGGGGTGATCATGTCATCTATCAACGGAATATTTCGATCATCAGCCAGTTGAATGATTTGAGAGAAACGAGCTTTCTGCTCATTGGTGAAAAAGGGCTTCTCTACGATATTTCTAGGAAACAGAAATGGCAGCCCGTACATCTCACATATATCAAATACAGCATCTATGAAATCACGCCCCGTCATTAGTCCCAGTAAGCTCCCTTGATGATTATCTAAGTGCGTAGGGTCTATTCCAAGAGATATAGCCTTCTCGATCTGAGATTGCAGTTCCAGCCTAACTTGTTCTCGGTCGGCTTTTATCTCAACTTCATAAGAGTCTGAATGGAAATATCCGTTTTCGTCAACTAAGCTGTCGACCTGATCCGATGGACTGACCGGTTGATGTGCTCCTGTAAGTGTCAGATGAATTCCTACTTGTGGGTTGTGCAGCTTATTACATAACTCAGTAGCCTCTTGCACTTCATCAGCAGGTACAATCAGTGAGGTCGATATCTTCTGGTTGGATTGCATTAAATCATAAATGGCTTCGTTGGCTCGTCTATTGATGCCATAATCATCAGCATTGATGATGATTAACCGTTCACTCTTCGAATATCCTAATCTAGTATGCACGTATGTCCTCCTCAACAACGAACTATAACTTCTTTACCATTCTGTAGTTCCCAGGCACAGCTATAAAATGGAGTTGGTCTCTGTTGATTCTCAGCATAGGCTTGTTCAATGAATCATTGTTGGTGCGCATGTATTTCATGTCCAGATTCAATGCAAGTTCGATACTTTTCAGTTTAAGAGTTAGGCCTATGCCTTGCCCCCGATACTCTTTCTTTACCCCCGTATATTCGTGATACACACTCTGTGTTGATGGATGATGGAGCAGATGCACAACCCCGATATATCGGTCTTGATCCATCGCGATCAGCACATATTCTGGCTTAGATCCCGGCAACTCTAAAGTCCACTTTCTCCACTCGTTGAATTCGAAGAACTCACCATCGAAGCCAGGGATGTCATAACTGGTCTCTTTGTATAATTCGTATAGCTTTAGCTCTTTATCGGCCTCCTTGATTTCGGATAGAGAAAGAACAGTTAACTCAGGGTTCATATCTTTAAGCTTATTCCGATCAAACGATGAGAGATCCAAGACGGATTCATAGGAATGTCTCTCTACCTCGTACCCCATCTTCTCCGCAAATGATACTGCACTTTCTGCATCATCACGGACTTCATAACACAATTCACTTGCCCCGTTGCTGCTTGCCCATTGCTCTAAGCGGTTATAAAGTTCAGTGCCTATCCCTTGATTGCGATGGCTCGGTGCAACAACAAGTGTATGATTCAACTTACCTGCAGCAGTCCACGGCGCTCTCCATGAGATCCCGTAACCTACTAGCTTATCGTCCTCATCGACAGCCACTATCCGATATCGATCGAAACCAATTAATAATCCAGCTTCATTCTTCCCCAGCATTCCCGTGGACGGAATCTTGGAGTCCTCATCCGCTAGTTTCTCTGCATCCGTCTGTTCCGACAATATATAGTTGAGCAGATCAGCAATCTGTCCGTAGTCTTCTGGAATGTGTATGTTTCGAATCGTAATCGTCATTTCGTCCCCCCTGGAAATAAGATATATGTAAGAAAGACCAAGTGCTGCGAACACTTGGCCTTTACAATTGGTTAGGATTTTATCAATCTCGCGATCTGCTTTTTGTGGTGTTTGTCATGAGGTATAAATCCCCTTAAATATTTTCGGATACTAAACTTCTTCTTATCGCCATCCACATATTCTTTGATGTATTCCTCTTCACTTAGCTCTGAAATATCATTAATAATCTTCGATCTGTACTCCACAAATTGATCAAGGATTGATTTCTTGGATTGAGTCATGGCGTATTCTACTGCATTAGCATTGAATTCATTGAAATTCAGATGTCTAACCGTTAAGGGTTCTCCCCGCTTGATCTTTGCAATTGCTTCTTCATAAAAATACTTATCCCACAGCATGATATGGCAGATAACGTCCTTCAACGTCCATTTTCCTTCAGATAGGGGTGAGTTCCATAGACTTTCATCTAGATCATCTAATGCTATTACAAATGGTATAAACGACTTAAACTCTTCTATCATTTCTGCATTGGTCTTTGCCATTCATCATCACGTCTCCTATAGGATTGATATTTATTCTGGTGCTACCTCCATCGAATATTTGTCTCTGAGAATTGATAGATCAATAACGATATCATGGAAACGCACACCAGAACATTCACTATCGTTAAATTGTTAGTAGTCTGATTTATTTTAATGATACAAAGGAGAATCGAATACACTGTTATAGATTGGAAAATATGCTTCTTATATTCATCATTCGCATTTCTAGATATAGCTATGAGTGAAAAGAAAAACCCAAGGGCCAAACCACTAATCATAAGCATAATTACATCATCTACCTTATCATGTGATTACACTGCCATCTTGATTAATCTAACATTCCTATATGACGAAATGCCCGACCATATGTAGCTCCTATCTTAGAAGGGAGGCTTGTATGCTGAGATGCTCCTATAATTATACACTTGTAAAATAAAGGGTGGAAGCCCCTAGGCGTGAATACGGTACAATATTGGCATTTAAGGATTAGGATAGGTTTCATTCAAGAACGTAACGGAATGCTTTATCAGTTCTTTTAATATCTCCACATCAATATCTGCAAGCTTATTGATATATACACACGCTTTCCCTGCGGAATGCTTCCCTAATTTCTGAAGAAAATTTCCTCACGGCCTGTATCACCAGTTGCAAAATACAGACTGATTTTTGCTTTCCGAGGTGAGAAGCCAGCAAGCGGTGCATCGCCCTCATGACCGGAATCATATTTATAATGGTATTTTCCGAATCCAATGATGCTTGGTCCCCACATCTTCGCTTCATAACCTGTCGCATTGTTTCCCATATTATTAATAAAGATAATAAACCATAGTTACTCCAATGAGTAGCACGATAAGCGATACCATGTATTGTTTCGAGCCCTTTAGATACTTCCAATCTATAAAGGACTGAAAGCCATTTGCAGCAATGATTAGTATCATCCAAAACCACTTGATAGCCTTGCCTTCCGCGCTATCTACAGCAATGATAACAATGAAAGTAATCAAACTAATGACTGCTAGAATAACTTTCCCCCATAGACTAATATCCTTGCCCTCTTCTGCAATTTCTTCTTTTTCGGTTCCAACAATCCACAATCTTAAAAGTATCTGAGAAAAAGTGAGAATTATTAATATGAATACAATTGCACCCATTATTAAATCTCCCCTTTAATCCAGTTCGGAATATGGTGTGCAAAGTATTGACCCACTTTGGTTAGCTCATTCATCACAGTTCTGATCTTCTGTTCTTCCAAGAACCAATTATCTTTTGTTATTCCCGTCTTATCCGTGACTGGGCTTACATAGAAATGAGTTTCTCTCGGAAAATAGACTTGGTATGTAAGCAAGGCGCGTCTTGCATGATAACTCTTGCTCACTAATATTGCCTTTTGAGGATGAATCCGATGCTGTTGAAGTACTTCCCATGACAGTCTAGCATTTTCAAATGTATTCGTTGCCTGATCTTCCCGTAATATCGCATCTTCAGGTACACCAAGACCTACCCCAATGTCGCGTAGGAACTCCCACTCTGTTGTCTCTACTTTTGCTGTAGGTCCGCCGGACGGCAAAATATAAGGTGCCATCTTCCGGTGGTATAATTCTGCTGCCCTTTCCATTAGCTGCGGCTGGCTTCCACCAGGAATTAAGATGACATCTGCTGGTTCGATATTAGTTTCAAAAAACATGAATTCGGTTATGCAATCAAACGGATATGTCATAGATCCACAACCTTTTCTGATTCATTTTCCATGCGAGTATGTCGCTTGCCTTATTGCCCTAACGACCAAGGGCCATCAACTCTCTACCATATGGGCCTATATCTTTTGCAGTAAAAAAGTGATTCAAGTGCCACGACACATCATTATTTTCATATCCGATGAGTGCCCATCTTATTGAAGATACTTTAGCATAGAATCTTGACCTATCCATAAATGAGTCCATACCCTCGTAGTACTTACCCATTATCTTAGTAAATCCCTCGCCTAATGTATCCAGAATAACACCGACATCGTGAGCAGGATCACCATATCCAGCCACACCGAAATCAATTATTCCAACAACTCGGTTTGATTCTTCTATGATGTGGTATGGAGCCAAATCCCCGTGAATTAATGTCGGACTGTAATGAAGGAAATCATCGCTCTTAAATATAGGACTAAATATTTGTTGAATGCACTCTCTGACATAGCTCTTCATATGTGGGAACAGTTTGGCCTCGATTCTTGAATACAGATCTATATATGACTCTCGTGTTCCATTACCAGGAAACGGACTAATATTATTTTCTTCAACGGTACTCATCGGAATGGAATGCAGCTGATATAAAAATCGGCCAAGTTGTTCCGCCATCTGATCTTGAAGGTCCTCGGGCAAACTCAAGATATTGCTCCTATAAATAGGATTTCCCTTAATATAGGAATACCTTGAAACGCCTTCATCAACCATTTCCAGATTCGGTACAGGTATGTCAACAAACTGTTTAACAATCTGAAGCACCTTGTACTCGTTGGATAATAGACTTCTACTAAAATCGTGCTTTGAAAATCGAAACACATCATGATCATTGATTACGATAACATCATTATGAAGACCATCCGTAAGGTTGGCCTGCATGTCGTTGATTTCGAGATTAGGGTATTTTTCTTTAATGTATTTTTTGTATTTGGATAGTTGTTCTTCCATGATTACCTCTGCAAATTTTTATAGTCTATAGTTGCTCACTTACTCTACAATTATGATCCCAAAATGATAAGAAGCTGTATTCTTCTCGTCCCATTCTGCTGACAGTTCATATTGATAATATCCCGGAGATCGCGGCAATGAATATTTTCTACCGTTGCTACTTATTTGTTCTTGAGTACCGTCAGGATTATTTCTAACGAATATCAATTTCTCCGGTTTTATCGAAAACTTAACTTCAATCTTACTATCAGGGTTAAGCGTGATGGCATCATCTTTAATCTGTTCATTAAAAATATCTGGATGAGGCGGATCACCGCAGATTCCTTGTTCTGAATTGGTTCCAAACCAGCAGTATTGTCCAATTTGATACTCAATAACTTGCTCATCGACTGTAATGATCGGTTTAATGAGTTCATCTGGTAATTGTTTTTCCATTGTGACGTTGTGGCAAGAAGTTATTATAGTAATTAAAAGAAGCAATATACTTATTCTAAGAAATCTCAGAAATATCACCTCTGCAGCGTAATTACGTTGTTAATTCATAAATCGCATTTGCTTTAGTTGTGTGATCAATCTGTCATATTTCTTTTTAAATTCCCCTCTGTTATCAGGTAACAGACTGATATTTAATGTAGATGCTATATGTGTCACGACATCATCGATTGCCATATGATCTGTATCGAGGTGGGACTCAAATATGGGATTAGACAGCCCCTCTATGCATCTTTTTATTTGTTGAGCAGGCCATGTATTTCTTCCTTCTCCTCTGCTTCGCAATCTTTTCAGTAAGACTTCTTCCGTAGCACATAATGCAAAATGATGAACAGTTACGCCTTCTCTTCTTAATTTGCCGACGATTTCATCAAAATATTGAGGATTTACGATGGTCATTGGCACTATAATGGTCCCATCATAATGATCGTTCAGATATTTTAGCGTTGCATAATTTATTTCACGCCACAACGGATAATCTTGAAAATCATTCAGCTTAATCCCAGTGGGAATATTCTTCTGTAGGAAGAACCCTGCATTTTCAGGATCATAAATAAATGAATTCGGAACTCTTCGTTGTAATTCATGAGCAGTCTGGGTTTTTCCAGCCCCAAATGCTCCATTGATCCATATGATCACAATTGTCACCTCCGAAATGCATCTGTTGGGCCGCTTGGATCTTATATCTTATAGTTATATTTCATTAAATATTTTGAAATTACTTGCTTGTTTTCATGCCACCATAGAATCGGCACTTCTCCAACTTTTTGAAAACCTAATTTTAGAGCCAGCTGATTAGAGGCAACATTGCCAGAATCACAATCCCAATAAGGGATTAATTTACGCTGCAAGCTTTGATTAATAAATTTTTGACACAGTGCATAAGCAAGACCTTGTTTCCTATAATCAGATAATGTAATTATATCTGGTTCTATATATCCCCCACCTATATAGAACGTGTTGCATGCGCCAACAAATCCAGATTCATTTATAAAGCAGTAACCAAATGCTCTTTCAAGATACGCCTGTGAAGAAGCCCAGAGTAAAGAATATGAATCATCCATTTCATTTACATATCGATCATACAACTGCTCATTCATACTCTTAAGCACGCATTCTCGTGTTTGGTTAACCTGATGATCAGGAAATGGGATTGTGTTATTGAATATATAGTGAGATCTCTTTAGTTTTACTACATGCTCATTCAACGGAGCTTTAACAATAGAAAGCCATGTATGTGAAGAGAAATACAAATCATAAAAGTTAGCGTGATGATCTGGATTGGCTAAAAAGTCAAGTAATGATTGATTAAACGCTTGATCTCCTTCATCCCCAAAAAGGTAATACTTCCCCCCACGACTAGCCAATAATCCGGCAGTTGGATTGTCAATATTATTTACAAATACCTTACCTGGTTGATTATGATCTATAACAGAATGAACAAATACAAAGATATTTTCATTTTCTTCGTGAGTGATAAGAGGGGATATCTTATAAAATTCATTTGGCTGTAGTTCTATCATGTTCAATCATTCCTCTCTTCTAGAGATTTCTCTTTATTACTTCAGAACAAATGCCTCAACTAAAACAATCAATGATTCTTTTGACATTACTGTATCTATTACACATTCTCCTTCTAGAATTTCAGTTTTGAGGTCCTTATAATATTCTTTTAGTTCGGATAGATTAGTTATTAGTTGATTAGGCAATGGATTAATACTTCGTTCGGCTAGTCTCTCGGACCAAATGGACTCATCACTACATGTACAAAGAATCGTTATTAATTCCCCGCCTCTTTCCTCAACCCAATTCTTTAGTGTCCGTACGCCATCAACATTATTCAGACCGTAATCCAGTATTATCGAGGCATTGGAATCCATAACCGTTTGTAAAAATCGATAAAGAAAATCAAAACATATGTGATTTCTCTTATCATGTTCGGGTACCAGACCCGCAACCGAATCGTATATGTCATCCTTATGTAAGATAGGGAGTTGGAGTCTCTTACCAAGTTCTTTGGACAAAGTTGTTTTACCTGTTCCAGATTTACCTCTAAATAAGATGATCTTTGACATAATATCTCCTTTAAAATAAATAGTGCTTTGGTACTCTAACTAATTGCGAAGAAGAGCTTCAGCAAAAGCAACTCTGTCGAGAGTAGGTGGCGATCCATCTTCTACATCCCAACATACAGTCATTGCAGTTTGTATATAGAGACACTCTCTTAATATTTCATTGGGAATATGAAGTCTCATTTCTAGATCATTTATGATGTAGTTAATTTTTTGATATAGTTCCTCAGTTATAACCTCATCAAATTCATTTACAATGTAATGTGCAATATCAAATACAGGATCTCCTACCACACCTTTAGGGTCGATTATGATATACTCCCCATCACTGCCCAATAAGATATTTTCAGGATGAATATCACCATGCAGCAGCATGTTTTTGGAGTAAATAGAAGAAATAGATAGGCATAGGTCCTCTGCTTTCTTCATATGCAAATACAAATCCCTACAGTCTTGGCGATTGCTCATATATTCTGTTATTCTGCTTACCCATTCGATGTAAGTTGGATATATTTCAGCTTCAGCAGGTACGATATGCAAACCATCGTATAAGGAACTAAATACGGAGAGCCTTTTATCAAGCGACGATCCTTCCTATAGTGTCATTCCTGGTTGGATGCACTCTTCGATTATGATACCGTTTTCAAGGTCAGTATCAAAAACTTTACAGAATCGTCTGCCGTTATATTCACAAAGTGTATTAAATTCTGTATATACTTGTTTACTGGGATTACCTATTTTCAGCACTGCATCGCCGTAAAGTTCTGAATGGCATTTGAATACACAGTTTATGGAGTATGAATTTATGAATTGAAATCGAGTTAATTTCCATCTATCCGCATAAGTCTCAATATCCCTATGTACTTTCTTATAAAAGTCCTCACCAAAATGGCTGATAATCCTCCTAGTTTCATCTTCTGTGAAATAGTAACTTGTATTTATCTCAATCACTCCCCTATTATATGATCGGATCCTCTTATATCAAGTACTATTGTTGCTAAAAGGAACAGTTTTTAATGCCTTCTGTAATCATATACATCATTTGGAAGATCCAAAACATGACCATTTATGTTAACTGTATCATCATCTAACCAATTGATATCCGCAGTTTGTTCTCTGTATTGCCAATATATATTTTTCGGTTTATTGGAACTCTTATTAATAAAGAGTTGCCCTCTGACAGAGAAACCTGTTGTTGCTCCACCACTGTTAAGATATGCCTTTACTGTATAAGTGCCATTAGGCGAAGTCGATTGCGCGATGATTTCGCCACCTGTAAGCCTATTAATGTCGTAGAACGCCCAATACCAGCCGTAACCTATAAAACAAGCGACTAACGTGATGGGGAACAGCACTAAAAAAATCAGTTTTTTATTTTTTTGCATATTTTCACCCTCATACTATTTTTGTTTCAAATAAGCCCCTCATCTCCGATCTCCTACCAAATACTATGTTTTTGTTGAACCATAATAGCTGCTAATACTATGGTTACTCCGTTCACTAAGAAAATATAAAGTTTCTGTTTGAAGCTTAATTTTGTTTTAAAGATCCATCGTATTGATGAACATTCCAATATCGTATTGATAAAAACAGCAAGAATAAAACTTGAGATCCACGTACTCCAATGAAAAGTACCGTAATCAAAAATCAACTGTCTAATCGGCCCATATATGAACTCCCATATAATCCCGGATATCGGTAAGAGGAGTGCGCCACAAACTGCAGAAGTCGCATTCATGACCACGCTTACAATTATGGATTTATATAAACTAAACTGCTTTACTGTCCCCCAAATAACTAGTGTTTCAATTACTGTACTTAGCAATATAATCTTCCACGAATATACATCCTCTATCATGTACATCGCTGGCCATACAAAATTAGCATACGTTATGGTCGGAAACAAAAAGAAGAAAACAATTGCTACATAGACTTTTTTCAGAGTTATCATCTTCTTTTCTAGAGTTTTTAAAATAGTCTTATCAAACCTTCATTCTCATACCTTGCAATGCTTTATTATATAATTCTGGAAGTATTTCTGGATATGTCAATTTGTTTGGTAGTTCATTCATGAATGAGACTTGACCGATCTCTGATTCGGGTGATAAACAGCCAATATCTGTGACATTAGAATAATACAATGCACCATATGACTCTTCACCATGATCACGCTTTACTGAATAAATACATAAAGGACGCAAGTCAAAAGCTTGAGCGCCTGTTTCTTCAACTAATTCGCGTTTTGCTGTTTCCTCAATTGTTTCATTTTCTTCTCTTTTTCCACCTGGGCACTCCCATGTATCTCGTTCTTTATGCTTTACATATATCCATTGCTCCTTATATCTTGCCATAATTACGGCAAATTTTAGTTTTCTATCATCTACAGTATCAAGCTCATAACATGAAACCTGCATTCTAATTCACCGTCCATTATGTTCGCTGTATATTTTCAAGAAATAAATTCACATCTTTTAATGTTCTGAAAATGATCACGTTTTTTGTATCAGAGTAAGGCTCTAGCTTGTTCAGTATCTCTGGTCGTTTCTCTTTTTTATAGTTCCAGATCCATTTAATAAATTCAAAGCTTAATCGTTCTGGACAACCCTCGTTTAAGTCTGGTCTTGTTTTGCCGTGATATTGAATTCTTCTCTTACATGCCCTGAATACAGAAATATACCGAGGTAAATCGAAGAAAATGATGGTATCCGCTCTTGCCATTCGAATGTCCAATGTCCTTCCATAGTTCCCATCAATAATCCATTCATCTTCTTCTACTAATCGTTTCTGAAATGCATCCCATTCATCTTTGGGCATAGGTATCCAACCAGGCTTCCAATTATAAGCATCCAAATGATGTACAGGCAAATGGGTGATTTCCCCCAGTCTACGTGCGAAAGTGGATTTACCTGAACCTCCCGGGCCTATTATCATTACTTTTTTCATTTGTGTACTCTCCTAGATGATGTCATTGATTCCTTCGAATATTAATCTCATCTTCAAACTTTTCATTAACCATTTCCCATTGGACTTGTATATTCATTCCGTCTTTATTTATTGCTTCAAATGTGTTCATCCCTTGATCTCTTAATAATGCATATTCAATATTAAATTCAGTTGTCTTTTTATGCTTTAAATCATCAATAATTACTCCATAAGTCTCTTCATATTCTTGAGAGTATTGTCCATCCCTCATCAGTTCTTCCTTATACTCACGATCAAATACATTTATTACTTGAGTTCCCAAAAGAGTCCCTTGAGCAAACACGATCTTTTGAGCTTTATTGATATCATCAAGAGATCCAAGATATTGATAAGTAATGATGAACTTGTTCATTCCATTTATCTGTTGCACTTCAGGACTTACATAGGCTTTCCAGTATTGGCCGCTGGCTTCATATGAATTTGATACCTCTTGTTCCTTTGAACATCCTACGATAAACGAAAATGATAGAATTAGGATGAACACGAAAATTCTACATTTCATTCTTTTCACCTCATTCTCGTTTTGATACATATTTTTCATCATGGTATAGATATATGCGCAAAAAAACCACCTTCTGTTTCCAATCATAGGATGAGTTTTTACATTTTCTTGTTGATCATATTAATGACAGTTAATAGTCTAAATGGTTCTTCATATTCATTTCATGAAGCTTCCACCCGTCTATTCCCTTCTCAACAGAGTGCACGCTTGTGTTATCAATGGGATAAAATTCAGATTTATTCGTCCATTCACGACCGTTCAAATAATAATATAAGACATTAATTACACCGCCATGCGTAACTAGCAAAACATTTGATTCCAGTTCTTGATGTTCGATCTTCATGCATAGTTCATCAAATGATTTACAGATTCTATTATAGAAGTTCATTGGAGTCTCTCCGCCAGGAAATGGGGTATCCATTCGAAGAGTATTAAAATAAACGCCTGGGAATTGTACTTCAGCTTCTGTATTAGGCATTCCAGCTAAAGCTCCATTATTCATTTCTCTCCATTCTTCTAGATATGCGCCTTTTATATTTAGAGATCGTTCAATTTCTCTTGTTGTCTCAACTGCACGAGGAAGATCGCTGCTAATAATCGTACTTATTCTGTAATGTTTATCATTATTATGTAGATGCTCCCCTAGCTTCTTCGATTGAATAATCCCTTGTTCAATGAGCCCTCGTTGGCTCCATCCACCACGAAATCCTTCTTCATCCATGCCGTGTCTGACTAGATATATTTTCAAAGTAATCTCTCTCCTTCACCGTTAGCCCCGATATATGATTTCTCGGATTAATTCTTACTTATTTTTTCAATGGGAAAATAGAGATATAAATCTCCATTCGTTTCCGAAGGGTTATAATATTCATGTACCGCCCCAACTATAGAATAGTTATGATTAGGCAAGTATTCATGGACCATATTAGTAAATATGTCCTGATAAGTTTCTTGGTTACATTTCACTACTGCGTACTTATAGGAAGGGATCACCCATTTAGTCCAGCCGGCAGGAGCTTCAGAATCTTCAAGCACTTCGCAACCCGCTAGATATTTCCCTTGCTCGCCCCATCGTTCAAAGGTTTCGGAAATATCGCTCATAGCGCCCCATATCCCGACAATATTACCGGCTTCGTCAATCTTGGCTAAGTCTCTGATCTCATTAAAGTTTTGGTTTGCCTCCTGCCAAAGTGCGGGTATCCAGTTGCTTCCTTCAGCGGATAAACCTTGTCCTACCTTTCCAATAATGGCAATCGATTCTCTTTCTTCAATATGTACAAGCATAGCGCACGCTCCTTTAGGATGGGGATAATTATTTGAAATCCCTCTACTATGAAATTAGACATCTTTTATATTGGTTTCAATATTCATTTAATTAGCGCTTTGATACATCCTTTTTCATATGGTACTATATATTTAATAAAGACCAAGTGCGCTAACACTTGGTCAGTACAATTGGCTCGGATGGGTATTCCCTTCTGAGTTAATACGGGATAAGAACCCACCTTCGGCTGCTAATCTTCGGGTGGGTTTTTACTTTCTCTTGTTGTTATTATCAATGTAGGTTAAAAGTGCAATTTTTCCGAAGGAAAATTACTTCGAAAGCATTTGCTCGAAGGGAAACCATGCCCACCCAAGATTCAATTGTAGTTATATTTTACCTTTATTTGAATCTACGTACAAGCGTTCTTATATAGAGTTGGAGAAACTGAGACTTCGAGGCAGGATCATAACTTGGATACGTTGTTATATGATACTACCACTACTATGAGCTTACATTTCAATCTTCATCTTCTTCAAAATACATCATCCAATACCCAATACTATCTCTTTTAGATATGGCTTTTCTTGTTTCAACTAATCTATTATCTGAATCATAATAATAAACTACTACCTGATCATATTTCTTTGCCTCTTCATAATAACGATATATCATTAGTACTTCTGATTTTTGCAATTCATTTCTACGAATAATAGTCTTATTTAAATCTTCTATTTTTTCCGCACACTCAATATTTTGTATTCCTATTACATAACGAGGTTTATAGTATTCATCTGAAGCACTAAATAACTTATCCAACGTATCATATGCTTTATGAAATAAATTTTCTCTTTCAAGATGTAACACTAAATAGAGATATTCTTCTTTATTCTCGCGTGCGTCCCATTTCCACCAAGCTAAATCCATTGGTCTGGATCTACCTTTTAATAAATCTGGTTTGGAATCTTCAAAAAATGAATAGTAACCTAAATATTCACCCAATCTCGCAAAATAATCTATTTCTCTTATTGTAAACATTGACTTATTGGCGTCATGAAGATTTAGACTTCTATAGTTTCTTACATATCCCTCAAAGAAATTCATTAGATTTATTTGTTCTCTACTCATATGTCCCCTCATTATCTTGGATTTTCCAAAGTTTCTGCATTTACGATGTCTTAGCAACTTAACACTCAATCCATATATAATGTCTGTCTTCATTAGACCTTTCTATTATTCCGTTATTATTCAAAGCAACTTTAATTGAATTGGTGTTATTATTCTGAACGGTGAGCAATACTTTATCAATGTTCATTGATTTCGCTTCTTCAAGCATTAATTTCAATAACATGCTGCCGTACCCTTTCTTCCGCTCACTTGGTCGAATCGTATATCCTACATGTCCGCCTTCTTCTCTCAACTTTTCAGTTAAATAGTGACGCAGCTTACCAAACCCAACTGGATATCCATTCGCATATAGCCAATATGTATTTGATGGAACCATCCAATCTTCTAATCCCTCAGCCTTAGAAATAGCTTCACTACGTGTTAGCCATTGTTTATATTCTTCAAAGGTTCTTCCATTTGTTGAATTGATAAAACCATTTTCATCTCGTGGTATCTCTTGCAACATCTCATATATATCCATATCATCGCTTATAGATAATTTCCTCAACTCGTAGTTCATGTGCGTTGCCTCCTTTAAACTCACAATTCACTCTTCAATTAATATTTCATATGGTTCGGATTCCAAAGAGTATCTCTCCTGCTCTACTTTACTTTTCTCAATCCTAAAAGATGCGTTTCCAATTAATTTATACTTACCAGGTTTGTCAAATTTGATCGTTCGCTTTTCATCAGAATGCTCTTCTCGTTCTGGGTAATACGTTCCTTTTGATTTGAACATGTGGCTCATTCCTATATCATCTCTCGTAAGATACTTAATCATCGGCTTATTCGCCTCATCATATGCCTGGACAGTTACTAAAGGATCCGAGTGTTGAATCAAAAATGTTTTATTGGACTTATTGACTAACTCAGTAATAACTTCAATTTCTTCGTTAATCTTTGCTGTCTTGCTAGGAGTGCTAACACGTACTTCAAAGTCATCTATTGTTGGTAAAGTGTCCGAGCTGCAAGCCACAAGAAATAGAAATATTAATAATACGAATATACTTCTGCGCATTGAGATTTCTCCTTTCATTTAAGCACTTAGAGAATTTCATATAACACTTTTGTATCCACGAACCCAAAAGGATTAAGGTACGAATGTGCTGGGTAGGTCCACCACTTAGCCTTGCATGGAGGCATACCTAAGAGAGTTAGCGATATATCGTAGTTACGTTATTAAGTTATGTCGCCTTTCCTTAGAACTCTTTCCCAAATTGTTCTTCAAATAATTCTATTATAAGCCCTCCAAATTCATCATTGGCCTTATAATAGATGTTATTAATTCGATTGGGAAGAAAACTTAACTTAAATTCGTCTCCTTCATAAAGCCAAATACTAAAAATATTACCGACGCTTCCTTCTTGATTATCGTCAGGTATTAATTCTATATCCTTAATTTTGCTTATCCATCGTTCAATGACTACTTGATCTTCTATGAATTTTCTTTCCCCAGAAGAACCATCCAACAATTCAAACTTATCTACCTCTGTGATGTTTCCTGGATAGGCTTCAGACAATGATGTCGGATTCAAATCAACGGGATCAGGCTTGCTCTGACATCCAGTAATAATGATCAGTAAGAATATAACTATCACTTGTCTCATAAAAATCACTATCCCCGTCTTGATAATTTATTCAAACAAGCATTACAAAACTAATTCAGCGTAAACTTCACCGCATTCCAACATCTTACCTGTCTCTACAAATCCAAGTGAGGCATAAAGATTTCTGACCACTACATTATCTGGCTTATAAGTGAGTTCAACTACCCTAGCTCTTTTATGCGAGGTTCTCATAAACTCAATTGCTTTCTTCATGGCTTCTTTGCCGTATCCCTTACCCTGATACCGCTTATCAATCATTATTTTAAAAACACCGTAACAGCTATTATCAAAGTTTCCATCTCCGTCATCATAATACATCATTATAAAACCAACCATATTTTCGTCGTTATATATTGCAAAAGTTATAATATCTTGGCCTTCATCTAAAGCTACATAAGCTTCAGCAAGTGCATGTTGGTTTGAGGATATAAACTTATTTTGGTCTTCCGTAACCTTCAACTCAATACATTGAATAAAATTATCCCATGTAATTTTTTGAATTGTATCATGATTGACCTTCCCCCCCGTATACTTACGATCATTTTATAAGCATGGATGAGGTAATAATTCCTTGATTCTTATCTTTTGATATTTTCCTTCGGTTTGTAATATTACAAAGCTTTCAGGTGCATATTCATATATCAATTGTCTGCAATTTCCGCAAGGTGGTAACACATGATGAGGTTGTTCCTTTCCATATACGGCCACTATGCATTCAAAATCACGTTCACCCGAGGTAATGGCTGCACCTAATGCTATCGCTTCTGCACATGATCCATGTATCCCATCAAGATTAACTCCAACAAATATTTTCCCGTTCTTGCAGCGTACAGCTGCACCAACTGTATGATTATAGTTTGTATGATCAAAATTGCCTTCAATAACATTCTCAGCTTTCTTTAATAATTCGATATCATTGATATTTAATTCCATCCCTTTACAACCTCCACATTAATAACTTCGATCTCTCAGATCTTTATCCTCAAAAAACATTTGAATGGATTCAACATTTTCTTGACCACATAATGAGATATAATATTCTCCATTAACATAACACCCCAACCCTAGATAACTCTTATCTTGGGCTGGGGCGTTTGTTGTCTGAGCTGCTTAGCTCACTTTTATTTTTGTACGGTCTGCATGACAGGTTGCTGTTCACTGTTTAGACCGAGTGTCCGCGCTGTAGATGTATGAAGTTCGTGGATGAGCTCTGGATTATTCAAAAGTGACATGCCATAAGAAGGAATCATTTCTTTAATTTTCGGTTCCCATGCTTTTAGATATTGCGGGAAGCACTTTTCAAAGACCTCCAGCATGACGGAAACGGCGGTAGAAGCACCCGGAGAAGCACCGAGCAATGCAGCTACCGATCCATCAGCGGCACTAACAACTTCCGTACCGAATTGAAGCGTCCCTTTGCCACCAGCAACAGTATCTTTGATAACTTGCACACGTTGGCCCGCTACTATTAAATCCCAATCCTCGCTTTTGGCGCTCGGGATAAACTCTCGCAACTCTTCCATGCGCTTTTCTTTCGATAACAAAACTTGCTGAATTAGGTACTTTGTCAATGAAAGGTTCTTGGCACCTGCCGCCAACATCGTTATAACATTATTCGGTTTTACAGAACCTATCAAATCAAACATGGAACCCGTTTTTAAGAACTTTGGCGTAAAGCCGGCAAACGGTCCAAAGAGCAATGATTTTTGATTATCGATAAATCTTGTGTCAAGATGCGGAACAGACATTGGAGGCGCACCAACCTTAGCTTTGCCGTACACTTTGGCATGATGCTGCGCTATAACCTCCGGATTATTACACACCATAAATAGTCCGCTAATCGGGAAGCCTCCAATATGTTTTCCTTCAGGAATACCTGACTTTTGGAGCAAAGGAAGACTTCCTCCCCCGCCGCCGATAAAGACGAATTTAGCAGTATGGCGTTCAACATTACCGCTAGCATTCCGCACTTTCAATTCCCAAGAGCCATCGCTAGTACGTTTAAGATCATCAACGCTATGCTTGTAATGAATATCGACGTTTTTATTCTTCAAGTGGTCGAACAATATGCGCGTTAATGCACCAAAGTTCACATCTGTGCCAGAGTCAATCTTAGTTGCCGCCATAGGTTCATTCGATGTCCGGCCTTTCATAATAAGCGGAATCCATTCCATCAGCTTTCCTGGCTCATCGGAATATTCCATCCCTTGAAACAGAGGATTCTTTGATAGCGCTTCAAATCGTTTTTTCAAAAACGCTACATTTTCTTTCCCTTCTACTAAACTCATATGAGACAATGGCATAATAAAATCTTGCGGGTTACGAATCAGATTGCTGCTTACAAGATAAGACCAAAACTGCATGGAAACTTGAAACTGTTCATTAACTTTAATCGCTTTGCTAATATCCATGGACCCGTCCGGCTTTTCGGTTGTGTAATTCAGCTCGCACAGTGCAGCATGCCCCGTTCCCGCATTATTCCATTCGTTAGAGCTTTCCTCTCCTGCGCTTGCTAGCTTCTCAAACACTGTAATTTTCCAGTCCGGTACTAATTCTTTCAGCAAAGTCCCCAAAGTCGCACTCATGATTCCGGCACCAATTAAGATAACGTCTGTTTCGGTTTGTCTGTCGCTCATTTTACCGTCCGTCCTTACATGCTAGTATTTGAAGAAAAGATGTAGGCGCTCTTGCCTGCTGAAGCCCTTACCATTAATAATAGATTAATATATTTACTATTATATGACAGTTATATACTATTTAAAAGACAGTAAATTTCAACGATTACAGATTGTTGAAGTTTTGACGCGATAAACATTTAAAATTTGTACAATATTACTAAAATACCTTCGGATCCATTAGTTCTGTCCACTGTACTTGTGGTTCTTCATTATTTCTCATCGTCATAGTCCCGACATGAACACTTGTTTTATGTCTATTCTCATTATAGTGTTGAAGCATGAACTTCAATATAGTAGAAATCTGTAAATTCTCTACATCGTTCTTATGTATCCAGTATAATTCTCCTTCTTCAGAACTGATCACGTCCGTGTGCCTACTCTCCCCGAAGTAAACATACTGTTGTCTGATTTCATCGTCTTTCTGACGTAACAATATATATCTTAATTCCAGATTGAATAGGTCACCCTTCTTCAACCCTGTCTCTTCCTCAATTTCTCTAAGGCAAGCTTCATAAGGATGATTTATTTCCTGTGCTTCTAAATGCCCTCCTACTCCACTCCAGAACTCAAACGAAAAAACTCTTCCCGGCTTCTTCTTCATCATCAGTAATTTGTCATTATATGAAAAAAAGGCTGTTGCCATTTCTCTCATCTTCACGCTTATATCAACTCCTTCATTCATCCAGAAATGATGGGATTGTAATCACCGTTGAAATCAAATTGATAGCCGTTATCTATACGGATATAACCCAATATGTGATGCCACCTATTTCTATAGAAAACGCTAGAGTAATTCTGATTATCCCGATTACCCTCTGCAACCAAAATTTCATGGTCGTCGCATGCTAATACAATACCAATATGATCATGTGAGTCATCAGATAGCAATTTTTCATAAATCACGATATCGCCGCGTTGTGGAGTAAACCCATTTTGCTTATCAAAATGAAAAAATCCGGTTTCAGGCAACTGGGCCCATTCCAACCAAGCTCCTACACCAGCTAGTCGATATATGCCATTCGGGTATCGAATCGGCAATAGCAATCCGGCTTGCATACAACAGTAATACACGAATGCAGCGCACCAACTACTCTGCAATACTTTATAGATATCTTGGTCAGGCCAATATTTGCAGATTTCACGATATCGTTGATCTCCGTGTACTCCGATTATATTTTCTCTACCGAGTGCTTCAGCTATATCAGCCAACTTGCTGCGCCTATCCGTGTTCTGGAGAATCACTTCCTTTTGGTGTGCTACCTCTTCCGTACACTCTTCTGGAATCGCCAATTCACGAAAAATATTCCGGAGTCTATTGGCATCTTGCTGCGTTAAGCTACAGTTCGGATTCTGAAAGTATAACTGCATCACATAAGCATCTTTTAGGAGTTCATCATAAGGACCATGGATCTTATTTCTGTCCCCTCTATAAAAGATCGCCTGTAATATTGTGATTTGTTCTTCTTTGGTGAAGATATTCAAATCCCTTAATAGAGGTCTTGCCGTTTCTGCGCTGTTAGACCAGGAAACTCTTTTATTCCAGTTTTAAAGAAATAATAATCGTGAAGAAGGCCAATGATTGCTGCGATTTCCTGATTGAGACCTCTTTTCTTTGCAAGCAAAGAGGCAAAGTTAGATACCCCGTAAAGTTGAACACATGCTTCCTGTCTCTGTTCTGCGCTATCTATGGCTATGATCATTTCCTGAACAAGAAATCGAATACTTTCCAGCCGCTTATTAGTTCCCACACTGTTCAAAGTATTGCCCCCTTGGATGGCATTATCTTCAGATAACAAGTCACTCATCTCGTAACCCCTACTAAGTACTTGTAAGCATTTAACGATTTCCATACAAGCTCCTCATCCCTAACACCATGATGCACAAATAGCTTCAATGGAAAAAAGACTCCTTCCATGATCGAGATTTCGATATCCTCCATGAATTGATGGTAAGTGTATTCGCCTGTGATTTTATTACGAAGTGAATGATAGTACAGATCAAAAATCCGTAAGGTCTCCTCACTGCCATGAAATAAATCATGAACAAATAGCATTACCAGGTCCTCAGTACATAGCCCAAGCTTTACTGCCTCAAGATCAATGATGTAGGGTCTTGCATTACTGAACAACGGATATAATAAATTGCCAACGTTCAGATCACCATGTATATATGTAGTATTTTGAGTTCTGGATATGCGATCAATATGCTTTTGGGCATGCTTACGTAAACGAACTAAGCTCTCCTCGTAAATACTAAACTGATCTTCCCCAAGGTTATAAGTCTGATGCTTTCTAAATTCATGATAGTCTCTCTCTAAAAATGAAATGTGCTTTACATATTCCTCCACACTCTCCAGATGCCTAGGAACAGACAACTCGCTTGTCTCCCAGGAGACCGCGTGAAACTGTGTGATCGCTTCAATAATATTTGCTAATCGATCGGAATCAATTGGTGCTTCCCAGTCTGTCATGTTGCGATGTGTCGGGGCCAGATCTTCCATCAGCAATATACCTTCTTGTCCAACTGTATCATACTCATTGAACAGAACCTTTGGAATAGACACTTCCTTATTGGAGTAATACTTGTATATCGTATTTTCGTAGGGAATATTGTTTGAGATCGTACATTTTTCTAATAGGGATAAAACTCTATTGTCTTCTGTGTGTACGTCTATTTTATGGAGGGAAGCTCGAGTTCGAGCAGTACGTTCTGTCCTCCTAATGTCAAGAACCTCAGTAATTCCATGATCTCTTAATATTTCTAGGAATTGATCATCGTTTAGCGGCATTTGTCGTCTCTCCCATCTTGACTGAATTTCGCCTATTGTTCTTGTTTTCAAGCCTCATTCTTATTTATCCGCCAATATAGTAAACTCCCAAGGGATATTTTCATTATTCCATCCACGATGTTCATCATACTTCTTCAATTTAAAACCTGATGCAAGAACAGAATTGATGATCTCACTCAAAGTATACAAACGGATGGAGGTATCAGGGAAACCCGACTGCTCCTCTTCGTCAAAGAATCCCTTGTATGCCACGTCTCCGCTTCTTAGCTCCGGATCAAAATATTCGATTTTCCCTTGGCTAACAATGCATCTTCTAAAGGGATGGAAGTCACTAAGAATCATGCTCCCTCCATCTTTCAATAAACCAAAAAGAATAGACATAAGCTTATCTAGATCACCAAAATAATGTAATATCCCGCCTTCTAAATAAAGAAGGTCAAAATATCCTCCGTATTTCTTCAGATCAATCTCATAGATATCAGTAACTATATAATCTATTGTGGTATTTGCACTTGCAGCTACTTCTAAGGCATAATTGCTATTTTCCTCAGAAATATCGAATACGGTCACCTCTGCTCCTAATAAAGCTATGGGGACAGCTTTCCTTCCATTGGATCCGCACAGATTAGCAACTTTTTTACCTTCAACATACTCAAAATAATGTTTATGCTTTTTAAGACATGCGATTGGATTTTCTAATATTCGATTTGCTAACTCCTCTGGAGTTCCATCTCTTTTATGCCAAAATTCGTATGCTCGATACTCCCATGCTTTTTTATTTCTTTGACTTTGTTCATTCAATTGGATTACCCCTTTCTGTTTTTGACATTTACATACTGTTACTTTCGCTCTAATTGCCGATTACAAACCACTATCAAAAATATTCGTCATTTCTTCAGGAACCTCAATTACTCGCTGTACTTTATACTCCTCACTAGAAATATCTTTAATAATTTCAAGTAATATGACTTTTCTATTTTCCATCCTGATATAGCTGTAAGTTCTATATTCAGCCCCTGCAGTTGTGCTCTTTGATAATTCTTTAAACTGTTCCATACTAATAAGCCCTTTTTTAGGTTCAGATAAATACAAATTAAATTTGTTGTAATCTCCATTATTCAGCGCAAGTTTCATAATATGAGCTAGTTCTTCAGGACTTTCTGGCTTTTCCATCTTTGCTGACGAACATCCAATTAGTAATAAACAAAGTAGGAATGGTAAGTAAATTCTCTTATTCATTAATGCTTCACCCCTCACTTCCTTTCGGTACTATCCCTCAGGATCAGTGAACGTAATAATTCTTTTCGCGTAATTATCCCATTCTTTCGAATCCGTGTTTATCACAATTGTAGGCACTTTCGATAATTTGGCTTGTTCCCTTAATAGCATTTGAGTATCTATCAACTCTTTACATCCCTTTAAAATATCTTCTCTCGACTTTCCAAGCCATCTCCCAGCATTTCTACTCATTATCCGTTCCTCAACAATCTCATCTGAAATTGTCAATAACGCACATTTCGCTCCAAGTTCAACTAAGTTTTGTTCTAATTCTTCAATTTCATGACATAACGAACTGTTAAAGGCTGCTCTATGATTTAAATGAAATCTTTCTAGTATAAAAAACAATCCACGAGATTTACGAGAGAACGGGCCCAGCCCGATAGCCCATTCATTTAACTTATTTAGCATTTCTACTCTTTCTTGTAGTAACTTTAAATGTTCCGATCTACTTAATGAAACAAATTCACCATTAACATTATTTAATACTTGGGAATAATGCTCACCCAGCACAATAAGGCTTCGTTCAGCACTTTCATCCTGAGACAGCATTAACTTTAATGTTTTTAATAATGATGTTTTCCCTGAATTAGAATAACCCTCAAGTATAATTCCTCTTATATGCATCCAAGAATCCCCTTAATAATCTTTTCTCTGTACTGTAGAAGACTTTAACCATTCTTTTAAATCAGCTGCACTTAGGTAAATATACTTCCCAATTCAAAATCCACCTATAATTTCATCAATTTGTTTAATATGTCTTTGTTCATGTAAGTACAGTGATCTAACCCAATCAATTAATAACATCTCCTTAAAGACGGGGTGTTTAAAATATCTCCTACTCAGCACTGATGGGTCCTCTACACTGTTCAATGTCTCATATAACTTCTGTCTTGAATCGTTTAGTTTTTCAATAAGTTCTTGATATTCTATATATTCATCCGTTGGTTTAGCAATATTAGGAGCTTCTAGCTTCTTACTTCGATCAAGCAGAAATTCCAATGGTTTTTTGTCAACGAGTGAATCTTCTTCGCTCTTTAATCCTCGTTATATGGCTGCAACATATAATTCTTCTGTCTTACTGAGATGTTGACATACCTGACTTATACTCCAACTGTTTGGGTCTTTTTGTGTATTTAATTGATCCCCACTTAATCCTTTAAGAATGTCTAGCAGTTCGTCTCTTGTTTCTTTTAATTTCTGATTGATCTCTTGAAGTTCCATAGAATGCTCCCTCCTTCAATTTGTTGAGGATATTTTTGCTTAATTCACTACATATGCTAGGAAAAATGAATTCATTCATTTATATCAGTCCTAATCTTGATGGATGTCTTGAAATAACAGCAACATCAATGCAAAACAGCTCCATAGGGATGCTTCCCATGTGGAGCTGGTGCTTAAAACGTAATATTATCTTTTGTTGTGTCAGTATTCAAAAGGATACTCCACTTATTATCGTGCTTACTTAATATGAAGACCATTTCTGCACTTTGATCATCTACAACAAGTTGGGTTAGTACTTTGTATGTGTTGCTATCAACTTCTTTTGTTTCTAAAATTTCATACTTACTCAAATTGTGATCTTGTACTGACTTAGTGAACTTTTCTTGATCAGGAAGGCTAGTTTTGTTCAATAATTCATAAGCTTGTACAGGTTTCTTTTGCTTTACATTTTCAAGATACGAATCAAGGGTTTCTCTAACTACTTTCTCATCGCTTTGTGTACAACCACTAATTATTAAGGAACACAAGATCAAACATAATAATAAACCTTGAAGTATACTTCTCTTATTATTTGTTCCATTAATTTCCATACACCTACCCCCCCTATGGAAATATTATGATATTCTAATACTCTATCATAAATTACATATGATGGAAATAGCAGTCGTCACCCGGTCGAAGAAACGATTAGTTTATCTTTGCATATAGATAAGTATCTCGAATTTCACTCCCATCAACTGATATATCTTCATTTCGAAGTGTACCTTCTAACACAAATCCTAATCTTTCAGGAATCAACTTACTTTTAGTATTTAAAGTATCACAACGTATTTCAAGCCTTCGAGCCTTTAATTCATCAAATGCAAAATCAGAAATACCTTGCACTGCTTCTGTCATATATCCCTTACCACTATAACGTTTATCAATCCAGTAACCTATTTCGAATTTAGGAATATCCCAATTTGGATTATGCAGCCCCGTTACCCCAATAAACTGATTCGTTCCCTTTAGAAAAATTAGTAGCCTTAGATCTTCTCGTGTTAAAAATCTACAGTGGGCCGTTCTGACACTTGCTTCTGTGTTCCCTTCAGTTTGTGTCTTTTGAGCAAAGGGTAACCATTGTTTTAGCTCATCGATAGAAGCAACAATTGCATCATATACTGCTTTACCATCTCCAGGCATTGGCATTCTTATATGCAGCCTTTCAGTGTAGAATTCAGATGGAAAGTCTATTAGAATCGGATCCACTTAAATAACTCCTTTCCGTTTATTATGCAGTTAGATTGTACTTGCGTTGATTTTCTATAACGCCTCTTCTATTTACGAATCAAAGAGCCTTAATCTCCTACTGAGGACCGCTCTGATATACATTCAATTAGCCTGTTTATATAAAAATTCATTAACATCGCTTGAAAATATAAGAATAATTGAAGTTATCAAGTTCAGTAATAAAGTGATTATGGTTATGATCAATAGACTCGTTAAACGTGTCTCAATTATCCCCTGAACTAATGCATTTGAGAATAAGATTAGGTTTATTGAGGTGTAAATAATAAAAATCCATTTAGCTTTGTTACTTCCCAAATAGATGAAAGCAGAAATAATAATCCATATTATAGATCCTAAGAGATTCGAAAATATTCCATGCATTAAACTAATGATTTCAACAATTATTATAAAAACAATATTTAAAATGACCAAAGTACGCGTAACGATCCGTCCACGCTTAACTTGTCTTGTTATGAAATCATCGCTTTGGCTAATAAAAATGCTCCTCCCTCAAAAAGATTCTGCACCGAACTTCGTACCCACGAACTTCAATCAAACGTTTTTTTAATTAATCTCTCCAATTCATATAAGTCCTTAATACTTTTATAATCTCCATTAATAACTTCTTCACTGCCTCTTAACAGCCATACCGTATGTATACCCAACTTCTTCGCGCCTTCCAAATTACGAATGTTGTCATCCACAAATATAACCTCATGAGGATTAACATTCAGTTCCTTCAAAGCAGTTATATACATCCGTTCATTAGGTTTCCTAACTCCTAATATGGACGACATCACGAAAGTTGAAAAATAATTCCGTAATTTTAGATTAACAAAAACCCTTTCTAATGAAGGCCATGTATCCGAAACAACACCTAATTGATAGGCAGCATTTAATCTGGGGATAACATCAAACACATCATCATGGAATAAGAATTTCTCGTCATTATACACGGTATCCTTCGCGATACCTTCTATATCTGTTTTGGTTAGTTGTAGTTATGGTAGCCGATCAGCAAATTCACTATAGAATTGTACAAATAGTTCATATTCTTCTTGTTCTGTTAACACATAATCTTGCTCATCTATTCTCTTTATACAATGTTGAAACACCTTCTGTAATGCATCTATTCCTTGCTTTTCAAATAAAGGCTTATCGATATATTTATAAAAATTAGGTGGTATAAACCAATGTCCTGTTCTAGGGTGATTCAAAACTCGCCCTGAATCAAAAAGGATCGCTTTAATTGTCATGTTTGTCACTCTCTCTGCTGATTATTAAAGAACTTGGATCAGATGTGTAACCATAAATATAGAATGTATCGTTTTCCAGCCTATATGGTATTGATAGCCCCATTAAAATCTTAGTAAAGTCCTCAGTAATATCTATTAATTCAGGTGAAACTAATCTTCCACGATGTTTTAGATATCTTGGCCGCACTCGGATCCACTCAACACTATAAAATGGTTCAAGTCCTTCAACCCAATCACCCCAATACCGCACATCACTTTCGAAATTTCCCCGATATATCCTATCATCTAAAACATACTTAGCTTGAAACGGCGGGGGAAATAATAAATCATCAAGAACAGCGTTTTGTAGTTCTTCCCATTTGGTATTATTCATGATTGAAGTTAAATTCCTTGCAGATACAACCTCAGTTACTCTTTTTTTGTTTTTATCTAAGACCATAGATTATTCCTCTCTTATTCCTTATCATTGCTTTCTTGTTTAATCAAAAGATCCAACCGTTCAATGATTCTTTCTTGGTTCTCCATTTGCTTTTTTAGCTTATAGTTCATGCTACTGAATCCGAAAATTATGATAAGAGGAACAGATATAACAAGAATAAAATTAATAATCTCCACTGTCATGTCTCCTATTTATGTAGTCGTACTGGATCCTCCGGACTTAGCCTCGAAGAGTGAATACGATGTTATTGAGTATCAGCTTGTTCTTCTAATTCACTTAAGTCTATGTGTATATTGTTTAACCAGGTTTCTAATTCTAAAATCATATCTTCATATTGTCTTAGAGCATTTATAGTTCCTATAACCTGATTTGTCCCCATTTCCTGTTCATTTTCGTCTGCACATTCAATCCCTAATGATCGTTTTAAACTATATTCCAGCCAGTCTAACTTGCCTAAATAACCATGTTCTAAAACCATTCTCCAATCAGCTTCAATAATTCCAAAGCTTTTCTGATATCCACCAACAAACGCAAAAAATCTCTCTTTATCTATACTCCCTAATTCATTCAATGACCAGTAAATAGCCGTTTCAATCAAATCATGCTTCGGATTATTATACCCAGCTGACTCCCAATCAATTAAGATTGGGCTTTCCTGCGTCCACATAACATTCTTCGGTTCCAAATCACCGTGGCTAATAACCATTTCTGATGCTAACATTCTGGAAGATCGGTGTGCTTTATTACTCCATGCATATAATTGATTAATGGTTTCGTCTAGTAGGCTCTCCCAAACAGAATTGACCTCTTTCCCTTTACTTAAGTAGAAATTCCAATCGGTTTCTTTCGTATGTTCAAGGTAAGTGTTGTTCTCTATTTGAGAGAAATCTGTCTTGTGAATTTGAGCTAGAATTGAACCCATCTTTTTGCAATGAGTGATATTAATTTCGTAAGATTTCAGGCTGTATCCTTCTATCCAATCGAAAACAAGGTAATATTGAGTATCAATGATCTGAATAGACTTACCATCAATTATTTTTGCGGGTTGAGCTGGTACACTATTAGATGCAATATTAACGATTGTTTCTGATCTGATATAGTTATTTAAGGCTGTTGGTCTTGCCATAATCTGTGGATTTAAGGCTTTTACAGCATACTTCCCTTCAGTGGTTTCTATCGCGAACATCCTATGTAACAGTCCACCCGATATAACTTCCGGTACATTAATTATTTCACCAAGTTTTAGTGTGCTACACAATTTTTCGAATTGTAAATTATATTGATCATTCATGTAGATCTGTTCCTTCCATTTATTGTTTTCCATTGACTTTCACTCAATATATTAGTTCCTCTAAATATTGAATACCATGTTCTTCACAATAGTCCCTATACTTTTTAAGTACTGTATATATATCGTCTTGACCAATGACTTGGTTATCTTTATTAAAATATTGCAGGCAACCACCCAAGATAAATAAGGTAATCACTTCTTCTTCTGTTATTAATGTATGAATGTCTCCAGGTGGTTCAAATATAAACGTTCCTGGTTTAGCAACCCAATCCCTGCCTTCATATCTCCAAGTCCCTTGTATGTTATAGCCAATTACCGATCCGCCAGTATGCCGGTGTCTGTTTAATGTCTTATTGCCTTTTATCTTAAACAAATAAGTCCATGTGCCTGTATTCAGGTCAAATCTTAAAGGTTTAAAATGACACGTCCCATCGTCAAAAGGAACCCATGGTAACTCTTCTACATTAAAAATCTTTTCAGCTAATTGCATCTTCTCTGCAAAATGCATGACCGACTCTTGAATGAGATTATTCATTATTTAAGTCACCTCATTTCCCTGTAAATACTTATCGTAACGGCGAGGTCTGCAGCGCGATACGGTGTTAGGCGAAGTATTATGCTTCCTTAAAAATTTTATCAATATACTCTCTCCAATAATCTACAAGCCAATCATTGTACTTTGTATAAATTTCTCTTAAACTCTCTTTTGAAGTTGAATATACGATACAACCACGATCATCATACATGTAAAATACAATTTCCCTGTTCACACTTACATAATATATGCCTTGAGAAATGGATGTTTCTTTACCTTGTTCATAGTTTGTAATGCCTTTGAAAATATCCGAATAAGGTATTTCATTTACACGACTACGAGTAGTAACTATCTTATATTCAGATTCAAGTATAATCTTATTCCCATCTTCGTCCTGATCTTCATTTAACTCCACATATCTGTCCTCATCCAGTTGAAACCCAGATAATATCTCATAAATATAGTTTGGGGTTGTGTTCCCAAACATAGGATCAACATCAATATTTGCATCTTTAATATACAAATAAATATCTTCGTCTTGTGAAAACACTGACTCAAATATTGAATTTACTCTATTGTTTACTTGGTTTATTCTCTCATCTGTACCATTCTCAAAAGGTTCACCTAGTTCAAAACGAACATTAATATCCATCCAAAATTCATTGAAATTATCAGCCATGAATTGAGATAGTTCATCCTTCATAGATAATCCCCTCACAATATATTTCATGATCTTTCATCTAACGTTTTGATACATATTTTCTGATATGGTATTATATATGTAATAAATACCAAGTGCAGCGAACACTTGGTCAATACAATTGGCTTGGATGGTTATTCCCTTCTTAGTCAGTTAAGAACGAAAACCCACCTTTGGCTCGAAACCTTGGGGTGGGTTTTTACTTTCTCTTGAAGGGAAACCATGCCCACCTAAGATTCAATTAACATGATAAGAAAACAAAAAAATTTTTGAAGTCATTTTACGATTTTCTTAAAATAGGTTTTAAGTATAATCTCGGCACATTCTTCTGGTGTATTCACACTGGTATTGACTGAGCAACTATAGTGAATGTTTTCCGCCATTATTTCATTTTGCCAATCTGACTGATCTTCTGTTCTGTCACCACGCTCTATATTACGTTTGCGGCATATTTCTAAAGGACAATATACCTCAACTATTTCCAATGGATATCCCTTAAAAATTCCTTTAACTTTATCATAATGCGGCTTTAGTTCAGGCCTTTCAACAACTATCCCATCAATCAAGATATTCTTTCCGCTATCTGAAAATAATCTTGCCGTATGATACATCTTAATAATTACTTCACTTAAATACTTCCAATAGTCTTCCTCCAGATGTTTATCCCCTATCATTTGTTCAAAAAGATCATTGGCAACAACATAAAAAAATGGTTCCGAATAAGATTGTATGGCATCTACTATGGAGGTTTTACCTGAGCTTGTCACTCCATTCAAAAAAATAATCTTCCCCTTATCCATGCTTCTCATCCTTTGTATAGGTCTATTCTATAATGGGTATATATACATCTACTTTCCTTGGCCATTCTGGATCTTCGAATTGATAGACTTCTAGAGCAATAGCCCTTGAATTGTTTTCAAGACCATTGTTTTTAAGGTAAGTATGTAGCACTTCATACGGGTCGTTTTCAGATCTAATCTTCGCATATGTATGCGCTGGAACCACAAAACCAATCATTCCCTCAGGTATATCCACAAGATCACTGACTTCCATGCAGAACAAATAAGTAAACAGTACTTCCGATGCGAAGTGTGGACACACATATTCATTTGGATTTATTACATTCTTGATTTCGTTTTTACGACTTAAGAACAATTCTTTTGTTTCTTCTATTCTCTTTGGACTATGAGCTTGGAAACTAGATGTTACTGGAATTCCGATAAACTTCTTTTCTTGGAAATGAATAATCTCAACTTGATCGTGGCTCATATTCACTTCTCCTTCAGGCAAAGTTCTATCACTTCTTTCTAGCAACTACAGTTAATACTTCTGTGTCTTCCTCATATTCTCTTCCAGTAACATCTGAATAATATTCGACATCTTCAAAGCCAATACTGCTTAGTATTGAAGAAATCTCATCAATTGTGTATGTCTTATCCCAAATATTATATATCTGCATGTCTTCAGGATCTTCTAACACGATTGTCTGTTGTAAATGTACTCTTTCCTCTGGGTACCAGTAATTTGCGTCTAAACACAAATGGGGCGTCGGTCTCCAAAATCCACTATTGTATGAACACCATGTTTTTGTATCGACATGATTTCTATATTTATGAGGTGTAAACACATCAAATACAAACGTTCCTCCTGCATTTAAATTCTTGTATATTTTATGTAGTAATGTATCCCGCTCATATTCGTTCAACACTCCAAAATCACAGTAAATAAGCAAAGCAACATCAAAATGATTCGTAAAATGATAAGTCAAATAATCATGATTTACATAATTCACTTCTACATCCAGCTCAGCGGCTTGATTTCTAGCATATTCGATCGATCTACTTGAAAAATCAACTCCTGTCACTTTATTAAAACCTTGTTTAGCCAACCGATTCGTATATAGTCCTGGCCCACAACCTAAATCTAGTATTTTATGTTCAACCTTATTACCACAGATATAATCCTTAATCCACTCCACAGAAGCATTGATTGTAGATGGTTTCCTACTTGCCGCATCTATATTAGGATCTAAGTGAGCTATAAGCATTTGTTGTGATATATACTCATCAACCCACATCTGTGAACTGCCCTTCTCAAATAATTCTGGTCTTTTTGTTTTCTCAATAATTTTTAGAATATTCATGTAAGACATCCTTTCACAGTGTTGTTCGCTAAGTCAGCTTCCCGTTTTTTTAGTAATTCTTTGATCAGAAATTATAAAGTCCTCTTTGCAATAATTCCGCCTAACTCCTTTGTATAGCAAGAAACCGCCCTTTTAAATGAGCGGTTCTATTTGAGTCATATTATTGCGCTGCTTCTCGCATTGCACCGAGAACAATATTATATTTATCTGGATCTTGAATATAGATATTTTTAAAATCCCAAATTCCGTGTGAGTCAATTACCGGTTCATATGGAATAAATCCACCCCTGCTCCGAATTTCTTCAACAATTCCGTCTATATCATCCCAACCTACATGAATAAATGTATCCCAACCATAGTCAGGCCCCTCCCAATCAGTCGGATAGTCGGATCGTTTCTTTGAAGGGGCATTTGGTCTAACATCTTCAGGAGACATCGCTTGTTGAAGAATAACAATCATTCCATCTCGTTCTGCATGGCCCCAGTCATCTACTTTGCATCCAAGAACATCACGGTAATATTCCTGCGATTTCTTTAAATCTGAAACTAATCGAACTTGAATTGTGGTTCCTAATTTAATCATTCAACATTCTCCTCTCTGAAATTAAAGGTTGAGTTTATATGTAATGAACTCTTTTTGTTTCTTTTATTTGTTCGATGTGGTGATAGGAATGATTGATATCGTGATTTAGTGCATCTCTTACCGTCGCCCTTCCATCTTGATGAACTAAGGTACGATCCAATGAGTCGGGGATGATCTCACATAAATATGAAATGTATTCCCGAATCGCGCTAAACAGCTGCACCTCAATTTTTATATCTCTCTGATTATGATTCATGGATTGATTCCATACATGTGCGTCGAATTCATTAAAGATATATTTCTCGCCTGTATTAGCAAGCGCATATCGATTGATTTGAAAATAATTTAGGTCGCATTCAACAATATGATGCACTATTTCTCTGATCGTCCACTTACCATCTCCTCTAGATAAATCCAGTTCTCTATCACTTAAACCGTTCAATACTTCCATGAGTATCTTTGGTGCATCTTTATATTTTTGAATTACTTTAAAGTCTTCTTCTTTCATAAAGTAGACTCCTTTTTTAAGTGAGGTGTTATAGGTTCTTATATCATTGTCCTTCAAGTGGATATTTCTTAAACAAATCCTTAATATATTCATAGTCTATCTTATTTTCATTTGCTGTATAGAAAAACCCATTATATCTTATTGTATCTGGAGAATTAATCGTTAATTTCTTAATTGGTTTTCCTTTTTGATTGTAAATAGTTGTTTTAAAACTATATCCCATATATCCAAACGACAATTTGCCTTTTTGAAATTTTACTTCTCTTAGATTATTAATCATATGTTGAATATCTATTGGATCTGTTATTTCAATTTGATAACCTGTATTACCATCAAAAACAGAGATTCTCGATACTTCAGTTGGCTTAAACTTTATTAATTCATGAGGTATGTAAGTTAGACCATAGAATAAAACTAGAAATAACGGAGCTAGTAAAAGAAACATTCTAATCCGTTTCTTATTTCTGTTCAATCGAATCATCCTAACAAATTAATGATCTCTTAGGTTTTATTGAGTTCACACTGATTTCACATAACGTTTCCGTGCTATATCTTCTTTACTGGACAATAAATCATAACTTCATTCTTCTCGTTATCATCATCTATGATTGTTTTCTCATCGTATCTCTCGAAGTAATAAGCTGTATCATCATAGGTATACCCGTTCTCGTTCATCCAATGTGAAGTATAATCATAGGCTGTTCCTGTCTGACTGGCTGGACCAACATAGTGTGTTAATGTATACGTTTGAGGTAATAAGTGAATGTGTACCATCCCATGCGGTAAATTGGAGATCGGCTCTACTTCATAGCAGCAATAGAAGTCCACAAGTCCTGTGTTTCCTTTGTAGTTCGGCGGGGTAATTCCATAAGTGACATTCGGGTTTTTAAGGTTAAGAATTTCGTCTTTTCTTCTCGTCAGTTCAATAAATGCATGATTAACACTCTCTCCAAGATTCGAAAAATGTGCTGTTGCTCTAATACCAACATAGGTCGTGATGTTTTGTGTTTCTGCGATTTCTACCTTCATAGACATCACCTCATCAATAATCTCAACCGATAGTTGTTAATTCAATATACATTCTTTTTATAATTTCATATGCTTTGTCCTCTAGGAGCATTAATTCTTTAATCGACTCTATGCTTTCATTCCGATCTGGATCTGGGATCAATTCACGCGGCTGCTCGTATGGGTATTTTTGTACTAAGGCTTTATAGATCTCAGCAATTTTGTTGTAAACTACAACGGCCTCATCTATAAGTGATGAAAGTTGTCCGCTTACTAGATCTTTTATCTCACTGAGGAAGGTACGGGCATAGCTTCTAGCATCTGCGATCGGTTCTAATGTGAGACTGAAACGGTACTTATCTACATTGTTTCGTTCTAAAGCACTTATCCATTCTACGTAGGCTTGCCTACCTACGAAATACTTATCATTGTTCCAATGAATAACTCCTTGATCATTTAAATCAATCACAAACTTTAGTGCATCTTTAAGTGCTGACAAATGATTTACACTAGGGATAGGTGCAGCCCAATGTAATGATATTAGTCCCTCTGTTTTCTCTTCATGGTTAAACATTTCCCTATTTCTCTTGCAATACGCACATGGACACAGAGACTGGCCTAGTTTGTCCCATGGGATTACATCATCTGCATGATCATGCCCATTTCCACCATGCCATGAATGCGTGTAGTAACCTACAGAGTCATATCCATATATGACTGACGTTTGGTTCTCGATATCGATATTCTTAGCAAATACAGGATACCCATTGTTAATGGCTTCTCTTGCATGAATCCACAGTTTTTCCTGCAGGTCTTTAAACATTCCATTCTCTGCATAGGTATGTACTCCTTCGATATTCAAACCGAAGTTGCGAGCTAGTTTGAACAATTGGGGTTCTGGCGGTCCTGCATTTGGTTTCTTGAAGTCTTTATCATGCACAATCAAAAAAGCCATTCCTGTCATTCCATATATCCATGATGAGGATACAGGTTTCTTATAGTAGTCTACAACTGATTTAAGGGCTCCAATCTGGGATGCTTCAATACCACTAAAATAATAATTAGTTAATTCTACTTTGTTTCTAGTGATTGGTTCCATCGTTACATCCTCCCCAATCATTTCATTTGTATGTACATATCGAATTCGCTATCCTCATCTTCTCCTTTAAATCTATCATCATACACTTCAAAACATACGATGTCATACTGCTCATGGTTCATCACAGATAGCCAACTAATGATCGTTTCAAATGTCTCATTAATCTTACTTAAAGGACCTTTGTGTGTCATGCTTGCATATCGACCTGCTGGAATAATATACGAAGACATTCCTTCTGGAACAGCGTTCAATTCTTCTACCTGCACTCCTGCCAAATAACCGTGCTCATTCCTCTTAATAACTCCAAGTGTTTCATGACTATTCTTCCGATCAGGTACTTCTTCAATTCTAGTAAACAAAACAGGCCACACATCAGCAGGATTTACCGGTTCTCCGATATTTCCGATTCCAATTATTTTAATCTCTTGGAATTCATAAATTATTGGTTCCATCTGAATTCCTCCACCATTTTAATTTACTTGCATATCATGATTACGTTTCCATCAGGATCTTTGATATTGAACCAGTGTCCGTTTTCAATACCCGTTACCAATTCTACATTCATTGATTTCATGTATTCATAAGATTCTTCAATATGATCTGTAGACAACTGAACAGCTGGAACTTTAAATACATGATCTGGAGAATATATCTTGCTGTCTAACACTATATTCGCTTCCCCCTGCATTGGAAGCACGTATATATGTCCAAAGAATATTTCTCCATCAGTCGGCAAACCAAGTAAATTACAATACCAATCCCTTGCATTCTCAATATTACTTACAGGAATAAAGAAGCCTTTAATTTGATTCTTAATTGGGTTTGTCATTAGCCTTGGTCCCCATTCTTGTTTAATTTGAACGTTAAGCACTTACAAATACTCACTTATCTAGGCTCTTCATGTACTACGATCATATTTCCAGTTGGATCAAAGAATCGAAAAAACTTTCGTCCTTCTTCATCGAGAGTTGGTGATCCATCCCCTTCATAATCTGTTCCTGACTCTATTATCGATTTAATTATATTATCGATGTTCTCCACTTCTACCCCTATTGTTGGGAATGGGTGTCCTTCCACCGTAAATGTGCTTGAAGTGCGATCATCTGTCTTCCATAGGTTGATATTTGGGCCTTCACTTAATTCAATAATGGCAAACTCTCCAAAATTGGCCGCAAGAGTGCCACCTAAGAACGTAACATACCAATCAATCGAATCCTCCAGATTGTTCGCTGGTACTTGAACATGACTAATATATTTCCGCATCGAAAGTCCCTCCTAAAGGTATTAATACCCTTTCACTGGTTTCCTTTCTATCCACCAAATGCAATCCGATATCCATCAGGATCTTGGATTGTAAATTCACTAAAAAAGTCATTTAGATCGGGACCTCTGACTATTTCTATCCCCTTTTCAGTAAATTCCTCTAATAACACTCGTACATCACAATAACAGAATGCATCAAAATACAATCCGCCTTTAACCGTTGAAGATGGTCTTACATCATCTGGATCTGAAGCAGGATGTAATATAAAGACAACAGAATCTCGTGTCATATGTACATGTTGAACCGTAGGTCCACCAACAAGTTCATAATGAAAACCAAGGTGTTTATAGTAATCAATTGACTGTTGTAAATCTCTTACCAGCAATACCATTGTCGGTCCCAACAATTTAATGTTCGACATATACTTTACCTCTCCTTTTTAAAATTCAATACTGCTCTAGATTCATATAACGTTGTTGTATGTCCGCGATTTTATTTATTCATAGTACCAATCATGTGCTTTGGTATATCCGCTCCAAGCAACTAACTTGTTGCCATTTATATCCCAGAATTCAAAAGTCCATCCGCATCCTTCTCCACCTTCTATTTCTCCAACAATTACTCCTGATTCTTTTAAATTTCTATGTAACTGGTAGATATCAGAAACCCTCAAACATACACGAACACGGTAATTTTCCTTTTCTTGAACATACCAATAACTATTTACGTCATCATAATCTGGTCTAAATAAACAAATCCTCAATCCCACGGGCGATATCAAATCAGCAATTCCCTTTATTGGAGGTACGACTTCAAAGCCCAAATGATTACTATACCATTCAGCTGATTGGTGAATATCTTTTACTGGTATTTCAAGTGTCATATCCTTTACAATCACGTTATTTGTATTCATTCACATCTTCCTTTCTTAATGATTTGGGTGAATGACTGTCTTATTCTTTGTCACAACAGTACGTATATCTATAGTCTTTCTTCCCCATCGCTGTACTCATGTAATTTTACATAATCAAAATTCGATGAACTTAGAAAATCAGTAAGGTAATTTTCTTGTTCCTCGATAGGAACATGATATGGTGGTGCTACATCTTTTAGATTCGCAAACAATACCCACCCAACGTTCTCATTTGAAAACTTACATTTCCCTTCTAAATCTTTATTTGGATAAACTTCAACATATACTTGCTTTTCTTTATTCAAATTCCAATAAAAATATTTATATACATATGGCAGCCTTGCGTCTAACATCCCTTTATTTTTTGATTTCGAGAAAGTTCTATTAAGCGGTTCTAAAAATTTGTAAAAAGCATTCATTAGTTCCTTTTCATCCTTACTTGTACATAGAAAACCATACTCAGTCATTTTATTCATTATTGATCCTCCACAAATTATCTGCCCCAGGGGTAAAGCCCGCAGCGTATATACAGTGTTATCAGATGTCATGCGTCTTCTTGGAACTACCCTATAAATGCTTCCACCAAATCCCTGCACACTCTGGAACAGTCGACCATTGATTATCTACGATTTTCTTCGTTAACTCTTCTCCAAAGAAAAACTCAGTGCATTTTTTTGCTTCTTCAACATCCGTGAATCTATAATCCAACCGTATCCATTTTTGATGGAAATCATAATCCTCTTCAAGTGCTTTATAATACTTGGTTAGAAATTCAGGAGGATTGGGGGTTTCTGTACCAGTTCCCATTGTCTCAAAAATGATTATCGTACCATTTGGTCTCAATACCCGATAAAGTTCTGAAATAATAAGCTTAAGATTATCCTCCCAATTCTCATTACCTGTATTAGCTAAATAACTGATACTCCAACCAGATACCACTAGATCAACTGATCCATCAGCAATAGGTAGTTTTCTGTGGTCTGCCACAACTGTTGTCCAATTACGAACATTTCTTTGTTCTATTAATTTATGTTCTAATAGTTCCAACATTGATGAAGAAATATCTGTGCATATAAGCGACTTTGCATCCTCAGCCAAAACACTTGATAATCTACCCGATCCTGCCCCTAAATCAAGAATATCCAATCCCTGAAAAGGACATATATCCTTAATTACCCCAGATAATTCAGGTTGTTTACTTATCATAAATTCATAGGTATCCGTTTGATTTTGATAGATCTGTTCATGCGTAGCCATTGATAATCACTCTTTTCTATCAATTATTATTCTGACCCTAATATACTTTTCACAAAATCAGTTTTCGCCTCTGTATAGGCTTCTCTATCATCTTTGTTCTCGTTAGCTAATTTCCTTTTAAGTTCAGCATATTGTCTTGCCAACAATGGACGTTCACGAAGTTTATCTCGGAATAATAGTTGTTTTTCCCACCGATCCCCATCCTCCAACATAAGATGAAGATGACATTCTCTTTTATCATCTTTAACTTTAACAAAGAATCTTCTCCATCCCTTTCCATCCAATTCTGGCGGAACGTAATTCCAATTATGAAAGCTTAATTTATCTACGATCTTATCCAGATCATCAAACGAATTAATCTTTGCCATCATATCAATAATTGGTTTTGCGGGTAAATTAGGAATTGACGTGCTGCCAATATGCTCGACCTCACTAATTCCGAAGGGAGAAAGAAGTTCTCTTAAAGTATCCACTTCGTGAGCACCTTTCTCTATCCATGAAGAATCAGGCATCTTTATCTCAACCGGTTCTGTAGCCCAAACAGGCCAGTTATTAGTATTGTTTTCCTTCATGAATAACTCTCCTCAACTTTAATTGCCATTCTTTTAAATAACGTTTTTGTGTTTACGAACCCAAGAGTCTTAAAGGATCTTGAGCGACTGGGGAAACTTACTTCGAAAGCATTTGCTTGAAGGGAAACCATGCCCACCCAAGATTCAATTGCAGTTATATTTTACCTTTATTCACATCTGCGCACAAGTGTTCTTATATTAAGAAATTCCTACCTTAATATTGATTTACACTGATTTCCGATAACGTTCCTGTATTCTCGAACCATCCTCACCTTAAGGTGAGGAATGAAAACAAATCATTTTCTTGCTAAATACAAATCGATCGTATCATAAACATATAACACATCACCAAAACGTAGAATCGCTTCCTTAATCTCATTTTCAAATAATACTCTTGTGTTTGATGGCATTGTTCTATGATCTGAATATGTATTTAATAAGGCAATATAGTCAGACGAAGAAAATGTTCTTGTCAAATGATATAATTTGAACACAATATCTCTAAATCCATATGCCTGAATTGTTTTCTTTCGACATTCATATTTTTCAGTATCATGCTCCACAATTTTGGTACTGGAAGGTCTATATTTTTGATAGATGCTTTGAATATTCTGATGTAACTCATCATTTCCTCGTGATACAAATGGACGGTTCCATAATAATGCTAGTGTTCCATTCGCTTTTAATAACTTAGAGACTTTCGGATAACCAATCTCATCTGGAATCCAATGAAATGCAGTAGCTGAATAAATTAAGTCAATACTGCTATCGGGACATTCATATTCTTCAAATGCTGTATTGCATACCGTGAAATTTTTATAGTCTATAAACTTCAATTTTGAATATTCCGCAAGGTCTTTTCCTAATTCAATGGCCGTTAAGTCACAGCCAGTTTCCAAAAAGGGTCTTGTTGCCTGACCTGTTCCAATACCTATTTCAACTGCTTTTTTGCCTTGCTCAATTTGAGAATACTCTATAATATCTTTGAATAATTCATCACAATAAGTCGGTCTCCATTTATCGTAGTTCTCTACATCCTCATTAAATGTTAGTCGTTTATCCATAATAATTTTCATCCTTTAGATAAGAGTGGTTACTGCGTGTCCACAATTACTTTCGTGTGAGGTAGATAATCTACAGTAATGATTTGATCCTCAAAAGAATCGAGTGGTACTAGAGAATTATAGAATTCTCCATCAATATAAGCATAATATGGGTAACCCCATGACTTACCTGACAAATCAACAGTTGTACTATTTGTTAAATAACCTGTCATCTCGGCATAGTTACCTGTAAGCACAACAGGTAGGTCTAACCAAGTCGGAACTGCAACGTAGAAACAGAAGACAGGTAGGCCAATAAATAAAACTAAAGCGAAAATAAAAGATAATCCAAGTCCGAGAACATGTTTCATTTTGCCGAAAAACGTCCTCTTGACAACCTTTTTGTTTCTCTTTCTTCGTTTTCTTATTTCTCGAGTTTTCCAAGATTCCCATACAATTTTGTAGAGGAAAATCCAGAGAATAAAACTTCCGAGTGAGGAGAATAACAATAAACTAAACCAGTACACAAACACTTAATTTCCAACCTTTCTAAGGTGTAAGTTTAACCACCAGTATCCATCTTACTTTTTCGAATTACCGTCAACTATCTTTCACAATCTATTTATTGAACTGGCAAAACATTAATTGATTTCCATCACAATCTCTAAAAGTAAAGCCTGCGTGGTCACTATATTCATTTAATGGAGATACTTCGACTCCTCTACCTCTTAACAACTTGTAGGTGTTTTGAATATCATTCGTTGAAAAGCTAAAAGTAGCACGTGCTACCCGGTCATTATCATCGGACTTAAACAAGTGCATTACATACTGCCCATCGATTGTCAGTTCAACAAAATCTTTGAAGTCATGATCACCCAGACTAAGACCAAGATTATCACAATACCACTTACTTGCTGCCTCTAAGTCTTGAGCATAATACATCGCACCTGAAATTTTTTTACTAATCAAAGGACTCATCTGGATCTTCTCCCTTTTAAGGTTTTGTGAAATAGACATCTTATAAAAATACCGCTTCACTCTGCTTAACTTCAGCAAACCATCTTAACAAATTATTATGATGATCAATGATTTGCGATGCTGTAAGATTACTAGAATCCCAAGTACTATGTGCATCACTAACAAGTTGAACCTTGTATCCCAAACTAAATGCTCTGCGACAAGTCGTATCTACACAGATTTCTGATTGAATTCCAGTAACTATTAATTCATTAATTGATCTTGTCTCGAGTTCTTGTTGAAGCCTTGTTTTATGGAATGAATCCGGGGTATTCTTCTGAATTATTACATCATGAGTATGTGGTGCGATATTAGGGTGAATGCCCCATCCAGGTGTTCCAGGTTCTAATGGCTGCCCTGCTCTTTCATTATGCTGAATATAGAAAATCGGAATATCTGCCGACCGAGCTCTACCTATTAAGTGATTGATCTTCTTAAGTAATATCTCTCCCTGAAAGACAGGATCTGATTCGTCAAACATACCAAGTTGAACGTCAATTATTAGTAACCCCTTTTTCATTTCCATAGTGCTTCTCCTCCAAAATGAGTTCCATTAGGTTCTAAAAATAATACGTCACTTTCAATTAACGTCTTCGTATCTACGAATCCGAGAGGCTTACGATGCTCCGCGCCGGGTCCGAAGGACTTAGCCTCGCAGGGTTGTACGATTCCTTCTAAAGCTTATGCAAATGCTTTTCATAAAAGACAATCGACATCTTATCGTTAATTGTTTTAGTAGTTCCAACTCTCTTATAACCTAACTTTTCATAGAGGTAACAATTACCCTGCTCTTGTAGAATTGTGTCTAGTTCCCACATTCTCGCGTCATCATGCATCTCCTCAATCTTAGCAAATACTTGCTGAGCAATTCCTCTTCCTTGGTGTTCAGGTAAAATAAATATTGGACTAACACGATAAATATCGTTTTCTTTCCTTACAATTCGAATTGCACCAACAATAATATCTGAACATCTTATAGTGAAATAATCGGAATATGGTTGATTCATTCTAGTCATTATTCGCTCAACTGACTCGTTTGCTGGACTTGTTTCATAGTCCTGATATTTCTCTAATAAAGGCATAAACGCTTTGATCTGCATTTCATGAATGATGGATGCTTCATCTAAACCTGATTTGATTAAAGATATCTCCATATCGTAGATCCTCCAGATCTTATTGTTCCCCAGCAATTTCGTATAATGTTAATTACCATGAACGTACATGCAAATGATTCATTTCAACTAGTTCTTTATATTTATCGTCCTGATAATACATCGGGAAACTCAAATCATAGTTCCCACTAATAATGACATTTTCATTATCAAAAATATAATCACAAAAATGTATCTCTTGGGTTGATAATTTCATAAAGAAATCTAGTTCATTTTCATTATCCGCAATAAGCAACTTCACTTTTTGACTTTGAACCATGTTATAAATTTCAATTTCATGTTCATTCAAACGATCTTGTTGGTGTTTATTTAATTTGCGCAATGGTTCTCTTAAATTTATTGTGCATTTATAATCAACGTTAAACAAGGATCTAAACAAATGAATAAACTTGATTTCATGCTCCCTATGATATTGATATGGTTTTATGATTTTTTTAGCCTCAACTTCTGAAAGACAGTAATCGAACACATCTAATATCCCTGAATATGCAAATCTGATTTCTATCGATTCTTCTTGAAGAAACTCTTCAAAATAAGTGACTAATTCATTATTGCTAATTAACTTCATAGTTTGCACCCACACTTCTTGATCGCAATCCAAACGGACATGAATAACTATTCGTATAACATTCTGTATCCGACTTTATATGGTAGTTGCCTGCTAGGAATTATCTCTCAAAAGTCTTTGATTTAATTCCCATAGCGCCGTTTTATTACTATCCCATTTGAGCATTTCTCTAGCCTCTTCATATGTAACCCACATAAATTCCTTATGTTCGTTTGATAAGAATATATCCTGAACTTCTAATTCAACCCCAAAGCAGTATTCTGGAATCACATAAATATCTGGTCCCCACAAAAAACTACCAACAACATCTATCACTGAATGCATTGAGCTCGAATTTAATTCGATATATTTGTTTATGTTTAATATTCCTGCCTCTTCATAGGCTTCTCGTTTTGCTGCTTCTAATATTGATTCTCCCTCTTCTCCTCCTCCGGCAATCCCTTGCCAATATCCTTCTCTTGATCTTCTGAAGATTGCGAATAAATATTCATCTGAGTCATTCTTCTTGATATATGGAAATACTAGTATTTGAAATGGAGAGCGCGCCATATTATAACTCCTTGTTTAGGTGTAATTATATTGATATTTATTGTTTATTATATGGTCCAGTTATCTCAAGCATATTTCCATCCGGATCTTCAAGCATGAAGCAATAATAGGGTTGAACTATATTTATGTACAAGATTTCTGTTACTTTACCTATATTCATGGACTTAATGCGTTCATATTCTACCTGAAGATCTGCTACATTTAAATTCAATATGACATTATTTCCGTAGTTAACTTTGTGACTATGCTTATATAATAGATACTCATTGTTAAAATGCTCATCTATATTATCATTGTTTCTTATTAGTTCAAGATCATATTCAGGATTCCATAGTGCTAAGGTATTCCCACAATCAAATTGAGCCCATCTCTTTATATTCATTGATTGTGCTTTAACACCCAAGACGGTTTCATAAAAGGATATTGATTTCTCCATATCTTTCACAATTATATAAGTACAAGTCAAATGTAGCATGATTCAACTCCTTCTCTAACTAGTCCTCCTTGATGATAGGAATGTCCTCTTTGAAATACTTTCAATATGCGTTAATATGTTTTCCCACAATGTTTTTATGTTCATTTATTTCTTTGATGCATCTTTTCAAATATGATAATATATATTTAATAAAGACCAAGTGCGCTAACACTTGGTCCATACAATTGGCTTGGATGGTTTATTCCCTTCAAGTCATTCAGGAACCAAACCCACCTTCCGCTTCTACTCTAGGGTGGGTTTTTACTTTCTCTTGTTGTTATGATTAATGTATGTTAAAAGAGCAAGAATGAATGTTCCAAAAAGGAGCATGATCGTTATTGCATCTTTTACTTCCATGGTCTCACCTCCTCCAAAGTTTCCGAAGGAAACTTACTTCGAAAGCATTTGCTTGAAGGGAAACCATGCCCACCCAGGATTCAATTGTAGTTATATTTTACCTTTATTTTCATTTGCGTACAAGTGTTCTTATCAGGGTTTAATTTATATTTTAAATGGAGTTTTAAATGCAGCTTGTATCCCTTTCACTTATTTAGTCTCTTCTTTAAATTCTCTTCGTCTTCGATTGATAATTGCTCTTCCAATATTGGTTTTGTTTCCGCGATTTTTTTAACTTTCAAAGGTCTTGAAATTAGCCATTCTTCTCCTGGGTTCATAGAAGTCTTTGGGTGAGGATAAACATCATTAGGTGTGATAGTATCGTCAATCACATATAAATAGCCATTAGCTTTGCCATTATGATATCTAGTCCCACTATCATCCACGACAACTAATGAAGGCTTATGCGAAAATATTCTAGCCAGATCTCTATCCTGAGATATCGTACTGCCTTCTAAGAGTTCGTTTAAAATTGATGGTGAACCGTGGAACCAAGGTTTGTTATAGTCCCAATTCTCCATGTAGCTTCCCACCTTATTTTTTTAGTTTATAATATTCTTTACAGTCTTTAAGGTGTTGAACATAACGTTCTTGCATTCACGAAACTTTCATTACCTTAAGGTCCATCGGGCCTGGCACGATCGAGCTTAGATGATGCAGAGTTGACTGCCTGATTTTCAAATTAATCTATACCTTTGTCGCTATTACCATCATTTCAATTTCATCTATTACTAGTATCTGCTCACGAAAGTTACCTGGCGAGCAACCATAAATTATTACATCTTTAAATCCTGCAAACTCAAATAGCATTTTGAGTTCCGATGGAATATACAGTCTTTGTTTTTCTTGTAAAATTTCATTCTCTTCTATGCTGCAGCTCCAATGAATGATGCCATTGATATAATCAAATTTTGGGTTGTTATCGCGTGAGTGAAGATATCTTCTAAGTCCATTGAAGTCTGTTAAGATAAATTTGCACCTAGGCTGTAATAATCGATAAACCGATCTTAAAAAATTGATATCTTCAGCAACTCCTCCAAGTACACCCAGGCCGGATTCACAAAGACATATCGCTCCATTAAAAATACTCTCTTCTGGAAATAACATGTGTAAATCCTTCAAATCCTGATTATAGAAATTTATATTTACATTAGCCTCAGCTGCGCGTTGGTGAGCTGCGGATAACATTGTTTCTGATATGTCCACCCCGTCCATAAGATAGCCCCTCGAAGCCATCTCAATCGAATGTCTCCCTGCACCACAGCCTAAATCTAACACCCTATCACCATTAATTATTCCTAACTTTCTTTCAATAAAATCCACTTCTTGTTTTGTTCCCGTTAAAAATTTATTATCTACACGCAGTAGACTCTCAGTAGCGAACTTGTTGTTCTTCCATGGATTATTCAAACTTCTCCACCTCCTGAGAATACTAAAGATAAACTTACATCATTTCAGCTAACGTTCCTATATTAACGTAACCAGAGAGGCTTAAGACACGCAGAGCCTTCTTGAATCACCAACAACTCACTACTTTGATTTATTATCTTTCTCATTGCCACGTTTAAAATTTCCTGTTATTTTAGCCATTACTAATTGGGTTTCCTTATGATCCTTACCTTCTATTGCTTTTAAAAACTTATCACTCGCCTTACCGGACAGAATAGTAACTTGCTTTCCCTTCCAGTAAATAAAGACTTTATTGTCTTTAGTTGTTTTATAACTAAAAACTTCTTCACTGAGTCTATCTCGCTTGTCAATGTTACTAATATGATCACCTCCATTCTCAAGCCGGATGTCTGTCCATCCTGATTCTCTAACATTTATTTTTTTCACTTTAATTTTAATCCTCTTAAAAATTTTTCCGTTATCTCAATGGTTATACTAATTGCTTCTATTCTACTACTGGCTGGAGCTGTTATCATTTGACCACTCTCAGAATTCCATCCATTACCGCTACTATCCTTTAATTGATTTTGATCTGAAACTAATATTGTTACCTTAGTGAAATCGTCATTTATCACTAGAGATCCATATTGATAATTATGAGAACTTTCTGTTGCATTATCCTCTTTTCTATATTTAAAATACGGATAGTTAATAGCACCCCAACCTTCATCTGTAATTAGTATATTTAGTTTTCTCTGATCTAATGGAACAGGTATTTCTTCACCCGCTATGTCAATAGTACCTTCAAATCTTCTTTCCCCGAAGATACTTTTGTATAGCTTTCCTTCAATATTTACATTTACAAGTTTTTCTGACCCTAAAAGCTCAGTTCCTAATCTATATTTTATGCCTTGAGCATTAATATTGACTTCCTTGGGATAAAAATTAATAAAAATATTGCTAAGGTTGTTGAAATTATTGCAATAACAAAGAAAATAAGTTTCTTCACTGTGTACTCCTTATTTTTGCAGTTTTCGATAACGTTTGTGTATCTACGAACCCGAGAAGCTTAAGTGCGAACGAACGCACCAGGTCCGACGAACTTAGTCTCGCAAGGTTGTTCGCTGATTCAATATCTTTATATTCCGCTTCATGCTAATCAAGGACGTAGCCCGCAGCGTAGATACGGTGTTATAAGAAGTTGCTGCCTTCATTGAATCAATTTGCGAGTTCATACCTATCTCTTATTTAACTTTGTAATAGTATGGGCCATACATCGATTCATGTGTATGCACATACGTCCAAGTAAAGTCTTTGTCAAAAATATATACATCTTGCTGAGAATCAAAATCTTTCGCGACTACTTCCTTTGCATTTTTGTATAGAAAGATATAAGGTGAGCTTTGATACATCACATATAATTCATCTTTCACTTCAGCATCAAATGCTGTTCTGGCCGCTTTTTTTTCTGAGCAGAGTTGCTTCCAATTACTAAAAATGTGCCATTTAAACTGGTCATAATATATTTTCTCTTTTACTTCTTCACTGATATCATGTGCAAACGTTTTATCCCATAAGGCTATTATATTTTCCGATTCCTCAAAGATAGTTTCTATAACTACGCCTTTGTCATTTAAACTACTCTTAAATCGATACTCCTTTTGTAGGTGCTCAGCATAAAAATATACTCTTATTAATTCTTCTTCTGGTAAGTTTTTTAATATTCTATCGATTTTTGATCTAATCATTCTTTCCTCCATATATAAAAGCATCTTTTTCGTATACTTTTATGGATTTTGAATAACTTCCACAATTTCCCATAACGTTCTTGCATCAACAAACCGAGGGGCTAAATGAGCTCAGTGCCGGGTCCAACGGACTCAGCCTCACAAGGTTGTTCGATGAATCTACTTCTCTACTTACATTATCTTGCCAACCAAGGGCAACGCCCCGCAGCGTAGTTATGGTGTTATCTGATGGGGATGTCTCTTCAAGACACTTTCATTTAGTATCGCTATGCCTTTTTATATATATTTAGTTCTTTGATGCATCTTTTCTAATATGATGAGATATATTTAACAACGACCAAGTGCGCTAACACTTGGTCCATACAATTGGCTTGGATGGTTTATTCCCTTCTAAGTCGTAGGAACAAAACCCACCTTCGGCAGCTAACCTTTGGGTGGGTTTTTACTTTCTCTTGTTGTTATGATTAATGTATGTTAAAAGAGCAAGAATGAATGTTCCAAAAAGGAGCATGATCGTTATTGCATCTTTTACTTCCATGGTCTCACCTCCTTCAAAGTTTCCGAAGGAAACTTACTTCGAAAGTATTTGCTTGAAGGGAAACCATGCCCACCCAAGATTCAATTGTAGTAATATTAATGTTATCGGATGTCTGTGCCTTCTTTGATTTGTTTAAGAAAAGCTTTACATTTCTTTATACATTCCATGTACTCCTTGGAGTTATATGTGTTGTAATAAGGATTCATAAATCCATGTTCGGCTTCTATAATTTCTACAGATGTGTTCTGCTTAGTTCTTAATTTTTCTTCTAATTCCAATACACAAAATGATTTCTCATGCCTTGCAAAAAATAATAAAGTAGCGCAACTTGGTTCTATCTCTACATGATTTCTAATTCTCGATCCATAAAATCCAACAATTCCATCAACCCCATACTCGCTACTCATCCACGCAATTGTCGCACCTATACTAAATCCAATAATAAAGATATGATCATACTTCTCCCTGTTTAGATTTACTATATTTAATACCTCATTTAAGGCTCTAGTAAATCCAATTTCATTCATAAAATAATGATATGCTTTATCTTCTTGATAATAAGAAAATGATTCTCGATTTATTAGATTTGGACAAAGTACATCAAAACCTTCCTTGATCATCTCATCACCAAAAAAGTTTATATGATCATTTAATCCATAGATTTCGTGAAGGATAATCACTAAAGATTTTCTAGAATTACCTTTATTCATAGGAATTCCTTCTTTCTTAATGTACTTTGCGCTTAATTACTTACTCTTAATCACGTGGGTTTCCCATCCATCATAATCCCCACCAACCTCAAGTGACTTCTGAATTAGCTCTGTTGTATATTGATAAATTGTTTCAAGTTCAGTAGTACTCTCGTGTGAAATTAAAAGTTGATATGGATTATCCGTTTCTTCTTCAAGTGCTCTTTCTTCAATAATCTTATAGACATCACGATCCAGTTTGTTTTTGAAGCTCTCCCTACTTGCAACATCACTAAAATAAAGCCAATGATTGATCTCCCGAGGGACTTGCTGATCATCGTTATTTGCCTTCAATTGTTCAACAACATGTCTATCTTGCATCCATTGGTATTCATAAATATCTGGATAGAGGGTTTCTAAATAAAAACTCCATTCAGGGTCATCTACAATTGTAATGTTACTAGTTTGTTTTTTATGTTTTGAAAGAATTCTTTCGACCGTATTGAATAAGTTCTTTTCTTGATTGGTATACATATAAAATGTTCTTGTCTCTGCTACTGTGATAACACCAATTAAAAAATCACTTTCTGTCAATGCACTATCAATTTCATCCTCAATTTTACTAAGTAGTTCAAAATCCAATTTCTTTGAAAATAAACTCTTGGTTTGTATACTAACTTGTACTAGCTTGTCCGCGCCGGAAATTGGCACACTATCCTTGATCCCTAAATCTAGTCTGACAAATACGTTGTTATTGTCTGATTGAGTTAAATAAATATCCCACTGGTCTGACATATTAACACTCCCTCATCTGTGTTTAGTATTTTATTATTTCAGTCATTTCTGATAACTTTCTTGTATATATAAATCCGAGAGGCCTAAGACGCGTACGCGCCGCCGGGTCCGACGGACTTATCTTCGCAGGGGTGTGAGCTGAATCCGCTTCTATGCTAACCTCTTCTTGCGAACCAAGGGCGTAGCCCGCAGCTTAAATATGATGTTATCTAATGCTGACGACTTCTTGAAATAACCAAAGCTTCTCTTGTTCAATAGTTATTAACTCTCTTAATTAAGAAAATAAAGACTTATTGATACAATTACAAAAGGAACTGAAATTAGTAATAATTTATCAGTCCATTTATTTTTTTGAATATTGTCTTCTTTCGAACTTGAATTATAATTTGCCCTCATTCGATCGCCACTTACAAATGAACCAGAAAAAATCATTGCTAGTATTAAAAGACCAGCACATATTCCAGAATTTATTTTTAAGGTAAGACCCAAACCACCAGTTAGAAATGTAATTAAACTGATAACCAAACAACTTACAACACTTGTTATAAATACCTTCATTGATTATCCCCCTTTTTTATAGATTGGAGTAAATCTTTGATATTGATACGCTTTGCATTACTTCCAGGTTTCCACAGTTTCAAATATCGTTCCTTGTATCTACGAACCCGAGAGGCTTAAAGCGCTCAGCGCTGGGTCCAACGAACTTAGTCTCGCAGGGTTGTTCGCTTAATCCACTTCTTGCGAACCTAGGGCAACGCCTGCAGCGAAGATACGGTGGTCTCTGATCGGGATGGCTGCTCTGAATCACTTACATTAGCTTTTTATATCTTTTAACGCTTTTAACATTACTTTGATACATGTTTTTACATGTGGTATTATATATGTAATAAAGACCAAGTGCTGTGAACACTTGGTCAATACAATTGGCTTGGATGGTTTTCCCCTTCTAAGTCATTTAGAGCGAAAGCCCACCTTAGGCGCTAATCTATGGGTGGGTTTTACTTTTTCTTGTTGTTATTATCAATGTAAGTTAAGAGTGCAAGAATGAACATTCCGAAAAGGAACATAATCGTTATTGCATCTTTTACTTCCATGGTTCACCTCCTTTCGAAGGGAACCATGCCCACCCAAGATTCAATTGTAGTTATATTTTACCTTTATTCACACCTGCGTACAAGCGTTCCTATATTGATTCTTGAATATGGTGTTATTAGGTTTTACCTCGCGGGATTGTGAGTAGAATACGCTTCTCTACCCATCTCTTCTTCCTTTAAGCCTACAAAACTATTTAAATTTCATTTCTAAAATCACTTTGTATTCCCCATATTTCCTTAATAGAAATTGCTTTTCTGTGGCTATTTTCAACATCATTGCCCTGTTCCGTCCACAAATATGGAAATATCGATATTCCTTGATCTCTAGTTAATACACTTACATCTTCTATCCAGTTACTCCATCTAAATGATTCGTAATATTTATTCAGATCACCATATAATACCCAATAAATAAAGTCAGTATATCCTTTACCAGTGTCTTCCCACTCCAATGTATCCGGCGCAAAATAATAAATATTACGAGTGCTATTATCAAATCCTCCAGTATTAATAGCAAAGATCCCTCCTACTACATCATGGGCCACAACAAACCCTTCTTCGAGGAGTGATTGATGTTTGTTATTAAGCAGTGAGCCAAATATTTCTGGGTTCCCTGAACCAAGTAAGTACAACCAACCGTGATCTACAACAATACCACCACACTCCAGTGCAATCGCTCCCATAGTAGATTTATTGGTTATTTGTAAATTAAAGAGCGCTTCCTCACCTTCAGCTTTTGTATTCTCAAGTATACGAATATTTACTTGTGAATCACGAATCCAATCTTGAATCATCGTCCATGCGTTATCTTCGAAAATAAGTTCTGATATATTTTTCACATTTACCACCCCTTAATTACTTTTCCATGTTCAAATCGATCAAATAAAAACATTAGAATTCTATCCGCTGCATAACTTGGATTGGCCAATTTCACTTTATTTGCATATTCATCTGTTATAATTGATTCTTCATACATTTGAGTATCTACTGCTCCTGGTCTTACCGCCATTATTTGCACTTCATTTTGTTCAATCCCTATTAACTTAGTAAATGTTTCGAGTCCTGCTTTAGAAGTAGAATAACAACTCATTCTTGGTTTTAAATTAAATGATAGACCTGAAGAGATATTCAAGATTCTCTTATCCACTTTAAAATGCTTCGAATACTTAATAAAGGACGAAGAAAGTATCATTGGAGCAGTCAAATTAATATTTATATGACTAATAATGTTATCCGGATCACTTTGATCTATGTATTCAACCGGCATAACAATCGCAGCATTATTAATCAAATATATTGACTCTACTATTGATTCATCAATCCTCCCAATAATTTCTTTCATTAGATCATCAATTTTTTGAACATGATTTAAATCGAATTCAAAATAATCTAAGGGAACATTTTCTGTATTTGCAATTGAAGTAAGATCGGTATTAAGTTGTCTTGAAACGCAGATCAAATGATGATCTTTGACCATTAATTTTTTTGTTATTGCTTCTCCAATCCCACGAGATGAACCTGTGATAATAAAATATTTCATTATTGTACCCTCCGTTTTTAACGGTCTAATGTGATTTCAGATTACGTTCTTCCATCTACGAATCCGAGAGGCCGCACTATTCATTATTTATTGTAATCTCACTATCAATATCAAGGTTAATTGTCTCAGAATGGAGTTCCCCATTATTATCATTCCATGTAATTGTTATAGTAGTACTTTCATAGTTTTGTTTATCTTTCTTTAGTTCGTCATAAGTATAATCGCCTGTAATAGAACCTAAATCATTAAGATTGATTAGAATGGCTACTGGTCCAGCTTCTGAACTTGCTTCATGAATATAAACTAAGTCATGATCACCATTGGGATCTATTTCCTTGATTTCATATTTATAATAAGTACTATCCTCGATATTTTTCGGATCACCTTTGTATGCTAATTTTCCATGACCTCGAAAAATCTTGCTGGGGGAGACTATTATTTTATAATCAGTAATACTCCACATTTCCCCTGTACCATTAAGATTGTAATATTGAACAACGGCTTTTGACGCTTTTTCAATGTTTTCAATATACAGATAACTCCAAATGACATTAGAAACAATAAGAATGCCTAATAATAGAAAGATTATTTTTTTCATATTTCGCTCCCTTTAACTATCACTCATTTATTGCAAGATTTTTAGCTAACGTTCTTTTATCTACGAATCCGAGAGGCTTAAGGCGGTCAGCGCCGAATTCAACGGACTTAGCACCACATTTACCTTAATAACCCTCCCCCTCATTATACCAGCATTTACCTACCCCACATATCAAAAAAGCCCGCATAACCACTTTCATTGAAAGTTCAATGACACCGTAGTAACATGAAGGTATCCACGACATAGACTCTCTATTCAAGATTACGAGGAAATCTTATCTGCAAGGTGGTTTAGCATGGAATACAAGACCAATGTCATGAGAATATTAGATAAAATGAAAATAACATACAAAAGTTATAGTTACGCCGATACAGACGCCATTAGTGGCGTTGAGGTGGCAGAGGTTTTAAAGCAGGATCCTGATCAAGTGTTTAAGACACTTGTAACGATAGGCAAGTCCAAGAAATATTATGTCTTTCTAATTCCTGTTGCACATGAACTGGATCTGAAGAAAGCGGCTCATAGCGTAAACGAAAAATCGATTGAAATGCTAAAAACGAAGGATTTGTTGGCTGTCACGGGGTATGTACACGGAGGATGTTCACCCATTGGTATGAAAAAGAGCTTCATGACTACCATTGATGATTCAGCGTCTAAGTTTGAAACAATCATATTCAGTGCGGGCAAGATTGGGTACCAGGTCGAGTTCAATCTTGAAGATTTGAAACAGGCGATTCCATTTAACTTGGCAAACATTGTCGTATAAGATACTTCATATATAACGGAACTGAACCCCTTATGAAGTTTTGATTCAGTAGGTGACGTTCCTCTCCTGATTCTCCAGTTCCTTTTCTCGCGATTGCTGTTCGAGCTGACGCACTTATCCGATGTGACTAAAGACACCAATTGAATCTCATAGCGGTATTGGGCTTTCCAACTCTGCAGAATTATCTATTTTCACTTAAAGGGTGTCCACTTTTTACCCCAGTTGCAGCTTTTCGTAAAGCGGTCTTGAGATGAGTGTGTGTTATACTTCATTTATGATTGCTTATGAAATATTGTACTATATGGGTAAAATGGTAGGGGGAGCATCATGAAGAATAAAGATCTAAGTCTGATTATAATTTTCACAACAATAATACTAAGGTATACTATTGGTCTGCCTGACTTCATTTACGGTTTGGGTCTTGGTTCTGGCGGTGCACTTACATTCGTTAAATTATATGAATTTAGAAATCATAAGAAGCAAGGGCATGAAAAAAGAGCTTAATGACTGCCATTGATGATTCTGCAGCTAATTGGGAGACGATCATATTCAGTGCAGGCAAGATTGGATACCAGGTCGAGATGAATCTTCAGGAAATGAAATAGGCGATTTCATTCAACTTAGCAAACATTGTCGTATAAGAGACTTCATATATAACGAACTGAACCCCTCAGAATGATCAATGAGACTAGACATCTCAGTACTGATCTATTCTAGGGGTGTTTTGATATGAACCTTTCATTGATTCCGCATATATGCAGTAACATTGCCTAAACAGCGGGATCCCTGCGGGTTATTGACCTCACATCTATATCCCTCGAATAACAAAGAACTCCCGCAGACCATTCCAGCCCGCAGGAGTTTGAAACTTCCATATTAGCACGACAGCATCATTAGAACCACATCATACCTGGTAAAATGAACATTACTCAAACTTGCCCTTGATAGCCTTCGCTATTTCAGCCATACAATCTTCTGCCTGCGGATAGAATCCGATCTTATCCATAAATGCATGATCCACGCCGTTATATCGAATCATCTGCGTCATAACACCCTCACGCTGCAGCTTTCTAGCATACGCTTCACATTCCAGCCGCAAGTAATCATACTCTGCCGTAATAATTAGCGCTTCGGGCATGCCGCTTAGATCTTCGGCTAATAGAGGTGAAGTATAGGCACTTGTCGCAGCTTCTCTACCTTGTAAATAAATGTTGTCTAACAAATTCGTCAAGCCGCTCATCCCTGTCAAGCTAGCTGTAATCAGCTCACGATGGTTGTTGATCGAATATTCATCGATATTCCATTCGAAATCATCCGTCATGACCCCTGCCATGTTCACCGTCGGATAGATCAGCGCTTGGAACTTAATCATTCCCGTTCCTAGATCTCGATCCTTCATCGCGCATACAGTCGCGAGATTGCCTCCTGCACTATCACCACACACAACGATCTGCTGCGAATTGACGTTCCATGCTTCCGCATTCTGATATACCCAGCGAACAGCATCGAAGCAGTCATTCAATCCAGCAGGATAAGCATGCTCAGGCGCAAGGCGATAGTCCACAGAGACCACGACAGCATTGGCTTTCTCCGCGATCGCTTTACAAGGATTCTCTACAACATCAACCGTGCCTCCAAAGAACCCCCCTCCGTGGAAAAATACGACCGCCGGCAGATTCGAGCCTTGAGCTGGCGAGTAGATACGTACTGGAATAGCGCCTTCCGAGCCCTCGATGGTGATTGCATCCGTACGAATAGCGGTTGTCGTCACATCGGTATTCGGCCACCCCATACTGGCTCGCAAGCCTTGCACCATGTTCATCAGATCGAATTCACCTTCAGCCGGTTTCTCCATCGCCGCCATCTTCTCAGCCATTTCGAGCGTCGTCTGAAGTACACGTGCATCCAACTCTCCCTCAGCATCCGAGTCCGGGAGCTTCTTGATCGTCATATCCATCCCTTTAACGTTCTGTACAACTGTACGTTGCTCAAGTGCTTCGAGCATGCTGCTATACGATTCCTTATTCATCCTTCCATTCATCTCCTCATCAATTATTCAATAGGCCTTGCTTATATGTGAGCTAACAGATCATCAAGCGACTCCAAAACGATGTGCGCTTTACCATAATGGCGTGCAGCGCCGATCGCAGCCACCGTCACTCCTGCGCGTAACGCCGCGTCTACTCCCGCTTCGGCATCCTCTACTACGACGCAGGAAGCAGCGTCAGCCCCTGCTTGCTCTGCAGCGCGTAGAAATACTTCGGGATGCGGCTTACTATTCGCTATCTGATTGCCATCTACAACGGCATCGAACATGTCATGGAGTCCTACTTGCCGCAGTATAATTGGCGTATTCTTGCTGGAAGAGCCCACCGCAATCTTGATATCCCGCTTCTTTAACTCTTGCAGCGTCTGCAGCACGCCTGGAAGCAGATCCTGCTCCGTTAATTGGTTCAAGTATTCGCGGTAGTACTCATTTTTGCGTTCCGCTAACTCTTGCTTCTCTTGCGCTGTGTACAGCTTCTTGGCTTGTTCGAGAATAATCTCCAAGCTCTCCATTCGGCTCACACCGCGAAGCCGATCATTGATCGTACGATCGAATGGAATGCCTTCTTGCTCCGCAATTCGCTTCCATGCAAGATAATGATACTCATCCGTAGATACTAATACCCCATCAAGATCAAATATAACCGCTTGAATTGAACTCATCCTCTTCCCCCGTCGATCTGGTTCTGGTTGCTCATTGGATATTTATGTTTATGGCTCTGGTTTCGATGCAAAAAATTATAGATGAGGAACATGAGGCTGATCGAAATCATAAATCCAACCGTAACATCGGATGCATAGTGCGCCGAATAATAGACTCGGCTAGTAGCGGTAGTAAACCACCATATAAATCCACCGATAAATACTAGCTGCTTCAGCTTCTTATACTGGGGCAATACAAATAATGAGATGGCTACAGCCATAAACGAATTAGCGCTGTGTCCTGAAGGGAACGAGGACCCTCCTTCACCTTGTATCTGATACCATGGTGAGAAGTTCGAGTAGTCCGGCATTAAATCACGGAATCTCACGCGCCCCCAGCCCATCTTAATTCCTTCAATGAGAAGCGCGATAACGAACAGATAGATGATCGATGTATAGGCAATCTTCAGCAAATACGAGCGATCCTCATCTGAGAACCGTACATACGCATATCTCTGCAGAACAAGAGTAATGACTAGCATAACGATAAGACTTACAACAGCAAAGACTGTAGTAGAAGCCTCTAGTTCAAGGCGATATGCAAGCATTGCTACATGCATGAAGATTGAGAATACAATCATAATGACTCCCAATCCGTAATGCAGCAGCTTTTTCCCCCGTGTCACTCCCTTCAGAGCGGACGCAAGAAACACATTTCCAGCCAAGAACATCAGGATCACTGTTGACATCTCTCCATAAATGAAGAAAAATTCACCAAACGACGTTTTGATCGTCGCGATTGCTTTCGATATCTCTAAGTCTGTAAATGAAAATAGGAGGAGCAATACTGCCGCGATAGCCATAATCATGCCATATGATTTCTTATTTAATAGCACATGATTCACTCCTTATAGATTTACAGTCTCGCTTCCCAATACCCGCAGAATGGGTCAACAGGGTTAGTTCCTGTAAATGATGATTTACCTTGCATCTTCTCAACGATTGCATCTAATGAATATTCATTGCCCGAATACGCATTGATAAATGTCTGGATGCGAGGCACATCTTGCAGATGAAATGGATTCGCTACCGAAATAAACATAGTCGGCACTTCCTTCATAAACCAAGGGATGTCTGCACCAAACGGCGGCGTATAGTTAATTCTCAGATCTGTCTTGTTGCTGGCTGTCGCATAGTTCGCGAAGTATATCGCAAGATCATATTGGCTCACAAATTCACGAACGGACATGAACATGGCTCGGAGATCCGACGGATCGTTCACCGTAACCTCAAAGCCTGCGGTTCGCAATTTATCCACGAACGGTTTATGACATCCTCCTACCGAGAAGCTGCCTTCTTCGTCACCTAGTACATAGACAATGACGCGTTTATGAGATTCCGGCGTAATCGGCAGCAGGTTCTGTGTGTCCTTCACCAACGTGACGGATTGATCCGCGCACTCTCTGGCCCATGATTGATGCTCTTCGGATCCAATGACGCAGAGCGCAGATTCGTCTGGTACCAACGTCCCCTTCTGCTTGTGTTCATGCAAGCGCAAGGATGCCTTCAAGCCAAGAATGCGTGTTACGGCTTGATTGACGCGTTCTTCATTCAACAGCCCGTTCCGAATTCCTTGAAGCATGTATTCGCGATCCTCTTCAATATTGCGGTTAAAGAGGAATATATCGCAGCCTGCCGCAATTGCCTTCGGCACTGCCAACTCACGTCGTTCCGCGATCGTAAATCCCGCCATGAGCGTGGCATCGCTTACGATAACACCGTTGAAGCTAAGCTTCTCACGCAGCAGATTATTCAAGATCTCAGGCGATAATGAACTCGGCAGCAGATCTACATCCTTCAAGCTGGGATTGAAGTGGCGTTGGTAGGCAGGCTGCATAATATGTCCGACCATTACGGTATTCGCACCTTCATCGATTAATGTCTGGTACACCTTGCCGAAGGTCGCATCCCATTCTTCAATAGAAAGAGAGTTAATACTCGTTAGCAGATGCTGATCCCGATCATCGACGCCGTCTCCAGGGAAATGCTTGATAGAAACCGCCATTTCATTCTCATGTGCTGCCCGCATATATGCGCGCCCCATGTCGAGGACAGTGTCAGGACGGTCGCCGAACGTACGCACATTTGTAATCGGATTGCGATAGTTCATGTTGATATCTACGATTGGACCAAAGGACCAATTCAGACCGACTGCCTTCCCCTCGCGGCAAGCTACAGTGCCTAACTTATAAGCCATCTCCGCATTATTAGTCGCTGCTACTTGAAGCTGTTTCCCGAAGTAGGTGCCTTCGGCAGCAATACCGTCACCGCCGTTTTCTAAGTTCGCGGCCAATAGCATTGGAATCTTACTGCTGTTCTGCATCGCCTCATGCGCAAGCCGAATCTCCTTAGCAGGACCAGGACGGTACATCAATCCACCAGGCTGATATTTCTTAACCATCTCCACCAGCATCGAACTGTCACCTATGCCTACAAGGCAGAACAACTGACCTACTTTCTCCTCTAATGTCATGCCATCCAATGTGCTCTTGACCCATGTAATATCCTGCTCACTAAGATGAAATGGTTTCTTCGATAAATCTACTTGATGCAACATACCAATACTCGCTCCTTCCAAAGCTTGATTTATTATCGTTTACATACGATGACGCTCTTCTAGATCGGCAAGCATTTGTGCTTCTTGTTTGTCTAATTTGTAGAACAACATCGCAATGCCCGCTAAGATGTAGCAAATAATCGGAATCCATATATAGTTCATTTCAATTGCAAACAATGCGGAACTAGATTGTACGGCTCCAGCTTGAGCCCTACGGAATCCGTATAGTAGAATAGCAGGTAGGTCGTAACTACTTGAAACACGAGGTTTGAAGCAGTATCTGTTAGCGAATAACTGATGCGCTCTTTCCAAGGCACTTGCTTCACTGACATCCTGGTTCCTCCTCTATAAAGGTATGATTCCATTATAGTAAGCGCAATCATTTACAACTTTCCGATATTTATCTCATCACTCGAATACATTTGCCCACTTCGAAAGTGCTTTCGCCTCGATACGAGCACAATTCAGGTCAACATTAAGCCCTCAAAAAGGCAAAAAAAGACCACTGATTCCACAATCAGCGGTCTAACTGGTCAAATATGATATACTTAGCAGCGCTCAAGATGATAAGAAGAGCGGCTTGATCTGGTATAGCTGCACTTCATGAGATGCAAGTTCAGCTTTCACATGAAACCGCGAATCAATGTACTGCTCGAATACTTCACGCTTAGGCTGGCTTATCGCCTGTAAATACGCTAGATCCTCAGGATACAGCTGCTCCGGATGCCCCATCGCTACCCAACTGTCAAATGAACTTCCCCACTGGCGATTCAGCGTTGTCTTCCGAATCTGATACTTGCCGGTGGGTACAGAGGTCAATTCCAATGTGAGCTGCAGCGGGTCCTGATGCTCAAATATTCCATAACGATCAACCATACTTATATGCGATACATCGTTCCGCCGATACAGCTGATCCGTATGTACATAATGATGCACGAGTATCTGAATCTCATGTCCCCGCTTCGTTATGCAGTAATTATCCCCTTTTCTAATCAAAACATCACCTAATTGACTGAGCAACTGGTAAGCATAATAAGCTGCTTTGGGGATACCGGTATTGGTTATGAGACCAAGCCCTCCGTGAAACAGATGATCCGACACTACGAATTCCTCAATGATATCCGTGCACGTCCAGTAGCACAGACTGTCTACAGCGTCCAAATTATCGATAATATTCTTGACAATATAAGCTGACTGATAGCACGTATCATGTATAAGATCACGATGATTGCCGCTCGAATTCCACTCGGTTACATGCACCTCGGTGCCCGTTAACTCTGCATCAGCCATGATCTGACGTGTCTTGGCAATGACTTGTCCTAGATAATCAGCCGCTTCGGACAACACCCAATACTTAGACATCTCTTCCGAAGTCCACTTAAAATTCTCATGGTGGTTAATATCCTGTTCCAGTACATCATAGAATATCTGATCAAAAGGATAACTATGAAGGGAAACGAAATCCGGTATACAGTTCTTCTCCCTGCAATATTGCAAAAAATCTTGCAGCCAATGATCAGCCATAATCGTCGGAGACAGCAGGCCTGGACCGCCAACCCGAAGCTTCGGATACTGTCTAATCGCTTGATACGTTGCTTCATAGAACGCAAAATACTGCTCCTTGGTTCCGCTCCAGAATGAGATAACGTCAGGTTCATTCCATACTTCAAAGTACCAACCAGCTACCTCTTCATGTCCATACCTCGTTATACAGTGCTCAACCAAAGCCTTCACCAAGCCCGTCCATCGCTCTAAAGAGCGAGGATAGCTGACATTGCTTTTCTTCACGAATATAGTTGTATCTTTAGACGCAAGCTTAGACGGCATAAACCCAAGCTCAAGAAACGGCTTCAGCCCGATACTTAGTAAAAAGTCAATTAACTGATCGACATACGAAAATTGATAATATGGATTTCCAGCCCCATCTTCATGGTAGACCATCATCTCATCGTCAAATATACCGTGAAATCGAATATGCGAATAGCCGATATCCCGTTGAATCTGGGTTAACTGCTTTTGCACGCTACCGAATAGCCCTTCTTTGGCTTTGCCAATCGATGTTAGCCTTCTCCACGTGTGGGTTAGCTTAGAGGTGGCGCTGCCTTTCATCGAGACTACCTCTTTTTTCTGAATCATGATGGCTTGTGATGAATAAGTGATATCCTTGTTTTCTTGCGGTATGTATTTGAATAGCTCCTTGAATGCTTCTTGTTGGTTCATTTCAAAGTAATTGGGTGCCATAGATGATCGTTGAACAGGTTGAATAAGCGCTGGCCCTTTGTGGTTTAAGCGATACTGCTTGGGAGATTGCGCATATGCTTCATTAAACACTTTATTGAACGCTTTGAGACTCGGAAAGCCATTGTTTAAAGCAATCTCTGTAATGCTAAGCTGACTGTACAGCAGATCAAACATGGCATGCTCCAGCCTAACTCCGTTCAAGTAGCTCGAGAATGTAGTTCCTAACTCTTTTTGAAAGAACCGAGAAAGATAGTGAACAGACAAAAATTCCTTCTCCGCAATCTTCGTTAGTGATATCTGCTCCGCATAGTTTTGCTGGATATATTCCGTAATCGCCATCAATCGATTCGTGTACTTCGCATCCGGCATATGATCCTTTGGAGACAGTTCCTTAGCAAAATGTTTAATTAGATAGGCGATTAACCGAAAGAGCAGCCCTTTGAGCTCTAACTCGTATCCTCTTTCTTGCTTCGTATAGATGAGCATCATGAAGGCAAGCACCTCGCGGATCGTATCGAACTCTGCCTGATGCTGCTTGTCATAAAGATAGGAATTGCACACGAATTGAATATCCTTCATGGAGGCATACTGCTGCTCTAAAAAAGAATGGGATACTTGCAATACGAGCAATAAGCTGTGATCATCGCCGCTTATGGAATGCACTTCCTTAGAGTTGATAACGGTTACATCTGATTCGTTGAGTACGAATCTTTCCTGCTTGCGAAACAACTCAACGCTCCCGCTCAGCACAAATATGATCTCCATGTCTTCATGCCAATGCATCAGGACATGATTCGGACTGTGCAGCAGAAGACGAAAAGGGATATAATCACTTGTCGCAATAACTTCAAAATTATATTTCATCATAATCTCCTTTAAGAAATTATTTCAGAAAACAGCAGCGATGTCGTTAGTATCACACATTTTAGCACACCTGAACGAGCGAAGCCAGAAATGCCGCCGTACCTGGCAGCCTTCGTATGACGAGAAGAACAGCAGCCAATGGACGTGCAGCCCTTAACTACTGTTCGCTCGACAACTATTTAATTTTAGCCCAAGAAGGCTATGGAATCTTTCGTTTTTCGCGCAAAAACAATAGGATTATCGATGGTATTACATATCATTTTTTTAAATAATATGATCTTGAAGAATTTAGATATTAAACATCGACCAAGCATATGTCTATATGTTAATATGGGGTAGTAGGTGAATAGCAATAACGCAGCTTACTCCGAATCTTTCTTGGAATGGAGCTTGTTCTGCTGCATACGTGCGAATATGAATTCATAGCTGTGATTCCCATGATTCAGGGAGCGCTTCACTCGAGAGATCGTAGCTGTACTTGCGCCTGCTTCGGCTTCAATCTTACTGTACGTATCGTGGTTGTGAAGCATCTTGGCAACTTGAAAGCGTTGAAGCAAAGTTTTGATCTCATTCACCGTACACAAATCATCAAAGAATGCGTAACACTCCTCAACCGATTCCAGTGATAATATACCTTCAAAAAATTCGTCCAAAGCTTTCCCTTTCAGCTCATCTATAAGCATAAGTTGTCCTCCTTGAGTCATAGCTGTATTCCGTATGAATTATGTATAACACACTATAACAATATTTTTTACATGAAATTAATTGAACAGATTACATAAAATAGTAATTTGCCTTTACAGAAAAAAAAGCTGGCACAAACCAACTTTTTTTCATTTTATCATAAAATTGTTCATCGTGCTGTTTTAGAGGCTGATGTCGACTTCCTACTCATAAATCCATACAAAATGTTCAATATCGGCGCTACGATACAGAATATGGCAAACGGCAGATAGTCTAATGTAGATACACCAAGTGTACCCGTAATAAACACACCACTTACGCCCCATGGTATCAAAGCGTTGAGCGCAGCTCCTGCATTGGCCAATATTCTTGACATTTCTTTGCGTTCCACGTTAATCGCATCATACTGCGACTTGAACGCTTCACCCGGTAAAATTATCGACAAATATTGCTCTCCGAGCAGCAGATTGATTCCGATCGAACTGAGTCCTGTCATCAAGATAAGTTTTCCTTTTGTACTTACAAGAGACGTAATGCGTGAAATAATGATTTTGATAACATTGGTTTCAACGAGCAATCCGCCTAGCGCCAGTGCCAACAAAATTAATGACACCGACCACATCATACTCTGAATTCCGCCGCGCGACAGCAGCTTGTCCACGCTGTCAACTCCTGTATGAGACACATAACCATTTTGCATCAGGCTCGAAATATCGATCAAGCTTGTATCTGGATGATAAATATACAATACACCGATGGAAAATACAATGCTTAGCAACAGGGTCGGAATAGCCGGTACTTTCTTCCATGCACATATAAAGAGTACCAATACCGGAATTAAGGTAACTGCAGAGATAGGAAAAGAGGCGTTCAAGGTATTAACAAGTTCATTAATTTGCTCCCCTGTCGTGAGAACTTCACCATGTCCCATAACTGCAAAGAACACGAGAGAGATTACAAATGCCGGAATGACAACGCGCATCATATACCGGATATGTTCAAACAAATCAATCTCAGCGATAGCGGAAGCCAGGTTTGTTGTATCTGACAGCGGGGAGACATTGTTCCCTAAGAAAGCGCCAGATATGATTGCACCTGTCGTAATGGCAGGAGGATAGCCCATAATCTGCCCCATACCGAAGAAGGCAATGCCGACGGTTGATATCGTCGTAAAGGAGCTGCCCACTGTAATCCCTACCAGTGCACAAATGACAAATACTGAAGGTAAAAAATATTTAGCGGAAAGTATACTGAAGCCATAATCCATTATCGTTGGGATCGTTCCTGCAGCAATCCAAACACTGATCAAAGCTCCAATAAGCATAAAGATAAGAATAGGTATTAACCCTGGAATAATTCCGTTCGAGATTCCCTTATGAATTCGATCCCAGGAGATACCTTTTGCTTTAGCGAAGACGATAATAACTCCCAAGGAAATTAATATCGGAATTTGCGGGTCCATGCCTACACCAATAATACACGCCCCAATAATCGCCAATAAAACGACTAAAAGAAACAGACTTTCTTTGAATGTCACCTCTTTATTCATTCACTGAACTCCTTATCATGTATTGACCATCTATTTGCAAGGAAGTTATTTGTACTTATCTTGAACATGTCAGGCACTCTTTATGAAAATATATAGAGGAATGCGTAACAGCCATTAAGCGTTACGCATTCCAGCTTATACAATTATTAATTCATTTCATACAGGTAGATTTTCTCAAGCTTGCTTTGGATCGCTTTTTCAATCTTCTCTGCGTACTCTTCGAATGTTGCTGCATCATGCGCATATGGAGACAGTGCGCAAGCGCGAAGGATTGTAACTTTTTCTGCACGGTTCCATTCTTCATCTGTAAAGCCTAGGCTCTTAACGAATTCCAGCGGGCTGTTGCCGTAATCCGGAATTGCAAAGTCCGTATGAGAAGTGATGAACTCGTTGCTGTACAATCCGCCCTTCACGTAGGAAGCATAATCGAAGAAGTCGTGGTTCAGCTTATTCATTTTCACCAAGTCTGTGTTGCCTTCTTCGTTGAATACATAGTCGACCATGTTGAAGTCAGGCTTTGTCAACGGATGAAGCTTGATGACTTTACCATTAACATTGAAAGTCTTTTCCTTCAAGAAGTTGTAGAAGCGATAAGCACCCTCGATGCTTGCACCCATCAGCTTACCGTAACCTGTTACGTTCAATGGCAATACTTTGTGCGCTGTCCATACAGCAGCAGCAGTTGCGCCTGCTTTGGAGCCTTCGAGAATGTATGCGCCGAGCAATGCTGGAATATCTGCACCTTTTTCAAATACATAAGTTGCAAAATAGGAGATCGCATCGCGCATTCTGCTGTCACGGATTGCAATTGCACCTGCAGAGTATGGAATGTAGCCCATCTTGTGCGGGTCAATCGTAACGGATTCTGCTTTGCTGATTGCTTTGAAAGCATTGTAAATATCTTCAGTCATCCACTCATCAAAGAGATTCATATCTGAGAAGATGTTGTGTTTTTTGTACACTTCACCAAGCTTGTTGTATTCGATAAATTCGTCATTTTCATCAAGGAAAATGGCACGAGCGTAACCGCCGTATGCAGCATCCACGTGAACGTAGTAGTAGATACCTTCTGCAGCCAATTTCTCGCGAAGTTCAATGATCTTGTCGATGTGGTCAACTTGACCTTCTTCTGTACTTCCCACTACACCGACAACGCCGAGTACTGGAGTACCTTCAGCAGCCAGTTCACGAATTCTTGCTTCGAGCTTCGTGATATCCATGCGATATTCGCTGTCTACATCGATAGCTTCAACTGCATCCAGACCAACGCCGATGATGTCAGCTGCTTTCAGCCAGGAATAGTGCTTCGTTTGCGGAATGAGCCATTTACCCAATTTGTCGAGATGACGGCCGCTGCGTGCGGAGTGTGCTTTCACTTCATCCATCTTGTCTGGAATTTGATCCATAATATCCAAGATTTCATCAGTGGACATATTCAGCAATTCCCATTCGGATTTGCCTTCCACATATTTAGGCGCAACTTCTTTAATTGCAAGCGGAAGCGACTTCATGTTACGCGCATACCAGAGGCCTTCCAAGTTCGCGATGGAACCATCGGCACAGATGTGACCCCAGCTTGCACCCTCTTTGTAGCTCATCATTTTCGCCAATTGATGACCTACTTCTTCTTCCATTTGAGATGTACCTGGAGAAGATTCGTATGCAACGTTGTTACCGTTCCAGAGCATAGCTGCGGAATAAGCAATGATAGAAGGCATCAGAGTTTCGGAGTTCATATGTCCCCAGAAACGTCCAGCTGTATGCCAAGGCAACGATTGTGAACGAAGCTTGGAGGACAACTCATTGAATACGCTGCGCATGTGGTCAGCTGTATTCTGGAAGCTTTGCGAGCTTTTATCGAAAGGAGTAATAACCGGCAAATCTTGTGGTTGATAGTTTTGACGCCAGCCGACATGCTCATCAACGACTTTCAATAGAACTTCCTTGAACAAGTCGACGTTTTCGCCTTTGCTGCCAAGGAACAATGCTTTGAGGTTAATATCAGGAATTGGATAGTTCATGTTGTGTACCTCCGTTATAGAAAAGTTTTATGATAAAAAGTGTGATTTGTGAAATTATTCACTCTTTTTCCAGCTTGGTTTCTTAAATTTATGAATAACAAGGGCAATACCTACCATGACAACAGTCGCTACTACTTGATAAATGATATAGCCTGTTGATTGGCTTGGATCCAGAATGGACGGTGGAATCAGGCTGACTACCAACGTAATAAATACGCTAAACAATGCTAGTAGTGCAACGAACCACATTAATCCATTCCCTTTGCTTCCGAGTCGGAACGGTCTTTCCATATTCGGATTTTTATAGCGCAAACGAATAGCTGAGATTGCAATCAATGCGTAAACGATACAGTACAGAATCGTCGTTGTAATCGTAATGATTAGGAATGCACTGTTAACATCAGGAACAACGAGATACAATAACGATACTAAAGAGATAACAATCGCTTGAATCAAGACAAACGTAATCGGAATACCTTTGCTGTTTCTCTTTTGGAAGAATGGAGGCAAGTTGCCATCGTCAGCTACTTTGATCATCGACTTACTTGGTCCAAGTACCCACGCACTAAGCTGTACCAAGACACCGATCAAGATCATTGCAGAAATAATGTTGACGAAAATAGTCGGGATGCCTAAATCCTGACAGAAAATCATATATGGCTGCGTAATATTAGCGAGTTGAAGCTGGCCTTCAGGAACTGCGTTGGATACAGTCAAACCTGCGATCAGGTTAAAGATAACGAGCAATATTACAGAAGCGATAACTGCAATCGGATAGTTGCGTTTTGGATTTTCAATGTTATTTGCATGTACGGAAGAGATCTCAACACCTGCAAAGATAAAGATGATACCAGACAAGTAAGCTATACTTCCCAAATCGCTTAGATCTGGCAGCAAGTCGCTTGCTTGGAAGTTCCCCAAGTAGCTTTCTGGCTGGATGCCGTTCTTAATAAAATAAGCGATACCCAGTACCACAAGAATGAGGAACGGGATATATACACCGATAATGGCACCCCAGTTACCCGCGATCTTGACCATATCGAACTTCAAGTTCAATAAGGTGACACCCCAGTATGAAATAAGGATGACTGCAAATATAAAGTAGTTATTCGTTGATAGATCTGGAACGTTAATTACATATCCCAGCAGTACGCCTACGGTTGAGGCGACCATAACCATCCCGAAGAACATTTGAACCCATAAGAGCCAAGAGGTAACGAAGCTCCATTTCTCACCTAGTGCATGTTTAACCCATACTTGCGGACCGCCCTCTTCAGGGAATCCTGTTGATAGTTCGGCGGACATCAACGCAATTGGAAGTGCAAATAAGACTGCTGCAACCAGCATGTAGAAGATTTGTGTCCAACCGGTAATGGCTAGCGTTGGCACACTGCGCACGGTACCGAAGAATGCCATCGTGATACCGATCAGCCCGAACAGCGTCAATTTTTTTGAATTGGCCATGTTGTAATTTCCCTCTTTCTATCTCTCTGTCATTTACTCCCTAATTCATCCATATCGTGAATAAGATATGAATTAATACTCTAGGAAAACAATTGAAATGCTTCGAGATCACCGCCTTGTGGTTATGACGAAATCTGATATTAAGTTGTTAATCGATTAACTTTCCACGCCAGTATACGCCTCCTTTTTTTGTTCTGTCAATTCGTCAAAACACCTTATCCCATAATGTTTTTTCGTTTTTTCCAAAATCTTATTAATATCTACTTTAATGTTTTTATTACTTTATCGATGAATGGCTCAAAGCTTTCATGCTTTTATAGGTTAAAGCATTTTCAGGGAAAAGTTATGAATTTTTATTTATTTTCGTTAATTTTCATACGCAAACTATCACATTGAAGATCACATGGAACTGCATTGACTCCATACCCTTTACGACTAAATAATGTGGTCACATACGTACTTTCTAAAGCGCTTTCACGGTTTGTGTAAGGGATTTTGATGTTTCTCTTAAACATGGTAGAGGGCTAAAGTGTAGCGAATCTGTTGATTGTATAAAAAGAATACTTATGCGTTCAGAGGAATATTTCGTGCTTGCTCAGGGGAAAAAATGGCTTTTACATAAATAGTAATATTATTAGGTGATTCCAATATCTTCATTTCCAGTTGAAGTTCCAAGCGTGAATCCACCGAGATTGTTAAGGATTAATTTGGCAAAAACTTTTTTCTCATATTTCGTTTGCACACGAAAAAAGACTGGTTATTAGCCTTCTGCACCGCTAAATAACCAATCTTATCGTGATTATTATCATACATAATTTGTGATTAATATCATAGACATGAGTTGCAGTGGAGTGGATGAATTTCTTGAACTCTTACTCCTGGACGCCATTGTGCCATAACATCAAAAGCACAATTGGCAACCGCATCGTCCGTATCATATTTATTCAAATTAAATTCAATGCCTGGATACAAGTTATCCATCTCTTCCTTTAATAATCTACTGTATCCTACAAGTCTGCGTGCAGCTAATTGCCCATCGCTTCCAGTTACGATCCGATCCGGTTCATTCAGCAGTCGATCTAAGCCTTGCTCCATCTTACTGATCATATCCTGCTGACTGCACTTACCATTCAACCCATTCACGCTCACCGATAAGTGGTTATAATCAGGGTTCAGATCAAGCGCCCTATGCCAGAGCGACAGCCATTCATCTTGCTTAATGTAGTATCGACCTTGGTAATAACTCTTAATCGTTGGCAGTAAAATGTGAATGGTCGGATGGTATACGTCACTTTCTTTCTCAATGTCCAGCATACGGAAATACCCCAGTGTTGCCTGCTTCACACTCTTATATTTAAACATTCGGTTGAATCCGATCAGCATTCGATCCAGCTCTTCGTTAATCTTCTCAAGCGCAACATGTCTCAGCCCTAGGTCAATGAGGAGCCAGTTGACCTGCTTCGTTTGGTTTACTCTCGATATTAAACGATGATTAAAATATGCGAGTTGAAGTGATCTTCTCCACGACCCAAGCACCTTTAATCCTCGCCCCCATTCTTATAAAGAGAATAGCTGATAATCAGCTATTCTCTGATATCAGCTATTCTCCCAATTTCACAAGGTTGTAAGTCTTTTTGCCTTTGCGTATAATGATAAATCGTCCGTCAAAGGAGTTGTCCAAAGTAACGTCCATTTCCAGATCCGTCACTTTCTCACCATTCATCGAGATCGCGCCGTTCGTGATATCTTCGCGCGCTTGACGCTTGGAAGGCTCAATTCCCAAGTCAACGAGCCAGTCTACAATATTTTTAACTTCCTTAGAAGCATGGAATGTAGGCATATCCTTGAAGCCTTGTTCGATTTCATCTGCTGTCAGCGACTTAATATCTCCGCTGAACAATGCTTCTGTAATCTTTTGCGCTTGGATCAGGGCCTCTTCACTGTGCACGAACTTCGTCATTTCCTCAGCAAGTACACGCTGTGCTTCGCGTTTATGAGGCTCTGTTTGTACCTTCACTTCCAAAGCATCGATTTCTTCTTTCGACAAGAACGTGAAGAATTTCAGGTATCTAATAACATCTCGGTCATCTTGGTTTGCCCAGAACTGGTAGAACTCGAATGGAGTTGTCTTTTTCGGATCAAGCCAGATCGCGCCGCCAGCTGTTTTACCGAACTTCGTGCCGTCTGCTTTCAGCATCAACGGAATAGTTAAGCCGAATGCATTAGCTTCTGATCCTTCTTTTTTACGAATCAAGTCTAGACCGCTTGTGATGTTGCCCCATTGATCGGCTCCGCCAATTTGCAATTGGACATCTTCGTTTTTGAACAGATGATGGAAGTCCATCGACTGCAGAATCTGGTACGAGAACTCAGTGAAGGAGATACCCGAATCCAGACGGCTTGCCACGATATCTTTAGCTAGCATCGTATTGACGCTGAAGTTTTTACCGAAATCACGAAGGAAATCCAAGATTGTTAGGTTATGCGTCCAATCGTAGTTGTTCACCATGCGAAGTCCTGTATCGCCGTCGTTAACGAACAGCTTCTTCATCTGCGCTGTCAGCGCATCTACATTATTCTGTACTTGTTCCATCGTTTGCAATGTACGTTCTGTTGTACGGCCGCTTGGGTCACCGATTGTGCCTGTTGCTCCGCCTATTAAGATAACGGGACGATGGCCAGCAAGCTGGAATCGTTTCAGCATCATAAATGGGATCAAGTGTCCAATATGCATGCTATCACCCGTTGGGTCAACTCCGCAGTACAATGAAATCGACTTTTCTTCTGTTAGTTTACGCAAACCTTCTGCATCTGTTTGTTGATTGATGGCGCCGCGCCATTCCAATTCATCGATAATGTTCATCATTGTTGTTCAGCTCCTTAGTGATTTCATTGTAAGTTGATTATAGGGATTAAAAACAAAAAAATCGTCTCCTAGTCTGTTACAGACATAGGGACGATTATTAACCGTGTTACCACCCAAATTGCACTAATAGCGCTGCAGCCGCCATTAATACCACTCTCGGCAATGATATCGATTGCCAACCCGCTTAGCGTTACCTAAGTGCCTCCGGAGTGTAATTCGCAATGTTGTGTGTACCAGGTCGCATCAACCCCTGGCTTTCTGAGAACAGGGACAAAATTGCTACTTCGCTCGTTCATCGTGCTATCCAATATTAGATTAGTGATAATCATAGTGCTAATAAATTTGTTTGTCAACACCCATTTTTAAAAGTTGAGAAAAACTCGTTGGTTACACCGATCCAAACATTTTTTGGCCGCGAGGCTGATCTCCCTTGTCGTCTGGCTCGAGCGTAATCCCGATCTGGTCGAATGTCAGCGTATCGGACTCCATTGGCATAGTCAGCACACCGACTCCGTCCCCTTCAGAGGGAACCCGAAATGTTCCCGCACTGGAACGCACACCATCCTTAATCAGCCAGACCTGATAAGCTTGATCACCGCTCGTTGGAGCGGCTCCGTAGACATTAACTACAAACTGCTTGCTCTTCCCGTTGCCGATGATGTATGCGATACCATAAGCCTTGGAATCTTCAGGGGATTGAGATTGCAGCGGAACGACCGATTCGATCTGCGATGAGTCTCCATGTTGAGTATCGGTGGACGATGCGATATTTATACGTTCACGGTACATCCAGTAATTCAATGCAGAACCTAAGAGGAATACGCCAATCAGCGCGGCGGCTGGAATGCTTCGCAACCAGCGCGGTCTGGCATTGCGCTTGTTGGTCTCAGCAGCAGGCTGGACTGCTTTCTTATCCTCAGCAGCAAATACCGCTTTCATCACTTGCTGCTTCAAATCTTCAGGCGGTTCGATATGTTCCATATCTGCGGACATCCCCTCCCATACGAGTTGTAGTTCAGCTATCTCCGTTTGGCAGGCCTCGCAGCCTGGCAGATGATGTTCGAAGGCAATACGCTCTTTCTCCGTGCATGAACCGGATAATACATCCAGACACAAGTCGCACACAGATTCTGATTTTTCGTTCAAGGTCGTCCCTCTCCTTCCACAATCATATGTCTGCGCAATATTTTCAAGGTCTGATGCAGCCTGTTCTTCACGGTGCCCAAGGGCTCCCTGTAATGCTCGGCCAATTCTCTCAGACTGTAACCTTGCCAATAAAAATCCTCTAAAAGCTCGATCTGCTGCTTAGACAAAAAGCGATAGGCGCCTCGAATCTGATTCTTGAGTGAGTCTCTCTCTAGATGCGCTTCAGGTGAAGCCGCCTGATCAGGGATCCTTTCCATTTCTTCGGGGAGATAGGCAACAATCTCATTGCTGCGCCTCCGCTGCTGTCGCAACCAGTCCATCGTCAGATTTCGGGTTATTGTAATCAGCCAACTTGTAAACTTGCCTTTGTCTGGATTGTACCCCGAATCCGTCGTCCACAGTCGAACGTAAACGGCTTGGACAATGTCCCTCGAGGCTTGTTCGTCTCGAATCGCCTTGAAGGCAAAGGAATAGATAAGGGACACATACCGATCGTACAATATGGACAAGGCTTCCTGTTCCTTCTGTTTCACGAGCAGCATTAATTCATAGTCAGAAAGATGGTGCATACGGATGAGGCCTCCTTGGTCGCACCGGTTCAGTATTTCAACCTGGTTTTATATGCACAATATTATGCGGGTAGAAACAAGAATACACCAGCAAGGAAACCAATTCTAAGGCTCCCCTGCTGATGCGGGTAATCATATTTCTATTTAGCTGGATCAACCACGAACCATACGTCCATCACATTCTGACCCGTCGTGTCACCATGCTTGACATCTTTCGCAAAGTAATATAGCGGATAGCCTTTATAAGTCGCTTGTTTGCTGCCGTCAGGACGTGTAATGGAACCGAAGTCTGCCTTATTCAGGGTTGATGGCACACTGCCGTCAACTACATCATACGCAGGCCACTTGGCGATACACTCGCCCGCGCAGTTGCTCGTTTCCGGCTTATCCTTAGCAAAATAGTATAAGGTTCGGCCTTGATCGTCTGTCAGATAAGTACCCAGCTCTGAGTTGGAACCAAGCATAATGCGGTAATCCGGCTTGGCCGCGAACCATACGCCTTGAACGCCTTCACCCAGGGTATCGCCAGCTTGTTTATCTTTGGCGAACGTGTAGAGAGGCCAACCTTTGTACATCCATTGTTTCGCTCCACTTGCATGTGTCACGAGGCTGAAATCCTTAGGATTCATCGTAGATGGAATCTGCAGTTGATCCGCGCTTAGGAATGGCCAATTCGCAAGGCATGGCCCCTGACAAGCATCCAAATTCTGAGCATCCTTGGAGAAGAAATAGAGTGTGCGGCCTTTGCCATCTACGAGAATAGTCCCTAGTTTAGCGTCCGTACGCAGGCCAATTCTCTCACCTTCGGGCAGCTTTGCGGAAGCAGCAATGATGCCGTCCTTCTGCAATTGATCAAAAAGCTTCTGTCCTTTTGGTGTCGATACGTACAGAGACTCAACAAGTGCTGTGGAAACATGAGCGTTTGTCAATTCGGAGACGCCAGCGATTTGGTTCATCCCCTTGCCAGCAGCAAATGATTCCGTATCTTGATAAGCGAAATCCTTGTTAGATTCATAGCCTTGTATCTCAAGCAGCACCTTATACAACTGCTGCGAGCTGACTGGTGCGAGCGGGTTGAAGCGATTCGCTCCCTCACCATTCCAGCCGTATTGCGGGTTGTTATGTAAGTAAGCAAGAATAGCTTGGTTGCTTGCCCCTACCTGATCCGCATCGGCAAAGTTTCCTTTGCCCGTATAGGCGCTCGCCTCATCGAGCTTACCCTGCATCCGCAGCGATATAATAGCCGCTTGAATACGAGTGGTATCCTTAGCCAAGTATTCGTCGTCAACTCCATTGCCATCTCCCACAAGTAAACCGAGCTCAGCCGAAGTCTGTGCATCAGTTTTGACGGCCGTGGTACTTTCCGTGACTTCTGCAGCCGAAGCGAGCCCCGGAACCAGCAGCATTACACTAAGCGATAGCACAAGAAGCAACTTCCCAATCTTCCTCATCCTTCAACAACCTCCAATAAAATTTGATGTTATTACAAGATAACGTCAAATTTAACCAAGAGGTTTGATGATGAATAAAAATTCTTTTTTGTGATAGAAATAATCGGCTGAGAGCGATCAAAAAAGAGCTAAACTTTACATGCAGCTTAGCTCCCTTGATGTGCAAATTAGTTAATAAAAAAGGCTGCAACTCCCAAAACAATACACAGGATTCCACCTAAAAATTGTCCTAGTCCTGAAGCTTCCCCGTGCAGTAATAAATTAAAAATATTTCTTCTTCTTTGGGTCTTTCCTACGAATGCTTTATCCGTTTTCATTCTATATCTGCCCCATAATACTAAGACTATTCCAAAGAGTATTATAAATAACTTTAATGCCATAAATGTGCCCCCGTCTGTCACTCTCATGTTGTAATTTTTCGAATAATTGTATTTTCATGTATTTCTCATGAACCGAACTTTATATTGCATGATCTTGATGGAGTTGTCAACTTTCAAATTGATCCAAACAACTTTTTTATATTTATTCAATAAAGCGGATACGGTACAACATTTCTATCAAGGTATTATTGCAGAGGTAAGAGAAGTAGATGCGAAAGTAGAAGGTAAGAAGATATTTTATAGCATAAGATTGCGAACATTCACCTATATGAAGTATATGATATGACCATAATAATGGCGGGCACTGAATGAGCCCGCCATGTTCGTTATTTTCGGATCAGGCCTGAACTTATTCCTCCATCTCTCGAATGGATTCAGCAACCTTCACCATCATGGAGCATTCGACCCTCTTGCGGAAGATGTCACAGCTAAAGTCATAGGTTCCGTTGAGGGAACCCGTCGCATGCAGTGCATTGGCAGGACAGCCGCCGCTGCAATAGAGCTTCGCCCAGCAGTCCTTGCATTCCGGCTTCGAGTAGCAGTTGCTCTCTTTAAATTGGCATTGCAGCTCAGGCTTGGTGATGCCATCCCAGATGTTCCCCATGCTGTACTCTTCATCCCCGACGAATTGGTGGCATGGGAACAGCTCGCCCCAAGGTGTGACAGCGAGATATTCAGTGCCTGAACCACAGCCCGTGATTCTCTTCTGGATACAAGGGCCTTCCGAAAGGTCAAGCATGTAATGATAGAAGGTAAACCCTTTGTCTTCTTCACCGCGCTTGATCATTTCCTTGGCGAGAATTTCGTATTGGTTATAAATCTCCGGGAGGTCCTTCTCTGTAAGCGCATAGGGTTCCCGCGGATCACAGATGACTGGTTCCATCGAGAGCTTGTCAAAGCCTAGATCTGCGATATGAAAGATATCATTGGTAAAATCGACATTGTTACCCGTGTAAGTTCCGCGTACGTAATACTCTTGGTCTCCACGCTTTTGGACGAATTCCTGGAACTTCGGAACAATATGATCATAGCTGCCTTTTCCAGTAACCGTTGTGCGAAGTCGGTCATGAACCTCTTTTCTTCCATCCAGGCTTAATACAACATTGTACATTTCCTGATTCAAAAACTCAGTGACCTCATCGTTCAGCAGCATACCGTTTGTCGTGAAGGTAAAGCGGAACTTTTTCTTGTATTCTTTTTCTCTGCTTCTTGCATATTCTACTATCTGCTTGACCACTTTCCAGGCCATAAGCGGTTCCCCGCCGAAGAAGTCGATGTCAAGGTTTCGGTGATGTCCCGAATTCTCAAGCAGGTAATCGATGGCGCGTTGTCCAACCTCATAGCTCATGATGGCTCGATCTCCGTTGTATTTCCCCTGGCTGGCGAAGCAATACTCGCAAGACAGATTGCAGGTATGCGCAACATTGAGGCAGAGCGCCTTAACATACGTTTTTCGATTTTTTAAATCAATGGAGAGACCCTCATACTCGTCCTTTGTGAAGAGCTGTCCATCATTTTTAAGCGCCTCGATATCTGCGATGGTTTCTCGAATATCCTTCTCGGAAATGCCGGAATCATGCTTATGCTTTTCCAGCATCAATGTTACGATTTCTTCCGCAGATGTATTCTCATACAGCTCAATGATTTCATATGCGAGATCATCGACAACATGCACCGAGCCACTATAGGTGTCGAGCACGATGTTATATCCGTTTAGTTTATATTGATGAATCATACTTGCGAATCAAGCTCCTTTGGTCCATATAAATAGCCGCCCATCTGCAGAGCAGTGGGCGGTTGAATTCCAATTCCTATCTGTTCATTGCATTTTCACACTTCTGGTTTGCAACTCCGCAGGAAGTTTTGCAAGCGGACTGGCAAGATGTCTGGCATGCGCCGCATCCGCCGTGCTTTGCAGTATCCATCAGTTTGCGAGTACTCAATGTTACGATTCTTTTCATCATAAATAACTCCTTCTGCCATCTCATTAGTTCAAAAATAAGAGATTAAAATTGTGAATAATTTCACTTTATTTCCATATGTCATTGTAGCAACACCTTGGATGTACGTCAATCATAAGCATTAGAGGTATAAATATGAGTGCACAGCCCACACTAAAACAACTGAAGTTTTCAGAGTGAATACAGATGTATCCATTTGACGCGAAACCAATAGGTGTTATAATAACAAAACAACACCAAATGGTGTTATATATAAATGGAGGTTTTACCATGCAAACTCAAGGAACATTACCTGATATTCGTAAAACAATCGTGCTTAATGCACCAATTGAAAAAGTATGGACCGCTGTCGCAACAGCAGAAGGTATCGCCTCTTGGTGGATGCCAAGTAAGTTTGAACCTATTTTAGGAAAAGAGTTTGTACTTCATGCAGGTGACTTCGGTGATTCGCCTTGTAAAGTAACGGAACTTGATCCACCTCACCGCGTCGGATTTGACTGGGGTAAGGATTGGCACCTAACTTTCGAGTTGAAAGATTTAAATGGCAAAACGGAATTTACGCTAATTCATTCTGGCTGGGATGCTAATAAAGCCACAGAATTCGGACAACCTCACACAATGGTTCGTGGATTTATGGACGGCGGGTGGGAGAAAATTGTCAAAGAAAAGCTCTCCTCCGTTATCGAAGGTTAATTCGGGTGCTGCCGAGCCTCAGCATGATGTGTTTCAAGCAATCGCCGATCCTACACGACGCAATTTGTTAAAATTGCTTGCTGAAGCGGATCAGGAAATGTCCATTGTTGCACTTACAGAACACTTTTCTATAAGCCGTACTGCTATCAATAAGCACCTGCAAGTTCTTTCTGAAGCAGGACTTGTCAGCAGTCGAAAGGTTGGACGGGAAACTCGGTACAAGTTTCAGCCAGATCCTCTAAGCGAATTACAGCAATGGCTCTCCTTCTTGGAACAATACTGGGAAAGCAAACTGCTGGCTCTCAAAGAATACCTCGAATCAGACGAAAGAGAGACGTAATAACGTCTCTCTTTCTTTATTCAAATATCCATTCGCATCCCATCATAAGCTACCGTAATGCCATGCGGCTCAAAAATTCGAATCAAATCTTCATGCAGTAGATGAGCATTATGAGAGAAATGAGTTACTACAATTTGCCCATCTGCTTTCATCACATGATTCTCGATTAACCAATCCCGTGTTTTTAGCGTATCCTCAACATTCATGTGAACCTCACATTGCGGGGCATTTCCAGTCGTACATTCTAGAATAGCAAGATCCAGTTGCTTTCCTTTCAACCATGTCCATGTCTGTTCGGGAAACCAGCCGCTGTCGTGACCATAGAAAATGGTTTTGCCATCCTTCTCTATATAGTACAATAAGCAAGTTTCTTTAGGATCATGCTTAGCAAGCAAAGGGGTAATGGCAGCAGTTTGCGTTTGTACCGTTTCAAAGGGCTTCAAGTTGTGGAGCTGAAATCGATGTGATTCTGTGGCAAGCAATTGACTGCAGTGCTTAATAGGCAAATCGTGACCATACAGATGGAGCTCTTCCTCTTCAATAAATTGGGCATAACCTAACGCACGAATCAGTAAATCTTCAGGATACATATGATCCGAATGTGAATGTGTAAATAAAAGATCACGAACCTTATCCATATCTACAGAATCACGAATCGAGTGATATAAGGTATCCGCTGGAAAGTCGATCTTAAGCACCTCATCAATCAAGACCGATGTCCGTGTGCGAATATTTTTCCCACCAAGTGCTTTGGCTTGCTTGCAAGTCTCGCAATGACAGAATAGTGAGGGAATACCTTCGAATGCAGCTGTTCCATGAAAATGAACCTTCATCAATATTGTCCCCCTTGTATAAAGAGAACAGCAGAACGTTAGTCCTGTTGTTCTCTCTTAGTAACTTTAGACCATTTTACTTAATGTTTGAGTCATCCAAATATTGCAACCATTGCTTTGAATATTCGGCTTGGATCTTATCTAGTCCTGCTTGTTTAGCCTTTTCCATAAATAACTTCAAGCCGCCCTCTACATCCTCAACCAAACCATCATTCAAAGGATATAAGTATTGCTTTTCAACTTGTAGAAGGGCAGCTCTTTCTGCCTGATAAGACGTCCAATCCTCTCCGAAGCCTTGGAAAATATTCGGCTTGGCTATCTTATCTAATTCAGTGAACATATCTAGCACAGCTTGATAGGTCTTATCAAACAACATGAACTCCGGATTTCTCCATGCCCATCCATTCATACCTTCTCTTGAGAAGCCGTTTGATTGGGCATCACCAAGCATTTTATAATATTTCCCATCTTCAACCTCAAAGTTTTTGCCCTCTATCCCATATTGCGTCAGCCAATTGTAGCGTTTATCCGTGACCAATTTCTCATAGAAAGCAAGTGCTCTTTCTGGATTTTTACTGCTGCGTGGGATAGCAAAGCCATTATGAATCGGGTGAACGGGTGAAGCGAACCCTTTTATATTTGGATATGGGGAGTAGCCTAGCTCCCAATCCGGGTGCAGTGATTTCACTTTGACAACGGCATCACCAAAGCGGTTTGGATTCTCTCCTCCTAAAATTGCTGCAGCTTTACCACTGGCAAATATATCATGACCACTATCTTTTATGTTCAGCATATTCTTCATAAAGTACCCTTTTTCTTGCCATCTCTTATACATTTTCAGATCTTCCAAATGTACCGGAGAGCCCCAATAGGAGGTTACGTCTCTTGGATTGTCATACATGATGTTAAGTCCATATGGAACGTTATCATTTGAGTTCACAGTCTGAGTTGTCATTTGACGAATGGCATCTGTATGACTAACCTCAGTATCCGCCAGAGGCAGCATATCCGGTTCATTCTTGCGTATGCCATCCAAATACTGCTCTAGAGTTTCGACTGATTCCGGCTTAGGCAAATTATACTTTTTGCGCAAATCTTCCCGATAGGCAATACCATCATTCACGTACTCTTTCCAGATAGCTGGAACTGTGTAAATTTTCTTATCAACCTTGACAGCTTCCCAGAAATCCTGCGGTACAAATGCTTGCAACTTAGGCGCAGCCTTCGGTAAGAGTTCATCTATCGGAAGGAAAGCCCCTTTCTTCGCATATGACTGGTAATCCGTCCATTCTGCCGTAAAGATTAGGTCAATCGGCTGCCCTGAGGACAACAGAAGCTTGTACTTCTGTTCCCAGTCTGTCCAGGTCGTAAAGTTGAATTTGACGGTTGCATTCAATTCTTCCAATGCCAGCTTGTTGATTTCCTCTTGAATAATCGACAAATCTTTTGGAGCGTCTCCCAGCATATAGAACTGAAGCTCCACTTTCTTGGATGTATCGATTCCAACCGGCTCCTGCGGTGCAGGAGTTGACGTGCTTTCAGATTTTTTTGTGTCTGTTGCTTGTGGTGTTGCCCCCGTTTCCTTCGCGTTGTTACTGCATCCAGTCATGACCATTGTGAGTAAGAATATCGAGGTTAAGATTAATGAGATGATCTTTTTCCCTTTTTTCATGTAAATCCTCCTCTTAAATTGCTATATGTCAGCCGATCGCATACGAGTTTCTTGCGTTTGCTTTCGGTACTAACCCTTCACCGCACCAATCGTTAATCCCTTCACAAAATATCGCTGCACGAACGGATATAGGAAAATAATGGGTCCTGTAACGACGATCGCCATCGCCATCTTAGTTGATTCTGTCGGAATTTCGCGCCCTAGAGTTACCCCAGTTCCAGAGGCCATTTGAGAAACGAACATCATGGTATTAATCGTGTTGTACAAGTAGTATTGAAGCTGAAACATGCTAGAGTCATTAATGAACAAGGAAGACATGAACCAGTCGTTCCAGTACGACAGAGCAAGGAACAGACCGACAGTAGCTATACCAGGCATAGCAAGCTTCAACACGATACTGTAGTAAATCTTAAAGTCGTTCGCACCATCGATTTTAGCTGATTCGATTAATTCTTCGGGAATCGCAGATTTGATAAAGTTTTTCATTAATATTATGAGAAAAGGCGTCATAAGACCAGGTAAGATCAGTACGGCATACGTGTCTGTCAGCTGAAAGTATGTGGTCAGCATGATGTACCAGGGCACGAGTCCTCCTCCAAACAGCGTTGTGAAATAAATGAAAAAGGACAATTTATTGCGATACTTGAAATCTTTCCTCTGCAGAACATAACCTGCCATCGTAATGAGAAACAGACCAAGCAGAGTTCCAACGACGGTCACGAAAATGGTTACGCCATAAGCCTTGATGAGTTGACTTGGAAACATAAATACCATTTGATAACCTTCCAGCGAGAATACTTTCGGAATCAAGTGATATCCGTCCCGAATAATAGATTCATTGGCCGTTAATGACCCTGAAATGATCAGAAGGAAAGGAAACAGACAAATCGCCGCAAAAATCGTAATAATCAGATAAGAAGAGAAACGAAAAACTTTAGTACTCAGAATGTTGTCAACCAATGTAATCCCTCCTTCCTAAAGTTAAAACAATGCATAATCCTCATTAATTTTTTTGATGATAGAATTCACAGTCATAATCAATGCAAATCCAAAGAAAGACTGATACAATCCTGCAGCGGTTGCCATGCCAATATCAAAGTTAATTTTCAAGGAACGATAAACGTAAGTATCGACAATATCCGTCACATTGAAGAGCGTTCCGTTGTTCCCGACAAGTTGATAGAACAGATCGAATTGGCCCTTCATAATGCTTCCGAGCGCAAATAGGAGCAGAATGATAAACGTTGGCTTCAGCATCGGTATGGTAATATGCCAGGTCCGCTGAAATATATTCGCACCGTCAATTTTGGCGGCTTCGTAATACTCATCACTGATTCCCGTAATGGTAGCCAGATAAATGACCATCGAATAACCTAGATTCTTCCAAATATAAAAGCCCGTAATCAGAATTGGCCAGAGCCATGGGGTATTGTAAACGTCTACGGGATCCACTCCGATCGATTTCAGAACCTGATTCACGAAGCCTGATTCAAAATTAAACATGTTATAAGCCAGTACACTGATCAGTACGAAGGAAACAAAATACGGCAGAAACATAATGGATTGAGTAAGTTTTTTGAATAGCTTCCCTCTAGTCTCGCTAAGCAGGATCGCTGCAAAGATCGCGACTGCATTGCCTAATACAATAAACACCAAATTATAACCAATCGTATTGATTGTCAGCCTCCACAGAATTCCAGATTGAGTTAGAAATTTAAAATTGTCCAGCCCGACAAAAGGACTGCCGAATAGCCCACCAGCAAAATCATAGCTTGTGAATGCGTAATAGATGCCGACCATTGGAAAATAAGAATTAATTAAGAAAAAAAGCAGTGTCGGTGCTATCATCAAAAACATGATTTTATTTTTATTTAATTCGTATAAAAAGCCTTTCTTCTTAAGCAAATCTGACCACCTCCTGAATAGAATCACTGTGGATCATTACATCCAAATCATAGAGGCAGCTGATTCGATAAGATACTGTACAATGTCGCACATAGCTGTAATCTAGGTACTTTCAGCATGTGAACTTTACGTACTTTCGTGAATATTTCCTACATTTAACCTGTTTTGGATTATTAAAGCACAAATTGAATTGAAAGGACACAACTGATCGGGTATACTCAAATCATTCATGAAAGGGGTTTCAAACATGTTGAAGCAGTGGACTAGAGAGCACAAAAAAGTGTATGTCCGAATTCTGTTTGGCTTAATCGCATGTGTTATTACTACACTCCTGATAACTTCAACTATTCTATATATGAACTTCGAAAGCATCGCACTTAAACAAGTTTATCGTTCCGATTCAAATAGTCTGGATCAAATTAAAGCAGAATTATCTAATATGACAGAGACTGTTACCTCACTATCGTCCCAGATTTACCGTGACTCTGCGGTATCCAAATTGTTGTATTATCCGAACTTGAATATCTATGACGTCATTTTTGCGCAGCAGCAGCTGGATAACTATCGCGCATCTTTGCCATTCATTGAATCCATTTATGTATATAATGCGAAATCCAATCAGTTCTATATTAGTTCCAATAATGCACGAAACGGACTTCAACCGAAGTCCGAACTTGATGATGATGGAATTCTAGACCTTTTTAAGAATTTCAAAGAACATCTCCCCTTCCAGCCGATTCCCAGAACTTATAACATCGGTTCGGTTGAGACCATTCCTGTGTCAAGCTACACTTACTTGTGTTACAGCATCATTGATGATAATAACGATTTAAATGCCGCGGTCGTTGTCAATATCTCAGCATCATGGTTAGGTCTGCGAATGGATCAATCGGAGAAAGAGGTATTGGAGAATAACACGTTTATCATTAATCAGGATGGAATATTGTACTCCGGTAATGACAAGCAAGCGATGCTAACGGACATGTCCGATAAACCCTATATACAGAAGATTATTCAGGATCCTTCACACTCTACCTTTTTTGTAGACACCGTAGATGAAGTTAAATCTTTAATAACGTACACTTCTCCCGACCCATTAGGTTGGAGATATGTTCGCATTACCCCTTATAACGATATTACTCAGGAAATAAGTCAAATGAGGTATCGGACACTCATTATCTGTCTTGCTCTTCTTTTCTTAGGCTTGTTGTTTTCGTTAACATTATCCCATCGTGTATATCGCCCGATTGACAAAGTCATACGCAAATTTAAGGATCTGGAAACAGAAAGACGTAATCATCTACATATTCTCAAGCAGGATTTCCTGAGAAATACGATCTTGGGGAGAGAAACGAATAATGCTGAGGTATTGCAACAAAAATTACAACACTTCAATTCAGGGCTTATGGTTAATAGTAAATCACGGATTGCTTTGATAAGGATTGATGAGTTCCCCTTCGTTCTCGAGAAATACAAAGATGATATCAAATTGCTCAAATACGGCATAATGAATGTTTGCACGGAAATTGCCTCGCCGATCTTTCAAATCGAAGCCATTGATATGGGGGATGACAGTCTTTTACTTATGCTCAACTTCCATGATCCGCTTTATAACATGGAACAGGATTCACTGATTGAGATGGCAAAGAATATGCAATTGTCAATCAGCAAACATTTAAAATTATCCGTCTCATTTACATTTAGTCCTGTGATGGAATCAATCGAGCAATGCATTTCAGTTTACAAGCAAGTACTTGAGGCTTCTTACCATCGATTATTCAAGGGACACGGCAGCATCCTCTTTTCGGATGACATTATGCGTTTAAAATCCAAGGAGTATGTGTTCCCCGTTCACAAGGAAAAACAGTTCATTGAATCCTTGATGTCAGGAAATGTGGAGAAGGCCCGCAGCATTTATATCGATATCGTAGGTGAAATATCAGAATATTCTTTTACCGTTGTTCAACTTGTCATATCGCATTTAGCCCTTACCGTTAATAACGTATTGCGAGCATTAAAAAAGAACAATGCAATCTTAACATTACCCGAATTCGATACAACGTTCTTACTGCCGAATCATGTTGAAACAATGGAAGAAATCAACACTCCATATTTCAAGATATTTGAAGAGATTAGTCAAAAGCTCGAAGAGAAGCGAAGCACCAAACAAGAAGATCTCATTAGAAAAATACATGAAATTATTGAGCGAGATTATAGCGATTCCAACCTGTGCTTAAATTCAATTGCAGAGGAGTTCTCCATGTCTCCCATTTATTTGAGCCGGTTATATAAACAATTAACTACCAATGCTCTTCCTGATATCATTAGCGAAATGCGGTTGAATAAAGCCAAAGAGCTGCTGAAGACTACTGACTCCACCATTGTTGATATTGCTGAAAAAACAGGCTTTACTAGCAGCTCGTATTTTTATCGTATATTTAAGAATAGTACGGGTATAACCCCAAGCGATTATAGGAAATTAAATGTTTGAGAATAAACAAGGCCCATGCGCAATTGCATGGGCCTCTTGCAAAAAGAGGATTCATCTATTCAGTACGGCTAATTAGCATTCCACAATAAACACAATATAAAATCAAGAAACACAATCGTATCAACGCTTCTATGACTTTTCACCCTTGTTCATGCCTATTCTAAGTTCTTCTTGTATTAAAACTTCACTTAATATCTTAAATATATTTTCTATCTCATCTATAAAAATATAGCATGCATTATCATCCAAAATAATTCCTTTTTTATTTTCAGATAAACTTATGCCTTTATCAAATAATTGATCTATCGCATTCAACACTTTTCTATCTGGTACTCCAAGCCAAGTAACATATCCCCTTTTGTGGGCAATACAATTCCTTATTATTCGATAATCAGAAAATTTCTCTGAAAAGTTATTAGGAATCTTATAATTCAAGGCTTCTTCAATACCTTCAAAATACTTAGTTATTATTGCCTTCTTTTTATTTCCATTTTTTAACTCAACATCTTTTTTCAATCGAGACTTACAAGTTTCAAAGAACCTGAAAAGCGTATCTTCTAAAAGACTATATAAACTAATGAATACTGAGTTTTTTAATAAATTCGGATATCTCAAATCAATGCGGTTTGCATACTCATAGTTATCCGATAACAATAAATTAAACACTTGTAAATCTTTTTTAAGCATTTCATTCTTAATTTTCTCAACACTTAGTTTCATATCATCTAAATAGCTTTTAAAGTCTTGTAGGTCTAAACCAATTAACAAATAATATAGTTCTTCTGGTTGATGAACATCATAATCTTTTGTACATATCAAACCATCTACTGTTATATCAACTCCATATCGAGTATACATTTTCCTCATAAATTTTCCGTCCTCTATTCAAATCAAATTAATCTTGATTCATTTCATAATTTCACCTTACCATGCTACTCGTTATTTTCAAATGAGTCTTGATTATTGTACGCTATATTCGCTAACACAAAAATCTCTAAAACATTAGCATCCTCATAACCAGATAAATTTTTTAATTGATTTAGCACTTGATTCCATTCTTTCTTTTCAATCATATCCAAAGCTTTCATATAGTTTTCCTGTTTCGTGTTTGCACAGGCTAAAATCAAAAAAACAATGCCGAATAACAATAATACAATATACTTCTTCATTATGTCTCCCTACTGTATTACTCTCAAACCGCACTTAGCATTCATTTTAGCCCTAAAACCATATTCCTCTCTTGATTCCCCACTGAGTGCCTCAGACCAGCACTGGAGAGCATCTAATATATCAGACGCTCTCCGCTCCTGCAACTCCGAAAAATTCGGATTTGATTCAATTCCTATACCACTAAAATTTATGGTTTTGAACAAACTTCTTCTGGCTTTACATACGTTCTAATTAATGGAACACCATGCAAACTACCTGAATATCCTCTATCTACTGACATTTCAGCAATCCTACTTTTGAAAGCATCTTTCTCAGGATTATTAAATAGAACCTTTATTTCTTCAAAATGGCTACTCGACTTTAATCTATGGAAGAGTTTAATAGTACTGCCAAACTCTCTTGCATAGATATATGTAGAAGGAAACCATATTCCTCCCCACACCTCTTCATTCGTGAGAAATTTTGATATGTTGTATAACACAATATCTGATTCAATTAACTCTTGTTTATATTTTGCATCTGCTCTTTGTACTAAAATATCTGCGTACAAGCTATATTTACGTAATCCTAATCTTCGATTTCTTTTTTCAAGAGAATCGGGGTAGAACTTAAACATAGCAAAACTGTCTAGAACATTATGATTCCTCTTAGAATTAATTACAAATTCAGCATTAGTTAGCCGTGATAATAGGTTATACTTTTTAGTTCTTAGCAAGATTAGTGTAGTATACATAAACAATTCAGTAACCAAGAATTTGTAGTGATCGCACTGATCTTCGTAATATGAACTGTTCCCTTGGAACTCAGTAAAACAGTATATCTTCTCAAAAAAATCTATAATATTATCTACCTCTAAAGAATCTGTTAATATCATCAGTTCTAACCCTTCGATGTAATCGTTACGCAAAGTAAGCATACTTGAGAGCTTTTCTAGAACGATTTCATCAATTTCATTTGGATTATCAACTGTTTCAATTGTAAAATCTTTTAGTGATTCCATATAGTTATCAACAAAACTCCCCCATAGATGCTTCAATCTTTTCGGGTATTTATCAACATTTGACTTCATTTGTCTCAAAATAGACGCTGTCTTACTATGGCTTGCTTCAGATTGGAACAAGTATGCAGGAGCCTTTCCCAACGCTGGTTTGTTATGTAGAGGTGCTTGATATATGTTACGTAAAAGCTTTTCATAACTCTCTTCAAAACTATCAAATGATGATAAGTCAATGTAAAGTCTAGATTCCATGAACGTTGGGATGTAATGCTGCCCCATTTCGTCTCTCTCTGCCACAATTGGTATGTATTTTTCTTGTCCTACATTCCCGTATATTTCTGGCGTTATTATCTGAGTCTCTGTTCCAACACCACCCTTTCGACCATTTGCTTTTTCTTTGTAACCTTGCTCACATATTATCAAAACTTTATCCGCTGCTCTCATACTCTCCATAAAGAAGGTTGTATCTTGCCCCTCTTTCAAATCCCACTTGTCTAGAATTACATCAATTCCATCTTCTCTCAATCTGGTACCTAATTCTACAACCCACACCTCATGTTCAGGAGTTGTCCAACTGTAGGATATAAATACTTTAGGATTCTCGATAATTCTCTGATTCATTTTTAGTCCACCTCGACATTAATTTTGTACATCATCTCTTCTAACTATCAGTTTAAATTGATGTTCATAATTATCTCTCTTCAAATGACTTTTTCTCATACATTATAGGCACTGTATCATAATCCTTCTTAATAAAAAGCCTGTCCCACTTTGCGAGAATCTTTGGAAATCGCTTTTTCATTACTTTCCTTGAGAAACTATCTTTTGAATTGGATGTTAAAGTAATGTACTGTATGTTAGGCATAATCAAAATTAGACTAGCCAATAAGCCTATGCCAAGAATCATCAAACTAACAAGCCAAAAGTCATTTGGGAAAAGTCCTAGACCTAGCAACTTGAAACAACCAGAAAAATAAACCAGTAGTGCAGAGATTACATTTATCCCCTTTACAGTCTCGTACAAAAACTTCATCGATTCGAAGTAAAATTTCAACCAGTATGGTTTAGTTTGAATATACTGTTGCCAATTAAAATCACGATATAATAAATTTGTTGAGTTTCTAAATCCTTCTTTTACTTTATAAAAGAGGTTATTCTCAAACTCCCACCAAATATCTTTCCATAATCCTTCATCACGAGATTGTTTAAATTGCTCATACTTGTTGCTCAACTCATAAAATGTATCCAATAACTCTAAGCTCCCTAGCTTATATATAGAAGTATCTGTACTGGCATATCTTTTAAAGAATGTATCCAGCATCAATTCCCTATCTTTAGGTGTTACTGTATCTGAAATTATCTTTTTCATCTCATGGTACATGGGACTAAATACTTCTTTAAGATTTTCCTGTGTAAAATGAAACAATCTATCATTCTTTTTTGTTCTAATACCAAACATATAACCAAGACTAGCTGATAGAATAGCCGCTACTAAAGGGAGATATTTCATGAAGTCTATATCCATAGCGTAAATTCACCTTTCCCTTAACTACATCTAATTCTTTAAACCTATTTCTAAAAATCAATATAGTTAAATGCTACCATGTTCCTTCAAATCTTGACAGTAATTTATAGTAAATTAACAAAATAAGAAAATGAGGTAGCCATTTATGCTACCCCATAACCTAATTGTACGTATAAGCTATCCAAAGATAGCAACTGTATTAAGACCTGAAACAGTCGCTCCACTAAAATTCCAATCTCCAAGCGGATGACTTTTTCCTGTATAACTAGAAAACCTTGAATGGTCTCTTCCTCTATGTTTAAAGGTCACACTATCAATATCATTGTAAACAGCAAAATAGTTATTACCCTGATAAAAAACTGTAAATCACCATGCTGTCCGCCAATGACAGCATAGTTCCCTGGATAATCTTTCTGGTATACTTTCTGAGCAGACAAATTGGTCGTATCAATAAACGATGCACTAATCAATCCAGATTTAATATAAAAACATTTATATAAAGATTGCCATTGCTCAAGTAAAGCACTTGGCTTGTTCCATTGTTCGTCAATGTGTTGAACACTGCTGTCTGGTTATTGTATACTGCCCCAACCACTGCTGCTGTGTAGCTGGGTTTAGTCACATTCGACCAACTAATGCTACCGCCTGTCATAGTGATATTACCGCTAATATTAGCGTTAGTAAGTGTAGCGTTGTTTGCCTTCAAGTTGCCTCGCTGAGTAACGTGAAATGGTGCAGTACCAAAGTATGAACTACCTAAGTAAATACCATTGCTGTCAGCTTTAAAAATGTTGCTTCCAGACCCAATCGTCAACGTACCACCAACAATATTAGAATTGTTCATTGTAGAACTGTTGATCGTGCCACTCAAAGTTATCTGAGCTGGATTATTCTTGATGACTTCACACTCTACCATGTAATTTAAAAATGCTCTTATTCTCAACAGTTTAGTATTAATAGTGCCAGCTTGATTCCCTTTGTCCTGACAAAACATCAAATAATCTCTCACATGACCTTGTGAAATGTCCTCAACATTTACTACCTCATTTTCAGTGCAATAATTAATAAATTCACCCAGAAGAGTTTGATAATTTCGAACATTCTTCTTTGTAGTATTCTTAAACTTGCGGTCATCAAGAAAATCCTTAAATGCAAACTTTAGTAACACAAAAAACCACTCCCCAATAAAATTATTAGGAAGTGGTCATTGCAACATTTATTATTTATAACTGTGACTGCTTCTTAAATCAAGGTCAAAACAACCTCAATTTAAGAAGCTAGTTTGTCTGGCTGGGTAAAGCTGACAGGCTGAAATGCCTTGTCAGTCTTACATCATGCCGCCCATTTCATACAGACCGTATGTTCTATATTTTTGAGTCCGACTAGTGCTTTTTAGTCCACTAGTGTAAGAGCAAACGTTCGATAAGTACTATCTTTTATCGATCAGTTTAATAATTCCGTGAGCAAAATGTGAGCACCAGATTCATTATGTTCCTGTACGCTGTTATATCTTTTAAACTTTCGAGCTTTCTACGTTGTCTGAAACAGCAAGTCCCCCTCTTCCACCGCAGAAAGAGGGGGGCTTTTCATAATCCGTACGCATAAACATTTAGCTTATACTCAGTCTGTCGCATTTCAATATACGTCAGTTCCAATGACTGCTCGTTCAGTTTTGCTCTAAACGTAACGGATGCTTCTTTAAACCATGACCATACATATCCACTTCAAAGAACGAGCGTAAGATAAAGGACATCGAACTTAAAGCCTCAAATCAAAAGGAAAGATTAGTAAATAGTCTATTCCTCCATTACGACTAAGGGTTTCTTGACGAGTATGTCTCACCCCAAATCTATTATGGTTAGTACGCTTGTAAATCCGTGCTCTAATTAAGTAGGGTACATCACTCTAGTTGCACGAAAACTTACTCAAACCAGACCGAGACTAGTGTGCTAGGGTCTTCCAGTAGTAGACTAGTGGTTGTCTCCATCATGAGGTAGTGAATCATACCCTCAATTACCAAGCCTCTTCGAGATCTCGTCTTCAGAATCATTCCGTATTGCATCACGTTCATAAAACTCAGCTATGTCTTCCAGAACTCCCCCTACATATGGATATTCAAAGTTCACCTGCTCAGCCATGGCATGGTATTTCGCAGCAAGTTCACGCTCCTGTTTACCACCTACATCACGCCAATGCGCACCACGTGAATTATAAACACCTATACAGAATCCCTTTCCTATTTCTGAAGAAGCTATCCTTTCCATTGCCTCACAGACCTCTTCGCACGGCCATATGCCATTATCACCCTCAGGAGCCTTAGCAAGTAACTGACCAAGACATTGATCGCCAACCTCAGCACGAGCACATTCGCTTAATAAACGACGAACCTCGGTGAGCCATTCAGTAAGTACTGTTGTATCAATTCGCCCATTTTCGTCTGTCCCTGGAATTTTTTCTACCTGGTCTAGAAAGCAATGAGCTGCTGATGCAACTGCCGCCCGACGTTCAGGATCCTCGATCTTCCATTCTTCTGGATCTTCTCCTTCACCTCTCCGCTTGTAAGCAAGAGCCACAGCTTGTACAAATAAAACAGGTGACTCCGCTAATTGACGTTCAAGATTAGGAATTCCGTGGTCGCTGTCATCTAGCACCTCAATGAAAAGAAACTCCAATTGAGCCATCTCATAACGAGTAACATCTGGTCTTCTATCTAGCGCATCTAAAGCCTTGGAGATATGGTAGCTATCAAGCTTATAGTGGTCAGCAGGTTCATTTTCAACTGAGACAACATCGTGCAATAACCGCTTGAGAATGGATGTCTCAATATCTATGAATTGCATGCGGGCTACATAAAAAGCAGCACGGGGACGCTTTGCTTCCAAAAGGCATTCGATTAGCTCTGTAAGTTCAGTAGGTGCGTACCTGCCTAAGGAAGGAAATACACTTTTCCAATACTCAGTTCTAATACCCTTGCCATAATTATTTAGAAGACGCCAACTGGATTCTTGGAAAGGCGCACACGCAAACAAGCGTATACGTTCTTCAGAACACAACTCTTCAGCCGCTGCCTGCAATAATTCAGCTCGGGTGTCATCCTCTACCGAAGAAAGGAAACCCTGCAAACACCACTCAAATTTATTTCGAATGCCTTCATCAATTAAGAGACATTGACGAATGAAATCTACTCGATACTTTTCGCACTGCAAGCATAATGCTGTGTAACGACCAATAACACTAGCTGCATCGCTATTTTCGATCAATTGTTTAATCCCCTCGAAACCACGCCCGGCCCAAATTTCAATCATCGCATCGTATCGTAGCTTATCGACCCGCGCTTCACTCTCCAGATAGTCGTAATCCTCCTCTTCGAGTTCATCAATTGATTCCTCCACCCAATGATTAGCGAATAGCCAACCATGCCGAGTGACAAAATCTTGAGGCTGTAGATAATCGTAGGCTTCACGAGCACGATCTCGAATCCCTTTCCCCAATTTATTGTGACGACTTCGCCGCGATAAAGCAAATTGACGGATAACCTCACGCAACTCTGCTCTAGATGACTCAGAAGCTTTCTTTGACCATTCATCAATCAGATCCCAGATATGAATTTGATTCTCCTCAGGCATGCCCTGAAGACACTTAACCAGATCTCCAAGAGTTTTTTCATTATGAGAAGGCCAAGCAACCAACAGTTCAAGAGCCTTTCGATTAAAGTCATACATTTCCTTACGCAAGACAACCTGCCCTGCGCCTGAGGCATCACCACGCCAATTAGGTCTATAACTATAATCACCTATTCGAGAGCCTGGCTTAATTTGCTCAATACAAATCTCCCATCCGATAACTGGGAAACGCTTAGCGATCATATCCAGCACCTTAATCCTCTGCTCCAAAGAGGCTGCCGTCTGCGGCATCCAAGATCTAAAGATAGCTTGAAGGCTGGCAATTGGCTTGTTTGCCCAATTATCGACTATTTCAAACTGAGAAAGATTAGCAAGTATCACTGATACGCGCGCGAGGTTTTTAGGTTTCCATGATATACATTCCAATGCCCAAAGAAGACCCGATCGGGATGGTCCACCGAACCTGCTACTATCAACTGGCTTGAGAAGATCGAAAACTTTGGGAGTATCTTTTTGTAAATCATCTTCAATAATCTTTAGAAATTCATCGGGCGCAGCCTCTGCGTAGTATGGTAAATCACGGCCATGGGAAAGTAACTTTTCGATTGAAAACGGTGTAAGAAGTTTTCTAATTAACAATGTAACCCGACTTTCGAAATCAATGCCAAGACGACTCAGAAACAAGTTGTTCCCGTGTACCGACAATATGACAAGGGTCTCGCAAATACCCGTTCGCAACTCACTAGAATGATTGCGTGACTTGTCGTAGAGCGCAGCTGCCCATCTGTGATTTTCAGGTAGTTCGAGAGCTGGATCAGTTTCAGATAGAACATATTCAGCGGCAGCAAAGAAACGATCAAGGTCCACTTGAGTCACAAAACTAGCAGTTGCAAACAGTGCATCAATCTTCGAAGCCACACCACGATATTGTCCAACTGACCACACTGGGCTATCATCGAGTCGAAGCAAGCCTGTAATATCTTCTTCAATCATCTCATAGTTTCGATTTGCCACATCGGAGACTATCTTGCGATCAGCGTCTGACGCTACGTGCCAGGCGCCGATCAACACCATCGGCACTAGAGCTCTTGCTCTGTCGTCACTTGCCCATATAGGCAATCTGATGGCTGAGTTCTGAGAGAGACGGCGACGCAGTATCGTACGAGAGCGACCAGACTCTCTTGCAAATCTATCAATTTCGCCTTTTTCGATCCCCATAGAGGTAAGCGCTGTATTAAATGATTCATGACTAAGAAGGTCGAGCTTTATATCTACTTCATTGTCGACCGTAAACGCATTACGAGGGCGATAAATAATACAGTGAAGCCGACGATGTGCATCGATGAGTTCACGTTCTACATCTTCTGAATAAACTATCGGAATGAATTGCACCAATGAGGTAACGAGTGACCTGAGAACATTGGGTGATGTAAAGACAGCCGTTAGGTCTTTGAATTGACAAAGTTCCATATCATCGAACAAACATGCTAAAAATGCAAGCGCCTCATCGTGCGAGTCAGCCACTATTACAAATGACTTACTACTCGGCTTATTCAGCCAATCCTTGAATTTATCACGGTATTCAACGATCGAAGATGCAAAAATATCTGGTGTAAGACGGGGCTCACTAGCATTCGACCAGCGACTCCATGCCTGTTCTAGTGTTTCATACCCGCTCACTGTAAGATTAAGATGTTCTGAAAGCCATATCTGTGCTGGAACTGACTGATCTAACCACTGTTCTAGATCACTTGCATCGAGAGCTCTAACAGCCTTCCAATCACCAATCTCGTTCATCCGTTTCTCCCATTCAGTCTTAGCAGGCCAATTACGAGGTGTGACAAAGACAAACGTGCTTTCTGCTCGTACAACGGGATCGACGGAGATCAAACGCGCTGCATAATCACCCTCGGCTTTTGCAGCTGGTCTCTGATCAGTCCCGAATTCCCAATAAGAGTTTCCCTCAGGGGTCCATGGTGTAGCGACACCAGCCTGGACGAAGCCGTCGGAACCTTTTCGCTGCGCATTATCATATCCAGGAAAGTCTACTTGTCGGAGATCGTTACAAGTCGAATAAATCAACTTCCGTAGTAACACGGGAAGATGGTTACGAGCATCAATCCGACTATCAGCCCAATCCTCGATTTGCCATGCTTTAATAGTTAAAAAATTTGGAATATAAGAATTCACCACGTTCACCTCCATAGAAGACACCTGCACATTTGGGATGTATGAGACTTAACTTTCGACAGTTGCTTTCATTCAACACTATGAACCTTCATCTACCTGACCAGTATTTTTAGGGAAAGAAACATTTATTTCCGATATATTTTAGAGGGAATAATAGTCCGTCGGACATAATTAGCGGGATGTTCAGGCACATATCGCGAGTTCTCCATTCCACGTCCCCCTATAAAATGACATATCATATAATATAGCTATTATTGTATCGTGTTACGCTATACTTTTGAAGGTGAGTTTCCAGCATTTTTCGCCCGAGATGACCCTATCAGTAAAAAAGACGCAAGGAGAACCAGCTAAATATATTCTGCTGCTAATGCACTTCTTCATTCTATTACTTTCAAACGCGATACTATCTCCTGAGAATAAAAACCATAATCCACTAGGCATGCCTCTCCATTTGCATGCTAGTAAATACAATACTAGAAAACTATCTATATAGAAGAAGCACCCGAATCCTATATCTAGGCTCGAGTGCTTCTTCATTTCTTTATCTCTTCAAATACTTTTGCTTAAAGGAAAACAACTTCCCTTTCCCGTATCTTCCCGAGCAAGTCCTCTGCCTTCTCCCATAAATGATGGATCTTCTGTGTTATTTCTGCATATTCCTCAAAATCCGCTTCATTTGCGATCACAATATCCAATTCGGAGATCAAATGCTTCGCTGTTCTAAAATCTTGTATCCGCATGCTGTGATCACATCCCTTTACCTCCGTATCCAGTTCAAACAAGCTCTTCTGGAGCTTCTCACCCAACTTATAAAGCATACTGCTCTCAGACAGATGTTGATTAATTGCCTCAACTTGCGCTTGCTCATTTTGTGAAGTCTTCACGACTTGATCTGCTGGAAACTCCACATCCCATTCAGAACCGTACAACATTACTTTGCCGATAAACATCAGACCTCTGTCCTCTTCCCTAACAGATTCAACCTTCATATATCTACCTTCAAATAAACCTCTTTCCCACGCATTGTCGCAGTGGATCTTGCCAATTTTCCCAATCACCTTTGTCATCTTGAACACGCCTCCTAAGTTACTATTCGTTGATGTTCCAAGCGTAATAAAAGATAAAATTAATTTTCAAGAAAAATCTGCAATATCACAACACATCACTCCATAGTAAGTTCAAATCAAATATGTGTAATAATTAGAAACATTTTGAATCCATCAGAAGTATAATCGAATTGAGAAGATCGAATTTCAAGCCATTTGGAGAGGATAAAATGAAAAACTTCAGAATATTAGCAGGTACTCTATGCTTAAGTTTAGTCCTCACAGCATGTACTAGCAATACAAACACAGGGACAGCAGTAAGTAACACAAGCCCTGAATCTAAGCCAGCAGAAAATGTTGGTTCGTTAATTATTGCCGATGTCACATTAGAAAAAGTCATACGTGAAGCCATCAACAAGCCTTCTGGAGATATTACAAAAGAAGATATGGAGGCACTGACAAAGCTAAACATTGATGGCAATGAGGAAAGTGCAAAGATCGCTAATTTTTCTGGTCTGCAGGCAGCTAAAAACCTTCAGGAGTTCTCTTTTAAGGGGGAAAGAAAAGAAGTTGCGAATATAGATGAGCTTGGAGAATTGACTCAACTTCATAAACTAGGTTTGAATCATGTGAAACTATCGGATCTTAATTTCTTGTCGAACCTAACTGAGCTTACCGATCTCAGCTTATATGGAAATGAAATAGGAAAAGATTCATCGAGCCTAGCAGCATTGAAGAATCTGACAAATCTCACTACTTTAGATTTGAGCTATAATGAAATTTCAGATATAAGTGATGTTGCTTCATTAGCAAACCTAAAAACGTTAGCGATCGCGACCAATCGAATTACTGATCTAACCCCGTTACAGGGTTTGCAGCAACTCGAACTTCTAGATATTGAAGGTAACGATCTAAAGGATTTGGGTGGGCTGTCAGAACTAAAGAGTCTGAAACATTTGAATGCAATGAGTAATCGGATCTCCGATCTTAAGCTGCTGCAGTCATTCACCAAACTCGAAAGTCTAAATCTTCGATATAACGAAATCACCAATATAGATGGAATTAAACCGTTATCCGCCTTAAAAGAAGTCAATTTTGAGTTCAATGATGTTACGGATTTATCAGTCTTGAAGAGCATGCCCCAACTAGAAGGTGCATATTTTCGAGGAAATGAACATTTGAGCGAAGATTCGGATCAAGTGGCCATGGATCTGAATAAGAATTCACTCCGAATATATACAAATACAGTATTAGACCAACTTCAAAAATAAATCAAAGTTAACCAATGGCAAGAGCTTTTTTCCAATTGATGATATACTCCTTAAAATACTGTATCTCGCGGCGATGGATGTCATGATATGGCTCATTATTAGAGGCAGGCAACCTGTACCAATCTTTTTTTGCCTGCTCTCGTTCATTTCTTTTCTGATGTATCCAAGCTTCCCAATACTCGCCCGTGATGCCATTCTTTCGATTCTTCATAATCTGATCTGCAATGAAGTCAGTAGGCTCATAACTATCTAAGAGGTCAATCGCACATTATATTCCAAATAAGCTTCCAACGCCGCTTCTTCCGTTAATCCGTGTTCATTAATCAAATCTCGAATGATTCCTTTTTCATATGGATCTCAATGAAACCTATGTCGCACATCGCCACTCCTCCTATGCAATTCGAGACTTCAAAGCTTAATTCTATTATACAACCATTATCAACAAGCCTTTAGTGAGCTAAAAACGAACCTAAGATAAAAAATCCAATCATGTTTCGGACCTTTTTGTTGACACATGAGTGCTGCAATATTTGCGGCGATATTCATCATTACTGTTACAATACAATGCATGAATTACTGCTGCATAATTCCGTACAATTCGTCTCACCGCCGTACTCATTTTCCAGCTCAGCATTAGCTAATTTATAAACAAAAAGTCTTTATTTTCCGCTGTTTTTGTCGTTCTAAAACAGCAAGTTTGATTCCATCAATAATCAAAACAAGTCAATCATCGGATCACTAATTCCAATTATCTCATATAATACTTATTTCATTCAGTTATATCCTGATTATCCCCTTATATCTTCCCTTGTACTTAAAAAGAACAAGAAATGAACTTAGCATGCCCCACTTTAATTTGAGAAAGTAAAAAAAGTAGTACGTGAGCAAGAGGTAAAGCTAAAGGAATGAGTCATTGTTCTTAATCAAGATCTACGTACAGATGAATTCGAATATATTTATGAGGTCGCAAGAGAATACTCATTGCCACACGAAGATTTTTTTTCGGGAGACCTATCTGGAGAAAGTAGCGAAGAATACGCGAGGGTATCCAGAAGGGCTGAGCTCGCAAGGCATGAGCAGAAGAACAATTCACGTAAGAAGTATATTTCAAATGATGGAGCAGTTGCTGTCACGGGAAAACCTGCTATCCGCACTAAACATCCAGCAGGCGATTACACAAGTATTGACACCGATGTTTAACCCTACATTTTCCGAGCATAGTTATGGTTTTCGTCCAAACAGACGAGGTCATGATGCAGTAAGGAATGCGAAGCAATTCATCCGAGAAGGACACCGAATTGTGGTGGATATTGATCTAGAGAAGTTCTTTGATCGAGTTAACCATGATCGACTCATGGCAAAATTGGTAGAGCGAATAACAGACAGAGCACTATTGAAGCTGATGACTAAGAGCGCGGTAAGCCGACCTTGGAAACTGAAGTTTCTTGGATTTAGCTTTAGTGTGGATAAGGTAAATCCACAGGTGAGAATATCCAAGGAATCGATGCAGCGAGTGAAAGCAAAGATTAGCGAAATGACCTCTCGGAAAAGTCCAGTCTCGATGGAAAAGCGAATACGAGAACTAAACCAATACCTGACAGAATGGTGTGGGTACTACGCTCTGGCAGATACACCAGCCCCATTTATTGAACTTGATTCGTGGATCCGAAGAAGGAACGCATGTGTGTCTGGAAACAATGGAAGCTGCCAAGAACCAAAGTGAGGAACCTGCAAGGATTAGGTGTTTCGAAGCAAAAAGCTAAAGAATGGGGAAATACACGGAAGAAATACTGGCGAATTGCTCAAAGTCCGATTCTTAGTCAGGTGCTGAGCAATGAATATTGTGCAGAGCAAGGACAAAGAAGCTTAACGGAAAGATATAATGCCTTTGGCAGTAAGGACTTTAGCTTGTATTGCAGCCTCATCCAACATACGCTAGCCTTATATGAAGTTCGTGTTCCTCAGACCAGAGATTTGCCGCCTACTTCCTTTAGATTCCACCTCACGGAGGACACCCTTGTCTTTAGCTACAGCTACTACTGCCTTCGCTGTCCGGGACTTGAACCCTAGAGATAGCGCCCATACTGGGCGCACAATAAAGAGCTACTGGATTTATCCGGTAGCTCTTTATTGCTTAAAAATTACTTTTTAAAAATGTGAATTAAAGAAATTATTCTTTTCTTATTATTTTTAGTATTTTTGACTGTTCATTTTTAAGCGACTGAATTTCATTGCGATATTCATCAATTATGTGTAAAAAAAGATTCCCTAGAAGTATCAATGAGACTCCTACAATCGGAAATGTTATTCTTATAGATGCTAGTGTCATGATTACATAACTAGGGGTATTAGATTTGTAACCTTGTAGTATAAAGCTCAGCAAACCTACAAATAAAAAAATTATACCAATAAAAATAACCATATAAGATAATGATTTCACACGATTAGAATACAAAAAAAAACCTCCTATACATTTTTTACAAGTTTGATTATTGTATTGCATTAAGATATGTTAAGTTAAAATTATCACCCCAAATCAGAATTTGTAAAGTATTAAAAATAAATAACGAACAGCGACTAGTGATGGTGTCCTGTTCGTTATTTATGATGAAGTAATTATTTAAGAAGCGTTGGATTTATATGTCGTAGATGGTCCAAAATCTGTGAAACTAGCAATAGGATTGTTTTCAGTAGAATAGTATATACCAAACGTCCATCCAAACTTTGCAGTAGTCGAATAGTCTTTCGTTTCACTAGAGTCAATTGTTGATATTGTAGCAACTAAATTATAAAAGTCACCGTTATCTTTTAAAAATGTTTTATCGGTCTTTTTAACTTTAACCATAGCTGTCTTCGGATAGTTACCATTTGATGCGTAAAAAGAGACACTATTTTCGTCTTTAACTTTTGTATCAACATAACTAAATGACAATGGTAATGTTGCACTTAATAATTTACCTGCTAATCCAATGCCAAAGTCCAGGGATATATCACCAGTTAATATTCCATATTTATAATACGTTCCTGACCACACTGATTTGTTAACAGTTGTATTGTACCCTAAGGCCACTTTTCCGATCATATCATTTAAGGATACTGCTCCATTATGAATTTGAAAATTCGAAGAATTGCTATGAAGTTTTCCGTCTATATAAGTGCTTTCAGCTAGTACAATTTTCGAATACGCTGTTGAAGTACCAGAACTACCCACATCAACGATTTGCCCCCAAACTTCTCCTCGTACATTTTCTTGAATTACTTGTCCTGCATAATTTTGAGTTCTCGAATATACGTTTGTTGAAAGATAGACTGAAGAATTTGAAAGTGGAGTAGTAGGAGCTGGATTAACTGTTATTGGGGCATCAACTAATCTTGTAAACCATAGAAAGTCATTTCCAGGATCAGCTTCTTTAGTGATATTTTTAAGATCACCAATGGTAATGTTTTCTAATTTAGTTTCAAATGCAAGTAGATTGTTATATTTATCTTTAAGATAGATTTGAATAATTTGTGAATCAAGAAGTTCTTTATTAATAGTAGGCTTATATTCATATGTATTATCTTTAATAAAGAACAACATAACTTCGAAGTTACTTTGCAAATCGATTAATTTACCTGAATAAGAATTACTAACATTCTTTTGAGTGTTACTTTTAAACATTTCACCACTCAAATGAAATGGTGTTTTAACCCTATCTCTTTCATAAGTAACTTCACCTTTAATATCCACACCACTATCGGATATTGAATAATTTATCATATTCATTTCAACTTCATCTTCATTGCCGGAAAATTTAAGATTTGATAGAAATTGTTCAATATTATCATTTCTTATTTCTGTACCTTTTAAAGTTACAGTAGAATCGGCATAGGAAGTACCTCCAAATACTGTAAACAACATACTAATCACTACTAGTAACGATGATATTTTTTTCAAAGTATTATCCCCCTAAATTCAGTTTTTGTTTTGTTCATAAATTGGTACGATTATCGTATTAACATACACTCTAATCTACTTACTTCTAATACCAACACTTACGAATCTCTTCTTCGCTTCGCAAAGCCAGTATATCTGTGACTGATTTAGTGAAAGGCTCTGTCAAATCAAATTAACTAGTAATTCAACTTTTTCATCCCTCCTACCATTTGTATTTCATCTACAATCATACAATGCATTACCAATATATACCACGAATTGTTATGTAGTAAAATCCACAAAATGTTTGCGTTGTCGACATAAAATAACACATTGTAATATAAACCTTCAATTTAAAACAGTGGGTTTCATTTATCAAATAGTTAAAATAATCATTATTAATTAAAATCATGAGAGAGCTCTCATTTCATAAGTATGGCATCTATTGACCAAGGTATGAATTTTCTATTTGTAATATCATGCACGTAGAGGAAATAGGTTTCTAGAAGTTGACTGAAAGCATAGTGAAAAATTATTATGGACCGCTTCGCTTCTACACAAGAATGGGATTTAAGATCTTATCACTAGATGGTCGGACAGTTATTGAATAAGATATAAGTATAATTAGGTTGACTATTTCTCGTATAATCAATACAGATAAGGATCTATTTGCCGTTGCTATATCACAGGCAGAGGTTGAGACATGGTTAGAAGATGGTACAGGGGAATTTCAAAAGGAAGGATGTGGAGTAGTTGAGCGGATTGTTAGCCTGCAATGAGAGCCGAATAATACTCACATTTCGATAACTATTATTTATGAACGTATCGTATTTCATGACAACGCTCATCCCCTAAGTATTTTTTCAAAAGCATTATTCCCACCTGCACTCCATTCTATTCTTTAGTATCCGTTCTTCCCAATCCCCACATGTAATTCCATTCTTGCGATTCTCCATAATCTGATCCGCATAGAAATCCGTGGGCTCATAACCATCCAGGAGGTTAATCGTACGTTTATTTCCCACATAAACTTCCAACGTTTCTTTTTCTGTTAACCTATGTTCATTAATCAAATCTCGAACGATTCCTCTTTCATATGGGTCTAAATTAGATGTTGGCACGACGCCACTCCTCCCTGGCAATATGGTACCTCATCTAATAATCCAATCATGCATTGAACTTTTTCCAGTTGAATCAATAGTGCCGCAATAATTGCGGCACTATTCAGTGATAAATGATGTAATACAATGCATCAATTATAGCCGCCTATACACACACAATATCTCACACTGTATTCATTCCCTATCTATAATCGTTTGTTCAAAACAAAAGGCTTCACTTTCCGCTGTTTTTGTCGTTCTAAAACAGTATGCTTAGTTCCGTGTGTACTCAAACAGGCTTATCTCAGTTTTGTAAACAAATTCCCTCTCTCATTGGAATGTTAGTCATACAGGATAAAGGACGTCCCCATTCGCTACGTCGGTTACTAACACAAATAAAACTGGGATTTCGCAAGCATACCATGCTCTCTCAGTGCCTATAACCCCCCTTTATCCTTATTGTGTACTTCGTGAAAATTTCGGATAAAAAGTAAGTTGTCAAATGCGACCACAAATGGTGTTGTAAGCCCCCCTCTCTGCTCCCTCTCTCTGTTATATATTATTAGTATTGATAGATGGGTTTTAGAGAACTCCCATGCCCAAAAAACCTTATCATTACAGTGATTTATAAATCCACCTCGATATTGATAGATGGGTTTTAGAGACACAAAAAAATAAGGAGGAAGTCCCTCCTTAGAAGAATAAAATGTATTCGCAATAACTTATAAACCCGATTAATCTAGTTCTCTTCTTAATGTATCTCTTTTCATGCAGACTGTCCGTCATTTGGGAAATGCTGCATTGTTTCTTTCCAATACGCTCTGCCAGATATGCTTGACTTGCAGTACACTCCCTATTAGGTGAAGCACCAATCATACTTTCAATATAAGTATACAATTTAAGTTCACCTCCAGTTAGCGAGGAAAGCATGTCTTTAAGCGTCCCCCGTTCGAAAAGTGTAAATCCCTTGTACTGACATGGATACTGATTGAGATAGTACTGATATTTCTTTCCCGTTTTACGATCACTTCGCTTCTTATCAACAAACTTGTTTTGAATGAGATCCAAGAGATTTCGCTGAACTGAATTTTTGCTAATATTTGCTGCAGCGCATATCTCATCAACTGTCCAGTAGTCCTTATCTCGTGTCCTTTCTTCAATCTTCATGGCAAGATATATTTTCACTGCTGTATCACTAAGCTCGGAGTAACTTTCAAAGAATCGATTCTGTACTAAAATTTTATTCTGGCGAAAAAACCTATCTGCTGCCATTGGATGCCCAAATTCTTTTTCCATGTCCTCCGTATAACTTCCCCAGAGGCCTTTTGCTCCATATGCATAGATTCGTTCTACCTCAGCTTGCACAAACACTTCATCAAGTGCAGGAACACATCGTAATGCCCACTTAGCCATAACTGTTTTAATCTGGTTTAAATCCAGCTTTAGCGAATTCCTTAAGTACGGAATCAGATACATCAATACTGAATTTCGAAAGCCATTTTTCGTCTGTGATAGCATCCTTTGAATATGAATCGGAAGGGCATCCCACTTGATGATCTCCTGGTAATCGCTCTCTGCATTGGTGAATTTGTATTGGTTCACTACGCTGTTCGTCTGCTTCTTGGGTGTCTCAATTTTCTCCTTTAATTTCCTGTGTTTTTTGAGTTTTCCCTCAACTGCCTGAATCGAATTATCTGGAAGACTCTGTAGAGCATTCATAATAAAATCCAATGAATACCGCTTATCTGTTGTTGTAATTAAGTCAGTAGGCACAGCTTGAGGATCGGTAGTATGATATTTGTTATGCGGATCAAACGCTTTGCAATTGTTGGTATATGGCAATCTCATAACCCTTGCAGCATCAGAGATTGCTAGATCAACTGGGAATCCTTTTTGCCTTAACAAACCAGTCATATCCTTTAGTAAAGATTTATTGGAACAAGGCTTGTCGAGCATAATATGACTCTGATAACCGTGTCCCGAAAATACGGAAATCACCTCTATCCCTAAGGTTGCAAGTCGGTTAACTTGCTGCTGGTACTCTTCCATTGTAATGCCATCAAAGTCCATTGGGATGATTTGTGTAAATCTAGCATTCTGATTGTTGATGTATCCTCGAGTATATGATTTCCCCTCTTCTGTATAGGTACTTTTATCGTAGTCTAAGCAAAAAACAGAGAAATAAGCATCAAATGGTTCCCCATTTATCATTGCTAGAAACTCTTCCAACTGTCTTAGTGACCGTTTAACTTGCCACATGCTCGTAGATCTGATGAACTTTTTTTCTGGCCGATATAAAGGTCTTAGTTCCATGCAGACCCGTTGGGAAGAACCACTTTCTAAAAAGGGATGAGTTAACTGTAAAAAGTCCATGATTTTCTTAGCTCGAGACTTGATTTCATTGTCACTCCATATTTGAATATTCATTTTTTCCAGCTCCTTTAGAGCTGATGACCCAAATCGTGGTACTTGATTTATCGATGCATCATTTTTAATCATTTAACTTGGAATGTTATATTGATGCAGCGGCTACTCAGAGTTTGGGTAGCTCTTTTTTTGATTTTTCAACAACACAAAAAAGCCTCGAAATACAGGCACATTATTCCCTGCTTTCTGGCTTCTTGGCTTATTTGTATAGACCAAATACTTAACTTTCTAAAGCTTGTTCCATGAAGTACGTATATGCTAATCGTCTGTAAAACCCAGAAATACTCTTTACATCGTGCTTTCTCATCAAAGCAATCACTTTCCGATCCAATTCTTCAGAGACTTCAAACGCCAGATCGTGTCGCGCATATGAACGATACGTTGGATCATCAACTAAGTTTTTTGGCTCATACGTCGCTACTAAATACCTAAGGAACTTTGGTGCTGTGGCTCCGACACACATCCGATTGTACAATTCATGCGAAACCCCAGCGTAATGCTTCTTCATTTTACTCAACCCCTTTCTAAGCCAAACGATAAGCAAAGATCTTTTAGATTTTCAAGTATTTTTCACGTAAAAAAGCAGGACAGAAAAAACGATTCTGCCTTATTTGTTTAAATCTAGGCATAGCGTAGCTTAGATGGGATTACAAATCTATTAGCAGGTGGCGTGTCAGACAAGATAAGCGAAATTGAAAAAACTTACTACTATTCCCTCTCACAACTTGATCAGAATGAAACAGGAGGGTAACTTAAAACGAGAAATTACCATCATTAAATCCAAAGAATGCTTAATAGCTGTTCGTTCCTTAAAGACCTCTACTTTCTAAGATTTTTACCACTCTAAACTTACTTTTCCGAGGTTTTACTCGTTCAAATTATAAAATTTCCGCTTTATTTGCCGCTCTAAAACAGCAAGTATTTTATTTTTCCGCTGTTTTTATCGTGCTATGTTCTATTTCTCCCTCTTCAGATGTGTCATGATCATTTTTCCGCTGTTTACATCGTGCTGTGCAAGGGATGATTTTTAGAAAAATTATTATCCACAACTCTCATTGTCCTACAAGGGCTAAGGGTATTCTCAGACGTCCTATTTACGTTCATATTATTTGGTCCAATTCTATAACACGGTACGATGGGCAACTATGGATTTAGCAATCGTTTTAAGGCTTTCTACTCCAATTTGATAACGAATGACAGCTTGTCTTTTTCTATCTGCACCTAATTTGGCCATAGAAAAAACTGCACCTCCAATTGTTAGTTCGTGTCTAACAACTGGGGTGCAGTTCAAAGCAATAGGTGGTTAATTTATAATATCGTATCCCTTTACTTCAATTCCTAGAAGCGTTACCAAATATAATACCCTGAGTGTTTTTTGTTGTTTATGAAAATTATGGTCAACGAAACAGCACCCAGTATAATATATATCCCTAGAAAAACGGGCATTGGGAGGATACCCTCACTTTCAACAATTGCCATTATAATAAAGGTCATTCCTAATAAGATATATGGGAAAACCAATCCTTTTTGGAATGCGGCTAGCTCATCCTCATTCAAAGTATTCATTATGGATTTTCTAAGAAGAAATTTAAGCTTAAAAAAATGACAAGTCCCCATTACAAGCATCCAAATACCAAGAAAAATCTGTGCAATCATTACCACCTACCTCCTTCACTTTATATTTTACCATAATTTACCCTAATATTGGTAAGTAAATCTGCCCGTTACCTCATTAGAAAATCAACAACAAAAGCTTACAAAGCCAAGAGAATAAATTTCTCTTTCCGACCTTTTAAACCGTAATTTTCAAGTACCAAGCTATTAATGAAACATCGTTAATCAAAAACAACAATCCTTACGAAAACAGCCATGCAAAAATTAAGGGAAGATAACCATTCCAGTACATGTTCACTTGTAGTAGGTGCATCACACGATGTGGTCGGCTACAATTATGCATACGGAAGATGGATCGTTCCTTGTGACGATAAATTAAGCGTTCTATTTTCATTACCCCTTGATTTTTCTCACCTCACATTAAACCCAGTAATTCCAATATTCTTTTATCCATAAACCACACTTCGTTTGCGTAATTACGAAGTCTAATTATTGAAATCAAAGTGTTCGATTTTAGCACTTTCTATATACGCTTGACGAATTTCCTATACGTTTTTTCTCAAACGATTCCACGATATATTCGAAATCAAGATTGGTCTCTCTAATTCGGGATAACAGTCTTATCCTAAACACCATCCCCCCCGTTTAAATACTGCCTTCCTGTCTCCCGAGGTCTTCTAAGCTGTTTTCACATTCTCTTTAGGTATCCACTCTGATTGATGACAAACCCCATCACAACGCTTCCAGGGCTTACCCATCATAAATAGAGAAATGAAGAAGAAACTAAACCCATCAATAACTCTCCTTTAAAACCAGGATGCTCTTACAGCTATTAGAAAGTTATTATGAACACTTATTCCTATCTGTGATACGCAAAATTACTTTTACTAAAACAATCGTATATGGCTCTTCTGGCCGCCTCAGACATCGTTATCAGAAACAAGTCCCACTGTTACTTACGAGCACCTAAAAATAAATCATTGTCTCTTTTCCTGGGCTCTATTGAGTCAGTCAACTTGGTCAACCCAGTCAACCTTGGAGCTTGCTTAATGGAACATGTCTTCCTGAAACACATGCATCTTTTGCAATAAACAGCAGGTTCAACCAAACGCTTGATATGGCTGCTTTGACTGCAAGTTAACAGCGAGCGTGAATCCTTCGTCTGTCGATCGTCTATTAGTCGTTGGGTGATCTTTTAAGACTCGGGTTCACGCTGCATATTGATCGTGTGAATGTCGTTTTTAGCCCCATCTTTACCAAAATGATTTATACCCGCAGAAGGAGAACAAAGCTTGCTCTCACCCAATTAGAACAATTTTTCTTATCAATTACTGCTGTTTACAACTTACCCAATAACATTATCAATAAGTTGATCGTCAGTTTCCTAAAGAGTATTTGGATTTCAAATTCCTCAACTCAAGAAAAAGGCGTTTTCACCAATCCCTAATACATGACAATGCTTCTAGATCGGCATGTTTTAAACAAGACTTTGTTAACGTCTGATGTTGATATTAAGCAAAAAACCTCTCAAACAAAGAGTAGTTATTTGAACTATTGTGTTCCGTCAGCGTAATAACCGGTCGCACAGTATAAAATACTGATTTGGTGTATATATAACTATATACATATGAAGCGTTGGATATTTAAATTTCTGTGTAACTATTAACTATGAAGGGCCCTTTCACCGTGGTGGTTTTATATCCTGGTATCGGCCCCCGCCTCAAGTACCCTATCTTGTTCACCTTGGCAGGTCATTAAGTTGTATCATGATCATGCTACTAGCAAACAGTTTCATAGTGAACTCAAGACCGACTTGAACTTGGAGCGATTGACTTCTGGCAAATTGGGGCGAACGATCTGGTGTTGTGTGCAGGCTTGTTTGCCTATAACCTGCTGCGAGCCATCGGGCAAATCTCGATGCAAGGTAAGCGCAAATCACCGGCCAAGAAGAATACGAGCTGATGTTCATTAAACCAATGTTATTGGATACAGCTAAGAAGATATTCGATTCTTCTGAATACATCTACGAACCTAAGAGCAACGGCGTACGCTTAGAACTTGTTGCAGCTGCTGACGGTATCAGACTGTTTACGCGGCATGGTAACGACATTACAACCAACCTTCCAGAGATCACACAATTGGATATCACCAAAGGCACGATTCTTGATGGAGAGCTCGTCTGCTACAGTGATACGATGATTGAGGATTTTGAGGGAGTTATGTCGCGGATCATGGCAAAGTCAGAGCGGAAGATTGCGGAACTGTCAGAGCAATACACTTGTACCTTTGTCGTGTTCGACATACTTCAGCTTAAGGGTGAACTGGTCACACGGCAGCCGTTAAACGATCGCATTCACCTACTCGACCAGCACGTTGATAATCAACAGCATGTGCATAAAGTAGTACGTTCGGCATATGGTCCTGCGTTATACGAATTGGTAAAGCAGCACAAACTTGAGGGAGTTGTCGCTAAGAAGCTCTCTTCTACATATCACGTTGGCAAACGCCCCAAGGATTTATGGTTGAAGGTAATCAATTGGAGATATTCTGATTGCTACATTACAGGCTATTCGAAAGACAAGTTTGGATGGTACATCGCAGATCAAGAAGGAAACTATGTGGGGACAGTCGAAGTCGGAGCATTAAAGAGGCATAAGCAGCTATTCTACAGCGTTGTTAAGACAGTCAAGGAAAGTGAGACTGCAGTTTATATCGAACCAATAAAATGCGTGGTTAAACATCGTGGATATTTGAAAAGTGGAAAGCTATTTACCCCTGTGTTCGTATCGTTCATCATACAATAGTGAACCGAGGAATTATTCCTACGGCTCTTTGTCTTTACATCGATTATTATTCTCACAACAAATATCAATTAAAGTGATATTCGGGCTAGTCATTGATAAACTAAATAAATAGCCTCCTCGCTACTCGAAGTGGGTTAATAGAACAGCGATTTTATATGGAGTGGCGGGCATGATAAGCTAATCAGCAAAGCGAAGTCCTTACCTTTCGCGGTTTTAACGAGTACTCATGCCCGCAGAGGCTCCATGTCAAATCGCTCTATTAGCCCTAGCTAAAGTAACATTAACCACGCAGTTTAGCGAGGAGCCAATAAATATATTAATATGAAACTTCCTTCTTATAGATACTAAATGCTCTTTGAGCGAGATAAGTAGCATTCCATTCAGAAGGCTTTACAGTTACATGACCTGCTAATTTAGCGGCTGCAAATGCTGTGAAGTTGTTCGAATACCCTTTACTTTCATAAGCTCTACCAGCTTCATTATTATTGAAGTCCATAAAGTTAGAGTTAACAAAGTACGTTTTAAAAGTAGCAATGTCGCTTGAAGCATCAACTTCATTCTTAATTTTATTCGTGTAGTAAATTCCTTGCGCAACTTGGTAAGAGTTAGCTGCATTCGGCCAGTTATTATAACCATATCGTGCGCCGTGTGCTGAGAATTCATGGTTATCTGCAATCCAATTTGCTTTTGAACGTGTAATTAGTATATTATCGGTCATATGATAGTTCCAAGAAAAGTGTCTAAATGCATCAACTTCATTTTCTTGGGTAGTCGTAAATCCGTGTTGGTTCATATAAACTTTTTGTTCGTCATTAGCTTGATTAGTTGAATATAAAACACCTGAAGCTACTGCTGCGCCATAAATTGTAGTTGTCATAGTCGCCTCTATACCCTGCTGAATATTATTATAGATGTCAGTTAATGACCTAGTAGAAACTTGGTTTGAACTTACAGGGGCCATAACTGTTTGCAAAGTATTATAGAGCTTATTCCATTGATCTTGCTCTTGCTTTGTATATTGATCTATTGGCTTTACTAGCATGGTGTTATTAACAAAATTTTTAAGTTCTCCTTCAAAAGCATTGATGCTAGTATACTCAGTGTATTGAATTTGATTGTTTACTTTCCTAGCAATCTCAATTCCAATATTTTCTTCCGCACTAATATTCTGTTGATTACTGGAAGCCGATGCGATTGCAGAAAAAATTGAGAATACTGTTACAATTGCAGTGAAAGATAAGATGATTTTCTTTTTCATAAAATAACCCCCGTTGATATATTTTGTTATTTACATATATAATCTATCATATATACCAATTATAACCATAATACGTTTGGAGGAATTATGAAAAAGCATACTCAGTTCTTATTTACTATTTTACTATTTATTTTAATAGGTACTTTCGCCCTCCCTTGGTCTTATCTTCTTATTTATGGGTATTTCACCGATTTTATTATTGCGAAAGTTATAGGTGTGGGTATATTGGTGGCTTATTTATGGCTATTCATCAAAACAATTCCCTATAAAATGAGTTGGCCTGTAGTAGTTCTTATAGTACTTTTAGCATTAGCTTTAGTTGTCATTGCAGCACTAGTACTACCTTCTGGAAACGGATTCATGGAAAATTAGTAAAAATGAGCCGAGGAATTCTTCCTACGGCTCTTTCTCATTATCTGATATATTTTTCACCAAGTCAGCTACTCTGTTTAAAATGAGCAACTATATCATCATGTTATATATGTACCTCAATGTATAATTTTTATCGCAATGCATGATTTAAAACAACGTAACCGTCACATAACCTGGAACTAGGCTGCTCATAGCGAGCTTTGTGGTTATTAATTTTTTACTTCTATTTCTAGAAGCGTTACCAAATATAATAGCCTAAGTGTTTTTTGTTGTTTACTAAAATTATGGTTAATGAAACAGCACCCAATATTATATATATCCCTAGAAAAACTGGAATTGGGAGGATACCCTCACTTTCAACAATTCCCATTATAAAAAAGTCATACCTAATAAGATATATGGGAAGACCAATCCTTTTTGGAATGAGGTTAGCTCATCCTTACTCAAAATATCCATTACGGATTTTCTAAGAAGAAATTTAAGTTTTAAAAAATGACAAGCCCCATTTACAAGCATCAAAATACCTAGAAAAATCTGTACAAACATTACCACCTACCTCCTTCACTTACCACTTTACCATATACTACCTGCCTTGCTGTTGAGCAAATCTGCTAGTTAGCTTAATAAACAAAAATTATCACTAAGAATTATCAAAAATAGCACACCAGTGCAACGACCAATGTGCTTTGTGTTATGGCTTTATAGTATTTCAAATGATTTTTTACCGAATCCACATTCTCAATACGAAGTCTTTCGATCGACTACTGAGAGAAATGAAGAATGCTTCTCAAGAATTGAAATCATCAGTCACTTAAATTAAACAGAATGATGCATCATGTTGAGATCTCCTTCATTTACGATGGATATAGCTGTTCGCTGCAACTTTTCCAATTATCTGGTTTCGGTGTAGCAAACAAGTCGGCCTAAGCGTTATTAAAGCGCCACCCTAACGGATGACGCTATCTCTATGAGTAAACCTTTCTCTACGGTATATAATGACCAAAGATTTGTACAACGGCACCATTTTGAACAATGAAATCATAATATGTTTGTGTAAAATCATCGGTGAAAGATGCGTACTCACCAGTCAATTGTCCTTTATCATCAATCCAACTCTCAAGACTTGGTATAGAGTAGAGTCCATAACCTACATGGTCGATGAGTGGCGCTACCTGACAGCCAGGCTGCACATCCACGGTGCGAATCTCGTTCAAATTCTCAATCCTGAATCCATTAGGATTCTTATTAATCGTCGCATCCGTATCGGGTATGAACTTCATCAAATCAATATTGACTGATACAGGTTTACCATCCTGCATATTAAAGCCTTTGATCATGCCAAACAATTTCTCTGCCCCCATCTGCACATAAAGCGCAGCATGCGACTGCATATCAATGACCGAGTGTGCACCCCCACGGAATTCAAAGCTTGCAACAATCTGCTTGAATGTATTTTGGCCAACTAAACTTGGATTCACATCGACACTTGCTTTGGTATAGTCCGTAATCATGGATTGATAACTCGTATGTTCATTCTCAACTAAGGCTGTCTTTCCATCCCAGACTTTAAAACGAATCTTACCTACATGTTCATCATCCTGCATTAAGCTCCAACTCAAATCATTGTCTGATCGAATAACTGTCCATCTCTCAGGAATTTCTGCTTTGAAGTATCCCGTTCCAATGACTTTAAAGCCCTGAGTATGCGCAACAGGTTGTTCATCGCCTACAGGTTGAAATGACTTTAACAGCTCATCCACCCCGCGATACATCTCTCGATATTCGCGAATGGCTTCTTCCCCTTTTTCCACAGGGACTTGAACATCTCCTGACATATAAGCTACATAAGTATAACCATTTCCTTGCATAACAATCTTCATTGGCGGGATTGCTGGCAGTTCTTCTTGCCGAATGTGTTCCCCTTCGATTCTCTCGATTGAAAATAATACGAACCCTCCATTGTAGCTAAATTGGACTATGTTCTCATCGTTGTTCGGATTAGAACCGGCTGTAAATTTGTCCTGCCAGTTCGGAGGTATGGCAAGCTCAAAACCGAGTTCTTGATTAACATATTGACGCTCCGTTTCGATCTGCTCTGGAGAATTCGTGCTAACAACAGGAATAGGACGATCCTTGCAGCCTACCATGAATCCAACCATTAACATACACAAGATTAAAATGATAAATCCCCAGATGCCACGTCTTTTTCGTTTGGTATTCAAGATATGGAAGAAACGCTCCTTTAGCATTTTGGCTCCGCCATCAAAATCAGTTGAAAGAACAGTATGACGGCGCTTCACTTGTTCGTTGACACCGTTCAAGATGACTTCTGTATATTGCTTACGATCCCTATAATCTGCTGTCTTCAGAACTTCATCATCGCAGGAGATTTCTAGATCCTTGCTCGCTTCACGGAACATGAGATAAACAAATGGATTAAACCAATGGAAGGCGTTAGCGATGAGTAGCAATAGTTTATACCACATATCCCGCCGTTGATAATGAATGAGCTCGTGCTTCAAAATGTAATAAAGATCCGTTTCTGAGTAACGAGTATTGGGTATGAGCAGAATCGGCCTTAGAAATCCCATCATCATGGGACTGTATATACTCTCACTAATCATGATAGTTATCTGCTTTTTGATCTTTAGCTCGTCTGCTAAGTGTTGGTATATGAGGTTGAGTTGATCTTGTTGATTGAGATAGCTCCAACGTAAGACTCGCTTCTTATAAACTTGGTAGCCGGTCAAATGATAAAATAGAAATAAGATAATTCCTATAAGCCAGAGTAGCGCCGCAATTTGGGGTATAGTAATTGAATCTACTGTTGTGATCTCTGGGATAGGAGTATTAATAGGTTGAATAGGTAGAGTATCTGGCAAATCAGGTAGAATGGGTACAACGTCAATAGTTTCAGCGGGAGCAGCAGGCGGAGTAGGTGTTGGTGCTTGCGGGAATATGACCTGCGATTGAGGTATCGCAATCTGCACAGGTGCCTGCGGTAAAGTAAAATTAAACGGAAATAACAAGCGAACAGCGATCACCAACCAGATCCAATATTTCCATTTGGCGATGAACCTTTTGTTAATTCTTGAGGAGATCAACAGTAGAATGAATATGACAATTGAAATGGATAAGGAAATTTCGAGAATCGTTAAAAAAAGATCTGTAAGCACGACTAATCCTCCTTCTCCATCTGATCGAGGAATTTGCGTAAATCAGCAAGATCATTCTTATCAATTGCTTTACTGCTATAGAGAGAGTTGACAAGACTCTTGAAGGAATTGTCGTATAACCTCTCCAGAAAGGTCGAGCTCTCTTTGTTCTTATAATCGCTTTCGTCAATTAACGATGAATATAGATTCGTACCTGTAGAACGATCACAGATAACAAATTTTTTCTTCTCTAGTCTTGTAAGGGATGTCATCAGTGTGGATAAAGCCCATTTACGCCTACCTTGCAGTTTATCTAATATGAAATTTGAAGTCACAGGCCGATCACTATGCCATATCGCCAACATGATTTCGAGTTCTGCATCTCCGAGTCGTCCGATAGTACCATCCATTATCATTTACCTCCTTATACGCCAGTATTATACGACTGTATAATACCTTTTGTTTCCATTATACAAATGTATAACGACAATGTCTACAATTATTTCCAATTACAAGTTAGCCTCAACAGCGGATGTTGGGGTATTAGAAAGCACACCAGTACAATAACCAGTGTGCTCAATGTTACGACTTTATTGTGTTTTCATTGGATGGCTGTTCTTCCTGTTTTCTTTTCCTTCTCACATTATTACCATCTTGTTTATTCTCTTGAATGCTTTCAGATACTCCCAATCCGATCTCAATGCCATCATCTTTACCAAGTGAATTATTCCCTTCACCTTCAGACTTAGGGAAGATGATTCCTGTAGCCTTAGTGCATTCTGCTTTGGTTTGATACACATCATATTCCCCTTCAAGCTTACCACCTGAATCATTACGTTTCGGTACCCGTATCTCCCACGTAGTCTTTTCTAAGTCACTCACGGTCATGTCGATTACAGTTCGGATCATTTTTTCTGATAAACTCCGATAGCTCACCTTAAGTTTATGATTCTTTAGCATCTCCAACGGGAAATAGAACTTAGCAACATTCTTTAATCCAGCATCGCTCGTATCCATGCGTTTCGAAAAACTGAACTTTCGATATGGAGCAGAAAATAAACGATCCAAATCAGCTTCAAGAATTTCATTCTCATCGATCTCTACCGCTAAGCGCCAATAGTTTCTGGCTATTACCACTAAGCCACTCTTAGCCCAAGCTCTTTTTTGAATAATTTCAGTAACCAGAGGCACTTGTCTTTCGTTTTTTCGCTTCGAATCGTTCCTCATGCCATTTTTAAAGTAGTCGCGTTTCATTGGCAGTCCTCCTCCTTTCGAGATGCGATCATTCATTATTGATTCTACTCACAAATATATTTGAATATCATCTATCGGCATCTCTATATTGAAAAAGTAACGAATGATTCTCGCATTTTTCAAGTCGGATATTTGATTTTCGATAACGGAACTACCAATTTGAAATACTGGATGTTCCTTATTCTTTTACGATTTTTAGATAACGACTTCCATATGTGGCTACTTGAAGAGTGTGTTGAACAAATGAGAATGGCTCCCTACTTTAAAATGTAGGAAGCCATATCACCCCGTATTTTTATTCAATTTTACTGATAGACATTGGAACTGTTGTTGTGGGATTGTAAGATCAACGAGGTCAATGTCCTTGTTCCCCTAGGTCCTATTCGAATTTTTCTGCCTACGTGGTGTAATTACTTTGGAAAAAAGGGGGTCCTTACGCCGTTCCTCTATTGTGGTCGGAACAATACCTATTTTGGCAAATCCCTTTATGATTTCCTCGATCTCACGCTCACGTGCACTTTTCAATTTTTTTCGACGCACAAACATCACCTATTTACATTAATATTTGGCTGGCACATTTTTTTGGTTTTCGTTATTCAAGCGGTCGAATCACTTCCGAGAAAAGTGGACCTTTCAACTTCTCTTCCCTTATCATCCGTACGATCCCGATCTTGGCGAATTCTGCTTTTACAACCTTTCTTCTATTTTTCAATGACTGTACTGTATTTCTCCACTTGATTTCCTCCACTTTCTGTTTTCCATGCTTTGAACTTGTTAATAATCAAACTAACCTTCTTCAATAATGTTCCGACGAACCATCAGTTCAGCTAAATCCACATCGAAAGAATCCTTTTGATCCCACGGCAACGTCTTCACATAATTATAAATCTCATCTACCAATTGGTACTTTTCTGAAGCTATTTGTAATGCTTGATCAAATCCAATAGTCCCCAATAAATGCCCGTATACATTCGAATAAGTAGGATGTTTCTCTTTTTTCTCAATCTCAAAAATTCGATCTAATTCTTCCTTAAAGGTATTTAAAAAAGCATCGGTCAACAATGCTCTTTTCTCACTTGATATTGATTCGAAGATTTGACTCAATGCCCTCATTCCTTTTTTACAAAAACTTTGTATTACGTCCACTTGGATTGAATTGTAGCAAACCATCATACGTAGGTCAAAAAAGAACCAGCCTATTCTATGATCATCATTAAAAGACTAAAACTATACACATCGACCGCTAATTCTAATCAAAATGAAATCCCCTATTTTACAAATAGAATTAACTTAATGTAGTATGAAAATAATGGAATAACAGGAGCGTCATAGGGGGAGTAAAAAAGTGAACATATCCAAAAAACTTGTTTTTATTCTTATCAGCTTACTAAGCATCTCTGTCATAGCTGCATTAATTCAATTCAATAATAAAAAAGCTACTTTATTCTCTGAACTGCTTAATGATGCCATGAGAGGGACTGAGATCGTGTCCATCAATATTAATGAATACAAAATAGTAGAACCTTTTCATGATCATCATTTGTTTGAAACAGATAAAGAGAAAATAAAGGTAATTTATGATATGCTTGCGGATTTGCGCATAAAGGAAGATCCCGATGCGAAAACAAACATCAAGAGGACTGCCTATAATATTGCTTTCTCAAATTCTGATCGTCTGATGTTTGCTATCGTAATTACAGATGGTGGAAGTCTAGATTCCTATGATTATGTAAAAGGCAAATCAGCTGTAGAGTATCGTATCTTGAGTGAATTTGACTATGATAAGATTGAGCGATTGTTTGATCAAGTGAATGAATGACATATTTAAAAGATATTAACTCAAATTATTCTGATCAAGAAGGCTATTTCTTATGAGAAGAGAGCATCCTCTACCCTTTTCTCTTTTGTCATTCTTATGATTCCGATCTTAGCGAACTGGCTTTTAATTATTAGTGAACTTCTCATGATTCATACCCAGCCTCGTACTCCGAAACACGTCTGTAGAAAGTGGCCGAACTGATTCCCAGTTCTTTCATTGCAGCTACGGCGGTGATTCGTCCTGCTCGACATTCTGCATAAGACCTGCGAAACTCTTCATTGATTTCTGTCTTTGGTCGGCCAAAACGTACACCCCGATTCTGAGCAGAAGCAATCCCTTCGGCCTGTTTTTCACGGATTGATTCGCGTTCTAATTCATACAGCGCACCAAACACTGTCATGGCAAACTTTCCTTGTGGGGTTGACGTGTCAATCAACTCTTTAAGGCTGACAACACTAATTCCTCGTTGTTCAAGATCCTGGACAATCGTCAAAAACTCTAGCACATTACGTGCAAGCCTGGAGATGGATTCAACAACAATAACGTCTCCTTCTCTGGCAAACTCCAATAGAGCTTGAAGCTGCTCGCGGTTCTTGATCGATTTTCCACTGACCTTCTCCTCGTAAATCTTCTCAACCTCATGTTTCTTAAGCAAGTCATGTTGTCTGGCTGTATTCTGATCCTTAGATGAAACCCGAATATACCCAATTCGCACTGAAGCCACCTCCGCTTGTTGTTGGCTACAGTATAGCTCCAGAAACACTACTTCAAAAGGCCCTTTTCCCATTTATGATGCATCAAAAGTAAAACTAGACATTTTGAGACACCAACAGGCCTTAATATAGGTACATCAGATTGTGCTTCAAGAAAGTGTACAATATTAAGCACTCAAACTATTCATTGCTGAGATCTTTTACTTTCTCTTTGCCCGTCTCTTCTTTAAAAAGATCTTGTTGAGATCAACATTTTGGGGCACGTGATCTAGTTGAATTTTTGGACGTTGATTTCGATGAATAGGATTCCCAGCTTTACTTTGTCTAAAGCATTTAAGTTTAGTTGTATTTTTCTTTAAAAGTTCTTCGAACCAACTGCCAAACGCAACAACACTATCTTCTCCCTTATCTCCCCAAGCTAAAAAGACAACGTCCGACCAATTAATTGCTTCCACTATCGTAGATTGATCATTTTTATCACCTGTAAACTTTGAAGATGCTAGCTTTTGTGAATCAGGCTCTATAAAGGAACTCATATTGACTATCCAGACGCTCCCAGCGTTAAAGTAACGAATTGCATACTGTATCATAAATCTCACAGTTTCATCGCTGTATAATTCGGTTGCATGACTTGGATTCATCATCAAAATAGTTACTTTGGCTTTTTGAATGTCCCAGTCAATGCGTAAAGTATAACGGTTTGTTTTATCTTCATTGAAAACAGCTAGATGTTGAGATCTTTGCATTACCAGATTAGGTAACAAATCTATAGAATCTCTTATATACTTACCACCACATCCTTCAATCCATCTCTTTAGATCTAGATAAAATTGAGTGTCAGTCATATCACTAGGAATCTTTATGAAACCTTCTAACAGTTTATAGTCAGTAGACACTGTGATCCCATCTTTCTGATTATTTTATTTGATTTTCATCCCCACATTTTGACCTGCTTTATCAGTAAGCATGAAACTAGATATTCCTATTTTAGAAGATATGGGAGTAAAACTGGATTTATTTTTTTCATTTTCATATACTTGCCTCAAGATCAAGCAAGATCAGATGATTTTAAGAGCAAGGTAGTAAAAGTGGACATGCTTTTTTCAATTTTCTATACTTGCCTCAAGATCAGTACTGAGTGGTATAGCTCCCGATCAAAAGATGACAAAGTGCACGGTCAGCCTTCGGATTCTATAACATCAGTAATTACTTCTCATTTTTGAGAAACAGTAGCGCTACTCCTTGATCAACAATAATCTTTGGAAACCTAAAATGACATCATGGCAACACCTAGATCAAACTTCAAGGAGGGAACACCTATGTTCGACACAATTCGCATGACAGCAGACCATATTGAACTTGATATAGAAAAAATTAAAAAAAGCGGTACGAAGGTCGAGTGGAATAGATATACGTACACCATAATGAATCCGAGAGTTCCTTTTTTTGAGTACAATCCAGAGCAGCAGAAGCTGACCATTCAACTTTCTATTCCTAAATTCCTTTATGGAAACAATGTCACGCTTCTCAAACCAGAACACATCAACATGTTTTGGGAGCAATTGCATGATGAATTGCTAGGAACTCTTCTTGTATCCATTCAAAGGGAAGAGTGGATTGCATCTCGTATCGACGTCTGTCATAACTTCGATGTCGGGAACCAAGTAAGCCGATTCATCGTGCAGATCGCGAAAAAGAGTCTGCCTAGGAAGGCTACCTGTTTATATAACCAAAATCAATCTGTTGTGTTCAAAAATAAATCCTCTCGAGTCACTGTTTATGATAAGTACAAACAAATGAAAGCGAAAGGAAAAAATCCACAACTCACACATCAAGCATTTGGAATTTTGCGATTAGAGATAAAATGCTGTAAACAACAATTGCGTCAATACTCAAGCAAGAGAATCGCATCATATTTCTTGAATATTGAATTCTGTAACCGAACGCTAAAGCTGGCTGAACCTTTATTCACTTTTATTGATATAGATTACGATGATTTTATAAGTCCTGATTTGCTCAACTCACATTCAATAACGATGATTGAGAGAATGTTGGGCTTTGGGCTAATACTTGAAAAGCTAGGTGAACAAGCAACAAAAGAACTCTATAGCCAATCCACTTTCTATAAAAAAATAAAAGCACTCCAACCTTTTTTAGATCAAAGAAGGAGTGCACTAACGATGTTATCGATTCCATATTATAAGGCCTCATAAAAAACGCGCACAATTGTAACATTATTGGCTTATCATTACAGATACAATTAATGTGTCTAATCACATCGAGGAGAGTGAAACCATGAATAAGACAGACTATCCAATAATTCTTCAAAAGAAGCACGTTCAAGAAATACTTGGTTTCAGCAAATCTACAGTGTATGAAATTTTCAAAGATCCCAGCTTCCCTCTACTGGAGATCAACTCAAGAAAAGTTGTATACCGTGATGAATTCTTCGCATGGCTCAATACAAAGCAAAGGAATCATATCAAAGCTGGATAGGTATTCAAGAGAATTCCTCTTGATTAACTATATATCATCAAACATATCAAATCATCAGGAGGTTTTAAAATGCGTATTCATAAACGCGGCAGTACCTGGTATTACGCTGTAGATGTTGGAAATGACCCTCTAACTGGAAAGAGAAAACAAAAAACGCAAGGAGGTTTTAGAACGAAGAAGGAAGCTGAAGCAGCCTGCGCAAGTCTACTTGCCGAACTTAACAAAGGTACTTATATTGAAGAAAAAAATACTTTATTCAAGGATTTTTCAACAACTTGGCTAGAAGGATATAAACAACTAGTGAAGATCAGCACTGTTCGAGTTAGAGAACATGAGCTAGGACACCTTCTAACTTATTTTTCACAGAAAAAAATCAAATCGATCACCAAGAAAATGTATCAGGACGCATTCAATGATTTGAAAGTGCAGAACTTGGCGGACAGTACACTTGAAGGCATTCACTCCACTGGCAGAATGATATTTAAGAAAGCTGTAGAACTTGGTGTCATTGCAAAAGATCCAACAGAATTTTTTAAGCTTCCAAAAACTCAGAAGACTGTTGATGATCTTGAAAATGAAGAACTCAATGTAAAATATCTCGAAAAGGAAGAACTAGCTAAGTTTCTAAAGACTGCACAAGAAAAAGGATTGTTTGGTGACATTGCAATGTTTGTGACATTGGCATATAGTGGGATGCGCGCTGGCGAATTATGCGCTCTCAAATGGAAAGACATCAATTTTGACGAACAAACAATCCGTATCACTAAAACTTACTATAATCCAAAAAACAAAGTAAAGGAATTTATACTCCTTACACCAAAAACATCAACCTCTATTCGCACTATTGATGTTGCTCCTATTGTTTTAGATGAGTTAAGGAAACATAAAGCAAGACAGAATGAGCTAAGGCTCCAATTAGGAACAGAATTCTATTATGATGACTTTGTATTCACAAAAACCGATAAAAACGCTGGTTATCCTGAAATCACCAAGACTTTAGGGAATCGTATGCGGAGACTTCTTAGAATAGCAGGTCTTAATCAAAATCTTACTCCCCATTCCCTCCGTCATACACATACGTCTTTACTTGCTGAAGCTGGAGTGAGTCTTGAGACTATAATGGAGCGGTTGGGACATAAGGATGATGAGATCACAAGAACTATTTATATGCACATCACAAAACCAATGAAAAAAGAAGCTTCCCACAAGTTCAGTGAACTGATGAGAAGCTTCCTATAATCAATGTGAGCAAATTGTGAGCATTTAGCGTTCCCTACTCAGGAAAACCTTGCTGCATAAGGGATCTAACCCCTTATTACATCATACCGCCCATTCCACCCATGCCGCCCATGTCAGGCATAACAGGAGCGTTCTTCTCTGGCTTATCAGCGATTACCGCTTCAGTCGTCAGGAACATTGCTGCAACGGATGCTGCATTTTGCAATGCGGAACGAGTAACCTTAGCTGGGTCAACGATACCAGCTTCGATCATGTTCACCCACTCGCCAGTAGCAGCGTTGTAGCCTACGCCAACTTTTTCGCCTTTCAAGCGCTCAACGATAACGGAGCCTTCTTGGCCAGCATTGTCAGCGATTGTGCGGATTGGAGCTTCAAGAGCCTTCAGCACGATGTTCACGCCTGTTTGCTCATCTGAGGAAGCTGCAGATACAGCTTTAACCGCACCGTATACGTTAATAAGAGCTGTACCGCCGCCTGCAACGATACCTTCTTCAACTGCTGCGCGAGTTGCGTTCAGAGCATCTTCGATGCGCAGTTTGCGCTCTTTCAATTCAGTTTCAGTAGCCGCGCCAACTTTGATTACTGCTACGCCGCCTGCCAATTTAGCAAGACGCTCTTGCAGCTTCTCTTTGTCGAACTCGGAAGTTGTTTCATCGAGTTGTGTACGGATTTGCTTGATGCGAGCATCGATATCTTGCTTAGCGCCAGCGCCGTCAACGATGATTGTGTTTTCTTTTGTAACGCGGATCTGACGAGCAGTACCCAATTGATCGATCGTAGTCGATTTCAATTCAAGGCCGAGCTCTTCAGTGATCACTTGACCGCCAGTCAATGCAGCGATATCTTGCAGCATTGCTTTGCGGCGATCGCCGAAGCCTGGAGCTTTAACAGCTACGCAAGTGAATGTGCCGCGAAGCTTGTTCACGATCAATGTAGCTTGTGCTTCACCTTCAACATCTTCAGCAATGATCAGCAATTGCTTGCCTTGTTGAACGACTTTCTCAAGTACAGGAAGGATTTCTTGAATGTTGGAAACCTTCTTGTCTGTGATCAAGATATAAGCGTTGTCGAGAACAGCTTCCATCTTGTCAGTGTCCGTGATCATGTATGGAGATACATAACCGCGGTCGAATTGCATACCTTCAACCACTTCAAGCTCAGTGTTGAACCCTTTGGATTCTTCGACAGTGATAACGCCATCCTTGCCGACTTTCTCCATTGCTTCTGCGATCAATGCGCCAACTTCTTCATCAGCAGCAGAGATGGAAGCAACTTGAGCGATGCTTTGGGAATCTTCCACATGCTTAGCGATCTCTTGAAGTTCAGCTACAGCAGCGCGAACAGCTTTGTCGATACCTTTGCGAACAACCATAGGGTTAGCGCCTGCAGTTACGTTCTTCAAGCCTTCGCGAATCATCGCTTGAGCCAGAACTGTAGCAGTAGTTGTACCGTCACCAGCTACATCGTTAGTCTTTGTAGCAACTTCTTTAACCAGTTGAGCACCCATGTTCTCAAATGCATCTTCCAGTTCGATTTCCTTTGCAATAGTTACACCGTCGTTTGTGATGAGCGGAGATCCGAACTTCTTCTCCAATACCACGTTGCGGCCCTTAGGTCCAAGTGTTACTTTAACTGCGTTCGCAAGAGCGTCCACACCGCGAAGCATGGAACGGCGAGCTTCTTCAGAGAACAAAATTTCTTTTGCCATTGAAAAATACCTCCTTGATTCGATTCGTTATAATGTTCGTACCTATATGTCCTGCGTTCCTATGTAGGAACCTCTAATGTGCGGAAAGATTCATTCCGCGTCATCCGCCTATTAGCCGATTACCGCGTGAATATCGCTTTCTTTCATAATCAAATATTCTTTTCCATCGTATTTGATCTCTGTGCCAGCATATTTGGAGAAGATTACAACGTCGCCTTCTTTAACTTCCAAAGGTACACGTTGACCATCCTTCCATACACCGTTACCTACAGCTACTACTTTACCTTCTTGCGGCTTTTCCTTCGCTGTATCCGGCAATACGATACCGAAAGCGGTCTTTTCTTCCTTCGCGATTGCTTCGATCAATACGCGCTCTCCTAAAGGTTTGATCATGAAAAATAGCCTCCTTTGACCAAATGAAATTATAAGTTGGAACACATCGCCTTATGGCGGTCATGTTCATAAACACTTGTTAGCCATATTATTAGCACTCGAAAGTGTCTAGTGCTAATAACAATTATTATGATACTGATTTTGCACCCGGTTTGCAAGTGGTTTAATGTAAATTTGTACTGACGCTCCTGCCTTCACCATTTTATCCTATGGTCATACAAATAATGCAAACCCTGCTCTCACATCCTCACTGGATTCAAGAGCAGAGCTTGCATGCTAGTATCATAACGACTTCGCTAAATAAGCTGGACAGCAGGAATGATAAGTGAAGCATTACGCTTGTCTATGTATTTCTCAAGAGGCAGTTGTTGCACCGCTATCGAATTCTTCTTCCCATTCCCGCTGCTTCTTCAACTGCTTCCGATAGATGAAGGATGAGAGAATCACACTGAGCTCATACAGAATGATCAGCGGAATCGAGACTAGGAAGTCAGATATAAAGTCCGGCGGCGATAAAGTAACCCCGAGCACAATGAGGCCAAAATATGCGAATCTCCGCATCTTGCGCAATCGGATCGGGTTCAATATTCGAATAGCCGTCAGAAACATAATGACAAGCGGAAGCTCAAATAGAATCCCCAAAGGGAGAATAATATTAAACATGAAGTTGAAATACTGTGTAATCCCGTACGTTTCTTCGAGATTCAAGCCTTGATTGATTCCAGCAGTAAACTGATATGCCATCGGCAGCACGACAGTATAGGCGAAAGTGACACCTAATAAGAAAAGTACAAACACGAATGGAATATACTTAAGCGTTTCTCTGCGTTCATTCGGCTTCAATCCAGGACTTACGAATGCCCATAGCTGATACATCGCAAATGGCAGCGATATGGCAAACGCGACGATCAAGGCAAATTTCATATAGATGCCAATTCCATCCCACAGCGAGAAGCTGTGAAACTGGAAACCATTCGCCGGCGGTCTTGATATGACGAATTGGTATAAAGGATCCGCTGCAACCAATCCACCCACCAGACCGACAACCAGCATAATCAGCACATAAATGACCCGCTTGCGCAGTTCAGTAATATGATCAATGATAGACATCTGATCGTCATCAATGAGAGGCATACCAACACCAACCTGTTCCTTGCTAAATGTGAGGTCAGACTAAATCAGCACTAATTAGATACAGTCTGAATCCAAGATGCATCACCTGATTATTCTGGCAGGCGGCGGGATGTCTCGTTAGCTTGTGCCTGTTGAGGTATTTGAGTGACAACTGGAGCAGATGCTGATTCAGTTGCATGAACTTCTTTTCGCGAAGAACTGCTGGAATTATCATCGCCCATAATGTCGCTAGCACCTGCCTTGAACTCTTTCAATGTACGGCCAAAGGCGCGTCCCAATTCTGGAAGCTTGTTCGGACCAAACAAGAGTAGGGCAAGAATGAGAAGTAAGATAATGCCTGGGATTCCAATAGTGCTCATATCGAATCTTCTCCTTTCATTGGACATAATTTCCTGTAATGTAGATCATATCATATCCAAGTGCCATAAAATACCTAAACTATCAAAAATTTTTGAAGATCAGATCAATCCGTCATGGTCATGAAAGCGTCCGCTTGCTACATCCAATGCGTGAGGGAGCTGATCAATGACCGCCATCAGATTATCATGCACGCCCTTCGGGCTGCCTGGAAGGTTAATAATAAGCGTCCGGTTGCGAATACCGCACACACCGCGCGAGAGCATCGCGCTTCTCGTCTTCAACATGGATGCGGCGCGCATAGCCTCCGCTATTCCAGGAACGACGCGATCAATAACCTTGAGCGTCGCTTCAGGAGTAACATCGCGCGGCGCGAGTCCTGTACCGCCAGTCGTCAAAATAAGATCCGCCCTGAAATAATCCGCCATCTCGATGAGAGAAGCCGAGATGTCATTCATTTCATCCGGGACGATTCGATATTCAATGATTTCCCCGCCTATCTCTTCCTCCACTAATTCGCGAATGACTTGTGCACTTGTATCTTCACGTTCTCCGCGCGAGCCTTTGTCGCTTGCAGTCAAGATCGCCACTTTCCAATTCATCTCTGTTCCTCCCTTCGAATTGAGTCCTTATCATCAATCGGCTGCTAAGGAGTAATCTCCATTCTTGCCGCCAGATTTGCTAATCAATTGAGTTGGGCCTATAACCATGTCCTTCTGCATCGCCTTGCACATATCATACACGGTCAATGCCGCGGCAGTCACAGCCGTGAGCGCCTCCATCTCAACGCCGGTCTTGCCCGTTGTCTTTACTTCAGCCTCTATCGTTAATACCTCTGCGTCATCATCTTGAAAAGTAATGTTGATGCCCGTTAGCATAAGCGGGTGACACATCGGAATAAACTGTGAAGTATTTTTGGCCGCCATAATCCCTGCTACTTGCGAAACGGCGAGCACATTTCCCTTAGCAATCTGACCCTGCTTAATTCTAGCTAAAGTATCCCGGTGCATTTGGACTGTTGTTCGCGCAACGGCTGTACGGCTTGTTTCATTCTTATCTGTCACATCCACCATACGAGCTCGTCCTTGTTCATTAAAATGAGTCAATCGTTCGTTCGTATCCATTAATCGTCATGATCCCCCTTTAGCTATCAAGATTCGTCTATCCGGGTTCGGATGAGCTCGTTTTCCGTAACGATAACGTTAATCGGGACATCATGCGGCTCCATCGGAATCTCATCCAACAGCTGCCATTTATATATAAGACTCCATAAAATCGGTATTGTTGCAGATGCTGTCGCATCTCGTGAATCCGTATTCAAGCTGAACCATCTGGATAAAAAGCGGTCATAATACCCTGCCCCCATGCCGAGACGCCCTCCTCTTCGATCGAAGGCTAGTCCTGGAACGAATACGATATCTGCCAGCTCACATTCCTGCTCTGATATAGGCAATGCATGCTCAGAAGGCTCCATAATTCCAAATACGCCCTGAGCAAGGGGCAATTGATCTGTCCATGCATACCATGACAAATGATGCTCCTTTACTTGAGTACGCGGAATATAGATGATATGTCCTTCCGCTCGAAGTCTTAGCAGGAGCGGCACAATATCCAATTCCGAACCGAACGGCATATATCCAAACACTCTTAACGGTCCGTCTGCTTTCTGCAGGATAGGCTGCAGGCCTCTCCATGCCAGCTCACAAGCACTCTCGCTCCATCTTAGGCGATCATGAGCGGCCATCTCCCCGCGCAACTGCTTGCATCGAGCTCGAATATCTACTTTCCGTAAAGCATCGGACTGCTGATAAGCATCATTCATGCCTCGATATCCTCCTTGGCGGGTGGCTAGGTCATTATCGTGAATATCAGGTGATAGAAAGCCATATATGAGCATAATTCGAACGTTAACATATGCTGTACATCATTTTTCACGAATTTTCTGCAATTTCAAGTCTAGTTTACCACCCTTAACACTTTCCTGCCAGCTACAAGGACTAATTTGCTTGACAACATCGCGTTAACTCCACTTTTCATGTAAACTAAGGATAGTTTGTCCATACGGAGGAGATATCAATGCTGCTTCAAATTAATAACATTTCCAAACATTACGGAATTACTCCCGTGTTAAACAATATATCGTTTCATCTGCAAGATCGCGAGCGTATTGGTCTTGTTGGAGTCAATGGCGCAGGCAAGTCAACACTGCTGCAGATCATCGCAGGCGAGCTTCAAGCAGATGAGGGCAGTGTCTTCAAGGCGAAAGAAACGCGGGTCGGCTATCTAGCGCAGAACAGCGGTCTGAACTCGGATCGCTCAATTTGGGCTGTGATGATCGAGGTATTTACTCATTTGATTGAGGCGGAGCAGGAGCTGAGAGATCTGGAGCATCAGATTGCGGATCCAGCTCTTGCGGATAATGCTGCCTTATATGAAGAAACGATGCATCGATATGCGGAAAAGTCTGACTGGTTCCGTGAGCAGGGCGGCTATGCAATGGAAGCGAAGGTACGCGGCATCTTGAACGGTATGGGATTCGGTGATACGGATCCCGAGACGCCCGTTCATACCCTGAGCGGCGGTCAGAAGACTCGCCTCGCTCTTGCACGCATGCTGCTGCAGCAGCCTGATCTGCTGCTGTTGGACGAGCCTACCAACCATTTGGATATCGATACATTGACTTGGCTCGAACAGTACTTGCGTTCATATCCAGGCGCTGTGCTAGTCGTATCCCATGACCGATATTTCCTCGATGCGATGGTTACGTCCATTGTAGAGATTGAGCGTCATCAGGCGAAACGTTATACAGGGAACTACACACGCTATATGGAGCTCAAGGCTGCGGAGTATGAGCAGGCGATGAAGCAGTACGAGAAACAGCAGGACGAGATCGCTAAGCTGGAGGATTTCGTACGGCGCAATATCGTGCGAGCTTCGACCACAAAGCGCGCGCAGAGCCGCCGCAAGGCACTCAAGAAGATGGATCGTATCGATCGTCCTCTGGGCGATTTGAAGCGAGCCAACTTCTCATTCGACATTCAGCGCCAGAGCGGCAAGGACGTGCTGCGAGTGAAGGAGGCTTCATTTGCCTATGAACAAGGGCAGCCGTTGTTCCGTCACGCCAATCTGAACCTGGATCGCGGCGAGATCGTCGCGCTGATAGGTCCTAACGGCGTTGGCAAATCGACGCTTCTTAAAGCCTTAATCGGCAGCCATGAGCTGTCGGAGGGCTCGTATCAATGGGGCACCCATGTGAAGCTTGGCTACTACGATCAAGAACAAACGAATCTTAATCCTAATGTAACGGTACTCGAAGAGCTGTGGGGCACTTATCCTCATATGGATGAGGTTAGAATCCGCACCGTGCTGGGCAATTTCTTGTTCAGCGGAGACGATGTGCAGAAGAAGGTCGGCAGCTTAAGCGGCGGCGAGAAGGCTCGTGTCGCCCTTGCCAAGCTCATGCTGCTGGAGGCCAATGTCCTGATTCTCGATGAGCCGACCAACCATTTGGACCTGTTCAGTAAAGAGGTGCTGGAATCCGCACTGATTGATTACGAGGGCACGCTGCTATTCATTTCCCATGACCGCTACTTCTTGAACAAGATGGCAGAACGCATCGTGGAGCTCGGCCCTGAAGGAACAGAGTCCTATTTAGGCAACTATGATGATTATGTGGAGAAGAAGCGTGAGCTTGATGAGGAACAGGCAATGCGGGCTTTAGCTGCATCTTCGTCAACAGCAAGCAAAGCAGGTGTCAGCTCGCCTTCTGCTGCTAGTGACAATCGTTCCGGCTTATCACAATATGAGCAGGACAAGCAAGCAAAGCGTGAGGAGCGCGCACGTCAGCGCCGCGCCGAGCAGCTGGAGCAGCAGATTGCCGAATATGAGCAGATATTGGAGGAACAAGAAGCGCTGCTTACGCAGCCTGACGTATACAACGATTATTTGCGTGTGCAAGAGATCCAACAGCAAGTCGATAATGTGCGCACCAAGCTAGAAACAGCTTATGCAGAATGGGAAACTTGTATGGAATGATGTAAATGAGCTAGGCTCTGTTTGCTGCAGAGTCTGGCTCTTTTTTGTTTCAGTTTCTTCGATTATTCTGGAAAAGTTACACACAACCACGACGCAGAAACTGTGAACAAACATCATCATTTTTACGACCACTTATTCCTGTAATTATGGGCTCACCACGTCCTAAACCAACATTATCCACCGTTTTATCCACACTATCCACATTATCCACAGACTATCTTGAAAAACATATCCCCTTTTTCGCAAAAATGAAACCCCACCCCCATCAGGCATCGCGCCCCATTATTCACAACATCCATTGAATATGTGGATAAATATTACCCACAACCCATATCTTACAAACATTGCAACATCTTCATACCGCTGCAACCTTGTACTGGTAGCCCAACCTCCACCTAACCTTCGCCTAACTTCCAGCTAACCTCTGCTTAACCCCCCGCACTGTACCCTTTTACACATGCACCTCTATTCCTCCCATCGTTGCGCTCTCGTTAGACGGTTTTTCCCCGTTATCTCCCCCCTCCGCGCTCGCACTCTATCCTGTAACGGGGAAAAAACCTGTTACCTCTTGCGCGAAGACCTCTTCGCTCTATGCCGCGCACTCGTAAAACGGTTTTTCCCCGTTATCTCACTCCTCCGTGCTCGCCCTCTACCCTGTAACGGGGAAAACCCCTGTTACCTCTTGCACAGACTATCTGCTCGCAAGACCAAATCTAATAATGCGTACCTTTCCAGCACGAGTACAAACTATCTCTTTTTATCTTCATTTGACCACTATCCCCCACGCTCAGGCTGATCCCGTGCTGAGGTAATGGGATAATGGGCAAACGCTGGTTGAGACACATATGCGCTTACTCAATCATTCGATTCACCGATAGACAAATAAACTAATACGCCACACAACCTACTAGCTAGACCAAATCTAAAAATGCGCACCCTTTCCAGCGCGATGAAACACACTGCCTCTTTTTCTTCTTTCGCCCAATATCCCTCTTACTCAGGCTGATCCCGTCCTGAGGAATGGGATAATGGGCAAACACTGTTGAGAGACATATGTGCTTCCTCAATCATTTGATCCACCGTTATCCTTTCCTGCACGATGAGACACACTGCCTCTTTTTCTTCTTTTGCCCAATATCCCTATTGCTCAGGCAGATCCCGTTCTGAGGTAATGGGATAATGGTCAAATGCTGTTGAGATACATTTGTGCTTCCTCAATCATTTGATCCACCGTTAGCCTTTCCTGTACGATGAAATACACTACTTCTTTTATCTTCGTTTGCCTAATATCCCTTTCGCTCAGGCTGATCCCGTCCTGAGGTAATGGGATAATGGGCAAATGCTGTTGAGATACATTTGTGCTTCCTCAATCATTTGATCCACCGTTAGCCTTTCCTGTACGATGAAATACACTACTTCTTTTATCTTCGTTTGCCTAATATCCCTTTCGCTCAGGCTGATCCCGTCCTGAGGTAATGGGATAATGGGCAAATGCTGTTGAGATACATTTGTGCTTACTCAATCATTTGATCCACCGTTAGCTTTTCCAGCATAACGATACACACTACCTCTTTATCTCCATTAGCTCATTATCCCTCTCGCTTAGGCTGATCACGTTCTGAGGTAATGGGATAATGGGCAAATGCTGGTTGAGAGATACATAGGCTTCCTTACTATCCCATTCTGAGCGAAAGGGATAATGAATAGAGAATGCCTTAAGGAACTTTATTGCTTGAGCGCGCATTACAAAAAAAGCCCGTCATCTCCATAAATAGAGATGACGGGCTTACAAATTATTGGTGGTTCGTAACGGACCAGCCTTCTAATGTGAAGAGCGGGGCCACCTTGAAGTCAAGCTCGGCGAATTGGCCGTGCTTCCACTTTAGATGTGCCGCCGCGCCGATCATAGCGGCATTATCTGTGCAGTATTCAAACGGCGGGATGAGCAGCGGCAGCTGTGAAGCCTCGCACCGTGCGGCAAGCGCCGCGCGAAGGCCGCGGTTTGCCGCTACACCGCCGCACAGCAGCAGCTGCTTCGCGCCATACTGCTGCACCGCGCGCATCGACTTCTCAACGAGGACGTCGATGACGGATTCCTGGAAGCCGCGCGCTATCGCTGCATACATCGGCGGTTCACCGCGCATCTTCGATTGGTTCACGACGTTGAGCACCGCCGACTTCAACCCGCTAAAGCTGAAATCATAGGAATCCGGCTCCAGCCACGCGCGGGGCAGATCAACAGACTCATCCGCCTCCATCGCCAAGCGATCAATATGCGGGCCGCCCGGATACGGGAAGCCTACCGCACGCGCAACCTTATCGTACGCTTCGCCAACCGCGTCATCGCGCGTGCGCCCGATTACTTCAAACTGCCCTTCGCTCGCGATATATACGAGCTCCGTATGTCCGCCGGATACGACCAGTGCCATGCATGGATACTGGATCTCCGCTACCAAGCGATTCGCGTATATATGTCCTGCAATATGATGAGTGCCGATCAACGGAAGCTCCGTTGCCATAGCTAATGCCTTCGCCGCCACAATACCTACCAGCAGCGAACCCACGAGCCCAGGTCCTTGTGTAACCGCGATTGCATTAACGTCTCTCAGCGTTAATTTTGCTTCTTCCAATGCCTGTTCCAGCATGACCGTTATCGTCTCCACATGCTTGCGCGAAGCGATCTCTGGCACTACGCCTCCAAAACGGCGATGCACATCGATCTGACTGGATACCATATTGGAGAGTACTTCCTTACCATTTTTCACAATAGCTACAGATGTCTCGTCACAGCTCGTCTCAATCGCCATAATAATACTATCGTTACCTGTCAATTCCGATCCCTCTACGCGTTCCTTCTGTTGTTCACCGTCCACTTGTATTCACCCGCTTTGATTCTCGTTATTGTCATATAAAGAAGTCAGATCCGACCACATAATGAGCGCATCTTCGTTATTATCCGTGTAGTACTTCTTGCGCACACCGCTTGGTTCAAAGCCAAATTTACGGTATAAATGTTGAGCTGTCGTATTCGAGACCCGAACCTCCAGCGTCATCTTCACCATGCCGAGCGCAAGCCCGCGCGCAATCAATTCACGCAGCAGCCAAGTTCCCCAGCCTCGACCTCGAAAGTTAGGATGGACCGCAATGTTCGTCACATGCGCCTCATCCACGATGGTCCACATGCCAGCATATCCCGCAATTCTGCCCTCATGCTCGATTACGAGATATCGAGCAAATAGATTATTAGTCAGCTCATTTTGAAATGCATTGTTCGTCCACGGCACAGTAAACGATGCATGCTCGACTTCGAGCACACCATCGAGATCCGCCACTTCCATTCCGCGTATGTACGTAACTGCCGCACATCTATTTGATTCTGCGGTATTCTGGTCTCCATTATGCTGCACGCTGCCATCCCTTCTCCCTTCGCAGCCTATAGGCTTAAGGCTGTTGATTGTGCTGTGCTGCCGCCTTTTCCTTGGCGTTCAGCTTCACTTCTGCTTCCGCAAGCTGCGTATAATTCGGCTCCAAGCGATGTACGTCATCCGCTTGTCCGTTTGCAAGCGCAGCAGCGCCCAGCTTCGCGATCCATGCTGCGTCTACCTCGCATGGAACAACATGCACGCGCTGCCCGAACCGCTGAACGAGCGCTTCAACCTGCTCCTGCTGGATTCCAGTCTCACCGACCAGCAGCACCTGCAGCGCCTTATCGATCTCCAGCTCCTCTGCAAGCTCAGCCGCCACATCGCTGAACAAACGAATCGCGTCCTGCTTGATTCGCTCACAAACGCCGCTAGGCATGTTCACGCCGCTTGATGCCTGCGCAAGCGTGGAGCCCGTAGCGAATCGCCCGCGAAAACAACCTGTAAACACCTGTCCGCGGCGCGCATCTGTCATCGGATAGACCAAATACTCGGCGCCACCAAGAATGCTTGATACGTCATCCGAATCAGATGACGATTCTGCAGCCGCTAACCCGCTCCAAGCAAGCGCCTCTACAGAAGAAACGCCGACAATAGGCTTGTTCCACGCCCATGCGATCGTCTTCGCCGCCGTAACCGCAATCCGCACGCCTGTATAGGAGCCTGGTCCAATACCAACTGCAATGCCGTCCACCTGCTCAGCAGTCCAATGATGCTCCTTAAGCAACTGCTGGATCGCAGGCACCAGCTTAATCGAATGATTGCGTTCCGCATCATACCGTTCTGACGCCAAGATACGCCCCTGCTCTAACAGCGCAGTTGTCATAACCGCTGTTGACGTATCGATGCCTATTACGTTCTGCAATCCTTCCTCGTTTCCTGCCATTTTACAATCCACTCCATTTCAGTTCATTCAACCAAGTTGCATAAGGCTCGCTATAAGCGGTCATGCGAATAATTCGCTCCTGTTCCCCTTCCACCTGCAGATACAAGTGCAGATGCTTAGGCGGGAGCAACGGAGTAATAATGCTGGACCACTCTACAAGAGACACGCCATCCCCGTAAAAATACTCGTCCAACCCCAGCTCATCCGCTTCGGCCATCGATATGCGGTATACATCCATATGATAAAGAGGCATGCTCTCGCCTTCATATTCCTTAATGATCGTGAAAGTCGGACTATTTACCACTCCGACAACTCCTAATGCTTTCGCTATCGCCTGGGAGAATCTTGTCTTACCCGCGCCTAAATCTCCATCCAGAGCAATGACCGTACCAGGTACGCAGTGACGTGCGATGCGCTCCGCCAGCCGTTCCGTATCTGCTTCACTCATGGAGCGAACAGCATAATTAGCCGTTTGCATCCTAATCCCCTCCTGGGCTGTAATCAATGATTATCGCTTCATTAAGCCTTCAACCAGAATTTACTCTCGATGAAGCCAGCTAACAATCTATTATATCACAAATGAATTTCCGCAAGCATCTCCACGTACCACACTGGTCAAGCTTTCTCCTAGCGCTCTTACACTTTCCAAATAATGAATTGTTCCTTATTATCGAAAAAAGCCGCTCATCCATGCTCATTAAGCAGAATTAGCGGCCATTATGGATTAAGGTGATTCAACTAACCGATCCACGTTTACGGTGCGCGTATTTACTGGATTGGTGCCTACCTGAACAGTTGCCATACCGTTTGCTTCGTCTACATTTTCAATCCATACCGATTGCTCGCCGTCCAGCCGCACTTCCACCGTATCCTTCATCTCATATATCTGCTTCGCACGCTCTGCATCCATCTCTACTACCTCCTGCAATGTTATCCTTCTATAACTTGGCTTAATCCCGCTTAATTCATGCATCATCTCGCATCAATCGCAAGCACGTGTACATTAGGCCCCAAGGAGCAACACTCATCTCATAGCAGCGGCGACAGCAATCGTGACAGCACCTCCAGCAGCTTCTGACCTCGCCCGCGTTGAATGAACTCTTCGTACAGAATAGGCGTGCAGTTCTCATAATCCATCAAAAAATCCCTCTCTACACGCTCGATCGTCTTATCATCAAACAACACAGCATTCAGTTCAAAGTTCGAGAAGAAACTGCGCATATCCATATTGGCTGTCCCCACGCAGGCCAATGCGCGATCCATTACAACGGTCTTGGCATGAATGAACCCATGCTGATAAGCGTAAAACTTTACGCCAGCCTGCATAAGCTCCTCCAGATAGGACCTAGAGGCCCAGTCTACTACCTTGGAATCTGATTGCTCTGGAATGATAATTCGCACATCGATCCCGCTAAGCGCCGCGGACTTAATCGCTAACAGGTTGCCTGGATCGGGGATAAAATAAGGAGTCGCAATCCACACTCGCTCCTTCGCATAATTTAGCGTCCCAAAATACAATTCCTGTATCGCATCCCTGCTCGTATCCGGGCCGCTCGGCACTAGCTTTAACTGTTCTTTCCCCCTGCAGGTATGCTTCGGAAACAATTCCGGCTCATCCAATCGCTGGCTGGACGCAAGCGCCCAATCGTGAAGAAAGATCGCCTGCAAGCTGTAAACCGAGTCTCCCTCGATCTGCAGATGAGTGTCTCGCCAGAAGCCTGTCTTCTCATTGCGGCCGACATATTCATCGCCAATGTTCATCCCGCCCAAGAACCCGACTATACCGTCAACGACAAGAATTTTACGATGATTGCGATAATTAAGGCGACGCCTAAAGAAGGACACCCAAACAGGCAAAAACCAATGGAATTCCACTCCCGCTTCCTTGAAACGAGTGATGTACCTCTGTCTAAGTTCAATACTTCCCACTCCGTCCGTCATCACGCGCACCTTAACGCCTTCGCGCACCTTTTCGATCAGCAAATTCTGAAAGAGGGTGCCAATCGCATCATCTCGCAATATATAAAATTCAAAATGGATATGGTGCTTCGCACCGCGAATTGCCGCAATCATCGCCTCAAAGGTGTCATGCCCGTTCGTGAGCACTTTCGTCTGGTTGCATCCGGTGATCTGACTATCCGACATCGCTTCAATGAGCTTGAACAAACGCTGCTGCTGCCTCATCTCTGCGTTCGTCATCTGAGAAGGCTCCTTCACTTCCAAGAGCTTGTCCGTCTGCTGCATCACCTGCTCCATATACCAACGCTTTTTTACGCGTCGCCGCGCGGAATAATCCTGAGCCAGAAAGTAATACATGATGAAGCCGATACAGGGAATACAGAGCGAGATAAGGAGCCAGGCCACCGTCTTAGAAGGATGCTTATATTCAAATGCAATAATCGCAAGCAATTGCGCCATATAGATGATGACTATTCCGATAAGCCATATCATGACCTGTGTCCTCCTAATTATGTGAGCGAGCCTGCCAACAACTACTCTTGAGCCTATTTTATCCATTCGAATACAGGTTAATGAACAGCTTCTTATGCCAACTCCTTAAGCAGTAATCGACTAGCTTGTTGATTGGTGGTCATGTTTTGTCTACATGAGGAATAAAGTGCAATAGGGAGCCATGCATGACCATATATGAAAATGGTGAGGTGATGGTATGAAACGGCGATGGTGGAGCGATTCTCTAACCCTGCTCGTCATCCGCGATCCGGAACGGGCTGTGCGTCAAGTTAGTGTTCCCAAAATATTGATCGTATCCGTACCGATAGCAGCTCTGCTGTCCCTTTCCGGTCTTATCTTGAGCATGCAGCTGAAATCCGCCAGCGAGATTCGTGACCTGGAAGGCAAGCTGAGCAGTCAGAGCTTGGCACTTGATATTACGGTGAAGGATAAAGATAAAGCGATTCATCTCCTTCAAAATGAAATCATTCGTCTGTCAGCCGAAGCGGAAACGGTTAAGAGCAAGGTGTCCGAAATGAGCGGTCTTGAATCACAGTTAGAGCAATTCATTCATACATATCTAGGTCAAGACGGAACCGAGCCTATTACGTCTCTTTCAAACGATGGCTGGAACAATGTCAGCAACGTGGGTGGTGAAGCTATCGGCGTCACTAACGAACAACTGATATCATTGGCCCAAAAGTCCAGCTATGAGTTAGAAACTGTCCATGACATGCTAAGGTCTATGGAAGCTTCCATGCCTGTGACGCTAAACGAAGCTCGCAATGCACAAACGTTAATTGCCGGCACGCCGTCCATCTGGCCGACGACTTCGCGCCTCATCACATCAAGCTTTGGCTATCGGCAGGATCCGATAACGAAGCGGGCTGCATTCCATGCCGGTATCGACATCGGCGGCGAGGTGGGCGATCCCGTGTATGCCGCAGCAGACGGCAAGGTGGTCACTGCTGAATTCAATGCCTCTAGAGGCAATTACATCGTCATCCGCCATGCCAGCGGCCTTGATACTTGGTACATGCATTTAAGCAAGATTGTAGTTAAAGAGGGCCAAGAAGTAACGAAAGGTGATCTCATCGGCAAGGTAGGCACAAGCGGGCGGAGCACGGGAGCTCATTTGCATTTTGAAGTGATCCAGGATGGAAAGACGATCAACCCGCTGCCTTATATGAAGGCAGAGCGCACTCCCGCTCAAGAGAAGATTCGTTCGTAGAATGCAGTAACAGGGCTCCCTATCCCTTATAAAAGAGAAGGTGGAGGATGTATGTTTAGACGAAAGAAAAAGGTGAAATCTGTACGAGCCAGCGGAACGATTGATACATTGATCAGCCACGGAACTGAGATAGAAGGAACGATACACAGCCCTGCCAATCTTCGAATCGACGGTGTATTTAAAGGCGAAATCATTACTCAAGGCGTTATCGTTATCGGGGAAAAGGGAGAAGCCCACTCCAACATGACCGCTGAGCAGATTATTGTCGCAGGTAAAGCGGTCGGAGATTTAAAGAGCAGAGGCAGGCTGACCATCACCTCTTCCGGCGTCGTGTGCGGCAATTGTGAATGCGAATATCTGATCGTAGATGAAGGCGGAATATTGAATGGCAGCAGCATTATCGAACGCAAGGAAGACCTAGTGCCGATCCAATCCCCTAAACCTGGTAAAACCAAAAGGAATGATAAAGCCGAAGAACGGAAAGGAAAGCGAGAGGAAAAGGCGAACGAGAAGCAAGCGGGATAACCACTTGCTTCTCGTTCTTTATGTGGAGGAGGAGGGATACCTATTCAAATGAACAATCGGTAAATGTTACAATTCGTATCATAACTGTACGTCAAATCGATCGTACTGTCAAGTATTCCCTTGCTCAGCAAGGACAATTAGGCTTGCGGCTTCAGCTCCGACATGCAATCCGCAAGCGCTTCGCGCCAATGTCGCAGCGCGGGAAAGCCGTTCAATCGCAGCGCTCTTCCCTCGAGCGCTGAATAGGCGGGGCGCCGCGCCGGACGCGGGAATTGAGACGTTGGTACGGATCGTACCATTACGTTAAATCCCGCTTCTTCCATAATCGCGCAGGCGAGCTCATGCCACGAACATACACCCTGGTTCGTGATGTGGTAAGTTCCGTAGCGATCCGTGCCAAGCAGCCTTATAATAGCTGCAGCTAAATCTGCAGTATAGGTCGGGCTCCCCACTTGATCGTGCACGACCTTAAGCTCCCGCTGCTCTTTGCCTTGCTTGAGCATCGTCTTTACGAAATTGTCGCCGTTCTTGGAGAATAACCAAGAGGTTCGAACGATAAACGAACGCAGCTGGAACTGGCGCACCATCTGCTCCCCTTCCCACTTCGAACGGCCGTAAACGTTGATGGGATGCGGTCTTGCAAACTCATCGTATGCCTTCCCTGTCCGGCCATCAAATACATAGTCCGTGCTTACGTACACCATTTTCGCGCCGATCTGCTGGGACGCGACCGCCACATTGCGTGTGCCGTATACGTTCACACGATACACTTCGTCGCGCTCGGTCTCTGCCAGATCCACCTTCGTGTACGCGCTCGCGTGTATCACCGCCGCAGGCCGTTCTCTGTCCATTACCTCCATGACTTCATCCATGTCGGTAACGTCCATCTCTTTGCGGCTGCAAGCTATGACCGCATAGCCCTTGGCTTCTAGCGCTTGCACCATATCAAGGCCAAGCTGTCCTTGGGCTCCGGTTACTAGAACTCGCTCTTGTTGCTTCATTTCACTAATCACCTGTCTTTCGCCGCGTCCTGTCACGCGACACGTCTGTCTCAGACCAGAACGGAAGCTGTCTGTCCTTATCCGATAACACGGCTTCACGTGTCGGCCAATCGATGTTCAGCTCCGGATCATCCCACCGAATGCCTCGATCATGCTCTGGCGAGTAATAACTGTCTACCTTATACAACACTTCCGTATTCGCTGCCAGCGTGCAGAAGCCATGTGCATATCCCTTCGGAATCAACAGCTGCCTCCTATTCGATTCACTCAGGATGACTCCGGCCCATTGTCCGCACTGTGGAGACTCCGGTCGAATATCGACCGCAACATCCCAGATCGCACCGCGAAGCACTCGAATCAGCTTGGTCTGCGCATGCGGTTCCAATTGATAATGAAGGCCGCGAACCGTACCGCTCTCCACGGACAAGGAGTGGTTATCCTGCACATATTCGTACGGAAGTCCGAGAGCATGTAATCTATCTTTATGAAAGCTCTCCATAAAGAATCCTCGATGATCTGAATATGCCTTCGGTTCCAGTACATAGACTCCGCATAAGGATGTTTCTCGCACCAGCACATTGCTCAGCTCCGTTCTGCATAGCCATTAAGAATTCAGTATATTCCGCTGTACTTCAATTGGTTCTCCTAGTACTTCTTACTCTAGCAGTACATAGAATAGATATTATTTGAGAGTGAGGTGAATCAAAATATGAGTTTATCCATTTTGGATATACGAGATTATGGGGCGGTCGGCGACGGCGCTACAGACTGTTCGAACGCGATTCAACAAGCTGTGAACAATGCGAACGGCGATACCGTCTATATTCCTACCGGCGTATTCATGCTATCCAAGCCTATTCAGCTTCCCGCAGGCAGAACAGTGCTGCATGGTGTAGGTACCTTAAAGAAGCGCAGCAACTTTCAAGGAACTGGATTGCTCCTTGATATGAAAGGTGCCGTGAAAGGCCTCACGGTCAGCGGCATCGCCATCGACGGCAATGAACAGAATCAACCCCTGCAATCCAGCAACTATCATGTTGGGGTAAGACTCGACTCATCGCAGAACGTAACCTTCGACCAAGTCCGCTTCTACTATACAGGCTACCGCTCCATTGATACGAGATATTGCGACGGGGTGCTCATCACGAACTGCTTGTTCGAAAATTGCGGTATTGATATTGCAAAGCAGGGCGGTGCGAACAGCGTCAGCGGCAACGCGATCAGCTACGATTACTGCAAGAACTATGTCGTATGCAACAATATGTTTCGCCGTTGGGGAGATGGCGGCTGCGATGGTATCGAAGGAAGCAACATCACCATCCAGAACAACATCTTTCTAGGCGCAGGCTATTTCGGCCAAAAGCCGATTGCGGAAGAGACCGCGATCGGGGCTGCCAGCACTTCTGATGTCATTATCTCAGGCAATATCGTGTACGCGCGCAAAGCAATTGGCATTGAGCCTTTAACGATTAGCGGCAGCGATATTCTTATTTCCAACAATGTGATTAATACAAATACGATCTGCGGAATTTTTATAACGGGACGAGCTGATCTAAAGGCGAGCATCTCGAATGTGCGCGTCCACAATAATACAATAGAAATGAAATTCCCAGGAGATGAATCGACTGGGGGAATCTATGTCGGAGCAAATGTAAGTGATATCTCGATCACAGGCAACACCATTTACGGCAACGGTGATAAGTCATCAAATATAGATGGCATTAATGGCATTACAGTTCGAGGCGATCAACAATCGCACGTTGTCCGAGTATTGATCAGCGATAACAGTGTGACAGGCTTCCGAGGATATGGAATATATGCTAGATATGCCGATACAATCGATATCTCGCACAATCTGTGCCGAGATAATTCCAAGCAGCATACTCCGGTCGGCTATCGCGGCGACATCTATATGCTGGAATGCTCAGATGCATTCTGCGATCGGAACAATGTGATCTCGGACCCTCGTCATTCGCTTAATGCGATCTTTATCAATACAAGCGTCTGCACGCTTGGCGCCAATTCGACAACAGCACCGAATGTCTATGAAGAGGTAGACTCTGTGATCCTGCCGATCGCTTACGATACGATTAAGATCGAAGGCTCGCGTATTAGCTTCGTGTCCGATCTGCCGCAAGAAGGTGCATACAGTCAAGGTGATATTCTCTATCGCAGCAACCCTTCCCCAGGAGCTTACATCGGTTGGGTATGCACCGCTACGGGAATAGTAAACCGCAACAACTGGGCGGCTCGCAAGGCCTATGCGGAGGGTACAGAAGTTAATGCCAACGGTAATGTATATCGCGCGACGAAAGCAGGAACTTCAGGTTCATCCGCTCCTTCTCGCACCAACGGTACCATCGTAGACGGCACGGTGCATTGGGAGTATGCGTACCCGCTGGCCGTATTCAAAACTTTTGGGGTCATCAGCACCTAATGGCGGTGCTCATACAGGAAGCGTCGAGCAAGAGTTCCCCAACCTATGATGTTAGTAAGACATGCCATACAAGGAACTCTCACTGCTCTGCTTCAAGACAACTGCTCCGCTATCTGCTGATGAACCCGTTCGATCTCTTCTTGATCAACCTTTAAATAGTAGATATGATCAATCATTTGACCTTCTCCATGGATGGATTCATGGATAAAAGAATAGTGCTGCGGTTTATATTCCATGAATAAGGTCTTCATTTCGTCCCAAGTCAGATTCGTCTTTACCACTTGCTTCATGATGTCCAACACACCTGGTAATTCGGCAATATTGCTAATATCCTTAACGGATTCGAACAGAGAGACAAGCACATCCTGCTGGCGCATCGTACGCCCTAGGTCGCCGTTCGGATCTTCTTTTCGCATTCGAACGTAGGCTAGAGCCTCCTGACCATTTAGTACTTGCTCCCCCTGCTCGAAGACAAAGCCATCTAGATCAAAGCGAAACTCGTTATTCACCTTCACGCCGCCGAACTTATCTACGATTCGGGTGAAGCCTTCCATATTGGTCTTGACATAGTATTGAATCGGCACACCTAAGAAATCTTCAACCGTCTCTACAGCCATCGCCGTGCCGCCGAATGCATAGGAATGATTGATCTTATCGATCTTGTCCTTACCGGCAATCTTCACACGCGTGTCACGCGGTATACTGGTCATCAATACCTTCTGTTGTTGAGGATTGATCGTGATCAGCATCAGCGTATCCGCTCGCCCCTTGTCATGCTCTGACTCATCTACTCCCATAACGAGCAGCGAGATCGGCTTTAGATCGGTGGTGCTGACATCCACAGACTCTTTATTCGCTTCATCCTTGCTAGTCGGCTCCTTGTTACTGAGGTTAGGCCGCTGGCTGGGGTTAAGCACTATTTCCTTGCGCTTAGGTAAAGGCTCATACATGGAATTCACCGTTTCTTTGACGCTGATATATCCATATATCCCAATCCCTATTCCGATCAGCAAAATGACGGTTACCACCGCTAACGCTATCTTTACCCATTTACCCATATCGATCAGTACGATTGCCGCTCTTCATCGTACCCCTCCTCAATCCGCATCATACGCATGCTGACATCCACTAGACTGTACATGGACGGTATCGCTAGATCTTCAGGGATCATAACTACTATTGCTCTTCTCGGATCCAATTGCCGCAAGCCTGCTATAAGATCATCATCATATAGCGCGTCGATTTCGCTAATCCGATAATAGTCCGTACCGATTCTACCTATCCTGTACGTGCCGCTAGGCGTAGTCATACACAATGAAGAGAAATGATAGTTGTTGTGCATTTGCTCTGACTGATCATGATTAATCAGGCTATATACGGGTTCAGCTCCACTCTCAACGGATCTTACATCAGCTTGTACATACCATGCCGTCTTCTCTCGCGGTACGAAGCCAAGCCGCTCATACCAGCTCAACGCCCTTGCATTCGAGACGAATACATCCAATGATAGCCCTGGTAGATGCCGCTCCTTAGCATACGACGTCCCCCATAGCATAAGTATTTTCCCGATTCCTTTGCCTCGGTAAATAGGATGGATGAGCAGCTGATTCAGATGAAGAATATCATCTATCAAGCGCCATTCCGCATAACCAGCTAGAAGACCTTCATTCATGATGCCGATGAACCACGTATTGCGGTGCTCTTGCTTCTCTTCCAATAGATTGCGGACATAGCGCTCGTATCCGATACAGGATGTGATGAAGTACGAATATGTTGGAACATGATCTTCATTTCGCTGCAATTCCGCTATTAGGCTCGCATGTTCAGCTCCCAGCTCTACACAGTCGGCTATCTCAAACTCCTTATTCATGCGATCTTTCACTCACTTTACGGCCATGGATAAGCACTGCAGCAAGTGTTCGATGACAAAGGCTTGATTATCCAGCGTCAGATTAGAAGCAGAAGGCAAGCAGATCCCGCTCGCAAATAGTTCATCACACACGCTATGGTGCTCCTCGTGAGGATAGTATGGACAGGACTCAAACAGCGGCTGAAGGTGCATCGGCTTCCATACTTGCCTAGCTTCGATATGATAGTCCGATAGAGTCTTCACTACATCGGATGGTTCCAACTCAAGCACGCTCTGATCCAGCGTGATCGCGGTCAACCACCGCGTCGAGCGACCGAAGTCCGCCTCGGGCATGAAGGATATGCCCTTCACGGAGGACAGCGCTTCTGCATAGCGCTCATACACCGCCCGACGAGCGGATACCCGTTCCTGCAGCACCGCCAATTGACCTCTGCCAATCGCTGCCGAGATATTGCTCATTCGATAATTGAAGCCCATCTCACGGTGCTCATAATAAGGTACCTTCTCCCTAGCTTGCGTAGCCCAGAAGCGCGCCTTTTCGAGCGCCTCCAGATTGTTTGATACGAGCATTCCGCCTCCAGAGGTAGTAATGATCTTATTGCCATTAAAGGAGTAGATGCCGTAAGTTCCCAATGTGCCGCTGCACTTATTACCGTAAGTTGCGCCTAAGGATTCAGCCGCATCTTCAATCACAGGCACGCCGTAGCTGTCACAGATGTTGATGATGGGCTCCATGTCCGCGCTCTGACCGTACAAGTTCACCACGATTACCGCTTTCGGTAGCTTGCCCTTCTGTTCTGCATCAAGAAAGGCACGCAGCAAGGCTTGCGGAGACATATTCCACGTATCCGGCTCGGAATCGATGAATACCGGCTCTCCGCCTTCATATAGTATCGGATTGGCGCTTGCAACGAAGGTGAACGAGGAGCAGAACACCACGTCCCCCTTCCCCACTCCGACAAGACGCAGCGCAAGATGAAGAGCGGCCGTTCCCGAGCTCAACGCAACAGCGCCCGCCGAACCGACTGAGTTCGCCAGCTCCTGCTCAAAGGCGTCTACGTGCGGACCAAGCGGTGCGATCCAATTCGTATCGAATGCTTCTTGGACGAGCTTCTGCTCCAGCTCGCCCATATGCGGATTAGACAAATAAATGCGCTTGCTAGTCGCTAATGCCACAACCTTAACCTCCCATAGACTCTCCCATTAGAGAGTTGGTGTTCACATTCACAGTGAAGCTATCTTTTCAGCAGGTGTTAGATTGGCACGATAGATGGGAAAGTATGCTGAACTAGTGTCGTATCCATTATCATGCATAATTTGGCGAAGCTGTTCATATACCTGCTGATTATGCGTTTTCTTGCCGATATAGAACTGATTCTGATTGTTAGGGGCAAAGGAGCGCTTATATTGGAATATGCCATCATTCTCCTCATAGCCTCCGCCCAAGAGATAGTATTGAATCCCCTTCTGCTGCGCCCACAAGTTGGCATAATGCTTCAATAGATTTTCCGGACAGAGATGGAAGGAGTCCTGCAGTGTACCGCCGAGCAAGGAATATAAGTAGGTATCATCATAGAAGGTAAGCTCGGACGAAATAATTCGGCCCTCATGCCACGCGTGGAACAAGACAAAGTCGCCCTTCATCCGCTTCACAATATCCTTGAAGTAGGATTCAGAGAAATAATAGTAATCCGAGGCATTTCTGCGATCCATCGTATGCTTGTAGATGCCCATGAACGCGTCTAGATGTTCACCTGTTTCGTCAGCTGTGACATGAACGCCAGAGCGCATGGCCTTTTTGACTTTGTTGCGGCAGTTAGGGCGATATGAACTAAGAAAATCTTGTTCCGTCCACTCCGGGTGCATATGTACATAGACATTAAGCTTCTTCGCTTCTACCTCCATCAAGTCCTTAAGCCATTGAGAGCCTGGCATATGCGGCTGAAAGCGAATGAATTCTGCTATGATATGATGACTGGCGCAATACTCATCGAAATGCCGGCGAAATTCGATCATCAGTCGCTCTTGATGTTCTGGCGGAGCGAGTACGACAGGCTCTCCAAAGCCATAGGCCGTCGTGATGTCATAGTATTGGGAATTCAGCGAAGCCGGAAGCCAATCCAGATGAATAGCCCGCTTAAGGTAAGGATAGAACACGAGGCCATCGTTAGTTTCATATACGGCTGCCTCTGGCATCCCTTCATTCATGTACAACTTATAGTATTCCAGCTTCCACAGCACGGTATCTCGAAATCGACTCACACACCTGTCCCATTCTTCCTCTTGCAGATGGCTAATGATGCGCAGCATCGGCTTTATTCCCCCTTATATCATTCATTTTGGATCCGAATCTATCACTCTTAAGTACAGCGACTATATATACAAACTCATAAAATGTCTGACGTATCCGCTGTTAGAAGTTGAATTTCGCAAGGAGACGTTGACCCACGGCAATATGAGCTCGATATCCACCAGCCGCTGTTCTGCCGCAGACAACGATATCGTTTCGACCGTCGAGTATGCATTCGATGCGTCCACGCCTTGGCGAATCACTAGTTCTCCAGCATGCTCAAGCTTAACTACACCCCGCAGGCGCCGATAAGGAGACGGCTTGAACCAGCCGTAATTCCTCATTTCTCCTGGGCTGATCGTGCTGTAATCAGATATCCATTTCTCATCGATCATGGGATAAGCCGGAACCGGCAGCGCCGAGAGCGTAGTCCAAGCCATACCTGTCAGCTGCGTTCCACCAGCCTTATCTCCTCCGCTGACGAAGAGCAGCAAGCGATCGCCATGAGGAACCGGACATGATTTATAGATTCGCCATGCCAACTCAGGACATATATCCTTCGGAACACAAGGCATCTCATCCAGTATCCAGTTGTCTCCATCCAGACTCGTACCGTAATACAACTGTGTCGTTTGAAGCGTGTTGTATCCGCTCGTGCCCGCGCTTGCCAGCACATGGTACAGCCCGCCATCCCGCCACACCTCACAATGCCAAATCGTCAAATTCAACCTTACATTTGTGCGGCACTTTCGTCCTGATCCCCAATGAATACCGTCGTCAGATTCATAGACGTAGAGCCCGCCGCCTTGATCCTGCTGCCCAGCCCACATATACCATCTGCCATTCATATAGAGAACGGACGGCGATACGACGACCTCGTTCGATGTGCACAGCTCGCGCGGAGTCCAAGTTGAACCGTCTGTAGTCGAACGACGGAGTAATGTGGAACCGTCACGATAGTACACATACAGCACTCCGCTCTTATATAGGAGGTATGGATCGGACTCATAATCACCGAGCACCGCTACATCAAGCGGGTTCGTAAACGATGGCGGAGCGCTCCAAGTGGTCAAATCATTGGATACGAATATATGCGTGTTCTCATAAGTTGCGATTCCATTCTTATAGCCGGATACCGCCATCCAGTATTTATAGCCGTTCCATCCTTCAGGAAAATAACGAACAGAAGGATGAACCGTTTGCCCAGAACCATCCGCTGTTGGCAGGGCGGGAAAGGTGAAATCAGAGTCTAATCGTAAGCGGGTTAGATTAGTCATATCATAGCCTCCTCAGATTCATCCCGAGATTAATTGGTTTGGAGCAGCCGCGCTCTTTCCTTATCCAGATCCTGCATGACAGTGTTAGGGTTCACGACCGTTCCTTCACGCAGGATTACTTTCTTGGCGGTTAAGATCAAGATGATCAAGTCATTCGCTATACTCTGCTTCTCCACGTATTGCACATCCAACTCCAGCCGCTCCTCCCAGGAGAGCAGATTGCGCCCATTGATCTGCGACAATCCGGTAATTCCCGGTCGAACGGCATGCCGCTTGCGTTCGCGTGCCGTATAATACGGCAGGTATTGTACGAGGAGGGGCCTTGGTCCAACCAAGCTCATATCTCCCTTCAGCACGTTAAACAGCTGCGGAAGCTCATCCAGACTCGACTTGCGCAGGAAGCTGCCGAAGGGGGTTAGACGCTGCTCATCTGGCAGCAGTCTCCCGTCATCTCCCCGTTCGTTGGTCATACTTCGAAATTTATAGATGGAGAACGTATGCTGATATTGACCGATGCGCTCCTGCGTAAACAACACAGGAGCGCCCAATTTCCAGCGCACGAGCAGCCAGAGCACGATCAATAGCGGTGATAGAACCAGCAGCAACAGGACGACAGCAGCGATATCAATAGACCGCTTGAGCATGTGAATCGCGCTGCTGCCAATGCTGCTGATACCAAGTGACGGCGCGCTGCAGCCCTTCGCTGAAAGTAACCTGCGGTTCATATCCTAAGCATTGCTTGGCGAGTTGAATATCGGCCAAGCTATGCTGCACATCGCCTTGACGAGCATCGCGATACTGCGGCTGCAAGCTGCTGCCCAGCAGCTTGCTAAGCTGGCGATACAGCTCGTTGATCGAGATCTGTTCCCCGCAAGCGATGTTGAACACTTTGCCGGACGCCTCTGAATCAGCATGGCACGCCAGCAGATTTGCTTGAACGACATTATCGATATAAGTAAAGTCTCGCGACTGCATGCCGTTCCCATAGATATCAGGCGATCGATTCTCCAGCATCGCCTTCACAAACCGCGGAATGACCGCCGCGTACTGAGAATAAGGATCTTGGCGAGCGCCAAATACGTTGAAGTAGCGTAAACAGATCGTCTCTAATCCGTATACGCTGTGAAACACCGCCGCATAATACTCCGTCGCTACTTTAGATACCGCATACGGCGATAATGGCGCAGGTGGAAGCGACTCCGACTTAGCCGTTGTCATCGCATTTCCGTATGCGGATGAAGATGATGCCATCACTACCTTCTGTACACCGGCATCCTTCGCCGCCACCAGCATATTCAGCGTGCCGTCCACATTATGCTGATGCGTCGCGATCGGGTCCTCTATAGATCGCGGCACCGATCCAAGCGCAGCCTGATGAAGCACGTAGTCCGCTCCCTTGACAGCCTCTACACAGGTGTCCAGATCGCGAATGTCTCCTTCGATCAGCTCGATATGCTCTAGGAGATGCGCTAGATTCTCACGTTTTCCTGTTGAGAAGTTGTCCAACACCTTCACATCATGACCTAGCAGCAGTAAGGCCTCGACCAGATTCGAGCCGATGAACCCGGCTCCTCCAGTCACCACATAATTAGACATAAGCAACCTCCGTCCGCACAGCGGAGCTGTTATCCGACGCTCGCTGTCCGCCTAGTAGATAAATATGGTCTCCTCGTATTCCCTTCGTGGCGTGGCGCGTATCGTAGACAAGCGCAGCCTGCTCCGCCACCCAGCCGTAATCTATACAGCGGTGATCCGTCGTAATGATGATCAGATCCGCCTGCTGCAGCGTCGATTCCTCTAGTGGGGCCGACAGCACCTCTTCGCCGTTCTTGTCTCTAAAACGTTCGACATACGGATCGTGGTAGCTGACACTTGCCCCCTTGCCGCGCAGCAGATGGAATATTTCCATGGCAGGCGATTCTCGAACATCATCGATGTCGCGCTTATAGGCCATGCCTAACAGAATGATGTTAGCGCCGTTCACCGACTTCCGGTGATCGTTCAACAGATCGCTTACCTCCTGCAGAACGAAACGCGGCATATTCCCGTTCACATCGCTTGCCAGTTCTATGAACTTCGTGTAGAAATCATAGGTCTTCGCTTTCCACGACAAATAAGCCGGATCAAGCGGAATACAGTGTCCGCCGATACCCGGTCCCGGATAGAATGGCATATAACCGAACGGCTTACTGGCAGCCGCGTCTATGACTTCCCATACATTTATCTTCATCCGTTCGCACATGAGCGCCATCTCGTTCACGAGCGCGATATTGACGCTGCGGAACGTATTCTCTAGCAGCTTCACCATCTCAGCTACACGGGTCGAGCTTACCGGAACGATCGTTTCGATAAAGCTGCCGTACAGCTCGATCCCCAGTTCCAAGCACTGCGGTGTTATGCCTCCGATCACCTTCGGGGTATTATGCGTGTGATAGACCGGATTGCCGGGATCCACCCGCTCAGGGGAGAAGCATACGAAGAAGTCCTCGCCAACCTTGTACCCGAGCTTGGCTTCAATTTCATGAGCGATTAATTCTTCAGATGTTCCCGGATACGTCGTGCTCTCCAATACGATCAGCGTCTCTTTGCGCATGACGCTAACAATCTGCTCCACAGCCGCTGTCACATAGGATATGTCTGGATCCTTCGTCTTTCGCAGCGGAGTCGGCACACAGATGCTGATCGAGTCGGCATCTTGAAGGATCGCATATTGCGTGCTTACGTGAAAACGACCGCTGACCATGCAATCACGAACCTGCTCATCCGACACATCCTTCACATAGGATCGACCTTCCATCAGCTGTTGAATCTTCTCCGGTGAGGTGTCAATACCGTATACCTGATAACCGGCATTCACCATTTCCACCGCCAGCGGCAGTCCAACATATCCTAGACCTACAACCGCTGTAACCGCTGATCGATCCACGAGCTTGCGCTTAAGTTCCATAACGGATCTCCTCTCTATTTGCCTGATGAGTATGGCGATGCAGCGCTTGGTAGAATTCACATCTCCGCTTCGTCAACGCTTGTGTGGAATAAGATAATGACTTCTCATAATTGCGCTCGCCCATCTCCTGCATGAGCCGCGGATCTCTGAGGACGGTGAGAATCTTATCCGCCAATGCCGCGGCATCCTTCGGCCTCACCATATCCTCGTCACGCAGCAGCTCTGGAATCCCCCCCACATTCGTCGCGATGCAAGGCAGGCTTCGCGCCATCGCCTCGATCAAAGCTCGCGGCAGTCCTTCGACCAATGACGGCAGCACAAACAGGTCGCACTGATCCAACTGAGCGGCGACCTGACGTGAACCGTGCAGCATACCGAGAAACCGCACGCGTTCGCTGATATGAAGCTGTTGCGCTAATGCTTCGAATTGCGCTCTGCAGCGGCCATCGCCCACAAGCTGCAATTCAATGTCTAAACCCTGATCGACACAGCGTTTTACCGCTTCAATCAGAACATCCTGGGCTTTATAGGTCGTTTCCATACTGCCTACATGCGCGATCTTATATGGCTTCTTGCAGCTTATCTTCCTTGCTCGATACATTCCGTCATCCATCTCAATGGATGAATAATGGGAGGTCACCGCATCGATGCGCGCTGGATAGCGGCGCTGCAGCGTTCGCTCGGTTACATAGGAGACACCGAAGGCTTGGCGGCACTGCCGTTTTAGCTCCCATGTGGACATGAGCCTGATCCATGGCCTCACAACGCTCTTAACCGTTCCAGGCGCCAGCGCCTCCCACGCATCGCTGCATACCTCAAGGCTGTATCTCTTACGCTGCTTCTTTAACTCTTTCCATGCGATCGTCCCGATCGTCCCCGGCACGCGAAGAATCGCGCAATCGCACGTCGTTATCGCCAGCTTCGTTTCTCGGACTAGACGACTCCGCACACGGGCGTACTGCCACGGGCCAATGTAGTACGGAAGATCGTGAAATTGCACCTTCTCCGAATCCGCGCGAATCCATTTTTCAGGAACAGACGAAACGGACTTCACCCGCGCCAGCACCACAATCTCATCAAATACTTGCAAGTACCGCTCCCAGAAGCTTGCGCCATTCTGCGCTTCTGTCCATACACTGCCATCGCTCGCGCGATAGAACCTCGTCTCTACAGCAACCAAGCATTTCATAGGCTCACATCCGCCCCGACAGGATCTATTCGTTTATGCAATAATTGATCGTACAGCCGCTCATGCCCCCGCCAGATGTCCAACGGTTGAAAGTCACGCTCCACTCGCTCCCGTCCTCGTTGCCCCATAAGTCGCACTTCCTCAGGATGGCGCAGCATATATTCCATCGCCTCGCGAATGCTGTTCACATCTCCGATAGGCACAAGGATACCTGTAACCCCGTCTTGAACCCCATCCACGCAGCCAGTCGCCATCGATGTGATGACCGGCAGACCTGAAGCGCAAGCTTCCAGATTAGCGCTGCTCATCCCTTCTCGATAAGAAGGGAACACAAATACATCCATACTCAGATAATATGGAAGTACAGGACTGACGTATCCAGGTGCTAAGATTCGCGGATGACCTTCGATGAGCTCCTTCGTCGACGGACTGATCGGATCACCCGCTTCATATTCACCGCACAGCAGCAGATAGCATTCTTCTTGATTGGCACATATGCTGTCAAAGGCGGCGACTAATTCTTCAACGCCTTTGTCCTTCGTCAACCGTCCTACAAAGCCAAACACCTTCGCCTTATCAGGTATTCCAAGTGTCGAGCGAATCTTCTTCGCGTCCATCAGCCTCGATTCATTCAGCGTATAGTCCTCTATCCTCACACCGGAACAGCTTCCATGATGAATGACTGTAGATTTGGTGCGCCTAGCAATCCCGAATGCTGCCGCCTGCTCTCTCAAGCTGTGACTCACACACAGGACTTGATGGACGCAAGCGACCGCGACGCGTTCCATCTGAATCATCAGGCGCCGCTTGAACCCGCGCAGCGTCTCATGACGCAAGCCGTGCATCGTATAGATCCGAACCGGTATCCGCGTGAGAAAGGCAGCGATGCTGCACAGCAGCCCCGCCTTCGGGGTCCCCGCATTAATCACATCCGGCCGAATACGGCGAAATAGCAGAATCAGTCTCCATAAGCTCACGATATCCTTGAGCACAGAGATTTCTCGCTCCATCGGCACCTCATATCGTTCCGCGTCCATCGTTCCGATGTCACCGGGTGAACACACGATACCGACCCGATAGCCTTGCTGCCGCAAATATTGGATCTGCCCTCTATAGAATCCCGCACTGGCAGCTATAGTAACAGCGAACACGATAAATGGCGCCCGTTCTTCCTTCCGGCTCATGGCCCGTCTCACTCCTCAGATCTGGCCCTTCTCGAAACCAGCCATAGAAATAGAAATGGCATAAATCCAGACTTCACTATAAAGAAAACGAGATTGTCTGAATCTCCTACTAGCATCACAAAACAGAAATTAATAAGCAGCGGCAGCAGCAGGATCCGAATATCCCGATCTCGCCAACGCTGCAGCAGCCTGCGAATCGCTCCAACGACGAAGCCCCATACCGTAAAGGCCGCGGGAATCGCGATCAAACCGAAGTTCAATGCGCTCTCACCCAATAAGCCATATACACGCGAGGACTGAAACTGTTCCCCCGCATATGTTCCAGCTCCGAACAGCACCTCAGTTCCCGCCTTTTCCTTCGTAGGCGGCTTATCGGACCAGAGAAAGCTCGGTATAAGCAAGGACGCCGCGCCCAGATAAGTCTCACCAAGAGCATAATCGTAATCATCGCCATGCTGTAGCAAACGATACAGCACATAAGACTGAATATCGGTCCTCGCCAGATCGCCAAGCAGCGTCATCTTCAGGGAAGATCGATCATTCGTTGAAGAAGCTTGCTGTGTCTTGCCCTGCAGCATATCCGTTATTCCGTCAATGCCTTTATCCTTGTAGAAGCCATATAGATACATAAAGGCAATCACGAAACACAATCCGACTAGAATAACCTTCTTCGTGATCGGGCGTATGTAGAGATGAAGAATGCCAACTGCCCAAAACAAGGACCATAATGTGTTGCTGCGACTGCCGCGCAAGCCGCCGAACAGCAGCTGCAGCATCAGAAATCCCGCTAGCACAAGCATCAATTTTCCCCAGGAAGGAACCTTATCGCTCTGACTTCGATACCACAAGGCGCCGCCCATCATCAGCAGAATGGGAAAGCTCTCGGAGAACATGAAGATAATCCCCATTCCAGTAAAAGCGTCGTCATTGGAAGCGTAGGATTGGATGTACCCCATAATGCCACCAAATCGTGAATAAACGATCATCTGCAGACCGCATGTTAATACCAGCAGGGTAATCCATATCGGCAGCAGCTGTCCTAGCTGAAGCTTCCAAGCTTGGACATGACGCTTGCTGCCGCTCCTCTTCCACGTCAGCGAGCGGGCCCAGCGATACGCGATGATGCCCATTAGATTAAAGATCGATAAATACCCAACCCAAGTCCGCCAGTCCTCTGGAGGCTGAACCTCGCCCATCCACAGATCCCATTTTATATGCAGAAGCGGAGCTAGAAAGAAATAATGCATGCCCAGAAGACCAAGTATTCCTGCTAAGTCAAACGGATCGACCTTCCCTCGCATCCAGTCAACCGCATCCGGCAGAATGATGATGCCGCAGAAGATGATCGGAATGAGGCTCCAATGCCATAAGGCCGAATTCGTGGCTAAAAAGCCCATAGCTATTAATAAAGACACATATACGGAAATGAGCAGGCTAAGCAAATCATAGGAGCGGATGGCTTGTATCGAACCTGTAGGGTATGATCGATCCTTCTCAGCGCTAGCTGATCCGTTCCATCGACCGTTCCACCGATGATTCATCAAGCGAAATCCCCCCTTCAAGAACGTCTAACCGCAATACATGGCTTGCAGCTTCTGACTGAGACCGCCTATCTCCAGATTGCGCGCTACGATGCTCTGTTCGATTGTTTCCCAGGAAGCTGGTTTCACATTTAACGCTCGCTGCATCGCCGCTACCCATTCATTCGGTCCATGCTGGATACTGACCATTTCGATTAAACCAACACCCAGATCCACCTCCGCTGACAGCGAATCTGAGATCATACACGGCAAGCCAGCCGCCTGGGCTTCCATGATCGACAGACCAAACCCTTCGTAGAGGGATGGAAATAAGAACATGTCCAACGCCCTCAATACGTCTGGCACATCCTCGCGCACACCCAGAAAATATACGCTCTCCCCAATACCCTGCTCCTGAACCCAAGCCTCCGACTCTGGACGCAGAGGCCCATCACCTGCAAGAATGAGCTTGGCGGTCGGCTGTTGACGCAGAAACTCGCGAAACACCTGCAGTAGAAAGCGATGGTTCTTCGGCGGATTGAACCGTCCGACATGCCCAACCAATATGTCCTCAACAGGCAATCCAAGACTGCGACGCAGTTCTGCCTTGTCATAAGGCGGTTCTCTGAACCGCTTTAGATTCAAGGCGTTATGCACGATCTCGATATTGTCCCGCTCCATGCAACCTGGTCCGAATAAGGCTTCACACGCCTCAGTTGAGACCCCTAACAAGTGAGTGGCGTGCCGCAATATTTTCTTCCTCATCGAAGCGCGGTAGCGATTGCGCAGCCATGAATTCTTATAGCCATCCTGTGTGCTGTTGCTATTCGCGATCCGCATGCTGATGCCGCAGGAATGAGCAATTTGCAGGATAACTCCTGAAAAATAGAGCACCTGACTATGCACGCCGCGAAATGGACCTTCCTCCCGCAATATGCGAGTCAGCGCTTGGCGATACTGGCCAAGACGCTGCAAACGCGGCGGCTGAATCCTGAATATTCTGCCACCGAGACTGAGAATCTCTCGGTCGTAATGACCTTCCTGCTCGGAGTGAACGACGAAATCAAATTGGACCTTATCTCGGTCCAGATGACGGTACACATCCATCACGAAGGTCTCTGCGCCTCCGCGATTCATTACGCCAAATACATGCAATATTCTATACGGCTGTTGCGGCATATGCTTTCTTCTCAACCTCCCGATTACGGCGAACCGCGGCGATAATCACGATACCGCTGGCCAATGTCTGAACCCCTGCTACAATCATCAGCGCGTACACTGCCCCTTCTATCCCTAGCTTAGGGATCAGCAGCCATTGTGAGATCAGGCTAACCGCGAAAGTAAGGGCAAAAAGATACGGCTGTATTCGAAATTTTCTGGCGGCTGACATCCCATAGCCCGTGGTCGAAGCCATATACAATACAGCCCCATACCCCATCAGCAGCACCAGCAGCGGGGAGTATGCTGCGAATTGCGGTGTATACAAGAGCGCAAGCAGCGGACTGCCGAGCCACATAGCGGCGCATATTCCCGCGACTCCTAAACCAAGCGCGAGAAGACCCATGTAGGATAGCAGCCGAAAGTATTGGCGGTATTCCCCTTGCGCATAGTATTTGGCTAATCTAGGACTCGCCGATTGTCCTATAGCGCTCAGCACGGTGCTTCCAGCCACGATAAAGTAGGCTAGAGAGGAATAGATCCCCAGCATCTCGACGCCGAGATAATGCTCGATAAAATAACGCGGCAAGGCGTCATTCAAGGAGATAATCATCATGACGATACCGAGCGGCAAGCTTAGCTTCAGCAGCGCGCGAACGTTAAACGCCGCGCGCGACCAGCGCAAGATATGATGCTGGGCCGCGTATCGCATATCAACAAGAAGCAAGAGGAGCAGCCAAGCGATACACATGCCAGCAACTCCCGCAATCAAGCTTCCCGTACTCCAGAATAGTGAGGCCATAACCAGCAAAGTGATGGGCCCCCTGAGCAGCAGCGACTTCGAGATGAGATCCAACCGTTCGCGCTGCTGCAGCAGCCCATAGATGACATCGCTTATCGCTTCAATCCCTTTCGATAGGCTGACAAGCAGTATAATGATTGCTGCTTCCCTGCTATATGGATTAACGATAAGGATGCCGCCCATGATCAGCATCGCTAGAACCAGCATCATAAGCCGCAGCGCCACATAATTCTCGAAGCTGAATTGACGCGCGGCATCCGTTGCTTGAATGGTGCGAAGCTGAAGATTCGTAAACATGAATATAGGGGCGGATACAGCAAGCGCCAGCGCATAGAGGCCGACTGTCTCTGCTCCGCCCCATTTAGCCATAACGGCAATCGTAGCCCACTGGCAGGCCGCGTAAACGACATTGCCCATGAATGTCCATGCGATGTTCACCCGCAGTGAGCGTACGCTCTCTCCTCCCATAACTGCGCGCCTTCCTCTCTAAGTCCCTGTTAACGCATATGCGCCCTGTTGATTCTCTAGCATGACGGAATCATCCATCGGCTGCAGCTGATAGCTTGGAACCATCTGCTGGAGCGCTCCGCGAATCTTGGCGCCGTCTGGCAGAAGGCTCACTTGCCTCAGCATCTCCAAGCCAAACAACAGTCCCTCTGTGTTGATCTCCACTAATTTGCCGATAAAGATACGTTCATGCTTCGTGGACGTTATTCCTTCCTCACTTGTCAGAAGCTCCTCGTACAGCTTCTCTCCACGGCGCATGCCGGTATACGTGATGGATATATCTTGCTCAGGCTCGAATCCCGATAGACGAATAACATCTCTCGCCAGATCCGCGATCTTCATCGGGTTGCCCATATCCAGAATGAATACTTCCCCGCCCTTCGCCAACGCCCCCGCTTGCAGCACTAATTGCACAGCCTCGGGAATCGTCATAAAGTAGCGAATCATTTCCGGGTGTGTGACCGTGACCGGTCCGCCTTGCTTGATCTGCTCTTGGAATCTAAGAATGACACTGCCTCTGCTGCCAAGCACGTTGCCGAAACGGACAGCGGCGAATATCGTCTCACTGCGCTGATTCATGTTCTGCACGATCATCTCGGCAATTCGCTTCGTCGCCCCCATGACGCTTGTCGGATTAACCGCCTTATCGGATGAGATAAGGACGAATCGCTCCGCCTTATATTCATGAGCGCATTCTGCTACATGCTTCGTCCCGAACACATTGTTCTTGATCGCTTCCGCTGGATTGCACTCCATGAGCGGTACATGCTTATGCGCCGCCGCGTGAAATACCACCTGCGGCAGATGCTGGCGAAACACAGCTGCTATACGCTCGCTGTCCTGCACGTCGGCGATAATCGTTTCCAGCGCAAGTTGTGGGAACTTTCGCTGAAGCTCCATCTCCATCTGATAGATGCTGTTCTCTCCATGTCCGAGAAGCAGCAGCTTAGCGGGCTTTGCCATCGCAATCTGCCGGCATAATTCAGAGCCGATCGAGCCTCCTGCTCCCGTAACTAGAACAGTCTTGCTGTTCACATAGGAGCTTATGCTTGCCAAATCAGTATGAACAGGCTCTCTTCCAAGCAGATCTTCCACCTGCACATCCCGAATCTCCTTTATACTGACCCGGCCCTCTATGAGATCATTAAGTGCAGGAATGATCTTCAGCTTCGCTCTAATGCCTTGGCAGCACTCAATGATCTCTTTAATCTGTTCTCGCGACGCGGATGGAATCGCGATAATAATATCTTCGATCGCCATGTCCGAAACCACTGTTTCAATGCTATGCCGGTTGCCCACTACGGGAATGCCATGAATCTGGCATTTGTGCTTTCTCAAGTCATCATCGATAAACGCCACTGGCACAATATGAGTGGAAGGATGCTGCTTCAACTCCTTCGCGATCATACTGCCGCATTCTCCCGCTCCGATGATCAGCGCCCTTCTCTTGCCGTGCTTATGAACGTGGACCTTGTCTTGAAACATTCGTCTAGCGAAGCGAATGCCGCCAAGTCCGAGCAGCGTGGCCTCAAACGACTCTAACGCTGATATAACAGGAATCGTCACCGACAATAAACCCAGACTGAGAATATAAGAAGCAAAGCTGCTAATAAATACAGCCTTTACAAGCAAGTAAGCTTCATGAATACTCGCGAACCTCCATATTCGCTGATACAGCTTAAGGCCATACATGACTGCAACCTGAATTGTCGCTGTTATGATGGCGTACAGTAAATACGGGATCCACCCTTCTGAATCACCCCCTGCGGATGTTTGCAATAGGCAGGTCAAAAATACACACATGGAGACGATCATGTAATCCAGCCCGAGAAAACCTGCCATTCGCTTTTGCATGTTCATAAACTACCTCCGTCAACAATTGATGTAATGAGCAAATCTAAATAAGTGCCTTATCAAAGTCACAATCATACCGTGATGCCTGATCCATTCACGTTCGGCATCACAGCATACATCTGACTTCTTATTACAGGGCATCTAACCCCTCCTCACGTTACACCCTTGACGATCTACGTCTAAGGTCGTTACACCCACAGCGCAACCGAGTGCCTCCCGTGATATAGGTTCAGTAGGCATGACCTTTGGTACGCTCCAAGCGACCGCAAGTATAAAATTAATTGCGCCAACTAGACGCTCTACTCGTATTTGTACAGCTTATTGTGCTTATGAGGCTTAACTTGATTGAGAACGACACCTAGTATATTGGCCTTCACCATCTCTAGATTCAGCTTCGTCTTCTGTACAAGCCCCCGCTTCACTTTGCCTGCCCGCACGACGAGCACAACACCATCCACAGCAGTTGATAGGATTAAAGCATCCGTCAGGATATGAGCTGGCGGGGTATCGAAGATGATCAAGTCGTACTCCTGCTTCCATTCCTGAAGCAGCTCATTGAGCCGCGGTGAAGCTAATATTTCCGCTGGATTCGGCGGCACTGGACCAGAAGGAAGAATCGATAAATTTACTAAAAACGTCTCCTTCACCGCATCAGCTTGAACCGCCGGCGACATCGGCAGCGTTAATAAGTTCGAAAGCCCGAAATGATTGGTTAGCCCGAAGAATGTATGAAGAGCTGGCTTGCGCATATCCGCGTCGACAATCAACACCTTCTTACCTTCCTGCGCATAAGAGACAGCTAGATTCGCTGTGATAGTAGACTTCCCTTCGCTTGGCAGAGTTGACGTGATGATCAGGGTTTGTATGGGACGATCCCAGCCTGCAAAATTAATGTTCGTGCGTATCGTGCGAAATGATTCTGATATGAAGGACTGTGGATTAATGACGGTAATTAATTCTCTGTTATGCGCTTGTCTTGGCATTTAGTTCACCTGCTTGCTTCTTGTTTACACGCACTGCTTTCTCTTTAAGGTCACTTTGCTTCACTCTCATCACCGCTCCTAAAGCGGGCAGACCGAGCAGACCCTCCACTTCCGCCTCCGTCTTGATCGTGTCATCCAGCTTCTCGAGCATGAGCGAGATCGCTAGCATGAACATAGAAGAAAGAACGAAAGCGATCATTAAGTTCAAGATGTGATTCGGGCTGATTGGAGCAGCATGATCATCCAGCTTCGCTAGATCTAGCACCGACACATTATCCACTTTCATCAGCTGCGGAATATCCTCTTTGAAGACGGTCGCCATTGCGTTCACGATCTCAGCCGCTCTCTGATACGAGGTATCTACTAGAGTTAATGTCATCACCTGAGATTCGCGCCCCGAAATAATTCGCACCTGCTGCAGGAGCCCTGCGTGCGGCTGTAAGTCAGGGTATCGCTCCAGCACTTTATCCTTTATGCGGGCGGACTGCAGTATCTCCTTATAAGAGTTGATCAGCATAATGTTCATGTTGATCGTGTTCACATCCACAGGCGCTGGGTTATTGTCGGAAAGATTGTTCACAAGCAGCTTGCTTGCAGCTTCATACTTCGGCGTGATCCAATTGAAACTGATGTACCCGACTGACACGCTTATAAGGAGAACGAACACAGTCATGAACCAGAAACGTTTCTTAATAACATGTAGTAAGTCTTGTAATTCCACTGCAACCAGTCCTTTATCGTTATTGCAGGAATTTACCGCGCGGCAACAGCGCATAATTCCCTGCTTCGATCTGTTTGCCTGCTATAACTAATTCCGCATTCCGCTTTACCTCTTCCATATACTCAACACTCACATGCTTTGCGATCGCTGCGTAAGCCTCTTTCAGATGAAACTGTCTGGTATGAATATGGTGGGCATCCGAGCCCAATAAGTGAGCCCATCGCTGCTTGCATATCCACATTGCGGTCTTCTGAATCTTGCGGCCATACTCTCCAATCAGAGAGGGCGCTGTCACTTGAAGCAGAATGCCTTTGGCGATCCAGCTTTCTAGAATGGATGGCTGACTTACTATCGAGAGATGTCTCTCAGGGTGAGCAATAACGATGTTCACGCCTGCCGCCGTCATATCCGCTATGAAACGATGGAAGTACACAGGGATACTCGATTGCGGCAGCTCCACTAGTAAATAACAGCTGTCAGCGAGTGTCTGCATATGACCTGCTGCGAGATCCTGCATATAGGCTGCGTTTAATCTATACTCTTGTCCTGTTAATAAACGTATTGGCAGCCTTGCCTGCGCAAGCTGATTCTGAACCTGTTGAAGCGCCTCACGTATCTTGTCCGAAGGATTGTCATGATGTCTCGTCCGATGATGAGGTGTCGCGACGATCGTATGAATACCCTGTTTCACGGCATACGCAGCCATTCGCAGCGTCTCTCCCATGTCGCTAGCTCCGTCATCTAATCCGGGTAAAATATGACAATGAAGATCGATCACTCTTTGATCACCTGACTTTCGCGTGTGGTATGCTGGAGAAAAGCGTGCTTATATATATAAATGAAACATGTAGCGACTTTATTACTACTATTTATTGATTCTTTGTAAGTCTTCTGGCATATTTCACATTTAGCGCGGCATCAAAAAAAGCCATTCCCGCTCGGTCGTATCCGAGAGAAATGGCTGCATGAACTTTATGAAATCTATATTCGTCAAAAATGCTCTATGATAGAATAGATTCGCAAGGAGTTATATGATACCGATGAATCATGACACTGTAAGCTGCATCTCTGAGCTAGAACGCGATAGAGTCTGCTTGATAGGAGGTTTAATGTAAGAATGGATTACGGCACCCGAATAGCGGAGCTAAGAGAGCATAAGGGATGGACCCAAGAGGAATTAGCTTCATCGCTGGGCATTACACGAGCCTCCCTCTCCCACTATGAGAAGAATAGACGCAAGCCTGACTTTGACATACTCAACCAATTGGCGGATATATTCGAGGTATCCATCGACTACATTATCGGCCGTACCCATCGTATACAGCCGGCATTGTCCGAGGATGTTCGGGGTTTTGTGGACAAGCTGGAGCTCTCAGATGAAGATCTATTGAAGAGCTACAAGCTGATGGTAGACGGCCGTGAACTAACTGACGAGGAAGCAAGACGGTTTATCGCCTTTGTGCGAGCTGAGCGGCTTATGAGAACCTAAACATAATGAGGCTCGTTCCTTAAGCTGATTCATTAGCCTCAGGAACGAGCCTCTTCTAATTCGTATTGAGCTCAACTATAACCAATTCTAGTGATCGAAACAACTTCGCTAGTTAGCCTCATTTATCGAAAGGATCTGAATGATGCCCTCTGTATAACGTTCCGTCTCAATGCCCATTTCATGCAGAACCTGAGCCACATCCAATACGATTCGAGAGTCCTCTTGATGCTCGTTCAGGCTGTCGGAATACCGATGTTCGTTCATACCTGTCCTAACCCCGCTTCATCATTATTCTGTGAAATGTCCATCATTGCATGTATGCTTAGGACAACTTTAAGTATAGCGAAATCGTTCAAGGTAAACTGTCGGACAGTGGAGACAAACTTATAACATTCCAGTTCTATTTTTGTCGAAAACATTGTAATGCGACGGCTAGGTGTCAAAAGTATGGATGTACTCTTTCGCGTGAGATTCACGATGAAGATAAGCATGCACAGCAAAGCTGATAACGGACATCGCTCCGATTATGATCGAGACGATGACCACTGCATCCAAGCCGCCTCCATCGTAGGCTATTCCCAATACATAAGGTCCAATCATTCTGCCGACCGAGCTGATTCCACCCGCGACGCCCATATAGAATGGAGCTTGTCTTCCTGTCCGTGCCGCTAGGAACGCCGGAACCGCCGGCGATACCAGCATTTCTCCAAGCGTTGCGATGAGCATGCCAAACACGAAGCCGGGATAGGAAGGGATGATCCATATGATCCCATACGCGATGCAGTAGAACACGGCGCTCCATGTCAATTGTGAGGTTATCGGTCGAGCTATCGTTCGTTTGATCCAATTCGTAATCGGCTGTCCGAGGAAAATGATGATTCCGTTGATCGTCCACAGCCAGCTGTACATCTTCATTTCCATGCCCTGATCTGTTAGATGAGGCGCAACTCCTGAGCCCCACATCGAATTCGCAAGCCAGATCAGCATCGCCCCCACAGACAGGAACAAGTACAACCGCACGCTCTTGAGCTGATCCCACATCGTTAGAGCAGGAATTGCGCCTGTTTCAGGCACATGAGCAGGCTGCTTATATACTTTGGAAGCAGTAGATGAAGCAGCACGATCTTGCGATTGTCCTCTGCTGCTGTTGTCTGGCCCCTTTATCTCCATCCTACGTAAATAATAATAGAAAAAGACCGCAAACCCCACCGATGAAGCTGCATTAATCAAGAAGGTCAGATTAAACGAAATGTCCGCCAGCACACCGCTAATCGCTGTTCCAAGTGCAACACCGATATTGTTCGCCACATAGACGGAATTGAACAGCTCGTCCCTGCGTTCTGGCCACTGAAATCCGATAAAGGATTGAATCGCCGGCATCGACATATTCGTGGTGAATCCGATCAACGCCATCGTGATGATGTAGCTCCACCAGTCATTGTAAGCCGTAAAGACCAGCGATGCCTGCAGCAATCCCGCTAGAGCCAACGAGCCGATCAGCAGCTTGCGAATACCGAGCTTGTAGTACATAGAACCGCCTGCGAATTGACCGAGCATCCCGCCCAGCATCTGCATCATAATGACAAAGCCCGCATCAGCCAGCGATCTTCCCAACTGTTGATGAACGAAGATCGTTGTCAGCGGCCACATGAGCGCCGCTCCTGTTGAATTAATCATACTCGCCCAAATGAAAGAGTTCATCGCACGAGAATTACCGCGAAACATAGCCCATGGAGAATGATTCATGAATGTAATCACCATCTGTTCTGAAAATGAAAAACCCTTACCATCAATCTACTAGTACTCACTTGTACTATCGTAGACGATGAATAAGGGTTATTCAAGAACTTCTAATACTTATTATGGAAGCTTCCGTGGCATTAATTACCTGCCGCGCGGTTCAAGTCACGCATATTCGCGTCAAATGCCGCTAACAGCGCAGCTTCGCCAGTCAAGCCTTTCGCTTCAACCTTCGCGATCTGCTCCATCATCCGCTTATAATCCTTCGGAATAACGCGAACGAATTGCGGCAGCGTCTCATTCCAATGGTCAAGAACGCGCTGACCGAGCTCACTGCCCGTATAACGAACATGCTGCTCAATCATCTGCTTCACAGCCGTCTCTTCCTCTTCGTCCTCGATGCGCTCCAGCAGCACCATCTCCAGATTGCAGCGGTTAACGAAGGTATTGTCGGGATCGAGCACATAGGCGATACCGCCCGACATCCCCGCTGCAAAGTTGCGGCCTGTCGTTCCCAGAACGACGACACGTCCACCTGTCATATATTCGCAGCCATGATCACCGACACCTTCTACGACCGCGTGTACGCCCGAGTTCCGCACCGCGAAGCGCTCACCCGCGATACCGCGAATATACGCTTCGCCGCTCGTCGCGCCATAGAATGCCGTGTTGCCGATTATAATGTTATCCTCGGCTTTATAGGTCGCGCGCGGCGACGGCTTCACGATCAGCTTGCCGCCGGACAGCCCTTTGCCGACGTAGTCGTTGCTGTCGCCGACGACCGTGAGCGTCATGCCGCGCGGCACGAACGCGCCGAAGCTCTGGCCTGCCGATCCTTCAAATGTGAAGCGGATCGTATCCTCAGGCAGGCCTTGCGCGCCATACTTGCGCGTCACTTCGCTGCCGAGGATCGTGCCCGTTGCCCGATTCACATTCGTAATCGGGAACGTGCCTTCCACGGCATCGCCCTGCGCGAGCGCAGCCTGCGCGGCTGGTACAAGACGCTGCATATCCAGCGTCTCTTCGATGCCGTGGTTCTGCTCGCGCGTCTTGATGCGCGACGAGCCTTCAGGCAGCTCCGGCTGGTACAGGAGCGTCGTCAAATCCAGATGCTTCGCCTTCCAGTGGCTGACGGCTTCTTTCATATTCAGGCAGCCGGTCTGACCAATCATCTCGTCTAGTGTACGGAAGCCGAGCTCTGCCATAATCTCGCGCAGTTCTTCAGCTACGAACATCATGAAGTTGACGAGATGATCCGGGTCGCCCTTGAAGTTCTTCCGCAGCTCCGGATTCTGCGTCGCGACACCGACCGGGCATGTGTCCAGCTGGCACACACGCATCATGACGCAGCCTACGACGACGAGCGGCGCAGTGGCGAAGCCGTACTCCTCGGCTCCGAGCAGCGCGGCAATCGCCAGATCGCGGCCGGTCATCATCTTGCCGTCCGTCTCCAGCTTCACGCGGTCGCGAAGATTGTTCAGGATGAGCGTCTGGTGCGTTTCCGCAAGCCCAAGCTCCCATGGCAATCCTGCGTGGCGAATCGAGCCTTGCGGTGACGCGCCGGTACCGCCGTCATAGCCGCTGACGAGGATCACGTCTGCGCGCCCCTTCGCCACACCCGCCGCAATCGTGCCAACTCCCACTTCAGATACGAGCTTCACGTTGATAGCCGCGCGCGGGTTTGCATTTTTCAAGTCATAGATTAATTCCGCCAGATCTTCAATCGAATAAATATCATGATGCGGCGGCGGTGAGATCAAGCCGACACCCGGTGTGGAGCCGCGTACCTCAGCTACCCATGGGTACACCTTGCGTCCCGGAAGCTGGCCGCCTTCACCAGGCTTAGCGCCCTGTGCCATCTTGATCTGGATCTCCTCCGCATTAACGAGATAGTTGGACGTTACGCCGAAGCGTCCAGATGCGACCTGCTTGATCGCACTGCGGCGCCAGTCGCCGTTCGCATCCTTCACGTACCGTGCCGGATTCTCTCCGCCCTCGCCGGAGTTCGACTTGCCGCCGATGCGGTTCATCGCGATCGCGAGCGTCTCGTGCGCTTCCTTCGAGATGGAGCCGAATGACATCGCTCCCGTCTTGAAACGCTTCACGATACTCTCTACCGGCTCAACCTCATCGATCGACACCGGCTCGCCCGCCGGCTTCAGATCTAACAGCGAACGAAGCGTACCGTTCTGGCTGTATTCGCCCTGCACAAGCTTGGTATATTTCTTGTACAGCTTATAGTCGCCTTTGCGGCAAGCTTCCTGCAGTGTGTGGATCGTCTGCGGATGGAACAGATGCTCCTCGCCGTGCTTGCGCCATTGATATTCGCCGCCGGTATCCAGCTCTCGATCGCGTCCTTCCTGGCTCGCAAATGCTCGATAATGCTGAGACAGCGCCTCCTCCGCGATCTCCTCGAGACCGATGCCGCCAATGCGGGATGCCGTCCACGTAAAGTATTCATCTATGAAATCGGACTTCAATCCGATAGCTTCAAATATCTGTGCGCCGCGGTACGATTGCACCGTCGAGATGCCCATCTTCGACAGAATCTTAACGACGCCTTTCGTTGCGGCTTTAATATAGTTCTTGACTGCCTTCTCGTGCGAAACACCGCGAAGCAGTCCTTGCTTGATCATGTCATCCAGCGTTTCGAATGCCAGATACGGGTTCACCGCATTCACGCCGTATCCGAGCAGCAGCGCATAATGATGCACCTCACGCGGCTCGCCCGATTCCAGCATAATGCCGACCTTCGTCCGAGTTCCTTGACGGATCAGGTGGTGATGCAAGCTGGATACCGCGAGCAATGCCGGTATCGCTGCGTTCTCCGCATCCACTCCGCGGTCCGACAGGATGATTATATTATGACCCTTCCCAATAAGCCGATCTGCCGCTTCGCACATGAGCTTAATCGCTGCACGCAGACCCTCCGCGCCTTGATCAGCCGTGAACAGGGTTGGAATCGTAATCGACTTGAAGCCTGGGCGGCGAATATGACGCAGCTTCGCAAACTCTTCATTCGAGAGCACCGGCGTCGGCAGCTTAATGTGGCGGCAGCTCTCCGGCTCAGGCTTGAGCAGATTGCGCTCCGGTCCAATCGTGGTACCCGTCGCCGTTACAATCTCCTCGCGAATCGCATCGATCGGCGGGTTCGTGACTTGAGCAAACAATTGCTTAAAGTAATTGTATAAACGCTGCGGCCGATCGGACAGCACCGCGAGCGGCGCGTCGTAGCCCATCGAGCCGATAGGCTCTGCACCGCTCAAAGCCATCGGTTCCAGCGTCTTGCGCAGCTCTTCAAATGTATAGCCAAACGCCTGCTGCAGCTGAGTCACATTGTCGTGATTCGGCTCTAATGCTTCCGGCGCGTCCGGCAGACCGTCAAGGTCGACGAGATGCTCATCGAGCCACTCCTGATATGGATTCTCGGCAGCAATCTGCGCTTTAACCTCTTCGTCGGATATGATGCGGCCTTGCGCTGTATCCACAAGCAGGATGCGGCCTGGACGCAGGCGATCCTTATAGAGCACATTCTCAGGCGGGATATCAAGTACGCCTGCTTCCGAGCCCATAACGATCAGATCGTCCTTTGTGACGTAATATCGAGCTGGACGCAAGCCGTTGCGGTCCAGTATAGCGCCGATCTGAATACCATCGGTAAATGCCATCGCCGCCGGTCCATCCCACGGCTCCATCAAGCAGCTGTGATATTCATAGAAGGCGCGTTTAGCTGGGTCCATGTTCTCATTGTTCGACCATGGCTCCGGTACCATCATCATCGCCACATGCGGCAAGGAGCGGCCTGCCAGATACATGAATTCAAACGTGTTGTCGAACATCGCTGTATCTGAGCCATCGGGATTGATGATCGGCTTGATCTGCTCCAGCTCGTCACCAAATGCATCCGATTGGAACAAGGTTTGGCGAGCGTGCATCCAGTTCACATTGCCGCGCAAGGTATTGATCTCGCCGTTATGAATCATGAAGCGATATGGATGAGCCCGCTCCCAGCTGGGAAACGTATTCGTGCTGAATCGAGAGTGGACAAGCGCAATGGCAGAATCGAGTGTTTCTTGCTGAAGATCGAGGTAGAATTGACCTACTTGCTCGGTGGTCAACATGCCCTTGTAGACGATCTTGCGGAAGGACATGCTCGGGATGTAGAACGTATCGGCGCCTTCCGCATCTGTATAGCGAATCGCAAGCTCTGCCCGCTTGCGGATCATGTACAGCTTGCGCTCGAAGGCAAGATCATCTGCGAGGTCGCTGCTGCGTCCGATAAACACCTGACGAACATAAGGCTTAACCGCCTTCGCGGATTGACCGAGCATCTCGTCGTAAGTCGGCACAGTCCGATATCCGATACATGTCTGGCCGGCTTCTTCAATAATCTCTCGCAGCACTGCTTCATGCTGCTCCCGAATACGCTCATCTTGCGACATAAACAACATTCCGACACCATATTGTCCGGCTTCTGGAAGCTCAATTCCTAGCTTCATCATCTCATTCGAGAAGAAACGGTGCGGAATCTGCAGCATAATGCCCGCTCCATCGCCAGTATTCGGTTCACTGCCTTGACCTCCGCGATGCTCCATACTGACCAATACGGCCAAGGCTTGGCGGACGATGTCATGGGACCTCTGGCCTTTAATATGAGCGACGAACCCCATACCGCATGCGTCTTTCTCAAACTGCGGGTCGTACAAACCCTGCTTTAATGGTAAACCGTATCGATTCATAGAAAGCAACCTCTCTGTCTGCATTTTATTTAGAAGCGTTGCATACTTATAATTATTCATTCAAATTGTTTTACTATTTTATCATCGCGCTCCAAGGCTGACAATTTAAATATTTTATGATTGCGATAAGATTTGTTTTTGTGCGGCAGCCATCACTATACCTATTCTTGCTGCACCTTACCATATATGACTAGTTATATGTTGTGCATAGTTAAACATGCTTTTGGCTTATGACGGAGTCTATACATCGACACGATAAACCTGAACACTAAGGAAAGGTTCTGCAGGCATGAATAATTGTATTTTTATTCATTTTTATGAATACCATTATCGTTCTACAACCATCCTCAACTATCCTCATGCCATGCTCCTCACACTCATCAACTGTCTCGTCAAACCTTATTTCAGTCCAAATTTTATGTCGAATAATGCAAAGACCGCAGCCCTCTTTAACAGAGAAACTGCGGTCTTGAACCATCGATTATTTATTTGACTGTAACACGCAGCGTTGTCGTTTTGCCATCAAATGTGATTTTGATCGACCCGCTGCCAGCAGACACACCTTGCACGTTGCCTGGTGATACCTTGATCTTCGTACTTGAAGGAACTGCGACTACCTTCGAAGTGACATCAACCACTTCACCTGTATCATAGATCGCGCTTACCTTCCATGTTGCACTCTGACCTACCCCCAGCTTAATACTGGAAGGATTTGCTTCAATCTTGAGGAGCTTCGGCTTGACGTATACCGGTATTTCGAGCTTCGTTCCTTGGTATTCCCCAACGAGCTTGGTGTTGCCGATACTTACGCCCTTCACGGAGCTGCCTTTTACAGTTGCGATCTTCTCATTTTCCACTTTCCAATCAATCTTGGAGCCGAGCGAGACCGTCTTGCCGTTCTTATACTTGCCTGTTACTTTAATCGTTTCAGACTTGCCTACATTCGTATAGATACTCTGCGGTGCAATCTCATAGCTCACGACCGCTTCTTCAATCGTAACTTTAAGCGACAGCTTTACATTGGAAAATGTACCATTCAACGTCATTTTGCCAGCAACCAGCGCCTTCAGTTTGTCATCGAGCACGAGCAAATTCGGAGAGGTGGATTCCCAATCCACTTCCTTCGTTACATCCTGCTCTTCTCCATCCGTATATATAACGGTGACGGTAGGAAGCTCTGATTCTTTACCGGTAACGAGCTTAAGCTCATCGACGTTCGCCTGCATAATGAGCGCCTTGCGGTTTACTTTCACATTCAGAATCATCGTCTTGCCGTCAAGCACACCTACCAACTGCGCTTCGCCGCGCTTAAGTGCTTTGATCTTGCCATCGTCGATCGTTACCACATCTTCATCGCTGGATGTCCACTTCATAATCTTGCTGACATCGACTTTGTCGCCGCCGAGTGTCACACCCATCACGACAGGGATATCCACGATATCATCGACGTACACGCCGAGCTCACGAATTCCAGACTCGTTCTTGTCCGTCTTCTCGTCTTTCCATTCAATGTCTTTAATTATTGGGTATACCGTTACTTCAATTGATTTCGTCAGGCCTTTGTACGAAGCAGTAATCGTCGAGGTTCCCGCTCCCTTAAAACGGACAATGCCCTTATCCACAGTCACGGCCATCACGTTGCTGGACGTCCATTCTGCTTCTTGGCTGACATCGATCGTCTCAAGCTGGCCTGTAGCTTCATTTTTCTTAATTACATATGTAGATATCTTCTCTTCTGGATCGCCGATCATTCTATTCAGCTTCTCACTTGGCTCCATGCGCATCGCTTGGAACGATGAACGAACGACAGCGGTTATGGAATCGGTGCGGCCTAGATAGGATACCGTAATGGTAGCAGTACCTACATTAATAGGCTTCACTTTACCGTTCTTCACTTCTACAACATTATTATCGCTTGATGACCACTCGGCTTTGTCCGCTACATCGAACATGGCACCGTCTGGTTGCTTAACCAACGCAGCCAGCTGTTGTTCCGCGCCGCCGTATTCAAACTCCAACAGTTTATTGGGAGTAATTTTAATCTCATCATACGGAATGCCTACCGTTAACTTAATCGTCTTCGACATTCCTTTATACTTAACTGTAATATCCGCTTTACCTTTGCTCTTTAGCGTGACTTTACCTTTGGATACATCCGCGACTTCCGTATTGGAAGACGTCCAGGTTGCCAGAGCCGTTACATCGTCTTCTGTAACAGGGTTGGTATCTTTAGCAATTGCTTTCCATTCTGGTTTCATACCTAGTTGCAACGTTTGCTCAGCCGCAACTTCAAGGTTGGATTCCGCATTCTGTACAACTAGGGTGTCGTACATGTACTTCGAGACAACCGTTTTCTTCAACGTGAAGGACTGATACTTAGCGGTAATTTCCGCTTTTCCTTCTCCTACACCTTTAACCCAGCCATTCTCTACGGTTACAACATTCGGATTAGAAGAGGTCCAGGTTGCTGCGCCTGTTACGTCTCTCTTACCGCTCTCTTCTTTAATAGTAGCCCACAATTTAAGCTGTACGGACTGATCCTCTACAACAACATCAACCTGCGGCGATTGGTTCTCAAACTCGACGTTGATCACGGTTTCTGCCGCCTGAGCGACTCCGTTGAATGGTAATACGCCAACAATCAGCGTTATAACTAGCAGTAAGGCAAACCATGATGCCGTCTTGCGTCTTACATTCACTCGAACTTCCCCTTTCCACATGACGGTAATGTCACAAAGATTCATATACATACTATAACGGTTCTTTCGCTATAAAATGTTATGAGGAATCGACAAATTCCATTATTTTTGTATAAAATGAGTCATTCATCCTAGTTCCTGCTTACAGCTATCTTCCATAAAAAAACACCTCTACCTGCGGCCAAATGAATGGTCTACAGATAGAGGTGTTTTTCAAAAATTAATTAAGCTATAGTTGGGTTCTGCTGCGCCTCATTCTTGCTTTGGCGAGCTTTGACCGTAAAGAATGCGAATGTAATCGCTGCGAATACAACCATATATATTGCGAGTATGCCAACTTGATGCCACATCGCGCTTATATCTCCGGTTGAGATTACAGCTTTGAAGCCCATTACGGTGTAAGTCATTGGCACCCACGGTCCAACGGCTTGCATAAAGCCAGGCGTCAACTCAACTGGGAATGTACCACCACAGGATACCAGTTGCAGAATGAGCAGAACGATTACGATGAATCGGCCTGGGTTGCCAAGCGTCGTCACAAGGGATTGAACGATCAGCATAAAGGTTACGCTGGTTATAATCGTGAATAATATGAACATGCCGGTATCTTTCACTTCAAGTCCAAGACCTTGTATCATGACCAAGTCTGCGATCAGCGCTTGAACAACACCTACGGACAGGAAGAGCATTGTCTTACTGAAGAATCGGCTCCAGCCGTTTGCGAACGGATCAGGCGATTCTACCAATGGTATGATGATCGTCAAGATTAACGCACCTACGTACAAGCCTAAGGACAAGAAGTATGGTGAGAAGCCAGTACCGTAGTTAGGTACTTCATGGACACTGGATTCTACAAGCTTGACTGGTTTAGCGTACATTTCAACACGTTCGTCTGTTGATTTAATTTTCGAAGCACCGTCTGCAGCCTCGTTCAGCTTAGTCGAAAGCTCATTAGAGCCGTCTCCTAATTGAACTGTACCTTCATGCAGCGCCGCGCTGCCTGCTGCCAGCTTGCTTGCTCCGTCTGCCAGCTGATTGATTGCGTCTTCTGCTTGCGTTACTCCGCCTTGCAGGCCGGAAACGCCTGTTGCGAGCTTATCTGCTCCTGCTGCAAGCTGCTTGCTGCCCGCAGAAGCTTCATTCAGCTTCGTATCGAACTGCTTCATTCCTGCTGTCAGTTGATCCTGACCAGCACTGAGTTGCTTCGCTCCTGCAGACAATTGCTGCTGACCTTGATTCAACTGTTCTGCGCCTTGAAGAACCGACTTGCTGGCAGCGACCAGTTGTTTCACCGCCGGGTTCTCTGCCAACTCTGGACTCATCTTCGTCAGCTGCTCTAAGCCGCCGGATAACGCAGCCGCGCCCTCTTTCAGCTTAGCACTGCCTTCTACCGATGCTTCCAAGCCCTGCTCCAAGCCTGCAGCTCCTTGCTGCGCTTGCTGAGCACCATCCAGCAGCTGCTTATGTGCTGCGGACAGTTGACCAAGTCCGCTGCTCAACGAAGCTGCACCGCTGTTTAATCCGTTAACGCCATCCGTCAACTGCTTGACGCCGCTGTTGAGTGGAGCTACGCCTTGTTTCAACTGAATAGCGCCGTCTGCCAGCTTATTCAAGTTCTCATTCAACGTTTGAGCTCCATCTGCCAGCTCAACTGTTCCATCATGCAGCTTGCCAGCACCGTCGCCGGCTTCCTTCAAGCCGTCAGCAGCCTTTCCTGCTACATCAAACATAAGAGTTGTATAAGCCTCTGTTATATTACTGGATATCTCTGAATTGATTTCATTTATAGCAGCGTCTCCGATCTGAGCCGCTAAGAAGTTATGACCTTCATTTGTTTCAAAAATGAGCTCTGCAGGCTTCGGCTCATCATCCAACAGCGTTGTCGCCTGCTTCGAGAAATCTTGCGGGATGGTTATCGACATATAATAGCGATCATTAATCAGACCATCTTTCGCTTCATCCGCTCCTACAAAGTTATACTGAAAATCATTGCTTTTCTTCAGTTCATCCGTAAGCTCTTGACCTACGGCGAAGGTTTTCCCTTCAAAAGTGACACCCTCATCCAGGTTTACAATTGCGATAGGGAGATCTCCCAATCTCGCATACGGGTCCCAAAAGGTCCCGACAAACAAGCCACCGTACATAACTGGGATTAACATGACTGCAATAACTGGTATGAGAAGCTTCGGACTCTTAAATATTTGCTTCCATTCTTTGCCGAACAATCTTAAACCTTTCATAGTGTTGTTCCTCTCTTTTATTTAGAATACTTCTTCTGGAGATGTGATATTTCACACTGACATCATTTGCCAAAACCATCTGACTATTTGGCTCATTTGGTCATTCAAGGCAAAAGGAAACGACTCGTCTTCCGGCCAACAATTCGCTTTAATCCACGAATCGTAAACCAATGTGTTGCGGAAGTCGTGACCTTTGGCGCTCTTCTTATGAATCAGATATCGAGATTGCTTTGAAAATATGATGGTAGAACAGTTCTTTAATCGTCTGCTCTTCCAGCGGCTCATACATCTTGTTCCACTCGGTCGTAAGCGACTTGTACAACTGGTACATGATGAAACTAGTCAACTTAGGATCAAGCTGTTTTATCTCTTTCTTATCCATAGCCGTCTGCAGCTGACGCTCCATATAATGAAGGAGTTCATGCTCAAGCCTGTCGAGCGCCTCCTGCGCCATCGGTGTTCCAAAGTCGCGCAGCTCTTGAGACAGCTTCATAGCCAACTCATGCTTGCTGCGGAAGTGGAGCACTTGATCCAACACCTTGTACATACTCTCAAAGAAAGGGCGCTTCACTTCGATCTCGCGATCTGCAATCTCCTTCATTTCCAATATCACGGACTGTATGATCTGATCAAAGAGCTCTTCCTTAGTTGCAAAAAAGGTGTAGATCGTGCCTTTCCCAACCTTCGCAATCTTCGCGACTTGATCCATCGTCGTTGCCTTATAGCCGAATAAGGCGAATGACTGAGCAGCTGCTTCTATAATTTGTTTGCGTCGATCTACGGACATTGGTGTCACTCCTTTCCAGCTAACCGAATAACACTCATGTATCACAATCTAAACCCCAGTGACTGAATGACCAGTTTACTTATTTGGTCACCAAGTCAATGGAATCACTTTATCACACTCGAATGTAAAATGCAACAGTCTTTTTCAGAAAATTTCACTTTAAATTATGTATATGGTTCTGGATGATTCTGTACTGATTAAAGGTTATAATATTGTTTGGGTGAAATAGATGAAAAAAACAAGAATCCTTCTCTTATCTGAAGGTTTCGGTACTGGACATACACAAGCCGCGCATGCGTTGGCAAATGGATTGAAGCGTCTCGACCCCGATATCCATCCTCGAGTGATGGAATTAGGCAAGTTTCTTAATCCAACTGTAGCGCCGCTTGTCATTGAAGCTTATCGGAAGACAGTCAGCACGAGGCCGAGGCTCGTTGGTTTATTGTACCGTAAACAATATCAAAAGCCGCTTAATCGCATTACACAGCTTGCCTTACATCGGATTTTTTATTCTCATGCATCTCTAGTTGTGCAGCAGCTTAGACCTGACGCAATCGTGTGTACGCACCCATTTCCGAACATCATCATGTCCCGTCTGAAGCGAGCAGGACTCCAAGTTCCTCTCTATACGCTCATTACGGATTATGATGCCCATGGATCTTGGGTTGATGATAAAGTTAACACTTATCTCGTGTCCGCCGAAGTTGTAAAGCGCAAGCTGCTAGATCGCGGGGTATCACCGGATCGAGTTATCGTGTCTGGAATTCCTGTACATCCGAAATTCTGGGAACGCTCCGCTCAAGAAGATGCGCGTGCTGCGCTTGGGCTCCGTTCAATGCCTACTGTGATGTTTATGGGCGGCGGTTGGGGGCTGTCGCTTAATGATGTAAGGTTGGATGAAGTCACTCAAAGATGGCGTGACCGTGTTCAGTTCCTGTACTGTATGGGGAGCAATCATAAGATGATCGATCGAATGAAGCAGGCGCCTGCCTTTCAGCATCCGAATGTACATATTTACGAGTTTACGAAAGAGATTCCCGTCATGATGGACGCTTCTAACCTGCTCGTAACGAAGCCGGGGGGCATGACCTGTACCGAAGGTATGTTGAAAGGAATTCCTATGCTGTTCGATTCGCCCATACCAGGTCAGGAAGAGGAGAACTGTCAGTATTTCATCGAACGAGGCTTCGCTCAGATGATGGACAATCATTCGATCTTGGAGGAGTGGTTAGAAGCGATATCGTCCGACTCCGACAGCCAGATCAAGGACAAGTTCAGTAGACCGATCTCCAGAGAGTACATGGAGCAATGTCCAAGGGAATTGCTTCAACTCATTGAAGATATCCGATTGAAACCGGATCATATCCGAAATTAATCACGATACCCGCTAATTGCGAGCAAAGATTATCATCACGGAGGAGAATTGTATGCTGTATAAGCCGTTTGGTATAGCTGGATTCATCTTGATTGTTGGCACGATGGCAATGAGATCGTTAGACGTCACCCATAATCTGACCATTCTTGGCATTATCGCACTTGCTGGACTTTTCTGCTTCGGCATTGCGGAGAATCAATTCGGCAAACGTCATTGGCTTGTCAAGTACATTGACTATGCTCCACTAGTTGTGTTCGGATTTTTATTTGCCGTTCAGATGAGAGACCACATGACGTCGATCTGGTATGCTGCAGCCATCATTCCGTTAAGTGCGCTTTCCGGCTGGGAAGCGAATCGTATGGCGCGCAAGGAGAAGTACCGCACGATGAAGAGGATCGAGGAGATGCTGCCTAAGCAGCCGACAGAGCATAAGCATCATTAATGAAAAGGGAGCGTACCTGTAGGGTGATTACAGGTACGCTCCCTTGTTTAGTTGCCGGAGGTATCGATGGATACCTCCGGCAAGGCCGCGGCCGGCGCTTGCGCGGGGCTGAGATGCACTTTTTCGACGTCTCAGCTCATTTTCGTGCCCTTTTCAGGGCTGAGACGTCGGTTTTCGACGTCTCGGACCCCTGAAGGGGCTTGGATGGCACCTTTTGGAGGCTGAGATGCACTTTTCCGACGTCTCAGCTCATTTTCGTGCCCTTTTCAGGGCTGAGACGTTGATTTTCGACGTCTCAGACCCCTGAAGGGGCTTGAATGACACCTTTTGGGAGCTGAGATGCACTTTTTCGACGTCTCAGCTCATTTTTGCGCCCTTTTCGGGGCTGAGACGTTGATTTTCTGCGTCTCGGGTCCGATGGGCGCTTCGCCAGCGTCTATTAAGCCTGCACCGGCTCCGTCAGATTCGGAGCGGTCGATACCTTCACCACGCCTCCGCCTGATCGAATCGATTCCGTCGCCGCACAGCCTACGGCTACGCTCATACGACCCGCAAGCGGTGTCGCAATAGGCTCCTTGCCGTCCAATATCATATCAACGAAATCCTTACAGATGACAGGGTCAGCTCCCCCGTGTGAACCATGGGCTTCCTTCACCTCGTACACCCGATCCGCAAGCTCTCGCTCCGTGTTCGAGCGGCGCGTCCAGACGTATACCTTATTGTCCAGCTCGCTGTTCTCCATGCGTCCCTCAGTACCGATGAATGTATAATTGCGCTGATAATCCGGTGTAAAGTGACACTGTAGATAAGAAGCTTTAATTCCGCCCTCGAGCTCCATAATCACCATGTTATTATCTTCAACATTTACTTCTTCACGGAAAGCGCAATGGATCAAACTGCCAGAGCTTGCTTCAGTACATGTCTCCCGCTCCTTGCAGGTTGGGCATGTCAGATCATTCGGCTTATCGCCGCCGAAGAAGTCCAGACTTCCAAATGCCGACACCTTAGTCGCATAACTTCCGGTAATCCAATGAATAATATCAATGTCATGGGAGCCCTTCTGCAGCAGCAGTCCTGTCGTATTATTCGAATTGGCATGCCAATCGTGGTAATAGTAGTAACCGCCAAATCCAACAAAATGACGCACCCACACAGCTTTTATCTTCCCAATCGCACCAGAATCGACGATCTCCTTCATCGTACGGTACATATTCATGTAGCGCATATTGAAGCCTACCATCAATCGTTTGCCGGATTCCTTCCACGCCTGCAAGATGTTGTCGCAACCTTCCACCGTGATCGCTAATGGCTTTTCACAGAACACATGCTTGCCAGCTCGAAGCGCTGCCACCGCATGCTCTTCATGAACATAGTCAGGTGAAGTAACGGCAATCGCATCGATATCATCACGAGCAATCAACTCACGGTAATCCGTCGTTACGAAGGCATCTGGATTAACATCGTTCTTGAATTCCTCCAGTCGTTCCGGAAATATATCCGCCGCTCCTACAACGATGGATCGCCCTTCGGGATTGTGCCAGTACTTGGCGATACCGCCTCTCCCTCTCGCTCCAATGATACCGATTCTAACTTGTTTCATGTGATCTCTCCTCCTACTCGCTACTTGTTTAGAGTCTGAAATAGCTCACCTTAACACTGCATAACGCTTTCAAATCTTCATGTATCAATCATATGCGGCCTGATGAATTTCCAGATAACGCTTACATTTATCTGCTCAAATTGCTGAACATAGCATGACGGCCACACCAGATACTCGTACTCGCCTTGGCTATTCAATCTGTATCCTGCACTGTAAACGTTTACTTATCCAGCAATCCATCCTTATATAGCTTCGTCACATACTCAACCAATTCCTTGTATTTCTTCGTAGCATGGACGTGAAGGATATTTCACCAAGTGCTTCATTTGGGTAGAGACGGATATGGTGATTAAGAAGCCTGATGCTGCTATCCAAAATATTGCGCAAAAAAAAGAATTTTTGGGTACTGCATCATGAAGATATTCAGAAGAAATGTACTTTCCTCAGAAAAATATCAAGGTATTTTGTGCCATTATAGTACGCTAACAACTATATAGTCAACCCTTAATTTTCCATAAATTTATTATCTCTCATCTAATTTTTGGGTGCAAATTTCACGATTTATTTCTTCAGCGCCAAGCGTTCCTGCTCTTGAAATCGTAAGACGCAACAAAACCGCCGGAGCACAAGCCCCGGCGGTTATTGAACTAAGAACATATAGGATTTAGCCTTGCAGCAACAGCTCTTCTGGATCCTCCAGCAGTTCCTTCACCGTACGCAGGAAGCTGACCGCTTCAGAGCCGTCAACGATTCGATGATCGTATGAGAGCGCGATGTACATCATCGGGCGGTTCTCCATACGCTCTTCATCAATCGCGACCGGACGGAGCTGGATCGTATGCATGCCGAGGATACCTACCTGCGGCGTGTTCAATATCGGTGTGGACAGCAAGGAGCCGAATATGCCGCCATTGGTAATCGTAAAGGTACCTCCCTGCAGTTCATTGAGCGAAAGCGTATTGGAACGCGCTTTCTCAGCCAGGTGCACGATCTCTTTCTCGATTCCCGCAAAGCCAAGCTTGTCGGCATCTCGAACGACAGGCACAACCAAGCCTTCCTTCGCGGATACAGCGATACCGATGTCGTAGTGCTTCTTCACGATGATGTCCTCGCCGTCAATCTCGGCATTCAACAACGGGTATTTCTTCAGCGCGCCGACAACCGCCTTCGTGAAGAAGGACATAAAGCCTAGGCCTACATCGTTCTTCTCCTTGAACGAGTTCTTGCGACGCTTGCGGACGTCCATAATCGCGGTCATGTCCACTTCATTGAAGGTCGTCAGCATAGCTGCCGTTTGCTGCGCTTGCACGAGGCGCTTCGCAATCGTCTGGCGGCGGCGCGACATGCGGACGCGCTCTTCGTGCGGAGCTAATTCAGCCGACTGCGGCGCACTAGCAGGTTGAGCAACAGCTCGCTCAGCAGGGCGCTCAGCCCCGCTTGCTGCGCCAACGCCAGCGCCTACGCGCACATCTCCCGCGTGCACGCGTCCAATCGGATCGCGCGGACGAATATCGTCCAGCGCGACGCCTTGCTCACGCGCTAGCTTGCGCGCTGCCGGCGTAGCGTGTACCGCTTCGCCATTGCTCTGCGGCGCTTCGGCAGCAGCCTTGACCGGCTCAGCCGCCGGAGCTGGCGCCGCTGCAGCAGCCGCCTCTTGAGCAGCCGCAGTGCTGCTCACCGGCTCCGCACCTGCCGCGCCGATCGTTCCGATCACTTCACCGACGCTTACCACGTCGCCCGCTTTGCGGATGATGCTCTCCATCACTCCGTCTGCTTCCGCACTAATTTCCAAATTAACCTTATCCGTTTCCAGCTCAGCCAACACGTCTCCGTACTTAACCGCATCGCCTTCCTTCACATGCCAACGATGAAGCGTTCCTTCTAGAATTGATTCTCCCAAGTCAGGAATAATGATATCTGCCATCTCGGTACCCTCCCATAAGTAACCTGTGTCATCTGCTACGCAGTCTATATCAATCAAAACTAATTCCGCTTAATACACATCATGAATCTATCAAATTCTATCTAATGACATCGTGCTCGTTCACGCTCCGAGGCTTATCTCACTAGAGCTTCAACAAGGCGAGTGTCCATCAGCGCCTCTGTCAAGAACAGATTCTGCTCATACGCATGCACATCCGCATACCCTGTTGCTGTGGATGAACGCTCACCGCGTCCTACATAACGAAGCTGCTTGTCGCCAGCCAGTTCCAGCAATCGCGGATGCATGTAGGACCAAGCGCCCATATTGCGCGGTTCTTCCTGCACCCAGACGATCTCTTTCAATGCTGGCATACGGCCGATCAGATCTTTCAATTCCGCTTCAGGCATCGGATACAGCTGCTCGACTCTAGCAATATGGAGCCAACTCCAATCGCGATCAGCATCGTTTGCGACTCGATCAGCGAGTTCTAATGACACCTTGCCGGAGCATAGCACCAAGCGTTCTACCTTCTCAGGTGCGCTGCCAAGCAACGGTTCTTCGAGAATTGGGCGGAACCGGCCCTCCGTGATCTCCTGAATCGAGGACACTGCACGCGGATTGCGAAGCAGGCTCTTCGGCGCCATCAGCACGATTGGTCTTGCATCCATCGTTCCGCTCAGCGCCGCTTGACGGCGAAGCATATGGAAGTATTGCGCCGCGCTGCTCAGGTTGGCGACCATCCAGTTCTCTTCTGCCGAAAGCTGCAGGAAGCGCTCTAGACGCGCACTTGAATGCTCTGGTCCCTGTCCTTCATAGCCATGAGGCAGAAGCATGATCAAGCTTGAATATTGGCGCCACTTGGCAAGACCGGCAGAGATAAATTGATCGATAATGACCTGGGCCGCATTCGTGAAGTCTCCGAACTGCCCTTCCCAGAGGACTAACGTTTCTGGCGCAAACACATTGTAGCCGTACTCGAAGCCGAGTACTGACGCTTCAGACAACGGGCTGTTGTAAACCGCGAACGATGCTTTCGCTTGGGACAAGCCGTGTAAGCTGCAGTAAGTGCTGCCATTGTGCTCATCGTGCAGCACCAGATGGCGCTGCGCAAACGTGCCGCGCTCTGAATCCTGACCGCTAAGTCGAATCGGCTGTCCGTCTTCCAGGATACTGCCGAAGGCCAGCGCTTCCGCCAACGACCAGTCAACCATGCCGTTCTCCTCTAACGCTGCCGAACGGCGCTGCAGGATGCGGTTCAGCTTCGGATAGACGCTGAACCCTTCAGGCGTCTGCAGCAATTCACTGTTTATCCGGCGCGCACGCTCCGCTGTGATCGCTGTTGTGAGCTGCTCAGGCGCTACCTCACGACTCAACTGCTTCGTTCCCATCGGTGCCGGAATCGACTTCACCGGCTCTGCCTTGATCTTGTCATAAGCCTGCTGCAGCTTATCTTGTACAGCCTGAATCATCGTTTCGAATTGCTTCTCCGCAATCACGCCTTCCTTCATCAGATGCTCGGCGTACAGGTTAGCAACCGTAGCATGCTTCGCAATTCGATCGTATATAATCGGCTGTGTCGCTGCGGCGTCATCCATCTCGTTATGTCCGTGACGGCGATATCCGACTAAGTCGATCAGGAAGTCCTTATTAAACGTCTCGCGGTATTCAACCGCCATCCGAATAGCTGCGATACATGCTTCCGGATCGTCCGCATTGACATGGACGATCGGAATTTCATAGCCCTTGGCAGGGTCACTTGCGTACATCGTCGAACGCGAATCATGACGATCCGTCGTAAATCCGATCCGGTTGTTCACGATGATGTGAACGGTACCGCCGTTCTGATAGCCGCGCAATTTATTAAAGTTCAGCGTTTCCGCAACTATGCCCTCTCCAGGGAAAGCCGCATCGCCGTGCATCAGCAGCATCGCCGCACGCTTCGTATCCTGTACTGGATATCCCGCCGCTTGACGATCATCCTGTGCCGCGCGAGTAAAGCCTTCTACGACCGGATTGACGAATTCCAGATGGCTCGGGTTATGGGAAAGAGTTACGCGCGTTTGCACACGGCCTTCCTGCTCGAGCGCAAGATTCGCTCCAAGGTGATATTTTACGTCGCCGGACCAGCCATAATTGATGCCCATTGACCCCTCGGAAGGCACTTGGTCCTTATTCGGCGAATGGTGGAACTCAGAGAAGATCAGCTCATATGACTTACCAAGCACATGCGCAAGCACATTCAAGCGTCCGCGATGGGCCATACCCATCATGACATGCTCAACCCCATCGAGCGTGAACTCGCGGACTGCCGCCTCCAGCATCGGAACGAGAACATCTACGCCCTCAATCGAGAAACGCTTCTGTCCGACGAAGATCCGATGCAAGAACGTCTCGAACTGCTCTACCTGCAACAGGCTGTGCAGAAGCGCGATTCGCTCTACTTTCGTCATCGGCGTCTTAACGCCGGACTCCACCTTTTTCCGCAGCCATTTGCGTTCATTGCGATCATGAACATGCCCAAAGTCAAATGCGATCGGCCCTGTATACAGCTCGCGCAGCCGCTTTATCGCATCATAGGCTGTTGATATATCTTCCGGTGCGTCCTGCCATACCAAACGAGATGGAAGCGCTCGCAATTCTTCGTCTGAAACATCGAATATTTCCGCTTCTAGACGTTTGATATCAGATACACCGTCAAATCCAAGCGGATCGATATCAGCTGCCAGATGCCCATACACACGAATGCCGTCTGCCAGTCGAACTGCGGAGCCTACAGCCTCCATATGCGGAAGATTACCGGATACGGCCGCATCATCCGTAACTTGCTTATATTCAACCCCCGCTGTCGGCGGGCCGTAACGCTCAAACATTTCGCGATAATTTGCATCAACAGCATTGGCATCTTCAACGTAACGCTCATACACCTGTTGAATATACCCCTCGTTAGGACCGATGAAAGACTTCCACACCTGCTGCGGCTCGAAATGTCCCTTTGCCATGAATCCTTACCTCCTCAGCCTCACTATTCCTTTTCTAGATGAAACAAGAATGCTCAACCACTTGAACCTATGTCATTGTGGAGATACTGGAATGATTGATGACGATAAGAGCTTATATTCATCTCGTTTCGGCATTGAATCATTGGCGGAGAGTTGAACTAAGATGTGTTTCCACAACGCACTATTTTTTTGAATCCCCTTAATAAATACCATTTATTTCAATTAAAATATTTAATTTTAAATTAAATATAATTAAAGTAGGGAAGAGTAACAATATCATTATTAGAACGATCTACCCCCAATAATTAGAACAATCAGGAAATTACCTTCTCTTTTCGAAGGATATGGATTACGCTGTTGTCAGGAAAGTCAGGAAATATCGCATGACTAGAGGAGAATGGAATTGAAAATAGACCGACTGCTATCCATCGTCATCTTGCTTATTAACCGAAAAATAGTGCAAGCCAAAGATCTTGCCGATACATTCGAGGTTTCCGTTCGAACGATCTATCGCGATATAGAGGCCATTAATCAAGCTGGGATTCCAATTGTCACCTATCAAGGCGCTAATGGGGGCATTTCACTCGCGGAGGGGTATAGACTGGATCGGAATCTGCTGACCAACGATGAGCTTGCGGCGATCGTTACCGCCTTGCAGAGCATAGCCTCGTCACATCAAAGCCCGGATAATCAGATGCTGCTAGAGAAGATCACCAGCATTATTCCGCCATCAGAATCTGAGCGATTCAACATGAAGACACAGCAGATGATCGTTGATTTCTCGCCTTGGGGCAGCCATGGACGACTGGAAGAGAAGCTAGTGAAAATGAAGCAAGCGATTGAGGAGCAGCATCCGGTTACCCTTACATACTGCAGCGCGGATGGGTCGGTAACCACCCGAAGCATAGAGCCATATACGCTCGTCTTAAAGCGCCAGCACTGGTACGTGTATGCATACTGTCGACTCCGTGAGCAATTTCGCTTCTTTAAGATGTTTCGTATCCGGGAAATGCATATCGAGAATGTCGCCTTTGCACGACAGCCTATCGAGATCAATGAGTTGCCTTGGGATCGGGATTGGAGCAGGCCAGCACAGTCAGAAACGATCGTGCTGCGCTTTGAGCGAAGCGCGAAGCATCTGGCGGAGGAATGGTTTGGGATTGAAGAGCTGGAGGAAGACGAACATGGCAAATATGTCGTGTCGATCGCATTTCCAGAGGATAACTGGCTATACGGCTTCATTCTTAGCTTCGGAGCGAATGTCGAGGTTGTGCAGCCAGAGCGTGTCCGACGCATCATTCAATCCATCGCTGCTCAGATTGCCGATAAAAATAATTAAGCGTCGCCTCAGAAACCTGACAAATAGATGTCAAGTTCGTACTTGTATACTGGAATCAAACCGATACAGGAGGGATTGCCATGATACAATCGACGCAACCAATTCAATTCGCATGTCAAAGCTGCGGTATGCCGCTGCAATCAGAGGAGCAGTGTGGGACAGAGCAAGACCATAACAAGACACAGGAGTATTGCATCTACTGCTACGAACATGGGGCTTTCAAACAGCCAGATCTGACGATGGAGGAAATGGTCGAGGTATGCGTGCCATTCTTAGTGGAGGAAGGAATGGAAGAGCAAGCCGCGCGAAGCATGATGCAAGCGTGCTTGCCGCATCTAAAGCGCTGGTCAAGCAGCGATAGCATCAATGGCTCGTATGGCGCCGAAGCGCAAGCAGGACTCACTCAACCCATGGCCATCGTTGAGCGAGAAGCCTTCACACTCGTCGGCATCACGACGCGCACAACGAACAGCCGCGAGTTTACTGCTGATGCAACTATACCCGCGCTGTGGAATCGCTTCTGGCAGGAACAGACGCTGCAAGCTCTAGCTCAATCTGTGGACTCCCCGGAACCCGGCATCCTCTATGCCTGCTACTACAATTACGAGAACCAAGCCAACGGAGAATACACGATGATGATCGGCACGAGCGTCAATTCTGAACAGTCCGCTCTAGCGGATATGGAAACCGTGCAAGTACCTTCAGCGAAATATGCAGTGTTCACCACTGAACGCGGACCGATTAGCAAGGTTGTAGTGGATGCATGGCAAGCTGTGTGGGCATTGACAGCAGCTTCCGGCATCGAGCGCACCTATACAGGCGACTTCGAACGGTATGACGAGCGCAGCCAAGACCCTGAGAATGCTGTGGTAGAGCTGTATATCGCGATCAAGTAGCCGCTTGCGGGTTGCATGCTGTTGCTTACTCAGCACACGAATGAGTAAAGGGTCCCCTCGTTCAAAATGTTCCTTCTAGATGAAGCGGACACAGGTGACGCTATTCCTTAAAAATATCAGCATATTTGAATCTTGGTGGACACAGAGACCTTTATTTGCATCAAAACGATCATTTTCCGGACGAAAATGTTCAAATAGCGGATCTACGGTCCGCTTAGCTGGTGATACAGTGGCAAATGTCACAAATAACGGCTCATGTGTCCGGATCGCACGCACACTGCGTCTCCCTGCACACAACAAAGGAGGGGATCTCCCCCTCCTTCACTTCGAGCTTGTATTTATAAAACTTGCATTTCGAAGTACCTCATACATCGCAATCCAAGCCGCATCACTCTACCGATTTTAACGATTCGATCATATGGATCTTTTTCAGCTTCCGGGACATAACCAAGTTGACGAATAATGCAAATAGGATCGTGATCACGACACTCAACAAGTAGCTGATCCAATGAATCTCTTTGGAAGGCAGTACTCCATCTAATGCTAAGGTGCTTAATATAAAATGATGAAGCGTAACTCCGAGCACCAATCCGACTCCCGCTCCAATAATCGTCAGCAGAATGTTTTCTCGATACACGTACTTGGATACCTCATTATCGTAGAAGCCCAGCACTTTAATCGTCGCAATCTCTCGAATCCGCTCACTAATGTTCACATTGGTCAGATTATACAGCACTACAAATGCAAGCGCGCCTGCAGACAAAATGATCAGGACGAGGACATAGTCAATACTCCCGAATGACTTCTCGAATAGGTCCACTGTCGTCGAATTAAAGGCGACGGAAGCTATATTCGGATCCTCTACCATCTCTTGGGTCAACTGTTCCTCGACTTGCGCAGATGGCTCCTTCAACTTGGCTATCCAGTTGCTGCTGACCGCTTCCTTGTCAAATACCTGTTTGTAATAGCTAGGCGACATATACACATAATGACTCAAGTAGTTCTCCGTTATCCCGCTAACTACTACGCTGCTTCGCTTTCCATCTCCATTGTCGAGCTGAAGGGTATCTCCCTCCTTAAGGCCTAGATCGAGAGCAAGCTGATCGCTGATGATAACTCCATCATCCGATAACGCCAGCTCTTTCTTGCTGCTGCCGTCTCGTAGTGTGATATACGTCTTGAACTGCTCCACATCCGTCGGTACAACGAGCGCTGCCTTCTTCTCCTCGCCATCAGCGGTTACGAGTTTTGCATTACTCTGGCTCACATTCATCATGGATGAGAAACGATTATCTGCTTGCAGCTTAGCCAAAGTTTGATCTTTCTGATCAGCAGAGAGACCCGCTTCATACCGACCGGAGACATCATATTTGATAATTTCCCCGAATTGGGTTTTCACAACGTCCCCCATCGAATCTTTAATGCCGTAGCCCGTGAGCAGCAGCGCCGTACATCCCGAGATTCCGATCACGGTCATATAGAAGCGCTTCTTGTAGCGAAATAGATTTCTCGCTGTCACCTTCTGCGTGAACGACATTCGTTTCCATAGGAATCGAACTCGCTCCAACAGAATCTTCTTGCCCTGCTTAGGAGCTTTAGGTCTCATCAGCAGCGCCGGCGTCTCCATCAATTCATTGTAGCAGGCGAGGAATGCCGCTAAAGTGGTAATGATAACCGCCGCTAATGTTGTTACTAGCACTAACGGAATATCAAAGATGAGCTGCACATCCGGCAGCGAGTACATCGTGTTCCACGCATTAAAGATCACTGTCGGGAACACTGTGAGTCCAATGATCAATCCTACAACACTACCTGCAATGCTGGCTGCAGCCGCATACGCAATATATTTCGAGGCAATGGAGAATTTGCTATATCCCAACGCCTTCAACGTACCAATCATTTGCCGCTGCTCATCTACCATTCGCGTCATCGTCGTCAGACATACAAGCGCCGCAACCAAGAAGAAGAACACGGGAAATACTTTGGCAATCGCATCCATCGTAGCTGCCGACTGTTTATAATCGGCGTAGCCATATAAGGTGTTGCGGTCCAGCACGTACCACTCCGGCTCTTGAATAGCATCCACTTGCTGCTGCATCGCGGTCAACTGCGCCTGTACTTCTGGAGTGTCTTCTGCCCCAGGAGGGAGCTGTCTCCGGAACATATCAATCTGCTGCTCCGCATCATGCTTAACCTCATCATAACGCACAGCGCTGCGCGCGATCCCCAGTTTCTCCAATTCTGACTTGACGCCGTTGATCGTCTCGTCATAACGATCAGAATACGTCTCCTCTTGCATCGCATTCTCAACCGTCAGCACAGCTTCCGTATAGGCATCCAGCTTGAAGTCGTCTTCAGGCACCATCATAAACTGATTAATCGTGCCATTCCCGAGCTTCGTCGTCTCTCCCTTTTCATACGAAATATAACGCGGAGATACTGCGGTTCCTACCACCGTATATTCTGTCGTCTTCAACGAATCCGTCAGTTCCTGATCCGTTCCCGTCGTTAATGTTATCTTAGACCCGATGGTTAAGCCTAATTTGTTCAACTCGCTCTGTTCAATCAGGCATTCTCCAGAATTTTCAGGATATCTGCCCTCAATCAGTCGCGGTCTATTGATGAACTGCGGATCATCTTCGCCATTTAGGTCAGTCGGGATACCGAACACCTTCAAGACGACCTCCGACGATCCTGCCTTCGTCATCACATCCATGGAATGCGTGGGATAAACACTGCGCACACCGGATATCTTCTCCATCTCCGCGATATCATCATCAGTCAATCCCAGCGTTGATACCACTCTCATATCCATCAGATTGAAATCGTCATAATAGTGGTCCGCCGTATGCTCCATGACAGGGGCAGATACTTTAACTCCCGCAAAAAATGCAACCCCAATCGCTATAATCGCGAATATGGACAGGAACCGACCGAACGATCTTTTGATCTCGCGCAGGGTATCCTTCGTTAAGGCATGCTTCATCACCATTCAATCCTTTCAACTGGCGTAGGATTGTCATTCACCGTGACAGAGCTTACCTTCCCGTTTTTCACCTGAATCACTTTATCCCCCATCGGAGCCAACGCAAGGTTGTGGGTAATAATGACCACCGTCATCCCTCGATTGCGACATGTATCCTGTAGCAGCTTCAAGATCGCTTTACCCGTATTGTAATCCAGCGCTCCAGTCGGTTCATCGCATAACAGCAGCTTCGGATTCTTCGCTAACGCTCTCGCTATCGCAACACGCTGCTGCTCACCGCCTGACAACTGTGCGGGAAAGTTGTCTTTGCGAGCTTCCAGCCCTACAGCCCGTATCGTTTCGCCGACATCCAACGGATTTTTGCATATTTGCGTGGCTAACTCGACATTTTCATATGCCGTCAGATTCTGTACGAGATTATAGAACTGGAACACAAACCCGATCTCATACCTTCTATAGGTAGTGAGCTCTTTCGCGTTATAATGGCTGATCTCTTCATGATCGACATATATTTCACCGCCGGTGAGCTTGTCCATTCCGCCCAATATATTAAGGATCGTACTCTTGCCCGCGCCGCTTGCGCCTGCCACAATGACAAACTCGCCTTTATCAATCGTAAAATTTACTCCGCTTAACGCCTCTATCTTGACCTCGCCCATCTGATAGACTTTTGTAACATCCTTAAACTCGATATAGCTGCTCATAAGAAATACCTCGCATGATTTATAATGTTGACCTGTTATCGTTTAAGCATCTCTATTCTCTACGCTTCTTAAACCAACCGCTATTATCATTTTCACATGGTAAATTAAACTTATAATGTATGACCGCTGTGGTCAATGAGAATATATGTAAGTTTGAACACAAAAAAACGCCCCTCAAGACGAGGCGAGCGAATGACAACCTTCTCTTAAAGTAGGTCGTAGTATACGTATTTATGATAGTCATGGAATGTTAACCGTCTTCAAATGATTCAGATTCCAGCTTACCTTATCCCCAGTCGCATTAATAAGCTCAATCGCCTGGTTATTTACCTTGTTCAGTAAGCCAATCTTATCCGGATGATCACCGTGATCAAACATCACTAGATTCCCTTCCAGACGCTTGCACAATTCTTCAAATGTGCGTGACAGCGAGATGTGAACAGGATTGAAAGGCATCGATTGATGGCTGAGTGAATAAGGCGTTATGTCTGATCGGTAGGGAATTAACCATTTTAGATGATTCATAGATACAAATACTGCTTTATAGACAGGTGAATAGAAGACAAAATAGTCGTTCATGATGCTGGTCAAATAGCCGTGAATAGGCTTATCTCCTGTTACGGCAATCTCGACAAACTGCCCTTTTGCATAGTTCAATATTTTTCGGAAAGAGAGGCTGTCTGATCCATAATCGATCGGCCGTTCACTTGGAACCATACCTGCCCCTTCTTCACCAGTCGGTGTGACTGCTTTGAACCGCTGTACATGAACCAGAGGGATATAGAAAAACTGCTGTTCATGGAATAGAACCATCATATCTAGTCCTACGTCGATTAATACACCCTTTCGAATGTGTTTCCCGGATATCTCTACCTCTACTTGTGTATTCATATATTGAGATAGACTGCTCATTGCGGATACCTCCGTCTTCTAGGCCAGTAAAATAATAGATCCAAGTCACCCCATATACGTGTAAACCACCATACCCTGCGTTATCTTTACCCTCCCCTTATATATATCTTGCAAGATTAATTGCACTATATATACATATATACGTTTCTGAGAAACAGCTCGTACTGAGCGACTCCCCAATTCTATTATTTTCAACTCTTTCATTACATAAATGTTCTCCTGTCCAATATTGACGGCTCATAGTCCCAAGCGTGAATTGTCGATTCCAGCCGCACAAAAAAAGCTGCCCCCAGAGAGAGACAGCTTCTTCCCTTATATGCACGATAGTATCTTGAACTGTTCTTGGTCTTAGATCAGTCCGAATTCACGGCCCGCCTTCTGCAAAGCTTGCAGGGCAAATGCTAGATCCTGCTCCGTATGCTGGGCTGTAACGATAAGGCGAACTCTGCCTTTATCCATCGCAACCGTCGGGAATACGATCCCCTGTGCGCAGATGCCTGCTTCCAGCAATCGCTTCGAGAACTCCAGACTTCGCGCCGCATCGCCAACTATGATCGGGATGATCGGCGTCTCACTTCCACCGGTATCGAAGCCGGATGCTTGCAATGCGGCGCGGAAGCTGTTCGCATTCCGCCACAGCGTCTCGGTCAGCTCAGGCTCCGTTTGCAGCACTTCGATCGCAGCGATGCATGAAGCGGCTACAGCAGGCGGCAGAGACGTACTGAATAAGAAGGATCGCGAGGTGTTGATCATATAATCCTTTACAACCTGCCCTGTCGCCACATATCCACCGACAACACCGACGGCCTTCGATAAGGTGCCGATCTGAAAGTGCACGCGGCCATGCAGACCAAAGTGGTCTGTCGAGCCCTTGCCATGCTTGCCAAGCACTCCGCTTGCATGCGCGTCGTCAACATAGACGAGCGCGTCATACTTTTCCGCCAGCTCGACGATCTCTGTCAGTGGAGCGATGTCACCATCCATGCTGAACACACCGTCCGTTACAACGACGCGTTGGCGATAGGAGCCACATTCCTTAAGCACATCCTCCAGCTGATTCATATCCTTATGCGCGTATATCTTCCGCGCCGCCTTCGTCAATCGAATGCCGTCAATGATGCTGGCATGATTCAACTCATCGCTGATCACCACATCATCTGATCCAAGAATCGCACCCAGTACACCTTGATTCGTCGTGAAGCCCGATTGGAACACGAGCGCCGCTTCCGTACCTTTGAACGCTGCAAGCTTCTGTTCCAGCTCATCATGAATCGCTAAAGTACCTGTAATCGTACGCACAGAGCCAGCCCCCACCCCGTATTGCTCGGTTGCAGCAATAGCAGCCTGCTTCAGCTTTGGATGGTGCGTTAATCCCAGATAGTTATTCGATGACATCTGCAGCACGCGCTGACCGCTTTCAAGCGTCATCCACGCGTCCGATCCGTCCTGCCATACGGTCAATGGACGGTATCGACCCGCCGCCTTCAGGTCCGCGAGCTGCTTCGCAATTGCTTCATATCCTGCCATGATTGCCCCTCCTTCGTATCTCTAGCTCTGCAGTATAAGATCTGCTTCTGTTTCCGATCTGCGCTGTACAGGCACCTGGTCGTGCCAGAATACAATCTTCCCGCAATTGCCGGAAGCCATTAAGTTAAATGCCTCTTCATATTGGTCCAACGTAAAATGATGGGTGACTAACGGAGAAAGGTCCAGTCTGCCTCGTTCCAACAGCCCTTTGATCTGGTACCACGTGTCATACATCCGTCTTCCTGTGATGCCTTCTATTCGCAGGCCTTTAAAGATGATGTCCTCCGCTAGATCCAGCGCTACCTCCTTCGTCGGAATGCCCAACAGCGAGATGCGCGCAGCTTGAGCAGCAGCTCGCAGCGAATCGCGAATTGCTGCAGGGTGGCCGGACATCTCGAGGACGATCTCCGCGCCTTCGCCGCCTGTCGCTTCATGAATTGCTTCCACCATCGAAACTTCCTTGCTGTTGATCACGACATCCGCCCCCATCGTCTTCGCCATCGCCAAGCGATAAGGGTTAATATCAACCGCAATGATCTTGCCGCTGCCGCACGCTTTAGCAACCGCGATCGCCATTAAGCCGATCGGTCCGGTGCCGATAACAGCGATACTCTTGCCGACCACGTCGCTGACCAGCGTCGCTTGTACTGCATTGCCAAGCGGGTCCTGCAAGCACGCGATCTCGAACGGCAGGCTCGGATCGTTATGAATGATGTTGCTCGCCTTCACGAGCGCGAACTCCGCGAAGCAGCCTGGAATCGTAATCCCGAAGCTCTTCGTATGCTTGCATACATGCGCATTTCCGGTTCGGCACGCCTTGCACACGCCGCATACGACATGACCTTCGCCTGATACATGCTCGCCGACCTTCACATTCGTCACTTCCGAACCGACAGCCTCTACAATTCCAGCGAACTCATGTCCGAACACGTTCGGCGTGACCACCGTTTTCTCCGCCCAAGCATCCCAATTATATATGTGCATATCAGTCCCGCATATTGAAGTTGTCTTCACCCGTATGAGCACGTCATGCGGACCGCATGTTGGAATGGGCACCTCTTTTAGAACAGCGCCGGGCTTGCGTTCTTCTTTCACTAAACCAATCATCGTTCCCTTCAACATGTCATTGCCCCTTTTCGAGTTTTCTCCTAAAATAGAGGTAACATCAACAGACTGACAAATGTTGGTATCTGTATACTATATTACACATTTGTGTGCTATATTGCACATGGATAATTGTTGTTTTTTACCAGTAAATAGAGAGAAGGCGAGAGGGGATTTACCATGCAAGAAATGATTCATCAGAAGATCGGACGGAACCTGCAAGAAATTCGCAAATCACGCGGACTAAGCCTGGATGCGGTATCTGAACTAAGCGGTGTCAGCAAGGGAATGCTCGGTCAGATTGAGCGAGGAGAGTCCAATCCTACGATATCCGTATTATGGAAAATTGTGAATGGGCTTCGCATATCCTTCGCCACATTGATGGAGGAGTCCTCTCCGACCGTTACGCTAGTCAAGATGGAAGATACGACGCCGCTAATCGAAGAGGACGGCGCCTATCGCGCATATCCCATCTTTCCATTTCAACAAGATAAAGGATTTGAAGTATACAGTGTTGTGCTAGAGCCTGGCAGCAGCTATACCTCTGAGCCTCACTATGAGGGTGTGGAAGAATTCATCGTGGTGATGGAGGGCACGCTTCGCTTCGAACTCAATGGAGAGCAATATATGCTTGAGCCAAGCCTTGCGCTGAGATTCTCTGCGGACCAGACTCATACGTATCGCAATGATACTGACAAGCCGATTCGCTATATGTCACTTATTCACTATCCATCTGCTAATAAACCGATCTAGATCATAGGAGCATCAACGCCTCGCATGCGAGGTCAGGATGCTCCATCTTCATGTTTAGGCTTGCTGCTTGATGCTCTAACCATGATCTCGAAAGGCAGCAGCATCCGATAAGGAAACGGATACGGATCCTTCAAGCTGTCGAGCAGCGTCTTGGCGGCCGCATAGCCCATCTCATACTTCGGAATATGAACGGATGACAGCGGCGGGGAGCTATATTTTGCTACATCGATATTATCAATCCCGATAAAGGCAACATCCTCCGGTATGCGCAATCCTCTTTCCGTCACTGCGCGCATAGCCGCGATCGCCATCATATCGCTGGCACAGAACATCGCTGTCGGGAGCTGATCCGTCTCAAGCAGCCGTCTCATCTCGTTGTAGCTGGTGTCTGCATCCCACTCTGCATTAATGGTCCATTCCGGGTGATAGACAAGGTTCATTTCCTCCAGCGCATGGCGATAGCCCCGATACCGCTTCTCTCGCTCGAGATGACCAAACAAGCCGGTACCGCCGATAAACCCGATTCGCTCGTGACCATTTGCGGCCAAATGACGTACAGCAGCCCTTGCCGCATTCATTCGGTCATAAGAAATGACCGGGATATCCGGATCGCCTACATCAATTCCGACGATTCTCGTTCCGTTCCGCTTCAGCCACTTATATGTAGACGGCTCAAGTCCTTCAATCACGATAATTCCGCTTAATGGCCGCGCCTTCTCGATAGATTCCCGCACTGCGGCATTTTTAAGCTCAGCCTGCGTATGTAGAAAAGATAGCAGCACCCCTTCTTCCTGCAGTTTCGCTTCGATCCCTTGCAGAATAGGAGAAAAGTAAGGATGGTTATATTTATTGTCCGGCATCGACAAGATGCAGCCAATCGAATAAGCAGTCGATGGCTTAGCGATGCTCGACTGCTTCATATGACGCTTCGCCTTCCCTTCATGCGGCGAGTGATAATTGAACTCTTTCGCTGCCTCTAGTATCTTCTGCTTCGTTTCTTTGCTGATTCGTCTGCTTTCATCATAGCTTAGAACTCGTGACACGGTAGATATGGATACACCGACATGCGCGGCGATATCTTTTAACTTAGCCATCAGTAGTCCACCTCGATATCATAGATGCTCACCATATGTATATGGCAAATTATAGAATAAAACAAGAACCGCGGCAATCGGCCTTTCCCGATGCTCGCGGTTCTTGTTGCTGAATCCTTATTATGAAATAGAATGAGTTCTGGTCTTGATGCTATTGGATTACACTGCCGCCAAAGAGGAATCGGTATTCCCAGGTCTTGCCCTTCACCGTATCTACTCGCACACCGCCGGACTCTTTCGAATACGTGTGAAGAATCTTGCCGTCGCCGAGATAAACACCTACATGAGTGATTCTCTCCGTATTCTTATTTACATTCTTATAGTCAGACTTGCTGGAGCCGCGATACTTGCCGAAGAACATCAGATCGCCGCGTTTCAGAGAGTCGATATTCTTTTTGACAGTCGAGTGCGACTTGATATAGCTTCCTTGCGAGCGTGAATCTGACGGCAAGGTAATGCCAGCGCCGGTCTTATAGATATGTCTCACAAAGTCAGAGCAATCGAACGTTGTCGTCGTATTGCGGTTTGAACCGTATTCATATGGTGTTCCTAGGTACTTATAGCCCGTCTGGATAACCTTCTCTATTTTTGCAGACGCAGAGCTCGAAGTATAGTTGTTGTCACTGCCGCTAGAGCTGGAGCCATTGACATTTATATACTTGCTGCTTGAGCTCATGTAGCCGATGGTGCCCTTGCTGTCTTTCACTTTATACCAGCCTGAGCTTGGCTGATCCAGAATCGTAACCTTTTCCCCTTTGTTAAGCTTGCGAATGACGCTGCTCGAAGTGGAAGCGCCTTTGCGCAGATTAACGGACGATACGATCGTTCCGGTCTTCGTAGAAGCCATTAACGTAGGCACTGGCGCGTCAGACGTGCTGTTGTTCATCTCTTCTATCGCTACGGCAAGCTTAGCCATTTCGGGATCGCTCACATTAAACGATTCATCCCCAGACACAGTAGGGCTCGTTATCATATAGTCAGGCTCCGCCAGTGGAGCTGCTGCTGCAGCATGTACACCCGTCACCATCATTTGCGACGTCATTGTCACCATCATTAATCCTAGCAATAGTTTCTTCATCATTTTCATATCTAAGTAGCCTCCTTATTGTTCCAGCCTGTCCATTACACGACTGTGATTGGTTGCACGCAGGTTCATTCATGAGTCGATGATCACATTTTCAATCTGTAATCTACTATGCAATTGTTATACCCTTTACTAGAAATGTTAGCTCGTACCAAATGACTATTTAACTATAACAAGGCCAGGTTTCGACATCTATGGGACCCAGGTTGTAAATATTAATAATTTGTAACCTTTTTATAGGTCTAATTACCTACGTAAAGGTTACAAATTGAAACTTTATACTGTAGAAAATGATGTTAATGTGCTCATATACCTATGTATTTTGGATGATATTTACAAAATTCGTGTGTGTATTCGGTAGGTTTTTTTGAGGGGCTCGGTGGGGGCGATTGTGCGGATGAGGAGGATTCGCGACCGCTAGGCGGGGGCGATCGCCTGGCTGAGGCGTCAATTTTGGGCGTCTCAGCCTCGGACCGAGCCGGTTTCGAGCCTGAGACGTCGCTTTTCTACGTCTCGGGCTTGCCCGGCCGTGGCTGAGACGTAAATTTTAGACGTCTCAGCCACGAAACGAGCCGATTTCGAGCCTGAGACGTCGCTTTTCTACGTCTCGGACCTGCGCGGCCGCTAGCCGGGGGCGATCTCGTGGCTGAGACGTCAATTTTGGGCGTCTCAGCCTCGGACCGAGCCGGTTTTGAGCCTGAGACGTCGCTTTTCGACGTCTCGGGCCTGTGCGGCCGCTCGGCGGGGGCGATCGCAAGGCTGAGACGTCAATTTTGGGCGTCTCAGCCACGAAACGAGCCGGTTTTGAGCCTGAGACGTCGCTTTTCGACGTCTCGGGCCTGTGCGGCCGCTCGGCGGGGGCGATCGCAAGGCTGAGACGTCAATTTTGGGCGTCTCAGCCTCGAATTGAGCCGGTTTCGAGCCTGAGACGTCGTTTTTCGACGTCTCGGGCTTGCGCGGCAGCTCGCCGAGGGCGATCTCGTGGCTGAGACGTAAATTTTGGGCGTCTCAGCCTCGAATTGAGCCGATTTCAAGCCTGAGACGTCGCTTTTCGACGTCTCGGGCTTGCGCGGCCGCTCGGCGGGGGCGATAGCGAGGCTGAGACGTCAATTTTGAGCGTCTCAGCCTCGGAACGAGCCGATTTCGCGCCTGAGACGTCGCTTTTCGACGTCTCAGGCTTGCCCCGCAGACACCAACACAAACAAAAAAGAGCAGCCCCTCCCGCGGAGAAAAACTGCTCTTTCAGCGTATTTCATATCTACTCTAAATTTCCCTTATGCCTCACTCTGTTTGTCTGACTCCAACGGCTCCACATGTACCTGCACATGCGCAATATTGTGCTTCTTCATCATTCGCTGCTCAACTTCATCGCAGATGCAATGGGACTCAATCAAAGAAAGGTGCGGATTCACCTGAACAACAACATCCACCAGCACATGATTGCCGTGAAGCCTCGCTTTAATATCCTTTATGGACTGAACACCTTTCGTATTCGCAATCGTCTTGCTTAGCGACTGAAGCTGGGACTCATCAAATCCGTCCGTCAGCGCATACGTGGCATCACGGAATATTTGCCAGGCTGTCTTCAAGATGATGCCGCCAACCGCTAAAGCCGCCAATGGGTCCAGCCACTTTAAGCCCAGCTGCGCTCCAAAAATGCCTATTGCAGCTCCGATACTGACGAGCGCGTCAGAACGGTTATCCTGTGCCGCCGCCATGAGCGCTTGATTGCGAATGCGCTTAGCCAATCTGCTATTGTACGCATATACCCCGAACATCACTGCGGCACAGCCCAAGGCCACCCATGCCGTTATCATATCTGGCGTTTCGGAATTCCCTTTATAAAGAGAAGTAATCGTGTTAAATACCACCTGAATGCCCACGGTCGCCATAATAAATGATGCAATTAACGCCGACACGGTCTCTGCTCGAAAATGTCCATAAGGATGATCATTATCCGGGGGCTTCTGCGAAATTTTCAATCCGATCAATACCGCCACGGAAGCGACGATATCCGTTAAGTTGTTCCACCCATCTGCCTGCAGGGCAGCCGAATGGAAGGAGAAACCGATGAAGAGCTTGGTCATTGACAGCACAATGTACGCCGCAATACTCAGCCAGGCACCTTTTTCCCCTTGTTTAATATCTGCGTATGTGTCCACAGCCGCTCCTCCCTGCATGTTGCACAATCGAAGATCGCGCTTGTTACTATTATGTTAGCAAACCAGACACGAGTGGGTCTACAGCAACAGTTTTGTTCCTTAGACCAACTGTTTCTTCGGCTTAAAGAAGTTGGCACGCGTTTGTTTTGTTGAATCGGAATACAAATGTTGACCCCGATCAACTTTGGTAAATTTATGTACATGCTGTACGGCAGTCCACCTTCTAGATTGCGCCAATCGCAGCCATTTTATACAAGAAACCGCACTGAACTATACTATGTACATACTAAAAAAGCCTCCAATCACCGCTAGATAGCAGCAATAGAGGCTTAGCCTTCATCCTATGGAACCAATATAAACGCAAGAGTCCGCCCTTAGTCTGCGTGTTGATGCGGATACTCTTGCACAAATCCATTATATTAATACATCTTATCAGAAGTCGATTTAGCAGATAACTCTCTATACTTAAGCGCTTGTTCTTTCGTATGCAGCGAGACTGCCACGTTCAGGACGTCAATAATAGCAAGCTGTGATATTTTAGCGGCAAGCGAGCTGCCCTGCAGCGGATTCTCACGCGCAACGATCAATAGAACAATGTCCGCCACCTTCGTGATCGGAGAACGCGCGTTGCTCGTAATCGCAATGATGCGAGCGCCCGCCTTCTTCGCAATCGTTAGATTCTCGATCGTATCCTTCGTGCTGCCTGAGTTCGAGATGCCTACCGCCACATCCCCCGGCATCATGAAAGCAGCATGCATCGCTTGAAAATGAGTATCCGTAACCGCGTTGCTGACCTTGCCAATCCGAGAGAAGGAGTGAGCGGCCTGCAAAGCTGTCAACCCTGATGAGCCTACCCCGAAAAAAAGAATGCTGCGCGCATCAATAATAGCTTGAATAGCCTTCTCCAGTTGATGGTCATCCACAAGTTCACTTGTCTGCTGCAAGGTCTGAAGATGTGTCGCGAACACTTTACTGCTCAACGTATGCGCATCATCCTGCTCCGTAACCTCATGATGCAAATGCTCAACAGGCTTAACGAGATCCTGGGCAAGCGACAGCTTAAAGTCTTGAAAGCCCTGAAACTTCAGCTTGCGACAGAGACGAAGCACGGTCGTTTCCCCTACATCCGCTTTCTCAGCAAGCTCTGTTACAGAATGATAAATAATGTCCTGCGCATTCTCTAAAATGTACTTGGCTACCTTCTGCTCCATCTTCGTTAAGCCGTTTAGATGACTGCGAATATTCAGGAGCGTCTTTCCCGCTTCATTTCCATTAATCAACGTGTCCCCTCCTTATGATACAACCACACAGGAGAATAATTCCTCTTAATACTGCGCTGTGGAATAATTTTACCGAATAAAATAATTTTAGCCTCTAGCATCTGAAAATGCAAACAAGCGTCGAATACATGGCATATCGCAGCATGCCCACACAAATAAAAAGAGCTCAAACCACCTGATGAAGGGGTTCAAGCTCTCTATTTCTAGCGTTAAGGTAGGCTTTCCTACGAGTACATCTTCTCGCGAAGCGCCTTGATCTCTTCGCTCTCAAGGTACTCGTCGTACGATGTGATACGGTCGATTATACCGTTAGGTGTAATCTCGATGATACGATTCGCGATCGTCTGCATGAACTGATGGTCATGCGAGGTGAAGATCATCGTGCCGTCGAAGTCGATGAGACCGTTATTGAGCGCTGTGATGGATTCCAGATCCAAGTGGTTCGTCGGTTCATCCAGCAGCAATACGTTTGCTCCCAGCATCATCATGCGGGACAACATGCAGCGAACCTTCTCTCCCCCGGACAGAACAGAAGCCTTCTTCAACGCTTCTTCACCGGAGAACAGCATGCGGCCCAGGAAGCCGCGCAGGAATGTCTCATCTTGCTCCTTCGAATATGGACGCAGCCAGTCAACAAGTGATGAATCTACGCCTTCGAAGTATGCGGAGTTGTCTTTAGGGAAGTAAGCCTGAGAAGTTGTAACTCCCCAGCTAAATGTCCCTGCATCCGGTTCAAGCTCGCCCATCAGAATCTGCATCAACGTCGTTTTAGCAAGACCGTTAGGTCCCACGAGTGCGATCTTGTCGCCTTTATTAACAACTAGGTGCATATTTTCAAACAGCTTTTCACCGTCAACAGACTTCGTCATACCTTCGATCTGAAGCAATTGCTTGCCCGCCTCGCGCTCTGACTTGAAGTTGATGAACGGATATTTGCGGTTAGAAGGACGGATATCATCAAGCGTAATCTTTTCGAGCATCTTCTTACGAGAAGTTGCTTGCTTGGACTTAGACGCATTCGCGCTAAAGCGCTGGATAAACGCCTGCAGTTCCTTGATCTTCTCTTCCTTCTTCTTGTTCTGGTCGCGCATCATATTTTGCGCCAATTGGCTAGACTCGTACCAGAAGTCATAGTTACCCGAATACAGCTGAATCTTACCGAAATCGATATCCGCAATGTGCGTACACACCTTGTTCAGGAAGTGACGGTCATGGGATACGACGATAACTGTGCCTTCATAATCCATCAGGAAGTTCTCCAGCCATTTGATGGACTCGAGATCCAAATGGTTGGTAGGTTCGTCTAAGAGCAAGATGCTCGGACGACCGAACAACGCTTGCGCCAAGAGCACGCGAATCTTCTGATTGCCGTCAAGCTCAGACATGAGCTTGTCATGCAGATCGCGCGGAATACCCAATCCGATCAGCATAGCAGCTGCGTCGGATTCTGCTTCCCAGCCGTCAAGCTCTGCGAATTCGCCTTCTAATTCGCCTGCACGCATGCCGTCTTCTTCAGAGAAGTCAGCCTTGGCGTAGAGTGCATCTTTTTCTTTCATAATGTCAAACAAGCGCTCATGGCCCATGATTACAGTGTCTAACACTTTATACTGATCATATGCATAATGATCCTGCTTCAACACCGAGAGGCGATCCCCAGGAGTAATGTGTACTTCACCGTTGGTTTGTTCTACTTCACCAGATAATATTTTCAGAAATGTTGACTTGCCCGCTCCATTCGCACCGATCAGACCGTAGCAGTTCCCGGGCGTAAACTTGATGTTAACGTCCTCGAACAGCGCACGTTTGCCGTAGCGGAGCGTGACGCCCGTAGTACTAATCATGGCATTCCCGTCCTTTAGAGTTTTATAGTTTCCAAGCAATTATTATAACATATGTATTGAAGTCTTGCATGACTCATTATTGACCGAAAATATTGAAAAGCGATCATGCATGTCTATAGCGATTGATATTTTTACACGTTAGCCCACTCTGGCGAGGGCCGCTCGCACTCTGTAACGGGGAAATACCCCGGTATCTTCCTCTGGGTGCTCCGCTTTCTCGCCGCCGGGCCGCTGTAAGCGGGTATTTACCCGTTATCTCACTCTGGCGAGGGCCGCTCGCTCTCTGTAACGGGGAAATACCCCGGTATCTTCCTCTGGGTACTCCGCTTTCTCTCCGCCGGGCCGCTGTAAGCGGGTATTTACCCGTTATCTCACTCTGGCGAGGGCCACTCGCCCTCTGTAACGGGGAAATACCCCGGTATCTTCCTCTCGGCGTTCTGCTTTCTCGCCAGCGGGCCACTGTAAGCGGGTATTTACCCGTTAGCCCACTCTGGCGAGGGCCGCCCGCCCTCTGTAACGGGGATATCCCCGGTATCTTCCTCTGGGTGCTCCGCAATCTCGCCGCCGGGCTGCTGTAAACGGGTTTTTACCCGTTACATCACTCTGGCGAGGGCCGCTCTCCCTCTGTAACGGGGATATTCCCCGGTATCTTCCTCTCGGCGCTCTGCTTTCTCACCGCCGGGCCGCTGTAAGCGGGTTTTTACCCGTTACATCACTCTGGCGAGGGCCACTCGCTCTCTGTTACGGGGAAATACCCCGGTATCTTCCTCTTGGTGCTCCGCTTCCTCGCCGCCGGGCTGCTGTAAACGGGTATTTACCCGTTAGCCCACTCTGGCGAGGGCCGCTCGCACTCTGTAACGGGGAAATACCCCGGTATCTTCCTCTCAGCTGATTATGTAAATATGTGCTAGGGCTTGCTCGTAATAACAGGATGCGGGAGAGGTCCTCCGACACACACGACAGCAATAGGCTTCGTGCGGTTGCCCAACAAGGCTTATATTCGAAAAATGAGTGGTTGCTTGAAGATACGACGCGGACACACGAGCCGTTATTTACTCAAAATACCACTATTGAACGATCTTAACGGACCGTGGTTCCGTTATTCATACCAATTCAACCGAAAATGGCACATGATGCGCCAAATAACGGCTTCTGTGTCCGCCAAATTAAAAATATGCTTCATTTTTCTTAAATAGCGGCTCTGGTGTCCGCTTCTACGAGGTTCAGCAGTTTATAGTGTGCAAGCTTATAGCAGTTTTACATATTTTCCTATATAATATCGATGTTGAGGCAAAATTCCATGATTAGCCATTCAACACATATGCCGAGAAAGCGAGGGATGTAATATGTCAGAGTTCACACATATCATTCGGGAGGTACGGTCTACCCGCTGATCCCGGCCGTAGACGCTATTAGAGCATTAAGATTGCTTACAATACAGCGTAATACAGCCTGAGACGAACACAAGGCTTCAGTCGGGCTTATATCCGTCCTCTTCCGATTTCACAGTCGTCATGTCGCTACAGTTTAATCGGATACGCGGCGCGCAAAGCGCGTCAGCCAAGAGGAGAAGACACGAATTGAATAATACGAACCATTCATTGAACGATATCGTTCAAGATCACATTCACCAACAAGACCAAGGTCTTATGGATGAGCTTAACCAAGATGCCGTTCAAGCGGCTTACCATATGGAAGAAGTAGTAGAGGCGCAGCACGAGCTTGAACCTATACAGCTGCCGCTTAGGCAGCTGGGCTGGGATGAGCGATGGGAGCAGGCTTGGAGCGACTGGCTCGCGGATCTAAACGAGAGCGCCGCGCGACGTTACGGCGGCGCCCTCGTCCCAGCCCGTGTGGCGTTAGCCCACAAAGGGCTGTACCGGGTATGGGGCGAGGGAGGCGAATGGCTCGCCGAGCCATCCGGCCAGGCGCGCGCGATGTGGCAAGCGCCGAGCGATTACCCGGCCGTGGGCGACTGGGTTGCCGTCGCCCCGCGAGCCGCTGAAGGCCGCGCGACGATCGCGGGCGTGCTGCCGCGGCGCGGACTGATTGCCCGCAAGGTGGCGGGCAATCGGCGCGACGCACAGGTGATCGCGGCGAACGCGGACATCGCGCTGCTCGTCTCGTCGCTCGGCCTCGACTTCGAGCCGCGGCGCATGGAGCGCTACGCCACACTCGCCTACGACAGCGGCGCAATGCCGGTCGTCGTTCTAACAAAGGCCGACACGCTCTCGGACGCGAATGCTATCGCCGATTACACCGCGCAAGCGATGAGCGTCGTGCCCGGCGCTCCGGTCTACCCAGTCTCATCCGTGACCGGAGACGGCTTGGATGCCCTGCACGAGCTGCTCGCGCCCGGTGTCACCTGCGTGCTCGTCGGCTCGTCCGGCGTCGGCAAGTCAACGCTCGTCAACGCGCTCACCGGCAAGCAGGTCATGGCTACGAAGGCGATCCGGGAAGATGACGGCAAAGGCCGTCATACAACGACGCACCGCGAGCTCGTGCCGCTCTCGAACGGAGCATGGCTCCTCGATACGCCTGGTATGCGCGAAGTTGGCCTTGTCGCGAGCGATGAGGCAAGCGGAGACGGCCTCCAGCACGCATTCGAGGATATTGAACAGTTCGCGGAAGCTTGCCGCTTCGGGGACTGCAAGCACAAGAGCGAGCCAGGCTGCGCCGTTCAAGCGGCTATCACGACCGGCGAGCTGGAGCCTTCACGCCTGAAAGCGTACTTCAAGCTTCAGCGAGAGCTGGCGCATATGCAGCGGACTGAAACCAAGCACGCCATCCGCGCGCACGGCAAGCAGCTTAACAAGCAATACACCGCCGTTCAACGCTCGAATCACAAGAGCAAGCAGCGTTAACGCTTCTACTAACGATAAAGGCGCCTTCTCTGTCACTATGACGGAGAAGGCGCCTTTCCAGTGTAAATACGCTACTTACGAAGCAAACTTAAATCCAGCACCTCGCCAAGCGCAGCCATCCGAATGCGCTCAGGATCAATGCCGCGCTTATCGCGCGCGGCGATCAATCGATCCACCGCTTCCTTCGGTGTATCATCCGCAAGCTTAAACGTGCCGTAATGCATCGGGATCATGATCTCGGCCTTTACATCGAGGAATGCCTGCACCGCCTGCTCCGGCGATACGTGCTGCGCCCCCATGATCCATTCCGGCTCATACGCGCCTATCGGCATCAAACAGACATCGATGTCAAACCTCTCCCCAATCTTCTTGAAGCCGCGAAAATAACCGCTGTCCCCAGCAAAATAAATCGTCTCAATCGGCTTAACCTGTAAGCCGTCAATATGCTCCAGAACGAATCCGCCCCAGTGCGAGCGATTCGTATCGATTAACGTCCGTCGGGTCCAATGCTGTGCCGGAACGAACGTGATTCGAACCTTCCCAACATCCTTGGCTTCCCACCAATGCATTTCCTCCGTGTTCAAAAAGCCTTTCCGCTTCATCTTGCTGCTTAGTCCAGCAGGCACAATCAACCGAGTGTGCTCACTAGCAAGCTGGCGTATCGATTTAAGATGCAGATGATCATAGTGCGAATGGGACAGCAATATGATATCGACCGGCGGCATTTCCTGTATCGCTATACCCGGATCTGTCAGTCGTTTCTCGAAGGCCATAGAACTTGCCCATACGGGGTCTGTTACTATATTCAGCCCGCCTATCTGAATTAAGAATGTAGAATGACCAATCCATGTCATGGTTGTATGTTCACGATTCGTATGAAGACGATTTAGATCTGGCGGCTTTCGCGAAATCTTAAACGAGTAGTCCTTGTAATGCGCGCGAATATGCCGTTTCTGCGTCCAACGCGAAAACTGCTTCCAGGGCTTCTCCGTCGCAACATTGTCCATATTGCCAAATACCGGTCTATGCTTCTTATTCCGGCTGTAGTCACGACTCTTATTCTGTATGTTTCTCATCTCATCATCCACCTCACAATCAAAGCCGCAACTTTACGGCAAATGACGATTACCTATTCCCTTAGCATTTACAATCATTTTCGACAGTATTACTCATGATCTCAACTATGAACCAGTTTAACTAAGATCATACAGACTATATACATGCTTACCCTTATTTTTGTGTATCGATGAATTTGTGAGAACCAGTATCATCATGTAAAATAAGAACTGGTAATACTTGCATCACATAAGGAGGGATCAAGATGCAATTACAGCGAATTGAACCGACGCCTAGTCCTAACTCCATGAAGCTTCAATTGGACGTTAAGCTGCCGGACGGCGTCCGCAGAACCTATACGCCGCAGCATAAAGAGAACGCACCTGCTCTAATTCGGCAACTACTCGACATCGAAGGTGTCAGAAGTATATTTCATACCGCTGATTTTATCGCTCTTGACCGAAAGCCGCAAGCGGACTGGGCGACTATTCTTACCCAGGTTCAAGCCGCCTTCGGCTGGTCAGCGAATTCAGCTGTTGATCAGGATGATGCTGATCATCCATATAACTATGGCGAAGCACATGTCTATGTGCAATTATTCCGCTCTATCCCTATGCAGATTCGTGTACAAGCAGGCGGCAAAGAAGAACGCATCGGTCTATCCGAGCGGTTCTCCAACGCTGTCCATCAAGTGGCAAGCGCCACGTTCGTTAAAGAGCGCAAGCTGAAGGATTACGGCACACGCTATGGCGAGCTTGCGGATATTGCGCGCGAGGTCGAACAGGAGCTGGAGGCCACTTATGATGACAGCCGTTTGGCATCGCTCGTTCAGCAAGCCATTAAGCTGGGGCAGCAGGATACGCCATTAGAAGAAGAGCTTATAACTTGGGATGAAGCGACATTGCAGAGCATGCTGCAGGATCCGGATTGGCATCAGCGCTATGCCGCACTGGATCGAATCGAGCCCACGTCGGAGCGTTTGGAGCTGTATACCCAATTGCTGCATGATCCACAGAGTCAGATCAGACGTCTAGTCATCGTACACCTTGGCGCTATGGACTCCCCTCGCGAAGCCATTCCATTGCTGATTGAAGCGCTACAAGACAGCTCTGTCAGCGTTCAGCGCACTGCCGGGGACACATTATCCGATATTGGCGACCCTGCAGCTATAGAGCCTATGATGCTTGCCTTGAAGGACAGGAACAAGATTGTGCGTTGGAGAGCAGCGCGCTATCTGTATGAAGTTGGCGACGAACGAGCACTAGGCGCCTTAACCGAAGCCATGGAAGATTCTGAGTTCGAGGTTGCTCTGCAAGCCCGTATGGCGATGGAGCGCATTGAATCCGGCGAAGAGGCCGCAGGTACGGTATGGCAGCAGATGGCGCGTTCACGACAATCCTAGCGTAATCTTGTATAGATAGCCTTATCAAACTTTCGCAAGCTCCTTAAGCAATTCAGCTTAAGGGGCTTGTTTGTTATTGCGGCTTTTCGCATTTGCTATTTTTTTCCGATTGAATTGTAATATATCATTACTTATACTTTTGTCTATATCAACTTCATAATAGTGCAAGCATAAATCCTCATTCTATTCCATGGTGAGGTAGAGGTCGCGGTTCTCATGAGTACCGCTGCAGAGACAGAAGAAGCGTCGATGAAGCAGCGTGAAAGGGTTGACCGCCGAAATGCGCAGTACCTGCTTCCGGTGCGCGTGTTGGGGCTGTTGCCGATAAGGCGCAGCACTGCCATGTAAGGATGCCCGTCCTTGCATGGTGCGCTATCTTTTGGAAGGGGCGATGGGGACGCGTATATAACCGTTCAAGCATCTTTCGCTTCGAACGGTTTTTTGGTGTAACCAATTCCTTTCCAGCTCATACTACGATTAGCATCTTAAGGAGTGAACTGGACATTATGAGTCAGGATAATCAACAATTGAAGCGCAATCTGAAGACAAGACATCTATCGATGATCGCACTTGGCGGCTCGATCGGAACAGGCTTGTTCCTCGCAAGCGGCGGCGCGATTGCGCAAGCAGGTCCAGGCGGGGCACTACTCGCCTACACGGCTGTAGGGATTATGGTCTATTTCTTGATGACAAGCTTAGGAGAACTTGCAACATACATGCCAGAGTCCGGATCGTTTAGTACGTATGCTACACGCTTTGTCGATCCAGCCTTGGGCTTCGCGCTCGGATGGAACTTCTGGTTTAACTGGGCGATCACGATCGCATCGGAACTCGTAGCTGCAACTTTGATCGTTAAGTATTGGTTCCCAGACAGCAACTCTTTCTTATGGAGCCTCCTGTTCTTGGCAATTATTTTCTTCCTTAATGTTCTGTCCGTCAAAGGATATGGGGAATCTGAATACTGGTTCGCAATTATAAAAGTCTCGACTGTCTTGATATTCTTAGCAGTTGGTTTTCTGATGATCTTCGGTATCATTGGCGGTGAGAAGGTCGGCTTTATCGGTTTTGACAACTTTACAGTTGGTGATGGACCGTTTCACGGAGGATTCTTCGCCATTCTCGGTGTATTCATGGCAGCAGGGTACTCGTTCCAAGGGACTGAACTTATCGCTGTAGCTGCTGGTGAAAGCGAGAATCCTAGCGAAAGTGTGCCTCGTGCCATTCGTCAGGTCTTCTGGCGCATCCTTTTATTCTATATCTTAGCGATCTTCGTCATCGCGATGCTGATCCCTTATACACATCCAAGCTTGCTTTCAAGTGATGTTACGGATATCGGCGTCAGCCCGTTCACGCTTGTATTCGAGAAAGCAGGCATTCTCTTTGCGGCATCTGTCATGAACGCCGTCATCTTGACTTCGGTATTGTCAGCCGGCAACTCCGGAATGTATGCATCTTCGCGGATATTGTGGGTGCTTGCTAAGGAAGGCAAAGCTCCGCGCTTCTTGGGACGACTGAACAGCCGTGGTGTTCCCGTCAATGCGATTATTATGACCAGCTTGGTCGGTATGCTGGCATTTCTCGCTTCCTTCTTTGGAGACGGAGAAGTTTACTTCTGGCTGTTGAATGCATCCGGTATGTGCGGGTTCATCGCATGGCTAGGTATCGCGATCAGCCATTATCGCTTCCGCCACGCGTTTGTCAAACAGGGTCGCAGCTTAGATGAATTGCCATACAGAGCGCGCTGGTTCCCGTTCGGACCGCTGTTTGCTTTTGGACTGTGCATGATTGTCATCATTGGTCAAGCAATCCCAATTATTCAAAGCGGAAATTACAGCTGGATGGATCTGCTCATGCCGTACATCGGTCTGCCGATATTCATAGCTGTATGGCTTGGCTATAAGCTAAAGCATAAGACAAAGGTTATTCCGCTTGAAGAATGTCAACTATAAGAATTCCAATAGAAAGGGGCTGTCTCAAAATGGGACAGCCCCTTTTTTCAGCTCACTAATGCGGTTGCGGAGCGGACACACGAGCCGCTATTTGCAGCAAACACTACTAATTCGCCATACTAGCAGACCGTAGATCCGTTATTTGACCCGAATAAGCCGTTTAGTGCTAGTTTTGAAGCAAATAGCGTCATCTGTGTCCGCAAGCCCTCAAAAAATACCCCAAAATCATGAAATAGCGACCCCTGTGTCCGTTCAAGCGCGGGTCATCCGGCCTTACTGTCACCGTATGTGTGAAAATGACTTTTGGGACAGACTCTTTCATAGTCTTATAGCGCCTTGACAGCACGTTCAATCTGCTCCAGCGCTTCAGCAATAACACTGCGCGCAGAAGCCAGATTCATACGATTAAAGCCGCTCCCGCCGCTGCCAAATGAATACCCGTCATTAAACCACACCTTGGCTTCCTGCAGCGACCACTCATGAAGCTGTTGATCATCCATGCCTAACGCGCGGAAATCCAACCATTTTAAATAAGTACCTTCAAGGTCGAATGTCTTGATCTGCGGAATACGCTCCGCCATGAACGAATTGACAAACTCATTGTTGCGCTCCACATATTGCAGCACCTCAGCAAGCCACTGCTCCCCCTGTGTATAAGCCGCAATCGATGCCTCTATGGCGCCAAGATCCAGATGATCGCCTGAAGTACGCTGCACGCATGTGCGGAAAGCTTCTCTAAGCTGCTCATTCTCAATCCATATATTGCCCATCTTAAAGCCCGCTAGGCTGAACGTCTTGCTCGGTGATGTCGCTGTAATCGTGATGTTGGATATGTCGGCGGACAAAGAAGCTATCGGAGTATACGTCATTCCACTAAGCACGATATCATGATGAATATCATCCGAGAATATCTTGACATCATGTGCAAGACATATCTCTGCCAGCCTCTGCAGTTCTTCCCGCGTCCATACACGTCCAACTGGATTATGCGGATTGCATAGGAAAAACAGCTTCACTTGCGGATCCTTGGCTTTCTGCTCGAAGTCCTCGAAGTCAATCTCATAACACCCATTCACCAATTGAAGCGGATTGCTCACCACTTCAGCGTCATTAATCTTAATCATCTTAGAGAACATCGGGTATACAGGAGGTTGAATGATTACTTTCTCCCCAGGCTTCAATACAGCCTGCACAGCATATGCCATCGCTGGGACAACACCGGCTGTCGTTACGAGCCACTCACGTTCTACCTTCCAGCTATGGCGGCGATCCATCCAATCGATTGCCGCCTGATCATACCGCTCCGTTCGATTGGTATAGCCGTAATTCGGCACACGAATGCGGTTGACCAATGCTTCCTGTATCTTTTGGGCGGCAGGGAAATCCATATCCGCAATCCATAATGGAATGCACCCTTGCTGCGCATCCTGCTGCGGCAGCATCTTAGTGGCCGATAACGCCGAACGATCTAACACTTCATCGAAATTATACATGGTTCCCTCCTTGAACATTTGCAGTTTGCATTTGTACATCTGTAAGGAATATTTTAACTCATATGAATACCATGGGGAAAGTGTACGGAAGTAAAGTATGCTGGGACATCTATTTATAATTCAGACGAATGCCATCAAGACAAATGAACAAGCATAGAGGCACATCTACACGTAAGCTATAGTACTTCAGATAAAGGAGTTGTGATTAATGAAACGTAATTGTGGTATGAATCCTTGCGGAGGAGGCCATCCTACTCCATATGGAATGGGATCAGCAAAACCTAATATGGTTAGCCCTAGTATGGTTAGTCCTAATATGGTCAGCCCTAGCATGGTTAGCCCTAATATGGTCAGTCCTAGTATGGTTAGTCCTAATATGGTGAGTCCTAGTATGGTTAGCCCAGCCGCAACAGGTCCACTGCCTGCAATCGTTGCACCTGAACAAACAGTTGTTAAAAACTTCTTCCACACAGCAACGCAGCCAATCGTACATCCAGTTAACATCGTGAATCAACATCATACGATCCCAGTTCCTCAGCATTTCTGTTCGTATAATGTTAAAGATGTAAACTGCGGCGTACGCAGCAGCACACGCAGCAGCAAACGTAAAGGCCGTCGATAAATCTACCTCTAGCCACACCTTAGTTTCATAAGCACAGCAACACATGCCTTCTCCGCCAAGGGGAAGGCATGTGTCTTATGAATCATCATTAGACATCATAATCCTCTTAAGCTTGTCCATTGCACGGCGTTGAATACGCGAGACACTCATCTGTGACACGCCCAGCCTCTCCGCTGCGGTTCGCTGAGACAACCCTTGTTCAAATACTAACAGCAGCACTTTCATTTCTTCCGGCTTCAGCTGCTTCATAGCTTCCATCAGATCCATCTTGCGCTCAACTGTGTCGTAATCATCAACATCCGTGCTAATCAATTCACCCAATGTAGCCGCACTTTCTTCTTGTGATAATGGGGTATCCAAGGAAACATAATGATAGCATTCTCTGCCTGCGAGCACTTCCAACGTTTCTTCAACCGAGAGATCGAGATCAGCTGCGATTTCTTCAACGGAAGGCGATCGTTCCAATCGCACAGTCAATTCATCTATCGTTTGCTGCAGTATAGCCCCCTTTTCTTTTATTCGCCTGGGCACCTGTATGTACCAAGACTTATCGCGCAAATAATTTTTCATATGGCCAATCATGCTCTTCATTGCATAGGCTTCAAACGGTACTCCGAGCGTATGGTCAAAGTGTTGAAGCAAGCGAATGAGCGCCATGTTGCCGACTTGTATCAAATCTTCATATAGATCCGGACGGTTCCGTGATACTTTCCCCGCAGCCATCCTCACCATAGGCTCATACTTTTGAATTAACTCGGCAGCTATTTCATTATCATTCTCCATCTGGTACTGTCGAATGGTATCGTTCACATTGCCCGATGCTTGATGTGGTAGTTGACTCATCGCGTTTCCTCGCATAAGGAGACACTTTTTCTCATGCGAACCTCTGTGCCGCGCCCTTCAAGGCTAACAACCTCCACTTCATCCATTAGAGCCTGCATCAGATAGAATCCAAGTCCTCCTGCCTGTACATCTTCCAGCGGCTTATCATGCCATGCTTCCGGGTCTTTCGCCTTCATCTCAGCATGAAAGCTCACTCCGTGATCACGAACAACCATTCCTAGCTCCCGTTCTCCTGCTTCAAACACGATCTCTACCGTTCCGCCATCGTTGCCGTACGCATATAGCACTGCATTATTGCAAGCCTCTGATATCGCTACCTTCATATCTTCAATATCTTCATAGTTGAACCCAATCTTCGTTGCGAGTCCATATAGAGTAAGTCTAACAAGATCAACATATTCAGCTTGAGCAGGTATTGTCAACTTTACCTCTCGATCAGAATGTAGTCCTCTCATGGGTCATTTCCTTTCAATGTTCATATTTACATCATTCGACTTCGAAAAATTGGGATATTCCGGTCATATCCAGCAATCTCTGAATATGTGCGGGAACATGCTCAACACGAAGCAACGCGTTAGCTGAGTTTCTTACTTTCAATATCGAAATTAGAATTCCGATCCCTGTACTATCGATATAAGAGAGCTTCTCCAGATTCAGAGTCAATGGGACGCTTATATCTCTAGCAATCGGCTCTATTAACGCACGAAAATCGCTTGCCGCAGCCAAGTCCAATTCACCTTGCAGGAGTATCCTGACCTGAGTTTCTTCCTTTACTGTTACAGCTGAGAATGTATTCGTATCCATAAAGTCCCTCTCCCATATTAACCGTATTTTTAGTATTTATAACGATCGCTAAGCCGTGATTAACCGATTATTATATAAATGAAACAGTCAACTTTCACACTCCGTACCACCATATTTCTTCAACACAACTGTGAATCTAAACAAGGTCCCCTTTTCTAGCGATTCCACAGCTATATCTCCATCCATCAACTGAATAATTGATTTACATATAGCTAGACCTAAGCCACTGCCGCCGTAGCGGCGATTCATGGAAGACTCCAATTGTGTAAACGGATGGAACATCATCTTCGTCTTTTCCTTTGCTATGCCGATTCCAGTGTCCTCTACTTCGAATTCGATGGTACAAGTGTTGTCGTTGTGGCGATCTGACTCCAGCATGCGGCAGCGGACAACAATACTTCCTTCATCAGTAAATTTAACAGCATTGCCAATCACATTAATGAGCACTTGCCGCAGACGCAGCATGTCCCCGATTAGACATGACGGCACATTGTCGTCGATCTCCACCTTCATCAGTAAATCGCGTTTTTCCAGATCCAGCGCAAATAAATAATCGATTTCAGCAATGAGCTCCTTTATATCAAAGGGATATTCCTCTAGCTCCATCTTGCCGGATTCCATCTTCGTGAAATCCAGAATGTTGTTAATCGTCTTGATGAGCGCGTCTGCACTCTTATGAATCATCTCAGCATAGCTGTGCTGTTCCGGCGTTAATTCGGTATAAAGCAGCAGATCAACCATACCCAGTACACCATTCATAGGGGTACGAATCTCATGACTTATAACAGCAAGAAACTGTGCTCGCGCCATCGCTGCCAGTTCCGCTTCTTCTTTCGCCGCTTCCAGCTGACGATTAATCTGTTCCAGCTCCATCGTCTTCTGATGAAGAAGCATCTTCTGCGATCGTAAACGCTTCTTCGCCTTAAACATTTCGACATAGTTGTAAATCTTCGATTTCAGAATGTGTGGAGTAATGGGTTTGATTATGTAATCTACGCCGCCGGTAACATGCCCGGTAAACAGATGCTCAGTCTCCTTATAGTCAGCTGATATACATAGGAGTGGAATGTCCTTCGTTTTCTCTCTAGCCTTGATCCACTTAGCGATTTCAATTCCATCAACTCCAGGCATTTGGAGATCAAGCAAGATGACAGCGAACTCTTCTCTCATAAGGTGACGAAGTGCCTCATCGCGGGAAGTCGTTTGAATTAACCGGTAATTCTCCTCAGAGAATACGGCTTCTAGAGTCCGTAGATTCTCTAGACTATCATCCACCAACAATATATGAATAGGTTCCAACATAGACATAAGTGCTCCCTCATGATATTCCGACAAAGGACCGCATTTCATTCGATACATCCTATCTATACGCTAACTTGCGCCCAAACTAAACAGATGTCGTCTTCACGCGCGCTCGGTCTGCGAAATAACTCCTGCCAAGCTTGCGAATCAACGGAGGTTTCTTGCTTAATGTAGGCTGACAACAGTGCTACCGCTTGGTCCAGCTCTCCTTCAACCGCTTCTAATAACCCATCTGTATACAGCCCTAATCGATAATTCGTTGAACAGGTGATCGTACGAGCTTCAATCGCTAATTGCGGAAACATCCCTACAGGATACCCCGTAGAATCTAAGCGGACAACTTCTCCGTCATCCATCATCACGATTCCGGGAGGATGGCCGGCATTGGCATAACAGATCGTGTTATTTTCCGTATCCACAACAGCATAGATGGCCGTCATGTAATACGTCATAAACGTATCGTTCAGATGAATATACTGAAACTTACTGTTCAGATCCTGCAAGACACGATCCGGACTTCTCTCATTGAACACCGAATCTCGCAGCGCAGAAGCAATAAACATACTTAATAATGCTGAAGAAACACCGTGGCCCATCATGTCCATTATAAAGATACCATACTTATGATCTTCTAATTGGAACCAAGCGTATAGGTCTCCTGCCAGTTCTTCAGAGGGCTGATATACGGCACGGATCTTTATATGTTCATCTTCATAAGGCTCAGTCAGGACGGATGCCTGCACACTCGCCGCTAATCGCAATTCCTCACGTATATGGCGATCACGCTCTTTGTGCCAGTCCTTCTCCTGCTTGAATCGAAGCGCCAGGCGTATACGGGCCAGCAATTCAATGCGATTGATCGGCTTCGTCACATAATCGACTGCGCCTGCATCCAACGCTTTCGCTAATATAATTGGATCACTGATCGCCGTTACCATAATAATCGGAATATCCCGCAATTGAGAGTATCGCTGCAGATCACGGCACGCGTCTAGACCGTCAATCTCAGGCATCATCATATCAAGCAAGATTAAATCAACATCCAGCTCATTCGCCTTTACAGCGCACTCTCCCGTGCTGGTTATTCCCAGCATCCTATACATCTCTCTTGCTGACGAAGCAGTCAAGACGCCGGGATATTCCGCTTTTCGCAATATTTCGCGTATGAGCATGACATTAGTCGGGTTATCATCGACCACCAGAATGTTCAACGGTAATACCTCTCCTTTGTCAGGTGTTTACTTTCGTATATGTTCACTATAGCAAAAGTTGATCTAGCAATAATATGACACATCGTATCTTTTTTCACATACAAGTGATTGAATTTAATAAGCCACGCCTGCAAGCATTCTAAGCAAATAAAAACAAGCGCGTCCTAAAGCGGGCGCGCTTGTGATCTGCATCGTCCGACTACGCATCCGCGCAATCCGATACCATACTATCTAAATTATCATTGACTTGATTGCATACAAGCAGAAACTGTCGAACCTGCTCATCTTCTACTTGGTCGAAGAAACGCTCAAATAGTTCTGCACGCTGCTCTATGGTTTCATTGTAAGCTTGTTTGCCAAGCTCAGTCATTTCCAGATATACCGTTCTGCGGTCAACCTCGTCTCTGCGACGCTCAACATATCCTAACTCGATCAGCTTGTCCGTAATACCTGTTACCGCTCCTGCTGTTAAGCAGAGCAGCTTCGCAACTTCAGTAACCTTCAGCGGCCCCTCGGTGTGAAGCTTCTCCAGCACGCTAAACTGAGTCGGATTCAGACCGAGCTCAGTTTGCTCACTCCATACTTTGCGCATACGTCGCATGATAGTGCGGAATATCATTTGTAATTGGTGAAGTTCTTGTTTATTAGGCAATGCGTTCTCTCCTCTTTATTTATTGAAGTACTCTCAATCCCAGCCTCACAATCCATTTCTCATCTTGCATCTGTAAATCCGTCACGTAAACCCAATCAGGCAGCACTGGTCTCAAGGGGATCGTCAGAACGCCTCCGGGAATCGGCAGCCATTGGACCGGAAGTGGTATATCCTTAAGGCGAAAGGCTGTCGGCACAACTTTAATCTGCTGTGCAGCTGCATCCCAGGTCAGGCTTGCATCTACATTGATCTCAGCGCTTATCCCCCATCCCGGCTCAACCTGCAAACGTGTCAACACCTGATTGGGTTCTAATTCTATATGCATGCCGGTTATATTCCAGCGACTTACTTTCGCATTCGTAGCAAGCAGCGACCGTACCTTTTCAGAAGCATATCCATTCATCTCTGCTTCAGAGATGGTGAATTCGATGGCATGACGTTCAATTATTTCTTCGATCCGATCATGAAGCGGCACTTGTATAGGCTCTGCAAATCCAATTGGCTCACTCGGCCTTACATATACACACAGACCAACCACCAATATGAGAATGAGTACAACGATTACGATCACAGCACGAATCCATCTTTTACGCGATCTTCGGCTCATGCAGTCTCCTCCTTTACATGTCCGATTTAGCCTTGCTTATGTAAGTATTCATCATGATACTAGCTGATTACATTCAATAAGGTATATCACTTGAGAATAGCATCTATTGTGGAGTGGTATACATTTTAAACCTGTTCTATTGTATAACTGCACAGCAGGTTGAACAAGAATGTAAATTATACCTTTTTTTCTCACACACCCAATTAGCAGATGCATGGTATGTTATTGGAACATGACCTTTCCAATAACTTCATACATCGGCCTCTCCCCTAAGCGGGTGCGATACAGAACAATTTGATCCGCCGACCAACTCGGAGGTGCTTCCGTCAGCGCTTGCCGAACAGCCTGCAGATCAAAGGCGGCGCTGCCTGTATATTGCCGGGCAGTTGTAATGTGCGGATGATACGGTCTATCTTCCGGTATGAACCCGATCGTACTCATCTGCTTCAGCACATACCTCTGCATTTCATGGAGTCGAGCAAGCTCTCCCTCTACTCCCATCCACAGCACACGCGGTGAAAGGCTGCGTCCGAAAATGTCCCATGTCCCGAGCCGAAGAGAGAATGCTGTCTGGTCCTTTACCGCCGCATTCAATTGTTCCTGCTTCACATCCCCTAGAAATTGAACCGTGATATGATAGTCCCGATGATCAGACAAACGTTTAAAGGCACGGTCTGCATATGGTAAATGCTCCTCGACCTGGTGCCTTATCCACTCCTTAGCTTCATCTGGAAGCGGAAGAGCGATAAATACCCGCCAATCAGACATCATAAACAAGCCTCCTTCTTCATTGAAATACAATCTTATAACTAATTAATTTGCAACTACTAGGAGCCTATTCACACCTTAGAAAAAAACTTGAATCTTATCGCAAACACGACCCATACTGCAAATGAGATCAGCAGCATATCAAACGTCGCATTAAACAGAAACAAATGCTTTCCCAGATCCGCTTCACCGTCGCCGACTAGCGGAATGGCGATAGCCAATAAACTAATGATAATTAGAAGAAGGATGATCTCAAGGATATGACGCTTAACGCGCCCTCTTCGCCATTCATACCCGATCAGCAATCCAAATATCGTGTAAGCCACCACATAGAATAGAAGTGTATCCGGCAGCCACTTCTTCTTGCCTTCGCTCCAAGTGCTGTAAGTAAACGACATCGCTCCCCGTTGCTTCCCTTCCCTTTTCTCATAGTTTCCTAAGTAGTAGGGTCGTATCGTTGCGGCATTCTTGGCTGCCGCCTGCAGCTTGTCCACGATGCGAGCAGGATGGGTCGCATAATATTTCACAACATCGCTGTGACCCAGACGGGAGTATAGATCTCGAGTTAGTTCCGGTGAATCCTGCTTGATCGGCACATCCTTCATAAAGTAATGTGTACCCGCCAGCACCTTATAGTCAGTAGGGAGGCCCAGCTCCTGCAGATCATGCTCGGGATGAGGAGAGTCTTTCAATATGCCATAAAATATCGTCTGGTACAGATTGATATCCTTAAGCTCTTTCGGCGCGAAGCCATACATCAGGGCAGAAGATAGCAGCAAGCCTGTCACGCCGCCGATAATCATTCGTTTCCATCGTCTATCATGATTATACTTGGTATACAGTCGCACTAGATATACTGCAAATGCCAGACCTATTACCGCATTTTGAAGCTTAGAGGTCGTGAGCATCCATGAACTGATCAGGAAAGCAGCTAACAGCCATAGAGACGGCTTCTTCCGAATCGCCAACAGAATGGCGCAAGCTGTTGCCATTAGCAGAGATAGCAGCGAGACAGGCTCTCCATAGAAGGATTGAAAATATGCCGTGTAGCCAATATCGAAGAATACAAATAGAATGGAAGCCGCAAGTGTAATTTGCAGCCACGGCCGCTTGCGTCCTACCGCTCCGACGAATAAGTAGAGCACAAGCAGCAGAAGGAAGCTGTAGATCGTACCCAACACATGCATATCGAACAGATTACGATTCCAGAGCCGAGCCAACAGTCCTGCGGTAAATATCACGATTGCTTGTGAGGAAGCATAGTCTATTCCAAACGGAGCGTATTCATATTGACTGTACGCATACCCGAAGTACTTCTCCTCATAGGAAAATGAATCATTCAAGACCGAGATGCCCCCGCTCGAAAGTATTCGCGCGAAGTCTCCATTGTCAGCCATGCCGATGTATGGCGGCAGCAGCAATATGACGGACAGAATCATCACACCTGTCAGTATCGATATAGCAGGCACGATACGTTCTCGAAGCATATGCTGCCCCTCCTTTATTTTAACTCAGCATGTCCTTCTACTACCGTTGGTTCGCTTGATGGCTCGCCCTGCTTATGGAAGGTATATATTCGATGCAGAAGAAATGATGTAATCGTATAGATCACAGCCTCCGCCAACACGGTGGCATCCTCCAGCCATACTCGCTTCTCTACAGGAAGCCATGAACTGATCACACTGCTAATGGGCTGATGCAAGACGACATATGCGAATGCATAACAGATCAAGCTCACACCTATAAATCGCAGAAGGCCAGCACCCGGATTCACCTGTGATTTAAAAGTAAAGGATCGATTCATCGCATAGCTGAACAGAATGCCCACGGCATTGCCGCAGAAGGCAGCAGCACCGTGAGTCCAATGAAGAACATGCATCAATATCGCCACGAGTCCCAAGCCGACAAGGGAATTGCACACCCCAACCAGCCCATAACGCAGCCACATCATCTTTCTCCTCCCGCTTCTTTCCCATACCATTCCACCGTTGATGACTCGTGAAGGATCTCATCGATCTGATACAACGGTCTCCGCTTGACTTCGTTATAAACCTTGCCGACATACTCTCCGATGACACCCACGGCAAGTAATTGCACACTGCTAATAAACCATAAAGACACCATGATAGAAGTCCATCCGGATACCGTGTGACCTGACCATTTGGACAGAATTGCATACATAGTGGCTATCAAGCTTGCCCCAAGTCCGAGTACTCCGCATACGGTTACGATCCTCATCGGCCTGATGCTGAACGAAGTAACACCTTCCCAGGCAAATGACAGCATCTTTCGCATCGGGTACTTGGTCTGGCCCGCCGCTCGCTCCTTGCGGTCATAGCTGACTTCGCTCGTTCTCAGACCCAGCAGCGGCACAACTCCTCGCAGAAACATATTCACTTCGCGATACTCAGCCAGCTGGTCCAGTGCACGCTTGCTCATTAAGCGATAATCCGCATGATTGTATACAAGCGGCACTCCCATCCTCTGCATCAGCTTATAGAACTGCTCCGCACTCTTGCGTTTAAACCAGGTATCTCGTGAGCGATCTCGCCGGACACCATAAACGATGTCATCTCCTTCAAGATAATGCAGAACAAATTGTCGCACGGCATCTACATCGTCCTGAAGATCGGCATCCATGGATACAACACAATCGGAGAAGCTGCGAGCATACATCAGCCCTGCTAGCAGCGCTTTTTGATGTCCTGCATTGCGTGTCAGCTTAAGGCCTGTGACCAATGGATTTCGAGCGCTCTCAAGAGCGATAAGCAGCCATGTCGAGTCACGGCTTCCGTCATCTACGAAGAGCAGTTTGCTGCGTCCTGATATCAGTCCTTCCTCAATCATGGATTGCAGCATATCACTTAGCGTTCTTACCGTAATCGTTATTACTTCCTGTTCGTTATAGCAAGGAACCGTGATATACAGAATCGGCCGAATATCACGCGAGACATGAGATCTAGTGCTGTCTGAATGATCGTGATGAAGCATCCCTAACTCCTCTTTCGTCTGAATAGTGGCATATCATGATGAAACTCCTGTTACAGTTATAGACCTAAAACTTGTATTTCTATAACATGAGAAGGCAAAAAGAAAACCATGATCGGCACAACTAACCGACACATGGTCTTCTCTTACGTTTATTAGATGCTTCCGATTCAACAACGTTCAACTGCTGGTGACACTCTTGTGCAATGCCTGCATCTGCAGCTTGCCGAATCATATGTATAAGTGACTGATTCACGATCCGCCATATACAAGTGTCCAATCCCTTTTAGCGATCTCAGAACCCAGCTTTAGAGCCTATTCAGCATACACAGCATCATTACCCATGCATGAGTCTGCATATACTATTCAGATGAATCCCTCTCCCTTGTAAATGATGCCCGTGTACGATTAGTCAAAGTTAATATGTAGGATATGCTTGTTGGAAATGGATTGGAGGAGGCTCACAATTTCATATCAATTCGATAGGATCTGGGGTAAGGGGTCGAAATGTCTATTGGGACAGGTGCATGAAGTGCGATGCGTAGCTGTAATATCGATATATGGGCGGAGTATAAAATGAGGTTAGTAAGAAGTTAATATACGTGAAGATGTGTGCATGTCGTGTATCGAAGGTTTACCTAGAAGGTTGGCCATGTTGTAGTTCGTTTCAAACCATGTGCTGACGAGCAGCGTATCTTGCTTCAGTGTAAAGTCAAATACGATCTCGCCGTGAGTCCAATGCTTCTTCCGTTTAAGTGCTTCCATAGCCATTAATCGAAAAGATGTAACATGTCGTTTCTGCAAACCGCAGCGTAGCGGAACTAATACACCGTCGCGGCTCTCCATCGCGTCATGCTTGACACCAAACTTGCCAATCTCATCATTGCGGATACAGACAACCAGTGTTCCTCCTGTCAAACCTACCAATTCAGTCTCTAGCTTCTCAAATACTAGGCTTAGTTGTCTAGTCAGGCTCATTTCATTCAATCTTGCCATAGACGCTCTCCTTTCATCAGTAAACTAGTTGGATATTATTGACTAGTTCTTAAACCCTATTATAAGATTAAAATTTTCTTTTTACAACAATATTTTACAGTACATCCAGGAATAATTATCTATTGCGACATTGATCGACCATATGAAAAAGACCGTCAAGCTGGCAGCCTGACGGTCTTATGTCTCATCACAATATATTTTCTATAGATGTAAATGATCCAGCGCCTAAAATGATTCCATTCGCACTAATCCAAGCTGCTTCGCCTCTACAATGGCCTCCGAACGAGATCGCACACCTAATTTCTCGAAGATTCGAGTCAGGTTGTATTCGACGGTTCGTTGGCTCATATGCATCTTAGTCGCGATATCGCGGTTACTCTTGCCATCCGCTACTTCCTGCAGGATCTCCTGCTCTCGTTCATTAATCGATGTTTCTTCGATTGCGTTAGGACCACGCTTAATCTTCACTTCACTTCGACGAAGCTGTTTCAATAGAGAGATTGGGACGGTCGCTTCCCCCCTCATCGCACAATGAATGGCATTATGCAGCTGCTCCCGCGATACCGTCTTGGATATAAAGCCTGAGGCTCCAGATTCCATGAGCAGGTTGAAGTGTGAGCTTATCTCGTAGCCTGTATAGATAATAACACGCCGTTCTGGATTCTCTTGAATGAGCCGTCTCGTCAGCTCCAATCCGCTAATCGTCGGCATATTCAAGTCACACATTATAATATCAAAGCACTCTTCATTAACGATTTCCAGTGCGTCAACAGCTGAGAGCACAACCTTGACGCTCATGTTAGGATCTTGCTCTATCATGGTCTTAGTACCTTCACCAACAGAAGGGTGATCATCAACTAATAAGATACGAATCAACGTTATCGTCCCTTTCTCCTCGGCCTTGCGTCCATACTACGGGGATGACCATCTTCACTTCGAAGCCGCTTCCGACTTCTGAATAGAATTCGATCTCGCCTTCCAAGCTGGAGACTCGTTCCTTGACACCAGACAAGCCCATATGGCTGAACGATGATGTCAGCTTTACGAGATCCATCCCGATTCCATCATCCTTGTAGCTCACATAGATGTGGTTGCCTTCCTGCCGCAAGTCAATGAATACCAGATTAGCTCGAGCGTGCTTGGCCGTATTGCGCAACAGCTCCTGAATGATCCGATAGATGGAAGTAAGCTGTTCCTCATTCAGAGCAGATTTCAACGGTTGCGACTGAAAGCGAACGGCAAAGTTGACCTGCAATTGGATATGCTCAATTAGCGATTCAAGCGCTTCGATTAATCCTAACTCTTTAAGCAGCGGAGGCCGAAGTTCATTGCACGTTTCACGAATCTGGTAAATGACATCCAGCAGTCCTTCTCTTACATGTCCCAGCTCATCGAGCAGCTCACTCGACATCTTATAATCTATCATGGCCGATTCAAGTCTACGAAACCATAGCAATTGATCCTGCAGCGCAGAATCATGCAGATCTGACGCCAGTCTGCGGCGTTCATTCTCAGATAGACAGAACAGCAGACGCAGTACCCACGGCGTTGTACTTTTTTCCTTGCTCATCTCCGATTCCAGATCAACCAGCAGATTCTCAATCAAGTATAGATTCTCTTGAACGATGCTTGTGTAATGCGTAATCGTCTTTAACCATCGAAGCTCATCCACGTTAAAATGGGTTTGGTTGCTCTTCGCGCTTATCCACATCACATGGAAGCCCTCTTTGTGCTTGCCGACTACTGATACCAGCCCATCTTCCAGTGTGTACATACACGAGACCTGGAAAGTGTCCGCCATTCGCAGCAGAGCCTGGGCAGTCTCCGGAAGCAAGGTGAAGCCGTCATTTGAATTTATCGTCCCTGCTCCAATGTCTATGCGCAGGAAGCCTAATGTGCTGAGCGGTATCATCGTGCCAACCTCTTGCTTAAGCACTTCTTCTAGATCGCTCCGCTTCATCACTCTTGTCATCCGAGAAGATAAACGATCAATGCTGTCCTGAAAGCTGTACATCTGCTTCAGCAGCTTCGGTCTAAAACGATGATCAATCATTTCCTTAAAGTACAGAAACACAGCCATTCCGGCATATATGACAAAAAATACCTGAAACCACTTCACCCAGGTCTTATCATAGTTTACAGTTTCAATAATCGTTAAAAAGAACATGACCCCAACAGCGGGCACTAGGGCAAGCAAAGTATAGTACTTGAATCTCGTAAATATAAAGTCTATATCAAACAATGTATTCGATGTAAATAAGTACATATAGCTAAAGGGCAGCGCAAAAATAAATAATGTCGTGAAGGTTGAAGGAAGCAATTCAACATTCAGAATCATAAGTGGCAGCAGATTCATCGTTACAAACGGAGTGAACGCTGCAATATGCGCTGCCAGCATAATCTTGAATAAGGCGTTAAGTCGTGTCTTACGATAATTCATGTACACCTTGACCAAGCTGATTAGGCATATTGAATACCCGATGAATATTAGGGTCGACATTAAGACCCTATACTTATAAGTAAAGTCTGGAATAGTATAATCTATTAAGATGAAGATAGAATATATGAACCCTATCAGTAAATTCAAACCCATCATTGCGTAAAAGAATCTTATATTAATGAACTGAACATTGAATCGCTTCAGATAAATGTTCATGAAATGCATGAATATGTAAGGAATCATCGGAAGCAACACGAATAACGTAATCTTCCCCAAAGGATCGCTTCGATAAGAAGCAGTAGAGCTATAGTAGGTAAGTCCTACTGTTAGAAAGAACATGATAAGCGTTAACGTTTCACGGTCTCTCTTCCCTTTGCGATACAAGAAGATAGACATCGACACAAACACGAGCAGGAACATCGCCGGAACAATGAACTGAAATACTAACTCATCGCTCGAAATATTCCTCGTCCAATTCCAATCAAAGCTGACCGTAGTGACAGTACCATCTGGTTGCCTAATGGTGATCTCCTTCGCTTGTTCAACCGCCCCAAAATTGCGTACAGAATAATTATCCTGCACAGGCTTGCCGTCAATTAGAAGAACGATATCGCCCTGCGTAATTCCTGCGTTATCCGCTCGACCAGCCGGATCAGCAACCTCGACAACATAGTTGCCGTCTTCGTCCGGAGCTACAATGATACCTAGATGCGGAATCGCTACTGTTATGTAAAAAAAATAAACGATTAAACAGCACAAGAGAGTAATAAAAAGGGAGGCTTTGATCTGTGACTTATATCCCATAAAGATTGTTATTCCTCCCTTAACATTACTCTTATTGTCTTAGATCCAAGGTACAAAGGAGTAGTTGTCCTTCGCTTCCTTATTAACCAATGAATTCTTCAATGCGAGCTGCTGCATTTGCGGTACTCCTTCTAACTGCAAACGACCTTGCATAAAGGACTCCATCATATTGCGGTCTTTCAACAACGATTGAATTGCTTCTTTCAACATTGAAATCTCCTCCGCTTCAGCGTATTATTGTTCAACCTAAAGTATAGTACATGTTGTAACTATACTCTATCAAGATAGTATATTACATCAAACGCAATGACCATTGCGGAATTCCACAATTATTTTGCGTTCTTTGGAAAAAACGGTCGAAATGCCTATTGTCACCTCATATTTTAGATACCTATACTCTCAAAAAACGTCTCAAATCGAGCTTTCCATTCATGAGCCTGCGGAAGCAAATCAAAATGGTCCATGCAGCCGTAATAGTGAGTTTTAATCAAGACTTGCATATAAAGTATAGTTCCATTCTCTTGAAATAGCTGCAGTCGCTCAGCCGGATCCAGATTCGCCAAGCTTGACAGTTCTTCCTTGTTATAGAGCATAGGCAATGTGTGCTTGTCCGCCATAACATCCGACTTCTCGTCCGATCTCAAGCAGTCACGCAAATCATTCGTTAACTGCGCCATCATGCCCATGTCGCGTGCGTAGCTCTCCACATTTTCATTCCACTTGCCATCAGCCAGTATAACTCCAACCATGCATGACATCACGACAAGCGACGCTGACTTAAGATTCACCATGTCCATATAATCATCGGTATTGGAAGCATCATTCATCAAGTCGCGCATCTGCCCATTGAGTGAACGTAATACATTTCGATTCACCGTTTCAACAGCCAGCTTAAGACGGCTCGATTCGAATTGAGCCTCCTGCATAAGCTGCTGACCTAGCATCAGCAGGCTAAAGGCGACATTTAAAGCTAGCGGTGCAGGCGTCTGCATCCACGGCTTCGAAGGAGCGTCTTGATCTTGAATATCGTCTAATATGTCCGAGCTTAGAATAAGAAGCTCCAGCGCGGCAGCCACTCTGTGGATGTCTTCATTCGGTTCACCATCAAACATCTCATAATGGAACAAGCACAAATTGCCGAAGTGAAAGGCTTCCTTCAACTTGTCGTCTACATATGTATGTGCATACTGCCGCATCGCATCAACCGAAAAGTATCGATCAATAGCTTCTCTCATGTGCAGTTCCAACGCATTCGCGGTCAGTTTCATCACATCCTCCCCATTCTGTCTTAACCTAATAGTATATGATCACAGAAAAAAAAGGCAACCGCCAGCTTCGTTCCTGGTAGAAACGATGCGACGAAAGCCTAGGGAGAGAGCTATATTCATAAGACCGCCAAGCGGCTCATACTAACGCCGAAACGACGTTGTAGCGCGGAACATGAAAATATTTACGTTGTTCCAACACACTATCCATTCGTTCCAAGCTGCGGATCAATAAATATTCCATCATATGCTGCTGTCTCAGATCTAATTGGAACAATGGCATAAGCGCCTGCATACTCGTATTCATGATCTGATAGGCCGTAGATTGAGCGCAGAATAACCCTAATTGCGAGTCCTTCTTCGGTATTAATCCTTTTTCGACCAAAGTGCTAATCGCTCTAAATAATTCGTAACGAGCAGAGCTCCACAATCGCAGCAGCTTATCATCGCCTTCATACTGTCCATCTATATTCATATGCGCATGGAGATCATACAGTGCGCTGTCTATCGTCAATCCATACTGGTCATTTGCATCTTCAAATTGCTTTTTTACAAACTCACGCTCTCTTAAGCTCTGCAGGTAGCTTTCGACCCTTCTACGAGGAGAGGTGTAACCTGATAACAACGAGTTTTGCAGATCATATCCTCCGTACAAGGCCATCATACGTATTAATCGATAGCAGCGAGTCAGACTATTCTCTCGACAGCGATCTACTTCATGAATTATGATTTCGTACGTATAGGCATAAAAGCTATGAAGCATTTCAAACAGTACATGATCTTCATGCAGCCCATGAGGCAGCGTGAGTTTGCTGAGGGTTATGCTATTATTTTGATGAATTTCTGAGCAATCTTCTGCTGCTGTTCCCCAACGATTAGCTAATACCCGCTGTTCCTGCTTGGAAAGTATACGCTTTGAAGGAAACGCTCGAAGATAGTTCCCGACCTTCAGTTTGAAAAATTCGAAAGCCTTTTGAAAGGAAGCCTCGTGCTCCGTTTCGATATGAACGACCATAGTCGGGGCTGGATTCCATATCCGAAAGGAATACGCTCGAAGAATGGAACCATCATGCTGCAGTTGGCTTATGACTGGTTTAATACCGTCCAGCAACAGCCTGTCATGCTCATCATCATAATAAGCGATATGGATCGCTTTCCACATCATACTCACCCCTCTTTACTTCTAATTTGATTTGAACAATCTATGTTAACCATCTAGTTTGACAATCTATCTTACAAAAACTGTTATCGCTAACTAACTAATTAACTAACTTGTTTGTAAACAGCTATATTCCCCTATACATCCAACATTCGCCCTTATATAACAAAGACGATGCTGCGCGCATGGGGGAAGGAGGCTGCACACAACATCGTGATCTAATCAGAGGATATTGACTCAATAATGAAGCAAATAAGGGGGGAGGCTAATCGCTTCGGTTTATTGAGGGAAGTTTCACTGACGTAAACTGCAACCTTGTCTTAATTGCATCATACCTTAGTCTGCTTCAGCTTTCACCGATATGTTGTACCGTAATTCCCACAAACTTTTTGCGGTCTGCGGAGTTCCGCAAATAATCCCTTTACAAAACTAATATCATTAGTTAATATACTATTATGATTAGTTTGATGGAGGGACAGTTCAATGCGAATGACTAAAGCCGGATATGTAACACAATTATCGTTTATGCCTAACCTATTCCCTGTAAATTGTTATCTCGTAGAAGAAGAATCGGATCTAACCTTGATAGATGCAGCCCTTCCTTATAGCTGGAAGGGCATTATCCGAGCGGCTGCCCGGATAGGCAAGCCAATCGGACGTATCGTACTTACACATGCGCACAGCGATCATATAGGAGCGCTGTCAAAGCTCAAGCAAGAGCTTCCGCATGTGGAAGTCATCATCTCCGAGCGAGATGCACGCTTGCTTCGCGGTGATACGACGCTGTTGCCTGGAGAGCCTGAGACTCCGATTCGAGGAGGAGTTCCGAAGGTCGATATGGCGAAAGCCGACCGTCTTATCTCCCATGGCGAGCGAATCGGGTCATTGGAAGCTATTCAGGCTCCAGGGCATACACCAGGCTCTTTCGCTTTCCTTGATACCCGCAACCGCGCGCTTATCGCAGGTGATGCATTCCAGATACGAGGAGGAATTGCGGTGTCAGGTTATAAGAACTGGTCATTTCCCTTCCCTGCTCTCGCCACTTGGCATTACGAGACAGCTATCGCCAGTGCGAAGCGCTTGATCCGTTATCGGCCTTCACTCTTAGCTGTTGGACATGGTATTATGCAGGAAAGACCGGAAGGATTAATGGAGAAGGCTATTATTCAGGCCGAACACGACCTAGAGAAGAGGATGAAGCATGCGACAAAAAATTGATCAAAGCGTCATAGTAGCAATTGCGGCAAAGCTAGCAGATGAAGAAGGCTATGAGCAAGTCTCGCTCGCCGCAGTAGCGAAGCAGCTCCAGATCCGTACGCCTTCTCTATATAACCATGTTAACGGCTTGCCTGAGCTGCGCAAACAGCTTGCCATATACGCGTTAGGCAAGCTGTTGGAAGAGATGGTGGATGCCGCGCTTGGCCGTGCAGGCGATGAAGCTGTTCATGCTGTAGCACTGGCTTACTTCAACTTCGCCCGCCAGCATCCCGGTCTATATGAAGCGTCATTAAGCGCTCCAGATCCGCTTGATCCGGATATCCATATCATTGGAGATAAGATTGTTGATCTCATATTAAGGGTGATGGAGCCCTACCAGCTCGAGGGCGACGACAAAATTCACGCGGTCCGAGGCTTGCGCAGCATCGTACATGGCTTCGCTGCACTTGAGATCAAGCAGCAATTCAATATGTCGATCGACCGAAGTGAATCCCTCTCCGCCATCATGTCAGCTTATATTAGGGGAATTCGCAGCTAATATAGGCTTATTAAATGGGGCTGGGAGCGGACACACGAGCCGCTATTTGCGGCAAACACTACTAATTCGCCATACTAGCGGACCGTAGAGCCGTTATTTGACCCTAATAGGCAGTTTAGAGTTAGTTTTGAAGCAAATAGCGTCATCTGTGTCCGCAAGCCCTCAAAAAACACCCCGAAATCATGAAATAGCGGCCCCTGTGTCCGTTCAAACGCGGGTCATACGACCTTACTGTCACCATATGTGCTATCGGACAAAAAACCGCTGATCCAGTCTCATCGACTTGGTAAGCGGTTTTGTATTGATGTAGAAACAAAGAAGGGTTGTCCCAAAAAAAATGAGAAAAATGACTTTTGGGACAGCCCCTTTATCTCGATATTCCTGTTTAAGAAGCGACCCCAGAAGCGTTCACAGCCGCATCAGGCTTTACGGTCTTCTTGCGTCCCATAGGACCGGTCAACCATATGCCAAACGGCAGCTTGTCCAGCGCCCAAGAGATGCAGATCGATATTGACGCCACGACTATCCAAGTCAGCACAGCCGCTAGAAGATGATACCCTTCGAGCGGTATGCCTCGTGTCCAGAACGCGAAGAAGGACAGGACCAGCGCATGAACTAGATATCCTCCGAATGAATAGGTCCCGATCTTCTGCAGCGTTCTTGCCAGCCAGCCGCCTTGCTCCAATATATATAAGGCTGCGGCATACATGAAGAGCATCTGCGCGGTAATCACGATGAAGAGTGAAGGCTTAAGATAAGTCGATATGTTCAAGTTAATCGGCTCCACTCCGCCTTCCAAGAGACGATATCCGATGTAGATATACCCGACCACGAACACAGCTAAGCTCCAGCCTGCGAACTTCTTCACACCTTGCCGCCACTCTTTTAGATAGAGGGAACATACGATACCCATCGCGATATAGAAGAAATACATGCCGACAAACATCGTACGGTGTGATAAGAGCCCCTTTCCCACAGGATTCAGATGCTCATACAGATGCGGCGCAAGTCGATAGGACCAATCCATCAGCAGCGCGTATAAGCCTCCTAAGCCGATCATCAGCACGATCAACGGCTTGCGCAAATCTTCGCCAAAACGCCGTTTAGCCCACGCATGGCACCTCTCCACCCAGCGAGCCAGCAGCGGAAACACCAGATACAGCTGAAATATCATTAAGATAAACCACATGTGATATCCATATGTCGGATCAATAAACTGACGAAGAAGTTTGATCCAACCATCAGCAGTTAAGAGTTCAGTATTCAATGAGCATAGCCCATAGATAAGCGTCCATACGACATAAGGAACGAGTACTGCCTGCGCTCTTCGCTTCAAGAACGGCCTGTAGGCTACAGTTGAATCATAATTATAGAACAAGATAACAGTGGATAGGAATACAAAGGTCAACGTCCCATATCTCGTAAAGTGATACAGCATGCCGAGCATAATAGAATCCTGTACCAATATATCTTCACGATAGATATACTCTCCTATGCTGTGCTGGAGCACAATGGCGAAGAAGGCGAGCGCCCGCAGAACCGTGATCTCATCGATGCGCGGCTTGCTCATCCGCCGACCACCATCTTGTGTTCCCATAACAATCCCCCTCTCGTCATAAGGTAATAAAAGATGATTGTATCTTCTAAAGCTGAAAAAGAGATTAGTCCTACATAAAATTATCACGATTTCAATGAGTTCCAGACTCTACATGATAATACCATATATTTACTAGTTTATTGGAATCCTATATATTTTATTTAGCTAGACTTTCACCTCTAAGCTAGATGTTGGAATTGGAAATAGTACAATAGAATGGAGAAAACGAGTATGCAGTGGTATCAATCTCATATAGATGAAATACGTACAATTTTTGCGGAAGCAGAAGCTTACATTCATACGTTTCCCGCACCTTTGAATCAACGAGGAGCCGCTTATTTGCACAAATTCAATCCGATACATAAAGACAGCACGAACAATTATATATGTTACCTTCTCCCTTACTGGATTAAGGAAATTAGTGGTATCTCTCAGCAGCATTGTCGGCAGCTTGCAGTAGCGAACATATTTGTTATGCTATACTTTTTCATTCAAGACGATCTGATGGATGAAAGGCCAACCGCATCTCATGAAGAGCTTGCGCTCGCGAACATGTGCTACCTGCAGTTTTTGAACACCTATCAGAAGTTGTTTCCGTTAGATTCTCCATTCTGGAGCAGCTATCGACAATATATCGCGGATTGGGCTGAATCAGTGTCAAATGAACCCTGCTCGGATTACTTTCACCATAACCGACAAGCTATCGCTGATAAGGCTGGCCCTGTGAAATTGGCAAGTACAGGCGCTCTCTGTCTAGGCGGAAAATTGGATCTGATCGAAAAAATGTCTGCTGCAGTAGATTGCGCGATTCTGATTCTACAGATGTCGGATGATTGGTCAGACTGGAAGGACGATCTTGCGGAAGGAAGCTATAACTGCCTAATCGCTTGGACAAGGTCAGAGCTAGGGCTTCCAGATCAGTACATTATGACTGAGGATGAGGTATGGCACGCTATTACCGTGCGTGATGTGTTTAACGGATATGCCGAACAGGCGAAAGTATACGAGTATACGATACGAGAATATGGCATTGAGGTACCCGAGTTATTTCAATTTCAGCAGTCGATGATCGACAGCATCTGCGCAGAGGCCGCCCGCTTGCAACAGGCCAAAGAATTGTTGATGCATGGAGGTTTATTCTATTTCGCACCCCAATATAGGTAAGGCTGATTATGTAACAATTTAGGTAAAATTAACTAGAATACATTGGAATATCGTGGTAGACTTTAGGTGTATCTATACCTAATGTGGAAGGTGTAACCATGACTAACAAACTACAATTGAAAGAGCAAATTATTCAGAAGGCTTGGGAAGATCCTGCGTTTAAGCAGAAGCTTCTGTCAGATCCCAAGGCAGCGCTTCAAGATGAATTCAACATCATCGTGCCTGAAGATATCAATCTTGTAGTCATCGAAGAGACTTCATCGACTTTCGGGCTTGTTATTCCACAGAGCCCTGCACAAGTGTTGAGCTTGAATGAAAGTGATGAGCAGCTAGGCAGATGGTAATGGTGAACGAGAAGAAGGAGGAGCGAACACGTCGCTTCTCCTTCTTTATGAGTAAACATACTATTCTGTAGCTTGGGGAAAGTCTATGACCGCCTCAGTACCGACACCCTTTTCACTATTAAAATGAAGTCTGCCGCACATAACTTCTACAATTCGATAAGTTACGATCAGCCCTAATCCTGTCCCCTTTATCTTATTCGTATAATAAGGTTCTCCGAGACGTTTCAATTCCTGTTCAGTCATGCCAATACCATTGTCCTGAATATGAATATATACTCGATTCTCTTGCTCATATCCCCAGATCCGGATTTCTCCGGCATCATCCAAAGCTTCAATGCTATTCTTAATTAAATTAATAAACGCTTGCTTGAACTTGGACGAATTCCCTCGAATAGCTAAGCTGCTCGGTACATCGACGTTAATAGTAGCTCCTGACATATTGGCAAGCGGCATCAGAATTCCTTCAATATGCTTCATTTCTTCAGCAATCTTTAATACCTTAAGATCCTGCAATTCCGGCTTCGCAAACGTCAGGAAGTCTGTAATGATGGACGATGCACGATCCAGCTCGTTTACCGCAAGATCTAGGTAATCCCGCTCTTTAGGGTCTGCCTTGCTGGCAATGATCTGCAAGAATCCTCGTGTTACCTGAAGAGGATTACGTACTTCATGGGCAACTGATGCTGCTAGCTCGCTAATCATCTCCATCTTCTCCGCATGCTGCAGCTCATTATTATACATCTCGAGATCCTTTGAATATCTGATCACTCGTTCATGATTAAGCGCGATCGTCCTGCCTAATATGATAATTAACGAGAGTACAAAGCCTAACACTCCCCATTTCCACAACCAAAGCTCGTATTCTGTAGATTGGATAAAAAACCATACTAATTCCCCAATGGATACAAAGGCGAAGATTGCAAAGCCGCTCGTAAATAACATGGCGTCCGTATTGCCTTTGAGCGCGTACCTGATAGAATAGCACATCAGTATAACGAACTCGGCAATAATGATAAATCCGTAAATCGTGACACTAAAGAAGTAATATATATTAAAGAAGCTGGCTCCTACCGCTAAATAAATAAACAACAGCGCAAAGCAGAATAGAGAATACCAGATTAAGCAGCACCTAAATATGCTGACAAAGGATCTTTTTTTAAGCTCCATTATTTTTTCAAAGTAGAAGCACAATGCTGGAAACAAGATTAATAGGGCCATGTCAAAGCCTATGGTTGCTGCTTTTCCAATCTCAGAGAAAAATGTATAGGTGAAGGGTGAGTACGTTAGCATCAGAACTCCGATTGACAATATCACTACACCTAGCGACAGCCAGCTAGGAATATAGATGCTGCGCAGTAACAATCCGCAAACCAGCATAACTAACGCCATAAATAAGAAGGCGCTGCCCATCAATATATCTGCTAGCCCTTTTTCTACATAGACCGGTAACAGCGACTGATATTCTTTAACGATTCCCGCGTCTTTAATTCCTAATCGATCACTTGGCGACTCCAAATGAATAAATATCGTTTCTCCTTGCGGCTTAGACTGCAAAGGTATTAAGATTTGATTGACTTCATTCGTATAGCCTCTAGAGAAATTAAAAAGTGTTCGACTATCATCTGCGTACACCTTTACATCTAGAGCATAAACAACAGGAAGCAGAAGCCCCGCTTGTTCCCATTGCGTAGGTGGGATTGATATTCGATACCATACTCCTGCCACCCCATCCGGCTTTACGGGAACACCATCATTTGAGGATACGGTCTTCCACCATCCATCTTCTTTGACCATAATATCCGACAAAGAAAGGTGCTCCGTTTCCCAGTGCATCTGCCACTCAGATATCTTTATCTCATCGCTGTCAGCTGCATAACTGACCGAGGGCAGTATGAGCCCTAACATGAGCAGAATTACCCCTATTGAAAAAAAGGTACGAACAGTTCTCATACAGCACCCCTATATATCTATAAATTAGGTAAATGATTCCATTCGTTTAGATTCGACAAAATACGGTCTTATCCTGCTTAAATTCAAATAAAAAACATATATTTTGAATGTGAATTATCGTACTAACGAATTATGCGTTTCCATTGTAGAATCAAGCCTTTTTCCACCCTATAAGATGGATTAACATGCATCGTTGTACCTATTTAAGCACATAACCTCACATTCACTTTTAGAAGAAAATACTCCATATTTCGACATTATCCTAGAAAAACCCGAGCATTCGATATGAAATGACATTCAAGCCCTATCCCTATTATAACTTGATTAAGGATCATATCTATAATTATTCTAAAAAAAGCCTTATATTAAATTGGACTAACCAAAAGTACTAGGTGCCTCTATGGTTAATTGAATATATCATTCGGCTTGCAACTAGCGTAATGATCGCATATGATAAGATCAAATCCCATGGAGGTGCATGTAGATGAGCAGTAAAGCACAACGTAACCGCCGCAAGCGTGAACGCGAGCATAAACTGAATCCCGAAATCAGCAGACAACAATGGATTCGTAAACCCCAGACCCAAGTCGTTATGAATAAGAAAGCAGAACAGCGCCGATCGATGTGCCGCAAGAACTGGCATGACGATAGCGCTGTTTTGTTATATCCGGCATAATCTGCAATTACTGATTGTAGATTAGAAGCGCATTGCTGATCTCCCGGCCTGGTTCAGTCAAATATTTTCCGTTATAGTAAAGGCAGCTTGATGCCCCTCCATCCAGATTCATTGCTTGATAAGCCCCTGCTTGCTTCATAACTTGAGCTAACTCAGGAATAGTTGCACTAGATGTGGTTAGAAGAATCAGCTTGTGATCCTTCGTGATTCCAACAGCACTGCGCGCTCCGCTGTTCGTTAATATTTTCGGGTCTTTAAAGCCTTCATTTACAGGATCAACTGTTATATTCCCATTAGTCACTAACCGCGGACCCGCTTGCAGAGCTCCCTGCACCTTCTCATCACGAATAAGCTGTGGAAAATCAGCGCCAGACACAATCTCCACTATATTCGCTCGATCAAAATATAATACAGATCGAGTATCCCCCGAGCTTTTATGCACGACTTTGCCATTCTGCACAATGTAGCCGTAAGGCGCCTTATAGCTTGTCTCGGAATAAGCATTGAAGAAAGTGCCGTTTATCGCTGCAATCGCTTTGCTGCTAACGGCCATGTCCTTCAGGGAGTCAACTGTTCCAGGTTGATTGTTGGCTACTGCAATGCCTAGTTTGATGTTAGGGTTAAGCAGATCAACCTGCAGAATGGTTGCGGGTATACGTTTCTTACCGACCATAAACGTTTGCTGCTTCTGCTCGATCGGATTGGATTGAATGACACGATTCAGCGGAACGATCGGAAGCCTATTGGTGTTCCCATTAGATTGGAACTCCATGACTGACGCAGTATTATCCCACTTGATGTCCAGCTTCATCACATCGCTAATGAATCGAATGGGAACATACGTCGTTCCCCCTTGAATAAATGGCGCAGCATCCAACGTGATCGTACGATCGTTAACAGTCGCCGTGTTCTTGCCGACCGTGAATGTGGCGGCTTGTTCCCCGTTGCTGACCGTTACTCGCTGATTAGGCTGATCCCACTTTACCTCATACTTAAGATGTTCGCTTAGATATCGGATTGGGACAAAGGTCCGATTAGCCTTCGTATCCATATATCCATAGCTCTTCATTGCAGCTGCTTCAACAGTTGAGTACTGAAACAATCCTGACATCATCAAAGCGCACCCAAGAACCGCTGCCACTCTTCTTAACTTCATCTCGCAATCCCCACAGTCTGATTAATTAGATAATATATGAAGATATGAAGATACTATCATATTAATAATCGAGTTAACAATACAAGATTCGACAATAATCCCCTTAAACCACTATAATCTTCGTTTTTTCTGTATATTTTATAGTCATCGTGGATAAGGCTTGTACTAGAAAGGAGCATTGCACATGTCAGATCAACGACTATTTGGTAAGGTTGCAGTCATCACTGGGGGCGGTTCCGGAATCGGGCGGGCCTCTGCTCTGCTGTGCGCCAAGCACGGAGCGCGCGTGGCTCTGTTGGATAAGGACCGTGAGCATACGGAGGAAACGAAGCGCTGGATTGAACAAGCAGGCGGAGAAGCGATCGTATTCGAATGCGATATTGCGATGCCGGAGCAAGTTGAACTTTGCTATGCGCAGACCGTAAAGCAATGGGGGCGATTGGATATCGTATTCGCCAATGCTGGCATCAACGGCACGCTGGCACCCATTGAAACGATGGGGATGGCGGATTGGGATGAGACGATGAATGTGAATTTACGAGGCACATTTGCGACGATCAAGTATGCGATTCCCCACCTCAAAGATAAAGGCGGAAGTATTATTATAACAAGCTCGATCAACGGCAACCGCGTATTCTCTGGTGCTGGCTATTCGGTTTACTCCACGACAAAGGCTGGAGAAGTTGCGCTCATGAAGATGGCTGCGCTCGAGTTAGCGCAGTACAAGATTCGCGTCAACGCGATCTGCCCTGGCGCTATCAAGACCAATATCGGCGAGAGCAGCCATCCGACTGCAGACCTGAAAGAGGTAGAGGTTCCAATTAAATTCCCGGAAGGGAGCCATCCGTTGGAAGGCCGTGCGGGTGAACCGGAGCAGGTAGCGAATGTGATGCTGTTCCTCGCATCCGATGATGCATCGCATGTAACGGGCACGAAGATATATGTGGATGGCGCGGAGTCTTTGCTTAGAGGATAAAAGGATAAGAGGGGCTGTCCGTCATGTACGAGGACAAGCCCCATTTTTTTCTGCTGCCGAGGCCGTCGGGATGGCTGAGACGTCATTTTTCTGCATCTCAGCCCTCGCGGGAGCTGATTTTGGACCTGAGATGCATTTTTTTGACGTCTCAGCCTTGTTTTTCAGCGTGACGAGGCCGTTCGGACGGCTGAGACGTCATTTTTTTGCATCTCAGCCTTCTCAGGAGCTTATTTTGGAGCTGAGATGCATTTTTTTGACGTCTCAGCCTTGCCGATAAGGCCGGGACGACTGAGATGCAAAGAAGGGGTTGCCTCATAAGTCATAAGAAAAATGACTTATTGGACAACCCCGTTTGTTTAAGCCGTCCCGCTTTCGAGCGAGGCGGCTCACCTATTGTCGATCTTGAATACTCAATCTAAAGTAATATGCTTGGCAAAACGCATACGCAGCACGGAGCTATATTGGAAGAAGGCATTGATGTTCGCCTCTGTGCCTGCCGCAACAATGAGAACTCCACTGTCCGAACGATCGGTAGCCCTCACGATCAGCTGTGCTGCTTCACGTTCGGATATACCTCCGCCATTTCCTGCACCAAAATCATGCAGATCGAATAGCAGAACTCCGCCTTGCGCTTGAGCAAACTTAGCTTGCAAAGGAGTGGTACCGCTAAGACTCGAGGACGAAGACGACTCATAGTCCTGAGGCACGTTCTGGACAACATGACCTCTGCTTAAGACCCCATATCGCTGGTACAGCTCTCCCAATAAGACGGAAACGGACATTCTTGTACGGCTGTCTCCTTCTTTCACAAGGACGCACATCGGAACGGATTCCGCATACATGCCTTGAGATTTTCTCTTCTGATAGACTTCCAACTGTTTGGACCATTCTCGAATCTGCTCCTTCTGATGTTCCGGCATCGGAATCTGGAGCAGCTTTGCTTCTAAATCAAACGATTCGGTCGGACTCGATTCCGAACCTGCGTCACTGTGCATGATTGTATCAGATGAGTGCATAATAGCTTCTTCCACTATCGGTTTCGGATGCGGCGGCTGCACATCCATTCGCAACGGCTGACTTGCTGCTGCAGTTGCTCCAACTGCAGTTTTCATTTCCTGTCGAACAGGTTGAGGTTGCATTGGTTGTACTGGCTGCGACGCAAACGGTATCACATGGGGGAAATAGGCTCGTACGTGAATATTCTGATCGATGAAATCTCTCATCCTATCTGCGGAGCCCGTCAGAATAACAACAAGGTCATCGCTGTAATCATCCAGTAGGCTCAACAAGACAAATATCGCTTCTTGGCCTTGATCGGCGTGTTCCCCTTCCAACAGTTGATATGGATTGTGAATAACGAGCACTCCTCCATGAGCCTCATCCAACAGTGCTTCTGTCTTCTCCTCCGTCTCATATCTCAAAGGATCAATGAAATCCTCACTCACTGCTTCTGTAACGATGCCTTCCGAGAGCACTTGAAGATTAGTAAGCATCTGGGCGGTCAGTTCAACAACCTTCCTCATATCCTCCGTATACTCTCCCGTAAACACCATATGCTTTCCGAAAGAGTGTATAGGCTGTCCCTCGTTCTCTCGCTGCTCCTGAAGCATAATCAGTTCTGCCATCTGTTGAACATGCCTCTTGGCAGCTGCTGAGCCTGGGACCTGTTGAAGCTCTTGAACAATATCCTGCAGTTCACGCTCCAGCTCCTCATCTGTGACATGTTCCTTGTGATCCTCCTCAAGCTTATCATCCTTGACCCACTCACTAAGCAAGTTCGTGACCTCTTCAGGTGTCAGCAGCACGTCCCGATGGCGAATCGAATCTTCAGGGCCAACTACACCCAGCTCCTCCATCTGCTCTAGTATCGTACATGCTCTCGCATATTCGATGAACATCTTCTCTTGCAGGAGCAGCGGTGAAGCATATGTCGCCTTGCTGACTACAGCGATCGCCGTTTTGATTGAATCATCATACCTATCCGCATTTGAATCAATGGGAGCCCTTCCCCTATGAGCATATTGCCAATTATATCCCCCATCTCCTTCACGCTGTTCATCTCGTTTGACCGTTTGATTTACGAAGTACCAGAGCCCGGCAATTGCTCCGAACAGCAGTATTATTCCACCCGATGAAGATGGATTGATGACGATTATAAACACCACAATTAAAGCCAAATATACGCCAGCCTGCTTCAAGGTTCACGCCTCCGCAACTTCCTCATATTTCCTATTATGATAACATAGGAAACCCGGTGATTGAAGCATGCTTTGCTCCAACGCTAAGAAACCGGACGCAAGGTCGCGTCCGGCTGTTTAATCAGTATGCATGTTATCGATGTGGCATGTGTCAGTGCAAGCTAACGCAGGCCTCGAAGAATCTTGTGCCTTCCTCTGACGTGCCGCTGATGAAGCAGTCGCCTATACCCGTTGCAGAGCGGAATACGCTATACTTCTGTCCCAGCATCGCTTCTTGATGGTACGTAATATGAAAGCGTGCTACGCTCCCCTCGAGCTGCTCTGGAGTCAACGCATCCAGACAAACGTCCGCAAAGCGCGCATTGTTCATGTGGCCGTTCATATCCAGGCTGCTCTGACGCACAGTCATATCATAAACGCGCTCTAGTATAACATCTGCCGGAAGCTCCACCCTGTTAGGCACATCTCCGACAGAGTCATGACTGCTCTCAGGCACTTCGTATGGAAACGCGGATGAGCGCAGAATTCTTCGCTTATGAATATCAACCAAGACCCATACGGTTCTAGCCTGTGCCAACAATTCCTGCTCTGAGCCATAGATCCGGTAATCCCGGAACCATTGCACCCCTTTGGAGCCTTTGTGCCAAGTCTCAATGACTAACGTGTCGCCATACCGCGGTTGATGAATCAGCTCCAAGTCCACTGTGACCAGCATCCAAGCCAGTCCTTGTCGAATCATATCGTCAAGGAGAATGCCATTTTCAGCTAAATGAGTGTCTCCAGCACGCTGCATCCATTCCAATAATGTGGACAATCTGCACATTTTCTTGTAATCGCAATTATCAGATTGGATAACATGCTGCTCGCTCCAACGATCCTTCATCTTTTGTTATCCCCCTGCAACCATGATGTGTTATAACGATATTCATGCTTAGCTCGAAACTACATATTCACGATATTTCTCCATATCGCTTCGTTTGCAGTCCAAGGTGAGCTTCGTGCCTTCATTTTCATAATCAGTCGACATTACGGTCGCATGCTCATTCAGATACGAGATAAGTTGACCCTTATCATAAGGGATTAACATCTCACACCGAACATAATCTTTGAAAATATGCGCTCGCGTAAGCTCGATCAGCTCCTCCAGCCCTATCCGCTGTTTAGCAGACAGGTATACGGCTTGATCTTCCGTTCTAGGAAGCTCAGTCTCTGTCAGGTCCGACTTGTTATAAGCAAATATGACCGGAATATTCTCAATTCCAATCTCCTTCAACGTATCGTTGGTGATCTGAATCAACTGCTCATAATTCGGGTTCGAATAATCCACTACATGAATAAGCAGATCCGCTTCCGCGACCTCTTCCAATGTAGAGCGAAACGCCTTAATCAAATGATGAGGAAGCTTGCTGACAAAGCCGACCGTGTCTGTCAGGAGAAACGACTTATTGTCTTGCAGCTGAATATTGCGCACCGAGGTTTCCAGCGTCGCAAACAACATGTCCTTCTCAAATACTTGCTTGACTGCAGTCGGATTCGTATGCTCCATCAACGCATTCATGATCGTGGATTTACCAGCGTTCGTGTACCCTACAAGCGAGACGACTGGAATCTCATTCTTCTTGCGCTTCTTGCGCTGTGTCTGGCGCTGGAATACGAGCTGCTCCAGCTCTTTATTAAGCGCGGTGATCTTCTCTTCGATCTTCCGGCGATCGAGCTCGAGCTTCTTCTCGCCGACACCTTTGTTCTTGGTGCCGACACCGCCGGTCTGACGGCCAAGTGATGCGCGAAGGCCGATCAACCGCGGCAGCATATACTGCAGCTCCGCCACCTCAACCTGAAGCTGCGCTTCTCGCGTCTTGGCGCGCTCGCCGAAGATGTCGAGGATCAGAATCGTACGGTCGATAACCTTGCACTCCAAGTCCGCTTCCAGATTCCGAATCTGGGACGGAGACAGCTCATCGTTGAAGATGACCATGTGCGCATCCAACTGGTTGACCAATATGCGCAATTCTTGTATCTTGCCTGTTCCAATATAATGAGACGAATTGACCCTCTGCAGATTCTGGGTCATCGTGCCGACGACCTCAATGTCACAAGCTTCGGCCAAGTTGCCGAGCTCTTCCATCGAATATTCAAAGTCGTGCTGCTGCCCGAGATTCACGCCTACTAATATCGCTCTTTGCTGTTGTTCCATATGATATGGACCTCCTTTAATTTAACGGTTCAGATGGAGGTCGGTTCATTAGCGATAGTAGCGGTAGCATCGGCAGCGAGTCACGATTACTCTACGGCCTATCATACCTGCTCACTCCTTACGATTCCGAACTCATGATGTCATAACCGCTAACATCATATTCAAATCATATCATAGTTCGATCCAAACCGTCATACAAAGGAGCGCGCACCCTATGGAAAAAATGGTTATAACTTCGATCCGTATTTAAAATATCTCCCAGCAGCCGCTCCCTGATGTTTCCCAGGCCCAAATTCACGCCATATATGGAATGTGATAAAATGAAATCACGATTTGCGTATGGGAGAGAACGAATATGGATCGAGTTAGAAATGAAGCTGATCACGCGAGTCACGCGCGCAATGGCCGCGTGCTCGTCATGACATCAGTTGCAGCCGAGCGGGATGCTGTGCTCCGCGGGCTGCAGGGCGATGCCCGCTTCGACGTGCTGATCGGCGGCGTCGGCTCTGCCGCGGCGGCGATCAGCACCGCGAAGGCGCTGAACCAAGCCGATACCGTGTACGGCTTGGTTGTGTGCGCGGGCATCGCAGGCGGCTTCACGGAACGTGCCGCCGTCGGCTCTGTTGTGGTGGCGAGCGAGATGATCGCCGCCGATCTGGGCGCTGAGACGCCGGATGGCTTTCTCAGCGTGGACGAGCTTGGCTTCGGCTCGGCGCGAGTCGCCGTAGACGCGGAGCTTGCGGCGAAGCTTGTCGTCGCGTTGCAGGCAGCCGGCCAGCCTGTGCAAGCTGGCCCCGTGCTTACACTGTCGACGACGACCGGCACCGCCGCCACCGCGCAAGCCTTGGCAGCGCGCATACCAGGCGCTGCCGCCGAAGCAATGGAAGGCTACGGCGTAGGACTCGCCGCGCAGGACAGAGATGTACCCGCGCTCGAATTTCGCGCGATCTCAAATGCGGTAGGACCGCGCGATCGCGCGGCATGGCGCATCAAGGACGCGCTCGATGCGTTGGAAGCTGCATGCGCTGCATTACGGGAGGTGCTTTAATTGAATAAGCTGAAGATTGCCTTTTCTCCATGCCCGAACGATACTTTCGTATTCCATGCATGGGTACACGGCTTGCTTCCAGATGCTCCGCAGTTGGAAGTTACATATGCCGATATCGATATTACGAACGGCCTTGCCGCAAGCGGTCAGGGGCTCGATGTCATGAAGATTTCGTTCGCCGCGCTGCCGTGGGTGCTGTCAGAATACGCGCTGCTGCCATGCGGAGGCGCGCTCGGTAGAGGCTGCGGCCCGCTCGTCTTGACGAACAACGGCAGCAACGACCCTGCTGCGCTATCGGGTCGCAAAGTAGCCGTGCCTAGTGAACGCTCAACTGCGTACTTGTTGTTCCGACTGTGGGCAGCTCAGCACGTACCTGGAGGCATAGGCGAGATCGTCGTCATGCCGTTCCACGAGATTATGCCCGCTGTGCGAGACGGACTGATTGATGCAGGGCTCGTGATTCATGAAGCCCGTTTCACCTATCCAAACTATGGACTCACCTTGCTGGCTGACATGGGAAGCTGGTGGGAATCAGATACGGGGCTGCCCATTCCGCTCGGCGCGATTATTGCTAAGCGTACGCTCGATCTAGAAGCGCTCGCGAATTGGACACGAGCTTCGGTTCGTTACGCTTGGGCGCATCCTGAAGCATCTCGTGACTACATCATGTGCCATGCGCAAGAAATGGACGAGCAGGTAACGAACGCGCATATTGACCTCTATGTGAACGAGTTTACAGGGGATCTCGGTGAAGATGGCTACGCCGCCATCACAGCCTTGCTTGATCGAGCCGCGCAAGAAGGGCTCGTTCCGAAGATCGATCCAGCAGCACTTCGCTGGTAGTCTGCCGAACCTTCAATAGAAGCTTTGTTATCGTGAGTCTATTTGCATGAGCAGCGTATAACAGACGATTATTGGAGCATAGCTAAGCTAGAGTTCATTTTTATATCCTATTTAACAATGGAGGATCTGACCATGGAGCCTGTTACAGTACCTGACCTTTCAGCAAGACCGTTCAATCTAACAGTTGAACGTATGATGGCTGCGTCTCCCGACTTGATCTTCCAAGCTTGGACGATGCGGCTTGATCACTGGTTTGCGGCACCTGGGAGCGTCATCATGCAAGGTGAAGTCAACACAGCCTTCTTCTTTGAGACTTCTTTTGAGGGGAACCGTCATCCTCATTACGGACGATTCTTGCGCTTGGAGCAGGATCGCCATATCGAACTTACGTGGGTTAATGGGGCCGAAGGAACAAAGGGAGCCGAAACGGTTGTGACGATCGAACTGGAGTCGATTGACACGGGAACACGATTGCGTCTCACCCATGCTGGATTTCCAGATCAGGAGTCAAAGGATCGGCATGAGCAAGCTTGGCCGTATGTACTGGAGCAGCTGGACAATAAACTGACAGCACTTTCGGAATAGCAGCATAATTTAGCAAACAAAAATAAGGATAGAGATTCGGATATGCTCTGAAATCTCTATCCTTATTTATTGGCTGGTTCTAACGTCCAGCCTGTTCTATCATGGCTTGAATTCGCTCAGGCAGCGCAGCGATGTCCTCCTTGGACAAGCCTTCTGTTGGAACTGGCGGAAGAATGGTGACCTCAACCTCGGCAGGTCCTATCCAATTGCCGTTCGCTTCCATCAGCTTATAGGATCCACTGATCCGAATTGGCACAATCGGCGCCCCCGTCTTCACTGCGATCCGAAAGGCGCCGCTCTTGAATTCGCCAAGCTGATCTCCCTTGCTGCGAGTTCCCTCAGGGAATACCACGATCGAATAGCCATTCTCAACTAGCTCGGTCGCTTGCTTCAAGCTGTTCATCGACTGGCGCACATTTTTCCGATCAATAAATATGCAGCGCAAATGCTTCATCCAATCACGAATAAACGGCAGCTTCTCAAGCTCAATCTTAGCCAGCAGCGGTTTCGGAGCACCGATATGGCCAAGCATAATCGGCACGTCAAAATTACCCTGATGGTTCGATACATATACCGCCGCGCTATCCAGCAGATTCTCTTGGCCACGTACAGTAACCTTAGCACCTGCTACCTTCAGCAGCGAGCGCGCCCACCGACCGACTACTTTTCTAGTATAAGCATCCAACTCTTCGATTCGTCCTTCACGCTGCAGCTTATTGACTTTCATCAATCCAGGAACTTTAACGATCAGATATAGCCAAAAATAAATAAACCACACAAGAGTCCTTAATACTTTCATTTCCTGCTCCATTCCCTTTTTTCTATTCGGTATTGTAAACCAAGTATAGCATGGATGAATTGTTTAGCATGCTTGGGAATTCGTTACAAACACTATTCTTCTGACAAGTTTCAGCAGCACTCCGTTTTAATTGACTTCAACTAATCGACTTGTCATACTTAGTTGAGTACGATTGAAACTTTGACATTGTGAGGACTTCATAACTATGAACAGTAAACGAACCGACATTGTGACTTTTATTATTCTGCTTGCAACTATTATCTTCATGGTTGATTTCAAGGATTTAGGAGTATTGGACTATGCGATTCTAGCACTTGGTGTTCTATGGTCCGCTCTTACCATCGTAAAGTGGCGGAAACACAAATAATCACTCCCCAATAAAAATTGGAAACCATTGTATAAAAAATAACCATCTTTCACACAATAAACCTGATATTGGTAAATGTTGAAAGGTTGGTTGATGTTAGCATGGATTCCGTAACTATGGCCCGCGCCCTGTTTGGCACTTCAATGGCTTTCCATATTATATTTGCTACACTTGGCGTAGGTCTCCCCTTAATGATTCTCGTTGCAGAGATCATGTATTGGCGGCGCAAAGACCGTGACTATGCGATACTGGCTCGGCGCTGGACGAAAGCGCTCGGTATTCTGCTCGGCGTCGCTATTCCTTCCGGTACGATTGTCGGAGTTATGCTCGCCCTTCTATGGCCTGGATTCATGGAAATTGTCGGACAGGTCATCGCTCTGCCATTTCAGATCGAGCTCTGGGCCTTCTTCTTTGAAGCGCTCTTCATGGCGATCTATCTGTACGGCGCCGACCGCCTGACTTCGGGCATGCGGATTCTCAGTGTATTTTTCGTTATGGTAGGAGCGAGCGCATCCGCTGTGCTCATAACCGATGCGCAGGCATGGATGAACACGCCTGCAGGCTTCAACATCGTCAATGGTCAGATCACGGATGTTGATCCGTGGGCAGCCTTTTTTAACCCTGCTTTCTTTACTTCTGCAGTGCATGTGCTATCCACTGCTTACATGACAGGCGCATTCTTTATCGTGACTGCGGCAGCATACAATCTGCTTCGCAAGCGCAATGATGAGCGGGTTCGCGCTTATCATAGGAAGAGCCTTATGCTTGGTCTCGTCATGGGCTTGGTTATGTCCGTATTGACTGGGATCGATGGTCATGCAACAGCGCAAGAGCTGCATCACAACAATCCTGAGAAGCTCGCTGCCGCAGAAGGGCTGTTCGTAACTCAAACCAATGCACCGCTCACATTCGGCGGCATTCCCGATCCAGAAACGCAGTCGATTCGCTATGGGATCGAAATTCCAGGAGCTCTTAGCTTTCTCGCCGGCAACTCGTTCAAGACAGAAGTAATGGGATTAAATGATGTACCGCGAGATGAATGGCCGCCGCTGTTCGTTCACACCTTGTTCGACCTGATGGTGGCAATCGGCATGGGCTTGCTCGGCTTAAGCGGGTTCGCTGTCATATGGTATATGATGTATCGCAAGACCAAGCGTCCCTTCCCGCGTTGGGTCACGCATATCTTCGCTTGGACAGGACCGATATCTCTGATTGGCATCGAGACCGGATGGATATTCAGCTGCTCGGCGCGCCAGCCTTGGACGATCTATAAGGTTCAACGCACAACTGAAGCTGCGCTGAAGAGTGACAGCATGGGAGCTATGTTCCTGCTGTTCGTTTCGATCTATGTCGTCCTGCTCGTACTGACGGTGCTTGTCATGAGCTATTACTTTAAGCGCCATCCTGTTTCTAAGGAGCTTCCTGAAGCGAGGGAGGCGGTATCATGAACGAATCTACGATTGCGGCAACCTTGATCTGGGTGTTCCTGTTTATCTATTGCCTAGTCGGATCAGTCGACTTCGGCGCTGGGTTCTGGGCCATGTTCTACGCCAGTGAACCAGATAATAACGATTCCCGAGCTTCTGTACTCGCGAATCGCTTCTTGTCGCCTGCTTGGAAGGTAACCAACACGTTTCTCGTGTTGTTCGTCGTAGCGTTCGTTGGATTCTTCCCACGCGCTACTTATTCTATAGCTTCCATGCTGCTGGTACCGGTCTGTCTCGTGCTGGCGCTGCTCATCATTCGCAGCGCCTTTATGGTGTACAGCTACTCCGTATCCAAATATGGACGGACACTGCGAATTATATCCGGAATCACCGGACTGCTAATTCCGGGCTTGCTTGTAAGTGTGCTTGCGGTAACGCTGGGCGGATTTACGACGACACGCCCTGACGGCTCATTAGCCATCGCATACAGTAAGCTGCTGGTGAGCCCGACATTGTACGCTCATCTAGCCTTCGGCTATGCGACTGAACTGTTCTTCTCGGCTCTATTTCTAGCGGATTACGCACGTGAAGCTCGAGATATATCCACCTATCGAGTATACCGTCGGCTCGCCGTTATCTTTGGCCCGCTCAGCATGCTGACAGCGGTGATCGTGGTGTTCACTCTCCCAGCGGAAGCCAGTTGGTTCGTTAATAATATGAAGCAAGAGGGATTATGGTTTCTTATCTCCGCTGTCGTGTTCGTCATCGCGTATGCCTTCTTATTCGTGAAGCGACCCGATGGCTGGACAGGCTATACGCGGATTACGGTCTTCGGTGTAACCGTGCAGTATGCCATCGCGATCTTCGCTTATGGCCACGCGCATCTGCCGTATATTGTATACCCGTTCCTCACGTTAGAGCAGGGCTTTACGAATTCAGCGATGTTTCGTTCGCTGTTCATCGGCTATATCGTCAGCACGGTTCTGCTCATACCGGTGTTTATCTTATTCTGGCGCATGTTCCTCAAGGATAAGCAATATATTGAGCATGAATGAGAAGAAGGCTGAATCCACCGCATTACCTAACGGTGGATTCAGCCTTTATCTTATAACACGCTTATGGGATATAGATCTGATCAGCTGGCGGCGTCTTTAACATATCCCATTCATGATCGATCTTCATCTCGAGATCAGACAGCATAAAGTAAGAATGACGAACCTCATTAGGCTTGTTAGGCACAGGATCATCCCAAGTTGCATCCACATGATACCATTGGTCATCGACTTGTACCATATTCCATGCGTGCAGCACTCCTCCTGCCTGCCCTTCAACAACTATGCTGGGAATGCCCGCTTCCTCCAACAGCATCTGCAGCAGAAGCGCATATCCTTGACATACAGTCGTCCCTTTCACCAACGCGTCATAGGTCGTGAAGGAGTTCATGCTTTCATCGTATGCCACGTGCTTAACTACATAGTCATGAAGCCATTTTACTGTATCTACCTCATTCATTTTCGCAGGCATCAGATCCTTAACAATACGTTTCGCTTCTTGACGGACATATTGATACTGTTCGTACGTTTCACGATAGCTCACATATACCGTCACCAACGCGTAATCATCAGCGCCTTTCCAGTGCAAGGAATAACGACTCACATTATATCGAATGAACGGATCCGAATATACGGCTTGCTCCAATGCCTGTGATAATTGCTTCGTTAACGTTTCCGTCTCACCATTATATCGAAATGTAAACATATCTTCACGCATACCCAATCTATCGGTTAACCACTCTCTTATCCCATCTTCATCATACATAATCGTATCCGAGTGCAGGGGCTCCGCTTCGACGATCGACCAAGTTCCCCCTTGGAGCATAATCGAAGCTAACAGCACCGCACTGAATACCCAGCGTAAAAAGTTCGACCTTCCGTTCTTTCGCTCTATCCGACTTGGACTGTATCGACTCCTATCATCTGCGTCTACCCAAGTGCACATCTTAGCGTGTTCCATTTCCTGCCCCAGCTTCTGCTTTGCTGCTTCTAACCTTTCTTCGCCTTTCCAGCTTCCTGCACTGCTCCTTCTCTTGCACAACTCGTCCAATACGTCTCACCTCCGGTTCTGGTCTACAACTGCTCTTGTGAGTGATTCGTATCGTACCATATGGAAATAGAGAAGACTGTCTAGTTATGGAAGCGCTGTAGATTTGCCCATTCTATGTTGTTCGAAGCACATCGACAATGACTGCCAAGCAGTCTCTTTCTGTTCCCATAAAAAACGCCTATTCCAGAAGGAACAGGCGTTGCGGGCAACCGATAATTGGCGAATAGAGCCGCATCATGACTAAAAATTATTATTTCGCGATGAGATAAACCCCGAACAAGATCACCAACACTCCAACGATCTTAGAAAGCGTCAAAGTTTCGCCAAAGAGCCATACTGCAGCAAACATCGCTAATACATAGGCGAGACTCTGCATCGGATAGGCCACACCAAGCGGCAGCCTCGATAAGACGATGAACCACAGGACGGTTCCGATCCCATATAGTGCAAAGCCTACCCATATAGAAGGTGAAACAATCAGCTTTATCCAATTCAGGCCGCCGCTCTGCTGTAAGCCAAACTTGAACATAATCTGGCCTATAACAAGCAAAATGATATTGCTGAACAAGATACCATAGCTAAGCATTTTACTCATCCGTCTGTGTACGCCCCTTCACTATACTCGGCCTAGGCCTGTGTGCTGGAAGCAGTGCTCACTCTATGCCACATGCTGTACCGCATGCCATGCCCTGTAATTGCTTCCATCCTATCATATGCAAACGGCACTCCGAGTTTCTTAAAAAGCCTCACCCTTCGTAGTCACTGGACTATTTGCGCTGGATGTCTTATGTCGGACAATTCTCTTCATTATGCTAGCAATCCAATCTAATGCCACCGCGGCATACATCAATAGAAATACGACATTCGGGTAGCCATATCGCGAGAAAGCGACGAAAGGAATATATATCGCTGTAAAATACGCAATGGTCAGCAAGATCGGCAGTTGATTGCCTAGCTTACCGGCTCGTTTGAATAGAATCAAGCCTAATACGGCAAGTCCCATTAAGATAGCTTGTATCACATACATTAGTTCTTTCGTGACAGGCCAGATTGGTTTCCAATAGTATGCATTAAGGTAGAGCCCCTCTAATTTACCTACTGTATACCAATATAGATAGGTAAGCGGCTCGTGAGTAAACCCGTATTTTAATATATCCAACCCTTTCTGGACCGCACTAGCATCAGAGCCTTTAAAATCTGGGTCGTACTCTGGATATGCATCGAAGAAACCTGCAGGAGGCAGTTCATAATTAATGCGCGTTCCTAACAAGAACGGACTGCCGCCCGAATTCGTAAATAAGATAAAGCGGTCGAACGTTACCATATTCCGAATCCACCAAGGCGATAGGAGAATCAGATATACGACTCCAATCAAGCATGTATATCGCAGGATGTCCTTCCACGAGTATCTTTCTTTCCACCACAGAATGAGCAATATGGCGGGAAATAGTGAAGCATGGGGTTTAAAATAAGCTGCTGCCGCTGTCAGCACACCAACCCAGACGTACCATGTCCATCGCTTTGATTTCACGGCGCTAATCATTACGCACACGAGCAGCAGAATCAAGGTTCGAAATATCGTTTCCGATAGGATAACACCTGACGAAAAATAATCGGGAATATACAATGCGCTCAAAAAGCAAGCAATCATCGCTATTCGAGAGTTGAATGCATATCTAGCAATAATGTACACAAGGTATAGAGAACCAGCTTGAAGCATGCATTGAAATATTCGAAATGCGATGACTCCCCCGCCATCCTGACCAAATATGGCCATAAAGCCCGCGAGAATAATAGGGAATCCTGGCATAATAAATGCCGATGGTTCATTTCCGCTGTTGTATACTAAGGTTCCTTCGTTTAACAGCACCTGAGCGGACCGAATATATTTCACATCATCGTTATTAGGGTTATGAAGATCCCCTAGCAAAAAGTAATTACCATAGTACAGAACGATAGAAACAGAGACGATGAACACACAAGCTATTAGTATTGTCAGCATCCGCCTAGCCTTGTGGTCTGATATTCGATAAGAAAACAAATGAATCCTCCTATTCCAGCGACTTACGCGATCTATCATTTCCTAACATAATACATGTATATATTAACCATACCGACATCATCTAGCAACCTATTTAATTGCACACTTGGTGCGGCATGTTATAACTCCCGGTCACTATGGCACATATATACTAGCGGCTCTCTCTACCCTAAGACGGTTTTTCCCTGTTATCTCTCTGGCGTCTGCTCGTTCCGCGTACTGTAACGGGGTTTAACCCGCTTACCGTGTCCGAGCCACTAAAAAAGGAGCCTGCCCCGAAGCGGATGTTCACGGCTTAAGGGCAGGCTCCTGTAAAAAAGTGATTGTCAGCTTAATCTAACTGTACATGGTGGACATGCTCCTGATAGAACGGCAGCACTGCTTTCCAAAAGCGTTCATCTTGCTCGGAACTGCTGTGACCCGGTGTATCTACAAGAACATGCGGCTGGGAATAATTCAGCTTATCCAGCGTGCTCGTTAGCTCACTTGGCGGAATAAAGGTATCTCCGCGTGAATGAGACATGAGCACAGGGATCTTGGCATCGCCGCGCTGCTCGTTACGCATGAGCGTAACAGCCAAGTCCAGCTCATCATAAGCTGACTTTGGAATGTGAGCGCGCAGCAGCCATATTCGCGGAATGAGCCAGGCCAGCGGAAATACCGGCATCTTGCGCCGCTTCAATTCGGCGGAGATCATCGTGAACGGCTTCGATGGCATCGAATCCGTCACGATTGCGCGCACTGGAATGCCCTCATCGAGCGCAAGCAGTGCCCCGAAGCCGCCAAGCGAGTGGCCTAGAACACCAATCTTCTCTGCGTCGATGTCTGCTCGTGATCGCAGATAGGCGACAGCGGCCTGCAGATCATCGCGAAACATCAGCGCAGATGCCGCTTTGATCGCTTCGCTCTCTCCATGATTCGATACATCATAGACGAGCACAGCATAGCCCGCTTCATTCAGGCGATCTGCATAACGCAGGACACGGGAGCGATTCGAGCTCCAGCCATGTGAGACCACAATGGCTGGACTTGGCTTGCCCTCCATCGTTGCCGGCCAGATCAGCCAGCCTTGCAGATTCACCCTGCCTTTAAACGTCACGGCTTCATACTTATGCTTAGGCTCACCCACAATCGGTTTCCTTGAGGGAGACTGACTCTTTACCGCAAGCACCCAGATCGCCAGCATGACTAGAACGACGAGCATGATCAGGGCATCTATACCAACAGCGAGCAGGTTCATGCTCGGACATCCTCCTTATTCCACATTTCGTGACAGTTCATGAGCGATCCTTACCCAATGCCGCGCATGCTGCTCCAACTTATCATATGCACCGGCCTTAATCAGATCCGCTCGCACCAGCTTAGAGCCAAGCCCAAAAGCCGAAGCTCCCGCTTGCCAATACATCTCTGCATTCGCCAAATCTACGCCGCCGGTTGCCATGATCGGGATATGATCCAGTGGTCCGCGCACTTCACGAATATAATCCGGTCCTAGTGCACCTAGCGGAAACAGCTTCAGCGCCTTAGCTCCTGCCTTCCAGGCCTTCACCATTTCCGTCGGTGTGAATACGCCTGGCCACACATCGATCCCCTGCGCAGCAGCATATTGTATAACTTCCTCATCTAAATTAGGAGTTATCAAATATTGAGCTCCTGCCGCTATTGCCTCTTGCGCCATGCTCACATCGAGCACAGTACCTGCGCCAATATAAGCCTCAGAGCCAAACAACTCGCGCCAACGTGCAATAATAGCAGGCGCGCCTTCCGTATTCATCGTCACTTCCATTAGTCGGATACCGCCGCGAACGAGCGCGCTCGCCGCTTCATCCGCCTGCTGACCAGAATACCCGCGGAAGATCGCAACAATGCGCTCCTGCAGCAGCAAAGCCGTCATATCCTGAATTGGAACGGATCTATCCATGTTATCCCAGCCCCCCGTTAACACCCTATTTTACTTAACGGCTGCCAGCTTCTCCACACGACTCTTAGCAAAGGCCGCGCTTCCAATGACACCGCCGTCATCTACTAATTCACCTTGCTTGATGGTCAACCGCTCTAAGTAACCGTGATACACGGAATTCTTCAACGTTTCCCGCACACTGCCGAACAATCGCTCGCCAGCGAGAGAACCGCCGCCGCCGATCACGATGACATCAGGGCTCAACAAGGAAATCGAATAGGCCAAGCCCTTGCCCAGCACTTTGCCGGTGTAATGCATAATCTCAATCGCTAAGGCATCTCCTTGATCATACGCTGCGGAGACATGGGCTGAGCTAAGCTCGCCTTTATCGTATGCTTCACGGAGCACGCTCTCTCTGCCTGCCTCTAATGCTTCACGCGCTTGTCTCGTGATACCCGTTGCGGAGACAACCGTCTCCAGACATCCAGTTAGACCGCAACCGCAAGGCGTGCTCTCGCCATCAATCGTGACATGGCCAAGCTCACCCGCCATGAATCCGCTGCCATAATACAGCTCGCCGTTCACGACGGTTGCTGCTGCTAACCCTGTGCCGATCGTCACGCCGTGTACGACACCCGCTCCGCGTCCCGCGCCGCTCATAGCTTCACCAAAAACGTACATTTTAACATCATTATCTATAAATACAGGAAGCCCGGTCTTTTCACCGAGTATACGTGATACTTCTACATTATTCCATTTTAAGTTTGAAGCGAATATCGTCACTCCTCGTTCTGGATCAACGAAGCCTGGACAACCAGCACCGACTCCAATGACATCTTCACGAGAAATACCTGCCTTCTTCAGAATCTCATCGATCAATTTTGCCATTTTGCTTAATACATAATCACTGCCAAGATGAGCTTCAGTAGGCGCTTTCAATTTGTCGATTAATTTATAATCTTCAGTTACTAAGCCGCATACAAGGTTCGTACCTCCCAAGTCCATCCCAATCATATAACGCATGGTTTCTCCTCCTGATTACATTATGTAATTTAACAATACAGCTTATTATAGCACTCCAAGGCAAAAAATTGATCTAAAACCTAGTTTTATGAGCAATCTGAGACGAGACCTAACTTCCGCCTTAAAATTGACAAATAAACATGAAATTTTTACCAAGACTTCGACCTATTGAGAGGATATAATAATTACTATGATTCTTGTCACACTTACAATCTATTGCCTATTTCGTCACTCATTCTCAACTCAATCGAAGAGGTGGATATCATGACCTATGTTGATATTAGCGAAATTAGTCCTCAGCTATTTGTAACCGTTTTATTCTTTTTGATGATTGTATGTCCGCTCGTCAGTCTAGGCATCGTTCGTTTATTCCAGCAGAAAGTGAAGAGCGGTATCTCGTACATTGCATCCGCTGTCGTTTCCTATGTCATTTTCTTAATTGTAGCCGACATGGTTGCGAAGACGTGGGGATAGTTTCTGAAAAAAAAGATGCACTCGAAGTTCTCTGCAACTTCAAGTGCATCCATATAATATTCTAATTATCCTTGATTCGGATCGTTTGACTGTTCATCGGAAGTGACCACTTTATCAACTTGGATTCCAGCAGCCTGATAGAAGGCTTTCTTCTCTTCATTGAATTGAGTCGTGTAATCATTGAACTGCTGCTTCAATTCTTCTACCTGCAGGAACGCTTGATTACGCGATGCTACAGCATTTTGAATCGATTTGAGATTCGTCTCCTGCGCCTGCAGCTCTTCATAAACGGCTTGCTCCGCCTTAATCCACTCGGAATAGCGTTGATGCAAGGTCTGGAAAGTATCATATCGTTTCGTATAAGCCGTAACGACTTGCTCCGCTTTCTGCTTCAATTGATCATCCTTCAACTTATCGATCTGTCCTGTCAACTCGCCGAACTGAGTCTTTCCTTCATCCATTTGCTGCTTAACGGAATCCAGCGTTTGCTGGCGCTCCTGCAAGGAAGCTATAGAATTCGTGATAAGCGTCTGCACATTAGCACTGTCGCTTTCACCTTTATTAATAATAGTTTCGTACTGTTTCTGATCCTTCTCTTCCAACTGCTTCAAATGTTCAAAGTCAGCTGGCACCTGAGTCTCTACTGCTGAAGCCTTCTCAAATGATAGGAATAATTGCTCTTGAGCAGGCGTTCCGCAGCCCGTCAATACGATTGACAATGAAAGTACGGCAACTGCTGCTGCCACCGCCTTCTTTATAGTTAACACTTGACTTCACTCCTCTTACAAACGCTCATCGTGTTGGAAATTGCACACGAAATGAGCATTTGGGTCATACACTTCGAATTCATAGCCTTGCGAACGAATATAGTCGATGACAGGCTGCAGCATATCTACTGTCTGTTTGCGGTCATGCATAAGTATAACTTCAACGTCTTCTGTTAGAGTCGATTTGACCTGATCTAATATCCCACTTGGATTATTGGCATATTGCCAGTCATTCGTATCCAGTGTCCAGTCCCACATCTTAAAGCCCGCATCTGCAATATCCTTGCGGAAAGCTTCATCAATTTGCGGGGCACTGCCGTAAGGCGCTCGAATGAGCGTTGGTTTGAACCCTGTTAATTCCTCTACGATGGACTGAGCCTCAAGGAATTGATTCACAAAATTTTGTGAGCTTCCGCTCTTATACAATTCCTTATATTCATGGTTCATGCTATGCAGTCCAGGATAATGGCCATTGTCGTAAATTTGCTTCACCATGTCTGGATATTGACGCATATTGTCGCCAAGCATGAAGAAAGTCGCTTTAATATCGTTCTTATCTAATAATTTTAATAGTTCAGTAGTATGTTTGTTGGGTCCATCATCAAACGTTAAGTATGCGATCTTGCGTTTAACACCATTGTATAATGTCGGAGCTTGCTTCTCTTTTGCTGCAGATGCAATGGTTGCAACCTCCGTAACGACTATTGAGTCATTCTCCGTCGAAGCTGCCGAAGCGGTATTATCGAACAAGCTTTGACCAAGGCTATAAATACCTGCTCCCACCATCAGCATCAATGCAAACAGAACGGTGCGGCCAATCCATTTCTTCTTATTCCGGCGCCGCTGGTTCAGCGGCCCAGCACTTCGTTCTATCATTTTACTCTTCACTTCCTTTAATAATAAGTACTACATTACTATAAACCTATTTTAGCACGATAAAATGACAGATTCATTACAATTCTTGTAAGAATAGGGCGAAAAACAATACATTGTTGTTACTTCTCATGATTGTAGAGTGAATCTGTCGAATTGGTTCATATATTATATTCACAATGCTAGAAATGGTACTAGTACTAGGATATTGAGGATAAGGCTCCCTATTATTGAGTTATAGATTTTCCTTTGCTACAATCAAGAACATAAACACTGGTCATGGAATCCATCGAAAAAGTGAGAGATGAACATGTTAAATGTACACACGGAACGTAGAGGCACTCATGCGGTAAAATGGCAGATCGGGGAAGAAGATATTATTCCTATGTGCATAGCGGATATGGATTTTCGGATTGCAGAGCCGATCATTCAAGCTGTTTCTGCTAAAGCAGCCCACGGAATTTACGGTTACTCCATTGCATGCGAGGAATATGAAGACGCCATATGCGGATGGTGGAATCATCAGTACGGATGGAAAATAAATAAGGAATGGCTGTGCTTTAGTCCTGGTGTTGTGCCTGGTTTGCATATGTTGCTTCAAGTGCTGACTAAGCCAGGGGACCGCGTAATTGTGCAGACTCCTGTATACCCGCCATTCTTCGATGTCATTACTCACAACGGCTGTGAAATAGCTGCCAATCCTTTGCGTCAAGGTGTTAACGGTTATGAGATGGACTATGATGATCTTGAACGTCAAGCAGCTCATCCTTTGACGAAAGCAATCATCCTATGCAGTCCGCATAATCCTGTCGGACGCGTGTGGACGCGTGAAGAACTGACACGAGTCGCGGATATTTGCATGAGACATGGGGTGACGATTCTCTCGGATGAAATTCACGGTGATCTGACGTTGTTTGGACATCGTCTCATCCCATTTGCTTCATTAAGCGATCAGATTGCGGAGCATTCCGTCGTCTTGTCGGCTCCAAGCAAAACCTTCAATATTGCAGGACTTCAGACCTCGGTTGTATTTATCCCTAACGAAAGCCTGCGAGCCGCATATAGAGACACTTTGAACCGCATCGGACTGATGCGCCCTAACGCATTTGGCGTTGAAGCTACGAAAGCGGCATATCGTGATGGTCGAGAATGGCTCAATGAAGCTCTCACATATATCGAAAATAATATGACATTCGCATTGGACTATCTGAAGCAGCATATGCCAGAGATCCGCTGTGTGCAACCGGAAGCGACTCATCTGCTCTGGATGGATTGCCGCGATCTGGGTATGACGTCAGATGAACTATGTCACTACTTCCTTCATGAAGCGAAGGTGCGGCTCGGCAACGGCCAGACCTATGGCCAAGGCGGAGAAGGCTTCTTGCGCATGAATGTCGCCTGCCCGCGCGAAGCGCTAAGTGAAGCGTTGACGCGAATCGAGCGAGCGCTGCGACAGCTTCGTCTTGAGTCTAAACAATAGGACCTGCTGTGCTTGTGCTGCCAATATTAAGAAGCGGCATTCCATTGTATTGCGCCGTACTTGTCCATTATGCATAAGCGAACATAAAAAGGATCGTTCCGAGTCAGGTTGGTTGGACTCAGAACGATCCTTTTGTGTTTAGAATCGGGAGCGGACACACAGGCCCTTATTTGCAGTCGAAACTGCTAATTCGATATGCTAGCGGACCGTAGAGCCGCTATTTGACCAAAACTTAGCCGATATTGGCTAAATGTTAAGAAATAACGGCTTCTGTGTCCGTTAAACTCAAAATAGGCCATAATATCACAAAATAGCGGCTCCTGTGTCCACTAAGTCTCCCTGCCATTTCGGGAACGGACACACAGGCCCTTATTTACTGTTAAAACCGCTAATTCGATATACTGGCGGACCGTAGAGCCGCTATTTGACCAAAACATTGCCGATTATGGCTAAATGTTAAGAAATAACGGCCCCTGTGTCCGCTCACAAGTAAAGAAGTCTCCCTACCATTACGGGAGCGGACACACAGGCCCTTATTTGCAGTCGAAACTGCTAATTCGATATGCTGGCGGACTGTAGAGCCGCTATTTGACCAAAACTTAGCCGATATTGGCTAAATCTTAAGAAATAACGGCCCCTGTGTCCGCCAAACTCAAAATTAGCCGTAAAACCACTAAATAGCGGCTCCTGTGTCCGCTCATAAGTAAAGAAGTCGCCCTGCCATTTCGGGAGCGGACACACTGGCCGTTTATTGATCGCCCTGCTGCTTCTCCAGCGCCGCCTTCAAGAGGTCGCCCAGATTCGAACCGATCGACTCCTGCCGACTGTATTGCTGCACGAGCTTGCGCTCCTCGTGCTTCTTGACCTTGCCGCCTGACGCTTCCAGCTTCTCGACAATGTTGCACGGCAGGCATTGGAAGTACTTGCCCGCCTTCCCGTCCTTCAGCTCCATCTTCTTGTGACAGCGCGGACAGCGCTTGTTCGACAGTTGCTTCTCAGCTGAACGCTTGTAATCACATTCCTTGTTCGAGCAGAGCAGCATCTTGCCGCGCTTCGTCTTGCGTTCCATCATGCGCGAACCGCATGTAGGGCAGTGGCTGTGCGTCAGATTGTGCGGCTTATACTCCGCCTCACTGCGCTTCACGCTGCTGACCAGCTCCTGCGTCATGGTGCGAATGCCGGACATAAACTCTGCCGACCGGCCTTCGCCGCGAGCGATGCGCTCCAGCTCGCGCTCCCACTTCGCAGTCAGCTCTGGTGTGCGCAGCTCAGGCGCTACAAGCTCGATCAGCTGCTTGCCCTTGCCAGTCGGCTTCAGATGAGCGCCCTCCCGCTCGATCGTATCGGACGAGACGAGCTTTTCAATAATGTCCGCGCGTGTCGCCGGCGTGCCTAGACCGTGCTTCTCCATCTGCGTGAGCAGCGTCGCTTCCGTATGGCGCGCAGGCGGCTTCGTGCGATCACGATGCACGTAGAGGCGCTTAACCGGAAGCTTGTCGTTCACGGCGAGGCGAGGAATCCGTTCGTGTTCACGCTCGGAGGACGCTTGATCCTGCTCGTCCTCGTCGTCCCGCCAGTCGTTGTCGTACGCCTGCCGCCAGCCGCTCTCCAGCATCGTGCGGCCCTTCGCGTTAAACGACTCGCCTTCGATCGCGAGCGTCAGTGCTACCTGCTCATATTCAGCAGCAGGCATAAACAGCGCCAGGAAGCGGCGCGCGATCAGATCGTACAGCTTGCGCTCCTCCGGCGAGAGCTGTGCCAGACGCAGTGCTTCATCCGTAGGGATAATCGCGTGATGGTCTGTCACCTTGCTGTCGTCCACAATCCGCTTCGTGATCGGAAGCGGCCGCTTAGCAAGCGTCTTCGCGAGCTGCGCGTAAGGTCCGACAGCCATCGCTTCCAGACGCTCCTTCAACGTGCCTGTCATATCCGATGACAGGTAACGGCTGTCTGTCCGCGGGTAGGTCACGACCTTATGCTGCTCATACAGCCGCTGCAGCACATTGGAAGTCTGCTTCGCAGAGAAGCCGTACTTCCGGTTCGCGTCACGCTGCAATTCCGTCAGATCGTAAGCGAGCGGATGCGGCTCCTGCTTCTTCGTCTTCTTCAATTCCTTCACAACCGCCGCTTTACCAGACAAGCGCGCAAGCTTCGTCTGCGCTTCTTCCAGATCAAACAAGCGCGCATCGCCATTCGCGCCTCTCCAGCTCGCTTCAAAGCTGCCGAAGTCGGCAATAAGCCGATCATATTCCTGCGAGCGGAAGTTCGCGATCTCCTGTTCGCGCGTCATCAGCATACCAAGCGTCGGCGTCTGAACGCGTCCAGCCGACAGCGGCGTCTCGAACTTGCACGTCAAGGCGCGCGTCACATTGAGCCCGATCAGCCAATCGGCCTCCGCGCGGCAGCGTGCGGATTCATACAGACGGTCGAACTGGGCTCCCGGCTTCAGTGCCTTGAACCCTTCGCGGATCGCCTTGTCCGTCTGCGACGAGATCCATAGCCGCTTGAACGGCTTGTTCCACTTCACCATCTGCATGATCCAGCGAGCGAGTAGTTCACCTTCGCGCGCCGCGTCTGTCGCTACGATCAGCTCCTTGAAGTCGTTTCGCTTCGCGAGCTGCTGTACAGCCTTAAACTGGTGCGACGATTCCCGCAGCACCATCAACCTCATCTTCTCCGGCAGCATCGGCAGATCTTCCAGCTTCCACTGCTGATACTTCTTGTCATAATCATCCGGCTCCGCCAATCCGACCAGATGCCCAAGGGCCCATGTAACCACGTAGTTCGGACCTTCAATATATTGCTTATGCTTCTCGGTGCAGCCGAGCACGCGCGCGATTTCACGCGCGACGGACGGCTTCTCCGCTAATACGAGCGATTTCATAGCTTCATCCTTCCATCAATCCTTTAGGGCTTTCTCTAGCAAGATGCCGCACCGTCAATCCCCGACGAATGCGCAATGGGCATCAAGCAGCCGCAACTATTATACCATGCGAGCTTCCAGCTTACTTATGACGTATTACAGCGAGCGCACCGCACCGCCATCGGCAAGCAGAGCTTGTCCCGTCACATAGCTGTTCACCGGCGATGCCAAGAACGCGATCAGCTGCCCCATTTCCTCCGGTGTTCCGTAGCGTCCGATTGGAATGCCCGCGATTTCCTTCGCCGTTACTTCCTCCAAACTGATTCCTTGTCGCTCAGAAGTCAAGCGATCAAGCTGGATAATTCGATCCGTGCTGAATCTTCCCGGGCCGATCGTATTAATCAGTATGCCTTGCGACGTAAGCTCTGGAGCCAGCGTCTTCGCGAGACCGAGCACGCCGACTCGGAATGTGGACGACAACGTTAATTCTTCGATCGGCTGCTTATGCGACGAAGACGTCAAATTAATGATTCGTCCATATTGCTGTTCCCGCATATAGGGCAGCACCGCGCGAATCGCGCGCACATAGCTGAGCAGGGTTAACTCAAAGCCCGCCTGCCACATCTCATCACTCAGTTTATCAAATGTTCCTGGAGCCGGCCCGCCGCAGTTGTTGACCAAGATGTGCACTGTGCCATACGCCGCTGCGGTTTCAGCCGCAATCCGTTCGATATCAGCCGCCTTTGTAATGTCAGCCTGCACCGTCAACGGTCGCTTGCCTGTCTGCTGCTCCAAGCGCTCTGCCGCTGCTGTCAGCGAATCCGCATGACGGCCTACCAAAGTCACGTTGGCGCCTTCCTTAGCTAGAGCCTCTGCCGCTCCATATCCAAGTCCTTTAGTCGATGCCAGAACGATTGCCGTCTGATTAGCTAATCTCAAATCCATTTGCCTGCACCCCATTTTCGAAATGATAAGACTATATCCTCATTATACCAAATGTCCGCTCCCCAACTCCTCACGTAACCATACAGCTTTGTACCTTAGCAGACATCTACTTGTTCTCCTGAATCGTCCATTCTATGATAAGAGATAATAAAGTATTGCAGGAGGAGAATGTGACTCTATCATCAATGGCTAAGCTTCGACTGAACGGATTACAACTCAAAACATTCGCGCTCGTGTTAATGGTGCTCGACCATATTCATCAGTACATTCCGGATATGCCCATCGTCTTGAACTGGGCAGGGCGTATCGTTGCGCCAATATTCTTCTACCTCATGGTTGAAGGCTTCCGCAAGACAAGAAACAGAAGACGGTACATTACGAGAATGTGGATTGCCGCTGTTGTTATGGATCTCGGCAGTTTAACGCTCATGAGTCTATTTCCGGGCGGTCCAGTACCCATCACGAACAATATCTTCATCTCGCTCGGATGCGGCCTGCTGCTGCTGCAGGCTTGGGAATGGATGACGCGCAGAGAGTATCTCTACCCGTCGATCTTATTCTTCTTCGTTGCCATGATGGGCGGAATGCTGGCAGAGGCGGGGATACTCGGTATCGTCATGACCATCATCTTCTATTCGTTGAGCCACTCGCCGCGGAGGATGAGCGCTGCTTACATTGTCTCGATGCTGCTGCTCACGATCGGCATGGATGCACTAGCATCCACCGCGCCGCTTAACTGGCACACCATATTCTTCGAAAGCTATCAATGGATGATGATCGGAGCGATTGTGCCCATTCTGATGTATAACGGCAAACGAGGCCATAGCGCCCCTTGGATCAAATACGCGTTCTACATCATTTATCCGCTGCACATCTGGGTGCTCTACTTGATCTCGCTTCAATGGCGTTAAACCATATCATCAATTGATCAAGATCAGCACGCTTGACAGTCAGTTATCTCATGGCTACATAATAGGTTGTAAACCGTATGTTTCCATAGTCATGCACATGTATTGCATATGGTATAAGGACACGAAAGGAGTGAATTGCCCATGCCTTCTCTCTATGAGCTTCATGTTAAGCAGCCTTCCGGAAATATGCTTCCTATGAGCGATTATGAAGGAAAAGTGCTGCTGATCGTCAACACTGCCAGCAAATGCGGCTTCACGCCGCAATTTGAGGAGCTTCAAGCGCTTTATGAACAATACAAGGAGCAGGGGCTCGTCGTGCTCGGATTTCCATGCAGTCAATTTAATGACCAGGAATTTAGCGATATGCAGGAAACGCTTGATTTTTGCCAGATGAATTATGGGGTAACGTTCCCGATGTTTGCAAAAGTGGATGTTAAGGGCGCTCAAGCTTCTCCGCTGTTTCGTCATTTGACCAGTGAGAAGAAGGGCTTGTTCGGCTCGGAGGACATCAAGTGGAACTTCACGAAGTTCCTCATTGATCGCTCAGGACAGGTCGTTAACCGCTATGCGCCGCAAACCAAGCCTTCCAAGATCGCTAAGGATATCGAGGAACTGCTCTAAGGTGACAAAAGGGACCGCGCTCTCACCGAGACGGTCCCTTCATAATTTATAGGATTAGGATACGGAAAATGTATTCAGATCCCGCAACGTGTTAAGCGTAATAATTCCCTTCCACTCTTCCTTCGCCTGCTGCCAAGCCTCTTCGAATTGACCCCAGCTCCATACAGGATGCCAAGCTCCATCTTCCTGCTGTTGAGCCAGCAGATGCTTGATGTTCGCTGTGATACTATCCTTATATTTCTCATAGTATGGAGAGTTAGTGCCCTTAACGACTTCCAACGGAGTCAACGAATACTGCAGCCACTCAGCAGGATCGGTCTTCACGCAGCGGTGAACCATATCATCGAGCTGTGCACGCATCTGCTCCAGCACTTCTGAAGGGACGCGCTTCGCCATCCGCAGCGCACAAAGCAATTCGTGAAAATCATCGAGCGGAGATTCCTCCGTCATATAGCTGACAGCATGCTCGGTAATCTTCTCCCGAAACTCGAGCGGACCGTATGGAAATTCATATAGATAGCCCACAAGCTCCAGATTAGGATTCCCCCAGCCGTTATGCAGTTCTCGGTAAGTCCACCACGGAGCGTGCGGCGCACTGCTCACAGCATGAGGAACGATCTCCCATCCCTGACGCCCCGTATCATACTGGTCCAGTACATAGGTCATCGCGTCTTGTATGAGCTTGTGTTCAGCGGACAATTTCATGTAAGACATGATCTGCAACGCAACCGTAGTCGCAATAATGGAGGAGGACGCCATGCGGATATCCGGCTCGAGGCCGTGACCGAAGCCTCCATCACGGTTCTGAAACTTCGCTAATTCCTCGACAACCCTCTCAGCTGAACCAGATTCATATTCCCATTCATACAGCGCTCGTTCCAACGGTCTCGCCTTCGTCTTCATATACTGGACCGCACGTTCGATCTGCTCAGTCCGCGACATTTCCGCCATGGTTTATTCCTCCTTTAAATCCTTTGAATAAAGCATATGTAACCATTCGCCCCAGGGCGGCTCCATTCCTGCTAATGGCAGGTCCTTTGTGATTTCTAGGTTTTCTGTACACTTTATCATATAATAATATGAAATCCAGGCACTTGATACTCTGCATTATACTGTTGAAGGAACGATACATACATGAGTTCGCATCATCCTAAGAAACCTAGATTCAGTCATACTCGCGAAGTTCTGCGCGTGTGGAAGTATGCTTGGCGACCCTTTCTCTCATTTGAAATTGGTTATAAGCTGCTGACAATAGGCGTTTTCTTACCCATTATCAACATTATCTTTAATAAAATACTCGATTGGAGCGGATTATCAGCCGCCGCCAATCATGAGCTGCTGCGCTTCGTATTCAGCCGCTATGGTCTGTTCTGCTTGGTCACGCTGGCTCCGATTGTCTTCCTGCTCATCTATATCGAATACGCAGTGCTCATCTATATCGCTTATTACGGCATGCACGGCCAACGCGCCCGAGTCTTTGCCGTGCTGCAGCACGTGATCTCGCAATTGCCGAGCCTGCTCAGATTCGGTTCCTTCGGCATCGCGGTCTATATGATGCTGCTGTTGCCGCTGCTTGACGCCGGCTTCGGCGCCTCTCTGCTGCCAGGGTTCAGCCTGCCGAACTTTGTAACTGGGGAACTGGTAAAGACCAGCATCGGCTTATTCAGCTTGATTGGCGCTACGGTTGTCATCATTGTCTTGAACGCGCTGGCTATCTACGCGCTCCCGATCATGGTGCTCGAACGGACGAACCGCTTCTGGCCTGCGTTTCGCAAGAGCAGACAACTGTTGGCGCGCAGCAAGTGGATGCTGCTGAAAGCCTTGCTGGAATGGCTTGCCATCGCTGTTCTAAGTACCATCGTGCTCATTATTCTTGCAATTGGCGCTATACTGCTGATCACGATGAACGCCGAGGAAGAACAAGCCCTAACTTTGACTCTCGGCTTTATCATCAGCTTCGGCGTTTATATCGTTTCGCTCTTTGTGACGCCCTTATTTATTTCGTTTATCACCTTATTGTATAATCGGTACACCGATCCAGCTGACATTGATCTGGAGATTAGAGAATGGCAGTTGACGCAGTGGAATCCACGATCCCTCATAGCCCGCGGTTTCAGTTGGCGCAAGCTCAGCGCAACGATAGGTATTCTGCTGATGCTGGGCATCGGTTGGATCCTCACTGCTGAATCCAGCCCATGGGGGGAAGCTAGAGAAGAATTTACGATAATGGCTCATCGAGGATATGTGGCCGAGGGTGTTGAGAATACGATGGAAGCCTTTGAAGGAGCGATACGTTCTGGGGCCGAATATATCGAGCTTGATATTCTGCAAGCTGCAGATGGAGAGCTTGTCGTCCTGCATGACTCCAACTTGAAGCGCCTGACAGGACAGAATGTGAACATGTATGATCTGACACTGCCTGAGCTGCAAGCTTTAACGTTGCGTCAGGGAAAGTTTGAGGGTACGATCCCTTCGTTGGAAGAAGTGTTAACAGCGCTCAAAGGGCGAATCAAGCTCAATATCGAGCTTAAGACACATGGCCAAGAACAAGACTTGGTTCCTACATTTATAGAGACTATCCGGCGCCATCAGATGGAGCAGGAAATTATTGTCCAGAGTCTTGACTATAAACTCGTCCGAGCAGTCAAGGAGGAAGCGCCAGATTTGACTGTCGGTTATGTCATATATGCAACCTTCACCGACATCAACAAGTTCAATGCCGACTTCTATGTCATAGAAGAGACGCTCGTCAACGCGAGACGCATAACTTCAGCCAAGATCAGCAACAAGCCTCTATTCGTCTGGACCGTAAATAATCCGGAAGCTATTGAGCATTACTATACGCTCGGAGTGGACGGCATCATCACGGATATCCCTGCTGAAGCCAAGCAGATTCGTGAGAGCCTGCAGCAAATAGAGACCACCGTTCAGGTTGGCGCTCAATAAGCCCAACACGTCTATAATCATAACAAGCGAGATCATGTAGGACAGCCCTGACATCATCTCGCTTGCTTTTGGTTTAATTACTGTATTAGATCTATTTGATAAATACGCCGCCAAATGGAATTACTTCGCGCAGGAAACGCTTGATGATTCCCGCATCTTCCATATGACTTTGCAGCTGACTATCAGCTTTACCCGTCTGCAGCAGCACGTACCCTTTCCCCGTCAACTCCCAATGATAGTTCATGTGCTGACTGGCAAGCGTGTTTCCGTATACGCTTGGCTTCAGCTTCGCATTTTCCGGATAAGCGACCAGACAGCTCACATCGACATACGTAGGATTATCGGGATCCAGCTCCATCCGATACAAAGGCCCGCAGGATACGATGCCAAGCACCCCATCTTCCGCACTGAACTTCATCTTCACCAATTCACGAGTGATGACGGCGTTCTTGAACGTCTGTACGCGTCGCTCCACCTTCATCCCTTCCGAATAGAACAGCACATGCTTCCACTCGAACAGCAGGTCGGAGCCTGCTGTAATCGGAATCGTCTGCATGCTGTAGCCTGCGGGAAGTCCAAGCATGAACCGCGCCGGACCCGTGATCCGCGATTGAATCAGCTTGCGCTTGCGATACATGCCCATGAGATCGGTAAACCGATCTTCACGCTGCGACGGCTTGCCTTGAAACGATAGAATTTGCTGCGGATGCAGCACGGTCATCGTCTCCTGATCCTCTAGCTCAACTGATATCACTTGCGAGAGCACGCTCTCGACTTCATTTACAATTCGCATCTTATCCCCTTCAACTGCTGCCATGACGGCGCCATACGATAACTCTCATGACACGCGTCAACGCAAAATACAACAACAGCAACCCTGCCCCAGTCAAGACTGTCGTTGTTATACGCTTTGTCCGCAGCTTCTGCTTCATTTCCTGCTCTTCCAGCAGCAGAATGCGCTTCGATAATTGTTCATTCTGCTCCTTAAGCGCTGCATTCTCCGCATTTAATTGTGAAGTCAGAGTTTGATATTCCTTCTGCGTATTGGACAGCGTCTGCTGTGTATTGGTCAGTGTCTGCTCGATCTCATCGTACTTGGACTTTAGCTGCTCAACTTCGCTAGGCACCTCAGAAATGCCTGTGATCCAGTTCCATATTCCAGCTTGTGCTTGCGGAACCGGACCGCTTAGGAACAGAATACCTGCAATGGCTGCTGCACATCCCAGTTTGCGCCAAACCTTCAACTCCCTAGCCGCCATGTCCCACTCCCCTTTCACACAATCGTTATCTTTTATGTATCTGAGTCGAATCTATCAATCCGCGGCAAAAAACTTCCTATACTAGCAATATATACGATTTAGGGCGAAAAGTAGTTGCAATTTGTCATCCTGTGGCAAATAGACAAAAAAGACCGCGCTTTCAATCACAAAAGTGACGAAAGAACGGTCCTTCTCCATCATGCTATGCTTGAGCATCCTGTTGAATCATTTCCATCAGCGTATCCGCTTGGTGGTTGACCTCATCGGATGCCTCACGAATGTCGGACAGCATCGCAGAGAGAAATTCAACATCATTTAGTACTCCCTGACTCTGTGTATGATGAGCTTCAATCTGATCGACTATAAATTTAAAAAACTGCGAAGCCTTGTGATTCCCGTTCGTACCTTCCTTAATCTTATCGTCTACCTGTCGCATAACCTCGTTAATACCCGCTACCTTCTCATTCGTCTTGCCGATTAGCTGTTGAATGACCTGCGAGGATTCATTCGTTTGCTCTGCCATGCGGCGGACCTCCGCGGCGACAACACCGAAACCTCTGCCATGATCCCCCGCGTGCGCGGCTTCGATCGCAGCGTTCAAGGCGAGCAGTTGAGTCTGCTGCGTAATCCCTTGTACGATGTCCATGATCTGATAGATCTCTTCCGAGATTGACATGAGTTCAGCCATGCGAGTCGTTACTTCAGTCATGGAGCAGACGATATTGTCCATCTGCGCTTGTTGATTGTCCAGCATATGACTGCCTTCATTGGACAGATCGGCTACCTTATTCGACGTATCCGAGCTGCTCTTCATCTTCTCTAACATGTGCTTGGAGCGCTCAACCATCTCATTCAAGGATTGCTGAGTTTCCGCTGTACAATGACTCAGGCGCTCACTTGCAACGGATACCACCTCACGCACCTTGCGCTTCTCCGCTTCCGTTGCCTCGCGGATTCTGTCATTCTCCTGCTCATAGGCTTCAAGAACAAGCTGCTGCTCCAGATTAAGCAGACGATTAAAGGCCTGCTCGATCGCCTTGAATTCTTCCACATTCAATCCTAATTGATAGGCAACGTCTAGAATAGAAATGCGCAGCGTTTGAAATGATGCAATATACCACTTAGTTGGCAAGTGAATTCGAACATGAACATGCGCCACGATCTGACGCCTCCGTATGTACGCTTGGTCGATGCAGCCATCGAACATCTGCATAATGTGCGGACGAAGAGTTTCCTTCAAGCGTTCCGTATGGCTATGCTTGAGAATAATGTCAGAAAGCATCTTCTCTTGATTGACCGTACGATAGAACGAATCGATGGTTTGATTGATGCAATCCTCTACGTATGGTTTTAGATGCTTTAGGGTAGCCAAGTCATTCACTGTCAAGCCAATCATCTGAATCTGGCGCATGATATCATCAGCAACATCGATTCTACACTCATTGGGTTGTATAGTAGTGAAGAACGATGTCTTCTTACGAATTTTTTGGAACATGTGGATTATCCCCCTCGATGCAAGCAGCACCTATCTGTGAGGTTGATCATACCACACCTTTCCCGTATGCGGGTATTCCAATAACCTAAATATTCGATAAAATATTCCATTTTTCTCGAAATTATTCGACAACCTTCTTCGTTAGCCCACCATATCCTTTATAAGCTTTGACTCTTTCGTCTGCGCAGGTTTATTGAATACGAAATACATGTGCAATCGGAGCAGCTTCATGGATAGAGGTTATCGGTAACTTCACCTCAATGCCTGAAGATGTCTGTTTGAATTCCAAGCCTTCTGGTCCGTTAACCAGATCAACACGACTTGCGTCGCCCTTATAAGGAATATGGACCGTTTCTTCCACTATATCTTGTTCGTTGCCGTACATGCGGAAAGCATATACGGTATCGCCTTTACGTGTCAATGCACATCCAGGCGTAAAGTATGGCTCGCATGCGCGTGTTCCATAGATGCCTTCACCGTACACCTTCATCCAAGCGCCAAGCTCTTTCATGCGCTGAATGGCACCCTCCGGTAAGCGGCCGTCAGGCTGAGGTCCCACGTTAAGAGCTAGGTTCCCGCCCTTCGCCACAACCTCAAGCAGCAGATGGACGATCTCACGAGTCGACTTGTACTCATCTTCGTAACGGAACGAGAATGAGGTTCCTATCGTGATGCAGCTCTCCCAAGGCACGCTAAGTCGGCGGCTAGGAACGGATTGCTCAGGTGTTACATAGTTCTCGTACAGCCCGCCAATCGTGCGGTCTGCCGTTAACAGCCATGGCTGCTTCTCGCGTATCTTCGTTACAATCTCACCAAGACGAATATCCTGCTTGCCGCAGCCAACCCAACCTGCATCCAGCCACAGCACATCGATCCGACCGTAACGAGTCAGCAGCTCTTCAATCTGATTGTGCGTGAAGGAAACAAAGTTATCCCATAGCCAAGGGTATTGCTCTGGATCATATGACGGTCCGCGAGACGTTTCACGTCCGCGCTCCATCCCTGGAGCCCAGTAAGTCGGCGTGTTCCAGTCTGCTTTTGAGAAATAAGCCGCAATCGCTAAGCCTTTTGCCCGGAATGCATCAAACAGCTCGCGGCAGATGTCTGCGTACTTGTGCGTGTGGTACGGACAATCCTTGCCTGTGACACGATAATCCGTCGTATGCGTATCCCACATGCAGAATCCGTCATGATGCTTAGTCGTGAATACTAAATACTTGAATCCGCCTTCTGCGGCCAGATTCGCCCATACGTCTGGTTGAAAACGAATGGGATTGAACGTCTTGTTCAGGTCAAAGTATTGACGCTTCAATTCTTCGCCATCTACATCCCAATCGATGCCGTTGCGCGACCATTCTCCATCCTGATCGCTCAGTGCCCAAGACTCCACTACGCCAAGCTGCGAATAAGGTCCCCAGTGCATCATTAAGCCCAGCTTCTGATCCTGAAACCACTCCAGACGCTCCAGCAAGATCGGATCTTCTGGCTTTACCCATTCCTTCTCACTGCTGTAATTATGTACGCCATGCTCAACTGCCTCTACTTCTTCCTCTATTGCTGCTGTTTCAAGTTCGGTTTGCTGATTGGATTCAGTCGACATTGCTCTTACCTCCTGACGCCTTTTCAGTGGATTGTACTCCCTTCATTTGTACAGTATCCGTGCGTGAAGAGCAATATACCGTTTTCAAAGGCTATACTATTTTCGTATGCCCGAAATCACTTACACTCCAGGATTTGTATCCATTATTAGTAAATTTCGTATCCTGTTCAAGTTCCTTGCATGTTATAATGTTTCCAGTTCATAAATGGAGGGGAAATCATGGGTCGTTTGTTCGATATACAAGTTTCTGATCCGTTTGCTGCTTATTCCGCGCCTCACATGATCGCTCTCGCTATACTGGTCTGCCTTGCCGCGATGCTATTCGGACAAAGGACGCGACTTCGGCATGAACGGAGCGGGCAGTATGTGCGCTATACCCTGCTTGCCGTATTGGTACTTTCTGAACTGTCGCTGAATGCATGGTATATCTCCCAAGGCATTTATGACATCAAGGAAACACTTCCTCTCGAGCTGTGCTCCATATCCCTATATCTCTGTGCAGCCATGCTCATATGGAACAGTCAACGCATCTTCCAAATCGTATACTTTACAGGAATCGGAGGAGCGCTTCAGGCGCTGCTCACTCCCGCGCTCGATTACGGATTCCCGCACTTTCGCTTCATCGAATTTTTCGCGGCGCATATCGCGATCATACTAGCGGTCCTGTACATGGTGTGGGTCAAGCAGTATCGTCCAACGTTGAAGTCTGTCTTCCTGACAATGGGCTTCCTGAACTTCCTGCTCGTTACTGTAGGCACCGTAAACTTCCTGACAGGCGGCAATTACATGTTTCTCGCCCGCAAGCCGGAGACAGCATCACTTCTGGATGTACTGGGGCCTTATCCTTGGTACCTTCTCTCTCTGGAGGCAGTCGCGTTATTGCTGTTCCTGCTCTTGTACCTGCCATTCGCGATCTCTGATCGCGTTCGACGCAGGTCTACTCAGGCTGTATCCAGATCATGAGATTACTTACAAAAAAGGAGCAGTCTCATTAGTATCAACATACTAGTGAAACTGCTCCTATCTATAATTATCAAAGCCCGCGCGCGGATGGGCGATACCGTGCGCTTCCATCCTACAGCTGTCCACGGTCTCCGATGAGCTTGCGTCCATGCCTTTATTTCATACAAGTACAATCATCGTTTGCCCATCTGATCGTCTGCTTCCGCTTGGGTATCACCCATGCTTGCATGGAGGACATACCGCCCTTCCGCTTTAAGATGCGCGCAGCCTTCTGAATCGAGCGTTTATTCGAACCGATCAAGGCAATCCGCTCCCCAGGCTCTATGTCCTGATGCCACACATATGGGAGCCGACCTACATATATGTTAACGGAATCCGGTAGATGCTCTTGCCAATATTCCGAGCTGTCACGAATATCAATCCACTTGATCGAAGGAACACCATTTCGCATGGCCTGCATTTCATCACATGTTATATAAGTCAGCCCTTGTACAGGCCAATAATGCCTCAGCTTCATAAACATAATGATGATGACCGCTGCCAGCATCCAACTCATATCCATCACTTCCTTAGCCTCATAAGGCATGATACAAAAAGAATCAATTAGAAAGTGGTCAGTTACGCACTGTGCTTCATAATCGCGCTCTTCAACCGCTCCAACGATTGAACGCCAACAAAGCCTTCAACTTCTCTTCCTTCATAGAATAGCTTCAGGTTCGGAATTCCTTGAATCTGATACTTGATCGCCGCAAATGGACTGCTGTCCACATTCACCTTCGCGATCACAGCGCGATCACCCATTTCATTCGCCAGCTGCTCAAGTGTTGGCGCGATCATGCGGCAAGGTCCACACCATGGTGCCCAGAAATCAACCAGTACCAGCTTATTGTTCTTCAAAAATTCTTCGATTGTGCTATCATTCAATTCAACAGTTGCCATTGTATCATTACCTCCTATAAAAAAGTAAGTTTATACCCCTGTGGGTATAATATAAGACAGATTTTGATCGATGTCAACCCCTTACTTTTTGTTAGGGGAAATGCTTATTAAGTAAGTGTCATGGACTTGTATTTGCGGTAGGCGCGCGGAGACATCTCCATTCTCGCATTGAACACACGAACGAAGGTTGGATACGATTTGAAGCCCGATTCATAAGCGACATCGGTTATCTTCATATTCGTGCCGATCAGCAGATTGCATGCATGCGCAACCCGAGTTCGTTCCAAGAAGGAGTAGTAATTCTCTCCAATCACTTGTTTGAATGTAGCGCTAATATACGAAGTGCTGTAATTAAACTGCTTCGCCAGCATTTCCAGCGTGAGCGGTTCTTTAAAATGCTGATATACATAATGAATCACTTCCCACATCCTTTGACGCTCATTAGCATGCGGTCCACTAGCCGTCTCAGGCATCCGTTCTTGGCGATAGCGGTCAAACAGAATAAATATCTGCATCAGCTTAGCCAGAAACATCATACGGCTCCACGGCTTCTCCTCTTGTACTTCATCGTGCATCTGTTGGAGTAAGGGCAGCATCTCCGCGGCAGTTTGCGGGTCCAGCTTATAGGTAGTGTTGTCATCATTCTCCGCTTGCTTCAGCAGATTATGCAAATTAAGAAAGGAGTCACCCGCTCCGAAGAAGGCTTTTAGCCCAATCGCCCCTACATACAGATGCAGTTCTTCCCCAGGCTTGATGTCGATTCTATGAACTTGATGGGGAAAACACAGCGTAAAGGTGCCCGGTACAAGCTCCTTCTCTACCCCATTAATAATTTCAGTACCTTTACCTTTAAAAGCATACGTATACTCTATAAAATGATGCACATGAGCAGGAACCGGTCCCCCCAGATGATGAATCTTCAAGGTAAACGGAAACTCGCCGTAGATCTCATCGTCACCCTCTAAATTGTTCGGATACACGCCTATCACTCTTTTCACGATTCTTATGTTAATGATTGCTTTACTTTTCATTTTACCATCAAAACTGATAGATATTCTAAATTATTGATAGGTGTGTTGCAGTAATTGATCCTACAATAGAGACAGAGCTTATCCAGCATCATGAAGCTGTGCATGCGTCTAGAAGGAGTGACTATCGATGAGTTTATTGAAACATGTTAACCCGCTGCAAGGGACCGATTCTATATATCCTTATTCGAACGGCAATACCTTGCCGCTCATATCGATGCCTTGGGGCATGGCGGCATGGAGCCCGCAAACGAACGAAGCTGGCGGAGGCTGGTACTTTAACCCGAACCACAACCGCTTTGAAGGGATTCGCCTGACCCATCAGCCTAGCCCGTGGATCGGCGACTATGGTCACATGACCTTTATGCCGATTGCCGGTCCGTTGAAGCTGTCAGCCCACAACCGCTCTTCCTCGATCCGCAAGCAGGATATGATCGTGCGTCCGGACTATTTCCAGACACGCCTGCTGCGTTATCAGACAACGCTTGAGTTGACGCCAACGGCACGCTGCGCGAGCATGCGGTTCACGTATGAGAATCCAGAGCAGGCGCGCCTTGTATTAGCGCCGTTTCCTGGCGAATCGTCGATGACGATCGACGTGAAGGAAGGCGTGCTGAAGGGCTACACGACTGCCAAGGCTGGAGGCACACCGGACAACTACCGCATGTACTTCGTGATGAAGTTCGACTGCCCGCTCGTCGCGGATCTGAGCGGTACGTTTACGAACGAGTACAAGGCTGCTTCCGAGCTGTCGATGACGGGAGAGAAAGTGGGCGCTTATGTAGGTCTAGAGGTGCCTACAAACGGCATCGTTCAAGCTAGCATCAGCACATCCTTCATCAGCGAGGAGCAAGCCTTTATCACGCTGGAGCGCGAGATCGGCGGCCGCACCTTCGACGAGGTGCGCGCAGAAGCAACCGACACATGGGAGAAGCAGCTCCGTGTCATCGAGATTGACAGCGACAACCAAGACCAGTTGGATACGTTCTACACTTGTCTGTATCGTACTTCCCTGTTCCCGCATGCCATTCATGAATACGATGCGGCGGACAAGCAGATTCACTTTAGTCCTTATAACGGACGCATTGAAGATGGCCCGCTGTATGCGGATATCGGCTTCTGGGATACGTATCGAACTTCGTTCCCGCTGTACAACCTGCTCTATCCGACCTTCATGAATGAGATGATGCAGGGCTGGGTGAATGCTTATAAAGAGGCTGGCTGGATGCCGAAGTGGGCATCGCCGGGCGAGCGCAGCATGATGCCGGGAACGCTGATTGATGTCAGCTTCGCGGATGCCATCGCGAAGGGTGTTACCGGCTTTGATGTGGAGACGGCATTTGAAGGCTTATATAAGCATGCGATGACGGTGTCCGCTGACGATCGTTTCGGCCGCCGCGGCATGAAGGAATACCTCGAGTACGGCTATCTGCCGGCGGACATTATCACGCACGAGAGTGTGTGCAGCACGCTCGACTATGTATACGGCGACTTCTGTATCGCACAGATCGCGAAGCACCTTGGCCGCGAGAAAGAATACAACGAGCTGATGGAGCGCGCGACAGGCTACAAGCAGATGTTCGATCCAGCCATCGGCTTTATGCGCGGACGCCTGCAGGATGGCAGCTGGCTAGAACCATTCGATGCTTACGAATGGGGCGGCGCTTACTGCGAGGGCGGACCATGGCAGAGCAGCTGGGCTGTGCAGCATGACCTGCTCGGACTCGCCGATCTGGCAGGCGGCAGAGAAGGCTTGAAGAAGCAGCTGGATGCGCTGTTCGCGGCGCCGCCAGTGTTCAAGGTCGGCTCCTACGGCTTCGAGATTCACGAGATGTCGGAGATGGCAGCCGTTGACTTCGGTCAGTTTGCGATCAGCAATCAGCCAAGCTTCCACATCCCTTATGTGTATACAGCGCTAGGCTACCCATCGTTAACCCAATACTGGGTGCGCAAGACGATGAACGAGCTGTTCAGCGCTCGTCCAGACGGACTGCCTGGCGATGAGGACAACGGCAGCCTGGCGGCATGGTACATCTTCGGCGCGATGGGACTGTATCCGCTCAGCCCAGGCGTTCCGCAATATGTGGCCGGCACTCCGCTGTTTAAGCGGATGACGGTTCACCTTGAGGAGGGCAAGGACCTCATCATCGAAGCGGCGAACACTTCCGACGCCAATCAATATGTGGCTGGCCTTCAGCTTGACGGCTCGGCAGTTGGCGCGCTGTATGTCAGCCATGAGCGGATTGCAGCGGGATGCACGCTTTCCTTCGACATGACGGATCAGCCTGCTGCCGATGTCGCAGATGAAGCGGCTCTGCCGTACGCGATGTCACGCAACAGCTAGACACTATAGATATAGAAGAACCCAAACCTATCGATGGCGGCATATGCTTGCCATGGATGAAGGTTTGGGTTCTTCTAGGTTTGGCGCCTTTTATGCGTCGGAGCGGACACACAGGCCGCTATTTGTGTCTAAAAGCGCTTATTCGCTATGTTTGCGGACCGTAGAGCCATTATTTGCTGCATAACTGAAGATTATGGCTAGTTTGGACACGAATAACGTCATCTGTGTCCGCGAAATTCAAAAAACGCCTATAAATCTTAAAATAGCGCCCCCTGTGTCCGGCACGGCGATCAGGATTGGGAAGTTTCTATCAAGATTGGACGACACTGCATACGGACGTGTGCTCGTGCTCGCATTTTCCTCCGACAGTTAATTGAATCGTTAACTTTGTATCCGGCTCGCCATAGTTGAAGATCATCTTCGATGTAAACGGAGATTCCACAAATCTGATGTGAATGAAGAGCGTATTCTCATCCTGCCAAGCCGCACAGGCCGCAACTTCTTCCTCAAGAGGGAATAGCTTGCCCCTCGACTTCGCCCATGTTCCATTGCCGCACGGAACAACGACATGTTCACCTCTGACGAGCATCGACATCACAACAGAACCGTCCTGCTCACATTGAAGAGAGACTTCTTCAACGTCAAACGGTTTATCCTCAAGCTGATATCGGGTGCCCGACAGCTTCTGTGCGCGATCGGACGGACTCATCGACGTTAGCGGTGCATACTGTGTAGCTGCCAATCGCTCGTTCAGTCGATTCTGCAGCTCCTCATCTTCAGCCAGCTGACCATCCGTTATGGCTGGGAGCAGATGATCCCATACCTTATTCAATACTTGCCCCATATCCGTCGAAGCGGATGTTATCGCGACAACCGCGTCAAGCTCCGGCAGCAGGATGCAATATTGACCGTACATACCGTCTCCCCGCACCGCATGATGTTGGCACATCCACATTTGATACCCGTAGCCTTGGTTCCAATCATTGTTCGGATCATCACCGTTGAAGATCTGCTTCGTTGTAGCTTCCTCTATCCACTCTTCCGATACGATGCGCTGATCGTTCCAGACTCCTTTATTCAGAAACAGCTGTCCGAACTTCGCGATGTCCTCTGTTGTCAACTTCAGTCCCCATCCGCCTGCCGATATTCCTCGCGGACAGGTGTCCCATGTAGGCTTCGCGATACCTAGCGGCTGAAACAACCGCGATGTTAAGTAATCCAACGTCGTCATTCCCGTGACCTGCTGCAGGATCGCAGAGAGCATATAGGTTGCTCCGTTGTTATATGTAAAGTGCGTACCCGGCTCATGCTCAACCGGCAATGCTAGAAAGCATTGAACCCAGTGATCGTGGTTAAATCGGCTCGACGTATCCTGATCGTGTCCCGTACCCATGATTAATAGATCGCGGATTGTCATTTTTAACAAATGAGGTGCCGGCTCTTCAGGAAGATCATCGGGAAAGAAGGTTACAACGCGATCATGAATACTCAGCAGCCCTTCATCCACCGCAATTCCGATGGCCGTAGCCGTGAAGCTCTTGCTCAAGGAGAACAGCGTATGTGGATTGTCTGATGTGTAGGGACTCCACCAGGTCTCGGCAGCAACTGCCCCATGCCGCAGCAGCATGAAGCTGTGCAGTTCCTGTCCTGTCTCTTGAATCGCATCTAGAAATGAAATGATTCCGTTAGCGTTTACGCCTAATACTGCGGGCTTTTGTCTGGGAAGTGAAGTAGATAAGAGCATGTTTATTACCTCCATTTCATTCAACCATTTGAATTGGTTACCCTTACATCGTAAGACTAATTTTGGCAAAATGCAATGAAGGACTCGCCCAATAGGGGCATTATGAGTTACACTGTATAAAGTATATGAGGAAAAGAAGGTGCCGCAAATGAGCCAATACAATAACTTATCCGATCTGGGAATCCGGTTGTCCGCAATAGATATTCATCAGAAAGAGTTTAAGACAGCATTCCGCGGCTACGATCCCGATCAAATCAATGAATACCTCGATGAGATTATCAAAGACTATCAAACCTTTGAGGACATCATTCAGAAGTATGAGCTTGAGATCCAGCAGTTGAAGAAAAAGGCTGTTGAACAGCGATCAGTGGAAAGAGCGCCGATATCGCCATTTGACCTGCCGCTGGAGCGTTCCGCGATGGTTGAGAAGCCGATAGAACGTATACCGGACCTTCCGTTCGATCGTCCAAGCGAGCGTCCATCGCATCGTATGGAGCTTATCGACCGCGTTCGTGAGCTGGAGAAATTCTGCTTCGGCAAGGCGCGCGATTAAATGAAATAACATGGGCAATCTCCTCACTGGTGCAGCATGTGCTGCTCCGTGAAGAGATTGCCCCTTTTTAATTAGCAAGGTTAGCAGGAACCAATTGTGTTCATTACTCGCGCGACTGCGGCTTGAACATCGATAGACTCTGCCTGTGCCTCACCGCGCTCTTTATATTCCACGATCTGTTCCCCTGCGCGTTTACCTATCGTGATTCGAAGCGGAATTCCGATGAGATCGGCGTCTTTGAACTTCACGCCTGGCCGTTCATCACGGTCATCTAGCAGCACCTCGACGCCGGCTGCCTCTAATTGCTGCACAAGCACTTCCCCAAGCTCACATTGAACCTGATCCTTCGTCGAGACGATGATCACGTGCACTTGGTATGGCGCGACTGCCATTGGCCACAAGATGCCATGGTCATCATGATGCTGCTCCGCGATCGCTGACAGTACGCGCGAGATGCCTACACCGTAGCAGCCCATGACCATGTCCCGTTCTGCGCCTGTCTGATCCAGATAGACCGCCCCTAGCTTGCAGCTGTATTTCGTGCCAAGCTTGAATACCTGACCTACCTCAATCCCGCGATAGAACTTAAGCGCCTCCCCGCATCGCGGACAACAGTCACCTTCCACCGCATTGCGGTAGTCGCCGATCTGCGCGATCTCGGCATCTCGTTGCAGTTGTACGTTTCGCAGATGATAATGCTGCTCGTTCGCTCCTACGATGACTGCATCTTGCTCGAGCGCGCTGCGATCAGCCCAGATCGGGATGGAGAGCCCTACAGGGCCTGCATATCCGACTGGCGCGCCTGTGATCCGCTCTGTGGCGGCGGCGTCTGCCATGTCCAGCGTTTCTGCGCCGAGCGCGTGCTTCAGCTTAATCTCGTTGATCTCATAATCGCCGCGCACCAATACGGCAATGTACATATCATCTGCTTTATAAATCAGCGTCTTCACAAATTCGCTGGCGGGGTGCCCCGTGAAGTTCACCAGCTCTTGAATGGTGCCTACATTTGGTGTGTGGAAGCGTTCGTATGCCAGTGTGTTTTGGCTCGACTCGGTAGTTCCATGAGTGTTCGTTTGTACTGCTTCGCCAATGCTGGCTTTTTCCAGATTGGCTGCATAATCGCAAGCGGGGCAGGTCACGATCGTATCCTCGCCGATGTCCGCCAGCGCCATGAATTCGTGTGTTCCGCCCTCTCCGCCAATGGTGCCTGCATCTGCCTCTACTGGCTTAACGTTAATGCCGCACCGCTCAAAGATGCGCTGGTAAGCATCATACATCCGCCAATACGTCTCGTTCAAACCTTCTATGTCCATGTCGAAGGAATAAGCATCCTTCATCAGGAATTCCCTTCCGCGCAGCAGGCCGAAGCGCGGACGGCGTTCGTCGCGGAACTTCGTCTGAATCTGATACAGCGTCAATGGAAGCTGGCGATAGGACTTCACTTCGTTCCCGACAAGAGAGGTGACGACCTCCTCATGAGTCGGTCCAAGCGCGAATTCTCGCTGGTGTCGATCTTGCAGCCGCATAAGCTCTGGCCCGTATGCGCCATAGCGTCCCGACTCCTGCCACAGCTCTACTGGCTGCATAACAGGCATAAGCACCTCTTGGGCACTCGCTTGATCCATCTCCTCTCTGACAATTGCCGATACTTTCTGCAGCACGCGCCAGCCTAGCGGCAGGTACGTGTATATCCCCGAAGCCACTTGGCGTATATATCCCGCCCGCAGCAGCAGCTTATGGCTGATTGCATCCGCCTCCGCAGGCGCTTCGCGCAGCGTTGGAATGAGCAGCTTGCTCTGTTTCATGGAATCCCCTCCAGATCTGATTGGCGTCTCAACGCGTCTAAACAACAAAAAGACGCATTCGTAAGGGACGAATGCGTCGTGGTACCACCCTAATTCGAGCATCGTCAAGCAGATGCTCCTCTAATCGATAACGGGCTGAACCCGGCAACAGATCGGGCGGTGGGACCGCTCAACCGCTGCAGCTCACAAGGCAGGGCCGTTCTTGCGGTGCGGAGAGCCTTGCAGCCTAGGGCTCTCTCTCTGGATCGACCGATGCAGAACATGACCTTGATCATCGCTGTTCATTGTTGTTCATTTGACTACGCCATTAATTTTCAACCACTGTAACGCATTCCGCCAGCAGAGTCAAGGACTGACGAACATTTCATCATACTTTATGGTGAACGACTCCACCTTAACCGATTATCTCACCGGCGGCTTCCTCCCCAGAACCTACTTTGCCTGCGTAAGACGGTTTTTCCCCGGTATCGCTCTCTTGCACCCACCCTTCGGGTGCTGTAACGGGGTAAATCCGCGTTATCTCACCGGCGGCTTCCTCCCCAGAGCCTACTTCGCCTGCGTAAGACGGATTTTCCACGGTATCTCTCTCCTGCACCCGCCCTCCGGGTGCTGTAACGGGGTAAATCCGCGTTATCTCACCGGAGGCTTCCTCCCCTGAGCCTACTGCGCGCACGTAAGACGGTTTTTCCCCGCTATCTCACTCCTGCACCCACCCTCCGGGTGCTGTAACGGGGTAAATCCGCGTTATCTCACCGGCGGCTTCCTCCCCTCAGCCTACTGCGCGCACGTAAGACGGTTTTTCCCCGCTATCTCACTCCTGTACCCACCCTCGAGGTGCTGTAACGGGGTAAATCCGCGTTATCTCACCGGCGGCTTCCTCCCTAGAGCCTACTGCACGCACGTAAGACGGTTTTTCCCCACTATCCCTCTCCTGCACCCACCCTCCGTGTGCTGTAACGAGGTAAATGGACCCAGAATAAAAAATGGACACCGCAGCACAAAAAACTGGCTCGCAAATTGTCGCCAATTCACGAGCCAGCCTCCAAGTCACTGCTATTATCTTCAACATGTCGTTCGCGCGAAGAGACAACCCGTCCGATGGATCAGCACCATCGGTGAGCTCTCGCGCGTAAACGCATGAATTACTGCTTCGTAAAGTAATCCGTCAGCACAGGTACGATCTGCGATTTGCGCGATACAACACCTTTAAGCAGGGCTTTGTTATCTGCCAGCGTTACGTTGTAAGCCGCTTCAACCGCGTTTGCAGACTTGCCTAGCGACAATGCAACAGAGTCATTGTTCAGGATGTCCGTAACGACAAGCATGAACAGGTCCAGACCCTTAGCTTCGATAATGCCGGAAAGCGCTGCTTCCAGCTCCGCTTGACGGGACAGCACATCATTCGTGTCAACAGCATTCACCTGAGCAATTTCCACTTTCGCATTGCCCATTTGGAATTCTTTCGCGTCAAGCGAGATCAACTGCTCGATCGTCTTGTCGCTCAGATCAGCGCCAGCCTTCAACATTTCCAAGCCGTAGCTGTCAGCATCCACGCCTGCGATCTCAGCAAGCTCGCGAGCAGCTGCAACGTCCTCTGCTGTACAAGTCGGCGACTTGAAGAGCAGGGAGTCGGAAATGATCGCGGACAGCATGAGTCCAGCAATATTTTGAGGAATAGCAATGCCATTCTCCTTGTACATCTTCTTCAAAATAGTAGCTGTGCAGCCCACAGGCTCCGCACGGTAGTAAAGTGGTGCGCTTGTCTCGAAGTTTGCGATACGATGATGGTCGATAACCTCCAGCACGCGAACTTGATCAATGTCGCTAGCGCTTTGCTGACGCTCATTGTGGTCAACCAAGATAACGCCCTTCACTTCGTTTGCAACGGTCTCTACTAGACGAGGCGCTTCTGCCTTAAATGTATTCAACGCATATTGCGTTTCTCCATTAACGTTGCCAAGACGAACCGGCTCAACATCAAAGCCAAGCTGGCTCTTCAAATCTGCATATGCGATAGCAGAACAAATGGTATCTGTGTCGGGATTCTTATGCCCAAAGATCAGTACTTTTTCCATGTCCGAACTCCTTTTCAAATCAGTATTGGCGAGAAAAGTATACGCCAGATCGTGAATCATAATCAAGATTATACCTCAAAAGGAGGCCCATTCCCATCCCTTTAATAGGATTATTCCACCTGGCCGCATACGCATATGCATACGAAAAGGGGCGCCATAGCGCCCCCTTTAACGATATGCACGAACCTCACCGAGATCAGCACATATTTGGATATAAACAAGTTAAGTCGTATTATTTCAATAGTTGTCTGCGGAGCTTAGACATTTGTTTATCTAATTCATATGCAGACTGCGATAATTCGAGCAGCTCGGCCTTCGCTTCTTCAGGCACCTCTCCGCCCTCATACTTGTAATTCAGCTTATGCTCAGTCGATGCCCAGAAATCCATTGAAGACGTGCGAATCTGAATCTCGGCAGGCACCCACAGCACTTCCTTGGACAGAATAATCTGCGTCTGAACGACCATGTGCAAGCTCTTGTAGCCGCTCGGCTTCGGGTTCTGTATATAATCTTTCACACGAAGGACACGGATATCCTCACGTTGTTCAATATGTTCCTTAAGCAGATAGACGTCGTCAATAAATGTAGTTACGATACGAAGTCCGGCTATGTCGAATATTTTCTCCTTCACTTCTTCTTGCGTGAATGAGATTCCTTTCTTCTCAATCTTCTTGAACAAGGACATCGCCTTCTTCATTCTTCCTTTCATGTGTTCAATAGGCGAATATCCTCTCTGAGCTTTCCACTCGAGATCGATGATCTGAAAGTCACTTTGCAATTCGTTCAAAGCCATCTTATATTGCAAATAAAAACCGCCCCAATGATTCTGCAGCATTTCATATAGTTCGATTCGCTTTGCTAGGTCTTCAAGCTGATTGTACATGAATTCGTCCCCCATGTTATAAGCAATAGCGTTAGTATCCGCTTCAATAGCTTACAGCTATGGAGTTCGATTATCAATAAGTTACATTTATTACTATATGGTAATCGACTGACCGGACTTGGCGGATTCGTTCGCGGCCAAAGTCACTTCCAACGTTCTCATCGCATCTTCATACGGAGCCAGGATAAGACTGCGATCTCCCGTATCAACCGCGCGAATAAAGGCATCATCCTGCTGCTGATAGAAATTGCCGCCCCCGCTCAGTGTCGTCGTGCGGTTCGGCTCCTTTATCGTTAATGACATTCCTTCGAGCGTCAAGCGGAAGTCTCGGCCGATAATCTCTAGCGATGAACGGCCATCCGGCTGCGGGAGGAAGCCCGTATCGATATGACCGAGCGCCCCGGATTGAAACACAAGGTTAACCGACGCCGCATCAGGCGTTGTGATGCCAGGGACATCGCGGTTCATTAACAGCGCCATATCAGCGGACACCTTGCGAACAGCGCCTGCTAGATAGAGCATGAGATCGACATTGTGCGTCGTCTGCTCTACCAGCTGCCCGCCTGACTTCTCATGGTCGATCCACCAAGGCACTGAAGGCATACCGCCAAACCGATAAGCCCGCACCATCGCGATCTCCTTGTCCTCGAGATATTGCTTCGCGCGCTGTACTGCTTCCATGTACCGCAAGCAATATCCCGTGCTGACCATAATACCGGCTTCCTTCAGTACTGCCGCTTTGCGCCGCACGATGTCCATGTTTAATCCAAGCGGCTTCTCCACGAGGAGATGAATGCCGCGGCGAGCAGCCTGCTCCTCCATATCGCCATGCGCAAATGGAGGAACGCACACGAACAGCGCATCCAGCCGCTCACGGTTCAGCATCTCGTTCACGTTGGTGTATGCAGCCGCCCCGTATTGTTGAGCTGCAGCTTCTGCTTGCTGCGCCGCGATATCGCATACCGCGACAAGCTCCGCCTGCTCATTCGCGGCAATATGTATAAAGTGCTCGGCTGCTATACCGCCTGCACCAACTACTCCTACTCGTACCATTTAGACGCCTCCTCTAATTGATCTATCGTTAATAGGGGTCACTGCCGATAATGACATCAAGATGACGGGCTGTGTCATAGACGAGCTGGTCCGGGAAGCTTGCGTACGCATCCAGCTCGGCTGTCAAGCTATCGCTATAACCGATGTCTTTCAAGGCGCGGCGCACTTCAATCCAATTCACATCACCCGCAAGCAGCGGCACAAATCCATGATAATTGCCCACTCCCGTACGGAAGTCCTTCACGTGAACCTTAAGTATTCGAGAGCCTAGCGTGCGAATCCACTGCTCCGGCAATCCAAACAGCAGCGTATTGCCGACATCGAAGTAGGCTCCGACACTTGGAGAGTTGAATTCATCGATATAGCGCGCCATTTCCAGCGGGCTCCACATAAACTTGTTCCAGACGTTCTCAATTGCCATATGCACGCCTGTTGCTTCCAATTCCTCGATCAGCGGCTCCAGCTCGGCACGCGAACGCTCCCACACCTGCTCGTATGTCATATCAGCGCCTATCCGACCTGGAACGACCAGGATGGTATCCACCTCAAGCTGGGATGCCAACTCAATCTGCTTCCGTATGGAGCTAACCGCCATTGCCCTTACTTCGGCATCCGGAGAACTGAGGGGATAGCGGCCCAGCATCTCTGTAGACAAGCTGCTAATCGATAAGCCATAGCTCCGCACCAGCTTGTTTATGGCTTTCGCTTCAGCAGGTGTCGTGTCCATCGTCAAGCCGACGCCTCCAGGCGCGTATAGATTCAGCTCTACTGTCTCAAATCCCGCATCCGCGCTCACACGCAGAACCTTCCCCATCGAAGTGCCCGCAGGAAAGCACCATTGATTGATTCCCTTCCTCATCCTTCTCCCCCTCATCAGCAGCGAATTAGATATCGATAACCTCTGTTATGCAAGATGAAGGGCAAAGTCTCTGAAGACTTCGCCCGCACCGACTTACTTCAGGTTAGCCGACCATTTCTCAGCGCGCGCTTGCAGCTCATCCAGGAACTGCTTGATATCAGGCGCATTGCCAGATGCTGCTTTACTGATGAATCCATTAACAGCAGGTGCAATATCGCTCATGAAGAATGGATTAGCCTCATCCATCAGCTCCGAGTGGCCGACATTCGCAATGTCCAGAGCCTTCTTCACAAACTTGTCGTTGGCGTCGACGAAATCAGCATTCTTTAAAGTAGGCGTTTGTGCAAAGTTGTCATACATATACTTCTGGGTCATCGGGCTGGTCAGGAATTTTATCACTTCCCACGCAGCTTTTGCATCTTTCACATTTTTCGCCATAATAAATGGATCCACCGCAACCCAGCCTTCACCCTTCGGCCCCATATTCAGCGCCGGCACAAATCGATCCAACAGATCCTTATCCTTATTCGAACGATATTCACTCATCGTAGCACCGCCTGACGAGTCAAGAGCAATCGCGATCGTATTCTTCTGCAGGCCAAAGTTCTCCGCACCTTGAGCATTTACGAAAGCTGCAGGCGGCAGCTTGGCAGCTTCCTTCAACCACTCCATAACCTTAACCATCTCTGGCGTATTCAGATGCCACTTGATGCTTTTTGCATCCGTCAAGGTTCCTTCAGCGCCTTTTGCACCATATGCCAAGGTGAGCGCGACGAACGTTGAAGCGTTCAATGAATTGCCGCTCCACCACAGACCGTAGTTGTCTTCGCCTGTCTTCGGATTCTTGCCTGTCATCTTCTTGGCAGCCTGCAGGATCTCATCAGGTGTTGGCTTCTCTGATAGCGCAGGTACGCCCCAATCCTCGAATAACTTCTTATCGTAAATCGTCATCCGACGCCCGAGAGCAACCGGTATACCAAACTGCTTGGTGCCATCCGGTGACTTCGTACTGTAGGAATTGTTCATGATTCCTTCTAGATATATGCTCTTATCAAATGACTTATCTTCAGCCATCAAGTCATCCAGATCGCGCAGCAGCCCTTCTTGGTACCACTGGGAAGCGAACGCACCGCCCGTATAAAGGACATCCACGTCACCCGACATCAACATGGTGGACTGCTTTGCCTTCACGTTCTCCCAAGGAATCTGGTACACTTCAAGCTTAATATTCGGGTACATAATCTTGAACGTCTTATCCAGGTATTCGTTAAGACCAATCGTCGTGTTGCCTGTTTGGGCATTGAGTCCGTTATCCAACTGCCAACCAGCCAATGCAACTCGAACAGTTCCTTGCATATCCGACACTTTCTTAATGTCGCTCCCGCCCGTAACGTCTGATCCAGATCCATCCGAGCATGCGGCTAAGCTGAACACGAGCACGAAGCTTAAAATCAGTAGAAGTGCCTTCTTCATGTGAGTTCTCCCCCTTAAAATATGGAATGAAATGCTTGAATCAAAAATGACGGAATGTGCATTTCCTGCTGCCTATTGCTTAATACCAGACAGCGCGATGCTCTCGATGATATAGCGCTGTAAGAACAGATAGACGACTAATACCGGTATTAGACTCGTCGCCGTTGCGGCCATGATGATGGCGGGCTGCTGGTTAATACCGTTGTTGTAAGTGAACATCCCTAATCCAATCTGGATCGTGTACTTGGCGGAGGACTTCAGTATAAGCAGCGGCCATAGCATGTCGTTCCATACTCCAAGAAACAGGAGAATGATCATGGTCGCGATAATCGGCGTACATAGCGGAAGATAAACTCGGCTGAACACAGTTATTTCCTTAGCTCCATCCAATAGTGCCGCCTCGCGCAAGCTGGTAGGCAGTTGATCGAAGAAAGCTTTAGCTAGAAACGTTCCAAATGCATAGTTAAGCGCTGGAAGATAGAAGGACAAGTAGTTGTCTACAAGTCCAAGCTTGCTGAACAGGACGTACTGCGGAATCATCGTCATTTCAAATGGAATCATCATGGTGCTTAACGCGAGCAGCAGCACGAGGTTGGAGCCTTTGAAGCGTAGCTTGGAGAGCGCATATCCAGAGAGCAAGGCGGATAGAGCGCTGATGACGATCACCCCTGCGCTCACGATCGTGGAATTGCCGATATAGCGCATCATCTTAATATTCGTGAATGCTGCCTGATAGGGTCTAAGAGAAGGCTCCTCCGGCCAGAGCCTAGGCGGAAACGTTATGTTTAATCGCGCTCCCCAGTCGAAGCTCGTGATCAGCATCCACAGAAAAGGCACGATCATAATAAAGGAGCCCAAGAATAGGACAATCGTAAGGATCCACTGGTTGAGCGACATTCGCTTGCGGGCAGGTGCTTGGAGAATAGCGGCATGCTCCATAGTTTCCCTCCTAACGTTGCATATTGTGGCAATTATGCTCCGATCAAGCCCGTATCTTAGTCAAGGCTGTCTTTGCGTCGATTGAGGAACATAAGCGCTGCCGTCAGGACCAAGATTATAATGAACAGCAGATAGGATACTGCAGTCGCCAGGCCCATCTGGCTCGCAAGAAATGCGTTACGATATATATACAGCACCACTGTCATCAGACTTCCGCCGGGATTGCCTGCCGTCCCGCCGATAAGCCATACATCCGTGAACCGCTTCATGCCGCCGATCGTGCCCATGATAAGCATGAAGACGAATATCGGCCGCAAGTACGGGATGGTGATATAGAGCCATTTGCGATAAGTGCCTGCACCGTCCACTTCCGCCGCCTCATACAAATCTCGCGGCACACTCTGCAAGCCAGCTAGAAATATGATCGTGTTGTACCCAAGCGCCCCCCACAAGCTCATTAGCACGATGCTGAATCTGGACAAGTCCGGGTTCGTGAACCAGCCGATCGGATCCAGGCCGATCGAAGTGATGAAGAAGTTAAGCAGCCCTTCCTTCGAAGGATAGAATAAGAACGAGAACAGTAGAGTAGTCGCAACTGCTGAGACGACATTAGGCAAAAAGTACACGGCTTTAAAGAAATTTTTGCCGAAATTCCATTTCAAGCTGTTGATAAGACTTGCTAGTATAAACGATAGGCCTATCCCGAATAGGACTGATAGTACGCCCATCATAAATGTGTTGCCCAGAGCCTGCCAGAATATAGGGTCCTCCAGCGCATAGATATAGTTATCCAACCCAACCCACTTGCCAGATACGCTAAGTCCCGTAGTCTGTTGAAAGCTCATGTACAACGCCGCAAACATGGGATAGATCGCGAATGCAAGCACACCGATGATTAATGGCGCACTAAAGAGATAGCCCATCCAGTCATTGTGTGTAAACCTGCGTTTTCTCTTAGGTGAAGCGTTTACAATTGATTTCGCTTGCATATTCAGGGATGATGGCAAGCATATCCTCCTCCTTCCATACTAAATACTTCACATCGAAATAGAATCGACCCACATGAACACGAAGATGAATGCCTTCTTGTACATCTTTATTGTGCATCGGAGTGGAATATGTCCAAATGTTCAACGAATGGTTCGGATCTCAAACGAGTGGGAGCGCAGCACAAAAAAACCGCTGGAGAAGCTGATTCCAGTGGCTTTTTTGGGGCGAGGTCAGCCCAAATATGGATGTGCTAGTCTGCTGCGCGATCCGTCACGATCACCTACCATTCCGGACTCGAGCTGCAAATGCTGTTTATTCGGCGAATTGTTGTACAAAGTGCAACATTATCTATTTCAGCTGATCAAAAACAAAGAAATGTTGTATTTTGTACAACAATCTTATGGGATCGGCTGTTTTGGAGTTCTTATTGTTGTAGAATGTACAACATTTTCTACCTGCCACGGGTACTGTGTATTCACATATTGCGGCCGCCCATCATGCTTATCCTTTCACGGAGCCGCCAAGCAGACCGCGGACGAAATATTTCTGCAGTGCAAAGAAAACAGTCAACGGCATCAGCATCGATATGAATGCAGCCGCGGTCAGCAGATGCCAGTCATTCCCGCGCGACCCGACCAAGCTGGCGATCTGCATCGACAATACCTGCACCTCCGGCTGGCTGCCTAAAAAGATCAATGAGACTAGATAGTCATTCCATACCCATAAGAATTGAAAGATGCTGATGGAAGCTATCGCAGGTATAGACAATGGCAGAATCAGTCTGCTGAAAATTGTAAAGTTAGAAGCTCCGTCCATAAATGCAGATTCGAATATATCCCTAGGCAGCTGGCTGATCGCGTTATACATAAAATAGGTGATCAGCGGCAAGCCGAACGCCGCATGCGCTAACCAGATGCCAAAGTACGTGCCATTCAATCCAAGCGTTGAATAATCGCGCATGATCGGGATCAGCGCCACCTGCAGCGGCACGACCAGCAGCGCGACGATGACGACGAAGAACACCTTGCGTCCGGGAAAGCGAAGCCATGCGAAGGCATACGCCGCGAACGATGCGATGAATATCGGAATGATGGTAGAAGGAACCGTTACGGCCACCGTATTCCAGATGGAACGCGTCATTCCGCTGCCCTTCTCCGTCTTCGTCGTACCGTCCGGCTGTGCGATCTCATAGGATTTGCCGCCAAGTACCGTTTGGTAATTCTGCAGTGTGAATTCCGTCATCATAGTCCATTCTTTCTCCTGAACATTCAAGAGGCGCGCGCGGCGGTTCTCCCATATGAGACGCTGGCCGTTCTGCTCGACGCCGGCCCGGAGCTGGTCGTCGGTATAAGTAGTCCCGCGAACTTCAATAGGCTGCCGAAGATCGGTTTCCTTCGGCAGGGTGAGCTGCTCAGTCGTTCCCCAGCCTCTGTGCGGCAGTATATTCCACCAGCCTGATTGCAGAATATCCGCAGCAGGCCGAAAGGATGAAACTAACAACCCGATCGTAGGGACGAGCCAGATGACACATATGAAGCCAAGGACTGTGTTCACGAGCCATTTGGATTTACGGAGTCCTCTTCTTCGCATCTAGATCCCTCCCTGCTTGCGGAATTGTCGCAAGTTAATGAAGATAACCGGAACCACCGCTATCAGCAGCACGATGGCAAGCGTTGAGCCGTAACCCGTGTTCTGGTACATAAACAATTGCCTGTAGAATTGTGTGGCGACTACTTCTGTATCGTACTGGCCTCCCGTCATCACCATGACGACGTCGAATATCTTCAACGTAAATACGACGATAGTCGTCGTAACCGCCAGCACGGTACCGGATATGTATGGAATCATGATGCGGAAGAAGATTCCGATCTCGCTCGCGCCATCCATGCGCGCCGCCTCTAATATGTCATCTGGAATTCCCTTGATCGCCGCAGAGAAGATGACCATCCCGAATCCGGTCTGCATCCAGATTAATATCGCGATCAGAAATAGGTTGTTCCACGGCTGAAGCATGCTGATCCATGCTTGAGGCTCACCGCCGAACGCGACAACGATAGCATTCAGCAGGCCGATCTGCTCCTGCTCCGGTTGGTAATAATAGACGAACTTCCATATGACCCCTGCCGCGACAAAGGATATCGCCATCGGCATAAAGATGATGGCTTTGGCAAGACGCTCGAAGCTGCTGCGATCCGCTAATATGGCAATCAGCAAGCCTAAGCTGACACAGGCCAATGTCCCGATAAACACCCATAGCAGGTTATTACGAAGCGCGGTGATGAGCAGCCGCTCGGTAAAGACAGCGGCATAGTTCGCCAGCCCGATGAATTGGGTGGAGTCGGCATTGAGGAAGCTCAAGTAGAGCGTGCGCAAGGTAGGCATGACCAGCAGCCAGCCTAGCAGAATGACAGCTGGTCCGATAAACACATAAGGTAGTATTCTGCGCTTCCATACATCGGAATACTGCTCAACTACCCAGTTGAATGAATAATAGATGAAGTAGATGCCGAACGCTCCCCAAAGGACTGCAAGCAGGGCGTTAACGATAGGATGAAGACTCGATTCACGGAAAAATACGAATATGAGCCCGTGCAGCCCGATATTGAGGATCGGGATCAACACAGATAGCAATAACAAGCGAAGCGTATTTCCCTTATGCGTCCGAACATGCACGGCTATCCCTCCCTATAGGTCTATAGGTATAGACCAGCTTCAATGCGAAAGGAGGGACTATCTATGACATGAATAGTCCCTCATTCGTTACGGAGTGCTGCTATTTCTTCCAGCCGGCTTGAATCTCTTCCATCGCTTGATCCAGATTAGCTGTGCCGCTGACGTAGTCGGTCATGCCTTTCCAGAACGTGCCTGCTCCAACTGCACCAGGCATCAGATCCGAGCCATCAAAGCGAATGGTCTTAGCTGACTTCAGGAACTCCGCCATACGGCGCTCCTGATCATTGGTATACCAGGACATATCCGCATCATTCATCGGCGCGATAACGCCGGTGGATTGAACCCAGGTCTTGATCGATTCGCCCGTCGTGAAGAATTCCATAACGGCACGCACTTCATCACGGTCATTATGCATAGCGTAGATATCACCCGCGATCAATGCTGGCAATCCGTACTGCGGATCGATCGGAGGCAGCGGGAACCAGTCATACGTATCCGGAGTCGCTTCTTTCGGGAAGCTCGATGTGATGAAGCTTGCTTGACGGTGCAGCCATGCCTTCGGCGGATTCGTGAACAACTGCTTCGGTGCATCTTGGAACGACGTTGTCGCAACTGACTTGCGCCCTCCGTATACATAGCTCTCATTGAACCAGATTTCCGACATCTTCTTAACGGCATTCTTGACAATCTCATCTGTAAATGGAAGCTCTCCCGCTACCCATTTGTCGTAATTCTCAGGCGTCGTTGTACGAAGCATAATGTCTTCGATCCAGTCCGTAGCCGGCCAGCCTGTCGCTGCGCCGCTCTCGATACCGATCGTCCAAGCCGGGTCTCCGTCCTTCGCAATCTGCTCGCACAATGCCAGCAATTCATCCCACGTCTGTGGAATCTGGTAGCCCGCTTCCGTGAACGCCTTCTTGTTATACCAGACTAAGCTTTTGACGCTGCTGCGCGACCATATGCCGGCCTGTATCTTCGAGCCGTCCTTACTGGTCATCGAGGCCATATCCAGCCAGCTCTGATTGTACTGCTTCTTCAGATAGTCTTCGGATAAGAATGACTTCACATCAACAACCTTGCCAGCCTTCACGAAGTCTGCCAGCAGACCTGGCTGCGGGAAGTCGGCAATGTCCGGCGCGTTGCCGCCGTTTACGCGAACGGATATCGCAGCTTCGAACTCCTTGGAGCCTTCATAGGCGATATCGATGCCCGATTTCTCTTCAAACTCCTTGATGCTGTTGTTAAACTTCGCTTCATCTTCGTCTACAAATGGGCCGAACATCGTTACTTTCTTGCCTTTGAACTCCCCGTTCAGGGCACGCTGCAGGTAGCTGCCCTCTTCCTGCTTCTTCACATCTTCTTTCTTCGGCTCTGTCTTCGTTTCAGTAGGAGGAGCAGGTTTATTCTCAGCTGGCTTCTCGGCAGGCGGGGCTGTCTCCGTTGTACCTCCACCGCACGCACTTAGCATCATCGTGAAGACGACAATAAAAATCAGCGATAACAGCGTCTGTTTTCGGCTCGAAAACTTCATAGACCTCAACCCTTTCAAGTTTGTGTAATCACTTAAATCATTGGATACGATAATCCCCCCTGCATGATTGGGAGCGGACACACAAGCCGTTATTTGCTGCTAAAACCTCTCATTCGCTACGTTCGCGGACCGTGGAGCCGTTATTTAAACAAAATCAACAGATTATTGCTAGTTTTGAATTAAATAGCGTCATCTGAGTCCGCTAAACTCAAGTTAAGCTACAAAATCTTAAAATAGCGGCTGCTGTATCCTTCTCAGCGAATTATTCTGCCTATCCACCACCAGACGGTGCTGAATACTCAACAATAGCTAGTAGCTGAGCCAAATCATTAAGCTCTTGTGGACGATGCTGGGACTTATGATGACACGCATCCCCCCTCTCAAAGGGTTTCCGGAATGTTCTGCCGTCGCATGCTGATCTTATTTTTGAACATGTGCGGGTATAACAGTGGTTGTGGATATTGTAGAAGAAACTACAGATGTTGTGGTGGTCGCTGCAGTTGCTGTGATTGCAACTGTTGTCGCTGAGGTTGTGGTGTTCGTAATACTTTTGATAGTCGCGGTTGCAGCTGCAGTCGAGGTGATCCTGGCAATCTGTGCAGGCGTGGCAAGCGCGATCATTGTGAAAAGCTTTTCAAATTGTCGTTGTATCCGCTACTTCGCTCGCGATGAATCTCTTATAATCAGCTCATGAGGAAGCTTCTCTCGGAGTATCGCAACTTGACCTGCCGATATTAATTCATGAAGCTTCTGCACAGCTCTGAACCCGATGTCGTATATCGGCTGAGCAATCGTGGATAGTTTCGGGATAAACATATTCGCCATACGAATATTATCGAAGCCAATAACCGAGATCTGTTCAGGCACCTTGATCCCATGATCATGCAAATACGATATAACGCCCATCGCAAATACGTCAGATATAGCAAATATGGCAGTCAGCTCAGGATATCTGCTAATTAATCTGCCCGTCGCTTCATACGCTTTCTCATATCGGAGTTCCGCAAATTCTACGCATTTCGTACAGTCTCCAAGTCCATTTTCCTGAAGAGCGCGCATAAATCCTTCATATCTCGGTACCCCAGACACCGACTCCGTTAACGGAAAACCGACCATACCGATCTGTCTGTGACCGCCAGCAATCAGATGCTGCACCGCTTCATACCCCGCCAGCTCCTCATTAATATCAACCGATGGAATGTCGTATTCAGCCGAGTTGGTCGAAGCCAGCACGAACGGCAGGTTATACCTCTTCATATGCTCGTAATATTCAGGATATAAGGGCTCACTCGTATAAATGACACCATCTACCTGCTTCTCAACAAAATATTGAATATAAGAGTGAAGCTGATCCCGGTCTCGATCCGTGTTACAGAAAATTAAGCTGTGATTGAGTTCAACAGCCGCATCCTGCATACCGCGAATGAGGCCGGAATAATAGGGATTCTCAAGATCCGGGATCATCACCCCAAACGTATTGGACTTCTTAAAAATTAATCCGCGAGCAAAAGCGTTAGGCTGGTACTGAAGTGCTTGAATAGCCTCCATTACGCGTACTCTCTTCTCTTCCACAACGGTTTCCGGTGCGTTCATCACACGAGAAACAGTGCTAATGGAAACGTTGGCGTATTGGGCCACATCTCGGATGGTTGATTTCATGAGCAAGCAGCCTTCTTTCCGTCGAACATGAGAACAGCTTGAAAACCTTTCCAGAAACCCCTTACAATGTATATTATAGGCACTAACCCTAATTTTCAAGGGGGAAATTTGTATATCGTCCAGCGCCTTTATACAGGGCTCATCGAATAGGTTTACGACAAGCGCCTACTCAACATAGATCATTTTCCGCGTCATACCGCCGTCTACCACAAGATTAATACCCGTGACGAAATCATTATCCGCATTTGTCAGATACATACACGCGCGTGCGATATCCTCTGGCTTCCCTACTCGCTGTGACGGATGCTGCGTATGATCGATAGCGCGAAGGTCGGCATAGTTGCCCGTCTCGATCCAGCCTGGGCTTATCGCATTTACGGTAATGCCGTCCTCTCCCAAGGAGGCAGCCAGCGCGTGAGTCAGCGACAAGATGCCGCCCTTGGATGCCGCATAGGCTTCCGAGTTCGGTTCCGACATCAGCGCACGAGTCGAAGCGATATTCACAATCGCTCCTCCGCCATGGCGCTTCATGATCCCTGCCGCCAAACGAGAACACAGAAACGTGCCGCGCAGATTCGTGCCAAGCACATAATCCCAATCCTCTACTGTGAGCTCATACGGCGATTTCGTAATGCCAAGCCCGGCATTATTAATCAGCACGTCCAGACGATCATTCCGCTCATCGAGTATGCGGAACAACTGCTCAATCTCCGCCGCCTTGCTCAGATCAACGACATAGCTTTCCACAGAGCCCCCACGGTTCCGAATCAGATCGGAAGTCTCCTGCAAGCCTGCCTGATCCTTATCAATAACAATAACCTCTGCCCCGTGTTGGGCATATGTAACCGCGAGCGTTCTTCCAATGCCGCCCCCTGCCCCGGTAATGAGCACCTTCTTCTCTTTCCAGGCCATCATTCATCATCTCCTTCTATGTAACGGCAAGATCATCTCAACCCGATATCCTGATAGCGGTTATTCACCTTTTCGCGCATCCACGATTTCAGCCATTGGACAGCCAGTTCCTCCGCTTCCCGGGCCTCGACCAATAGAGCAATCAATTCGACTCGAAGCGCAGAATCTATTCGATGACCAGCAGGAAGCTGCTCAAGCAGCGCTGCAATAGAGTCAACGCAACGGGCCGCATCAGCATAATGCGGAATGACAGCACTCATCTGCGGCCAGATCCGCTGCAAGGCTGACATGTACAACCTGATATCCCGTTTGGCTTCAGCATAGTAATGGATCACTTCAACGATACCGGTTCTGTCGTACTCTTCCGTCTCTAAAGCCTGCAGGATCGCATCATAAGCGGCTCTTCCACATGCATACTCTGCGGCAGGGAGCATCAGGTCATGGGTTTCCCATTTATATATGGCCTGAATCAAGGATTCTCGATAGATCTCGATCTCATCCATCTCGATCCGATCGTCGAACACTTGATAGTACCAGTATGGCGACACATTGCGTCCGAACGAGTTATAAGACATGCTGCACAGCCCCGCCTCGCTCCCATCGGAATAATACAACCTCTGCTCCGCATCGTCATAACCAACGGCAATCGCGAAGCCGTCCTTCCATATCACAGCGCCCGTTCCGCTGTCGATTGCCCGCTTCAGATCAACAATGGCCTCTTTCTGATATAGAGGAAATGTAGGCTGAAAGGAGAATCCCGCCTGCTGCGAAGAGATAATTCCAATAAAGTCCGCTGCAAGGAAATTCTCGGCTATCCAATTATAAGCGTGCACGGAGTCTGCTGATAACGTACGATCCACAGTAAAGCGGAAGCCTGAAACCGTCATTCCCGCCAGCATGGACTTGGTGCAGCTGATCCAGCCCTTCCGATACAAGATGGCATGCATCGCATCTATGTACGCGGTCGAGCCTTTCTTCATATGCAAGTCCGATAGAATCACAGCACTCATAAGATTCCTCCTCTCACCTCGGCGAATGTGAGCCCCATCTAGGCACGATACTCCGTTTCAAGTCTGGATAAGACCTGGATATCTCCTTAAAATGGTCGACCGCCTGCTCCTCCAACGCCTCTGCTGCTGTTAGCATCTCCACCAAGGCAGGAATCGAAGCTCGATTGACTTGGCGTTTGCCCCGTGACGTCGCCATACATTCGCTCATATCGGCTATTCTCTCAACCAACTGCTCGTATCGTGCACAAGCATCATCTAAGCTTGGAAGCACATGGCGTACATCGCGTAGAAAACACATAATTTCAGATCTCGATACTTGATACGATTCTAAAATGTAAACAGCCCCATACTCATCGTAATCGCCCTTGTCCAGAGCTCGCTTCAGAAAGGAATAAGCCATTCGACCGGACGCAATGTCCGTGTTCGGCAAAGTCTTATGGGGCACTTCCCAATCCTGAATAGCCAGGCGCAGCGCTTCCAGCGTCATCTCCTCCAGCGATACCGTCACCTTATCGCCCATCAGCTGAACATACCAGAAAGGGGTCTTATTCAAGCCGAAATTATCATATAGAATGACCTGGCTGTCCTTTGAAATGCCATTTTGCACGAAGAGGACTCGATCCTCATCATCATACCCGCATATGACCCCGAATTCAGGAATCCAGTACAGCACGCCGATGCCTCGATCCAAGCTTGCGGTAACAGCCCTAACCGCATCTTGCTGATAAACGCGAAACGTAGGATGACGTGAACGTCCTCCATCCCATAGCGTATAGATTCCTAGATTGTCGATAGCAGGCTGATGCTCCACCCCCCACTGTCCGTATGCGGTAACAGACATCGGGAGAAGCCGTTCATGCACCGTAAATTTGAACGCCATTCCGCTCAGTCCTGAGAGCATATACTTCGGACCGCTGAATAAATTCGCGGCTGTTAAGATGGCATGCAAGCTATCAATAAACGACTTCGATTCTCGCGTCATTACGATATTATCCAGATAAACACCAGCCATGCTTGTTCCCCCCTGCCATTAAAGTGTACGCCATAAATCTTGGCCCACGATGCCATTTATCCGCCAAGTCGAGATATCAACTGCTGGCATCTATTTTTCAACCTCTGCCTTAGCCACTGAGGAGATTGAAGCTCTACCCACTCTGCCGTCATCAAATGCTGCAGAAAAGCTTCTTCGTCGTAGAACTCCACCTCATACTCAAACGGCTGCAGCTCACGCGCCGCATAACCCTTCCATGTCGTTCCGTGAAGCTGCTTCGACAGCAGCACTCTTGCGATAAACGGTCTGCGGATCAGCCTTCGTTCCTGCTGCTGTGCCTCATGTGCCGAATGGTCGAATTGATCCTCCGTCACGGTGACATGCTGTATGCGATCAAGGCGCAAGCTTCGCTGCTTACGCTCGTGTTCACAATAGGCAACGAGATAGTCGGCATTGTAGTTGGATTCCAGCTTCAACGGCAACAGTCGCAGCGAGCTCTCCTGTTCAAATTCATTGTATATGAGATGAATCGCCAGCTTCTCTTGAACAGCATAGGTTAACAGCTGTATGTTCTGAATAAGCCGTGAGTCCATCTCGAACCACGGAAGACGAAGCGAGGACTCTTCCTCTAGCTCACCGGTAAAACGATCTAATAGATGAGAAACTCGATTCACAACCGCGGCATTATCATCATGGTACTGTCGATAGCGAAATGCTAGAAACTTCAGCACCTGCCTCTCTTCTTCTGTCATATAAAGATGAGGCAGGATAAAGGTCTTATCGGTGTAACAGTATCCTCGCTTCTTCGCGACATATTGGAGAGGAGCATGCAAGGACATTTCCAAGTACTCGATATCACGCTGAGCCTGGCGCTTCGATATCTCGAAGCGTTCCGCAAGATGATTGCTATTCGGATATTTGCCGATTCGGATCTGCTGATCAAACCATTGAATGCGATGCATATTGCTCAAACCTCATGGCTCCTCTCTACACTTTGAGTTTGTACGATGTACTATTTATTACAACATTTAACTCGAAATAAGTACAAGACATAATAAAATTATAACTAAAAAATACCACTATTCAGAATAAAAAGGGGCTGTCCCAAAAGTCATTTTCTCATGTCTTTTGGGACAACCCTTCTTTGTTTCTACACCAATAAGAACCCGCACACCTAGTCGATGAGACTGGAACAACGGTCTTTATATCCGATAGCACATACGGTGACAGCAAGGTTGTATGACTCGCGCTTGAACGGACACAGGGGCCGCTATTTCATGATTTCGGGGTATTTTTTGAGGGCTTACGGACACAGATGACGCTATTTGCTTCAAAACTAGCACTAAACGGCTCATTCAGGTAAAATAACGGCTCTACGGTCCGTTAGTACGGCGAATCAGTGGTATTTACTGCAAATAGAGGCTCGTGTGTCCGCTCCCAGCTCATGTGAGGACTGAGGCGCTGAAAAATGACGTCCCAGACGCCACAACAGCATCGGCGAGTCGAAAAAACAAGGGGCTATCCAGGTAGAAAAAAATCTACTTTGGGGACAGCCCCCTCTCCACTCAATCCCTATATCGCAGTCCTATCTAATGCTTCTGTAGATCTAGTAACCTCACTATTTCTCCGATGATTCCCTTATTCTGATGAACCCCTAAGTCCGAATTCGTCATGATGACAGCCCCATTACCTATGTACGGGTAAGCGATCAACATGCATTGATACCCGACTCCCCAACCAAGCGAAGTAAACTCTAGCTGCTGATCAGAACGATCAAGAAAGATGCCAAGTCCCGTCCATGGTGCACATCCTTGCGGAGTTGTCATTTCTTGGATCAAGGCGGGAGAAAGACCCAGCTTGCTACGACCTTGCAAGGAGTCCATAAGCTCAACTGCTAACTTGGCCAGATCTGCAGCGGTTGACCAGAGACCTGCGGCTGCGAGAAATGGGTATAGAGGATATCCTCCATCTGCCGCTCTCCCATCCTTATGATGTCCGCTAGCAGTGTTAAGGCTTCCCTCTAACAGAAGCGCATGATGAAGCGTGCTGTTCTTCATATGTAAGGGCTCTAGCACAAGCTCGTCCATCAATTGCTTAAATGGTCTTCCCGTAACATCTTCTATTAGCTGTTCAAGGATACAGAAGCCTGCATCTGAATATTGGAACTCGCTTCCGGGCTCATACTTAACTTCAATTGGCGCTGTACAGTAGGAAGTTCTGCCTTCTAGCAGATCAGGAATAGAAGGGATACCATGAGAAGCGCGATATTCATGAAAGCTTCGCTCTGGATCTATCACACCTGATTGATGACTCAACAGTGTTCGCAGGGTCACCTTTTTATGTTGAGTATACTTACTAGCAGGAATCTTCCAGGAAAGCAGCCGATCATTTACATCCTGATCCAGTTCCAGAATTCCTCGCTCAACTAATCGCAATGATAATACAGCAGTGGCGAGCTTGCTTATGGAACACGCATTGAACATCGTGTCGTTGCCAACGGGATGTTCTGTTCCCGCTTCAAGTAAACCGAAGCTATCAACGTGGCTTAGCTTACCGTCATTGATTAAGGCAATACTTAACCCCATTGTGTTATAGCGCTCCATAAGTTCGGTTATTTCACTGCTCTTTAGCTCCATATGCGCGGCTCCTTTTCATCTGTATAAATGCGTGGCATCTTCTATATTCGCACATGAATGAAAAATACCTGCACCGGTTAACCGATACAGGTATTTCATAACGCTATGGTGCTGCCTTCCATTACACTACAGCAGCATCTACTCTATGCTGAGCTGCTTTGGAGCACTTCTTGCATACAGTAACGGATTGACCCGCAGTTGTCTTCATCGGATACAGCAATTTGATGCGAGTGCTGCTGCAGATCGGACAAGTCCCGCGCGAACGGGAAGGCATACGCCAGAGCGCACGTCCTCGTTTGGATTTAGCCATATGTGACGACCTCATTTCTATATAAGTTAAGGCTTCTGTACTGCTATTCCATTATATAGAAAGAGGTGTGACATATAGTGTCGCACCTCCAATAAGATCGAATTAATTAACTGCTGTTTGCACATTTTCCACTGCCTTTACCACATCTGCAGGTATTTTAATGATAAATAATGTTCCTGAACCCCGCTTGCTGCTAACTTGTATCGTACCATGATGAAGCTCAATTATCTTATGAACGATCGACAGACCGAGTCCGTTCCCTCCCTTAGCCCTATTCCGTGACGTATCCGACTTGAAGAATCGCTCAAATATATGCGGGATATGCTCCTCATCGATACCGATGCCCGTATCCTTAATCCGAACCTCAATCTGATCCTGACGCCCCTGCATCACGATGTGAATCGAGCCTCGATCCGGCGTAAACTTTATCGCATTATGAATGAGATTCATCCACACCTGGCTTAACATCTCTTCGTCTGCTGCGATTGTCAGCTTCTCTAGATCCAGTTCCATGTCCAGCTGCTTCTGAGACCACTGCGGCTCACATGCCAGCACTAGATTGCGCAGTTGTTGATCCAGACGGTACGTTGTGATCTCCAATGTCTGCTGTTCAGACTCCAGCGCCGTCAACTTCAATAAATTGTCGCTCAGCTTGGATAAGCGCATCGTCTCAGTCTCGATGATCTGCAAGTAATGGTCGCGTTCCTCGGCGCTTAACTGCTCACCGCTTCTTAAGGCCTGAGCAAATCCTCGAATTGAGGTGAGCGGAGATTGGATCTCATGCGAGACATTAGAGATAAACTCTTGGCGCATCTTCTCCATCTGCCCCAATTCTCCAGCCATCTCATGAATGCTCTCGATAATAGTGCCGAATTCCCCTTCAAAGTCCTTCGACGTCTTGATGTTAACCTCGAAGTCCCCCTTCGATATTCGCTTCAGCGCATCGATAATCGATTGCGAGAATGCGTTCTGCTTATTGAGAGCCCTAGGGATCATAATGGCAAGTATAATGCACAACATTATCAATGCCATAGCGCCATTCAAGATATAAGCCCAGAAGCCTGTAACATTCCAGTCCAATAGGCCAAGCACATAGGGGGTCACCCAATAAGCAACCGCTAGAGCAAGCAGCACACTGCCGAACGCGACCAGTATACTGAAAGCGATTCGGATTCTCTCCCACAGCTTAGATAGACTCATTCCGTCACCTCTAGCCGATATCCGAGTCCACGAATCGTCTTAATGCGAAAGAAGCAGTGTTCCTCCGCGAATCGTTCTCGCAGACGATTGATGTGCACATCCAGTGTCCGCTCATTCCCCTCGAAGTCGATTCCCCATATATCTTCTATTAAATGTTCTCTTGAAAATGTTCTCCCCGGAACCCCTCCGAGCTTAAACAGCAGCTCAAACTCCTTCAGCGGAAGCGTGAGCTTCTCCGCTCCATACGTCACTTCATACGTTTGACGATTCATGGTAACAGCGCCGAACTGGAGCATCTGGGATATCGTGATGCGGTATCGCTTGAGCAGCGCCTTCACCCGTACGATCAGTTCCAAGGGGTCAAACGGCTTCACCAAGTAATCATCCGTACCCAAGTTGAATCCCTTGACCTTCTGCGAAGTTTCACCCTTGGCGGTAAGCATCAGCAGCGGGATATCATACTGCGAGCGCAGCTCTTGGCATAACTCCCATCCATCCATATTAGGCATCATAATATCGAGTACGACCATGTCAGCTTTGTCCGTTTCCATGATCTCTAGCGCTTCTTGTCCGTCCGCTGCTTCTATCGTTCGGAAGCCTTCCTTCTTCAGGAACATGCTAACCAGCTCGCGTATATGGGGATCGTCATCAACGATTAATATGGTGATCATACAGCCGATACCGCCTTTCGGTTCATCTATGAAGAGCCCAGCTGCTCCTGAATGCGCAGCTGCTGCACTGCAAATTCTCGATACATCTCGTGATTCTCAAGCAATGTCTCATGCGTTCCTATTCCCGTCAGTTTGCCCTTGTCAATAAATACGATCTGATCCGCATCGACAACAGTCGATAAGCGGTGTGCGATGACGAGCGTAGTCCGTCCCTGCATCAGATTATCAAGCGCCTCCTGTACAACAACCTCAGACTTGCTGTCTAAGCTGGAGGTCGCTTCGTCAAGCATCAGAATATGCGGGTTGCGCAGCAGGGCGCGAGCGATCGCGATCCGTTGACGCTGTCCGCCTGACAGCTTCACACCGCGCTCTCCGACCTCTGTCTCGTAGCCTTCCGGCATCTCAGAGATAAAGGTGTTTGCGTACGCCATCTCCGCCGCCCGCTCCAACTCCTCTTGTGTCACCTCGCAGTTCATGCCGTAGCAGATATTGTCGCGAATCGTACCGTCGATGAGCGGACTCTCCTGCGAGACATATCCGATCTGGGAACGCCAGGAGTGCAGTGTAAACTCGTTAATCGAATCATTACCTAGCTTAATTATACCAGAAGTAGGCTGATAGAATCGTTCGAACAACGAGAACAAGGTAGTCTTTCCGCTACCGCTTGGGCCAACGATAGCGGTGACTGTACCCGGATGTATAGTGAAGCTGATGTCTTGCAGAATCGACTCTTCCTCGTTATAAGCAAATGACACCTGTTCAACCGATAGCGACTGATTCGCTAATGCCGAAGTTACCGGCTTACCGTGCTGCAGATCCTCTTCTTCACCTTTCAGAATCGTACTGATTTGCTCCGTCGCACCAATCGCCTTCTGCAGCTGTGTGAAGAACATCGTCAGCATGCTCATCGGCATCACGATCTGGATCAGATACAGAATGTAGGCAACTAGATCACCTGCTGATAATGCGCCGCTTGATACGCGAAGCCCGCCATAGCCAATAATAACGACAAGCAGCGCCATCATGACCAACGACATAATCGGAGAGATGACCGCTTGCACAACCCCTTCCTTCGTACCGAAGCGAAGCAGATTCGTTATTCTCTGTTTGCCGTTCGTATACTCTCTCGTCTCCGCGTTGGAGGCCTTCACGAGCCGAATCTCCGACAGCACCTGACTTAGAATCGATGTGAATGACGCCGTTTCGTCCTGCAAGCGCATCGAGATCTTGTACATCTGCCGGCCGATTGGAACGAGTATGAATGCTGCCAGCGGGATAACGATCAGCATAATCAATGTCATCTGCCAGTCTAGGTAGAGGAGCACGATGAACGATCCGACGACGGAAATAACTCCGTTAAAGAAGCTTGTGAGATGCTCGGTGATGAAGCTCTTCACGATACCTGTGTCATTCGTGATTCGACTGACCGTTTCACCCGTCTTGTTCTCATCGTAGAACGATATGGGAAGGACGAGCAGCTTCTTCCACAACCGATCTCGCAAATTAGCGACCACCCGCTGCCCAATTAAACTTAACAAGTAGATCGAGACACCGGAGGCGATCGCCTGAACGACGAACGCCAATGCTAATGCTACGATCTGCAACGGTTCCAGCGCGGATACTGTGAAGCCATCGACCAGTTCCTTCGTGAACATCGGAATAAACAGCGATACGACAGTCGAGCTGACGCTAAGCAGCACGGCCGTGAACAACATAAGCTTTGAAGGCTTCGTATCCTTGATCAGACGTGCAAATTGCCGCCAATTGCCCAGCGAGCCTTTCGGGGTCTCTCTCTCTTTTTCCATATCCATATTACCTACCTTTTCATCTCATCATCATTTACTACTTGCTGATATCAGAGTATAAGATGAATGTAAACTCAATTTAAACTAAAACAGTTTCCCACCACTGACCATGGATGGCCGCGGACACACAATCCGTTATTTCTCTGAAATCCTGCCATTCCAGCAGCCAAACGGACCGTGGTTCCGCTATTTACGAATAATCCTCCTAAGATTGTACATTTTCATGCCAATAACGTCTCCTGTGTCCGCTAAACTCACAGATCACCGCTTATTTGCTGAAATAACGTCTCTACGGTCCGCTTCAGCCAAACATAAACAAAGCAGCAGTCAGAGAACATACATCCTCTCAACTGCTGCTACATCGCAATATTTCTTCAGCTGTACTGCATCCTTATCCAGCTTCAGCATCATATCCAATGGATAGCTGCCTGAGGATAAGTGTTCCTTGCCCTATCCCTATTGTTCATGAAGCATAGAATATAAACGGCCAGGATAGTCGGTAATAATGCCGTCCACACCAAAGTGAATGGCAAGCTTATAATGTTCCACCTGGTTTATGGTATACGGATATACCCTCAGACCTGCTTGCTGAGCTCCCGTAATATCTTCAGGTCCGATATGGTTTCCTTGCGGGTGCAGCGAATAGACAGGAACCCCAACCAGACCAGCCATCGCAGCATGATCGACGAAGCTTGCATTATAGAGCAGGCCGATCTTTACGCGATCGTCTGCCTCCTTGAGACGCTTTAAGCATTTATGATCGAAGGAGGATACCACGACAGAGTCGAAACGGTCGTATGCTTCGAGCAGCTTCAGGAGCTGCGGCACCGTTCTATCGTCGTGGAACTGCTTAATCTCTACGTTGATCATGATCGATGCTGGCACAAGATCAAACACCTCAGCTAATGTTGGCACACGCTCTCCCGCATACTTGGAATCAAACCAACTGCCTGCATCCAGGGCTTGAATCTGTTCAAGCGTCATCTCATGAACTGCTCCCCTGCCGTTAGTTGTCCGATTCACGGTAGCATCGTGAATGACGACTGGAATTCCTTCCTTCGTAAGCTGAATATCCAATTCGATCGCATCGCAATGCTGCTCAAGCGCTAAACGGAATGAGCCCAGGGTGTTCTCAGGCGCTTCGCCTGCGCTTCCACGATGCGCAATGATTAACGGTACTTGAACTGAATGTTGATGATTAGATTGAGTCATGAGATCTACACCTTCCTATTAGAGCTTTCACAGCCCTTTATTTAATAGTTGGTTAAGCCATAGTTTAATCAAGCTATGACCATTTCCTCTTTAAAATTATCGGCTGCTTTCATCTGAGTATCGTTAACCGGCAAGGTCATGAGAGCGTCGAATAAACCGTCTATCCGCTTCGATTCACGTGCGAATTCTGCTTCATTCCACCCCATTATGTCCCGCATAATGGCCAGCACTGCATCGCGATGATTCCGAGCCGCCATTGGATTAAAGTACATCCAACCTGTGCGCAGGCGCAGGAAGTCAGCTGCAGTCGCTGTCATCTCCTCTTGTATCGAATAGGTTAATTCGGCTCGCAGCGCGCGCATCTCTTCATCCCCGCGCGGAAGCTCCATATATATAGCCGCAATCCGCAGCGCGTTGCTGCCGTATATATCGATCCAATGCTGCATGACGTCTTCCTTTACGCCTTGCTTGATACCTCTCTGCAGCATTTCAACTTTCCAATCAGCATAGGTAGAAGCTGTTCCTATATCTCCGCCGCTTACCGTGATTTCATCTGTAATACATTGTGGAAATATGAAACCAGACTCCTTCTTTATCAAATCAGCCACTAAGTTAACGACCTTCTCCGCCATCTTGCGATAGCCCGTCAATTTGCCGCCTGCGATCGTGATCAATTGGGAATCCGAGATGAAGATCTCGTCCTTGCGCGACAGTTCGGAAGGACCCTTGCCTTCCTCGTAAATAAGCGGCCGCAAGCCTACCCAGTGCGATTTCACATCCTCTGTCATCAGCTTGACGCTAGGGAACATGGCATTTACCGCCCGCAGCAAATAGTCGCGATCCTCCTGTGTTGTACGCGGCTCATCTACGCTCTGATCATACGCAGTGTCAGTTGTACCGACATAGGTAATCTGTCCGCGCGGTATCACGAATACCATACGGCCATCTGGCGTATCAAAGTAAGCCGCCTGCTTAATAGGCAGACGCTCCGCAGGAACGACCAGATGCACGCCCTTGGTCAAGAACAGCCGCTTGCCCTTTAAGCTGCCGTCCTGTTTGCGAACTTGATCGACCCATGGCCCTGCAGCATTTACCACATGCTTGCCGCTAATGCTGTAGCTCTCGCCATGCAGCACATCTTCTACTACGATCCCGCAAACTTTTCCATTTTCATAGATGAACTGCTTGCATTCCGCGTAGTTAACAGCCGCCGCCCCATGCTGCACAGCCGTTTTCATCAAGTCCAGCGTTAAACGGGCATCATCTGTCCGGTATTCAAAGTACAAGCCTCCACCCTTCAGATCGTCCGACTTTAACAATGGCTCCTGCATCAGCGCCTGCTCTCGATTCAGCATCTTGCGGCGCTCTTTGCGGACGACGCCTGCAAGCATATCATAGACGTATAGACCGACTGAGGAGGCTAAGTAACCGTAAGTGCCACCTTTATATATGGGAAGCAGCATCGGAATCGGCACAACCAGATGCGGCGCATTTTTATACAAAATAGCCCTCTCGCGGCCAACTTCCTGTACTAGCTTCACTTCCCCCTGCTTCAAATACCGCAGACCGCCATGTACTAGCTTCGTCGAACGGCTGCTCGTCCCCGAACCAAAATCGTTCTTCTCTACCAGCGCAACCTTCAGCCCGCGCAAGGCAGCATCCAACGCTATCCCTGCCCCAGTAATTCCGCCCCCAATGACAACTAAGTCCCACTGTTCTTCTGACATATGTTTCAGTTGTTCCTGACGCTTTAATGATGAGAAACGCATGCTGTTTGCCCCCCTTATAAATATAAAAAACCTGGTAAAAAGACAAACGCATAGCCACCGCACCGCGATACGATGCAATTCTAACGTCAGTCTCTTCCCCAGGCGTCTCCAGGTCTCAAGCCAATAATGGAAGATGTTAATGATATCTTACTGTTCATTCACGCTCTGGAAGAGCAGCCCCATAGCTCGCTCGTTCCTACTGAAACCGCTAATGCTCCGGCTGCCAGCGCGTCGTCGATCTCTTGCCGATTGCCGATCAAGCCCCCCGCGATGATAGGCAGCGGTGTCATATCTGTCAATTGACGTATAATGCGCGGCATAACACCCGGCATGATCTCCACTGCATCAGGCAGGCTCTGCTCAACAGCCTTAATGCCTTTCGTCACCGCGTTATTATCAATTAGAAAGATACGCTGAATCGACATTAGATTCATTTCCTTCGCTATACGAATGAGGTTGCTTCTAGTCGATAGAATACCTGTTGGTTTAAAATACTGCGATACATAAGCAACCCCGCTGCGGTCACTCGCTATTCCTTCTATAAAATCCATATGTAAAAACACGTGTTTCCCCGCTTGCTTCACCTGATCTACCATGGACTTTAAATTAAAGATAGAACCTGTCAATAAAAATACGATATTCGCATCGCTCTCAATCGCCAGCTTCAGCTCTTGTTCAGAGTGGACAGAAGCGATAACCTGATGTTCAACCATGTCTACAATTGGATACAACGGACACTCCTCCTTAGTGGGATACAAGCCCATTGTACCTCATTTTTACAGATTTACGACGTCTGCAATGGAATTTATCACATATTTTGCTTGAATATGTGCTAGATCAACCATTTCTGGCTCAGTTATGCCCGTCAGCACAAGCACAGAGTTCATTCCATTCTCGTTCGCGAGCAGAATGTCTGTCTCCAGACGGTCCCCTACCATATAGCACTGGTCTGACTCTAGCTGCAGATGGGCTGCCGCCATCTTGGCCGCAATGGCCGACGGTTTGCCGACAACAGTTGCCATCGTGGCATCCAATGGAACTCCAAGTGCACCTTCCAGCGCTCCGATCAGAGCTCCCGTATCCGGCACTTGTCCGTTCTCCATCGGGCAAGTGCGGTCTGGATTCGAGATGATCACATGCGCGCCGCGAATGACCGCTTGATATAGAACATTTAGTTTGTCATACGTAAAATGACGATCCCATGACAGCACCACATAAGGCGCATCCACATCATGATCGCTCAGCTGCAAGCCTTCATTGCGCATCTCATCGCGTATCGGCTCTTCTCCAATGACGAGTATCTGATCACCAGGCTGCGAAATCTGCCTCATATATTTGGCCACCAGTGAGGAGGAATTCATAATATCGCGATCCGTTGTCGGGATTCCCATCTTAGATAGCTTATGCGCATAGGATACTCGTGTTGCGATAGGCTTATTGGATAAGAACATCACTTTATCCCCTCGAGCTCGCAACGCTTCGATAGCCTCAACCGCTCCTTCTATAACACGCTCCCCTAGATAAACAGTACCATCCAAGTCAAAGATATAGCCTCTCATCTCCTGTATCACGCCTGCCCTTCGCTGTATTTGCAGCTAAAAACTACGCAAAAAAACCCTCACCAAAGCAAAATTACCCGGGGCTGCTGCCGGGGTATGCTTTCGGATAAGGGTTCTCCAATTCTCCACCTAACCGTGTATGGATCTATGAATAAGTTATGTTTATTATAGCGCGATTCACCATATTGTCAAATATAACCTGTATTTTGGTGGTTGATTTCTTATGCGATTTGTGGGGCTAAGCTGTAGTTCCTTTCTTGAATCTCCGAATCTCTGTGTGTTATGCTTGAAAGAAATCAATCGGGTTGTGAAGCACACACCGCTGCGCTTGGATACGAGTTTCTCGTGCCTGGCTGGCGGTGTTTTTGCATGTATGGCGGAAATTATTGCGGTGATGATTGGTTGTTGCTGCAAGCAATGCGATATCTAATATGGAAGGTGGGGGTAGCAAGTGTTTGATCATTCATATGATTCATGGTACGGCAGACATTTACATGACAGCAGCGGTAACAGAAGAGAGCGTCTGGCGAATGGACATGGTTATGCTGAAAAATTGTTTCTGCAAAATGTTTGGTTTCCAGCACTCAAAAGCTTTGATCATCTGCATCCCGAATATGAAGTATCCGATTTCAAAGACGGAAGCCGTTACATTGATTTTGCTTATATCCGTTTCCCTTTGAAGCTAGCAATTGAGATTGATGGTTATGGCCCGCATAGCGCTAAGCTTTCTCGCTCCCAATTCTCAGATTCCCTACTCCGGCAAAATCACCTGACGATGGATGGTTGGCGAATCCTGCGCTTCTCCTACGATGACATTAATGAAAAACCACGTATGTGCGAACAACTGCTGCAGCAATTTATGGGGATATGGAGCTTCGGCAGTAATACTGCTATTAGCTATGAGGAGTATTTGGAACAGGAAGTGTTAAAATACGCGCTGCAGCTCGATCGCAAGCTGAATACAAAGGATGTATGCGACTTGCTGCAGATACATACAAGAAAAGCTAACTTGATCCTGCGCAATATGCTGCATAAGGGCAGTCTGCTGCCAGGAGGCGAAGGAACAAAGCTTGTACGCGTGTTCCAAGTGAATCGCAGCTATGTGAATGGGAGGAAGCTGTTTGGATAGTGTGAGGTAGCAGCTGGATTGGGGGCGCATGGTGAGATTGGGATGGCACACTTTGCGGGATCGCTTGACACCTGATGGAGGCCGAGATGCAGTTTTTCGACGTCTCAGCTCATTTTTGAGCCACTTTCGGGGCCGAGACGTTGATTTTCGACGTCTCGGACCGCTTTGGGGGCTTGGATGGCACCTTTTGAAAGCTGAGATGCAGTTTTTCGACGTCTCAGCTCATTTTCGAGCCACTTCCGGGGCTGAGACGTTGATTTTCGACGTCTCGGACCGCTGGGGGGGCTTGGACGGCACCTTTTGGAGGCCGAGATGCAGGTTTTCGACGTCTCAGCTCATTTTTGAGCCACTTTCGGGGCTGAGACGTCGTTTTTCGACGTCTCGGACTGCTGTGGGGGCTCGGACAGCACCTTTTGGAGGCTGAGATGCAGTTTTTCGACGTCTCAGCTCATTTTCGAGCCACTTTCGGGGCTGAGACGTTGATTTTCGACGTCTCGGACCGCTGCGGGAGCTTGGACGGCACCTTTTGGAGGCTGAGATGCAGGTTTTCGACGTCTCAGCACGCTGGGCAGGCCAAAACTTCACCATTTGGTGTATGTGCATTTATTGTTATTCAATCTTGATTGGGATATTAGTTTCAAGCCTATATTGCTCAGCGTTATTCTCTAATTGACTATCATCAGATATAGAGTAGTTTAATTCTGCACCAATCGTGTATTCACCTTTAGGCAGCCGAAGAGGTCTTGCATTTGTATTTTTTTCATCACCAATCTCAGCTGATAAATAGTTATTAGCTAACATCCCGTTCCAAGTTCTTATGATCTGATCTCCGGGTTTGAATAAGTCGCTTTGCATGTTGAGAGTTGTAGGCTCTGTTATCGTTACTCCATTGCTATCTTTTATATAAAATATAACTAGTGGATTTAAATGGAGCACCTTCACGTCCTCGTCTCCAATAACATCTAAAGAAGCCCATATTTGCAGTTCTTCTCCTGCGTTATATTTTTCCTTACTGCTATTAATTCTAAGTTGAAATAGGTCATCTTTATTCTGATTATGCGTAATTGATCTGACATGAGAACTTAATGTGTCAAAAGAATCATAATAAATCGAGTTAGTTTTAGATTCATAACTCACTACACCAGCATTTGTATTTTCCAGCAAGCGAATAGGGACATAGACAGCTCCATTACTCTGTAAGAAAGGTGTTTTCGTATTATTGTCTATCCGGTTTCCATCCCAATAAATGTTTCCTTTGAATTCGTGAAGACTGACAGTATTAGAAGCCGATACATTTGATCCTAAGATAAGAAGCAACATCGAAGTTAATACAATTCTTTTTTCATTTAGCAGCCTCCATTATTGTAAATAGTAAGCAAACTCAAATGGATATACCTGCAATAAATAGAAATGTTTCTTCACTATCCACGGAGCCCCGCATAGCGCAAAAAAACCGCCCCCCACCACCTCAACGGTGGCAGGAGAGCGGCCTAAAGCATTAGGCGATTGTCACTGGCTGCCCCAGCTCAATCGACTTATAGCCTGCAAGCGCGACCTGCGCGGAACGCAAGCCGTCCTCGCCTGTGATCGGCACAGACTTGCCGGCGAGCAGCGCTTCAACAAAGTCGCGAACCATGTAGTCATCCATGGAATCGCCCCAGAACTCCCACGTGCCCTTGCCATTGGCATCGCTGAACAGCTCATTGTTCTGGGCAAAGGAATCAACATTGATGACACCCTTCGTGCCGATAATCTCCATCGTCACATCTCCCCATGTAGGGAAAGTAGAAGGACGCGACCAGCTCGTATCCAGAACACCGAACACGCCATTTTCATATCGAACATGAATCATCCCCGCGTCATCGACAGGTAAGCCTTTATGAAAGATCGTGCCCGCATGCGCAAACACTTCCTTCACCTTCGAGCCCGTAAACCAGTTCATCAGATCCACTACATGAACGGTATGATCCAACAAGGCGCCGCCGCCGGACAACGACGGATCCACAAACCAGCCGCCCGGCATCGTGCCGCGATTCGTCCCCTTTATCCCGATAATATCCCCGATATCGCCGCGATCCACCGCTTCTTTAGCACGAACGACCGCAATCAGCGAGCGGCAAGGGAACGCCGTCATCAGCTGAACACCGTTGTCCGCACAAGCTGCGATCATCGCCTCCATCTCCGCTACCGAGATGCCGAGCGGCTTCTCGCACATCACATGCTTGCCTGCCTTCGCAGCCGCAATCGTGAGCTCCGCGTGGTACACATTTTCCGAGCATATAACAACCGCATCGACATCGCTTGCCAACAGCTCGCGATAATCCGAATAGTAAGGAATCTGATAGCGCGCAACTACATCCACTACACGGCTCTCTACCTCATCCGCGATCCCAACAATCTCTACATTCGAGAGCGATCGGAAGCCTTCCAGATAAGAAAAAGCATGACCGTGCGCAAAGCTGATAAAGCCAACCTTCAATATACTCATTTTGACACCCCTTCCTCAACGCTCGCAGCAAGTGCCACGACTTTTCCAGTACGCAGCGATTCCACCGCGGCATTTGCAATTTCAAGCGCTTTATATGCATCATGAGCTGTTACAACAGCTTCTTGTCCTGTCCGAATACATCCGATAAAATGTTCCAACTCCAGCTCGTACGGGTTCTTGTAGCCAGGACTTTGCGGAACCGCCACAAACTTGCCCGCCTTCTCCTGCACCGATGATTGTCGAATCGAGAGCGAATGGCACTTCTCGCTATTGTTGCGAACTACACCCCCACTGCCAGCGATCTCAATCGCTGTATGGAACTCCCCAGGGTATCCCCAGCATGCTTCCAGATTCGCAATAGCCCCATTTTCAAAACGCAAAGTTACAAAGGCAAACTCCAGCTCATCTGTACGATGACCCAGCGCATAGACCGACTTTACCTCGCCTACCGTCCACCGGAGATAATCGATGTCGTGGATCATCAAGTCTAGAATAACGCCGCCGCTCTTATCCTCTTCCCGGAACCACGAAGACACATCTCCGGGATGAGCCCCGCTCCGCTTCGTATGGGCGACGCCGAGTTGTCCCAGCTTACCTTGATCAACAGCCCGCTTGATCTGCACATATTCTGGGAAGAATCGAACCACATGACCTACAAACAAACGTACTCCATTGCGTTCACAGACGTCCATCATCTCTTGTGTATCCGCGAGCGATAAGGAAATCGGCTTTTCACTAATAACATGCTTGCCGGCCTCAGCCGCCTTGATCGCCATTTCCTTATGTAAATAGCTCGGTACAGTTACGCTAATCACATCGAACTCCGCATTAGCCAACATTTCATCGATAGAGGTATAAGCAGTTGCTCCTGTATGATCCGCTATATCCGCAGCGCGCTCCGGAATAATATCGCATACTGCCGTCAATTCCACATCAGGCATCTTGTGATAGGCAAATGCATGCACATGCCCCATTCCCCCACAGCCAACGATCGCTATTTTCACAATCGCACCTCGCTTCTCTTCGTTTTCGTTGAATCCATCTTCTCCTATACGATATACTTTTCATATACCGCTCGTAAATGCGGGCATTTATGCAGTTTGTATCCAAATTAGCCATTGCCAAGAATGGGAGCTGAAGCAGTGGAAATCTATCAAGAGCCGATCATCTATCAACATTCCGCATTACGCATGAAAGTGTGGCGCTTTATCGATCCTTTTAGCACAGCGTCTTCGCAAGTTCCTATGCCATGGCATTATCATAAAGAAATTGAATTCATATTAGTGGAGCACGGTATTCACGAGATGGAAACACCAGATCGGACTTATACTCTTGGGCCTGGTGATATCGTGGCGCTCGGTTCCTCGCAATTGCATCGTCCACGTAAAATCAGCGATGAGCCGTTGAGCTTCATCGTGCTGCATGTGGATTTGGAGCCTTATTTTGATCCCGCGATCATGATGTATTACGGGCATTTTGCCGAGGTTCAGGAGCCGTTGGATGAGTTGAACTATATATTTGCCGATGAGCAGGTCCGGTCGGAAGTTGGAAGAATCATCACGTCTATTCATGATGAGGTTATGTCCCCTCGCAAAGGCTATGAGATCGCGGTCAGCATGCATATTCAGCATCTTATGCTGACGCTGCTTCGTCAGGATACGGTAGGCAAGCTGCAGTCATATGGCGAGATAGACGCCGCTGTTATTCGACCTGTGGTTGCCTATGTGGAGGAGCATCTGACGGATCGCATCGATATGCAGGAGGTATGCCGCATTGCCGGGATGAGCTACACGTACTTCTCCAAGTATTTCAAGCGCAAAATGGGAGTCAGCTTCACAGACTTCGTCAATCGCAAACGAATCTCCTATGCGAAGCGACTGCTCGTGACAGAGCAGCGCAAGATTCAGGACATTGCTGAATCCGTGGGCATCGGTAATATGGCTCATTTTTATGAGCTGTTTAAGAGGTATAATCAGTGCACGCCGAAGCAATATTTGGAGAAGATGCTTGAGAATTAGCCTGAATTAGCCTGGATGAGAATAGCTAATCGCTTGATCGCCAGTTGTAAACTTTAACTATAATCATTGTCTCCACGTTTGCCGCTTGTAAGTGTGGGAGAGGCTATGCTAAGGTGAACATATCTTTGTAGAAGAAGGAGGTGTGACAGGATGAACACAAACATATCGTCGTGGTTGAGAAGCTTGAATCTGGATGCGCTTCGTACGCAGCTGCGCGGAATTTTTCATGATGGGCTCGTTAACGGGATACGTATGTCCATTTTCAGCAATTCCATACCACATTCACATTCAAGCGAAATGACCATCCTGTCACTGCCTTAACGGATCTTTTCTGTTTATCGACAAGGCTGCGGGGACATTTCCCTGCGGCCTTTTTGTGTTATCGCGGGCTCGGCAGATGGTCATCAATAGAGAGGGCGATTCAGATGATCATGATTCAATGTCAACAGGTGAAAAAGGGCTATGGAGCAACCGCAGTGCTTCTAGATGTTACCTTTGAGATAGGAGAACAGGAAAGAGTCGGTCTAATCGGTCGCAACGGGACCGGCAAGACGACGCTATTCCAGCTGCTGAACGGCAGCGAGAAGCCCGATGCCGGGCAAATTGCAATCAAGAAAGGCGCGCGCATCGGGTACTTGGAGCAGGTGCCGCACGCGGAGGAGGCCGCGACGGTGCGGGATGTGCTGGAGCGTGCATTTGCGGAGCCGAAGCGCTGGCAGCGCGAGATGCAGGAGCTCGAGCGGTTGATGAGCGACCCGCAGGCGAGCCGCGATGAGCGGCAGTTCGCGGACCTGCTGCGCCGCTACGGCGAGCTGCAGGAGCGGTTCGAGCGCGCGGGCGGCTATGAGCTCGACGCGCGCTTGGGGCGAGTCGCCTCCGGGCTAGGGATACCGGAGGCGCAGCTCGCGCGGCCGTTCGCAGAACTGTCCGGCGGCGAGAAGACCAAGGTCGGCCTCGCCGCTATGCTGCTCGAAGAGCCGGATGTGCTGCTGCTGGATGAGCCGACGAACCATCTCGATATGCATGCGATCGAGTGGTTGGAGCAATTCCTGCAGTCCTACAGCGGCACGGTTGTCGTCATCTCGCACGATCGCTACTTCCTCGATCGCGTCGTGACGAAGATTATCGAGCTGGAGGATGGCGAAGCCATCACCTATTACACGAACTATTCGGACTATCAGAAAGAGAAGGAAGCCCGTTTGCTGCAGCAATTTGCGGACTATAAAGAGCAGCAGAAGAAGATTAAGAAGATGAAAGAGTCGATTAAACAGCTCATCGAATGGGCAAACCGCGCCAACCCGCCGAACCCTGGGCTGTACCGGCGCGCCGCCTCGATGCAGAAGGCGCTCGATCGGATGGTGAAGCTGAAGCGCCCGATTATGGAGCGCAGGGCGATGGAGCTTGACCTGAACCAGCGCGACCGTTCCGGCGTGCAGGTCGTGACGCTTGATCGCGTCGGCAAGTCGTACGACGACCGCACGCTCTTCTCGGGCGCGAGCGAGCTGCTGCGCTACGGCGAGCGCGTGGCGCTCCTCGGGGCAAACGGCTCCGGCAAGAGCACGCTGCTGAAGTGCATCTTGGGCGAGATCGCGCCGGACGCGGGCGAGGTGAAACTCGGCTCGCGCGTAGCCGTCGGCTACCTGGCGCAGGAGGCCGCGCCCGAGGACGAAGGTGCTACCGTCCTCGCGTACTACCGCGATGCCGTCGGCATGGAGGAAGGCGAAGCGCGCGGGCGGCTCGCCCGCTTCCTCTTCTGCGGCGCCGACGTGTTCAAGTCGGTGCGCTCGCTGTCCGGCGGCGAATGGAGCCGCCTGCGCTTCGCGCTGCTCATGCACGAGCAGCCGAATCTGCTCGTGCTCGATGAGCCGACGAACCATCTCGATATCGATTCGCGCGAAGCGCTCGAAGAAGCGCTGGAGGACTTCCCCGGCACCGTGCTTGCCGTGTCGCATGATCGATACTTCATTAATCGTATCGCTCACAAGATCTGGGCGCTGGAAAATGGCAGCCTAATAAGCACGCCCGGCGGCTTCGAGCACTATAAAGAGAAGCAGCAGATGCTGTTGGCATCTGCACCAGCAGTTGCACCTGAGCCGCGACTAAAGGCTGATTCGGCTCAGGTTGGCCAAGTCCAAGGGCATTCCACACGGGATGGAGTCAACTTGGAACGCCTTGAGCAAGAGATCAGCGAGCTCGAACATCAGCTTCGCTCGATAGACGAGACCATGATGGAGCCGGCCAATGCCGCTTCCCCAGATAAGCTCGCGACGCTGTACGAAGAGCGCGAGCTGCTGCAAGCCAAGCTAAATTCCCTATACGAGAAGTGGATGGAATCCTCAACTTCGTCGTAAGATGTGTGTACTCAGAATGGGGAAAGGGGAATGCTCTTTCCCTATTCTGAGCTTTTACTTCGTACTAATGAAAGGAAGATGGCCGTAGGCTCAACCCTTCTTTAAGATAAAGCTAAGTATGCCTGTCATTAAGCCAGTAAATATGAGTCCATAATTGATTACCATGAAGATATCATTATCGCCTATGCTCCGGTCGAGTAACAAGAATCCGCCTGTTAAGACAAGCAAAACAGATAAGAGCAGCACATCTGTGAGCGATCTTGATCTACTAGTTGCCAACAACGATAGATTGACTGATATGGCAAGACAAATCATTAGTAAAAATAATAAACTCACTATTGTCCCATCCTCCCCACTATGGTATTACCCTTCATTTTCCAATCAAGTTCATGTTATTCGACTCTCGACATACCTATTCCTTCCATACCATAATTCGATAATACGCCAAGTAATAGCTCGATGCATCAGTCACAAATCGTCGAACCGGACACAGAGGCCGCTATTTTTTACATTTTGAAGCAAATTTGAGGTTTCGCGGACACAGCAGCCCTTATTTGCATCAAAATGAGCGATAATGCGTCGATTGGGAGCAAATAACGGAACCACGGTCCGCAAGAACGGTGAAACAGCCCATTTTGTCACAAATAGCGGAACCTGTGTCCACCTCACACATAAAGTCGCGATTCCAGTTAGTCTGTGACAGTTAGATAGACGGTTCACCGATCATCCGGACACAGAGGCCGCTATTTTTGCATTTTGAAGCAAATTCGAAGTTTGGCGGACACAGCAGTCCTTATTTGCATCAAAATGAGCGATAATGCGTCGATTCGGAGTAAATAACGGAACCACGGTCCGCAAGAACGGTGATATAGCCCATTTTGTCACAAATAGCGGAACCTGTGTCCACCTCGCACTTAAAGTCGCAATTCTAGTTAGTCCGAGACAGTTAGATAGACGGTTCACCGATCAACCGGACACAGAAGCCGCTATTTTTGCATTTTGAAGCAAATTTGAAGTTTGGCGGACACAGCAGCCCTTATTTACATCAAAATGAGCGATAATGCGTCGTTTGGGAGCAAATAACGGCCTGTGGGTCCACCGCCCCGCACATAAGAAAGACAGCAACCCAGAGGGAACGGGCACCCTCCCCCAGGACTGCTGTCTTTCTGAACTTATCTCATTGCCAGCCGCATGTGCTGCAAGTAGCTCCAGCGGATGACGAGAAAATATACAATCTGAATCGTAATGAACGATACGAAGATCATGACGGAATTCTCGTACACCGAGAAGTTTACCAGCTCCTGCAGCGCCGCAAATGCCACGCCGCTGTGCACCAGGGCCATCAATAGCGGCAGGAAGAACATCAGCATCAATTGGCGCGTCACGGTACGGCTCATCTCCCGCTTCGTCAGACCCAATTTGCTAATCAATTGATACTGCCGTTGATCCCGCTCGAGATCCGTGTACAGTCGGAAATACAAGAAGCTGGCTCCAAACGTAAAGAACACGATGCCCACCATCGAGCTCACGATGAACAGCAGTCCGTTACCCTGCTTGTTGTTCAGCCATTCCAGCACCAGCTGTGTTACATAAGGCGAAAACTCCGTACGTGTCTCATCTTCATTGATCTCCTTGATGAGCGTCTGCGCAATCTCCCTAGTCCCCTTCCAGTCCGGAACGTCAAACAAGATATATCGATCCGTTCCGATTCCACCATCGGGAATGGACGCAAATGCGGCATCCGATATTATTGCAACCGCTGCTCCCTCAGGCAGAATAATTTCATTTATCACTCGTGACACTTCATACGTATGACTCCACTCGTCCTGCAGTATCTCAATATCCTTAGGCCAGTTCTCCTCCTTCATCCAGTCGGTTTGCATCATGATGTAGGACGGAGCAAGCACCGCCTCCCCATCGTCCAGTTCCGCGATCTGCTCTATTCCCAGCAACTCTGCTATCTGATTGTAATCACTCAGACTTATAGGAACCCACGGATTTTGATTCAGGCGAGAATTCACCTCCAACATCTCATATGCGAAGCCTCCATCCTCCAGCAACTGCTGAATCAGCTGCACATCCTGCTCCTCAGCTTTATTTTTCGAGCTGCTGCTGTATATAAAGGCATACGGATTCTCCATTTCCGCGAGGCCAGGGTCCCCTAACGCCAGCACCGTGCCGATCCCTGTGAACGCCACCGCAGACACAATCGCGATCATAAAGAACATCGTCGCATTATCCTTCATCCGATACGCCAGATCGGATATAGCCAACACATTGATGCGTTTGAAGAACACCTTTTCATTGCGTTTCATAGCTCGAATCACATATACACTTAGTTGGGTGAACAGAAAATACGTGCCGATAATGACACTAATAACGCCTGAGAATAGCAGTGGGAAAGAGAACATTCTATTTATTGCAAAATAAAACACCATCCCATACCCAGCCAATATAAAGAGAACAGCGAGCATCGAGAGCATAAGTGACGCCTTCGGTTCAGGCTTCGGTTTTTCCTCGGATTTAAACAAATCCACAAGCTGCCCTACCTTCACCTTCCGTGAAGTGAACAGCGACACGATGAGGAACAACACCGCAAATGCGACCGTCGTCGTCAGCATCGGCGCCCATGGCGCATAGAAAGCTAACCCATTATCGATCGCAAGAATATTCTCTACCACTAGCAGAATGAGCTTCGCAAATACAGTACCAATCCCAATCCCCATCACGATAGATGCCGCTCCGATAATTAAATTTTCGATGAACACAAGTCTATGCAGCTGGCGCGGTGACATCCCATGCATCATGAGGATGCCGAATTCTCGATTGCGGGTCTTCAGAAAAGCGCTGACCGAGTACAAGCAGAAGAAGAATGAAAATATGAAGATGATGATCTGTGACACCTGCATCCCTATCATTCCCAAGGTGCTTAGCGTTTCGCTCGTAGAAGAGAGCTCCCCCTGAAGCTTCGGATGGAACTGCAGCAGTGCGTAGATATAGAAGACCATGACGGAAAATGAACTGCTTAAGAAATGCGCTAAATATATTCGCTTATTGCGAACGACATTGTTAAACGCGAACTGGCGAAAAGTCATGTCGATAGCCTCCCAACAGCGACAGCACGTTAATGATCTTCTGGTAGAACACCTCGCGATTGTCACCGCAAGTGATCTCATTGTGGAATTTGCCGTCCTTAATAAATACGACACGGTCGCAATAGCTCGCGGCCATCGCATCATGCGTGACGAGCATGATCGAAACCTGCTGCTCTTTGTTCATCGCCGAGAGCAGCTCCATCACATCGCGTGCCGACTTGGAATCCAGATTGCCTGTCGGTTCATCCGCAAGCACCAGCTTCGGATGATGAATCAGCGCTCTCGCGATCGCTGTCCGTTGAGCTTGTCCGCCAGAGATCTCGAACGTCCGCTTATCCAGAATCGAAGCGATCCCAAGCTTCTCTGCGATTGCATTGACACGCGACTTCATCTCTTGGAGGCTTGTGCCATCCAGCGTGAGCGGCAGCATCATATTCTCCTTCACCGTCAACGTATTCAGCAGGTTGAAGGCTTGAAACACGAATCCTAGTTCACGTCTGCGAAATAGAGCCAGCTGATCCGGCTTCAGCAGATGGGGGTTCTGCCCTTCGATGCTGACTTCCCCTGATGTAGGAGCATCAATCGTGGACACTAAGTTAAGAAGCGTCGTCTTTCCGCTGCCAGAGGGTCCCATGATGCCGACAAACTCCCCCTTGTTTATCGTGAGGTCGATACCCGACAGCGCCTCGTAAGGTATCTTTTCATTATATGTTTTGCATAGATCGCGGACCTTTAATATTTCCATCATACGTTCTCCTTTCAATCCCATACGTTCTTATATCGTCTACCCCTAGTCTATATGAATCTGGAAGATGTTCATATCATTCTCTCTGACGTGAATCTTACAGCTGTGTAAGATACGGTATAGAAAAGGGCAGCCTCCTATGAGACTGCCCTTATGGATCTATTTCCCCGCATATGGAAATCGAATGCGAACGGTTGTCCCTGCGCCTACGGTTGATTCCAATTCAATCTGATGGTGCAGACGATCAATCGCTTCCTTAACCAAATAGAGTCCCATACCAGTAGACTCTTTGTATACTCTGCCATTCTCCCCTGTGTAAAACGCGTCCCAGACTCGCGACAGATCTGATTGCGGGATGCCTGCGCCGCGGTCAATCACTTCGAGAATAACCGCTCGTTCTTGCGGATACGCCTTCAACGTCACTTTTTCACGGCTTCCCGCAGAATATTTAATCGCGTTCGATATCAATTGCTGCACGATGAAGCGCAGCCATTTGGCATCCGTTTCAACCGTGATGCTGTCATCGATCTCAATCTCGGGATATACATAATGGCGAATGAAAGAACGCCTATTGTCCTGAATTACTTCATTGACCAGCTTTCTAAGGCTAACCTTGTGCACGTGAAAGTCCTCAGCAAATGTATCTCGTCTCGCCATATACAGCACCATCTCCAAACCATGGCGCAGACGATCGGTTTCTTCTGTGATGCTCTCGAATCTAGGATCGTCGCCGTCTTGCGTGATGAGCTCAATAACAGACAGCGGCGTCTTCATCTGATGCACCCATTGGTTGATGAAATCTTGATACTGCTTCTTTTCGCGTTCCCATGTCCGTAGCTGCTGCTTGTATTCCCGATGCTGTACAGTCTGCAGCTCGTTCAATGCTGCGGATAAAGGGGCACCGCTTCGTTTAAGCGCATCCGATGGCAGTTTGTCCGGCTCTGACAAGCTGCGATAGAACTCCCGGTGGCTGATGTAGCGATAGCATAAGTAGATGAAAGTGATGAATAGCCCTAGCGACATCGCATACAACGCTGTTGCCCACCGATCATAGCCGTCCAGCCAATAAACGAGCAGCACGACGAGCATTTGTACAATATTGAAGCCGATCAATGGCAGCTGCTCTCGTATAAACAGCCTCATGTCACACATCGCCCTCCCAGGTCATATGGAGACGATAGCCGACTCCGCGTACCGTTTCAAGAGCATCATGAATGCCGAGCTCACACAGCTTCTTGCGAACACGCGTAATATTAACGCTTAAGGTATTGTCATCGACATAATTGTAGTCATCCCACAGCTTGTCCAATATGGCTTCCCGGCTTATGATTCGGGGGGAATTGTTCATCAGCGTTTCTAATAGAAGCGCTTCTTTGCGAGTCAGCATAACTGACTTCTCTCTCAGCTTCAGCTCCAAACGCTCAGGATAGAGCAGCAGTCCCGACTGCTCAATAACCCGTTCTTTCGTCGCATAATCGCCGTATACTCGCCTAATCTGACTCCGTAACTTGGCCATCACGATTTCATAATGAAACGGTTTAGGTATGTAATCATCTGCCCCGCTCTCGAGTGCCATTACCTGATCCATCTCCCCGCTGCGCGCAGAAATGAAGATGATTGGGCAAGTGGAGATCGTACGAATCTGTCTGCACCAGTAGTAACCGTCATAGCTCGGCAAATTCACATCCAGCAGCACGATATGCGGTTGAATATGTTGAAATTGTTGGAGGACGTGTTGAAAATCAGTTACGATAATGCCTTCATCACCATACTTCTGAATATGGGACTGGAGCAGCTCCGCAATCTTGGAATCATCCTCAACGATCATAATTTTGTTCATGTCAGCACACCTCTTTTGTTGCTGTTTCGCTTGGGGTTCATTCGTCACAGCTTGATGTTCCCTATGGTGGACACTTTACCATAATCTCCTTGCCGCATCCATCGAATCGTCAAAATACGCGGAAGACCGGCGCCCGCGCGGGGTCTATTTAGCTGCTGAGACGTCGCTTTTTGACGCCTCAGCCCTCGGGCGCGGCGTTTTGGAGGTTGAGACGTTATTTTTCGACGTCTCGGACTCTATTTGCGCCCGCGCGTGGCCCATTTGGCTGCTGAGACGTCGTTTTTCGACGCCTCAGCCCTCGGGCGCGGCGTTTTGAAGGCTGAGACGTTATTTTTCGACGTCTCGGCCTCTATTTGCGATCGCACGGGGCCCTTTTGGCCGCTGAGACGTCGTTTTTCGACGCCTCAGCCCTCGGGCGCGGCGTTTTGGAGGCTGAGACGTTATTTTTCGACGTCTCGGCCTCTATTTGCGCTCGCGCGGGGCCCTTTTGGCCGCTAAGACGTCGTTTTTCGACGTCTCAACCCTCAGGCGCGGCGTTTTAGAGGCTGAGACGTTATTTTTCGACGTCTCGGACTCTGTTTGCGCTCGCGCGGGGTCGATTTAGCCGCTGAGACGTCGCTTTTTGACGCCTCAGCCCTCAGGCCCGGCGTTTTGGAGGCTGAGACGTTCATTTCCGACGTCTCGGCCTCTATTTGCGCCCGCGCGGGGCCCTTTTGGCCGCTGAGACGTCGTTTTTCGACGCCTCAGCCCTCGGGCGCGGCGTTTTGGAGGCTGAGACGTTCATTTCCGACGTCTCGGCCTCTATTTGCGCCCGCGCGTGGCCAATAGACTGACCCTAGAAATTGAAACAGCAACAGCCATGGACAAGAAAATAATGTCCTAAACTGTCGCTGTTTCATTGAACAAACATATCCGTTAACTGGGCGTTCTAATCGACTTGAGGCCAATATTTTATTCATTTCAATAAATCGCCAGCCTAATCATCTCTCTTAACGAACAGATTATATTCTCTTATCAATAATATGTTTGTTGTCCTTAATCTCTTTCCTTAGCATTCTGATCTCATCAATGATGACATCCATTTTTCCCGAGACCTTTGAGCTATTTATAGCACTGCGAATGATCATAACAAAAAGGAGAAGACTCAACACCCAAAGAAATAAGCAAAGAAGAAAAAGATCCATATCCAAGCATATGCCTCCTCATTCACAACCTTCTATTCAAACATATATTAACATTTATTGCGCAATCCTGTCTGTTACTTCAACAGGGTTGTTCGCTGACCTACTTTTCAGCTTTCTCTACTTGCGAACCAAGGGCGTAGCCCGCCGCGTAGATACTGTGTTATCTGATGCCGGTGCCGTCTTTGTATTTGCTATCCATTGTTTTTATATCTACTTTTTAGTTCATTAATAAAAACATCAATTGGATATTGATAGTCAATTGGCTTATATATAAATCTATTATTCCACTTATGACGCTTATCTTGATCCTTGAAATCTTTTTTATCTCTTTCTAATGTTTTCATAACAAGCATGATTTCACTTTGTGTACTTAGGACACTTCGACTGTCTGTTTTGGTTAATATAACCTCATTACAATCCTTTATATAGGAATTAGCTAATGCTTCAGCTATCTGTTCGACCCTTAAATATCTTTTTAGGTTTTCAATAAATATATCTTTGACTTTGTTTGATTGATTACTTCTTATACCTGTAACTGTCAAACTCATTCTTGATAAATCATTCATAAAAACATAGTGTTTTTTTCCATAAAGCGTAAAATAGTTAACATGCCAACTTAAGAAAGGATCTAATATATCCACGATCGTTGGTTTTACATTGAGGTCTTTCAAGGTGTCTTTAGTTGCTTTCAATATTAGCATTTGATGTATTTCCTTTCTATATTTGTACGAGTTTAGTTCGTGTCACTTAGGGTCGCAGGTGTGTCGCCTGATTCTGCATATAGTATTGATGCTGTGTATGGAGTAATTTAAGAATCTCTGGAAGTTCGTTATGTGTGACTGGTGGTAAACTGATTAATTCGCTACCACATCTAAAATACTTACGACCATCCGCATATTTGTATTCATATCCTTCAAGTTTGTCTGTACACTTCCCACAGTTGTAACATCCAGTGTACTTATAGTTGTATTCCTCAATGGTAGTCCTTACACTTTCCTGAAAAATATAAGAGGAATTCGTTGAAGCATAGAATTTCATTTTTAATACTGGAGTTCCTTTTTCTATCGAGAACTTCATAATATGTTTCTTAGTCTTATTACTATTAAATACAAAATTAAGTGCTTGAGTCTTAGCCTTTTTGGGTTTGTACCCAAGTTTTTCAGCTTGATTAGCAATCTCAGAGTATAACATCTTTTCCTCGTCAGATAAGTATTGAAAAAATTCATCCAGAACCATCTGAATCGCCCCATTGCGTAGATATGATGTTATCAGAAGAATCCGTCTTCATTGACTTTGCCCTCTAGATGCTTTGCACAATTAAATAGTTCACAATTCCAATTTGTGTCTCTGTTAGTTATGATCGTAATTGATGTATTACCCAATGGTCCCTTAAATTCTGTTTGTGGTAACAGTTCCTTTAATATGGTTTCTATCAATGCGCCATGACTTACAACTAAGATACTCGCTCCATTGAGATGTTCTGTGATCTCACTAATAAATGAGATACCTCTATAGATAATTGATTGTTCACTTTCTATTCCCAGGGTGTTTTGGTGGTTCTCCCAGTCACTTCCCCATCTATCTACTCTCTCCTGCAAAGTCGTTCCTTCAATCTCCCCTTTATACATTTCTCTTAACCTAATATCTGTGCGTACATCCTTCTTTATTATTCTTCCAATTATCTTTGCTGTCTCGGATGCACGGATTAAATCGCTGGAATAAATATAATCCCACTTCTCACTAAGAAGGCGAACTCCAAGAGCTTCTGCTTGCATAACTCCAAGCTCATTCAAAGGAATATCGGTTTGACCTTGTGCTCGTCTTTCAGTATTCCAAATAGTACAGCCATGTCTGATTAAGCCGATCCTTGGCATAACAGATTCCTCATCTCTTGTTATATATTTTTCGGATCTTTCTCATAACGTTCTTATATCTACGAACCTGAAAGGCTTACAGAAACGTAGCGAATGGGTCCAACGGACTTAGCCTCGCAGGGTTGTCTGCCTGTTTCAGGTGATGGATATGCCCTCTGCGAATCACTTTAATATTAAAATATTCCTTCATAAAAATATGTTATTTCAATGTCTCTATTTACTTACTTGCTTAATCCTTCCTTATAATAAGGCATTAAAATATCAGCTTGTTCTAAATCAATCCATTCTATCTCTAAAATCTCATCTGGTCTGATTATCTCTTCTATTCCACTAACAATTTCAGCTCTGAATGTAAAAAATACTATATGCTCGTTCTTTCCTTCATTTATATATTCATTAACAGCTACAATTCCAAAAACTTTAATATCAAGTCCTGTCTCTTCTTTTGCTTCTCTGATTGCTGCTATTTCAAGTGTTTCATTCTTTTCTACCGCTCCGCCTGGTAGAGTCCAACTTTCATTGTCTTTATTCTTAACCATTAAAATTTTTGATCTAGAGTCATTCGTTATTAATGAATATACAACATCTATTCTTTGCATCGTAAGCCATCCTTTCACGAAAACATGTTTTTCATATCTTTCACCAAACGTTTCTGATTAGAGACGTTCAATAACCTAAGCTAGCTCCTAGCTTAGGTTATTGAATGGCTAGCTTGAATTTATAATCTTGGATAAATAGTATTCCAAATACATTGTCGCATTTCTTCCGAATCGTTATCCAAATCTGCCATAACTGCTATAAGTGCATTTTTTTCAGGAATCACGATACAAACTTGTCCTCTCATTCCGCTAGCTCGATAAGAATTAACTTTATATCTCCAGAAATAGTAGCCATATCCGCCTTCCCTAGTTTCAATTTGCTTTTTCGTGGCACTAGCTACCCATTCCTTTGTCAGTAATTGCTTTCCATTATAACAGCCTTCTTCTAGATAAAGTTGTCCGAATCTACTAAGTTCATTTATTGTTAGCTTCATACCAGTTGCTCCATAGAAATAACCTTCAGGACTATATTTGCATTCTACATTTTCAATCCCTAATGGAGAAAATAACCTTGGTTGAAGATAATCCATCATATTTGTTTTAGTAGTTTTTTCTACAATGACTCCTGCAAGATACGAAGATAAATTCGAATACTCAAACACCTCTTGATCCACATTAGGAAGAGGTATGGATAATATGTGCTTCAACCAATTGTCACAGGTCAATCTGCCAAAGGTATAATCCTTAACAGTCATTGTAAGAAGTCGTTTTACTGTAATCTTATCAAGATTATCCAGATGACTCTGTGGTACATCTTTAGGAATATCCTCATCAAAGAATTTTAACAAGCTATCATTAAGAGAAAAATAGCCCTCTGTAATTGCAATCCCTACAGCTGTAGACGTAAAACTTTTAGTTACCGAATACAGCTCTCTTCTTTCTTCCGGAATGAAATGGTGTTCTGCTATCTTTATTCCATCCTTAATAACCACTACTCCATAAATATTAAGTCCACACTTTATAACTTCAGAAATAAATTCAGTTAACATTTTTTCTCCTTTTCAGATAAAAAATATTATTTATGAGCTTAAAGGAGCGTCAGCGACCGGGTCCAACGGACTTAGCCTCGTAGGGTTGTTCGCTGAATCATCTCCCTGCTTCTCACCTTATTGCGAACCAAGAGCGTAGCCGGCAGAGTAGATTCGGTGTTATATGAAGGGTGTGCCTTCTTCGAATCCCCTAAGAATTATCAGTCTTCTACATTAAAAAAAGTCTCTTCTGCTATCTGAATTAATCTGTCTGTTGCTTCACTACTATCAGGATTTAAAATCATAATATTGAATATTTCACGGAGTTCATTTGTTCGTGATAAGACTTTATTTTTAGACTTTTCCTCTCTCAATGAAATATATAGGTAATGCAAACTAATATCTAACTGATCATTAATTTCCTCAAAAGAAGTCAGTTCCGACAGTGCTACTGCACTGGATACACTTGATATCATCATTCGATATGTATAATCATTGACTTCCATACTAAAACTGCCAAGGACTTGACTTAATTGATTCCTAAATGAAATATCAATAGAGCTTTGAAGTCCTTTTCTTAGGCTTTGAGATTCAACAAATTTATAACCAAGTATAACTACGATTAATGACAAAAGAATGATGATATATTTGCTGTTCTTCTTCATCAATTAACTCCTAGATACGAATTTGCACATCATTCATATAACGTTTTGGTATCTAATAAACTGAAAGGCTTACAGAAGTGTAGCCACTTGGTCCATCGGTCTTAGCCTCGCAAAGTTATTCGCTGATTCCATGCCTTCCCGATTAAGCTTCCACTAGTTCTTCTCGCGCCTTTATTAGCCAAGGATGTACAAGCTTTAATATATTTCGCTGATCCCAAACATGATTAAGATATATTAATACTGCTTGATCAATTTTAAGTCTATTTACTTCTTCTCTCATCTCGTGCAAGTAAGGATGTTCTCCAGGTAAATTCCATGAGATCTTATCTGAAACAAACAAAATCTTATCAGTCATATTAGAGTTTGGTTTATGAGTAGTATGACTTTCTATTGCACTTAATATCTCTTCATCATTTATTTCAAAGATATCTTGAGCCATATATCTTGATAGTTTCTGATGAACACTTCTATCGTATTTGTACTCTTCTTCAAGTACTTCAATAGATAACCGTTCTGCTACTTCTAGCATTCTAGAGATTGGAATTACATTGCTTATGTCATGTAAGAGAGCCGCACATTCGGCTTTCTGAGAATCAAGACCAAACAATTTAGCTAATCGAATAGCTTCGTTAGCGACCTCTAATGTATGATTTAATGTCCTGAGATCATTATTCTGACTAAAGAAAGCATGAATATCCTTCTTCACATCACCAGTGAAAACGAGGTTTTCTGTGTAACAACTGAAAATATCATTCATGTTCTTACCATCCTTCGCATTAAATTCTGCTAACGCTGATATATTTACGAAACGATTAAACCATAGATAGCTCTTATCTTAGGCTGGGTCGACTGTTAATAATTAATCTGTCATTGAAACTGTATAAACATCCGCGAACTTTCTAAAGCCGATATTATTTGCCAATCTTTGTGATGCTGAGTTATCAATCGCGCATGACCATAGTGGAGTCTTGTTTATTTCGTTCAAGTATCTTATAAATGCCCTGGCAGTAATACTTCCAAACCCCTTATTTCTATAAGGCTTTAATGTATTGATACCAATCTCAACTATTTGATTTTCCATAAATGGAACTTCAGGAGCATCAGTGACACTAACTAATATACCGTCTATCCAGACGCCCCAGCAAAATCCTTTACACACTAATGACTTATAATAATCCAATAACCAACCTTCAGGGTTGGATTTAGGGTTCTGGCTCATAAAAAATCTCAAATAATCTATATAATCGTCTTCTTGTAATTGCTTCGTATGTAACGTATCTTGCACATTAGGCAATTCATTAAAGAAATACTTGATATTATGTTTCACTTTAGCCCCAAAAATTCCTTTTATTGCATCCAGGCAAATAGGTAACTTACCAGTATTTAAAACTTCGCATAAAATCCGTACCTCATTCTCAATTTCTTTACTATAGGATAATATGGTGGTCCCTTCTCGAACAAGACAATATAGTTCAAACTTCCTTGGATAGCCGATTTGTTGTCTATCACGCTCTTCGCTACATTGCAAGTGTATCCCTTTTTTATCTAATATTGATAAATCTACATCAAGCCATTTACTATAATACTCTTTCGTTACATTTAAATTATTCATAATTTCTCAGCCCTCGCAGCTTTTAATTAATCCTCGAGTCCATATCTAACTTCGGGCCGGACCGAGGGACGAATGCCCCGATGCGTGAATACTTGTTATAGGATCTCAGCGCCTTCAATGAATCAACTTTACAATTTCCTATTTATAGACCTCGAACCTCCATTATAATATCGTTTTCAATTTTCTTTAGAACTTCATTTCGATCATGAGAGACATCATAATACTTAATATTGTGTTTCTGAAACGACTCTACATATAATTTATTACGAATTACTAAAGCCTCTGAGTATCTCAGTAGTTCATCTTCATCCAAATAATAGCTCCAATCTATTATTGTGTCATACTTCTTCATTATCCGATAAATATCTTCTGCAGTTCTATGGATATAGCAAATTCCTATAACTATGAAATCATCTTTAGCAAAATGTTTATAGAACTCATTTAAGTCTATATAACTACCTTCAATAACATAATTAATGCCCTTTTTCCTCGGGGGATCATCATTAAGCTCTTTTAAGTATTCAATTAAAAATGGAGTAGCTTTACTTACCTCCATTATTCCATCTGGCTTCTTAATTACTTCAAAATCAGAATATGCTCTTTTAATAGCTTCGACAATTGAATCAAGCTGTACTAAGTTGTAATTTAGTCTCTTACAAATTTCGAAAGCCACAGTAGACTTGCCCGCTCTAGGAATGCCTGTGATTATAATATTTTTGTCTGTTTCATGTAAATATTTGATTCTGTCCATTAGTAAAATCTCCTTCACTAAAAACAATTCTGATGAGTCAGTTAGATGTTTGTTCGTTAAGGATTCAGCGTGAATATGGTATTATGTAAAGTCCTATGACTTCGAAGCTTTCCCGACTTTCTTATAACTTCTGTATAGGAAAATAAATATCCGTTACTGATTCTTCAGAAAATGGTCCTTTGAATCTCTCATCATATACCTCTACGTTGTATGAACCCGATAATTGATATTCATTGTTTTTAAGCCAATTTGTATATAAGTAGTTGTGAACTTGACCTGCGTTATCAGCTGATCCCTTAAACGTAAAAACAACGTACTCATTTCTAGGAACTTCTCGATATACCATATCGTTTGGTATTTCATTTGTTGAGTTAACTTCAACTCCAATGAAATATTCAAATTTATCTGTATCCGGATTGTAATCTTCAGGATCAGTCGATACTCCGAATACCTCTCTAGTATTGATAACATTACTTATTTCTTCTTTCCTAGACATAAATCGTTCAGCAAGATTAATAGTCGATCTCTCAGATTGAACTTCTGAAAGAGTTACTTCACATGCCATGCCAATTAGTAACATACGATCTTTATCAAGTATCTTATATTCCATTTTATTGATTCTCCTTATTTTGGTTTGTTTTGCGTAGGATTTCACATAACATGCTTGTATTCACGAATCTTAGAGGCTTAAGAAGACGAAGTCGCCAGGTGGCACAGCCACTTAGCCTCACAGGGTTGTCTGCTTGAATCTGCCCTCTCAAATCATAATAACGTTATCAACTTCTCCGAGAAGCCACTTAAACAAATTCTCTTCTTCAAAATGCGAGCCAGAATGGAAGTCAAAGACCTTTGTCAAAGCAGTATGAACCTTTGTCATAACCATTATGTTCATAAAAGGCATGGGCATCTGTGCGTTTGAATCCACTACATAAAATTATGCTTGAAATTCCTTTTCTTTTGGAGTAATCCTCCACATAGTTAAGCAGTTTTGTGCCTATTCCTTTATTCTGAAGTTCTTTTTGCACAGCAAGACCCTGGATATGTAAGTATCCAATTTCATCTCCAATTGATAACGCCTGTACCGTTGTAATAAAACCAACCACTTTATTTTCAAATAATGCTACAAATGTTTTATAGTTCCCATCTTTATTCATTTTCTCTATTGTCACAGAAAAATTATCAAGATTGACCTTGCGGACTCCTAACACATTAATCCATAATGATACTACCTCAGGATAATCATTTACTTCAATTTCACGTATTATAACTTCCATATTCACACCGCCCAAAATATTAATTGTATAAGTCCTCCCATTCTTCTTTTATCATGGAATACCTTGCACTATCGGATAAATTATTGCTATACTTGCGTATGGGGATACCTTCCTTGATTGACTTTTAAAATCATTTATCTCTCTTTACAATATTGTTTTGATACATATTTTTACATGTGTTATTATATAGTTAATAAAGACCAAGTACTGTGAACACTTGGTCAGTACAATAGGCTTGGATGGATTATTCCCTTCTAGGTCTTAAAAGGATTTAAACCCACCTTCGGCTGCTAACCTTCGGGTGGGTTTTTACTTTCTCTTGTTGTTATTATTAATGTATGTTAAAAGAGCAAGAATGAATGTTCCAAATAGGAGCATGATCGTTATGCCCGAGGGGCGAATGCCCCGATGCGTGAATACAGTGTTACCTGCAGTTGCCTTCTTCCTTGAATCGTTTAGACAGCGCTCTCTGCCTTCAAGTTTGCTATATACTTCTTCAATATGGTCGTGTTTAGTCACATACGAAAATCTTTTTCTTCGTAATAATCTTCACTGCCTATAAAATGCACTCTTCCATATACATAATCCCATTTTGGAAGAGGAATTAATAATCCTTGCCTATCATTTATCATAATATTTTCTTTGTGGACCTGCCCCTCTCCATCAAGCGCAATCAAACGGAGTTCTTCAATTTTTTTCTGTTTTCCACTTTCTAAAATCACAGCAGCAAGATATCCGTTTGATACCTTAACAAAAACGTCTTGACCATAACATTCGTTTGTTATTATGCCATTTTCTGATTCTAATTCACCATTTTGTAATCGATGTATGATATAAGTTGAAACTTCATTTCCATTCTCTACTTCAAGCACTAGAGCAGCATATCTTGATATGATCTTGTAATCAAAAACCTCAAGGCCGTTAGATTTAATATACCCTAACAGTTCTTCTTCGGTTATTGGTTTACCAGTAGTATCTTCTTCAGCGAGTGGCACCTCACCTAAATTTTGCTCGTATTCTGTATCTATCATTTCGTTGCATCCAGACAATAAGAAGAGAGAAACCAATATATACATTAATATTTTTATTACCTTCATTTTGTACAAGTCCCTCCAAAAAAGGTCGCGAAAAAATGCCTAATGCTCCTCCAAATACTGAAAGTCCTCATCGAAATACATCGAGCTTCGGTCCGGCCCGAGGGGCGAATGCCCCGATGCTGAATATGTTGTTTTTAGGACGTCCGCCCTTCTGTGAAATACGATTTATTAATATTTCTACTAAAGTTACATCACTAAAAAAGAATTATTAAGTTCTTCTATCTAAATTCTTTAATTCCATTTTCAAAAGCTTCTTGGTCATTATGATCTATCCCATGTAGAGCTTCCTGTAAAGCAAAGGTGCTTCTATAAAAATGAACTCGTTCTGAAATTTGTCTTCCACACGGGTACAAATTAGTGCATATTTCAAAAAACTCTTCTCCATAACTGGAGAGAATCCCCGCAAAATCATATGCTGGATCCCCAAGTCCTGAACCTCCGAAGTCAATAACTCCTGCAATCCTGTTTTCTTTTGGATCCCATATGATATTACTTGCTCCAAAGTCCCCATGAATAAAGGTTTGCTCCAAATTCTGATTATAAGTATTATTCAAAAATCCATTAAAGTTTTCTACTACTTTTTCTTGTGCATCTACTCGCATAAAAGGAAAGAGTTTCTCTTTAATTCTTATGAATAGATTTTCTATAGTTCTATGAACACTTTCATGTTGTTTTTGAGAAGCAACTGCTATAGGTATATCCATAGAGTGAAGTTCAATAAGAAAAGTAACAAGTTGTGAGGCAATTGTATCCGTAAGGTTTTGACTTTTGATATTAATCAGTTCTTCCTTCCAAAAAGGAGAACCCTCAATTAGCTTATAACCCATGAAAGCCTTACCTACCTCCATCTCATCAAAAGATTTATAGGCTGGATAGGGAACCGGCATCGCTACAGTTTTTCCTATAGATTCCAACAACTCCGTTTCTCGCTTTAATTTTTCTAATCCTTGCTTATATTTAGGAAACCTAAAGACGAGAGATTGATTAAGAATTAATACGTCATTGTTCTGTCCGATCTCATTTTGTTTAACATCTTGAATATGTAAATTCGGGTAAACTTCTTGAATGCGTCGAACGTAGGTAGAGATCATATACAAGCTCCTTCAATTATAAATATTTGCTTTCTTGAATTTTAGCTGATTTCCTATAACGTTCTTGTATCTACGAACTCGGGAGGCTTAAGGGCGCACACGCGCCGGGTCCGACTCCTCTTACTTTCAATTACTATATCCCGCTAATATACTGAGTATCTATTCCCAGCAATGTATATCCAACTAAAAAAATCATTAAAGAAAGATAAATATATAAAAATAACTTATACTTTCGAAAAGATAAAAATCCAATTAAACAACTAATTATTACTAATAATGTTATTGGAAAAATAACCGAATATTTAGCTGGAATATAAATGTCTTGCCCATTTGGCAGTGCAGACTCTGTCACATTAATACAAAAATTATAGACAAAAAGCAAATGAATAGATGCTATTATTCCAGCTACTAATATGGCATATATAAGTTGTAGAAGCCTGTTACTTAGCCTAATATGACTCACTCCATTCTTGAATTCTGTTGGATGGTCTTCAAAGTACTTAGAGATTTTATGATGCTTTAATGGTCGGACCAAGGGGCATCAGCCCCGCAGCGTGAATGCGGTGTAATATGATGTTGGTGAGGGCTTCCTTGATTTAACCTTCAAAAGTTTTGGTCCCACAGACAACCCTTTTAAGGCCACTGATACGCATAATATAAACATTGAGAAGTAAAACAACTTCTGACTGTGCTTATTAAGCGTACAAAATTACTTCAAGTGTTTTCGCAAAACGAGCTTATGTTCAGTTTCTTCATGAAAAACAAAACCGCACTTTTTATACATGTCAACGGGACCCATAAAATCATAAAACACATTGACAAATTCTTTATTGGGATACGCCTCTATGTAATCAAAGCCGTCGTCAGCCGCGTCTTTGCAAACACGTTCTAATAATTGCGTAGCTATACCTTTTTTCTTCATATCGGGAGCGACCGTAAAACAATATATGGATTTCACCCTATTGTTTGGATTAGCTTCAGTTGTGTTTATTGTTGTCATAAACCGCAGCCAACTTGTACAATGTAAACAGTCTGATTTCGTATTTGCATTGCACCAACCAACAACATGACCATCGTAATATGCCAGATATCCCTGTATTATGCCACTGTTAACGTATTGTACAGCTAAATCCCGCCTCTTTTCCGGCGATGAAAAGTCTGTTTCTACACGGTGATCAGCACTGCACCAACACACGCAATAGCATCTATCCTCATCTTCGTTATCAGCATGGGCTTCATTTTCAAAAAAGTACAGATAATCTTCCAACAAATCCGGTGTTAATTTCCGAATCTCGATATTCATTCTGCTACCTCCGAAAATATAAATAATCTTAAGTTCGCAATATTAAACAAATGCGTCATATATGTAATTGATTGCACTGCTCTTCTTTCAAGATTGCGTATTGATACGTATCCTGCCATATAGGCTGTCCGCTTTCTGTTATCTTAAAAAATACTTCCTTTTTGAAATATCCTTCTCGCCGCATCGATAGACGTTCTAATAGTCTCCAGGATGGAGAGTTTTCAGGATTGCATAAAGCAACTACTCTATGCGCACCTAATACTTCAAAGCTGTACTTCAACAACCTCTGGCAAGCCTCCGTTGCATAGCCATTACCATAATACGCAGGGTTAAAAATATACCCGATAATCCACGTTAAAAACTCTTTCGGCTCTCTTTGCCCAAAATATATATGGCCTATCATTTTATTAGCATCTTTAAGGCAAACTGCCCAAAAAAGATTACCCTGTGAGCGTTCAGTAGCCATATGTTTGCAGTCTTCTTCATTACTTACGGATCCGGGTTCGTACTTAAGTACATTTTCTTGCGATAAATATTCGTGCAAATCCTTCCAATCATCTGGTTCAAACTGGCGGAGTATAAGCCTTTCCGTTTCCATTATATCCATCATTCATCGCTCCAGTTAATATTAGCTAACTCATTCTTCTATCAGCTCTGTATATAACGAGGGGCGCTTGTCCCCCGATGCGTGAACACATTGTTATAGAATGTCAGTGCCTTCTTTGAATTTCCTATCAATCTCGAGTTTTTGAATCTCTATAAAATCATATACCTTAATAATCTCTTCTTCATAATCACTGTCAATTTCAAAGTATTCGACACCACTGTCTAGACATTTCCTTCTAAAGGCATCCTGTTCATTAATGTAATCAGTAATATTCCTATCTTCTGAATAGCCCCGATCTTCTATAGCATTCCTATGTTTTACAATATTAGATATGAAGTTTTCTTCAATATATCTTTGTGAGAAGCCAATGAAAACGGATATGATTTTCTCAGAGTATTCTACTTCAAAGTCCTTTAGAAATTGAGGCAATATATAGCATCCTTCAATAATAATGTTCTGATTATTCTCGATATTAGTCATAATAATCCCTTTAATAATCGGCCACAATTTCTCACCAATAAGTTCCGTACTATCAAGCGGTGTAAACCCACACGCGGAGTCTCCTCTGTACAACCCCATCTTTAAATGATCAATAGATAAATAGGGAATATGATATTTCTCAAGTAATCTTTGAGACATAAGTGTCTTACCGGTACAGCTATTGCCACTGATTAGAATAATCATTCGATAATCCCCCTAGTTAACAGATCAGAGAGTAATTTTGTTTTGTTTAATCGTTCTAGTGCTTTCTGAATTCAATAATTGAAGCATGTGGAATCTCTTCGATATTAACTTGAGTTCTAAATGCCATTCCGTGCCCTGTAATAATGACATATTTATAATCTAAGTATTTATTAATTACTCTATCTACTCGTTTCTTCATCATTTCTTTAGATTCCCAATTTCTTATTTCTCCCGTTGGATATATCCCATTATGTTTGTCATAATCATCTCCAAGTTCTTTAAGTCGTTCCATAGAATCAAATTCAAATGTTAAATCAGGTTGCCATTCTCTTATATCAAACTCTACACTAATTTCTAAATGAAGTTCCTTTGATAATATAGCTGCTGATTGGAGTGCTCTAGTATAAGGTGACGAAACAATTATCTCCGCTTTCTTTAGTCGTTCATCGGTTGAAGTTTCGTACACTTGTTCAATTCCTTCCTTTGTTAGCGGCACAAGATCTCTCCCATGCCCCTTCAATTTGTAACGTTCATTAATAGCCCATTTGGGTTCACCATGCCGGATTAAATAAAAAACAGTCATTAAATTCACTCATTTCTTGTAAATTTCAGTTTTAAAAGTCCTTTATTTATCGGCCGGATGACCGAGCAGAAAGTGCAGATAACGTCTTGTTTTTGAAATTGTAAATATCTTCATATGTAGAGTATTCGTGAAAATATTGAGCTATCCTGCCCGCATAACAAAACACAGCAGCCAGAGACCTCCCCCTACACTGCTGTGCCTTAAAACTGCAACATCTATTATTTTGACTGCTCGATGACCTCGATCAGCACTTGCTCAATTCGTTCCGCCACCTGCGTGAGTTCTGGATCATTAATCATACCAACGAGAGCAGAAGGCCTAGGGAGCCCGATCATCGTCTGTGTTCCGCTCTTATAGACGGTTATCTTCGTCGGCATGAAATACCCCGCCAATTCGTTATGATTCAGCGCATTAGCAGATTCTTGCGGATTGCATACTGCCAGTACGCGATACGGACTCTTGTACGTATTGACCCCTTTTTCCTGCAGCTTATCTGGAATATTCATTTGCCACAGTATGCCGAACTTATGCTTACGCAGGTTTATACCGATATCCCGGATCGCGTCTTCAACTGATTTTTTTGACTCTACGGTATAATGAAAACTCATATAAAAATCGCGCCTCCTTTAAGTGTAAATATTTGACTCTTAATATGACTATAAAGAGTCATCCACCTAACGTCAGCGCAATAAATCATACTATTCTCTTTGAGCGTATTAGCGACTCTTCACCAATAGCTGTATAGCTTCCTGCACCACTTGATTGGAATCTCTGCCTGCTTCTTGTTCTTCTAAGATGCATGATTGCAGGTTCTCAGCGACTATCTGAGCGATTGCTTTATCCGCAGCATTCCGAACAGCGGAAAGTTGACTGACAACATCCTTGCAGGATTTCTGTTCTTCCATTAATCGCAGAACACCGCGAACTTGTCCTTCGATACGCTTTAACCGTTTCTTCGTATCATCTGAATAAGTGTAACCCATAACTCTTCACGCCTTTCCCCCATATACCAACATAGGTATATTATAATCAAAAAAGCTGCCAAGAATAAGCTTAAATAAATAAGTTTACTTTTGCCTGATTCGCATCTCCCAAATAGGCAGCAACGCCTGCATACTCCATGCCGTCAATCAGTTCCTCTTGCTTCAGACCCAGCAGGTCCATCGTCATGGTACAAGCGACCAGCTTAACGCCTTGTTCTTGCGCTAATTCGATCAGCTGCGGCAGAGACAGCGCATTGTGCTTCTTCATGACATGCTTGATCATTTGCGGGCCCATGCCCATCATCTGCATCTTGGACAAGCCTAACTTATTCGCTCCGCGCGGCATCATCCAGCCAAACATTTTCTCAAGCCAGCCTTTTTCCACTTTAACGACTTCATCCTTGCGCATCGTATTCAAGCCCCAGAAGGTGAAGAAGATGGTTACATCATGGTCGTAGGCGGCAGCCCCGTTAGCTATAATAAATGCGGCAATAGCTTTATCCAGATCACCGCTGAACAATACGATCGTCGTCTTTTCACGTTGGTTCTCCAACTGCAGACACCTCTTTTCTCGATATTTACATATACACGTATGGGTATAAAACATATTAAAAAAATTGATCCGATCAATCCAATATAGTTGAATCGGATCTGCAACCACTGGCTCATATGAAATTCACGCCGACTCGCTATCCCAAAATATCCAGCCAGATCTTAATCGCTGATGCTGATATGAGGAGGACTAATCCATATCGCAATACCTTAACGTCAATCTTGCCGCTGACCTTGGAGCCGATAGGAGCCCCGATCACGCTGCCGATCACCGTAAACAGGATCGGAACGATTAATATATGACCTGCGGTTATCTTCCCGATGACACCGCCAATAGCGGAGATGAATACGATAGCTAAGGAGGAGGCAATCGTCGTTCTTGTAGGAATTCGCAGTACAGTCAGCATGATTGGAATCAGGATGAACGCTCCGCCAGCGCCAACAATACCTGAAACGATACCTACGACAAATGCAGACCCCATAGCAATCGCCTTGTTAAAGGTTATAGGAGCTCCCGCTTCTTGCTGCTTCCCTTTGTTCGGGATCAGCATCAGGATAACCGCGATAACCGCCAGTATCCCATACACCAGATTAATGGTATCGTTCGGCAGATATTTAGAGCTTACACCGCCAATCAAGCTCCCAACTAAGATGCTCGACCCCATATAAGCTACAAGTCCCTTATCGATTAACGCTGCAGTCTCCGGCTTCTTCCGATAGGACAGTACACCCGCCAATGAAGCAAAGAACACTTGAAACATACTGATCGTCGATACTTCCTGTGCTGTAAAATGAGCCAGACCCAGCGCTGATGGAACGAACAGCAGCAAAGGATAATTTATAATAGCTCCGCCAATTCCCAACAGACCGGAGAAGAAGGAACCGACTAATCCAAGTGCCAGCATTACCGCATACAATAACGCATCCATAGTTACCTCCTCGTCGTGCTGTGCAATGAAATCATCTGATATGAATTAATCAACAATCCTTAGCGTAGACAATGATTTTTTCGATTGATTATTGGCGATAATACGCTATACGCGAACTACAATTGCATTTATAATTAATTCCAAGTAAATAAATAGGAAAAGGTTGATAAACGATGTTGACCTTCATTAAAAAGATGCTGCAGCACAACTGTCCTCAGTGCAAACAGCCTTTACAGAGCGAGCATGACCATGACGTCGCCGTCAAAAGCTGCCCACATGGGCATTATAGAGAAGAGACCTATTATCATCTCGGTGTACGGATCGAGTACAGGAATGAATAAGCACAACATCAATACTCTCATATTTCAAATCATTTCGCCATACACAAGAACAGTAGTCCAAGAAATCTCTTGGGCTACTGACTTCTGTCCACGCTCAACTAATTCATTATCACATAAAACTTGTATCCAGCCTGCTTATTCGACTTCCCCATCCCAGTGCATCATTCCGCCGACAAGATTCTTCACATTACTGTAGCCTTGGGAAATGAGATATTCACACGCCTGCGCGCTGCGGTTACCGCTTCTGCACACCATGACAAGCGGTGTATCTTTATCCAATTCATGCACACGTTCTGCGAATTGGCTCAATGGAATGTTCGTAATATTAGGGATATGACCCTCTTCATATTCATCGACTTCTCTAACATCAACAAAGTGTACATCCTTGTTATTCAATAATTGCTTGGCTTCATCCGGCATCATTTCTTGCCACTGTCTGCTGTTCAACACACTGCCACCTCCATATACTTATACCCCTGCCGTGAGTCCAGACCTCCAGGATGGAAGTATCTCACGGTGTTTTGACTTCCTGCATGTTCCATTATGCTTTCTTAATCCAGAACTTAAACACACCGTTTTCTTCAACAGAACCTACTAATTCATGCTTGCTGGAAGCGCACCATGCTGTAATGTCATTTTTCGAGCCTTTATCCGTCGTTTGAACCTCGAGCAATTGGCCGGAATCCATAGCCTCGATCGCTTTCTTCGTTCGTACAATTGGCATTGGACATGCTAGTCCCTTAGCATCTAATACTTGATCTGCATTCATCTGTGTTGTTCTCCTTTTCATTCGTGTAATAATATAGTGTTGTGATCGTGCTATAGTCTAGCGAACCGCACAGCGGTTCGGGCCGATCTCCATCTCTCGCTGCTCATCTTCAGTCGGCGTCATTCTGCCCATATTCGTCTTGCGAATCTCTTGATAAGCATGTGGCTGCGGCGGCAAATGGTTTGTCACCAGGTCGATGAACTCTTCCTCATCCCCAATATTCAGGCCATGGTTCTCGGCAAACAAGGTGCCTAACTTCTTCGAGACGCTGCCGTCCTCATTAAGCTCCTCCACGATCATGAAATGAGCAGGCATCACGATCAGTTCCGAGGACAGCTCTCTGTAGCGTTTGTACAGCGTTTCTCTTAGATCGCCTACCCAATCCTCAGCCAAGCCAGCCAAGTCTGGTCTGCCGATCGAGTCGATGAAGAGAATATCGCCAGACATCAGGTATTTCTGATCTACAATAAAGGATGTGGATCCAATCGTATGCCCCGGTGAATATACAGCGTTGATATCAATCGTCGTATGACCAATCTTCACTTCAACGCCGTCTTCCAGCGCCTCATATTCAAATACCACTTCACCCGCATCTTTTGGCGGGAGCCAGTAAATCGCATTTGTCAGCTCAGCAATCTTCCGCCCGCCCGAGATATGATCCGCATGAAGATGTGTGTCGAATACATGCTTGATCACAGCGCCCTTCTCATTTGCAAAATGAATAAATTCATCTGTCATACGAGTCGCATCAATGATCGCTGCTTCGCCATCGGAGATGATCATATAAGATAGACATCCTTTACCGATTCGCACAAATTGATACAGCTCGCCGCCGTTTGTCAGATCGCCAGCCTTAATAGGCTCCAGATGTTCACTCCATGCCTTCATACCGCCCACGAGATAGGACACTTCCATCCCCTGCTCAGCCAGCATATCTGCTACCATGATCGAAGAGCCCTCTTTCGCGCAAACTACGAGCACTTCTTTATCCTGCGGAAGCTGATCCATGATGCTATCTACTCCATCCAACAGTTCAAAATAAGGAATGTTAAGATGACCGATATTTGCGCCTTCAATCTTCCAATCGCTGAAGTCCGCTTCATTGCGAACGTCCAAGATGAACAAGTCTGCCTTGTTTATCACCTTCATCGCTACATCATGAGCTGTCATTGGGATTACTGCCATTATCAGATACCCCCTATGGTATATAATAGATTAAAATTTTTTCTGCGGCAAATGTTTTATCCGTTAAGTCCGACAGTTGTTCCCGTCCATTGACTCATTCCAGGCACCACGTTGTATACGTTGTTGTACCCTTTCACTGCCAGCTTCTGCGACGCCATATCACTGCGATTGCCGGTACGGCACACGATGTAGATCTCATCCTCTGGATTCAGCTCTTGAAGCCGATCGTCTAACTCGCCAAGCGGGATGGAGATCGCACTCGGAATATGATTGAATGCATATTCTGCCGGTTCTCTTACATCCAGCACGACGATATTCGCATTGGCCTCCAGCTTCGCTGCAAGCAGATCATTGTCGATGACCGCTTCATGCTTGCGCTCAACAGCCTCGTCACCCGATGACTTTCGCAAATAATGCTTCAGAACCGCTCCTTCCTCCAACGTGCCCAGGTATTGATGGCCCGCGCTCTTCGCCCATGCCTGAATATCAGCCTTCGAGCCTCGGTCCGTTGCTTGCACCTCAAGCACTTGCCCCGCTTCCAGCTCGTTCATCATCTTCTTCGTTCGTACGATTGGCATCGGGCACGCTAACCCTTTCGCGTCCAGCGTGACGTTGGCTTTCCATACATCCATCATTCTGCCTCCTGTTATATAACCTTTATCGCTTAACTCGTGATTACGACCAAGCGCTCATGCCGCCTTTAACATTCGTGACATGCTCATATCCCAGCTTCTTCAAGGCTTTACACGCTTTATTGCTTCTCATCCCGCTCTGACAGATCACGACTACTTCAGCATCCTTCGACAGCTGGGTCGGCGCCTTCGAGTCAAGCTCGTTTAGCGGAATATTCTTGAATCCATTAATATGGCTGTTCTTGAATTCTCCCGGTGTGCGGACATCCACGAATTGCTTGCTCTTGTCCTTCAGCTCCTGCTTCAAGTCAGCAGTTGTAATCTGCTTCACTCCCTTGGTCGGCAGCATGCGGTACACGATGAAGCCAACCAACAGCGCAAGGATCAGGATGTTAAGGTAGTTCATATATTTCCTCCTCTGAGTATTTAGAAATCATATTTTTTGCATACCCTATAGGGTATAATTCTTGTAAAAAAAGAACGGTTAACAGCTTCCTGATTACATATCATATAATATACCCTATAGGGTATATAGTCAACACTTTAATTAAGCAAAATTAAAATGAAAGACCGACCTTCATCAAGAAGATCGGTCAAGTTCACTTGCATAACGGCTATTATTTTTTATCGTCGATCATGCATGCGCCATCCGTGCACACGCCGCCATCTCCAGAGGCTGTATTCATAACCGTGATCGGATTCGCTTCATGCCATGCCTTCTCCAGCACTTCCAAGAACATATGCGCCGGCTGTGCTCCAGATACGGCATACTTGCGGTCAATGACGAAGAACGGTACACCTTGAACACCTATGTTTCGTGCTTCGCGCTCATCTGCGCGTACTTCTTGAGTATATTCATCACTTGCCAGTACGGCAGCGACCGCTTCAGGATCAAGCCCTGCTTCTTGCGCAATGGCCACTAGTGTAGAGTGATCACCCAGATGCTTCGAATCCGTAAAGTAAGCCTTAAATAAGGCTTCAACTGTCTCCTTGCCCTTGCCGTTAGCCATCCCATAATACATAAGACGATGAGCGTCGAATGTGTTCGTTAAGATCAGCTCATCCAGGTGATACTCCAAGCCTTCACCTGCCGCCGACTGCGTGAGCTGTCTATTATTCGCTTTCGCCTGCTCAATGCTCATGCCATACTTAGCCGCGAGCATGGCGTTCACATCCTGATCCGTATCCTTAGGCGCATTCGGATCCAATTCAAAGCTGCGGAAGACCACATTGATTTGATCCTTGTGAGCGAACTGCTGCAATGCCGTTTCTAAGCGGCGCTTACCTATATAGCAAAATGGACAAGCATAATCTGACCATATTTCTACATTCATGTTGAACCCTCCATATCGGAATTTAACTGACAAGGATATTATATTTCATTAACTGATACTATACAAGTAACAGTTAAGATTAGACTGAATCTTCCGCTCCCATTAGATCCGCGATGCTGAATTGCCGCAAATATTCAATCGTCTGCCGCTCGGCTTCAAGCATTATTTTATCTAATACCAGATCGAGCTGTTTGCCCGCTTCGCCGCAATCCACTTCTACTGCAGACTCTGCGCAGTCATTCTTCATCGCCAAATACACGTCCGCCAACTTAATCTGGTCAGGTGCTATCTTCAATGTATACCCGCCGTCCCGGCCTTCCTTTGCATCGACGATTCCCGCATTCGCCAGTTGAGCCAACACCCTGCGCAGAAAGGCGGCGTGTGATTTCACTTGCTCTGCTATTGCCGCGCTTGAACATTTACATTCACTTTGTGTTAACCACACGAGCGCATGCACAGCGATTGCGAATCTCGGCGGGCCGATGCACAGCGCTTTACTTTTCGTATTCAAAGCCCTGCCTCCTTATGGTTCCTTCATTATGACCGTATTATAGCATGAAGCCGATTGAGAGACGTGTTTCTGTACGCTGCACCGACCTATTTTCGAATAATTAGCGACTTTCTCCTCTATTTCTTGCTTTACATCCGAATTTACTTTTATATAGACAGTGGGCATCGCTTAAACTTGATGGTTATTGCCTAGATATGCGGGATTTACAAGTTGAACATTAATTTGCTTGTTCATGGCAAATACTATGCCTGTTGCCGCATTCAAGCCATGTCCTCACAACATTAGACTGTAACATTACATACAGAATGAGGTTGATTCATGAATAACATTATTAAATCGCTTCTTAATCGGATGGTCATCGTCGGCACGCTGTTAGTTATTCAATTGGTTGTACTGTTAGTAATCATTTGGAAATTCAGCAGTTATTTCGTTTACTTCTACTTTGCGTTTGTGGTGATCAGCTTAATGGTCGTATTGTGGATCGTTAATAACAAGTCCAATCCTGCTTATAAGCTGGCTTGGATTATCCCTATCTTACTCTTTCCCGTGTTTGGCGGACTATTCTATCTGATGTTCGGCAATAAGAAGATCAGCAAACGCACGGCGCGCAGGATGAGCAGTATATACCATAAGACCTTGCGTGTTATACAGCAGGATCAAGACGTAATGGATGAGATCATCGCGCTGGACAAGAGTGTTGCGAAACAAGCGACTTACATTCATTCCGCATCGTCTTATCCGATCTATAAGAATACGACCTCCGAGTTTCTTTCTTCTGGAGAAATCAAGTTCGAGCGCTTGAAAGAGGAGCTTCTGAAGGCAGAGCACTATATCTTTCTGGAGTATTTCATTGTACAGGAAGGCTTGATGTGGAACAGCATCCTGGACATCTTGATTGAGAAAGTGAAACAAGGTGTCGACGTTCGCTTCATATACGACGATGTAGGATGTCTGAAGACGTTGCCCTATAACTATGACAAGCAGCTTGAGAAATTAGGAATCAAGTGCAAGGTGTTCAATCCGTTTATCCCGGTTCTGACTACGAGGCTCAACAATCGCGATCACCGCAAGATCATCGTCATTGACGGCCACACGGCCTTCACTGGCGGGATTAACCTAGCGGATGAATACATCAATGCGTATGTCCGCTTCGGGCATTGGAAAGATACAGCGATTATGCTGAAGGGTGAGGCGGTATGGAACTTTACCGTGATGTTTTTAACGATGTGGGATTTCCTAAACGATACCGATGAGGATTACGAGGAATACAGACCCCATCATTATCATACGGCTAGCTTCTCCAGCGACGGATACGTAATGCCTTATGGGGATAGTCCTCTAGACGATGAAGTCGTCGGCGAGAATGTATACATCAACATGATCAATCGGGCTAAAGATTACATTTACATTAATACCCCCTACCTCATCGTGGATAACGAAACGGTAACGGCTCTATGCTTGGCTGCCAAGAGCGGTATTGATGTTCGCATCGTAACACCGCATATTCCGGATAAATGGTATGTACACATGGTAACGCGCGCTTATTATCCGACACTGATCGAGAATGGCGTTACGATATACGAATACACGCCAGGCTTTATCCATGCGAAGAGCTTCGTTGTTGACGATGAGCTTGCCATCATCGGTACGATTAATCTGGATTATCGCAGTCTCTATCTGCACTTCGAATGTGCGACATGGCTGTACCGATCGAGCACCGTGTTAGCGATGAAGGAGGATTTCCTAGCAACACTGGATAATTGCCACCAGATTACATTGGAAGCCTGCAGAGAGGTCAAATGGCACACTCGTTTCGCACGCTCCATCATGCGCGTATTTGCTCCGCTTATGTAAATGACCGAGCAGCCTATCCCTGTGGGAGTAGGCTGCTTTCTTATTACCCCGATATTATTAAATTCACAATACTGATCTACTATTTCATGGTTAATCACCCATCAAGGTGTTACTATAAAAAATATGGAAAAGGAGGTTTACTAGATGAACTTTATTGATCGCAAGATTCATGACTTGCTGCAATATGCGCCTGATCTGACTGAACCGACCGACCTCGAAACCTTCTGGTCCGCTGTTCTGCAAGAGACGCGTTCCATTCCACTGAATGGCAGCAGGGAGCAAGTGGATACCCCTTTGCTAGGCGTGAAAGCCTACAGCGTCACCTACCAAGGCAATGACGGGACGCCTATTCATGGTGATTATCTGGTTCCGGCATGGCATAACCGAGAATCCTATCCATGCGTTGTGCTGTATCATGGTTACACAGGAAGCAAGGGACTGCCAGAGCATCATGCTGCCTATCTCCTAGCGGGCTTCGCTGTATTCTCCATCGATATTCGCGGACAAGCCGGCGATACCGGCGACCTTACCCCGCTGCATGCAGGAATGACGAGAGGCTGGATCACGAAGGGAATTCGTAATCCGTATGAATGCTATTACAAAGTGATCATTACCGATGCCATTCGCGCCATCGATTGGGTGCGCGAGCAGCCGGAGGTGGATTCCTCACGGATCGGCGTTATTGGCGGAAGTCAAGGCGGCGGACTGGCGCTGGCTGTAAGTGCGATCGGCTGCCGACATGCCTTTGCGGTAGCGGATGTGCCGAATATGTGCCATATGGACTGGGCTATATTTAATACGACAGGCTCTATTACAGAAGCAGCGGATTATGTAGCAAGATATCCTGACCAACTGAATCAGGTGCTGCATACCTTAAGTTATTTCGACAATATGAATCTAGCGAGCCGCATATCCATACCTGTTCTGGTAAGTGTCGGATTCAAGGATACCGTCTGTGCGCCTGAAGCCGTATTCGCTGCCTACAATCGGATCAATTCAGACAAGCGTATCGAGATATATCCGTTTAATGGCCATTACACTGGGGACAAGCATATTCGCAAGACGCTTCATTTCTTGCAGGAGCAAGCGGAAATATAGCGGATGATATACATAGCAAATAGCCTACTCTCATCAATCCGAAACAGAGTAGGCTATTTCTCTTCATGTCGCCGCCCGCTTAAGCAGGCTTAGCATGTAGCTGTCTGTGCGTTCTTTCATCAGCTCGTCGGTTAACCCTTCAAATCCTAGCGCTGTCCATCCGGGATAAACCTCAGGCGTCCCGAACTGCACGTCCATCAAAGATTTGATATCCCAGTAAGGATCATAACAGAACTCCGATCCAGCCAATCGCTCATATGCCGACAGGAAGGCGTCTGCTGTCTCAACGCCATACAGCATGGCGATATTCCATCTGCAGTGGCCAATATCAACACCAGCAGGTCCTTGGCACGAATTGACCCAATCGACGATGCCGCTGACTTGTCCATCAGCCCACAGCACATTGGTAGGGTGATAGTCTCTATGTATGAAGCATTGCTTCACTGACGGATGCGGCCCCTTGGCAATGTTGACGACTCTGCCCCATTGCTCTGGATAATCGGACCATGTTGGGATCTCATATGAAGCTGGATCCATATAGCTTCGGTATTTCCATGGAAAGCTATCAGCACTCACTTTATGAATCTGTACAAGAGATCGAGCTAGGCCATTCAGCCACGCCTCCATATCAGGAGGAGTAAGCACAACTGATCCATTCAGCTTGGTCATGAGCACTGCGGGCATTCCGCACTTGCTTCCGTCCTCATCAAACGCAATGATTTGCGGGGTCTCAGCATCCACATGTGACGCTAAACGCAGACATTCAGCTTCATGCCGAGCCAGATCCGGCTCATTCCGCACCCATTCCGCGTTATCAAACAATCGCAAGACAACTTCCTTATCCGCATGCTTCGTTTGCAGCGAAATGCTGCACACAATAGACGATATTCCGCCTTGCATGCGATGAATCGACTGAATCGTGGCTTCAGGATCAACGGACTCGATAACCCATTCCAATACACGATCTGGCAGTATTGACATGGTGCACACTCACTCCCCATTTTCCAATCGGATGATTATCCTTACAGTATAATAGATCTGCGACAATATTTTACGATTAATAGGGTATGCTGTACTATTTCCCCGGAAATGAGAGAAAATACTATTTTTTATGTTTCATAAGCTTTCGGTAGAGTGCGAAATTAGGATGGACCGACCACTCTTGCTGTCATCATCGACTTGACGACTCGTTTATCGTTGCAGTACACCTCTACTTCGACCTTGCAGGATCGGCGGCTAGACTCGATGATCGTCGGTACGAAATCCACAATGCTGTCAATCTCGATTGGCGCTAGATAATAAGACGAAGTATGATCGATGAGCAGGTCACCCTTGCGCAGATCCCTCACCGTTCTGGTGACGACTTGAAGAATCATGCTAGAGATCGTCCCCTCTGACAGGTTGCCGATATGGTTGCTCATCTGCGCTGTAATTCGGGTGCGGAAAAATAATCTGCCTTCCTCGTCTCTCAATACCTCGAATGATCCGCCGATCTGATCATCAAACGTTTCTCCGTTCTGCGGCTGCATTTGTGCCTGCTGCATCGCCTTCAGCACATCCTTGCGGCTAATAATGCCGACAAGCTGCTGATTCTCATCGATCACGGGCAGAAGTTCAATCTCTTCCCACACCATCATATGTCCTGCTGTAGCTATCGAAGTCTGCGTTGAGACGGTCAACGGTTGGCGCGTCATTAATTTGTCGATCGTTTGATCCGGAGCTCCCCCGATCACGTCCTTCGCTGTAATCATGCCAATCGGCCGATTGGCTTCATCAACGACCGGAAAGCGATTATAATTCGTTTCCTCTATTAATAACATATATTGCTCCACCGTGTTGAACTCTCGCATCGTGATGATCGGTTCATCCTCACGAATAATATGCTTAACGAGCATAATCTGCTTCTTGATCATTCGATCATCGATCGCGCGATTAATGAGTGCAGCCGTTGTAAACGTATCGTAGCTGCAGCGAATGACGGGTAGCTGGAGCTCATTGGCCATTGCCACAACCTCTGGAGTTGTATCGAAGCCCCCAGTGATCAATACACCGGCGCCTAATGTCAGCGCGCTCTCGTGTGCCTTAATCCGATTGCCTACAATTAATAGATTGCCGGGTTCAATATAGCGAATCATCGCATCCAGCTGCATAGCGCCGATTACAAATTTGTTCAATGACTTATGCAAGCCTGCTTGTCCGCCTAGCACCTCACCGCCTACTAACATGGCGATTTCCTCAAATGTCAGCTTATCGATCTGCTCGTGCTGCTTCTTCTCGATCCGTATCGTGCCCGTCCGCTCTTTCGTATGTACAATTCCCCGGTTCTCCGCATCCTTAATGGCCCGATATGCTGTGCCATCACTAACATCCAGCGCTTGGGCGATCTTGCGAACGGATATCCGAGCTCCTACACTGAGTTCCTCTATATATTGAATGATCTGCTCGTGCTTGGTCGTAAACTCTTGTGAATCCATGCTTCTATCAACCCCTTTCACGCTGTTTGCTGCTTCATTAAAGCTATTGTAATACACTGTATATAAAATTAATACTATTGATCAAATGAACAATTATACGTAAAACAAGCCCAGCTTCATCCGCATCGATGCGAATGAAACTAGGCTTGTTATTGGCTGACCAAGTCTCACGTTATGTGGTTGTTCCCTTGTGCCTTACGCCCTTGATTCGAAGAATGAATAATATAATTCCAGATATACGGGGGATAGAGGATATGCGGCTGTTTCCAAGCATGTTACACACACCTGCTGAGCTTCTGAATTATACCTAGCAGAAGATTGGGGCTCTCCACATTCATCACAGCCATTGAGAACTGCAGTCTTCATACTCGTTAACGTGTTGGAAACCATATTGATACGCCTCCTCGATTCTTTAAACGATTAGTTTAAATGCGCATACCCCTGATTAGTTAAAAAGGATTCAAACTGTTCTGCAATCGTCATGTCACGAAACAAGCTGCTGGCCAGCTCAAACTTGCTCTCCCTATAGCGCTGCTCGCCCATCTGCTCCCTGATCTTGTACAGTTCCTCGTCCATGATCGTATCGAACAGTTCCTTCGTCACTTTGCGGCCATCCTCAAGTATTCCCTTCGGATGTCGGATCCACTGCCAGAGCTGGGCTCTGGATATTTCCGCTGTCGCTACATCCTCCATCAGATTGTTGATCGGCACAGCCCCAAAGCCGCGCAGCCAAGCTTCCAAATATTGAACGCCTACCGACGCATTCATTCGTACTCCCGCTTCGGTGATCGCACCGAGCGGAATCTCTAAGAGCTGCTCGGCCGTGATGTGTGTCTCATCAAGCTGGCGATTCACCTGATTCGCCGCTGGCATATGGGTGTCGAACGCCGCCATCGCGATCGGAACGAGCGCAGGGTGCGCTACCCATGTGCCGTCATGGCCGTTGCGAGCCTCGCGCAGCTTATCCTGCCGCACCTTCTCCATGGCGGCTTCATTAGCCTGCGCGTCATGCTTCACCGGAATCTGCGCCGCCATTCCGCCGATACAGTGCGCGCCGCGCTTATGGCAGGTCTTGATCGCGAGCAGGGAATAGGCCGTCATAAACGGCGATTCCATCGTAACGACGCTGCGATCGGGCAGTATGACGTCCGGTTGATTGCGCAGCTTCTTAATATAGCTGAAGATATAATCCCAACGTCCACAGTTCAAGCCTGCGATATGATCGCGCAGCTCATACAGGATCTCATCCATTTCAAATGCAGCCAAGATCGTTTCGATCAGCACAGTGGCTTTGATCGTACCCACTGGGAGATTCATTTCCTGCTGTGCAAATACAAACACATCATTCCATAGACGCGCTTCCAGATGGCTCTCTAGCTTAGGAAGATAGAAGTAAGGGCCGCTTCCTTGACGCTGCAGCGTCTTAGCATTATGGAAGAAGTACAGCCCGAAGTCGAACAAGCTGGCAGAGATCGGTTCACCATCTAAGAGTACATGCTTCTCTACCATATGCCATCCACGGGGACGAACTTTGACAACCGCCCTGGTCTCGTTCAGCGAATAGACCTTGCCTTCTGGGCTTGTGTAGCTGATCGTTCCGCGGATCGCATCTCGAAGATTAATCTGTCCTTCGATCGTGTTCGCCCAAGTTGGAGAATTCGCATCTTCGAGATCCGCCATATAGACGCGAGCGCCTGAATTGAGCGCATTGATGACCATCTTCCGATCACCGGAAGGTCCGGTGATCTCTACCCGCCGATCCTGCAGATCTTGAGGCACCGGCGCGATGGACCACGCACTGTCACGGATCAGTGCCGTTTCAGGCAAGAAATCCGGTAAATAGCCATTATCAATACGGCGCTGCCGTTCTTCGCGCACTTCCATCAGTAACCGGCGGCGCTGTCCGAAGGCTTGCTCGAGCTTCAGTACGAAGGATAAGGCTTCTTCCGTCAGAATCTCGTTATAGGTTTCATCTTTTATTTCGCCTGACAGTGTCAGGGTGCGTGAATGATTCGGAATCGTCATATATACATTCCTTTCCCGATTAGCTTCTCTACTAGAATGAAAATTGATCCTGCTCCGTCGACCCCGCATATGCGATCGTCGATGCGGTTCCCCCAGCGATAATCTGAGTTACTTCATCGAAGTACCCTGTGCCAACCTCGCGCTGATGGCGAGTCGCTTCATAGCCTTGAGCCTCCAGCTCGAATTCTGCCTGTTGAAGCTCTGCGTAAGCTGCCATTCCTCGCTCTTGATAGCCCTTCGCGAGCGAGAACATGCTGTAGTTCAGCGCATGGAATCCAGCGAGCGTCACGAACTGGAACTTATAGCCCATCGCGGCGAGCTCCTGTTGGAAGCTTGCGATCTCCTCATCGCTCAGCTTCTTCTTCCAATTGAAGGACGGCGAGCAATTGTAGGCCAGCAGCTTGCCTGGGAATTTCTTATGAATCGCTTTCGCGAATCGTCTTGCTTCTTCAATGTTAGGCTCTGATGTTTCACACCAGATGAGATCCGCGTATGGCGCATAGGCAAGGCCTCGGGATATGGCTTGATCCAAGCCTTCTTGTACGTAGAAGAAGCCTTCCGGCGAACGCTCACCAGTCAAGAATGGCTGGTCGTTGTCATCTATATCGCTGGTAAGCAGGCGAGCGGCATTCGCATCTGTTCTTGCAATCAGGATGGTATCTACCCCCATCACATCGGCTGCAAGCCGAGCCGCAATCAGGTTGCGCACCGCCTGACTTGTTGGAAGCAGCACTTTGCCGCCCAGATGACCGCATTTTTTCTCAGAGGATAATTGATCTTCAAAATGCACACCAGAAGCCCCCGCTTCAATCATCGCCTTCATCAGCTCGAATACGTTCAAGGGACCGCCGAAGCCAGCTTCGGCATCCGCAATGATCGGTGCAAAGAAGTCGATATCTCCCTTGCCCTCCGCATGCTGAATCTGATCCGCGCGCTGCAGCGCCTGATTGACTCGCTTTACCACCTGCGGCACACTGTTAGCTGGATACAAGCTCTGGTCTGGGTACATATGCCCCGCCAAGTTCGCATCCGCAGCCACCTGCCATCCGCTGAGATATATCGCCTTCAGACCTGCCTTAACCTGCTGTACAGCCTGATTGCCGGTCAGAGCGCCCAATGCATGCACATAATCCTCGGTGTGAAGCTGCTCCCACAAACGCTCCGCGCCTCGTTGTGCCAGCGTGTACTCCACCTTCAAGGAGCCTCGCAAACGAATAACGTCTTCCGCACGATACGGTCGAATGATGCCTTCATAACGATTCGCATCCCATTTGTCATGCAGCTCTTCAATCTCGCGTTCCCACTGTTGATTCTTCACTGTACGGTTCCCCCTATTGGCTCATGGTTATTAGTAACTTGTATGATGTCAGTTATTGATTAGCTGTGCTGCTCGAGGTATCCCGTTCCCGAGCATCTGAAGCATGATGTAAATGCGGTGCCGTTGCAGTCCTGGCACTCGCCTTCGTTTGTATGAGGCAAATCATTGGAACAATGGAAGCATTCGATCTCGCCATTTCCGCCACAAGTTGGACAATCCATGTGATCACCACCCATAACTGTTATATAACACTTTCCTTATTATGGATGTATTGTATAACATAAATTGGAACTGTTCAATACTGTTTTGTTAAAATTTTTCTGTTATATAACAAAAATTTGTGTGGTGCGGGAGCGGCGCTTGGGGTGCCTTGGCAGCGATCGTGCGAGGATGTGGGCGGTGGCGGGGCCGAGGCGCGGGGGGCGGAGCCAGGGGCGCCGAGGCGGTGCGGCGTTAACGCGGTTTTTCCCCGTTACAGCGCCGAGGCGGCTCTCTCGGCGCATCCCTAACGGGGAAATACCCGCTTACAGTGGCTCGCCAGCACGCATGCCGGGCCGCAGCGCGGCGTTAACGTGGTATTTCCCCGTTACAGCACGGAGGCGGCTCTCTCGTCGCTACCCTAACGGGGAAATACCCGCTTACAGCGCCTCGCCAGCATGCATGCCAGGCCGTTGCGCGGCGTTAACGCGGTTTTTCCCCGTTACAGCACGGAGGCGGCTCCCTCGCAGCACCCCTAACGGGGAAATACCCGCTTACAGTGGCTCGCCAGCATGCATGCGAGGCAGAGCCGCCGCGTTAACGCGGTTTTTCCCCGTTACAGCACGAGGCGGCGCTCTCGTCGCACCCCTAACGGGGAAATTCCCGCTTACAGTGGCTCGCCAGCATGCAAGCCAAGGCCGGCGCGTCGCGTTAACGCGGTTTTTCCCCGTTACAGCGCCGAAGCTACGCTCTCGCCGCACCCCTAACGGGGAAATACCCGCTTACAGTGGCTCGCCAGCATGCATGCGAGGCAGAGCCGCCTCGTTAACGCGGTTTTTCCCCGTTACAGCGCCGAGGCGACGCTCTCGACGCACCCCTAACGGGGAATTACCCGCTTACAGCGCCTCACCAGCATGCAAGCCAAGGCCGGCGCGCCGCGTTAACGCGGTTTTTCCCCGTTACAGCGCCGAACGGCCGCCCTCGTCGCACCCCTAACGGGGAAATTCCCGCTTACAGGCACCTCGCCAGCATGCATGCGAGGCAGAGCCGCCGCGTTAACGCGGTTTTTCCCCGTTACAGCACCAAACGCCCACCTAACAGTTAATTCCACTGTGAGAAACGTGCGGTGAATGTCTATAATAAGAAGCATGAACATATAAGGAGACAACCATCATGAAAAAGAAAAGGCTGTATATCTTAAGCGGTATCTTGCTCGTATGTATCGCGGTCGTTTGGTTCTTGGTTACGAATCTAACCTCAACAAATACCGATTATGTCGTGGATTATATCAATAAGAATCCCGATAAAGTCTCGCTCAGCATCAAGTACAACGATGATACGCTAGTAGACTATAACGCTGATCGGGTCATGCCCCTCGCCAGCGCTGCTCATGTTCTTGTAGCCATTGAATATGCTGAGCAAGCAGCAGAAGGAATTATCTCATCCGATGAATACGTGAAAATATCAGATCTCAATCGCTATTACATTCCTAAGTTCGATGGCGGCGCCCAAGAAGCTTGGATCGAAAGCATGCGTTCCAAAAACTTGGTTAAAGACGAAGCCATTACACTGGAAGAAGTGGCTAAGGGCATGATCCTGTACGGCTCCAATACAAACATGGAATACTTGATGGATCGCCTCGGTCTCGATAAGATCAACGAGAACATCACCTTGCTGGGACTGAAGAATTTCAGCCCGCTGCACTATTTCAACTCCAGTCTGCTCGTTCCTTACGAGCTTGCCGGCAGCAATGCTGATCTAACGGATAAGGTACAGCTCGACGCCGTTACAGAACAGATTCGCAGCATGACTAGCGAAGAGTTCGCTGCATTATCCGAGACCGTGCATCAGCATCTGAAAAATGACAACAGCGGTTCCTATCTCGAATCCAGCAAATTAGAGGATTGGTACAACACGGATCTGGACCGAATCAACTCGGACCGAATGGGAGCTGGGACAACAGCGGATTATGTCATCATTCTGGAGAAGCTCAATAGCAGCGACTATTTCTCCGCTGAAGCTAAGAAACATCTCGAGGCAATCTTGGAGATCGCCATGCAGAACCCAACGAATCAAGAAACATTTGTTCATATGGGAAATATCGGAGGGTATACGCAGTACATTCTGAACAACGCTGTCTACGCTGAGGATAAGAGCGGCAATCGGATAGAGATAGCCTTGTTTATGAACGATGTAAAGGCAACTGACTACAATAACATAATCAAGCGCCTGAACTCCTTCTTCAATGAGATTTTGGTCAATCCCGAATTCCGCAATGAACTGACGAACACATTTACAAAATAGTGCTCATACAATAGAACAGCCGCTATCGCTTCAGGCTATCGATAACCGATAACTTGATGTGACAGCGGCTGTATTTATTATTTACTCTGCTCCAGAAATGCCGCAAATTGCGCCAAGTCCTGAAAGCGATTAATGTTCACCCCGTGCTCGCAGAGATGACTTTCGAGAAGAGAATCCAGATCCTTCACGGCCTCATACAGCGACGCTAGCTGCTGTGGATCGAGGAGAGCGACCAGATCAGGCAGCCCTGCTCTTCGATAAACAGCTTGATAAGCTAAACTCGGGTCCAGTTCACTCGACCAATAACCATTTTCCGCAAAGTATAAAAAACGAGCTATCTCTTCCTGAGCAATAACCGATCCATGGTAAGCTGTGCTATAATCGTTTGCCTCGCAGGCAGTCAGCACCTTATCGAGCATCCCTTTGAACTCTTCATAGATTCCGTTCATTCTGTCGGGATAAGAAGACTCCGTCGTATACGTTTCTTTCTGCTTCAGCAGCAATTCAAGTGTATTCTGTGTCAACTGCTCACACGCTTCCCGTATCTCCTTACTCGACTGAGAGCTCATAATGGTGTCCATAAGCCCTTCTAGATGAGCTGGTTTCATGGGAAAGTTCAAGATTTGCGCCGAGTTCTTCCCCCATGCTTTTGTAAAATAAGTTCCATTTAGCAAGGCAAGACTGTTGAGCACATTCGTCATCGCTCCGTGCGCCTCTATGCGGAAGAGCGTCAGGTTGTCCTCGCGGTTCATGCGGCTTAACTTATATAGATGAACATAAGCATCACGCAGCCGTTCCTCAGCTTTCTCCACCAGCTTCAAGCCTTGTTGAGGTATCTCGCCAATCGTCGTGCGCAGCTTGTTGAATCGCTCGAGGTCAGAATCAGAACGCACGTATAAAATGACACAATCCGCAATGATCGACGTCATCGGCTCTTGGAATGACGCCATCCTCTCCGCCCGCTCCCAGCTAATCGGCCAGAAGTCAAAGCTGATGTCGTCCAGCACAAATTGAATGCTAGCTTCATAGCCACGAGATGTTGCCGGTATGAAGAAGAAGTCTAGATCCGATCGCTTCGTTGCCGTGCCCTGAACATACGATCCATAATACGCGACAAGCGCGACATCCTCCGAATAATGGGACTTGATATGATTCACAAGCGTATCTGCGACTTCCATTACATTTAGCATGATAAAACCTCCTTTGCCTGTCTATTGTCATCATAGCAAAGTCAGCGTCCTTGTAATGGTAAACTATAGTTATACTTGTACTTTACCCTCTCTTAACCGCGATAAGATGAGTAAAGATCGCAATATCCTTGTACGGATGCATCCGACTGATCTCTAATTCCAGCTTCATCATCTGTTCGTGCCAGGCCTCATCCATCTTCCGTTCATTATCGGCAATATAGCCGTATAGATTATGAATCCCGTATGTGCATCTCACATCATATCCGCACGCATCGAGCCACTCCACCAATTGTTCATAAGAATAGAGCGTATAATCCGTCTGTATGATCCCGCTATACTCCTGCTTATTGCCAATACTCGCTAAGGCGTCCTCCGGGTCCTTGTTCACGATCGCTTTCTTCATCAGCTTGGCAGCAGGATTATGAGAGATTAAGGAGAGAATGCCTTCTGCATTCTGCAGCTCACTGATGCTCTGCAGAACTTCATGCGGATCTTCGACATACTCCAGAACATTGTGACAGAAAATGCAGTCATAAGGAGGGTCTACGCTAACTGCCGCAGGAAAGGTACTGTTCATAAAAATGATCTTCAAACCCTCACTAGCCGCATTTTCCTGTGCGATCTGAAGCATGTTCAGAGTCGGCTCGATTCCGGTTACCTTGCACCCTAGTCTCGCGAATTCAATACTTGTAAGGCCAAATCCGCAGCCAATGTCCAAGATCGATCGCTCATAATCAGGTAAATGATCTTGAATCTGATTCCATGCCGACTTATAAAATAGCTGCCCCCAAGGCTTATGGATGTAATCCATATACCTGTCAACAGCCTTCGAAAAGGCGTCAATCTTTGTGCTCATAGCTCCTATTCCTCTCCATATGCTACATTTTCCATGTGAACCAACGGCCATGTCCTTCCGTTTCTGCAATCGTATGCTGAACTTCAATCCCGTCCATGTAGTAATCCAGGTGGAGATTGGCATCCCACATATTATTGTAAAGATGAAACACATCTCTCTCTGCACCCAATCTCTGAATCGTCTGCGTCAATTCGAGCTTCGCGTCATGCGGGATCTGATTCGCGACATGAGTATGGAATATGCATAAGGTATTTTCTTCAGGAATTCTCGATGCAATGGCCGGGAGCAGCTTCACGCCATCGCCTTCTATTAGCTCCAAGTTCCCTTTCTGGATATAGCGGCTAGCCAGCTCCAGATTCGCATTCCGTTCCTGATGTTCAGGCCATATCAGCGCCCTCAGCCATAGATAATCGTCCGGGTTATTTAAGTCATTTACATGCAGATCCAAGCCGATTCTGGTGGTCACAGGCGGACTTTGTTTAAGAAGCAGCGGCGTTCGTTCGCCTTGAATAATGGATCGCATATGCAGCTCCGATTGTTCATTTCCATACACTTCATCTGAATGGTATGAGTAACGGTATTGGTCCCACATCAGTTGAAGACCAGCGCTAGTTCCGATCTCAATTAATGCGAGCGGTTTATGCGTGATGTTGTAGATCGTGCAGAAGCTGGGATATAAGTAGGCGCATCGTCTAACTTCGTTCGTCTGTACAAGCCTTGATTGCAGAATGGATATCAGCTCATAGCTGTACTGGATACAGAAGTCTTTGAAATATGGAAACGCGGAGCTATATTCCCTAGGATTAGATACGATGCTTCCATAGTACTCCCGCAGCTCATGCTTACAGCCTTTTAACAAGAGATAGTGAACTGCCCCTAGCAATAGATTCGGAACAGGCTGACCAGCGCGGGCTTGAGCCGCAATCTGCAGCAGCTCCTCATCATGAGCAATATGAAGGGACAAATATTCATATAACACGCTCGAACCCCTGCACTCCTGATCCGCGAACATCTTGAATCGTTCAGATAGCCGATTTAAAGTCATGATATGACCCTCCCATACTCCATATAAAGTAAGTTTATCAAATGCATGGAACGGCCACATGTTAATATTTCTATCTGATTGATATGGATTCCTTATTAAGGTTGGAAATGTTCATAGCTGATTTTTTGTGCTTGAGCTGTGTGACGATCATGATGCTTATGACTACGAGCAAGAACCACGAACTGATTTTACTTATGTGTACCAGTTTCCATGCTTCATTTTGATCGGGATATTGCCACGCGCCGAAGAAAGTAGCGATATTTTCAGCTATCCATATAAAAAAGCCGATCAAGAAAAAGGAGACAGTCAACGGCATTTTATAAGTCGATTGACGTACTGTAAATTGTACAAAAGTGCGAGAGAACACAATAAATAATAGGAGTGTCAGAAACCAACGAAAATCATGAATAAAATGATGGGTAAAAAAGTTTAAATAGATGGCCACACCAAGTGGTATGCTGAAGATCGATTTGGGCCAGTTATGCATCCTTAAGTCGAATCGGCGCCATGCCTGACAGATATAGCTCGCAACACTTGCATACATAAACCCGCTATATAAAGGGACGCCAAAAACTTTAGTCAAAGCTTCCTCCGGATATGCCCATGAACCGAAATGCACCTTATATATTTCGAGCAACAGTCCAATAAGGTGGAACACACAAATCACCTTGAGTTCGTCTGCTGTTTCTAATTTCGTTTTGTACATTATATATTGGGTAAGGAGACAAATGATTAAGATCAAATCGTATCGATATAATCCAGGTATAGTAATCATCTTGGATAAGGCAAGTGTAGCGAATATGACTACTGGAAATATGCAAGATAAGGCTTGATGATAGGTGAAAAATAAAAAGTTGCGTACTGATTCTATGAGAGAGCACCTCCTTAGTTAAGGGTATAATAACCTATGCATGATTGTTGGTCAACAATTATATATTCTTTATCATTATTTTATTATTGTTTTTCGATAATACATAAACAAAAAAGCAACTATTTAAGATCTCCTCTTAGATAGCTGCCTTTATTGTGTCTGGCGCAATAGGGTACTCCTGGTCATGACCTTGCGAGCAAAAATAACTGCATGATTTCATTTCTGCGCATGGGGACAGTATGGGCATTTGTTCGTATCAGGAAGTTCCTTGTACAGACAGCAGGTGACTCGCTTATATGTCTGCATAGATTCCATCGGAGCTTGTCCATTCAAGAAGCGCTTGAATGGGGAGTGCGCGAGGTTTGGCTTCCAGAGCTCATCCTGCAGCAGGAATCCCAAGTCCTCTTCGGCTTGCTCTCGACTGGATTGTTCCCCCATCAACTGCGTGTACATCCACAGCACGTATCCCCACACATTTTCCCATAGAATCAGTCTAGAAACACCGCCAAAACGATATATGCCATTCACCACCGGATGTCCGTAACGATCCAACAGCTGGCGCAGTGCCTCTGATCGTTCGAGCTCGCGATCTTCAACGAAAGCGTCTCTTGGCACTGTAAATGACATCGTTGTTCCCTCGGCAACCATTCCTATGTCTGCAAGTTCTCCGACGAAACGAATGTGCTGCGTGCTGTACAGTCCAAGCAGGCCTGCAAGCATGAAGCCGTACCATCGAATCCAGATCGAAGCCGCTACGGCATTCGTCGGCGCCCGCATCGCTTGCTTCACCATCGTCAGCAGACGAGAGCTTCCTTCCTCTGTCAAAGCCTCTTGAACTGTCATCACTACGGACTCGCTCGCGGAATGATCAGAGTCTACCACTTGTATTTGAAATCGCTGAATAGCTGCAACCTGTTCGTCCGTCAACCTAAACACTGATGTTCCCTCTCATTTCAGAGGTGATGCAGCGACCATCCTTATGCACATGCTTCATGCTGTAACCCTCTCCTTGTAACCATCATCCGAAATGATAGCCATTCTCACTTAGCTCATCATAGCATATATCGTCGTTTGTGAGAATAATTTTCATTCGGGCGGAAACAAACATGAATATGACAAAACGCGAATTTATTTTACAACATTTCCTTGCATTAGAAATATATATGTGTGACATTTTGATAGGAATAACGTTACTTATATGAGCGGGAAGGGGACAAACATGAGATCAGATGAGCTGGAACATATCTATAAACTCTATTATCGAGACGTCTATCTGTATGCCCTGTCCTTCTGCATGGATGTTCATATCGCAGAGAGCTTAACTAGCGACACCTTCTACAAGGCGCTGATGAGCGTCGAGACTGCCTCTTCCCATATGAAGCAATGGCTGTTCCGCGTCTGTAAACATAACTATATCGATCTCATTCGCAAATCCTGCCGTCACCCTTCTGTCGAGCTTAATGAACACCATTTTGTGGATGATGGTCATGTTCTGGATTCTTATCTGTGCGGTCAACAGCGCAAAACGATCTATAAAGCTATCATTCAACTGGCGAATCCGTATCGAGAGTGTATATTGCTGCACTATTTCTTCGATTATTCGCTGCAGGATATCGCTGAACAGATGGGGGTATCCGCTGGTGCAGTCCGCACGACGCTGTATCGCGCCCGCAAGAAACTGAAAGATCTGCTGAAGGAGGAACTACTATGAATTTCAAGGAAAGCTTCGCTAGATATAGAGCAGGCACAGCTAGCGAGGAAGAAATCGCTTATATTGAAGCGGAGCTAGAGAAGAATGAACTCATCAACGAGTATATGTCTGAGCAGCTGATTCCTCAGTTCGAGCGAGATGATCAGGTTGTCTCTGAATCATTGCCTGATACGACTAGGCTAAAACGTGCGGTTAACCGTAAGTTTGTTAAGATTACCTCGCTGGCTGTCATCCTTGTCATCTTGTCTGGATTAGCTGTGCAATATATCGCGTTGCAGCTGTATGACCGCATGTTCTATAACCCTAATGAAGGCTACGAGAATCAATACGGCTCTGAGCAATTCTTCGTGGACGTCAGTACATTAACTGAGCTCCACTTTCCGGGGTACGTCACCAATCTGGCAATGGCCGAAAGTCTTGGCATGGGAAAATATGATATCCGTATCAATCAAGATAATTACGCCAATCGTTCCCCATATGTGTATACCGATAAGCTCGTTCGCGGAGAGATACCGAATGTGGTTGCTAATTTCTATCGGTTGCCTAGTATTAACACCTTCTATGATGCAGGGGAAATGGAGATTACTTTTGATGACGGGACCGGTCGCAAGTATGAATATCAGAAGCCGGAACACTATCAGGATGAAGTAAATGAGCTGGCTAAGTTGCCACAGTCCAGCTATGTGTCCGCTTATGTTTCCTATAAGAAAGACCTATCGATGGATGAACTTGCGGCATTAATACGCAGATACGAGAACATCTATATTCCATGGGTTGTCGTACGTACAGGCGAACGGGGACAATCACGGATGATGACTGGGTTCGATCCCACGGGCGGCGGTATTATAATAGAGCAGGATATGATTCCAACTGATGAATATCCTTGCTTGGAGCTCTCCTATTGTTCTAAAGACGGAGGAATGGATTATAGCGGCGAGCACATGTCCGAGCATTTCAAGTCGTTGCTGAAGCATCTCTCAAGTCGAAATGACTTCTTGATTGCAATGGGAGAGTACACCACCACCCCCAGTGAGTTGTACAAGCAGAAGCTGGCTTATGTGGAGGAGCATGGGGTAAATGCGTACGGCTTGCTGATCGCAGGCAATGTGTCTGACATCCTCAACTTTCTGCAGCAAGAACAGGTGAACAGTCTCATAGTGGACGATGTGAGAGTGTCTAAATTGTCTCGATAAATGGCATTGCATTGAGTGAAGCTTAGGAACAAGCTATGCGACGTTCATATTGTTGTATTTTATACAACAATATGAACGTCTAACGGTGTAGCTCAGCAGAATTGTTGTACAGAGCTCTTAGGCCCCCTAATTAAACTGGAGTCTTCCTATACAGTGTTTTAAACTGTAGATAAGGGAGATGATTCGGTATGGGAAAGAGACTGAAAGAGGAAGAGCGAATTCAAA